>NZ_JACEFG010000001.1:0-1370000 GCF_013694105.1 Halobacillus locisalis | reverse complement strand
GACCCCGGCCACCGGTACTAAATTAAAAGACTTCCTCATTCAAGTGAGGGAGTCTTTTTTTGATCTAAAGAATATCAGAACACGAGCTATTTCTTTTTTGTGTTCACATTCACCTCAGTTTCTCCATTCTCATGCTACATAAGCTACCTTTCATAATAGAGTAAAATAGGACATCCTCTTCAATATGGATGATTTTTTTCTGAATGCAAAACCCTTATGCTTTCCACTTGTTTGAAGCGTCTTTCAAAACGGGTTGGAAAAGAGCGGCTGACTTAACATGTGACAGTGGACAGTCGATAAATTTGTATTCCCCGATCTTTTTCGATATGTTTGTATTATGAATATCATAAAGGACCTGAAATGTTTCAGAGTTCAGAGCAGTTTCACCGAACACGCATATGAGATACATAACAAGGAAGGATTCAAGATTGTTCGAAGGCTCTAGGGTGGATGAGAGTGACTAAACATGCGAATAATATTTGAATACATCGAAATTGGACGAATAATGTCTAGAAACTGTTCGCCTTTTCTTTCATGCATCTCAAGAATCGATTAAAATAAAGGAGAGCAGGATGTTTCTTAATTCTAAGGGAAAAAACTTTCTATCTAATGAAAAGAAGTAACTTAACTACTTGGTAAAGGGTGAGTCATAGTGAATTTGGAAAGCAATCAATCAAACAAAAAAATCTTTGTCTTAGGTGGGGATGGTTTCTGCGGTTGGCCGACGAGTTTGCACTTGTCTAATGTCGGTCATGATGTCGTTATTATTGATAACCTCTCTAGACGTAATATTGATAATGAATTAGAAGCGGAGTCACTCACTCCTATTCAGCCGATGGGGACGAGGTTGAAAGCATGGGAAGAGAAGACAGGCAAACAAATTGGTTTTTATAACATTGACATTGCGGAAGACTATGAAACGTTTTTGAAAGTAATGCAAGAAGAAAAGCCAGATGCTGTCGTTCATTTTGCTGAACAGCGTTCGGCTCCCTACTCAATGAAATCACCAAAACATAAGCGCTATACAGTCAATAACAACCTGAATGCTACTCATAATGTACTTTGTGCGATTGTTGACTCAGGCTTAGACATTCATCTTGTGCATTTAGGAACAATGGGTGTGTATGGCTATGGTACAGCAGGTATGAAGATTCCTGAAGGATACTTAGACGTGGAAGTTCAAACGGATACTGGTGAGCGCGTTCAGCAACAGGTGTTGTATCCCACTAATCCTGGTTCTGTGTATCATATGACAAAATCACAAGATCAACTCTTATTCCAGTACTATAATAAGAATGACAATGTCCGGATTACGGATCTCCACCAAGGGATTGTATGGGGCACGAATACAGAGGAAACCAAAATGGATGATCGCTTGATTAACCGTTTTGATTATGACGGTGATTATGGAACTGTGTTAAACCGTTTCCTTATGCAGGCAGCTGTTGGATACCCGATAACGGTTCACGGAACAGGTGGACAGACTCGTGCCTTTATTCACATTCAAGATACTGTCCGCTGTGTCGAGCTTGCTATAGCGAACGCTCCAACGCGTGAAGAACAAGTCATGATCTTTAACCAGATGACGGAGACGCATCGTGTGAATGATTTGGCTAAGCTAGTCAGCAAGTTGACGGGTGGAGAGATTGCGTATGTGTCTAACCCTCGTAAAGAAGCGCCTGAGAACGACCTGCACGTTAAGAACGATTTGTTCATTTCGAAAGGCTTGAACCCTACGACGCTTGATGAAGGGTTGCTACAAGAAGTCACAGAGGTCGCTGGGAAGTATGCAGGACGCGCGGATCACTCGAAGATTCCAGCCACAAGTACGTGGACGAAAGAGCAGCAACCAGGTATTCCTGAAACGAAAGAAGAAAGCTCTGTTAACTAATATCAATAATAGATAAAGTTAAACGCCAGGACAGTTGATGTCCTGGCGTTTAGTTTTTCCTTGAACTTGACTATGCTAAAGGGATACGTCGATATGTTTGAACTGTTCTACGTCAAATAAACCGGTATCCGTTAATTTTAGCTTTGGTATGACGGGTAATGTCAAAAAGGATAGGGTGAGGAAAGGGTTGAAGTTCTCTTCAAAGCCTAAATCCCTAATCGAACGATTCAACGAATGGAGTTCTTCGTATACGTCCATGTAGGGCTCAGGGGACATGAGTCCGGCAACAGGTAAAGGAAGACATGTTAGGACGGCTCCATCCTTTACAATCACCAGCCCTCCTTGAGATTGTCTGAGAACTTCAATGGCTTTAAGTAAGTCTTGGTCGTTTGTTCCAGCTGCCACGATGTTGTGCGAGTCATGGGCAACGGTTGTCGCAATCGCTCCTGACTTCAATTGCAACCCTTTTACAATACCAACACCAATGTTTCCTGTTTGATGATGCCTTTCAACAACCGCCATTTTCAATTGGTCATGTTTCACACTAGGTGAGAACATTTGATTGATTTCCTGTACGTTCTCTATAAGTTTGTTAGTAGCCAACTGATTAGGGTTGATGCCGATAATGTTCGCTTTCTTTGACGCATGGATTGTAAGTTGCAAATCAGACTCTGAGATAGTTGGAAAGTGAACGGAGGATAAAATAGATGCTTCTTCCGGAAGTTTTTCTTTCGTTTGCCCCACGTACTGCCCATTTTTCGCGACTAATTTCCCCATTTTATAAACTTCATGAATTTTAACATCTTCTATATTGTCTAGAAGTAATAAATCCGCATCATACCCAGGTGCAATCGCCCCTTTGTTAGATAATCCATAACATTCTGCTGCGTTCAAGGACGCCATTTGATAAGCCGTTTCTGCGGGAATGCCGTATTGTATGGCTTGCCGGATGTGATGGTCAATACTTCCTTCGTCTACTAAGTCATCGAGGTGTTTATCATCCGTACAGAATAAACAGCGCCTGGAGTTCGCGGTTGTCACGGCAGGGAGGAGTTGCTTGAGGTCTTTGGCAACAGATCCTTCTCTTAGCAAAACATACATGCCTCTCCTCAACCGTTCTTTTGCTTCTTCTGCCGTTGTACATTCGTGGTCTGTGTGGATGCCTGCAGTCCTATAGACATTGATCGCATCGGTAGGGAGACCGGCTAAATGACCGTCGATCTTCTTTTGGTTGTTTTGAGCATCTATGATTTTCTTTACGATGCCTTCTTCTGCATTCTTCAAAGCCGGGTAATCCATGACCTCTGCTAGGCCGAGCACGCGTTCATCCTTATAAAAAGGGTGTAGGTTATCAGATTGAAGAATAGCTCCGGCATTTTCTAAAGGTGTGGAGGGGACCGATGATGGGAGCATGAAAAACAGGTCCATCTCCGTTCGGTTCGCATCCTCGAGCATGAACTCGATTCCTTTTGTACCTGCGACATTCGCAATTTCATGTGGATCTGTAATCGCGGTAGTCACGCCACGGGGCATGACTACTTGAGCGAACTCAGCGGGGGGTACCATGGAGGACTCAATGTGGACGTGTCCATCAATGAAAGAAGGGCAGAGGTACCGATAATCTGCATCTAGGACTTGTTCTCCTTCATATTCTCCGATGCCGATGATTCTTCCGTTCATAATGGCGACGTCGCCTTCGATCCAATCAGAATTGAAAACATCTAATATGCGTGCGTTTTTAATGACAAGATCAGCTATCGTCTTTTTACTTGCTGCGTGAAGTTGTTGATAGAGAGAATGATTAGGTTGGTTCATGAAAGAATCGCTCCTTAGGTTGTTAGAAACACTCGTAAAGGAATCATGGAGGTGGGGCGGGACATGTGACGCCGCTCCTCGTAGTCAAACCATTCATGGTGGTTTGGTAGAAACATCCGGACCATATTTCCGAACCTATACGAGTGGAGATTAAATTGGATAATTAATAGAGATTCTATCCGTTTAACTACTGGATTGTCAATACAGACTAAATTTTTGGTACAATAGAAAGAAGCGTTGTTTTGAAAAATTGTACATACGTTAAAGGAAGGTAGATATGACAGAAGAGAACATTACAAGAATCCATATCAATGATAAAGAATTAATTTTAATTGGGACAGCACATGTCTCAAAACAAAGTGCAGAACAAGTTAAACAAGTCATCGAAGAGGAGCGGCCTGATTCTGTTTGTGTTGAGCTTGATGAACAGCGTTATCGTTCCATCAAAGAAGGAGATCAATGGAAGAACACCGATATCTTTCAAGTGATTAAAGATCGAAAAGCAACATTACTTCTAATGAATTTAGCCATTTCTTCATTTCAACGGAGGATGGCGAAACAATTCGGGATTAAAGCAGGACAAGAAATGATTCAAGGTATTGAATCGGCCGATGAGATGGGGGCAGAGCTCGTATTAGCCGATCGTAACATCCAAATTACTTTCTCTAGAATATGGTCCAATATTGGTTTCTGGGGGAAAATGAAACTCCTGACGTCCATCATTTACAGCATTTTCAGCAATGAATCGATTTCAGAAGAGGAATTGGAGAAAATGAAATCTCAAGACATGCTGGATGGGATGCTTCAAGATATGACGGAACATTTTCCAGCATTGAAGAAACCACTGATTGATGAGCGAGATCAGTATTTAGCTCAAAAAATCAAGGAGGCTCCCGGTGACAAAGTAGTGGCTGTACTTGGCGCTGCTCACGTTCCAGGAATCAAAGAGCAAATTCATGACGATCATGACCTAGATCAACTAACGAAGCGGAAGCCAAAATCGAAATGGCCTAAAGTCATTGGTTGGGGGATTCCGATTTTCATCATCTCGATCATTGCCTATACGTTTTATGCGAACCCAGAAGCAGGTGCACAACAATCCATCAGCTGGGTGTTGTGGAACGGCTCCTTCTCTGCCATCGGAGCGGCGGCTGCTTTAGCTCATCCGATTGCTGTCGTCTCTGCATTTATTGCAGCACCGATCACTTCACTCAATCCTTTGATTGCGGCTGGTTGGTTTGCTGGTTTTGTGCAAGCTTATTTCCGTCGTCCAAACGTATCGGACTTCGAGTCTTTATCGGAAGATGTAACATCGGTCAAAGGGTTTTGGAGTAATAAAGTGACGCGTATTCTCCTTGTCGTCGTTCTCGCTAACATCGGAAGCTCCTTAGGAACATTGATTGGTGGAGCGGATGTCTTACGGTTATTTTTCGAAAATCTATAGATTGGTTGAAGAGAAGCGAACGTGGCTTCTCTTTTTTTTAAACTGAATCACCACGGTTATCTACCTCTCCAGTAATATTGCAGGTTCTGTCGCAATATGTGGCTCTTTCAAGTGCTCCGACTTTCCGCTTAGCTATTTTTTTCTATTCCTGTCGAAGGATTACAACCATTGAACCCTTGCAATAAAAACTTGTGGTAATATTTGTTTAATATGGATAAAAAGCGTTTTTAATAGGAATAAAACGGGCACATTACCTCTGAAACTACTTAAGGAGGAATGAACATTGTCCATTGAGTTGAAAGAAAGGTTACGTTCATCTAGCTTAGAGAGTTTAAGATCGGCGGCTGTTTTGGAGTTTACAGAGGATGTATTCGAGTCCGACAACTTCTGCTCGCTTGAAGTATTGACGCCAGATGTACATCAACTTTTCATCGTAAACCGTAATGATCGCACGCTAACGATTCTCGGAATTACGCCTGACATGGCTGTTACGAAAGAAACTTTGTTCACACAACGGATCATCTCAATGAAAGAATGGTTTGTAGATTACAGTTTGACTGAAAATACACCTCCGAAGAAGTTAGAGATTGAGTTTATGGGCGGACGTACATTACTCATTGAACCGAGCTTGTCCATCACTCAAGAGAAAAGTTACAAAGACCCTGAAGTTTTGAGGCAGGTCAATGAAGAATTCGAATTGTTAATCGCTGGATTGAAGAATACAGTTATCTTGTAAAAGAGAAAGCCGCCTGCATCAGGCGGCTTTTTGATTTTTTATAGAGGATGAGTCAGAGGTCAATACCCTCTTTTAGAAAAAGGTTTAAGGTGTGATCCGTTACAGGAAGGTGTGATAGATTCCTGTAGATAGAAGGTAGAGAGTAAGTAATAGAATGATGGTTAATGTGAAAACAAATTTCTTTTTAGAGAAAGAAACAACCAATCCATTGTTCGGATCGAATGCATAACTCCATATAAATAACCCGAGAATGCCAAGCATCATAATCCCGAGAAATAAATTAATCATGACCGGCCCCCCCCTTTTTTATCTATTTACGAACAAGGAAGAAAAAAGTTTCACTTTTTAAATTTCATTAAAGGGTTTATCTCTTGATCAGACGTCATATACTAAGTAAAACAAGGGGTACTAGCTTCCAATATGAATGAGAAGTTAAGTTTTCGACAAAAAAACGTAAATTTTGTGTTGCAACACTAAAACGTGGTTGTTATAATTACAAATGTAGCAAAGAGGTTGGTTGTCAGACAACATATGCTTTGCAAGAATGGTTTATATGCGGGTGTAGTTTAGTGGTAAAACCTCAGCCTTCCAAGCTGATGATGAGGGTTCGATTCCCTTCACCCGCTCTTAGTCACTTCTGTAAGTAGTGGCGCTGTACTTATTTTTATACTATGTGAACAACGCAGTGTTTCGTTAATTGGGTAACGAAGCATTGCGTTTTTTATTGACTAAAAAAGGATAAACCTCTTAATGAGATACTTTTTGTAGGAGGGAAAACTATGCAGAAATTAGAGCAGCAATTGAAACAAATCGATGGTAAAAGTTATAAAGGATATAAAGGAATTCAAGGAACTTATCCGTTCCAGAAGTACACATTGAAAATCGATTACGTTCAGGGCGACCCATTTGCGGCGCCTTCTAAAATAAGAGTCATCGTACCTGATGATCAGAGGAAGATTCAATCAGAATGGAAAGAAACCAAGCGTAGACAAATCTATACGGAAGATCAGTTCACAAGAGCAGTTGCTCGTGCCATTCATAACAATGATCAATCTGTAAAAGGTTCAGGAAAGAGTGGTATGGTAGCCATTGATCAGCCAGGTCAGGAAATTCTCGAGAGAACAGCGGTGACCTTTGGCCCTGATGGAACAACGGTTTGTATGACCGTAGGGTTGCCTGCAAACGGGCGTCGGATCAATGGTAAACAAGCAGAGAAGTTGTTCTTCACGTTGATTCCTGAGATTATGGAACAATCCATTTTTTCTATAAAGAATCATACCTTGCATGCAGCAAGTCAGCTAGCCGATCAACACGATGCGATCTATGAAGAGATGGAGAAGAATGATTGGGTATCATTCGTCGCGGATGGTTCGATTTTGCCGAGAAAAAGTGGAGTAAGTAATCGACCTATGAAAGAAGCAGTGCCTTTCAAAAGCCCTGAAGAGAATCGTGTCTCCTTCTCCATCCCTCATCAAAAGGAACCGATTACAGGAATGGCTATGAAGAAGGGGATTGTATTGATTGTCGGAGGCGGTTATCATGGTAAAAGTACCCTCTTGAATGCCATCGAACGAGGGGTGTATCCTCATATAAAGGGAGACGGTCGTGAATACGTACTGACAGATCGCTCAGCGGTCAAAGTGCGAGCTGAGGACGGTCGTCATGTATCCTCAGTGGATATTTCACCTTTCATTAAGAACCTTCCTCATGGAACGGATACGAGCCGTTTCACAACAGAAAACGCAAGCGGAAGTACATCTCAGGCCACCAATGTAATGGAGGCTTTAGAAGCGGAAGCTGGGACTCTTTTGATTGATGAAGATACGAGTGCTACGAATTTCATGATTCGAGATGAAAGAATGCAGGAGCTAGTCGTAAAAGAGAAAGAACCGATTACGCCATTTATTGATAAAATCAAGCAAATGCGTGATGAACTTGATATTTCAACCATTATGGTGATGGGCGGATCTGGCGATTATTTTCAAGTGGCCGATGATGTCATCATGATGGATCAATATATTCCGGCTAATGCAACGATTCGTGCCAAAGACATTGCTCGCCGTTATCCAATGAACCGAAGCGAGATGTCTGAACCGACATTCGGATCCATTCCTCAGCGATCCTTTCTGCCGAATAGTTTAAAGACGAGAAAAGGTAAAAAGGAAAAAGTACAGGCTAAAGGTCAAGGTTTAATCATCATGGGGAGAACGGATATTGATTTATCTGATGTGGAGCAACTTGTGGATCCATCTCAAACCCGTTTCATTGCCGATCTCATTATGCATTTAGATAAAAAAGGACGGCTCAAAAAGGAACAGTCGCTAGCGAAACTGTTAGACGAACTAGAACGACAATTGGACGAGCAAGGATTAGCCTCTTTTGCACCATTTCAGAATCAACATCCAGGAGAGTTAGCCCGACCAAGGCGTTTTGAAATAGCGGCAACATTAAACCGTATTCGAACAGCAAAAGTGAAAGATTTAAGATAGAAAGGAGGGAGTCGGGGTGGATTTCCATCAGTTTAAAGAAGAAGTAATTGCGTACAGCAAAGAGATTGGCATTGATAAAATTGGCTTTGCCTCTGCCGATGTGTTCGGTGAACTCAAAGGACGTTTAATTCGACAACAAGAGTTAAGTTATCAATCAGGTTTTGAAAAAGGAAGCGTCGAAGAGCGAACGGAACCAGGGCGGTTAATGCCTGGAGCTCAATCGATTATCTCCATCGCCCTGGCCTACCCTTCTAAAATGCACGATGCACCTAGAAGTAAAAAAGGTGATCGACGTGGTATTTTTTGTCGAGCATCTTGGGGGCGGGATTATCATGACGTGCTGCGTGATCGCCTGAATAAGCTGGGTGCCTTTATCCAACAGCATTTCCCAGAAGTTGAAATGAAGTCAATGGTCGACACAGGAGAACTTTCTGACCGTGCTGTCGCGGAAAGGGCAGGAATTGGATTTAGCGGTAAAAACTGTGCCGTGATCACTCCTGAATTCGGATCATATGTATATCTAGGAGAAATTGTGACCAACATTCCGTTTGCGCCGGATGAACCGGTCGATGATAGTTGTGGAGACTGCAATATATGCGTTGACGCGTGTCCAACAGATGCCTTAGTACAAGGCGGCCAACTGAACGCGCAGAGATGCATTGCTTTTCTTACTCAAACGAAGGACTTCTTGCCGGATGAATTCCGGACGAAGATCGGGAACCGACTGTACGGATGTGACACATGCCAAACCGTCTGTCCAAAAAATCGTAAAAAAGATTTTCATTTACACGAAGAATTCGAGCCCGATCCTGAGGTTGTGAAACCAAAACTTATTCCACTACTTTCTATTTCCAATCGACAATTCAAAGAAACTTACGGTCCGATATCCGGTTCGTGGCGCGGGAAGAAACCGATTCAAAGAAACGCGATCATCGCACTTGCTCATTATAAAGATGAAACGTCAGTGGATGAGTTGGTTCGCTTGATGAAAGAAGATCCCCGCCCTGTTATTCGAGGAACGGCTGCGTGGGGACTTGGAAAAATTGGCAAAAAGGACTGTTATGAAGCTATTAAAGATGCTATGATCAAAGAGGAAGATTCACAAGTACTCGTTGAAATGGAAAAAGGGCTCCAATTCGAGTTCCAATAACCATTCATCATGCATGTAATAATAGACTCTAAGAATTTTGTAAGAGAAGGAGATGTCTATGAATCATCGGTCTTTCATGTACTATGACTCGTTCGAGACCCCTATAGGATCTATGACGGTTCTAGCTAATGATAGTGGGGTATGTCGTATTGATTTTGGCACGTATGAAGACCGTCTCGCCTCTTTTCAAGCATGGAAGAAGAAGCATCTTCTAAAAGGGGAATTGGTCTACGATCCAGAGCATCCCTATGTGAGCCAAACGAAGAAAGAGATGTTGCAATACTTTGAGGGTGAGAGAGATGAGTTTACCCTTCCTTTAAATTGCTATGGTACCGACTTTCAAAGAAAAACGTGGAGAACCCTTCTTCACGATATTCCATTTGGAGAGACGCGTTCTTATAAAGAAATTGCCACTGCCATGCACAGCCCTAAGGCGATTCGTGCTGTAGGTGGTGCCATCAATCAAAATCCGTTCTCCGTTGTTGTTCCGTGTCACCGTGTCATTGGAAGCAATGGGAAGCTGGTCGGATATGCTGGTGGATTAGAGAAAAAGCAGCAATTGTTAGACTTCGAGAAACAACGAACCATTGTAACCAATCAACCTTAACCGCCCTTCCCATCGGAAGAGCGGTTTTTTGTATGGAATGATTCTTTCCTTCATACGATGAAGGGAGGAGGGGAAGAAGTGAGCCTAACCTATCAACTTCAAAGATATTGGGAAGGAATTATAGATCGATTAATGGAACAGGAAGAGGAGATGTGGCTACAAAGGAAAGTGAGGGGGTTTACGGAACGTGGTGGGCACCTGCAGAGAATCACGTTTACCATCCAACCCTTTCATCGAAATGCCTATGGCCGTCATTCTTCCCTTCAGTATCTGTTAACCTTGACCTGTTTAATGAAAGAAGGGCGTAAGTTTTACTTGGAAGAGGGGATGTATAAAGGCACGGCTGCCTTCTTTGGAGAGGACTTGATTAAGCAAAATATCCAAACGGAGACAGCTCTTGAAACAGATGCACGGATGTCTTCTGACTTTGTGGAAAAGGAAGAGGAGGAACGTGAACCGTTCACCTATAACCGTAGGGAAGCCGTACGGTATGCAGAGCGTTGGTGGAACAGTTATAACCCAGCGTATAAACACTTTGATGTTGATTGCACAAATTACATTTCACAATGTTTGCGTGCCGGTGGTGCACCTATGTGGGGGGCACCGAACCGGTCAAAAGGGTGGTGGTATAGCGGGAATACTTGGAGCTATAGTTGGGCGGTCGCCCATGCCTTAAGATGGTATTTGAGTGGATCGAGACGAGGACTGACAGCGAGTGAGGTATCCTCGGCTGATCAACTTTCTTTAGGAGATGTCATCTGTTACGACTTTCAAGGGAATGGCCGGTTCGATCATAATACCATCGTAGTGAAGAAAAACAGCGATGGAATGCCTTTGGTCAATGCCCACACCTCCAATAGCCGTCACAGGTATTGGGCGTATGAAGACTCAACCGCCTACACACCCAATATTCAATATAAGTTTTTCCATATTGATGGTTGATGTGTATGATATAATAGCCTAGTTGACAAAGACTAGACTGAGGTGAAAATATGCCAAATCATATTGTATTATTTCAACCAGAAATCCCAGCCAACACGGGAAATATCGCTCGTACATGTTTGGCTACAGACTCTGAATTACATTTGATTCGTCCGCTCGGCTTTTCTACCGATGATAAAATGCTCAGGCGTGCAGGTTTAGACTACTGGCACGATGTGAAAATCCATTATTACGATTCGATTGATGAATTGTATGCG
Source organism: Halobacillus locisalis (assembly GCF_013694105.1). Classification (GTDB taxonomy): domain Bacteria; phylum Bacillota; class Bacilli; order Bacillales; family Halobacillaceae; genus Halobacillus; species Halobacillus locisalis. The sequence continues at coordinate 1,358,669 of NZ_JACEFG010000001.1, read as the reverse complement.
GCGTTTCCAGATGGCGAATATTATTATATCGAAAACTTCGGAACAAAATCGTATGCAGATTTTGATTTCAGTTCGACAGAAAGAGAGCTACTATTCATTTTCGGGCGGGAAAGTGACGGGATTCCAACATCTTTGCTCGAAGGGCTTGAAGATCAATGTTTACGCATCCCGATGACAGGACAAGTACGTTCATTGAATTTATCGAATACCGTTTCCATCATCTTGTTCGACGCTCTCAAGCAACAAGGGTTTCCGAATTTGATCAAATAGTATCAAAAGAAAAAACGCATCCACGAGGGATGCGTTTTTTATATTTGTGTGCTTTTCTTTGGTTTACCACCTTTGATGTCGTACCCTGCAGAGAAGATCGCTGACAAAAAGGCTAAGCTTACAAGGATGATCAATGTAAGATTCATGAACTATTTCCTCCTTTATCTACCAGACAAGTATGACTGATTTCATTATACCTTATTTCCAATGTGATGTGAATTGTTTGTCCATCTAATTTTATTCTCTACCCAAAGACACGTGCCCATACAAAGAACAGGACGGTGACATAGGTTGAAGAGTAGGTGAATAACCAAGAGTGAAATGGAGGCATAGGAATGAATCATTTTCCTTATCAACAACCGTATCCTTATGAAGACGGCTTCCGTGAAGACGATGAACGGTTCTTTTTCGGACCGTTCGCTGGAGGTTTACTTGGTGGGTTTCTAGGCGGTGCTATCGCTCCAGGGCTATATGGTGGCGGCGGATTCTATGGACCAAGACCTCCATACTACCGTCCTCCTTATTATGGTGGCTATTATGGCGGTGGAGGCTACTATGGCCGTCCTCCGTATGGTGGTTTCTGGTAAACAAAACAATCCCCTCTGAAGGCTCTCCTTCAGAGGGGATTTCGTTATTTGCTTATAAGGCTTATTGTTGATACCTTCTAGTGGTTTCCGTTGCATTGTGTAGCGTTTGAAGGGCCGGGAAATGACTCGCTTTCCGAGGGCATGTGGTGAGCTTCCTCAGGCTTCGCCTTGCGGCATCTCACCGATCATGTACATCCCACAGGAGTCTCGCCATTTCCCGGCCCTTCTTACTTTTATTAGGAGAACGAAAACTTCGGCCATGCTGGTTCACTTCACATAAAAGTCATGTGTGCGAAAATCTTGATACATAACACACCGCGTTGAGGGTTCGTTCTTCTCCATGTCGGAAGGGGTGGTTTTGAAACAGCGAGACTCCCGCGGGAGAAGGACCTAGGCGATACCCCACAGGGAGTGCAACGACCGAGGAGGCTCGGCGGCTCCCCCGCAGGAAAGAGAGTTGTTTCAAAACCACCCCTATTCTTAATAAGATGACGAACCCTGAACATCTTGAGAATGATTGTTCAGGGTTCTGATTGATTAGAAGTTTGTTGTATCTAATTCCTCGCCTTGGGATTCATATCCCTTCATGTACTTGATTCTGCGCTGAGCAGATGTGGCATTTACCTGTTCGTCTGCGTGGTAAGAAGAACGTACCATAGGACCCGCTTCGCAGTGGCTGAAGCCTTTTTCTAATGCGATTCGCTTAAGTTCTTCGAATTCATCCGGATGATAGTAGCGCTCAACATTCAGATGCTTTTTGGTCGGCTGGAGGTATTGTCCAATCGTCATAATGTCAACATTATGGGCGAGAAGGTCATCCATAGCCTGAACAATTTCTTCTTTGGTTTCCCCGAGCCCCACCATAAGGCTTGATTTCGTCGGCGTGTTTGGACGGATTTCTTTCACGCGGCGCAATAGCTCAAGAGATCGGTCGTACATCGCTCTTGCACGTACTTTCTTGGTTAAGCGGCGAACGGTTTCAATGTTATGGTTGAAAATATCTGGTTCACCGCTCATTAATGTATGAAGGCTGTCATAGTCGCCTTTCATATCAGAAGGGAGGATTTCTACTGTACATCCTGGTACACGGTTACGAATGGCTTTTACCGTTTCAGCAAATACGGCAGCGCCTCCGTCGTTCAAGTCATCACGAGCGACGGCTGTTACGACAACGTGCTTCAGTCCCATGATTTCAACAGAATCGGCAACACGTTCCGGCTCGCCCCAGTCCAATTCATTCGGAAGGCCTGTTTTCACAGCACAGAAACGACATCCTCGTGTACAAGTATCTCCTAGAATCATGAACGTTGCCGTTTTTCTCTCACTCCAGCATTCGTGGATGTTCGGGCAACGGGCTTCTTCACAGACGGTGTTCAACTTTTTGTCGCGCATCAATTTCTTTAAGCCGGTGTAAGATTTGTTTGTATTGATTTTGATTTTCAGCCAGTCCGGCTTTCTTATGTATTCCTCTTTTTTAGCCATGTGATTTCCACTCCTTAGTTATCTTGAGTAATTCCACTCGTCTGAACGGTACCGTTGTTCTGCAATGGCTTCGACTTCCTGCCACTGTTCATCAGAGAGTTCGAAAGGCTCCAAGTGGATGTCTAGCCCTTTCTCAAACCCTTTTTTGAATGCATGCTTCGTGTCATTAAACGTAATAGGCGTTTCAAGGATTTGGTTGATCGCAACAGCTTTATCACTGAAAGCGCGACGGGCCCGTTCTTTTATTCGCTCATTTTTATATATGAACATATCAAAGAGCTTTACATCATCGACGTCAATCGGGATAGAACCATGCTGTAATATGATTCCTTTTTTTCTTGTTTGTGCGCTCCCTGCAGCTTTTTTCCCTTCTACAATCAATTCATACCATGAAGGCTCCTCGAAACAGACGGCAGATCCTGTTGTACCGAGCTTCTCTTCAGGAACAGCGAATTCTGCTTTGATCCCAAGTTCCAGAAAGCCTTCCAACAGGCCACGTGAGATGACGAGGTAAGCGTCTTTAACAGAGGCTGGCATCGCTTCATGCTCTTCTGAAACAATTACACTATAAGTCAGTTCTTTGTCATGCAAAACAGCTCGTCCTCCTGTTTGCCTGCGGACGAGTTCATAACCATGATGCTTGATTCCTTCTAGATCGATCTTCCCTTTTACTTTTTGGAAATACCCAACAGATAATCCTGCTGGTTCCCATCCATAAAAGCGAAGGACGGGAGGGATGTTCCCTTGGCGATGCCAATTCATGAGAGCTTCATCCAAAGCCATGTTCATAGCTGGTGTGCAATGCCCAGAATCGACATAATACCATGTTTCCATTTACAGTCCTTCTTTCTTATGTGCTTTATTGTGTTAAAATGTTCAAAACAATTCTAACAAGCAGATGATTCCATGTCAAAAAATGCTAAAGGGTACGAAAGTAGAACCCTAAATAAAGATTTTGCTGTATATATGCAAGTAAGACTATAATAGGAATATGTATTATAAAAGAGGAGGATAGCGATGAACCAGACGCTTTTATCCAGTCTTTTGTTTTTTATCAGTTCAGCCATTTGGGCGATTCTCGCTTTCTTTTTCGATGACTACAGGTGGCTCAATATTGTATTGTTCATCATTTTTCTAGTGATGGGCATGTCACAAAGGAAAAAATACCAAGAAGGAAGAGAAGAGGACTAATCATAATCGATTAGTCTTTTTTTTGTGCCTGCTTGTCCGTCCCCACAATGAAATGCAGCTGTTAAAACCCCCATCGCTCATCTAAACTACACATGTTTTGTCTCGGAAGGGCATAGGATATATAAATTTCGTCTATTAGGACGGGGGAGGTCTAGCAAAGTGGACATTTTAAGAAAAATACAAGACCACCGTGAACAAGAAGAGGAATTGAAATGGGAAGGTACATTCGCGGAGTACTTAGAGCTTTTGAAAGAACGCCCTTATTTAGCACAATCTGCACATTCCCGTGTTTATAATATGATCAAAAGTGCGGGAGTTGTAGAAGAACATGATCATAAGAAATACAAGTTCTTCGATGATGACATTTATGGCTTGGATGAAGCGATGGAGAGGTTAGTAGAAGAATACTTCCACCCGGCTGCTCGCAGATTAGATGTTCGAAAACGTATCTTATTGTTGATGGGGCCTGTCAGTGGTGGTAAATCAACATTGGTGAATCTAATGAAAAGAGGGCTTGAAAAATACTCACACACAGATGAGGGGGCTGTCTTTGCCATTAAAGGATGCCCGATGCATGAAGACCCTCTCCATTTGATTCCTCAGCACTTACGTGGTGAGTTTCAAGAAAACTACGGCATCCGTATTGAAGGGAACCTGTCACCTCTGAATACGATGAGGGTGGAGAAAGAGTACGATGGACGTATTGAAGATGTCCTTGTTGAACGCATCTTTTTCTCAGAGGATAAACGTACAGGCATTGGTACCTTCAGCCCATCAGATCCGAAGTCTCAGGATATTGCCGATTTAACTGGATCGATCGATTTCTCTACCATTGCTCAATACGGGTCAGAATCTGATCCACGTGCCTACCGATTTGACGGAGAATTAAATAAAGCGAACAGAGGCATTATGGAATTTCAGGAGATGCTGAAGTGTGATGAGAAGTTTTTGTGGCACTTACTCAGTTTAACGCAGGAAGGCAACTTCAAAGCTGGCAGGTTCGCGCTCATCAGTGCAGACGAATTGATCATCGCCCATACGAACGAAGCGGAATATAAATCGTTTATCGCCAACAAGAAAAACGAGGCCTTGCATTCACGTATGATTGTTATGCCGGTTCCTTATAACTTGAAGGTGAGTCAAGAGGAACGGATCTATGAGAAGATGATTCGAGAAAGTGACATTCGTAATGTTCATATCGCGCCACATACGTTACGAGTTGCAGCGATGTTCACGATTTTAACTCGATTGAAAGAGTCGAAGAAGGCTTCCATAGACGTTCTTAAGAAAATGCGTCTTTACGATGGTGAGATTCTAGAAGGATTCAGCGATGTAGATGTGGAAGAACTGAAGAAAGAGCATGCGGATGAGGGAATGAGTGGAATTGACCCTCGTTACGTCATTAACCGTATTTCTTCCACTATTATTAAGAAAGAGCTGACGTCGATCAACGCGTTAGATGTTTTACGATCGTTAAAGGATGGACTCGGAAGTCATGCCTCGATTTCAAAAGAGGATCAAGAACGGTATCTGGACTTCATTTCGCTTGCTAGAAAAGAATACGATGACCTGGCGAAGAAGGAAGTTCAGAAAGCGTTCGTATATTCATACGAAGAGTCTGCTGTAACGTTAATGGATAATTATCTCGATAATGTTGAAGCCTATTGCAACAAAGCGAAGCTAAGAGACCCTCTCACCGGAGAAGAACTCAATCCGGATGAACGCTTGATGCGATCGATTGAAGAGCAGATTGGTGTGTCGGAGAATGCAAAGAAAGCGTTTCGTGAAGAAATCCTCATTCGGATTTCCGCCTATGCGCGTAAAGGCAAGAAGTTCGATTACCAGTCCCATGAACGGTTACGCGAAGCGATTCAGAAAAAGCTATTCGCTGATTTGAAAGATGTTGTCAAAATTACAACATCAACGAAAACGCCAGATGAGCAACAGCTTAAGAAAATCAATGAAGTCGTCGCAACACTAGTGGATGAGCATGGGTATAACTCGAGCTCAGCCAATGAATTATTGAAGTATGTCGGAAGCCTGCTTAACCGATAAATCATGACCTTTTGATCCACTATTCCGCTAAGGGATAGTGGATCAACTGTGTTATAATAGCAAAAAAATGAAATGCAGGTGAGAAGATGGCGAGAAGTTATTATGCAATCATAGATGTCGGCTCGAACACAATGCGCTTGGTGATTTACTTAAAAGACAAGAGTGGACGTTTACGAGAAGTAGAGAATGTAAAAGCAGTGGCTCGTCTTCGCAATCATTTGCTAGAAAATGGCGACCTTTCTGAAGAGGGGATCCGTATTCTGATTACAACACTAAGAAGCTTCAAAGAAGTGGCCGGATCCTATAGCTTAGAAGAAATGGTGTGTGTAGCAACGGCGACGATTCGTCAGGCAGAGAACCAAGAAACAATCATAAGAAGTGTATCAAACGAGACAGGTTTCGATATGCGGATACTATCTGAGCATGAAGAAGCGTATTACGGCTATTTGGCGGTGGTCAATTCGACGGCCGTACAAGAGGGGATAACGGTTGACATCGGTGGTGGTAGTACGGAGATTACATATTTCAAAGGCCGCAAGCTTATAGAGTCGCACAGCTTTCCTTTCGGTGCCTTGACGCTTAAACAGGATTTCTTTAAGAAAGACTTACCTACAGAGGAAGAGTTCTATAAGTTGAGGAAGTATCTATTGGAAGAGTTTAAATCATTGCCTTGGTTGCGTGAGAAGAACATTCCGCTTATAGGTATAGGCGGAGGAGCTCGAAATTTGGTGCAGATTGATCAGAACTTAAAAGAATATCCATTAGCTGGCCTTCATCAATATAAGATGAAGGATAGTGATCTTTCCTTCATCAAAAATTATCTCTTTACACTTTCTATGAAGAAGATTCAAAAAGTGGAAGGGTTGTCAAAAGATCGTGCTGACATCATATTACCGGCAACAGAGGTCTTCCATTCGTTGTATGACACCGTAGAGGCTGATGGGTTTATTCTGAGTCGAAAGGGTCTAAGGGATGGCGTGTTTTATGAACAATTAACAAAAGATATGGGGACATCTGTCTTTCCTGATGTTCTAGAAGAAAGTATTCATGAACTTGTCAGTGATTATGACTTGAACATCAAGCATATCTCTCACGTCCAACATTTAGCCCACCAACTGTTCCACCAGCTTCATGCAAAAGGGCTTGGGTCTCTGAAGAAAAATGATTGGCTGGAAGTGAAAAGGGCAAGCTATGTCTTTAATTTGGGTGACTATATTGACAGTGAAGCAAGTTATCAACACACGTTTTATCTGTTAGCAAACCGCACCATTGATGGGCTTATGCATATGGAGCGTTTACGACTCGCTTTACTAGCTTCGTTCAAGAATAAAACCGTATTCAAGCAATTTTTGCAACCCTATAAGAAATGGTTTTTAAAAGATCAACGGAAAAAGCTACGATTGCTAGGTGCGTTATTGAAATTCTGCTATAGCTTGGACAGCACACGAAGACATACGGTTCAAGACTTAAATGTTGCGAGTCATGATGGTGTCCTTCATATTACTTTATATTGTCAAGGAGAGTGGATGCCTGAGGAATACCAGGCTGAAAAGCAGAAAAAACATTTAGAAAAGTCATTAAAGAGGAATATTGAACTATCTTTTGTGGAACGAGAAGTAGGGGAGTAAAGTATTTTAAAGATAAATTTACAAACCTTTAATATCTCGTTAATGTTGGCGTTATACTGACATACTATGGTGATGGTAGATTACTTTGTGAAGGGTGTTGAAATATGTCGACAGAACAAAAGATGCAGGAATTAGATAATCCACTATTTTATAATAACCGTGAATTGAGCTGGCTTGCCTTTAACGAACGTGTATTAGAGGAAGCGCTTGATATGGACAACCCTTTACTAGAGCGACTTAAATTCTTAGCGATTTGTTCATCGAATCTTGATGAATTTTTCATGGTCCGCGTAGCAGGATTGAAAGACCAGGTGAAAGCCGGGTTCAATAAACCGGAGAATAAAGCGGGTTTGACACCTAAGCAGCAACTATCAAAGATTGCAGAGATCAATCATGAAATAGTACGCAAACAATACGACTCCTACCAGGCAATGAAACCAGAACTTGAAGGAGAAGATATTTCCTTATTATCGATGGAAGACCTGACAAAAGAAGAGATTGCCCGACTGGAGTCATACTTCGATGAAGAAATATTTCCTGTTTTAACCCCGATGGCTGTGGATGCATACCGTCCATTCCCAATGTTATTAAATAAATCAATCAACTTGGCTGTTGTTATAAAAGACGCTTTAGATCCAACGGATAACGAAACGAAAACGGCTATCGTACAAGTTCCGGCCGTACTGGATCGTTTCGTAGAAGTGGGGCATGATCATAAGTGCCAGTACGTATTACTCGAAGAAATCATCAGTCATTTTATTTCTAAATTGTTTAAAGGCTATCAAGTGAGGTCCATCACGGAATTCCGCATCACAAGAAATGCGGATATGACGATCCACGAAGAGGGTGCACGTGATCTTCTGAAAGAGATTGAGAAAGAACTGAAGAAGAGAAAATGGGGAGCGGCTGTCCGCTTAGAAGTGCGTAGCGAGAAGTATGATGAGAAGGTGGTTTCGTTCCTTCTTAAAGTATTGGAGATTCATAAAGATGACTTATACATCACAAATGGTCCCCTGGACTTGACCTTCTTGTTTAAGTTCCATAAGACCCTTGCTGATCTTAAAGATCATTTGACATATGAAACGCTTATGCCGCAACCTCCAAGGGATTTGGAGGGGGAAGAGGATATCTTTGAAGCTATCGAGAAGGGCGATGTATTCCTCCATCACCCATACGAATCGTTTGAGCCGGTAGTCGATTTTGTCGCGGAGGCTGCCGATGACCCGTACGTTCTAGCCATTAAACAAACGCTCTATCGGGTCAGTGGTGACTCTCCGATTATTGATGCGTTGAAGAGAGCGGCTGAAAAAGGCAAGCAGGTTACAGTCCTTGTTGAATTGAAGGCTCGTTTTGACGAAGAAAACAACGTTCAGTGGGCCAAGGAACTGGAAAAAGCAGGGTGTCATGTAATCTATGGTATGACTTACTTGAAAACACATAGCAAGATTACATTGGTTGTCAGAAAGAAACATGAGAAAATTGAGCGTTTCGTCCACTTAGGGACAGGGAACTATAATGACCAGACCGCATCTCTTTACACCGATATGGGTGTGATTACAGCCCGTAGAAAGTTCGGCATTGATGCGACTGACTTTTTCAATTATTTAAGTGGTTTCACAGAAAAACCGAAGTATCATCATTTATCTATGGCTCCATTTGATATTCGTAATGACTTTATTCGGTACATGAACAATGAAATTCGCTTCCATAAGCAGCACGGAAACGGAAGAATCATTGCAAAAATGAATTCATTAACGGACAAAAATTTAATCATGAAACTCTATGAAGCTTCTCAAGCGGGGGTGAAGATTGATTTGATTGTTCGGGGCATTTGCTGCCTTCGACCAGGAATCAAAGGAATCAGCGACAACATCCGTGTACGAAGCATTGTAGGACGTTTCCTAGAGCATAGTCGCATTTACTACTTCCACCACAACGGCGATGATCGAATATTCCTTTCTTCAGCTGATATGATGACCCGCAACATGGTAAAGCGTGTGGAACTGATGTTTCCTATTCACGAACCTGCCATTAAGAGTCGCTTGCAAAAGATTTTATCTGTGATGCTAAATGACAACGTCAAAGCAAGAGAACAACAGAATGATGGTCAGTATCGTTATGTTGAAGTCCCGCCAAATACGCCAAAGATCAATAGTCAGATGAAGCTATTTGATATGGCTTACCGCGTTTTAGAAGATGAGGAATAACAAGATCATAGCAATTTACTGTAAAAAGTAAAAAGGCGTACCCACTGGTGCGTCTTTATTGTTATAATGAAACTGTTGATTAATGAAAAAAAATTGCGAAATATGTTGAACACGTAAGCGTTTCAATTCTATAATAGTACTTGGACTTGGAAACGTTTTCGAGGAAACAATAGCCAACTACTACTTGGGGGTATTACACGTGTCTAAACAAGGCTCCAATGAAAAATTCTGGGAAAATTTCCATGGCCCCAATATGGGGTACATTGAAGAACAATATGAACAGTATGAGAACGATCCTAGTACCGTCGATCCTTCCTTGAAGGACTTATTCGATGAGCATGGCGCTCCAGACTGGGTAGAAACAGGTTCAGTAGCAGAAGGTAATGGATCGGCTATGCCGTCCCAAACGGATATTGCAAAGATCACCTCAGCATACAAACTTGTTGAGGCTGTTCGTCGTCATGGTCACCTGCAGGCTGAAATTTACGCAGTAGGTAGTTATGAAAGGGAGCCAACAAATTTATTGGACTTAGAAACATACGGGTTAACCGAAAAGGACCTCGAACAAATGCCGGCCGAGTGGGTTTGGCCTGATTCTCCATTAAAGCTGGAGAATGCTTTGCAAGTGGTCCGTACATTAAAAGAAAAATATGCAGGCACAATCTCCTTCGAATATGGTCATGTCAATAATGAAGAAGAGAGAAAGTGGTTGCAGGATAAAATCGATTCAGGTACGTTCCAAGTATCACTCACGGACGAAGAGAAGAGACAATTATTGCGCAGACTGGCTCAGGTTGAAGGGTTTGAAAACTTCTTAGCTAAAACCTTTGTTGCACAAAAACGTTTCTCGATCGAAGGTTTAGATGTCATGGTTCCTATGTTGGACCACATGATTCAGTCGGCGTCTTCTGATCAAATCAAACATATTATGATGGGAATGGCCCACCGCGGTCGTCTCAACGTTTTGGCTCATATTTTAGGGAAACCATATGACCGAATTTTCTCTGAGTTCCATCATTCACCAGATAAAGAGCTGATTCCATCTGAAGGGTCAACAGGCATCAACTACGGATGGACTGGCGATGTAAAATATCACTTCGGTGCAAGAAGAGACATTGATAACGGGGAGCAATCGGCTACCCAAGTCACTCTGAGTCACAATCCGTCTCACTTGGAGTACGTCAATCCTGTCGTGGAAGGATTCACAAGAGCTGCTCAGGATGACCGTACAAAAGCCGGTTATGCCCAAATGGATCGCGATGAAGCGTTTGGTGTATTGATTCATGGTGACGCAGCTTTCATCGGTGAAGGAGTCGTAGCGGAGACATTGAACATGAGTGACCTGCCTGGTTATCGTACAGGTGGAACGGTTCATATCATCGCGAACAACTTGGTCGGATTTACGACCAACCGTAAACATGGGCGTTCGACCCGTTATGCCAGCGACTTGGCAAAAGGGTTTGAAATTCCTATTCTACATGTGAATGCAGACGACCCGATCGCGTGTATGTCAGCGATGTCGCTGGCTTATGAATATCGTAAAAAGTTCCATAAAGATTTCCTTGTTGACCTCGTGGGATATCGTCGTTTTGGACATAACGAAATGGATGAACCGCGTGCAACACAACCAAGGTTATACAGCGAAATTGATGAGCATCCTACAGTCGCTGCTTTATTTGCAGAACAACTGGAGAAAGAATCGGTTGTAGGAGAGAATGCACTTAATGAAATCAAAGAAGAAATTGAAAATGATCTTCGTGATATTTATAACAATATGAACGAGCACGAAACCGCGGCACCTGACGTAAAAGAACGTCCGAGCGGTGTAGAAAGCACCTTAGATGAAATTGAGACCGCTGTCGATATCGATCGACTGCGTGGATTGAACGAAGGCATGCTCAAACGCCCGGAAGGATTCAACGGCTTCAAGAAATTGGAGAAGATTCTGCAGCGCCGTAGCAAGATGCTTGATGATGGAGGACAAGTCGATTGGGCAACAGCAGAAGCTTTAGCTTTTGCCTCGATTTTGGAAGAAGGCCAACCGATCCGTATCACTGGACAGGATACAGAGCGTGGTACATTCGCCCATCGTCACCTTGTTCTTCATGATGTTGAAACAGGCGATACTTATTGTCCATTGCACGGCATTGAACAAGCGAATGCTTCATTTGATATACACAACAGTCCGTTATCTGAAGCGGGGGTAATCGGCTTTGAATACGGTTATAGTGTACAAGCTCCTGAAGCGCTTGTTCTTTGGGAAGCACAATTTGGTGATTTCGCAAACGCTGGACAAGTGATTTTCGATCAGTTTGTTTCGGCTGGTCGAGCAAAATGGGGAGAAAAATCAAATATGGTATTCTTGCTTCCTCATGGCTATGAAGGGCAAGGACCGGAACACTCCAGTGCACGTCTCGAGCGATTCCTTCAAATGGGAGCAGAGCACAACTGGACGGTTGCCAATGTGACGTCTTCTGCTCAATACTTCCACTTGTTGCGTAGACAAGCAGCAATAAGTAATAAAGAAGAGGCGCGCCCTCTCGTCTTAATGACGCCGAAGAGTTTGTTGCGTAATCAACGAGTGGCGGTTGACGGAGAGCAGTTCAGTAACGGTAAGTTCCAGCCGATATTGAAACAACCAGGGTTGACTTCAAAAACTAAAAAAGAGAAAGAAAAAGTGAAAACACTTCTCCTTGGCAGCGGGAAAATCATGGTAGAGATTGAAGACACTGTTGAAAAAGCAGAACAATCTTTTGAGACCATCGATGCAGTAAGGATTGAACAAATCTACCCGTTCCCTGAAGATAATCTAGCTGGGATTCTAGAGTCCTATCCAAATGTAGAGGAACTTGTCTGGGTACAGGAAGAACCTCAAAACATGGGGTCTTGGTATTACGTAGAAGGCATCCTGCACAAATTGTTGAAAGAAAATCAAATTCATCGTTATGTAGGACGACCTCATCGTGCATCTCCTTCTGTAGGGGAACCGAACATTCATAAAACAGAACAAAATCGTATTATTCGTGAAGCGCTACAGATGTCCAAAGGAGGAAATTCAAATGAAGGAAATTAAAGTTCCTGAATTAGCTGAATCCATAACAGAAGGTACTATTGCTGAATGGCTAGTCAAGAAAGGTGATCAAGTTGAAAAGGGAGACCCTATTCTTGAATTAGAAACAGATAAGGTCAACGTCGAGGTCAATGCAGATGCTGGCGGAGTCATCTCTGAACTTCTAAAAGAAGAAGGAGACGACGTCGAAGTGGGCGATGTGATTGCAAAAGTCGATGAGAATGGAGAAGCAGGAAACTCTGATGATGATTCTGAAGAAGAGTCCTCTGAAGAAGAAACCTCCTCTAAAGCAAAAGAAGAAAAGCAAGAACAACCTAAACAAGAAGATCAACCGAAACAACAAAAAGAAGATAAAGATGAGAAGTCAGAAGAGAAGTCTTCTTCTGATAGTCAACAAAAAGACGTCATTGCCACTCCAGCGGCTCGTAAGCGTGCACGAGAGCTTGGCATAGACTTGAGTGAGATTTCTGCTCGTGATCCATTAGGAAGAATCCGTCCAGAAGACGTGGATGCGGCAGCTAAAGGTGGAGACAAGAAAGAAGAGAAGAAAAAAGAAGCACCTAAGAAAGAGAAAAAGCAAGATCAATCAAATGAGAAAACCGAGTTTGAGAAACCTGTGGAGCGTATCAAGATGTCGCGTCGCCGTCAGACGATTGCTAAGCGTTTGGTTGAAGTGCAACAAGAGGCTGCTATGCTGACAACCTTCAACGAAGTCGATATGACAAACGTGATGAACCTGCGTAAAGAACGTAAAGAAACGTTTTTAAACAAACATGATGTGAAGCTTGGATTCATGTCATTCTTCACAAAAGCCGTTGTAGGGGCTCTTAAAGAATTCCCGTTATTGAACGCAGAAATCCAGGGCAACGAGATTGTCCAGAAGAAATTCTACGATATTGGTATGGCGGTTTCAACAGAGGAAGGATTAGTTGTACCCGTTGTCCGTGATGCGGATCGTTTAAGCTTCGCTGGAATTGAGAAAGGAATTATGGATGTAGCGACAAAAGCTCGCAACAAAGAATTGCAGCTAGAAGACCTTCAAGGTGGTTCATTTACGATTACCAATGGTGGTATCTTCGGTTCGATGCTATCCACACCAATCTTAAATTCACCACAGGTCGGGATTTTAGGTCTACACAACATTGAGAAACGTGCTGTCGTGATGCCGGACGATACGATTCAAGCTCGTCCAATGATGTATATCGCTTTATCCTATGATCACCGTATTGTCGATGGCAAGGATGCTGTGCAGTTCCTCCGTCGAATTAAAGAGATGATTGAAGATCCATATGATCTACTGCTAGAAGGTTAATCACTAACCCCGTCAAATCACCGATTTGACGGGGTTTTATTTTGCAATATTAAATGCTATGCAAGAATCGGGCAGATTTGAGGAAGGTCTGATTTCGAGATGTTAAGGTCCTTTCGCAAATATTAGAAACTTGAGGAGGGAGGAAGACCTCAATTCAGACTTTTATTCAAGCCATTCGGACAACAGATGCACGAAATCAGATATTCATCTGCACATTTCGGACAAGTGACCTTCTATATCGGACATTCTTTTCTGATTCGGACAAGAGACGCACTTTATCGGACATTTGCTCAGCCTATTGGGACAGATTGCACACATTTCCTTACCCTCCTCAAAATACTGCGCGGTAAGGGCTCTGTTTCTAGTTGTCCAAACGTACCTTTCTTAAAGAATGTATCCGAGCGCTGAATGAAACTTTTCCTCAATCACTATCATAAGGTGATTGGGGTTTTTTATAGAACGCTTAAATGGTCAGAATATTTAGATAAAAGAGCACACTTATGACGATATGTTTCATCCATTGACGTGGACCTGCATACGATAGAGTAATACTCGCTTAGGAGGGAGAAATATCATGGATGAAGAGAAAAGTTTTGTTATCGCCGAAGACGACTGGTCCCTCCACAGGAAAGGCTATGACGATCAGAGGCGACATCAAGAAAAAGTCAAGGATGCCATGAATAAGCAGTTACCTGATTTGATTACGGAAGAGAACATTGTGATGTCGAATGGTAAGCGTGTAGTTAAAATACCAATCCGTTCACTTGATGAATATAAAATCCGTTACAACCATGAAAAGAACAAACATGCGGGTCAAGGCGAAGGTGACAGCCAGGTTGGGGATGTCGTTGCTCAAGATCCAAATGCCAAGAAAGGTAAACCGGGGGACGGGGATGGAGCTGGAGATCAGGCAGGGGAAGACTATTATGAAGCAGAAATCTCACTTGCCGAATTGGAAGAGGCTTTTTTCAAAGAGTTGACGCTCCCGAACTTAGATGAAAAAGAAAAAGATAATATTATCAGTACAGACATTGAGTTTAGTGATATCCGTAAAACTGGATTAACTGGTAATATTGATAAGAAGCGCACAATGCTAGAAGCTTACAAGCGGAATGCGCTGGGTGGCGAGGCGTCCTTTGCGCCGATTTATCCGGAAGATATTCGCTTCAAGACATGGAATGAAAAAACCAAACCTGAATCTAAGGCTGTTGTCATCGCAATGATGGATACGAGTGGAAGCATGGGACAATGGGAAAAATATATGGCACGCAGCTTCTTTTTCTGGATGAACCGATTCCTGAATCGAAATTATGAAACCGTTGATATTGAATTCATTGCTCACCACACACAGGCGAAAGTCGTCAATGAACATGATTTCTTCTCTAAAGGCGAAAGTGGGGGTACGATTTGTTCCTCCGCTTATAGAAAAGCATTGGAGTTGATTGAGACCAAATATTCACCAGAACGCTATAATATTTATCCTTTTCACTTCTCAGATGGCGATAACTTAACATCAGATAACAAACGGTGCTTAGGATTAATCGAACAGTTGATCGAAGTTTCACAAATGTTCGGGTATGGGGAGGTCAACCAATATAATCGATCATCGAGTTTGATGCAAGCGTATAAATCCATCGATCATCCGAAGTTCAGGCATTATATCTTGAAAAGAAAAGCAGATGTGTTCCATGCTATGAAAGAGTTCTTTAGTGAAGAAGAACAAGAGGTGTTCAGTTAAAGGTAGAGTAAGCCGAGCGGCATATGCTGCTCGGCTTTTATTATGTCTGATAAATGATATAGGTGTAGATGAGGATGCTGATTCGGACAATTAACCGATCTACTCGGACAAGAATCGAGTTAAATCGGACATCCACTCAGGCTCCGGACAAGGGACGTAAGATATCGGGCATTTATTGCTCATTCGGACAAGAGTACCGCTTTTTCAGACATCAGCTCCGTTTATTTAGGACAGGGGAAACCTTTTCTTCGGACTCTGTTCACCAAACTTACTTACATAGAAGCCTTGAGCAAAGCACAGTCTTCGTGCCCCTGTTATAATAGTAAAACAGAAAGATACAAAGGGGTACGGACTATGATACAAGAAATTCTCCAATCGAATCAGTTCATTATGCTAGTAGCACTATTACTTATTGCCAGTGTCGTTGTAACGAAGTTCTCTTCGCGATTAGGTGTACCATCTCTGGTGTTGTTTATTGCCGTCGGCATGATCGTCGGAAGTGATGGTCTTGGGTTTATCTACTTCGACAATGCAGAAATCGCTCAGCTTGTTGGTGTGTTTGCTTTAATTGTCATTCTGTTTGAAGGTGGTATGCAGACGAAGTGGCAGGATATACGACCTGTCATCGCACCTTCGATTTCTCTTGCTACTGTAGGGGTCATCTTGACAACATCGATTGTGGCGGTTGCGGCAAAATTTGTATTACAACTTTCTTGGTTTGAAGCATTTCTCGTAGGGGCTATCATCGGTTCTACAGATGCAGCAGCCGTTTTTGCTGCATTGAAAGGAAAAAATATTAAGGGGAATTTAGAGGCGACACTTGAAGCAGAATCCGGAACAAACGACCCGATGGCTGTATTTTTAACCATCAGTTTTATACAATTGCTCACCTTTGATCAAGTAAACATATGGGGACTCGTGGGATCGTTCTTCTGGCAGATGGGGGCTGGACTTGTTGTTGGTCTTGGTATCGGGTACATAGCTAGTTTCGCTTTGAATCGCATTAATTTAGATTCGAGTGGCCTATACCCTCTATTTGCTTTAAGCTTTGCCTTTTTAGCTTATAGTGCCAGTTCTCTCATACAAGCGAGTGGCTTGCTTGCTGTCTATGTGGCCGCCGTATTAGTAGGCAATTCTGAACTTGCTTACCGTTACTCTATTCTTCGTTTCCATGAAGGGTTTGGTTGGATGGCTCAAATCTTGATGTTCATCATTTTGGGGCTGTTCGTCTTTCCGACCGAAGTCTTTCGTCCTTCTGTCATGTTTGACGGTTTAGTCATTGCGCTTGTCCTGATCCTTGTTGCTCGACCGTTAGCAACCTTCATTAGTTTAGTAGGATTTGGTTTTACGCCAAAAGAGAAGGTTTTTCTATCTTGGGCAGGTTTGCGGGGTGCGGTACCCATCGTATTAGCTATTTTCCCGATGCTCGCCGGGGTAGAGAATAGCCAAGTGATTTTCAACGTCGTGTTCTTTACTGTTTTGACCTCAGCACTTGCTCAGGGTTCTTCTATTACATGGGTAGCTGAACGTTTCCAACTGGTTTCCGATAAGTTGACGAATCCTATTCATTCGTTGGAGTTGATCTCAATCGGCAAAGCGAATGTAGAGATGATGGAATTTGAAGTTGTTGAGAATAACCGAATTGTTGGTAAGAAGTTAGAGGATATGGAGCTTCCGGATAGAGCCCTGATCAATGCCATTATCCGAGAAGGCGACGTCATCACACCTTATGGGCAAACAGAAATCAAAGCAGGGGATACTCTTTACATTCTTGTTTCCCGGAAGAACAAAAAAGAACTGAAAGAACTGCTGGAAGCTGTAAAAGAAGAGAACGAAAAAAGCCGAGCTTAAGGCAGCTCGGCTTTTCTCGTAGCAGCTATGATATTTTTGGTGAATCGCTATGATATGAAGAATACATTTACTATTATAGGGAATCGAAATAATTTTGTAAACCTTTACTAACGAAAAAGAGAAATATTTACTAGTTCTTTACATCTGATTGAATGGAAGGAGAGGAATAATTGTGAAGTGTGCTGACTTCCTATACAATAAGAACACTAGGAGGGATGAACGGTGAATAAGAAAATAGGATTTATCGGGTGTGGTCAAATGGGCCAAGCTATGATTCAAGGCATGATCAGTGCGGAGATCGTGAAGCCTGGCGAAATAGCGGCAACAGCTTTATCTGATGAGACGATTGACTTTGTCACAGATGAACTGGGAATTGAAATATCTACAGACAATAAGAAATTGGCAAGAGAAAGCGATTTGCTCTTCTTGGCCGTTAAACCTTATGTCTATCAAGGTGTTATTCAGCAAATAAGAGAAGAAGTTACAGACGATACCGTGGTGATCACGATTGCCGCAGGAATTACACTCGATCAAATGAAAGAAGCGTTTGATAAGAATGTGAAAGTCATCCGCTCCATGCCGAACACACCATCACTAGTTGGTGCAGGGATGAGTGTTTTATGTCCGAATGATTTCGTGACAAAAGAAGAGCTTGCAGAGGTAATGGAGGTATTCGAAAGCTTTGGAGAGGCGGAAGTCATTGATGAGAGCCTTATGGACGCCGTCCCTGCTGTCAGTGGATCATCACCAGCGTTTGTGTATATGTTCATCGAAGCGATGGCAGATACAGCGGTTCAGCAAGGTTTTCCAAGAGACAAAGCATATAAACTCGCTTCTCAAGCCGTTCAGGGTGCTGCGAAAATGGTCCTTGAAACAGGAAAGCATCCTGGTGAATTGAAAGATGCCGTGTGTACCCCGGGTGGAGTAACGATTGAAGGGGTCAATACGCTTGAGCAAACGGGGTTGCGTAGCTCCATCATTCAAGCAATGAATGCATGTACCAAGCGTTCGAAAGACTTATCTAGCGGTCAATGATAGGTAAGCCAGGTAGGGGCGATTGTTCATGCCTGGCTTTTTTGAAACCCAAGTCGGGTTACATACGTATGAAGTAGCTAAGGATAGAGGTGGTCAAGAATGATGGAGGAACCAGCCCGTCAAATATCGAGAAGGGCGTTAACATTATGGCGCATTTACGGCATGATTCAGTTTGCTATCACATTCGTTGTCAGTGCAGCGTTGATTGTGGCCATTGTGCGCTGGGAATGGCCGATATGGATCATGTGGGTTGCAGCTGCCATTCTCGTATTGGAACTGATATTTTCAGTGTGGCTTCTGCCGTCTCTTAAATGGAAGCGGTGGCGCTACGAAGTCACAGAACAGGATGTCGAATTGCAGCATGGAATTCTTTTAATTACAAAGACTTTAGTACCGATGGTTCGTGTACAACATGTTGATACGGAACAAGGTCCATTATTAAGGAAATTCCGTTTAGCCACCATCAGTATTTCAACGGCAGCTACGGTACATAAAATACCGGCCCTGGATGAACAAGAAGCGGAAGAGTTGCGCCAATCCATTTCAGCGTTAGCAAGGGTGGCGGAAGACGATGTTTGAACCGAAACGATTACACCCGATTTCTGCCGTCATTAATTTTGTCAAAGGTTTAAAAGACGCGGTATTACCTTTAGTGGCCATTGTCTTTTTGAACGGTGGATTCACCAGTGGTTCTATAGAATGGATACCGATTCTCGTCTCCGCTGGTGTGCTGCTTTTGATTCTAGCGAGTGGTTTTATCAGATGGTTACGATTTACGTATCGGATGGAAGAAGGGGAGCTTAGAATCGAGTATGGGCTATTCTTCAGAAAGAAACGCTACATTCCTATTGATCGAATCCAAAGTTTGAACTTCTCAGAGGGGATTTTTCACCGGCCTTTTCAACTCGTCAAAGTAGATGTAGAAACGGCTGGATCATCTGGGAATGAGAAATCAGAAGCGGAACTTACGGCGATTAGAAAAGAAGAGGCAGAGCAGTTAGAAGAAATGATTCATGAGTATAAACAAGAGAAGTGGACACCCGCCGAAGAAGAAACAGACGAATCTTCCACCGAAGAAGTTCGTGAGAAAGTGTACGAGATGAAGATGAAAGAAATAATCCTAATGGCTATCACCTCAGGTGGTGCGGGAGTTGTATTATCCGGTGTAGGGGTGTTTTTCTCCCAAGTGATGGAGGCCCTGCCACTGGGAGCGATTTATCAGGAGGTTGTCGATTGGATTCAAATCGGCGTTCTCGTCGTTGCCTTCACAGCGATCCTGATTCTTGTTATTGCCTATGGAATATCTATTCTCCTAACCATCGGTCGATACGCGAACTTCACGGTGTTTCTCCAAGATAACGACCTTGTCATTACAAGAGGTTGGTTAGAAAAGAAACAAATGACGATCCCACTGAACCGGATCCAAGGTCTTAGAATTGATGAAAACTTAATTCGACAGCCTCTCGGATACGCTTCAGTAACCATCATCAGTGCTGGCGGCTCGCTTTTGCAAAGTGATGAGAACCAACTCCGTTTGTTACCTTTTATAAAAAAAGCTGAGATTGCTGGTGTCATGAGAAACATCGTAGAAGAGTATGATCTGGATATTGAATTGAGTAGGCCTCCAAAGCGGTCACTGCCTAGATATATCATTCGTCAGTCGTGGCTTTTCTGGTTGGCATCCATTCCGACTAGTATCATATTCTTTCCGCTCGGCTTGCTAAGCCTGCTTGTGGCAGCTGCAGCATCTTTCCTTGGTTGGATTGGGTACTATGATGCTGGGTGGAATATTTCAGAGAGGCAGATGACTTTGCGAAGTCGATCCCTCATCAAACAAACGTTCATTATGAAAAAGCACCGTATACAAGCGGCTTCAATGACTCAAACGATTTTACAAAAGCGGATTCGACTGGGAAGCGTGAGAGTATCGCTGAAGTCTGGGGCTGGTGGAGCGGTTGCTCATTGTTACTATTTAAATGAAGAGACGGTTGGTGATATGTTGGACTGGTATCAGCCTGATCAGAAAATAAGAAGGTGAAGTGGAGATTCCATCCACTTCACCTTCTTATTTTATCAATGGTGATTTCCGTTACATTGAGTAGCGTTTGAAGGGCCGGGAAATGACTCGCTTTCCATGGGCATGTGCTGAGCTTCCTCAGGCTTTGCCTTGCGGGATCTCACCAATCATGTGCATCTCATAGGAGTCTCGCCATTTCCCGACCCTTCTTGCTTTTATGAGGCGAACGGAAACATCGTACGAGCTGATTCACGTCAAACAAAACCGGGGTGAGCAGCTATTTTCCAAGGTAGCGCAATGCTCGTCAGGTCAGCCACAGCCACCATGCTGAGAGTTCGTTCCTCCACATGTCGAAAGGGGTGGTTTTGAAACAGCGAGACTCCCGCGGGAGAAGGGCCTAGGCGAGACCCCACAGGGAGTTCAACGACCGGGGAGGCTCGACGGCTCCCCCGCAGGAAAGCGAGTTGTTTCAAAACCAGCCCTGATTCTTACATGGTGAAGAACTTAGAAACATCCTGTACTAGAGTATGTAAGAGTACTGATCGATTTTTGAGTGAGATAAATCATTCCGAAAATGCTTAAAAGTAAAAACACGAACATTTATATATAAACTATTGATTTTCGTTCGTAAAAAGTATATTATGAGGAATGTTGTGATTAACATTCGGAAAAAGGGGAGTCCAACATGAAACAATTCTTTCGATTAGAAGAAAATCAAACAAACGCACGAACAGAAGTCATTGCAGGTTTTACGACCTTTTTAACAATGGTATATATCGTGATTGTCAATCCAGCTATTCTGTCTAATGCAGGTGTGCCGATTGATCAAGTGTTTATGGCGACGATCATTGCTGCTGTAGTAGGGACACTAATTATGGCATTTGCCGCAAACTACCCGATTGCTATTGCACCGGGCATGGGGATGAATGCGTATTTTGTTACGGAAGTTATTCAACAAGATGTTAGTTATCCTGTTATTTTGGGCACTGTCTTTATTGCAGGGATTTTATTTGTCATCTTGAGCATCACTAGATTGAGAGAAATTTTGATAACGGCGATTCCTCCTTCTCTTAAATACGGCATCACGTCCGGGATTGGTTTATTTATTGCTTTTCTTGGGTTGCGCATGTCTGGGATTATTGTAGCTAGCGAAACAACGCTCGTAACGTTAGGAGATTTAACAGCACCTAGTACCCTACTGACTGTTTTTGGCCTTTTTGTCACGCTTGCTTTGATTGCGAGAAACGTCACGGGTGGTCTTTTTATTGGTATGCTGATTACTGGTGTTGTGGCGTATTTCACAGGACAGTTGCAAGTGGAAGGGGTAGCTTCTGTGCCACCTGCTCCTGTATTCTGGGATATAGATTTAGCCGGGGTTTTCAGTAATGGTTTGTACACGGTTATTTTCGCGTTTTTACTTGTTACGATTTTTGATACGACAGGAACGATGGTCGGGGTCGCAGAACAGGCTGGATTCATTCGAAAGGATGGTAGTTTACCGAAAGCTAGAGCGGCCTTGATGGCTGACGCTTCAGCAACGACCGTCGGAGCGATGTTCGGAACCAGTCCTTCTTCTGCTTATATCGAATCCTCTTCAGGAGTAGCAGCTGGAGGTAGAACGGGGCTGACCACCTTGATCGTCGCTAGTTTGTTTATCCTATCGATGTTCTTCTCTCCAATCGTCGGGGCTGTGTCAGGAGTTCCGGCCATTACAGCACCAGTTTTGATCATTGTTGGTTGCTTTATGATGGAGGGTCTTGCAAAGGTTCAATGGCAGACCTTCGATGACGCGTTTCCCGCTTTCATCATTATTTTGACGATGCCGCTGACGTCTAGCATCGCAACGGGTATTGCCATTGGGTTTATTACGTATCCGGTCCTGAAGCTTGTCAGAGGAAAAGGAAGAGACGTTCACTGGATTCTATACCTGTTCGCTTTCATTTTCATCCTGCAAATGATTTTCTTTCCTGGTCATTAACCACAGCCTAGCGCTGTGGTTTTTTTATGACCAATATTGGAGTTATATCGAATAGTTACCAATTGTTGCGGCAATCTAATGATAGGTGATGACAATGGGATTTATTAGACGATTATTATTAGGAGATCATGAAAAATTACAAGACCGAGAATTCATTAACCAAAACGATGAACCAGAATACCCGAGCTCGACGAAATTAGCAGACAATGTGAATTATTTGATGCATGAATTTCACAATACGAATGATCTTCGCATACGGATTTTGAATAAAGGAAATGCATCGCTCTTATATATCGAATCTCTTGTGGATCAAGGCAAGATACATGAGACGATTTTCAGACCATTAGAATTCAACGAAGTAGATAGTATAGGAGAAATCCCTTCTGCTAAACATACGTTAAATTTGGAAGAGTCCATTCGAGGATTGTTAAAAGGTCATGCAATCTACATGGAGGATGGCCGCAAAACAATTGCTCAATTCGCTGTCACTTCATCGTTCAATAGAAGTACAGAAGAGCCACAAAATGAGAAGGTTGTGAGAGGGTCTCACGATGGGTTCATTGAGAACTTGATGGTCAATATTAACCTCATCAGAAGACGGATTCAAAACAGAGACTTGACGATTAAGTACTATAAGCTTGGAAAGAAGACAAACACCAATGTTGCCTTAGTGTTTTTGGATGGGGTGACGGATCCGGAACTTATTCAGGAGATTGAGACACGATTGAATTATATCAGTTCTGACATGATTCATAGTCCGGGTTATGTAGAGGAATTCATAGAGGATAATACAAAGTCTCCTTTTCCTCAAATGCTGAACACGGAAAGACCTGACCGTGTAGTCGCCGCAATCATGGAAGGGAGGGTTGCGATCATGACAGAAGGTACACCAACGACACTGATCGCTCCCTCTACGTTTTTCAGCTTTTATCAAGCTTCAGATGATTACAATATGCGTTGGTTTACAGGTACGTTTGTACGCTTGATTCGTTTAACCAGTTTCGTTATTGCCATCGGTTTGCCGGCTTTTTATATTGCGGTCGTAAGTTTTCACTTTGAAGTCATCCCTGATGAGCTGGTTATTCCTGTAAAACAGTCCATCAATGAAATTGCATATCCTCCTTTAATTGAAGCGTTGGTCATGGTAGTCATTATCGAGCTCATCAGAGAGGCGGGGATCAGGTTGCCGCAGCCCATTGGTCAGACAATTGGGATTGTAGGAGGTCTAGTCATTGGTGACGCTGTGGTGAGAGCTGGGCTGGTGTCGAATCTCATGGTGATTGTAGTTGCGCTGACAGCCATTGCCTCCTTTGTTGTCCCTTCTAATGAGCTGAGTACGACATTGCGATTCTTAACGTTCCCTCTGATTTTCTTAGCCGGTACCCTAGGTTTTATTGGGATCACCTTCGGTTTTATGATGATCCTGATTCACTTAACGAGACTAGAGTCGTTCGGAGTTCCTTATTTGGCCCCGGTAGCCCCTCTTCGATTTAAAGATCTAAAAGATACGTTTATCCGAGTGCCTATATACATGATGAATAAACGACCCAGAGACTCGCGTGCGGTTCAGATGGAAGCAATAGGACCATCAAGGGAGTGGAAGCAAATTGAAAAATCAAGCCAGTCCGATGAAGCCGGCAAGTCAATCAATCAACCAGACGGCGGAAACAATAAAACCGACAAATAATACGAAAGAGCAAAAGGTTTCAAGACGACAGTTTTTCTATATTCTCGTGCAAACACAGATTGGCGTAGGTATCCTCTCTCTACCGAACGAACTACATGCCGTTTCTAGACAAGATGGATGGATATCATTACTCGTTGCGGGTGTCGTTCTACCCATTGTGCTTTTGATTTTATGGCTGATTGCCAAAAGGTATGAAGATTTAACGTTTTTTCAAATTAACGAGAAGCTGTTTGGGAAGTGGGGAGGTCGCGCGTTTTCCTTATTGTATAGTTGTTACTTTGTAAGTGTTGGTGTTCTGATTGTATTATTATTCGGACGGATGATCAGTTTGTGGGTATTACCGAACACTCCGTTTTGGGTCATGGCCGTTTGTATCGTTACTGTGGGGGTGTATTTGACAAACGGCGGGTTACTGGTTCTTGCAAGGTTCTATACCATGGTCTCGCTCTTGTTGTTATTGCTGATCACACTTTCTTTTTACAGCTTACAGGAGGCGCACTGGATGTACCTGCTCCCCATAGGAGAATCAGGAATTACGAAGATTATACTAGGAGCAAAGGAAGCATTGTTGTCATTTTTTGGCTTTTTTGTTTCGATTGTCATTTTTTCTAGAGTGGAAGGATCAGTAAAAGAGCGATTCAAAACGATGCTGCAAGCCCATTTCTTTGTCACTTTTTTCTACTTGTTGACATTGATCATTTCTTATACGTTCTTTAGCACAAAGGAGATTACGTTCGTGCCTGAGCCTATATTATATATGCTGAAGTCATTTGAACTACCGTTTATTGCTCGTATCGATTTGTTTTTCATTTCGATGTGGTTTGTATCTGTGGCTACATCTTTCACGACGTATTTATATATGGCTGGACAAGGGCTGAAAGAAGTATTTCGGTTGAAAACAGCAAAAAGGGCAAATGTCTTTATCAGTCTAATCATTGTGGCTAGTGCATCGCTAATTGGATACGACATGACCAAAATGGAAACGTTTACTAAATATGTAATACAAAGTGGATTCATCTTCACGTTTTACATTCCTCCCTTTATTCTCATCGTAGCTCTGGTCAGACGTCGAATACAGAAGGAGCGTGATGAAGGATGAAAAAGGGGTTGATGGTGATTATTTCTCTGGTTCTTCTGACAGGGTGTTGGGATGAGCGTCAATTTAAGAATGTGAAGTTGGTGTTGACGATGGGATTTGATAAAGGCGAAGACGGTGGTATAACGGAAACAGTTTCCATCCCGACCATCAAACGGAGTGCGGAAGGTGGAAGTGAAGAGAAAGTCCAAATTATATCAACTGAAGCTAGAACACCTCTTGAAGCGAGAAATAATACAGACTTGATGGTCTCTGAGTCATTTGATCCGGCGAAACTGAGAGTATTGGTCATAGGAGAAGAACTTGCTAAAGATAACATCTACTCTGTGCTCGATGAATTTTATCGTAATCCTACCAATAATTTAAATGCGCATATAGCCATAGCTAGAGGATCTGCTTCAGAAGTTCTTACCTATCAGAATACAAGTGATACACGTATCAGTAAGTATATTAGCGGGCTATTGCAAGGAGCAGTGGCTACAACCCATGCGACAGGTGAGAATATCCAGTTGATTTGTGCGGAATTGTTCGAAGAAGGAGAGGACTTTTCTTTACCGATCATAGAAGTAGACGAAGAGAAGCAGTTACTCAGGTTCGGTGGGATGGCCTTGTTTCATGACGACTCGTACACAGGCATGGATATTACAGCAAATGAATCGATTGTTTTTATGTTGTTGCAAGGGTTGAAAGGGAAAAGCGCACGCTTAACACACAAAGTATCGGATCAACATGAAAATGAACGTTATAATCATGTCACCACAAATGTCTTAAAGTTGAAAAATGATATAGATATCAAACCAGAAGGCGATACGGTATCAGTTGAAGTCAACCTTGCATTAAAAGTACGTGTTGTAGAATATCCAGCTGATCACCTTCAAGAAAAGAAGACCATAGATGAATTAAATGTAACGCTTTCAGAAGAAGTCACGAAAGACGCAGAGAAAATTGTGGCGAAAATGCAAGAAGCCAACAGCGACATATGGGGGATCGGTAGGCAAGTGAAGGCTTATCACCCTGAAGTTTACAAGAAACTAAAGTGGAGTGAGACGTTTCCCGAAATCGATATCACACCTAAGGTGAAAGTAGAAATCGTTCAACACGGAATTATTTACTAAAAAAATGAATCATTTTTGAAACCTCAAGCAGCCTCGTCTCGTCTCTATAGTAGAAAAAGAAACGCATGACCCGGGGGACCTGAAATGAATGGGAAGCAGAAATGTCAGTTATTGTGGATTACTTTAGTCATTACTTTGTTATCGGCTTGTGGAAGCACAGCCCAACAAATACCTGAAGGGTACTATGCTTTTAACAATGGAGAAGTAGATATGGCTAAGGACCAACTGGCTTTTGAACCAGAACTTCCTCAGTACATTCCCTTTGATATGGTGAGTGTCGTATCTGATGTCTACCGGGAAGACGAAAGGCAAGTCTTTGATGTGAGCTTCTACACAGAGGCGAATGATTTATTATCCATTACCGTTGTAGAAGGCAAAGAGAGTATTCAGTCGATTGATCCGATAAAGGTTTCGATCAGTAATCAAATCGAGGGCACTTATGAAGATAACCAGTTTGCAAAGCGGTTGTCTTGGCAAAAAGATGGCATTACCTATACCATCGCTTATCGTGAAAGTGTCCATTCTAACCTCGAGGATGAACAGAGCGTCACTAAAGAGCACTTAATCGAAGTGGCACGCTCGTTTCATTTATAAACCTATATACCTCCCCTTAGGTATAGCACCTGTCGCAGGACCAGCGGCAGGTGCATTTTAGTGCTTATACATAATTTGGTCGAAGTAAGACAAACTACATCTGACTAACATATAAAGGAGCGAACCTTTGTGAAATTTTGGATGTGGTTAGGAGTACTGGTATTTTCAGTTGTTCTGTTTGTACAATCCCCCCAGTCAACACATGCACAAACGGATACGTACATTGTTAAAAGTGGAGACACGCTGTGGAAAATCTCTAAGAAATATCAAATTGGTTTATCAGAGATTATTAACGCAAATAGTCAGTTCACAAATCCTGATTTGATTTATCCTGGAGACCGTGTAACGATTCCACTTAAGCCGGGTATTAAGTCTGTAGAGCAACAGGTCATTGACCTTACGAACCAGGAGCGGGCAGAACAAGGTTTGCCTGCTTTGAAAGCGAATTGGCAACTATCTCGAGTAGCTCGTTATAAGTCACGTGATATGAGAGATAAGAACTATTTCTCCCATACATCCCCGACTTACGGATCTCCATTCGATATGATGAAAGCTTTCAATGTTTCGTACCGAAGGGCTGCAGAGAATATTGCGGCTGGACAGCGTACCCCAGAGCAAGTGGTAAATGGCTGGATGAACAGTGCAGGTCATAGAAAGAATATACTCGACCCTAATTTAAGACAAATCGGCGTCGGATATGCAGAGGGTGGAAGCTACGGTCACTATTGGACGCAGATGTTTATATCACAGTAGAAGTCAAAAGGAGTGTCGCTCATCGACACTCCTTTTATTTTGAAAAAATTCTCATTTAAACGCCTTTACATATGTGTACAACCGATATATGATAGAGGACGGAATGTTTGATAATGATTCTCAATACCAATGGAGGTTAAACATATGAAGTGGACAGTTCGATTACTTACTATTGCAGTAATTCTGGTACTTGCTGCCTGTGGATCAAGTGAAGAAGGTCAAGAAATTGAGAGTGACGAAGCGACAGGGAGTAACAATTCCGAGGAAACACAGAGTGAAGAAAATAGCGGATCCGAAGAAACGCGTGTTATTCAACATGAAATGGGTGAAACAGAAATTTCTGGTCAGCCCGAAAATGTTGTAGCATTGGAATTTTCTTTTGTCGATAACCTAGCTTCTCTGGGCGTTACACCGATCGGAATCGCGGATGATAACGATAAAGAAAGAATCATCGAACCAATACAAGAAAAAATCGGAGAATATACTTCCGTCGGTACACGCAAACAGCCGTCCCTTGAAGTCATCAGCTCTTTACAACCAGATTTGATTATTGCAGATATGAAACGTCATAAAGATATTTATGATCAACTTTCTGAAATTGCGCCAACTATCATCCTGCCATCCTTAGCGGCTGACTATGAAGGGATTATCGATAGCTTTGAGACGGTTTCTAAAGCAATGGGAATGGAAGAGAAAGGTGCAGAAGTATTAGCCGAGCACAAAGACAAGATGGAAACGTTACGTTCACAAGTTCCTGAGGACGAGGACCGTACCGTACTTCCAGCCGTAGTGGCGGACAGCGGATATTACGCTCATAATATGGAGTCCTATACAGGATCACTCCTTGAATCCATCGGTTTGAAAAATGCCATACAAAGTGGAGATGACCGCTATAACAAAATCAACCTTGAACAAGTAGTAGAGTTCAATCCAGATGTCATGTTCCATATGTTAAGCGGAGAACAAACCGTTGTCGATGAATGGAAAGAGAATGAATTATACCAAGATGTTTCGGCTGTCAAAAATGGTGAAGTACACCAAGTAGACCGTAACATGTGGTCACGTTTCAGAGGGTTGATTTCTTCTGAGAAGATTTTAGAGGATGCCATTAGCTATCTATACGAATAAAGGGTAAAGTGGAAGCGGAGGGGGAACCCTCCGTTTTTTCATGGGTGAATAACAATGACACATCCCATACATGTATTTCTATGAGGGGGAGGAATATGGTAACCAAGAATACGACGATACATAAGTTCAAATTGTGGTTCACGATTACGCTTGGTGTCCTTCTATTGTTTATTAGTTTTATCGCTAGTTTAAGCGTCGGAGCCTATAGTATCGACTTCTCACAAGTCCTTGCGGCTCTATTCACTAATGATGGAAGTAAAGCAGCTTCTATCATTCAAACGATTCGGTTGCCGCGCGCAGTAGTAGGCCTGATCATCGGAGCCTGTCTAGCTATAGCTGGATCGATTATGCAATCCATCACGAACAACCCCTTGGCTTCACCTCAAATCTTCGGTGTCAATGCGGGTGCTTCTTTAATGGTTGTCATTGGAGTGGTTCTGTTTCCAGACCTCGCTCCTAACACACTTGTATATTTTGCTTTCTTAGGTGCTGCATTCGGAGGGGCCGTTGTCTATTACATGGCTTCCACTGGAGGTGGCATGACCCCTGTTAAGCTAGCATTAGCAGGGATTACCGTTCATCTTTTCCTATCATCGTTAATAGAAGGCATCGTCCTATTCAATGAAACATCGACGGAGGATGTGTTGTTCTGGTTAGCTGGGGGAATCGATGGTCGCAACTGGGGAGACGTTCAATTGTTACTTCCGTGGACGTTAGCAGGAGTCTTAACGGCTATGATCTTATCCAAGTCTCTCACTATACTGAGCCTCGGAGATGATTTGGCTAAGGGGTTAGGACAGAATATAGGCCTCATTCGTGGAGCATCAGCGGTTCTTGTCATCATTTTAGCTGGGGTCTCTGTTGCAGTTGCCGGGCCTATAGGTTTTATAGGACTCAT
The DNA here is from genome assembly GCF_013694105.1 of Halobacillus locisalis. GTDB lineage: Bacteria > Bacillota > Bacilli > Bacillales > Halobacillaceae > Halobacillus > Halobacillus locisalis. Next base: position 1,328,977 of record NZ_JACEFG010000001.1, on the reverse strand, counting down.
GATTCCTAACATTGTACGTTCATTGATTGGATCAGATTATAGGCTTGTGATTCCGATTTCAGCCTTGTTCGGTGCTGTCTTACTGACCGGAGCAGACGTGATATCTCGATATATCGCATTCCCTGCTGAATCCCCGGTCGGAATTGTAACGGCGCTGATCGGGGCCCCATTTTTCTTGTACTTGGCTCGCAAAGGAGGGCGTTCTTCATGAAGCGACACCCGATACGGTGGATCCTTATTCTTACGGCTTTGGTTGCGATCGGAGCATTTCTCTCTATTGGAGTGGGGGCCGTCTATATCCCTCCTGGAACTCTATGGCAATACTTCACAGGGTTGGATGCAGGGAATAGTGGGTTTATCATTCAAAATTTCCGTCTTCCAAGAATTTTAATGGCTATTTTAGTAGGTGCTGGTCTAGGCTTCTCAGGAGCGATCCTCCAAGGAATCATTCGTAACCCACTTGCATCGCCAGACGTAATAGGGATTACGAAAGGTGCTGGTCTCGCTGCGGTTACGGTCATTATCCTATATCCGAATTTGCCTGTCATCGGGTTACCGATTGCTGCTTTTCTAGGAGCGGGGTTGGTAACCTTGGGTCTTTATCTATTTGCCTACCGTCAAGGGGTAAAGCCAGCGACACTCGCGTTAGTCGGCATCGCATTAGGGTCGATTTGCCAAGCCGGTATTCAACTGTTGACTGTGAAATTTCCATTAGAAACGAACGCTGCGCTTGTTTGGTTGACCGGTAGCCTGTGGGGGAAAGACTGGACCGATGTTTGGCTCTTGCTACCTTGGATCCTCATATTGATTCCACTTACGCTGCTACTTACTCGAAAACTAGATGTTCTAAGCTTAGGAGACGACGTAGCTGAGGGACTCGGGGAGCCGGTGCGTAGAGCGCGTTTGTTATTGTTGATCATTGCTGTATCTCTTGCGGGTGCTTCTGTGGCCGTTGTAGGAACCCTTGGGTTTGTTGGACTCGTGGCCCCGCACATTGCCCGCCAGCTTGTAGGAAATCGTCATGCGTACTTGCTTCCAACATCGGCTCTTGTTGGAATAGCTCTATTATTGTTGGCAGATGGACTAGGAAGAGGATTGTTTCCTCCTACAGAAGTACCAGCGGGGATCTTTACGGCCATCATAGGTGCTCCTTATTTTCTGTATCTATTAAGGAGACTTCAAACTTCTTCTTAGAAAGAACTTGTCATGAGTTCTTTTTATTTTGGTTTCTATGAAGAAACTTGGGCAGAATAAAGCGGTGGTAGTGAGTGTAGATAGGCAAGTGAATAGACAGTTGCAGGTGTTAGAATATTTTTTATTTAACAATTACCTTGCATGACGTCTGACAACCTGATAAAATCTTATTTAGTAAAACGTTATGTAAGCATTTTCATAACACTTGTTTTTATTTTATAAATCATTATGGGGAGGATTTATTCGTGGGTATTCTTTTAGGAATTGTTGCTGTCGTTGTCATTCTAGCTATTGCATTTCTAATGTCTAACGATCGCAAAAACATCAATTATACAGGTATCGGAGTAATGATTTTAGCTCAATTACTCATTACATTCTTCATGTTCAATACGAGGATCGGACAATTAGTGATTGAAGGGATTTCGTGGGTCTTCAATAAACTGATTGCGTACGGTACAGAAGGGGTTAACTTTGTTCTTGGTGGTGTACAAGTTGGAGATGGTGGCGTATTCTTCTTCAACGTGCTGTTGATCATCATCTTCTTTGCGACAATTCTTTCCGTGTTGACGTACTTAAAGATCTTGCCTTTCATCATTAAATATCTCGGTTGGGGTCTTTCATGGATAACAGGACTACCAAAGGTTGAGTCCTTTAACGCTGTTAACAGTATCTTCTTCGGACAATCAGAAGCGTTGCTTGCAATCAAGTCACAGTTCCACACGTTAAATGATAATCGTTTATATATCGTAAGTGCATCAGCAATGGGATCTGTTTCTGCTTCTATTGTAGGAGCTTACTTGGGGATGCTGCCGCCAAAATATATCCTAGTAGCGTTGCCATTAAACATGTTCAGTGCCTTAATCGTAGCGTCTATCATTTCACCTGTTAAAGTTCCAAAAGAGGAAGACGTTGTAGATATCCAAGACGTATCAAACTCTAAGAGTTTCTTCGAAGCAATGGGTAATGGTGCTCTCGATGGTGGTAAAATCGCTTTGATTGTAGCATCCATGCTAATTGCATTCATTGCATCTCTTGAACTTGTAAACGCCGTATTCGGGGCCGTATTCAACGGGTTTACTCTTCAACAACTTCTCGGTTATATTATTTCACCAATCGGTATCCTAATGGGAATACCAGCTAGTGAAGTCATCGATGCCGGTGCCATTATGGGTACGAAGATTGTAACAAACGAATTTGTTGCTATGTTGCAATTCCAAGAAATGATGAGCGGCGTTTCAGAGAAGACGGTCGGTATTGTAACGGTCTTCCTTACAAGCTTTGCTAACTTCTCTTCCATTGGTATCATCGCAGGTACCGTTCAAGGTATTGATCCAGAAAAAGGTGGAAAAGTATCAGGTTTCGGTCTTAAGTTGCTGATCGGTGCAACATTAGGTTCTATGCTTTCCGCTACAATCGCAGGACTATTCATCTAAATCATTAAGAGTCTGAATGGTATTTCACCATTCAGGCTTTTTTTGATTCTTTTAAAAATGATGTTATATCCTTTAGAATTAGAAACTGAAACCTGACGGGTTACAATCTGCTATGACGTTTACCTCTCCTTGATTTTGGCAATAAAGACTGTAGATAGACAGAGAGGAGAAATGGTTATGGTGAAAAGTTATGCCTTATATATCAACGGAGAGTGGACGAAAACGGAAGAAGAGCTCGAAGTACTTAATAAATACACCCAAGAACCATATGCGAAAGTGGCGAAAGCTTCAGAAAAAGAAGTGGACATGGCAATCGAGGCGGCCCATAAAGCTTACAAGCGTGAAAAGATCGCTCCATATGACCGCTATAAGATATTAAAGAAAGTAAGCGAACTCCTACAAGAAAATAAAGAGGAATTAGCGAAGAACATTACACTTGAAGCGGGTAAACCATTAAAACAGGCCCGTACGGAAATTGATCGTGCCACACAGACTTTTGAACTGTCTGCTGAAGAAGCCAAAAGGATTCACGGGGAAGGGGTACCGGTAGAAGCGGCTCCAGGTTCAGAAAATCGAATGGCATTTACCATTAAAGTACCCGTAGGAGTCGTTGGAGCCATCAGTCCCTTCAATTTTCCTATCAATTTGGTCTCTCATAAAATCGCTCCTGCCATAGCGGCAGGAAATGCAGTCGTGTTGAAACCGGCTAGTAAAACACCCATTTCAGCTATCAAATTAGCGGAGCTATTCGAGAAAGCCGGATTGCCCAAAGGATTTTTCAATGTTGTCGTCGGTTCAGGTTCAACAGTAGGGAACCAAATGATGGAAGACCCTCGGATCAATCTTTATACCTTTACGGGTAGTGCCAAAGTCGGCTTGATGTTAAAGCAGAATACCGGGCTTAATAAACTTGTATTAGAACTCGGTAACAATTCTCCCGTCATTATAGACAAGGAAGCGGATATCAAAGCTGCTGCCCAAAATGTTGCAGCAAAAAGTTATGCCTTTGCAGGACAAGTTTGTATCTCAGTTCAACGAATTTATGTTCATGAGGATATTAGGGATGAATTCCAAGATCAATTCATTCAATCCATCAAAGAGTTGAAGGTTGGCGATCCCAACGACCCTGACACAGACGTGGGCCCAATGATCAGTGAAGATGAAGCGAAGCGGGCTGAAGAGTGGATGGAAGAAGCGAAGCAGGCGGGTGCAGAAGTTGTCTTTGGCGGTGAGAGAGAAGGTGCGTTGCTTCAGCCGACCATCCTGACAAATGTAAACAATGATATGAAAGTCGTATGTGAAGAAATGTTTGCCCCAGTTGTGAATTTGATTCCTTTCACAGACATGACCGAATGTATTCAAGAGGTGAACCAATCGCAATATGGCTTGCAAGGCGGAATCTTTACTCAAAACATTGACACAGCTTTCTATGCGGCGCGCAATGTTGAAGTCGGCGGACTTATGATCAACGACTCTTCCCAATACCGTGTAGACTTGATGCCGTATGGAGGGGTAAAAGGAAGTGGCTGGGGAAAAGAAGGGCCGAAATATACGATTGAAGATATGACGGAAGAAAGACTCATTGTCATGAACTTGCAGAATAAATAAAAAGGAGTCGGTCTCTTCAGTGGATGAGACCGACTTTTTTATGATCTTTGAATGTTTTTTTTCTGCAATTGCAACATACGGAATAATAAAGCAAGGGCACCTGCTGTTAACCCGATGATTAAGCTCATCCAATAGCCGTATGGACCGAGTGCCGTGTAATTCGCCATTAAGTACCCACTCGGAAGGCCAATCACCCAGTAAGATACAAATGCCATAACCAGTGTGATATTGACATCTTTGTACCCTCTGAGAACTCCCTGTATAGGAGCTCCGAATGCATCGGACAACTGGAAGAAAATAGCGAAGAAGATAAAGTTTTTCGTTAATTCAATGACGGTTTGATTGGAACTATATAATCGGGCGACCGAGTCATCCAACACAAATAGAAGTAATCCGGCCACAACAGACATGCATACAGCAAGGGCTATACCTAAATAGGAATACGTCCGGGCGTCTTTATACCTTTTGGCACCGACTTCATACCCGACTGCGATCGTTAACGTAAAGGCAATACTTAAAGGCACCATATACAAGAACGAGGCAAAGTTGATCGCTGCTTGATGAGCAGCGATGGTGAATGTATCGTAAGCGGTCATAAAAAATGTAACGGCCGCAAAGATACTCGTCTCAAAAAAGATGGCAAATCCGATTGGAATACCGATCTTTAGTTGTGCCCACCACTCGATAAGCGATGGCTTTGGAAAATTGGTTAGTATCCCATACTTACGCAGCGGACGTTGCCTATGTATCGTGATGATGAGAACGATGAACGAGAACCAATACGTTAAGGCGGAAGCCACACCTGCTCCGACACCTCCAAGTTCAGGGGCACCGAATTTACCGAAAATGAATACATAGTTAAAAAACACATTTACTGGCAGCGTCAATAAAATGATGCCCATCGATATTTTTGTTAAGCCAAGGGCATCAACAAACGACCGCAAGAGGTTAAACGCGAATAAGGGGACAAGTCCAATTCCTAACGTGATTAAATAGAACTTCGCGACGTATCTGACAGAACTCTCGATATTCAGCAGAGAGAGGATGGGGTCCAATAGGAAATATCCAACGAGTCCGATCAGCAGGGCTAGAGCTACTGCCAGGTACACGCCTTGTTTGACCGACCACGGAATCTCATCTTCTTTTTTTGCACCTTTTAACTGTGACACAATCGGAGAGATGGCCATGAGGATTCCATTCAGACCGGTGAATACAGGAACCCAAACGCTCGATCCAATCGCAACCCCCGCTAATTGATCAGGTCCTGCTTTTCCTGACATCACAGTATCGAAGAAATTCATCGCATACATCCCTAGTTGTGTGATTAAAATAGGGAGCAGGATGACTGTGAACAATTTAATTTTTTCTTGTAACGTTGATGTTTCGTACATAATCAGTCTTCCTTTTCTGTTACAATTCCATTAGAGGAGTGGAGTACGAGGATTATAGCATACTAGATCCATCATACCTATTTACTTGCACCAAAGAAAGGACGTTGTGAACAAACATGAGTCAGAAACGAATATTATTCACTGGTGGAGGTACGGCAGGTCACGTCATCGTTAACTTGGCGCTGATTCCCGAATTCCAGAAGCAGGGGTACAAAATCGATTATATCGGTTCATACGAAGGCATTGAGAAGCAATTGATCGAGCCCCTTGAGGGCGTGCATTACCACGCTATCTCTACGGGTAAATTAAGGAGATATCTTTCGAAAGAAAATATAAAAGATCCTTTCAAGGTGTTAAAAGGATTATGGCAAGCTTCGCGAATCATAGCGAAGACCAAACCACAGGTGATTTTTTCAAAAGGAGGATTCGTTTCTGTCCCTGTCGTGGCAGCCGCCAAACTTAAGGGGGTCCCGACGATTATTCATGAATCAGATTATACGCCTGGACTTGCAAATAAATTGTCATTCCCATTTGCGAAGAAAGTGCTGGCTACTTTTCCTGAAACGATGAACCATCTACCTGAAGATAAAGCAACCTTCATCGGAGCGGTCGTTCGCGAAGAACTGTTTCAAGGAAGTCGACAGGAAGGCCTTTCTTATTGCGGATTCCACAAACAGAAGCCGGTCATTATGGTCATGGGAGGAAGTACTGGATCCAAGAAAATCAACGATGCGGTTCGAGACAATTTGGATGAGCTGTTAGAGGATGTACAAATCATTCATCTATGTGGTAAGAAACAAAAGGATACAACGATTAACAGACGCGGGTATGCTCAATTTGAATATGTGAATGATGAGCTGAAAGACTTATTTGCTGCAACAGACTATATCGTGTCTCGTGCCGGCTCGAATGCCATCTTTGAGTTCTTGGCACTGAACAAGCCCATGCTATTGATTCCTCTGTCACGTGAGGCGAGTCGAGGCGACCAAATTTTGAATGCCGATTCTTTTGTCAAACAGGGGTATGCGATGAAACTTGAAGAAGAGGAGCTGACGAGTGAGAGGTTACTGTCTGATCTTCAATCATTAATGGACAACAAGCAAGCATTTTTAGACAAAATGAGCGAATATAAAAGCGGAAAAACGAAGGATAAAATCATATCCATCATACAACAAGAAGAAAAGAAATAGCGTTTACAGTCAATCCAAGTCCAGCACTAGTTTGCTGGGCTTGTTTCTTTGCTATTCAGTTTCTATATAAATATATAAATAAGGTTTGTATCTAGTCCATTAGGGATATAAACAACTAGGTATAAATATGGAGAGGATGACGCTTGTGGACAGTTCTAGAAAACAAAAAATATTACAGATGAGCATCTCAAAGAAGTTGACGCTCATTATACTTGGGGCTACAATCTTCAGTCTCTTAATGGGTACTCCGCTATCCTACTTACAGCGCCAACTTTTTAATTCTGGTGTATTAGATGTTTTAGGATCAACAACAGTCGCCTTCCTACAAACTTATTTTACAATAGTTGTAAACTTAATCATCATGATTGCTTTTGTGGGGGTTGGAATTAAGAAATACGTAACGAAACCACTGACCTATCTAAATAAGGAAATGAAAGATATGCATGGAGATACAATCGACCTTTCTAGGAAGTTGGTGCTTGAACAAACAGATGAGTTAGGTCAATTGACGAGTACGTTCAACAACTTAAATAGAAAACTAGAGAGCGTTATACATACATTTAAGTACTCGACAGAATCGGTTGCAGCCATTTCAGAAGAGAACTCGGCATCAACGGAAGAAGTGGAAAGTCAGGCTTCCGAGGTGCGCGAACAAGGTGAGGCGCTTCAGGTAATCGCAGCAAGAGGAGAACGGACGATTCGCGAGGTGTCTCAAAGTTTACTAGAACTGTCTTCGCTAATCCAAATCGCACAAGGTAAAGCAGAAAAGTCACAATCTTCTTCTAAGCATTCGTTAGCAACAACGGTAAGTGGAAAGGAATCGGTGGATCACGTCATCGAAAAAATGAATGAAATAAGAAACCAAAGTTTGACTTCTAAACAGGAAGTAGAAAGGCTCAATGAATACTCCAATCAAATCACTTCCATTGTTGATACGCTCACGAATATTGCTGAACAGACAAACCTACTTGCATTGAATGCAGCAATCGAAGCCGCGAGAGCAGGAGAAGCCGGCAAAGGCTTTGCGGTTGTAGCTGATGAAGTTCGTAAGTTGGCTGAGCAGTCGACGAAGGAAGCGGAAGAAGTATCTCAAATCGTCAGGTCGGTGACGGAAACTACAAACAAAGCCACTCTCGAAATGGACCACACTGCAACACTTGTTGACGAAGGGGTTACTTCTGTTGAAAAAGCAGGTTCAGCGTTAGCAGAAATCGAAGAATCCGTTCTATCATCTGTCTATCATATGGAAAAAATCAAAGAGATTACGGATGAAAAAGTAGCGACAAGTGAAGATATCATATCATTGATCAAGGGCATGGGGACGTTCATCGACCAAACAGATCTGGCTTCGAACCGTATCAATGGTAGTATGGTTGAGGTTCAAGAGGCAATCAATAATATATCTGGGACATCAGAACAAATGAGTGAGATGGCAACACGACTACACGATGAAATGGCGGTATTCCATACAGACCAAAGTCAGTCTTCCTCTCCCCAGGAACCATTAATTCAAGTAGAAGGGGGGAAGTTGAATGTCAAAAACGACTACGCCTCTTAATCATAGCACCACCATTCGGTTAGAAGATCAAATACATGTCCAGGAGGCAGCCGAGTTAAGGGAAACATTATTGTCTGAGGTTGAAGCGGGGAGGGATCAATTCGTATTGGACTTATCCCGCACGACATTTTTGGATAGCGCTGGACTTGGAGTCCTTGTAACACTAAGCAAAAGGCTCAGGTCGGTGAACGGGACTGCAACCATTGTTGGGGCTTCAAAACCGATAAGGGAATTGTTTGATTTAACTAAGATTTCTCCCAATTTTAAATGGAAATAAATTGATTGAATCATTTGATCTCGAATCTGAACAATTTGTGTCGGATCGTTTATTTTTAGTCCGTTCCCTTTTAAATCCTTCTTCTTTAGGGAATAGGAAAAACGAGAAAGACGCATAGGGGATGCGATGATACCTATTTTAGGAATCACTGTGTAGAGGAGAGGTTGAATGATGAAAACATCATTTGATTTGAACATCAACAACCCACAACAAATTAGAGAGATTAGAAAGCGTTATTACCCTCATTTAGTTCAGGGGTTCGGGATGGATCAACTACTCGTTGAGGCATCTATCTCGGAAGCCATTTTAAATGCTTGGAAGCACGGGCACCGTCAAAGTACTGACAAAGATATTCGGGTGCATATATCATTTATGAAAACACGTATGTTGGTAAGGATAAATGATCAAGGCGACGGGTTTGACTGGAGACGTTACCATTCGCCTAACGATTTGAAGCATTGGTTCCCTCGTTTAGAACATATCGACGAACCGGGTCGAGGAATTGTCTTATTGCTTAGAGTTATGGATGTTTTACGTTATAATGAAAAGGGAAATGAGTGCTTGCTCATGAAAAAATACCAAAATCAGGAGTAGATTCCCTTGGACACAAACCGCTGCCGTTATTGCTACAAAGAAATTAGAGATCGCGATGAATTAGTTACAGCTTCGAACTGGTTCCGGGTTCGCCCCTTCCATTATCGATGCTTCGAATTAGTTGAGCAGGATACGAAGACGATAGCCGGTGCTTGGAATCCGGTAAATGGTAGAACGGGGCTCGTTACTGTGGTTCTAATGCTTCTTCTCTTTCTTGTCATGATTACCACAAATATTTTGGGTGGGATTGGTGATCTTTTAGGTTTTCTTGCCTTATACCCTGTTTTACTTCGCGTTTTTTCTTATCTCGTTTATGAAATTCGATTACCAAAATATATAGAAAACAAGCCTAGGCAATAAGCGTTGATCTACAAAGATCATCGCTTTTTTCTTTGTAAACTACGGATAGGTGGATCTTGTTATATTGCATTTCCACTTTTTGTATGGTATTTTATTTATTCGTTGCTTCCATTCAACCTTCGTAACTTGCCACCCTAAACCGTCCTTTCTGTAAATTTGAAGGGGGAACGAAGAAATGACGAATCAGCATAATGATTTCTCAAAAGAGCTCGAGCGCTTAACTTTTACGAAAGCCTACATGGACCAAGTGATTGCCTCACAACAATCAGATCAGGAATCTTTAAAAAAACGTCAAGAAGATACATTAGCCCGTCTTGACTTTAAAGATAGTAGTTTACGGTATCAAGAGATGTTGTCGCATGCAAATTTCATGAAGATGTCCAAAGATCAACTAGAAAGCCTCATACACCTACGTAAAAAGCCTTATTTCGCCCGCATTGATTTTCACCGTAAAGAGAAGCCGGATTTAGAAGTCTTTTACATTGGGAAGATGTCCTTATTCGATCGTGAAACGCAGTTACCGATCATACTAGATTGGCGGTCTCCTTTAGCCAATGTATATTACGAAGGAAGGTTAGGAGACGTGAGTTATGAAGCTCACGGAGATGTATATGAAGGGGAGGTCTCTCTAAAGCGTCAATATCAGATTGAAGATGGAGAGTTAATCGACTTTAGAGATATTGATATGACCACGAAAGATGAGCTGCTGCAGGACTCGCTTGCCCAAAACTCTGAAAATCGCTTAACAGAGATTGTAGCGACAATTCAAGAAGAGCAGAATGATATCATTCGCGCAGACATTAGAAAGCCTATCATTGTACAAGGAGCAGCAGGAAGTGGAAAAACAACCATTGCGCTTCACCGGATTTCTTATTTTCTATATACAATGAGAGAGATATTCAAGCCAGAGGATCTATTGATTCTCGCCCCTAACCGACTTTTCATTCAATACATATCAGAGGTGCTGCCTGAACTAGGGGTTCAACGTGCACGCCAAACGACTTATGAAGACTTCGTCAAGCTTGTGATAGGGGTGGACTGGCCGGTCATCAGTCAACACGAAGTCTTAATGAATGCGGTAGAAGGAAATGAGGAAGACGGTACTCTATGGTCGGCTGGATATAAAGGTTCGAAAGCTTTTAAGTACGTATTAAACACGTATCTTCAAGAAGTGAAAAAGCAGTATAGAATGACGGATAATTTCACTTTAGCAGGTTTTACGATCAAGTCGGCTAAAGCTATCAATCGTTTATTTTATAACGAATATAGTTACTTCCCTTATCAAGTACGTGTTCAGAAAATCAAAGAGGTCCTTCAAAGTGAATTGAGAAGAAAGAAAAAGCAGATTTTAACGAAGATGGCCGAGAAGTATGATGAAGAACTCGATAAGGCATTATATGGATTCAAAGATCCAGCCAAGAGAAAAAAACGTGTCAGTTTCTTGATCACTCGAAAAGAAGAGCGACTGAAAGAAGTAGAGAAAGAAGCAAGAACGAGCGTTCAACGTTTTATGAAGAACTATCCTAAACATAAACTTGTGGAGCTGTACGAAGCGTTATTTAATGAAGATTTATTTCCTAGGCTTATTGAAGAGGACTCTGAACCATTGAAGCAGATGCGAAGACAGTCGAGACAGCTATTACAGAAGAAAATATGGAGTGCAGAAGATCTTGCTCCATTGTTGTACATCCATACGTTTGTATCAGGTGTAGATAAGGACTACAAGGCGAAAAAGGTGGTCATTGATGAAGCTCAAGACTACAGCTATTTAGAGGTTTATAGTTTGCGTCGGGCTTTTCAGACTGATTTGTTCACAATCGTCGGAGATTTGGCGCAAGGGATTTACCGATATCGTGGTTTGAAACACTGGCAGACGTTGATGGACGATGTCTTTCAGCAAGCGAATTACTTAACGCTTCAAAAAACGTATCGAACCACAATTGAAATTATGAACCTGGCGAATGAACTGCTTCAATTGATGCCGGATCGTTTGCCTAGTGCGGAACCTGTGGTTAGACATGGTGATAAACCTGCCTATTTATCTCTCGATAACTGGCAGGAAAAATTGAAGACACTCGTGACAGATGCTAAACAGCAGGGGATGAATACATTTGCCATTGTGACGAAAACCGATATGGAAGCCGATCAAGTCTTCGAAGAATTGCCACACGAACTCGGATTTATGAAGATGGATGAACAACAATGGATGGGCGATTGCATGGTTTTACCAGCCTATTTAGCGAAAGGGTTGGAATTCGATGTCGTATTCCTCTATTCCTATGATCATCCCTTTGAAAAGAATGAGTTGGATGTGAAGCTTCTATACGTCGCGATGACACGTCCTTTGCACCGGTTATATATGATTGGAGCATATCCATCTAGTTTCTTACTCGACCAAGTAGGTTCTTCATTGTTTGAACCATTGGATAAAAAGGTAAATAGAGTAAAGAATGAATTCGCATAGGAGTGATAGTAGATGAGTCTAACAGAGTCTTTTGCCTTATATAATGGAACCTATATGCCTAAAGTCGGCTTAGGTGTTTATAAAATGAATGATACTCAAGAAGTGGTCGAAGCAGTACAGTCCGCCTTGAATGTAGGATATCGTCATATCGATACGGCTTCTTTTTACGATAATGAAAGAGGTGTGGGTGAAGCCCTGAAACAAAGCGAGGTCCCTCGTGATGAACTTTTTGTTACAACGAAGGTATGGAATGACGAGCAAGGGTACGAAGAGACGTTACAAGCTTTCGACCGTAGCATGGACAAGCTAGGGTTGGATTATCTAGACTTGTACCTTGTTCACTGGCCCGTCCCTGGGAAGTTCGCGGACACATGGAAAGCGTTGGAGAAGTTATATAAAGATGGGAAAGTGAAAGCAATCGGTGTATGTAACTTCATGGAGCATCATTTGGATGAGCTGATGCAAACAGCAGAGGTCAAGCCAATGGTGAACCAAGTCGAATTCCACCCTCGTGTCTATCAAAAAGACTTATTGTCTTATTGCGAGGCTCAAGGAATTCAACTTGAAGCATGGGCACCACTTGGAAGAGGGCAGTACTTTGACGCACCTATTCTAGAAGAACTTTCAACTAAGTATGACAAGTCGCCTGCACAGGTCATTCTTCGCTGGCATCTCGAACACGATGTGATCATCATTCCGAAATCGTCCCGCGAGAAACGTCAGAAGGAAAATGCCGATTTGTTTGATTTTAAGTTAACAGATGATGAGATAAGGAAAATCGATGAGCTTCATACGGGAGAGCGTATCGGGGCCCACCCTGATGAGTTCGACTATTGACTTTGACCGCCTAGGGTTACTCTAGGCGGTTTTTCCATATAGAACTGGCATTTTCAAAAAAAGTCGGAGTCCATTATTTTATGGAACCATGATCACTCTATTATCACTCCGTTATGCCGTGGCGGAGGAGTTTTATTTCAATATCGAACGTCACATCCAATTCAGGGATCTGACTTCTCCACGCTTCTTCAGTCAATTGATTCTTTCGGTGTCTTTCATTAAATTTCTTGCCGAACCCTACAGGGTCAACATTCTTCTCCTTCAATTTGTCTACTAATTGTTCTAAACGGTCTGTTAATTGTTTTTCTAATTCTTTTTCCAAAGCCTTAATGGCTTGATCCTTCAAATCAATATCTTTTGTGATTTCCATTAGTCTCCCTTCCATTTTGATTTTGACTTTAGGATTGGTAAAGTCCCCGTCTATGAACTCAAATGATGTACGGTTGCGTAGATCATTTAAAGATACGTGCAGAGTACCATCATTCATATTACTGTTTTCAGTTTTATAATATTCCTTCAAGGACTCTGAAGGAAGATCTAATTGGAATTCGGTATCTTCTGAACGTTGTCTCATTAACATCAAATGAAAGATATCCTTTTCATCGAGCATGGATACGTATTTGTCATCTTGAAATAGAGATAAGCCGTGGATATAAGGTTTATCATCATTCAGTGAGAGCATAGGGAGCACGGGGTCGATCCCTAAATCATGAACATCTCTTAAAAAGATGTTAATAAGAGAGTCGGGAATCATTTGGTTTTTAATACTCTTTTCGATAAGACTCTGAAGGTATATCCCTATATTAGGTGCATCTTCTGAGAGGTTACTTTTCATTAATTCGCTGGTCGGTACATTGCTGACCGCTAGATAACCTAGATCGGATATTTTGGCATCTCGGGCAAGAGTATCCATATATTTCAACATTCCTTTTTCAGCCAACTTATCTTGATAAAGTGCCAGTCGAACTTGTCCTGAAACAAGTCGATGACTAGTAAGTCTATTTGCTTGGTATCTAATTCCTTTTGATGTTTCTGCTTTACTCGTAATGATCTGTGATGTATTTGATGATGTTGGATCAAATTGGAAAACAACTAAAGTGCCTTCGAGTTTGGAGTCTTCAACAAGGTCATATCCGACAGCTGTAATAATGCCAAGCTTTTCAATGTAACTTTTAGGGATACATCCTGTACATAAAAGAGAGAGGCAGATAATAATGGTTATTTTCTTCATGATGCTCGCCTCTTTCTCCAAATTTTTCTGACTTGCAGAACTAAATAAAGGAACAAGGGATAGACAAATACAAGGTAAAATCCAACCTGAGCCGTTAAATCGGTCATTTGATTCACGCTCATTCGGTATTCAAAAAGGATAGAGCCTATAAACAGAAAGACAGCAATCACGTATAGGCTTCGTTTCCCTTGGAAGTTAAACATTCGTTTCACTGAATGTAGAAGAATCCAACAAAATAGAACGATGTTCGGGATTATGACCATCATCCAAATAGCTACGGCGATAAAGTCAAAGCGTTCAATAATAGAAAAACTAACAATTTTGAATAACGATAGAGTAGCCCACACGGTCTCTCTTAATTGATAATCACTAAAGTAGCCGATGGATACGACCGTTACAAGTAAAATCAAAAAAGTTGTCAAGACAATGGCCAAATGGACGGGAACAGCAATTTTTTTCTTGTTTTCAATGTAAGGATAAACGAAGAGTAACACTTCCATACCAAGCACGGTATACGTCATTTTCTGAGAACCTTTCAAGATTTCCAAGGGGCTTGATTGAAATACTGGAAGGAAGTGTCCCCAATCCATGTAAGTGACAGGCGTGTAAATAGTGAACACCAACCAAATCGTCAGGAAGAAAAATAGGAAGCAAGTCCCTATGACAACCCGGAGTCCTCCGCTCACACAATAAATCATTAGAAAAAGTAAGAAAAGCGTCATTAGCCAAATCGGAATCTCGGGGAAGATGAATACTTGAACGACCTCGATGTAATTTCGGATGACGCTCAGCAAGATGAAAAAAATATAGATGATGAATATACATCCCATTAACTTGCCGAAAAAAGCCCCAAATAAATCACACTGGATACCGAGAATGTCGGCGTTTTCGTATTCTCTCAATATTAGGATCATAATCCACGCTATAAAGTGGATGTACAAGCCTCCGATAAGTATAGAAACCCATGCATCAGATCCCGCTTCTAGAAAGAGAATTCTTGGGACACCCATCAATCCTGCACCGATTTGAATGGTGTGGATAATGAAAAATAAATAAAATGCCCGAACCGATTGACTTTTTGTTACGGTAATATTTGCATTCATACAGGATCCACATCATTTTTTTCGACAGCTTTGGTTTTATCAAATCGCTTCTTGTCTTTAGTCATAATATATTTCGGCCGCTTCACGTTTCTTTGGAACGTCGACCGGAAAATCGCATCATTGAAATCTCTTAGCTCAAGTGGGTAGATAGGGGCAAGGTATGGGCGACCTAGTGATTTTTGTTTCAACAAATGAATCACTAAAAAGCTCAAAGCGAATACAATTCCAATCAGGCCCCATGCTCCTGCTAGCAGGATCATAGGAAAACGGATAATTCGTATTGCCGAACCCATTAAATAACTTGGTGCAGTAAAAGAAGCGAGTGCACTTAAGGCAATCACGATGATCAAGATATTACTCGTGAACCCCGCTTTCACGGCTGCTTGACCAAGAACGATACCACCTACGATACCCATCGTCTGACCGACCTTTGTAGGGAGGCGTGCTCCGGCCTCACGCAGGAATTCGATCAGCATTTCTAAGAGCAGGGCTTCAATGACGGGCGGGAAAGGAACAGTTGCTCTTGATTGACCCAGGGAAATCAAGAGCGACGCTGGAATGATCTCATAATGATAGGTCAAAGCGGCAACGTACATAGGTGTTAATACAATAGAAATAAACATAGCGAGGAATCGAAGGAAACGTATAAATGTCCCCATATTCCACCTGACGTACAAATCCTCTGTGGATTCAAAGAATTCAAAGAAACTCATAGGACCAACAAGCACGGTAGGACTTTTATCCAACATCACACCGACTCGACCTTTAGATATACTGTTGCAGAAACGATCTGGTAGTTCCGTCGTGATCAGCTGAGGAAAAACACTGCTTGATGAGTCTTCGATGAGTTGGCTCAATACACTCGTATCTTCCACTTCATCGACAACCAAATCGGTTAGTCGCTGCCGCATTGTATTGACGTTTTCATCATTGGCTAGTGACTTAAGGTAGATGATACGAGCCTCTGATTTGATTCTCTCCCCAAGAATGACCTTCTCAACAACCAAGTCATCCGTATCCAGACGCCAGCGAACCACGTTTAAGTTCGTAACCAATGATTCAGTAAATGAAATTTGAGGACCGAAGACCAGTGACTCTGTTTCTGCTCGGTTGAGGGCCCGGCTTTCCAGGTTAGGTAGGGCAAAAAGCACGACATCTGGTTCTCCTTCAATATAAACAGACACACTTCCATGAATAAGATCGTTCGTAATCTTCTTAATGGAATTCTCCGTTTTTGAAGAAGCTAGAGGGATCTTATTCTGTAAATCATGTACGGACCAAGGACGCCTAGATGTCGTTAAAGGCTCTAATAAGTCTCGTTCAAGGTAATCCTTCTTCACCTGATAGTTGACGAAATGAATGATGATCGTTTGGTGTTTCGACTCAAATGTTTTACATATCAAATCAGGACTGTCATTGAATTGTTGCTTCATCATTTTTATATAGGCATCTTTATTTAAAGGTACTTGGTTCTCCATGATATCCCTCCTTCATCACTAGATGGAATTAGTATGTGATAAATGGGAGACATTATGAATGGTTGGAATAAAAATTAACCTTCAAGAATGAGGCAGTATTCTGGAAGACTGTTTTCCCTTCCATCCCGACGATATATTGTGTGGACGTGCCTCGATTCGGACATTTATCAAATCCATTCGGACACCGTTCACGCTTTTCCTTGTTCAAGATAAAAGGGGGGCTTATTTGAGGCTATCGGAAAGAGGTTGATAAAACTGTCTAGGAGCAGCTGTCTTTCAGGGAAAATACATTCAAAGAAAGAGGTGAGAAGCAGTGAATTTACAACTGATTGAAGTCTATATCCCAGACCATCATTATCCTTCCATTAATGAAAAACTCCAGGAGTTCAACCATCAATCATATTGGGTGTCTAGTGAATCAAAAGAGCGGATGCTTGTTCGTATATTAGTGAAAACAAAAGACGTAGAAGAGATATTGAACTACTTAGAAGAAGTCTCGAATGTAGTAGAAGGTTTTGAAACGCTGTTATTTACAGTTCAAACGTACTTGTCGAAAGATACGATTCATGAAGAGTCAAAAGAGCAAAAAGAAGAGGAAGAAGAGGAGAAGGCAAAGCTGCAAAGAGCTAGTCGTCATGAGTTGCTGAACGCAGTAGAGAAAAACAGTAAAATCAATTGGAATTATTCATTGCTCATTTTATTATCAGCCATTGTAGCGACTGTGGGATTTCTGAAAGATAGCGAAGCTGTTGTTATCGGAGCGATGGTGATTGCACCCATGATCGGACCAGTTATAGCCATCGCTTTTTCTTCGATTCTAGGGGATTATAAATTATTAGGGAAATCGATTGTTACGTCGCTCTACGGTATTTTAATTGTTTGTATCATCTCCGTTTTGTTTGGTTATTTTTCTGACATGGGCACGGAAACCGATCAATATTTAGATCGGACAAAAGTAAATATCGTGGATGTGTTTCTTGGTGTTGCGTCTGGCGCGGCGGGAGCTCTCGCCTTTTTGAACAGACTTTCAGGGAACCTTGTCGGCGTTATGGTCGCAGTTGCGCTGCTTCCTCCTACCGTTGCAATGGGGATGTCCATCGGAAACGAAGAATATGAATTAGCGTATGGGGCATTCTTATTGGTTACCGTGAACGTCATGTCTATTTTGTTGGCTGCTGTCTCCATTTTTTCAATCAGTGGTATCAGACCTGTTCGATGGGAGGAAGTGAAACGGGCCAATGTCTCAAGGCCATTATCCATTACGTTTATCGTCTTGATCATTTTGACACTGATCATCGTCATTTTACTCGGGAAAGGGTGGATTTCTTGAATTTTTTGAAAAGCTTTGGAAATGAACTTGATTAAAAATTTAGAAAACTATATAATGGATAATCATATACAAGGAGGTCACGACAATGAAAAAACTACATGGTTTCAATACAATGAATTTCATAACTGTCGTGGCGCTACGATCATTATAATTCTCTTTTTGAGAAAGTGAATAATGAACATACTGGCCATGTTTTTGCGTGGTCTTTTTAGTATGTCGAGCATACGTCACCGGCGTATGCTCTTTTTTTTGGTGATTAGTAGCTTAGCTACTTCACATATAAAATCTCAGGAGGTTTTGACTATGGACAAAAAATGGAAAAAGAAAGATTGGAATGAAGATTGGAAAGAGAGTGGTTAGCGATTTTGTAACGGATGAAGGAGGAAAAGAAGTATGTTTCAAGTGTTACTAAAATTAAAGTGGTTTTTTAAGCAATATTGGAAGCGTTATACCTTTGCCATCATAGCACTGATTGTGGCAAGTGTCATAGACCTTATTCCGCCGAAACTTGTAGGGATGGCTATCGATGAAATTCAATACAATACGTTGACCCAAGAACGATTAATCGAGTTGCTTCTCATTTACGGAGCTGTGATCATAGCTAGTTATTCTATATCGTACTTATGGGATTATACGCTGTTCAGTGGAGCTATGATCATGGAGAAAACGATGCGTTCACGATTGATGAACCACTTTCTCAGAATGACTCCCACGTTCTTCGGTCTCAATAGGACCGGCGATTTGATGGCCAAAAGTACGAATGACCTCAAGGCCATCAGCCTTACAGCTGGGTTCGGAATACTGACGCTGGTCGACTCCACCGTGTTTATGATGCTGATCATCGTAGTCATGGGGGCAACAATAAGTTGGAAACTGACCTTAGCGGCACTATTGCCTCTACCGTTAATGGCACTTGCTATGAACAAGTACGGAAAGGTCATTCATTCACGGTTTACAGACGCTCAGACAGCCTTTGGTGGCATGAATAATGACGTTTTAGAGTCTGTACGAGGAGTTCGGGTTTTACGTGCCTTCGTACAGGAAAGCCGTGATGAATCCCATTTCCAGAAGATGACGAACGACGTGTATCACAAAAACGTACGTGTTGCTAAAGTTGATGCCTTATTTGAACCCACCATTACCGTGCTCGTTGGTCTCTCGTACACGATCGGTCTTGGTTATGGAGCAGCACTTGTCTTCCAAAATCTTATTACGATTGGGGAAATGGTTTCCTTTAACGTGTATTTAGGGATGTTAATTTGGCCGATGTTTGCTGTTGGTGAATTAATTAACGTGTTACAGCGAGGCAATGCGTCTTTGGATCGAGTCACTGAAACGCTTGAATATAAGGCGGATGTATTCGACCCAAAAACGCCATCTTTTCTGGATAGACCAGATAAGATCGTATTCGATGATGTGACGTTCCATTACCCTGAAACAGAGGTAGCGGGCCTAAAGAATCTAAGTTTAGCCATTAATCGCGGAATGACGATTGGGGTAGTCGGGAGAACAGGTGCCGGAAAGACGACACTTTTTCGTCAGTTACTACGTGAATACCCAGGTTTGAGTGGGAAGTTGATGATTAATGGAAGGGATATAAACAAACTTCCGCTTGAGCTTACTCGCTCATGGGTTGGATACGTTCCTCAGGATCAAATTCTTTTCTCGAAAACGGTTCGTGAGAATATTCAATTTGGTAAAACCGACGCATCCGATGAAGAAATTTATGAAGTTCTTAAGCTTGCTCACTTCCTAAATGATATCAAAAACCTTCCGGGTGGATTGGATACGAAAGTAGGAGAAAGTGGTGTGACATTATCCGGGGGGCAAAAGCAACGAGTTTCCATTGCGCGTGCTTTTATTATGGACCCGGAAATTCTACTATTGGATGATGCGATGTCAGCGGTAGATGGAAGTACGGAAGCGGCGATTATCGAACATTTGAAAGAAGAAAGACGTGGAAAAACGACACTCATTGCTGCTCACCGACTTTCTGCCGTTACTCATGCAGATCACATCATTGTTCTGAACGAAGGAAGAATCGTAGAACAAGGAACGCATGACCAGCTAGTACGTAAGGGTGGCTGGTATCAAGAGCAATATCATCACCAGCAATTGGATAGCGATAACGGGGAGGTGGGACGATGAAACCGAGGACGACAGAAAGACGCCTTTTCGACTATGCATGGCTCTTTAAAAGAACCATACTCATCGGGCTCGTATGCCTGGTTATTGCAGTTGCTCTAGAATTGACAGGGCCCTTTATAGCCAAACGATTAATTGACCAACATATTGTTGGGATTGAAAACCAGTGGTATCAGGTCGAAAGGGAAGATGACTATACCGTTCAATATGGAGACGCGCTTTACAAGAGGGCGGACCGTATTAGTGAGACGGATGAGACAGAGGATATGGCAACAATCTTACAAGTGAAGCGAACATACTACTTTGTCCCAGAGGACGTCCCCACGACCGGGAGCAGATCAGTAAATGGAAACACTTTAACAATTGAAGGACAGGAAAACACATATAACGTAGAAGCGCAGTCGTTATCCTTACAGCAACTATATCGGTTCTTTCAACCGGAAATCCCTTCAATTTATTGGTTGCTTTCGATATATGTGGGGTTGTTGATGGTTGCCTCCATCTTTCAGTTTGCTCATACCTTTATCTTACAAAAAACGTCTAATCGCATTATCGAAAAGATGAGGAATGACTTATTTGCTCACATTCAGCGGCTGCCGATTCAATATTTTGTGAATCAACCAGCAGGGAAAATTGTAGCACGTGTGACGAATGATACAGAAGCCATCAAAGAACTTTACGTCAAAGTACTCGCTACATTTGTTACAAGTATTATCTATATGTTCGGTATATTCATTGCTTTATTCTTACTAGACGCCAAGCTTGCCTTGATCTGTACCATAGTCATCCCTATCATTTATGTGTGGATGAGGATGTACAAATCGCTAGGTGGAAGGTATAACACTGTCGTCCGATCGACCGTGAGTGACATGAACGGGAATATAAACGAAGCCATTCAAGGAATGTCCATTATCCAAGCTTTCAGACAAGAAAAGCAGACGTCTGATCACTTTGAAGAGCTTAATGAACGTCATTTCACCTACCAAAGAAAATTGGTTCGTTTAAGTGCCCTTACTTCTTGGAATTTAGTGAATGTCATGCGGAACATTGCATTCGTTGCTCTTATTTGGTATTTTGGGTCTTCCTCAATCGGACCTGAGAGCATTGTGACCGTCGGAGTACTCTATGCGTTCGTCGATTATCTCAATCGACTTTTTCAGCCTGTAACGGACCTGGTCAATCAACTTCCTCAATTAGAGGAAGCTCGTGTAGCAGCTGGCCGGGTCTTTCATTTGTTAGATGAAGACGGTGAAGTCATCGAAAATCGTAGTATTAACCGGTACAGCGGCCATATCGCCTTCCGGGATGTTTCCTTCGCTTATGAAGAAAAGGACTATGTATTAAAAGATATTTCCTTTGAGGTTAAACCAGGGCAGACGGCTGCTTTCGTTGGTCACACAGGATCAGGTAAAAGCTCGATTATGAATTTGCTTTTCCGTTTCTACGACCCTCAAAAAGGTGAGGTTACGATCGATGGTTATTCGACGAAAGACTGGTCAAGGCAACAAGTGAGAAGTCATATGGGCATCGTGCTCCAAGATCCCTTCATTTTCTCGGGCACAATATTGTCGAATGTTACTATGAATGATGATCGTATTTCCCGGGAAATGGCGATAAAATCATTGAAAGCTGTCGGAGCTGATCGATTTATCGAGAAGTTACCGAACGGTTATGATGATGAATTGAAGGAAAAAGGGGATTCCCTATCGATGGGAGAAAGACAGTTAATATCATTCGCGCGTGCATTAGCTTTTGATCCTGCCATTTTAATTCTTGATGAGGCCACAGCCAATATCGATACAGAAACGGAACAATGGATTCAACAAGCACTTGAGGTTTTGAAAAAAGGGAGGACGACTTTGGTGATTGCCCATCGTCTATCTACGATTCAAACAGCAGATCAAATTTTTGTATTAAATCATGGTACAATGGAGGAACAAGGCACACATCAAGAGCTTATTGATTTACGAGGGCAATACTACGATATGTATCAAATGCAACAAGGCTCCGTAAAGAAAAGCGTGGTGTAATCATGGAGTGATAGCCGATGAGCGAACGAGAAAATGAGCGACGAGATATTATTGATCAAGATTTGTATGAGGAAATAGATGAAGAAGAATTGTATGAGCTCGTTCAGGAAGAAAAGCGCAAAGCGATCGAAAGAGAGCATAGAGACCGGGAAGAGAACAAATCGAGACGCCCTTTTCCTAAATGGATCTTCTGGCTTATCGCTGCGATGATGGTCGCTAACATTGTGGCTGTCCTCCCGAACACATTCAGTATTCCTGCTGTAGATTTTCTTATGACATCGGCGAAGCTTTCGACAGATGAGGATGTAAAGTCATATAAAACATCGGTCGTAGTTGTTGAAGCAGGTCAAAGTAAGGGAACGGGTTTTGCTATTTCAAGCGATGGTCTTATTCTGACGAACCACCATGTGATTGAAGGTGAGAAGAGAATTGCTGTCGCTTTTCCAGAACAAGGTTTGTACGAGGCGGAGGTTGTCGCGGAGTACCCAGACGTGGATTTAGCGGTATTGCAAGCGGAAGGGGAAGACCTTCCACATCTACCCCTAGCGAAGGAAACAACATTCGAAGCAGGGGAACAGGTGTATTTCATCGGCAATCCTCTTCGGTTTACCGGAATTGCCAATCAAGGCAATATTATAGGGTATAAGGACTTAAGTGATTGGGACCAACCTGTTGTTATGTTGGATGCACCGATTTATAAAGGTAACTCCGGTAGTCCTGTGATTAATGAAGAGGGGCAAGTCATTGCGGTGGTCTTTGCGACATTGCATGATGAACAAGAAGGTCGGGTAGGGCTTGCCGTTCCCATTGATTATTTTCATTCTCGCAATGATTAAATTCAGTCCAACCACGGTTGGGCTGTTTCTTTGTGTTTAGATTTAATGACCTAGGACTAAAGTAACCAATGTATACATTGACTGTGTAATATGGAATCTATTGGTCCGAGAATCAGACTTAAGTCTATAAAATTGAAATGTATACTTAACAAAATGTAATTCGAGTGTGGTAGACCATTCGACCCTATGTTCAGTAAAATAGGTAAAGTCAATGCTCACAAGCCCATCCTTTCAGAAACATAGGTTGATACAATACTGTAATACAAATGAAATATTTTTGTTTAAGACACCCATAAATATGATTGAAACATCGAAATTAGTAATGGCTGGAGGTGATAAAGGTTGATTAAACATCTGTTCCAGAAAAAAGTGACCACCTTGGATCACCAAGTCGAATTGGCGAAACAAGGGGACGAAATGACAAGAAATGACATGCTGAAAAAATATCAACCTTTCATCGCCAAGAGTGTTTCTGAAGTATGTAAAAGATATATTGATCCTACAAAAGATGATGAATTCAGTATAGGATTACTTGCTTTTGATGAGGCAATTGAAGCGTATTCCGATGAGAAGGGCTGTTCCTTCCTTTCGTTTGCAAGATTGGTCATCAAGAGAAAAGTGATTGACTATATCAGGAATGAGCAAAAACATCCCACACTCTCTTCCTTGGATGAAGAGTACTATGACGAAGAGCAAATGGAAAACCCATCTGAAGTTGCTGCAGCTAAAGATCGATTTCAGATGGAAACGGAGTCATGGCATCGTCAACAAGAGATTAGGGAATTCAAAGAACAATTGAAGCAGTACAAGATGAGTTTCGAGGACTTGATCGAGGCGTCACCGAAGCACAGAGATGCTAGAGAATCAGCAGTACAAGTAGCAAGACTGGTATTTGAGGACGATGATTTAAAACAGCAAGTGTTAGAGAAAGGAAGACTCCCCATCAAGGGCCTTATCGATCGAGTTGAAGTGAGTAAGAAGACACTCGAGCGAAACCGAAAGTTCATCATTGCTCTCGTTCTCATCTTTCATGGCGATTATGTATATCTCAAAGACTACCTGAAAGGGGTGGGTTTGTGAGAAAAGGAATTGTAATGGAGCAAAAAAGGAAATATACGATTGTCATGACGAGTGATGGCCGTTTTCATCGTGCAGATCGCCTGGAGGCGGCTGAAGTCGGCATGGAAGTACAATTCAATGTCGCAGAGGAGAATCGGAATCTTTTTGGATGGACGCAAATCCTTAGGGATAATCGAATGAAAATTGCGATTGCAACAATTGTATTTTTAGTTACTCTACTTCCTGTCTTTTCTTGGTATGGAAGTAATCAAGCTTATGCGTACGTAAACTTGGATATTAATCCGAGCTTTGAAATGGAATTGAATGATAAAATGCAGGTCATTGCAATGAATCCGCAGAATGAAGAAGCGGAGGATATTTTGGCCCTGCTTGAAGACTGGAAGAGACAAGATGCCTCAGAGGTCACACTACAAACCATTCGTATAAGCAAGCAACAAGGGTATGTCAATCAAGAAGAGCAAGTTTTGGTAGGTATTAGTTATGTAAAATCAGATCAAGAACAGAATAGCTTTCCAAAAGAGATTGAAACGTATCTGACAGGTGAATCTGCAGGTATGTCGATTGCTGCTTTTTACGTTCCATCTTCCATTCGGAATGAAGCCAAAGACAGTGGGAAATCCGTGAATGCCGTTATGGCCGAATACTTAACAGCCTCTAGCTCAGAGACAAAAAGAGCAAGAGAGCCAATGACTGTAGATGATACAGACCAAGAAATCATTAGATCCTTTTATAATAAAGACACTCGTCAAGTAGCGGATTCTGATCCTGATGAAAAGGAACAGAACACAAAGTCCCTTCCTAATTCTCCAAAACCGGTAAACGGGGAAAAAGATTTGGAGGAGCCTCAATTCTCTAATGGTCAGAAAAACAACTCTATAAAAAATGGAACAATCAAGAAGGATAATAAAGGCAATCCAAAACCTGCTCAAGAAGACAAGGATAAGCAAAAGGACAGGCCTGCAAAGAAGGAAAAAAAGAATGAACGTGACGAAATGGAGAGGCAAGAAAGAAAAGAACAGCAAGAAAAAGAAAAACGCATGAAAAAGGAAAGAAAAGAAGAAAAAAAGCAGGAAAGAAAAGAAGAGAAAAAGGAAAAGAAAGACCAGCACCATAAAGAAAAAGGAGAAAAGAATAAAAAACCTCCTAAAGAAAAAAAGAATGAATAAAAGCCTAATAACCTCTTCTTGAAAACACTTCTAAGTCAGAAGTGTTTTTTTTTTGTCTTTTTAGTGAATATATAGGTAATGTGTAAATAAGGAGGAATGTACATGTCAAATCCACATATCGGAGTGAAGGACGGTAGGCTAGCGGCTTGTCCTCAATCTCCTAACTGCGTATCAACTCAAGCAGAAGATGAAAGTAAACAAATGAGTCCACTTCCTTTCCATGGAGGTTTGAATGAGACGAAGAAATTGGTGAAAGAATTAATACATCAAATGGACCGTACATCCCTGGAAGATGATTCAGAAAATTACCTTCATGTTATCGTCACATCTAAAATATTAAAGTTTAAAGATGACGTCGAGTTCTATTTTGATGAGACCGGACAAGTTGTTCATTTCCGCTCGGCTTCAAGAACTGGATATTCAGATTTCGGTGTGAACCGTAAGCGAATGGAGAGTTTCTCGGAGTCGTATGATAGGGCAAGAGCTAAAGGAGGTCAATCATGAATTATGATTACCAATTAGTCGTCATTGGTGGCGGTTCCGGCGGCTTAACGGTAGCGGCTGGAGCAGCTAGCTTCGGTACAAAAGTTGCTCTTATCGAAAGGAAAAGTGAGCTTGGAGGCGATTGTCTTCACTACGGTTGCATGCCTTCTAAGGCTCTTATTCAAGCAGCAAAAGAAGTTCATCAAGCCGATGAAGTCAATCCACTGTCCGATCAGGATTATGATCGTCTTTTTGAATCATCAATGGAGCGTGTAGCGACGGCTGTTCAAGATGTGCAAGATCATGATTCGAAAGAGCGCTTTTTGAACCTCGGTATTGACCTGTATGAAGCTGAAGCTCAGTTCCTGGATGAGCACAGATTGAAAGTTGGCGATGAAATTGTAACAGCAAAGCGAATCGTTATTTCTACGGGGTCTTCTCCATTTGTCCCTCCGATTGATGGCATAGATACAATCGAATATTTGACGAATGAGACCATCTTTTCTTTACGGAAGCGTCCTAAATCCTTAGGGGTTATTGGTGGGGGCATTATCGGGCTTGAACTCGCCCATGCAATGTCACGTTTAGGGGTCGATGTAACGGTCATCGAAGGTGGAAATCAAATATTAGCGAATGAAGATCCTGAAATTGCAGAAATAGCAGGCCATTTGCTTTCAAATGAATTGTCCATTCTAACCAAAGCACCAGTTCAAAAGGTCGAACGAAATGGGGATGGAGCTGTTATCCACTACTCTAAAGATGGTGTCGACAATCATGTAGAGGTGGAGCAAGTGCTCGTTGCTACAGGAAGAAAAGCAAATATCGATGGCTTGAATTTAGAAGTTGCGGGTATTGAATCCTCTAATGGTTCCATTTCAGTGGATTCTCATTTACGAACAACTCAGCGCCACATTTATGCTGTTGGAGATTGTAATGGATCCATGCCATTCACTCATGTTGCTGGAATGGAAGGGAAAGTGGCCGTTTCGAATGCTGTGTTTGGTCTTTCAAGAAAAGTGTCATATGAAAGGGTACCGTGGGTCGTATACACATCTCCTGAGATTTATCACCTTGGTTTGACAGAAGAAGAGGCTAAAGAGCAGTACGGGGACTCTTTACTTACGTTTAAAACAGAGTTAGAGCACAATGATCGTTTTATGGCTGAACAAAATAAAGCTGGTCTGGTTAAAATCCTCACTACGAGCAAAGGTAAAATTGTCGGTGCTCATGCTATTGGTGAGGGGGCCGGGGAATGGATGCAAGAAGTTGGAACAGTACAAGCATTGAACAAAAAGTTTCAATCGATCTCGAATATTATTCATCCGTACCCGGCTAGAAATAATGTAGTATCTCAAACAGCTGATTTGTACTGGAGAGAGAAATTGTTTGATAGTTCCATTAATAAAGCATTGCGTTGGTATGTTCAAACATTCAGATAAACCAAAAGCTCAGAGTTGATTACTCTGAGCTTTTTAAGGCATTTTGCTTCATATAGGAAATGTAAAGTTTGTTAATGCAAAGGTTCGTCTTTACTTCCCATCAATCCGTAGAAAAATAAATGAAGAAGTTCCTCTCCAAAATGAGGGTTAGTTTGTTGAGCTCGGTCAGACATCGCTTGAAAAGCTTGAAAGTACATCTCCACGTAAAAAAGGATGGTTTCAATGGATAGGTCAGGATGAATGTAACCGGTTGTTCTCCCTTGTTTCATTAATTTCAGCAGGAGAGGTTTCGTATGATTTTCTGTAAATGTAGTAAGCAGCTCTTGAATCTCTGGCTGATCAGCAAGTACGGATTGAAGAAAGTCTGTATTGATATGCAGTAGGTCCTCTTTTTTGTCCGTAATCAACTTTTGGATTTTGTCTTTGAAATCCATATTCTCATGATCGACAATACCTTCGAATCGCTCTAATCGTTGATGAATGAACATATGAACAGTGTCGTATAGAAGTTGGTCTTTACTTCCAAAGTAATTGTATATCGTCACTTGAGATACTTGGGCTTTTTGTGCAATCTCTTGTATGCTGACTTTTTGCACTCCAAAGTCAGTAAACAATTGGAGTGCAGCATTTAATATATTTTGTTTTTTCCGTTGTTTACGCTTTTCAAATCCATTCATAAGTCACACCTCTTGCTTTTATATTAAACCAAGATTTGAAATCATTCAATTCATACATTTCATTATATTAAGAGTACCTAGTGTGAGCACTAGGACTAGACAGGCGGTCTGTCGTTTAAGTACGATGTAAGAAAGGACTGTTAATCATAAGGAGAGAGAACGTCTATGTCGAAGCTTGATTTAACCCAATTTGAAAAGAAGATTATCGTCAGAAATATGCAACATAAGGACATCGAACAACTTTTCAAATTGCAGAAGATATGTTTTCCAGAAATGGAACCGTGGAAGAAAGAGCATTTAGAAAGTCACCTTCGCTTGTTTTCAGAAGGACAATTTGTAGTGGAATATGATGGAGACATCATAGGAAGTTGCTCTAGTTTGCTTGTGAATTTTGATGAGTACGATGACAAACATACGTGGGATGATATTACGGACGAAGGCTACATTACCAACCATGATCCTGATGGCTACAATCTGTACGGCATAGAAGTTATGGTTCATCCGGACTTTCGAGGGATGAAAATCGGACGTCGCTTATATGAAGCGCGGAAGGAGCTAGCGAGAGAACTGAACCTGAAAAGTATCATCATCGGCGGCCGCATCCCGAACTATCATAAATACGAAAATGAAATGTCTCCGAGAGAATATGTGGAAGAAGTGCGTAACCAAAATATTTACGATCCTGTACTGACATTCCAGATTATTAATGGATTTACAGTGATGCGCATCAATCCGAATTATTTACCTGATGATGAATTGTCATCTAAATATGCAACGTTGATGGAATGGAATAATATTGATTATCGAGCAAGAACGAGACGTCATTTCAAAACGAGTGACCCTGTGAGGATCATGGTGATCCAATACATGATGAAGAACATCAATTCGTTTGAAGAGTTTGCAAAACAGTGTGAGTACTATGTGGACGTAGCTTCTGATTTCGGCTCCGACTTTGCCGTGTTTCCAGAGATTTTCACAACACAGTTGATGTCTTTCTTAGATGAGAAAGTACCTTCAAAGGCAGTTCGACGACTATCTGACTTTACGGAGGATTACATTGAAATGTTCACTCATTTGGCTGTGAAGTACAATGTCAACATCGTCGGTGGATCTCATTTCGTTGAAGAAAATGAGAATATATACAATATCTCTTATTTGTTCAGAAGAGATGGAACGATTGAAAAGCAATACAAAATCCATGTTACACCGAATGAGCGTACCTGGTGGGGGATTCAACCCGGAGATGCGGTAAAAGTATTTGATACGGATTGTGGCAAAATAGCCATCCAGGTATGTTATGACATCCAGTTCCCTGAGCTTTCCCGCTATGCCGTCGACCAAGGAGCGAACATCATCTTTGTTCCCTTCTGTACCGATGATCGTCAGGGTTACCTCAGGGTACGGTACTGTGCGCAAGCACGCGCGGTTGAAAACCAAGTGTACACGGTCATTGCAGGTACCGTAGGGAACTTGACTCAGGTAGAGAATATGGACATTCAGTATGCTCAGTCCGGTATTTTTACACCATCTGACTTTGAATTCGCCCGTGATGGGATTATCGGGGAGTGCAATGCCAATGTGGAGACGGTTGTCGTTGGAGACGTTGATTTAGAAATCTTAAGGCGTCAAAGAAAGTCAGGGACGGTCCGACAACTTCGCGATCGTCGTAAAGACCTGTTTGATTTGAATTATCAGTTCAAGCAAGAAATAAAGCCAGAGCGTACCTAATGTTATGAAACGAACCACCTCCATAATTTGAAGGTGGTTCGTTTATAATCTATTTTGCCTTACGATTTCCACTCCAGTTTATAAGGAGATCTTGTGCGCTTTATATAATCGAAGGAGTTTCTATCCTCTCTTGTGCATGGTCGATATAATGAAGCAGACTTTCATGTGATTCCAGCATTTCTGCTTCACTTGCAGGATAATAACAAGCGTGTAAAAAGCTCTCAATTTTTTTGGACAGAAACTGATCATTGGTACGTACCATAAGGACTAATAATTCATCCCATTGACCCCAGATCATGTAATGCAGTGCTTTGTCATAATCAAGATTATTCATGGGTCACACATCCTTTTGGGTGAGGAAAACAAGAGGCTTTCTCTCACGATTGATTTGCTGGCGCCAAATGGAAGCGGCGGCTTCTCGCATGTTCAAAGGAGTGGTTTTATTATCCCCGGGGAAGGGAACGATGAAACTGAAACATCGTCACAATTCTGGGAATGACGACACAAAATACGTTTTTCTTCCACCATTCGTCTTCTTTTTTTGATATGATGGTATGGAAATCTTTTACTTAGGTGTTTGGACCTTGAAGGGAGTTTTGGGTGTGAGTGAGAAACAGTTGTTGTATGTAAACACTGGACTAATTGTTGTATTCAGTGCTTTTTTGTTTTTGAGCTTTGTAACGGTTCAAGCAGTAAATACACAAGGAGTGATGGTTCTTATCAGCGAAATCCTTGGGGGATTGAGTGTGGTCAGTGCTATTATTTCACTCTATTATATAAAGAGTGAACAGAAATATGTACCGGTATCTATGCTTGGTTTTTTGGTTCCATGGGTTATTTTTGTTATCGGTTATGAAATCGGCATCAATGCCAATACAACTTTATCTTGGATATGGTTTGTGAGTTTATACATACTGATTATTGCGTGCTTCATTATTTTGCGAATAAGTTATAACCGGATTATAGGGACTTTTAAGTTGATTCCTGCGTTTATGTTGTTCATAAATGCAATATTCTTCGTGTACCTTGTTGCCCTTCACATATGGTGGAGTTTGCCTATTTCTGAAGCATAAGTGCATCGTATATTTCCTTCTTTGCAACGCATACTAATGGTAAGCTGCTAAGGAGGAATAACATCATGAAGATCAAAACATTTGCGATAGCCATAGTAGCTGTCACTTCTCTCGTTGCCTGCCAAGCTGAGCAGGAAACTGGAACGGGAGAGGGGAATTATGAAGGTGTTCAGAATACACGTTTCCAACGAATGGCGGACAACATGTATGAAGAAGGGAACAGAGCTGATCGTTATGACAACGACCGAGGTATGGTTCATAACACGGACTATCAGGTGGCTAAGGTAGCAGCTGATAATATCAGTAAGAATGTAGATGGTGTCGATAAGGCATACGTGCTAAAGACGCGAGATAATGCCTATGTGGCTGCTGTCTTAGATAACGAAAACGGTTCAGATGACATTTCTGATAAAGTGGAAGGCCAAATAACGAAAGCTGTAAAATCTGCCGATCAGGACATCGATAATGTGTATATTTCCACAAACCCTGATTTTGTCGACTTGACAAACAATTATGTCAACGATATGAAGTCCGGCGATCCTGTCAGTGGTTTTTTTAAAGAGTTTGGGCAAATGGTAGATCGTGTCTTTCCAGAAGCCCGGTAATAAGCAGCTAAAGCCAGTCCGACCATCGGACTGGCTTTTTTGAATTGGAGGATATCTTTTCACTGACGGATCACCATTCCTGTTATACTCTTTGTGAAAGGAGCTGATGAAATGAGGGAAGCGGAAGTAAAGGATGCGCCGGCGTTAGCCCGCTTAATGAACGATTTAGAAAAAGAGTCAAACTTCTTGTTATTTGAGCCTAATGAACGACAAATGTCAGCAAAACAGGCAGAACAGATGATTCAAAATTTTAATTCAAAGGAAAACTCAACTGTATGGTTAGCTTTTGATGAAGGGAGAGTCATCGGGCATGTTACTTGTATCGGCGGAGGAGTTAAAAGGAATGCTCATTGTGCCAAGGTTGTAGCTGGCATTCAAAGGGATCAGCAAGGAAAAGGAATCGCCTCGTCCTTACTTGAACGTGTAAAAGAATGGGCTGTACATTCAGGAATACATCGTTTGGAGCTAAGTGTAATGGTACATAATGAAGCGGCTTTCCATGTGTATAAAAAAGCTGGGTTTGAAGTGGAAGGCAGGCTGAAGCATTCTCTCTGTGTCGACGGAAATTGGATAGATGAATATATGATGGCACTTTTATTGAGTTGAACAGCCCATCTATTTCTCATGTTCCCGCTTGTCCTCTCATATAGTAAGATAAGCGAAATCGAAGGAGGGGGCACCTTTGAAACCAGACGAGCAAAGAAAGCTCAAATATGCCATACAAGAAATTACGGAAATTGCGAAGGGTTTCGGTTTAGACTTTTATCCTATGCGTTATGAGGTTTGTCCTGATGACATTATTTATACATTTGGTGCTTACGGAATGCCGACACGATTTTCACACTGGAGCTTCGGTAAACAATACTACAAGATGAAATTACAGTATGACCTCGGGTTAAGTAAAATTTATGAATTGGTGATCAACTCGAACCCGTGCTATGCCTTTTTATTGAATTCAAATAGCTTGATTCAAAACAAATTGATTGTCGCCCATGTACTGGCTCATTGTGATTTCTTCAAAAACAATGCTCGTTTTCAAAATACAAAGCGTGATATGGTGGAGAGCATGTCCGCAACTGCTGAGCGAATAGCTGAATATGATCGAATTTACGGAAAAGAAGAAGTTGAATCTTTTTTGGATGCTGTATTAGCTGTTCAGGAACATATCGATCCTTCTTTGGTCAGACCGAAGCTTGCGTGGTCAGTGGATGACGAGGAAGAAAGCGGGGAGGTAACGAAGGCGACGCCATATGATGACTTATGGAAAATGGAAGAATCGTCCTCTGAGGATCGCTCTGCCTATAGAAAAAAGAAGAAGTTTCCACCAAGACCAGAGAAGGATCTACTTCTATTCATTGAAGAGCACAGTCGTGAACTTGAAGATTGGCAGCGGGATATCTTAACCATGATGAGAGAAGAAATGTTGTACTTCTGGCCTCAACTAGAAACGAAAATCATGAACGAAGGTTGGGCATCCTACTGGCATGCAAGAATATTGAGGGAAATGGATTTAACTAGTGACGAAGTGGTGGACTTCGCCAAGCTGAATGCAAGCGTTGTGCAACCATCCAAAACACAGTTAAATCCATATTATTTAGGATTGAAGATTTTTGAAGATATTGAAGAACGTTACGACAACCCCTCTGAAGAAATGATTAAACATGGCATAATGCCTGGATCAGGCCGCGAGAAAATCTTCGAGGTCAGAGAAATTGAGTCTGATCAAAGCTTTATACGCAACTATTTGACCAAAGAATTGGTTCGAAGAGAAGACTTATATCTGTTCCAAAAGCAAGGACAAAAATATAAGGTGACCGATAAAGACCATGAAGCAGTGCGAGATCAATTAGTAACGATGCGTGTGAATGGGGGATTTCCGTATATCACGGTACAAGATGGTGACTTTCTTAAGGGTGGAGAACTATATTTGAAACATCATTTCGAAGATGTGGAGCTGGATGTCAGCTACTTGGAAAAGACGCTTCCTTACGTGTACCAATTATGGGGTAGAAATGTTCACTTGGAGACAAAAGTCGAGCAACGAGATGTCGTCTTCAGTTACAGTGGTAAGAAAGTACAAAAGAAATACATTTAAGTGAACGGTCGTATCAACTGTCTGCGAAAGTCTGTTCAAGACTTTTCGGGGGCAGTTTTTTTTATTCTAAGTGTTCGGATCATAAGAACTTCTGTTATACTATTTTCATGATTTACCATACATAGATATTGAGGTGGAGTAGAAAATGAAAGCAACTCGTATAGCATTAATTGGCCTAATTGTGGTCTTATCCGTAGTCATTTTTCTTTATGTAGATAATAAAGAGTATAATCGACTTGTAAACGATCAGAAGTATCCACTCGTGGAGCAGTTGGAAAACAGACCTGTATCGATTTCGCCTGACTCACAGAAAATCGAAGGGACAGGCCTTGAATTATCTGAACTGTATTATTCCTATCCTGAACAAGGGTTGTATTTTGGCTTTTGGTATCGTAAAGGCAACAATCTTCTTAATAACGAGGATGCTGACTGGCAGCGCGAAGATGGAGCGGTTCAGTTTCTAGTTAAGGTAGTGGATGAGGAAGGGACAACCTTCAATGGAACAACGACTGGAAAAGCAGAAGGTACTTTCTCTACGTTCCAATACCTACAAGTGGACGACTTTTCTTTGCCAGAACCAGAGGAAGGTGAAGAGGATAGCGAAGAGCAGCGCGAGCTCGACCTCTCGTTTTATCCGATCATGGAAGATGGAGTGCCGAACGAAGAAGCCTTGTTCGAGCTATCTGTGCCCCTTTTAAGGTAAACATAGAGGACAGCCTTTCTTCAGAAGGTTGTCCTCTATTTGGTCTTATCACGTGATGATACAAAGAATCATGCATAAACCTAGTTGTCATTCATAGGTACTTAGGCATGTATTAGAAAGAATTCACCTTTCGCCTCCAAGAATCATGAATTTTCTGATAAACTAATGCTTAACCATAAAAAGTATAGAGGAGGATCCTAGATGACAATTTATAACCAAATCCTTACAGAAAAAGAATTTGTACAGCAAGATCGACTGACCTACCCGTTTGAAGAAAGAGGACTTCAGTTCGGGGATGGTATTTACGAGGTCATCCGGGTCTATAACGGAAGCTATTATTTAATTGACGAACACGTAGAACGATTATATCGGTCGGCTGATGCGATCAAATTAACCGTACCTTACCCAAAAGAAGACCTTTATCATCATTTGGAGAAATTATTGAAGGTCAATGATATTCAGGGCGATGCAAAAGTATACTTACAAATTACTAGGGGATCAGCTCCGAGAGACCATGCTTTTCCGGCAATTCCACAGCCGAATATGTACGCCTATGTCAAAGACTTACCTCGTCCGGTAGAAAAGCTGAAAACAGGTGTTCATGCGATTACGCAACCAGACGTGCGTTGGGATTGGTGTTATATTAAGAGCTTGAATCTCTTGCCGAACGTGTTAGCTAAGCAAACCGCAAAAGAACAAGGTTGTTTCGAAGCAATCCTACACAAAGAGGGTGAAGTAACCGAGTGCAGCTCCTCAAACGTGTATCTCGTAAAAGACGGCAAGGTGCACACACATCCTCCGAAGAAAAACATCTTACATGGTTGTGTTCGGTTGGGGATTGAGCGTTTCTGCGAAGAAGAGTCGATTCCATTCATAGAAAAAGCTTTCCATCTGGATGATATTCAGAACGCCGATGAAATCTTCTTATCAAGCAGCACGGCCGAAGTCATGCCGATTATACAAATTGGGGAACAAACCATCGGGAATGGCGAGCCAGGTAATATCACAAGAACTCTTCAAAAATGTTATGAAAAAGACGCTAAGATTACGTCTGACGAGTCGATTTTCAATCAAGGTACACACGCATAAATAAATCATGAAAACCGGTAAAGAGTTCATTCTTTACCGGTTTTTATGTTCAATAATCGGGCAGTAACCTTGAACACTCAATTTCGAGACTTTTGTAGTGAGGAAGGGGGGAGATGGGGAACGAGTCGCTTTCCGTGGGGCGGGCGCTGAGCCTCCTCGAGCTAAAGCTCTCCGGGGTCTCAGCTGTCCCACTTAATCCCACAGGAGTCGCCCCGTTCCCCATCTCCCCTTGCCAAAATAGTCTCACGAAATCACATCCCGAAAAGTGGGGACGTGAACAATGCGACTCCAGCGGGATGTATTGGATGAACACACCCCAATTCGGACATTTACCTGAGCAATCAGGACGACAGATGTACGATTTCAGACATCTATCTGCTCAATCAGGACAAGTG
Organism: Halobacillus locisalis; assembly: GCF_013694105.1. Lineage (GTDB taxonomy): Bacteria > Bacillota > Bacilli > Bacillales > Halobacillaceae > Halobacillus > Halobacillus locisalis. The sequence goes on along the minus strand of NZ_JACEFG010000001.1, from coordinate 1,293,385 downwards.
ATCCTCTATATCGGACATTTCCTTACGATTCGGACAAGAGTGGCAATTTATCGGACATTTACTCAGCCTATTCAGACAGACGTGCTTCTTTTCATCAATGAATGGTCCGACGATCCAAATATGGACGGGTGTGGTGGAAAATGGCGAGACTCCCGTGGGATAAGGGCTCAGGCGAGACCCCACAGGGAGTGTTAACGACCGAGGAGGCTCGGCGGCTCACCACAGGAAAGCGAGTCATTTCCCACCACGCCCTTTTCTTACTTCAGTAGAGGACCCAAACACCTCACCCTCAAGTCTTCAAGATAAGGGGGATTATGCGAAGAGATAACTTTTTGAAAAAAGTCAGTTGTTTATTCACTAATTATTTTGGGGATAGATATGGTACATGCTATAATTCCAAAGAAAGATTGGAGGAGATTGTGATGGCATCGGTTCATCTTGAAATGACGGAAAAACAATATAAAAAGCTGATTGAAGCCGTGTACTTAGGAACGTGGATGGTGAACTCCACTAAAATGGATTTGGATGAAGATTTTGAGGAAATGCGTGAGCTGGTATTATCAAATTATAATCAGGCAGGTTTGGATGATCTCGTTGTCCACCAAAAAGAAATGGACATTCATGACCTTGACGTCGATTTTGAATCCAAGTTATTGGATACGTACGTAGAGGAATATGATGAGTTCAGTTTTTGGGATAAGTTGGTCGAGAAGCTTGCTGACAAAGAGATGGTGAAGCAATTCGGTGCTCCAAAAGGGGAAATGACTGAAGAAATGATGGAGAAGCGTATCCAATTTGAAGAACAAATTGGACAAAAGTTAGAAGAATCAGGGATTACAGAATTAGACTTTACGGAGAAATAAAAAAAGCATGAACATCAAGTTCATGCTTTTTTTTGGGGTGAAGGGCTTGTATCGAGCCACAATGACGCAATCGGTCGGGCCACTTGGTAAGACCATTGAATAAACGGTCCCAGTAAAAGGGCCACAATGAGTGTTCCTAAACCTACTGGAGCACCTAATAGAAAACCGATCAAAGCCATGCCGGACTCGGAATAGATTCTTACAGAGCTCTTCGACTGATTTGTTTTTTCATTCATGATCATCATGAAGTGATCAAGAGGGATGCGTGGGAAGGGTGTACGTAAGTAAACGGCCACTCCTACGGCTGTAGCGATTAACCCCAACGTGAAGATTCCCCATTGTGCCCACCACATTTCATACTCGACGTTCTCTAGCCATCCGTATAGGAATAGGTCGACTGTGCGGCCGCGGATAATAATCGGAATGAGAGACTCATATTGAGGACGTTTTTTCTCCAACCAAGCATTAACGAGGAGTAAGATAATAAATGCTATAATCATGACACTGCCGACGGTTATAGGTAAGTGCATCGAGAGGCCAACAGCAACGCTGTCGCCGGGTCCGACACCTAAACCGGATTGTATAATTAAGGCAAGCCCGAGACTCGACAACACAAGTCCACCAGCATAAATGATAAATAAGTATACGTATTTCATGATTAATCCCTTCTGTCTGTCAGTGAGTGCTTCGTTTATCATAAACGTTGCTTTTTCAGATGTAAAGGAGTTCGAAGTACTAACAGATGTAACACTACATTGTAAAAAAGGAGAATGAGGACATGCAGTATGCTATTGTAACAGGCGCATCAAGAGGGTTAGGAGAAGCCATTGCTAGACAGCTGATGGAGAAGAACGTCAATGTGATTGCATTATCTCGTAATGAAAATGCGGCATTGAAGACGTTAGCTGAAGAAAGAGGAGTAAGTTATGAACATATATCGTGCGACCTAAGTGATCAACATGATCTAGATGAAGCGTTAGAGCAAATCGTGCGTATCGCTTTTCATGAGGATACTCACTATGTATATGTTGTGAACAACGCTGGGGTGATTGAGCCCATTGATACGGTTGGAAGTTTGGATCCTGGTGCTATTCGCACGCATATCCAGGTTAATCTGACGGCACCGATTATGTTAGTGAACCGTATCATTGGTGAAGCGAATGACCGTGAAGTGCATACATCAATCATTAATGTAACCTCCGGGGCTGCTGAGAAGACGATTCATGGCTGGAGTACCTATAGCAGCACGAAGGCAGCTATTAACCGTTTTACAGAGACATTAGCTCTCGAACAAGAAGGAAAAGGGCACATTATACTTGCTTATAGCCCGGGTGTAATGGATACAGAAATGCAAAGTGAAATTCGATCTGCATCCGAAGAAGCCTTTGCGGATGTTGATAAATTCAAAAAAATGAAAGAAGAAGGAGCACTAAGGTCCCCAGATGAAGTGGCGGCTGTGCTTATGGATTTGATCAATCAACCGAAGAAAATCGTAAACGGCAAAGTATATAAGCTCTATGATTTAATAGATCAATAATCGGTTAGATACTGAAGCTCAGAGTCTATAGACTCTGAGCTTTTGCTATGTTCCACGCCCGTAAAAAGGAAAATATTGAAACGTTCTCATTAGTTTTTCGTACATAATAACAAGGAGGTAGTATGCATGGCTGGGTTTCTATTCATGACTTTTATAGTTGGTCTAATTGTCACGGTGAGTCTCAAGTTAAAAAGCTGGGGAATCGATGGGAACTATGGTGAAGATCATAATGGCCACTCAATGCCTACCGATGTAGATCATAGAGATGTTCATGGTGGGGACGGGGACATGGGAGGAGATGCAGGGGGGATGTAGATCGCGACAGCAAGAAACGTTCTCCGAGTTTAAGTCAAGTACAAAACTTAATGGATCACTCGTGTAATTTGAGTTGCTCTTTCCATATCTTTTATCTTATAATAGAACTAATCAAAACAGAAGGGAATGAAGTTTTAAGCAATGAAGTACTAATTCTGTTTCATCTCACGAGCCGAATAGATAACATTCACTCGTTTCAGAATACAGGATTAGTCTGCCCATTTTTCATTTATTCATTGCTTAAAAGAATCTTCCCTATACCGGAGTTTCTTTCTAATGAGCGGGGACCTATGCCTTTCTGAAGCGGATCAGGGAGGTTTTTTTATGTTGTTAATGAAAGCGATAAATATAGATTATTCAATAGCAGACCGGACGCTGCTAAAGATTCCTGAGCTCTCGATCCATAAAGGAGACCGTATTGGTTTAGTCGGTAAAAATGGTCAAGGAAAAACTTTGCTGCTTCATTATTTACTAGGAGAATTAGAAGGTTCTCCTCAAGTGGATTGGTGGACACAAGTCAGTTGGTTAAAGCAATTGGAAGGAAGAAAGGATAAGGGTAAGAGTGGGGGAGAACAGACGCTCGAGAGGCTCGATCAAATTTTCAAAGAAAATCACCCCCTTCTTTTCTTAGACGAACCGACAAACAATCTGGACTGGAATCATATAGAACAGTTGGAGCATCAGTTGTCTACTCATGAAGGTGCTTATGTAGTTGTGTCTCATGACCGGATGTTGTTGGATCATGTTTGCGATCAAATATGGGAGCTGGATCAAGGGAAGCTGACCGTGTATAACGGCGATTACTCTTTTTATGAACATGCCAAAGAACAAGAGAAGCGTCAACAACAGAAGAAGTATGAGCAATATATACAAGAAAAGAAAAGACTTGAAGAAAGAGCCAGGCAGAAAAACGACCAGTCTAAGAAAATGAGAAAACCCCCTAAGAGAATGGGGAACTCAGAATGGCAATTAGGAAAGAATAAAGCGGCTACTAAACAAGGGAAAGTAGAACGCGTAAGTAAGACTTTAGAGCAGAGACTGCAGAGGCTTGAGAAGGTGGAGAAACCGTTTGAATGGCATCAGGTCAACATGGGTGATGGTCAAACAGAGGAAGTTCATAGCAAAGTATTAGCCATATTGAAAGATGAAATCGTTCAGGCAGGTCATAAGCGATTATTTCAAATAGATCACGCCACTATTGAAACAAGCAAAAAAATCGCATTGATCGGAGCCAATGGTTCGGGGAAAACGACGTTAGTCCATCATATGTTAAACAAGAAAGACTCTCTCTTCAAAAAGGGTATTGAAATTGGTTACTTTAATCAAAATGTAGAATCCTTACCTGAGGAGGAGGGTGTGTACCACTTTGTAAGTAAAGATAGTCCTTTGCAAGAGTCAACCATACGGATGATCTTAGCCCGTTTAAGTTTCAATGAAGAAGATATGAATAAGAGAATAGCCGTATTGAGTGGTGGCGAACGTGTGAAGCTTGCTCTAGCTCGTTTACTTACGAGGAAAGCACATATGTTGATTTTAGATGAGCCGACTAATCATTTAGATATCGAAGCCGCAAAAGCATTGGAAGAATTGGTGAGAGCTTATCCTGGGACGATATTGTTCGTCAGTCATGATCGCACTTTTGTCGATCGGACGGCTGATCATTTATGGGTGGTGGAGAATCAAGAATTGACCCATTTTAGTGGAACATTAAAGGAATGGCAGGAACCAAAACCGAGACAAACGGATGAATATGATCAATTGACCTTGCAAAATCGACTGACTGAATTAATCAGTCGTATAAGCGTATTATCTCCAGGCGAGGATAAAGAAGAGCTTGAGAGGCAATATCAAGTGACGTTACAGCAGTTGAAAGAATCAAAATAACAAAAAGCGACCGAGAGATGGTCGCTTTTTTCTTACATTTGTTTACTTGTTTGTCGTGTTTTGATTTGTTGTTTATCTACAGTGTCTTTCACGGCTTGTCTATTGTTTTTAATGAACATATAGAAAGAAGCGCCGAAGATTGTGAAGTAGCCGAGGATACTTAAAGCATCCGGTACTTGACCGAACAAGAATATACTGATCAAGGCTGAATACACTACGGTTGAGTAGAAGAATATTGATATTTCTCTCGCTGGTGCAAACTTATAGGCTATAGTTAATCCGAATTGCCCGAGAGTCGCAAAGGCCCCGGCTGATAGTAAGTAGATCCACTGTTCGACACTCATCGGTTCATAAAAAGCGATCGTAAACGGCAGTAGTGTTACGGTTGTGAAGAAAGAGAAGTAAAAGACGATCGTGTAAAACTTTTCTTTATTCCCTAGCACGCGTAGCAATGTGTAAGCTCCTGCAGCAAAAATGGCTGAACCTACTCCTGCCAAATAAGGGATGAACTCAACCGTAAACGCTGGTTTGATGATGAGCAATGTCCCCAGAAAGGCGATAATAATCGAAACGATTTGGTATAGCCTTGCCTTCTCTTTCAGAAATAAGGCTGAAAAGATAATGAGGAGAAAGGGGCTTAATTTATTTAACATATCAGCATCGGATAAAACTAAGTTGTCGATCGCATAGAAAAATAAAACCATGCCTATCGTTCCCATAGCGGAACGGGAGAGCAGTAACTTTTGGTTTTCTTTCTTCCCGAATAGCCGCTCTTTGTTATACATGACGAAACCGAATGCGATGATCGCTGAAACGAGGTTTCGGAATAAGGTTTTCTGGACAGTTGGCACATCTCCAGATAACTTGACCAAAGCGGCCATCATGGAGAATCCAAAAGCCGATATAAGTAGAAGGATAATTCCTTTATTTCGATCACTCATAGTCGTTCCTCCTGTAAGTAGTGATGATGTAACGTTTCCTTTACTATTCTCAATATAAGCGTTGATTATAAAAACACCTTTATAATCCTAATATATCTGGAGCGCGAATGAAAGGGTTTAGCGTTAGCACACCTATATAAACGTGACAAAAAGAGACAAAAGCAGACATGAGGGACAAGGTGAGGTATACTTAGAGAACTATACGTCCGAATTCATAGAAAGGAAGCTGTCATTGATCTATTCCCAACCTGTGATCCATAAGAAGCGTGTCATTGAGAACAACCGACAATATTATCTAGAAGAACATCTCAGCTTAGATTTATATGATGATCAAGTGCTGACGCCGACAGAGTCCATTGACCTGCGAGACCTTCACGATGTTTCTTATAAATCGTTCTCAGGTGACCAAGGACTCCTATACCTGCACACCAATAAGGGAGTGAGGACATTTTTAGTGCAACACTCTCCAATAAAGTGGATCGAGGCGGTTAAGAGCCAGTCTTCCGGCTGAGTTGACCCATCTTTTAAAGGACTGAGGTGACAAGAAGTGACTATATTAGAGGAGAATGACACGCTCTATTTAAGAGAAGTCACTCAGGATGACTGGTCTCAACTTCATGAGTACGCTTCACAGGAAGATGTGTGTAAATTTCAACCATGGGGACCAAACAAGGAAGAAGATTCGAGGTTCTTTATTTCACAAGCCATCAGAGATTGGGAGCGGAGACACAGAAGCAGGTTTGTCTTTGCTATTGTTTTAAAAGAAACAGATTCAATTATTGGAAATATAGAGATGAACATTACCGATTGGGACGGAGTGGGAGAAATCGGTTTTGTCATTCATCATGAACATTGGGGAAAGGGATTTGCCACGCAAGCGGTGGAATTGATGATGAAGCATAGTTTCGAGAAATGTGAACTTCATCGGTTGGCAGCATCATGTGACCCTAGAAATCAACCCTCTATTCGAGTGCTCGAAAAAGCGGGCATGGTTCAAGAGGGGCTGTTACGGAAGGATATTCTTATTAAAGGGCAGTGGCGAGATTCATGTATCCTTGGCATATTAAAGAATGAATGGCTAGAAAAACAAACAAGCGTGTGATTCACTATTGAATCACACGCTTGTTACATATTAATGGTTCGAAATCGATGCATTCGACTGATGATACACACCTAGACGATCGACTAACTTTGAACTGTCTTTGTTGAGTCCGACAATTTCTACGTCTTTCCCATACTCTCTAAATTTAAGAACAAGCTTATCGATCGCTGCTACACCAGAATCATCCCATACATGAGCTTCTGTGAAATCGATACGGATCATTTCGGCTTCTACATTATAATCGAAGTGCTCCATCATGTTGTCTGTTGAGGCGAAGAATACTTGACCTTTGACTTCGTAAACCATCGTTTTTGTGCTCTTCTCGTACATTTCTTCTACTTTTACTTTGGAAATCTTTACAACGAAGAAAATCGCACTTAAGATTACACCTGCTAGTACACCCTTAGATAAGTCGTGAGTTTGAACAACCGTCCCAACGGTTACAACCATAACAACAGAGTCTGTGATCGGTGCTCTTTTGAATTTCGTGAGCGATCCCCAGTCAAATGTTCCGATCGAAACCATAATCATAACGCCTACGAGAACAGCCATTGGTATTTGTACAAGTAAGTCATTGAAAACAATGATCAACAACATCATGAAAATACCAGCGACGAGCGTAGATAAACGACCTCGCCCACCAGAAGATACGTTGATGACAGATTGCCCGATCATGGCACAACCGGCCATGCCCCCGAACATTCCCGACACGACGTTTGCGACACCTTGTCCACGTGCTTCTTTGTTTTTATCACTTGTCGTATCTGTCATATCGTCAACGATCTGAGCAGTAAGCAAGGATTCAAGCAAACCGACGAAGGCAAGAGCTAGTGAAATCGGGAAGATAATTTGCAATGTTTCAAAGTTCAACGGAATATCAGGAATTAAAAAGATTGGTAACGTGCTAGAAAGCTCGCCCATATCCCCAACCGTCTTCAAGCCTGTTCCAGTTGTCACGGCGACAATTGTCATCACGACAATAGCTACCAGTGGAGAAGGAACAGCTTTAGTGAATCTTGGCAAGATATATATGATAGCTAAAGAACCGGCAACCATTAAATACATACCCATTCCCGCTTCTTCAAAGTGAGGAAGCTGAGATGTGAAAATTAAAATAGCTAACGCATTCACGAAACCTACCATTACGGATTTAGGAATGAATTTCATAAACTGTCCGACCTTAAGAGCACCTAAGAGAAACTGTAAGATACCTGTCAAAATCGTTGCAGCTAATAAATACTCTAGTCCATGATCACGGACCAAGGTAACCATAAGCAAAGCCATTGCTCCGGTAGCGGCGGATATCATACCAGGACGTCCACCAATAAAAGCAATGACAACGGCGATACAGAAGGAAGCGTACAATCCTACCATGGGGTCGACTCCAGCGATGATAGAGAAAGCGATCGCCTCAGGGATGAGTGCCATGGCGACAACCATGCCTGAGAGCGTGTCGTTTTTTACGTTTCCAAACCATTGTTGTTTAATTGTTTGAATGTTCAATTGCGCACCTCTTTCTTCAGTTTTATTCTGCTATCCGAAATAGCATTGAAATCCGGCAAGAACGAAAAGAATTATATCATTCTTACTGACATTTTCATAATCGCATGTAAGCGTATAAAATGGATTCATTCTTCAATATTCGTTTAATTTCTCTATTTATCATACCAATTCAAGAAAACATATATTTTTCGTTTGTAAATGATGTTTACTAGACAGAAGGAGAGTGTAAACAATACGTAAAAACATAGTAGGTTTTAAGAAGGATAAAAAACCTACTATATAGAATTTATAACAAAAGCGAATATAGACCAATTAGCCAGGGGGAGTCCAAGATGTTCAAAAAAATTCTTTTAGCAGCAGACGGTTCAGAACACTCTATACGAACAGCTGATCGAGCAGCAGAGCTTGCTCATCTGCAAGGAGATGGAGATGTCACCATTATTTATATAGTCGACGGAGAACAATCCAAAACAGACGTGCTCACAGAAGGGGACAAAGTCACGATTGAAAAGCGCCGGCACGAGCGCCTTCAACCGATTGAACAAATTTTAGAAGAGAAGGATGTGCCATATAGTGTGGAAATCCAGCACGGTGAGCCCGGCCCGTCCATTGTTGAATTTGCTAATAAGGGAGACTATGATGTAGTGATCATTGGGAGCAGAGGCCTCAATGCGCTCCAGGAAATGGTGCTCGGAAGCGTCAGTCACAAGGTGGCGAAACGCGCAAAATGCCCCGTTATGATTGTGAAATAATGAAACCATTGCTTGGTGAATAAAAGAAATCGCGGCCTACAGGATAGGCCGCGATTTCTAATTTTTGGATTAGGTTATATCACGGAAGTGTACTTGTCTTTTGTCATCTTTCTTAAATACCATTGTCCTATACCAACGCAAATGAGCAGGTAAGAAAATAAAAATAGTGAAGTGGAAGCCGTGTTTGAAAAAATCGGGGCGAACCACAAAATCACTAACAATACTCCGAAAACGATCACGTCGATTCCGATAGCGAACAATCCGATCATGCGCCCCTTAAAGACTTCGCGTTCATCTGTCCAGTTCATTTTAGGTTGGTAAAGATCCAATAGCAAACCGATTATACTCGTCACCCAACTGACGCAAAGGGAAGCGATGAACCAAAGCGACCATATTCCCCAAGGTACGTTCAAGAAGAATAAAACGACCACACTTAGGATGATCAATGAAAGCCCGTTCAAAAAAAACGAAACGAGCAATTTGCTCATGATGACGGTATTTGGAGTGATCGGCAAGTATAAATGATTGAACCAACTCTTGCCGTCTCTTGAAATGGATGAGAAAGAAGCCGGGTTGATCCCAAGACCGATAATCGTGAAGGCGAAGAGTGTAAGCAGCTTCGTTTTATCTGCCCATCCATTAATCATTGTAGCCATATCGCTTAACGAACCGTTTCCCTCAAGTAGCAGAATGATGACGATGAACAAAGGGAAAAATAAGCTTTGGACAACGATTTGAGTGAAAAAAGTAGGTGTCCGTAAAATCGTTTTGATTTCCTTTTGCCAAAGACTGTATAAGAGTGATTTCTTTTTCGTTTGCTTCGTTAGATCCGTACCTTTGAACGTACTTCGTTTTCCCCCTGATAAACCGAGAACACCTTTGAAATACCATTGCTGTCCAACGGTCATGAAAAGAATGATGCTTAATACCGCAACACCCAGCAACAATAGCAAAAAGCTCAGGCCAGTGATTGAGTTAGGGTCAGTGAGAGTGATGGAACTTAAATAGGCGTTTGGAAAGAACTTCGTGACTAGACTGAGTAATGCATTCTGCTCCGTAATCAGCTCGGTCATACCGGCCCCGTTCGATCCCTCTGAATCTAACCTCAGAAGGACGTTGATTCCGATTGCAAAAGCAAATCCGAGTAAACCGACGATTACTTTTGTTCGATCTTTATTTTTGGAAATATTAGCAAACCTCATGATGAACATGACGACTATGGCTGTTGCAACAAAAGGAAGAACCGGTGTAATCAGCCAAATGATGATAGCGAACAGATAATACAATAGACCGGATTCACTATGTATCCCATAAAATACCAGGCTGGGTAATAAAAGAATCGTGTTTATTCCATATAAAGATAGAAAAGGAATCGCAGATTTTCCAATTACGATTTGATAAGGATGAAAAGGTAGCGCAATGAACGACTCGACATCTTCAGCGAAGTAAAATGAACTAAGAACGGTACTTAAGCTGACGAATATAAAAATGAACGTGATGAATACAAACAATAATCCCAAAATCACATTTTCATTTCCTGTAGGGGAAAGGTTTGTATATAACGTTCCAATCATCGTATTCAATGTGTACAAAATGAGAATACCGAATGGGATCATAAAGACGAATAGAAATCCGTATCCCGCTTTCTCGCTATTACTCTTGCCTGCCATTGATAACTGCATTTTCACCATGATTTTTAGGATGGTCCACATTTTACCCATTTTGGGTCAACTCCAAGAACAAACGCTCCAAGTTGTCATTTTCCTGGTACTGCTGTTTCATATCAGCCATATTGCCCTGAAATTGAATTTGCCCATGATTAATGATGGCTACCTCATCACACAATTGTTCAACAACTTCTAACACGTGTGTAGAAAAGAATACAATCTTCCCCTTATTCGCGTGTTCGCGCATCATCTCTTTTAACGTGTAGGAAGACTTAGGGTCGAGCCCTGTTAAAGGTTCGTCCAGAATCCAGATATCGGGGTCATGTAACAAAACGCCGCTCACGACAATCTTCTGTTTCATCCCATGGGAGTAGGTCTGAATATGATCATCCAAAGCTTCATATATTCCGAATTTCTTGGTCAGTTCGGTGATTTTTGTTTCCCTAACTTCCTTAGGAACATCATAAACATCAGCAATGAAGTTTAAGTATTCAATGCCTTTTAATCGTAAAAATATATCAGAGCGGTCTGGTACATATCCGATGATTCTCTTAGCAGACAGGGTGTCTTTCTTCATGTCTTTGCCGTTTACCATAATGGTTCCTTCGTCGATCGGAAGAATACCAGTCATCATTTTGATGGTAGTCGATTTACCGGCTCCGTTTGGTCCGAGGAAACCGAAGATCTTTCCATCAGGGATCGTCAAACTTAAGTCTTGTACGGCTGTTTTTCCGGGATAATTTTTCGTTACGTTGATTAGTTCAATCATTGGTTTCACCCTTTATTAAACATTGTCTTTCTCTATACGTAATAAATTGGAAAATGTTTCATTAAGAAGCTATTTTATTTCTATGTATTCTATAATCGGGCAGTAATCTTGAACACTTGATTTCGAGATGTTGCTGGGTTCGTCACCTTTTGAGGAGTAGGGGGTGGTTTTGAAACAACTCGCTTTCCTGCGGGCGAACCGGCAAGCCTTCTCCGTCGTTGCACTCCCTGTGGGGTCTCGCCGTTTCAAAACCACCCCTATCAAAATGTAGTGGAACGAACCTACTACATGAACAGTGCGTTGGCTAGCAAAATACCCGCACAGCCGCTTTTTTTGGAGGTGAACCAGCTCATCTTATGTTTCCGTTCCCCTCATAAAAGCAAGAAGGTCCGGGAAATGGCGAGACTCCTGTGGGATGTACATGACCGGTGAGATCCCGCAAGGCGAAGCCTGAGGAAGCTCAGCATATGCCCACGGAAAGCGAGTCATTTCCCGGACCTTCGAAAACTTCATGAGGTAACGGAAATCACCAAAACATCTCTAAACGGGCTCTTCAAGATAAGGGGGATTAAATGGAATATACTTAAGAATCTATTCGTTTTGTAAGAAAAGGACCATATGTTCTTCATCCAAGTAACGATTAGGGAGTTTGATGGCTTTTTCTTCTATCCCGAATGACTCGAAACCGACCTTCTCATAAAGTTGCTTAGCGGGTTGGTTTTCTGTCACAACACTAAGCTGGAGAAGCTCCAAGTTGATGGCTTTGGCAAAGGTGATGACTTCTTGTAGAAGTTTTGCAGCTCCGCCTTTTCTTCTTGCCGAAGGGGAGATATACATAGCAAGAATAGTGGCTTTGTGAGAAAACTTCGGGTGTGTTTGTTTCATCACGGTTACGACCCCTGAAAGTTTTTCTTCAATAAAAAGCCCGAACGTTCGGGAGATGTCTGAGTCTAACCGCTCGGCGGTTGTTTTGAGTGGGTTCGGTTTTTGTTTCTCTTGCTCATATGTAGTGATAAAAGCATCAGGATTGGTTAATAATGCTTCTAATCGTAGTTCGTAATAAACTTCGGCATCAGAGCCGTTCAGTTCACGTGTATCCAAAAAATCATCTCCTGCATATAGTTTATCTAGTTTTGAATAAGGAATGGTCGCTTTTCTTGATAAATTCAGCCTAGCGAAAAAGTATGATAAAGTAAAGAAAGAACCGCAGGACCAACAGAAGAGGGTGGTATCATGACAGAAAAAGAAAAAATGATAGCGGGAGAGTTGTATGAGTCTTGGAATGACGAATTGGTTCACGAACGCTCTCGAGCTCGTCAGATCACTCATGATCTCAATCGGACCAAAGATACAGAAACCCATTACCGTCAACAGCTAGTCGAAAGCTTATTAGGTTCTATTGAAGGTGATTACGGTCTAGAACCTCCCTTCTATTGTGAATATGGATACAATATCCATATCGGAGAAGGTTTCTTCGCGAACTTTAATTGTGTGTTTCTTGATGTGTGTCCCATCCATATTGGTAAGCGTGTGTTGATCGGTCCGAACGTGCAAATCTATACATCATCACACCCGATGGATAGGAAGACGAGAGCAAGTGGATTGGAGTCAGGGAAATCGATAAAGATCGGCGATGACGTTTGGGTTGGTGGAGGAGCGATCATCAATCCTGGCGTAACAATCGGAAACAATGTAGTCGTTGGGGCTGGATCTGTTGTGACAGAAGATATTCCTGATGATGTTTTTATTGCAGGAAATCCTGCACGAATAATCAAACCAGTAGAATAGCATGCACCGGGGTAGTCGCAAGTCACTTTTTTCGATATCATACAATAGGGTAGTCGCAGATACGTAAAGAGATACAGGAAGGACTGGGAATATGATTAAACGTAAAAGTAAACGAGAAATAGAATTGATGCACGAGGCGGGAAAGCTTCTTGCTAGTGTGCACAAGCAGTTGCGCTCTTTTATTAAACCGGGTGTGACAACAATGGAAATTGAGAACTTTGTTGAGAAATATTTAGCAGAGCGTGGAGCGACTGGTGAGCAAAAAGGGTACCAGGGCTATGAATTCACCACATGTGCTTCCATTAACGATGAAGTGTGTCATGGTTTCCCTCGTAAAGAGCGGCTTGAAGAAGGTGACATCGTGACAATCGATATGGTCGTCAACTTGAATGGAGCGTTGGCGGATTCCGCTTGGACACACGCTGTCGGAGAAATTAGTGAAGAGTCACGTAAATTGATGGACGTAACGAAAACGTCTCTTTATAAAGGGATTGAAGCAGCGACAGTAGGAAACCGCATCGGTGATATTGGGCATGCGATTCAATCTTATGCCGAGGCAGAAGGATATTCTGTTGTTCGTGACTTCACAGGACATGGAATTGGAGAATCCATCCACGAAGACCCATACATTCCTCACTTTGGGGTAGCAGGAAAAGGAGCGCGCTTAAAAGAAGGAATGGTCATCACGATTGAACCTATGATCAATATCGGTGGATGGGCAACTGAAATGGATGAGAATAACTGGACAGCTCGCACTGTGGATGGAACGTTGTCAGCCCAGTATGAGCACACTGTTGCGATTACGAAAGACGGACCGGTGATTTTGACAGAGCAAGAAGAGGAAGAAAAGTAATCGAATTATGAAAAAGGAGCATCGATGATTTCGATGCTCCTTTTTTCAGAATGTTGAAGAAGTCAGTGGAACGGTTCTGTTAGATCTTATAAGAACACCGTGGGATGGAAAACGACTCGCTCTCCTGCGGGGAGAAGCCGGCAAGCCTCCTCGCTCGTTGACACTCCCTGTGGGGTCTCGCCTAGGTCCCTCTCCGCGGGAGGCTCCGCGTTTTCCATCCCACTATGCTACAAATAGTGCGAACAGAACCTCACAGAGTATGGTGCTGTCATCAGTAGAACTCCACATTGAAGTTGAATCTTTAGAGGTTCAGGTTTCCACGCAACAGGCCACTCCTCACTTTGAAGAACCGAAAGTAGATGGCTTGAAAGGTGTCATGAGCATTTTGATGTGCAGTGATAATAGGGCGAAGGGGGATTGTATGAAGAAAAAGAGTGATGAAACCAAAAAAAAGATTCCCCGAAGGGAATCTTTTTATAAGTTATTATTTTTGAACGTTAGCTGCTTGTGGTCCACGCTGACCTTCTTCGATTTCGAAAGTTACAACTTGTCCTTCTTCAAGAGACTTGAAACCTTCTTCTTGAATAGCAGAGAAGTGTACGAAGACGTCGTCTTGACCTTCTACTTCAATAAATCCGAAACCTTTTTCTGCGTTAAACCATTTTACTGTACCTTCAACCATGTACAATTACCTCCTGCGTGGATAAGAATCCACATTGTATTACTATTCTTGCTCTTCAAAGTTCCATCAAGACGACATCTTTCGAAACATCTTCTCTTGCATGAATCTGATCGAACAACAATAATTAACTATAGTATAACAGAAGCCCAAAATGAATGAAAGTCCCTAAGTGAAAAAAGTTCAATTTGATAAGGATTGTTACTCCTGAGTCTGTGTGAGATACGCTTTATTAAGGATCGAATAAAGGGATCGTTCGACCAAATGGTCTACATCTTCCGCTTTTAGAGAGGCTAGTTCATTCAATGTAGCTCCTTGACTAAGTAGATACTCGACCAGGTTCCAACCAGTATAATTCGCTTCTTTCTCAAATCCAGACGCTCCAGTACCCTTGGTGAAGGAGTATAGAGCTTCATAGTCCGTTCGGTCTAGGTGGGATAGAATGTTCATCATGACACGATTAGGCTCACGGGTACAGGCTTCGTCCTTGAAGTAGGGAATCGCATCATTGCGTTGTTCCTCACCCAGAAGTTGGTGCGCTGTATGTAACGCAATGCCTTCTTGAAAGATGAGTTGAGCAAGGGTTCTTGTATGACTGGGGGCCATTCCTGATTCTGTGCAGTTGACAACACGGGTCAGCTCTTGTGTCATTCTAAAATCAATAGATCCAACTTCCACAGGAAAACACAACAAATATTCATTTTTATCTTCAATGATAAACGGATCGGTTTCAAAGGTTCCAACGAAAAAGAGTATGGAGGCTGATACGGAGGATCGGACATTTAAGATTTGCTTGATTTGGCTGAGTCTTTCCTGCCAATGTATAGGGTCCATTTCGAAATATTTAATCTGGTCGTATATAAGAGGATACTGGCCCCATCCATATTCAAGCATTTCCTTAGAAAGTTGGTTCTTTTTATACCCAGGAGGAACATGTGGGAAATCATAATACTTTGTCCATAATTCCAGCTTTCTAGAAAAGTCTGCTTGTTCTATGGATGCTTGATCATAAAACAGAAGAAAACGGTCCAACATTTGTGTGCATTTCAACTCATCCATGGTGTACCTCCTCATTTATGCTTGAGATAAAAACTCTAAACGTTTGTTCCACACTTGTTTGGCGTCTTTACCTATCCATATAAGATGACTATCGGCGTTCACTTCAAAAACTTCTGAATGCGGGATTTTTGATTTTAGCAGAAGTGCATTCGTGTATAGAACACTTTTATCTTTTTGTGAATACATTCCTAGCACGGGTGCTTGTATTTTTGTCATATCGGTCACTGTGTGATCCAAGTCTAATACGAAGCCTTTACCGGATTGAGACGTGGCTAGCATATCGTATATGAAGCGACGGTCGTTTGGAGATAGCTCATTTAGATAATCCTCGACATTCTCAGTTGTCATTTCTGAAAGCAATTGCTTCATGACTAGGTCCGGGAAAAGTTTTAGCATCGTGTGTAGTCCACCCCATACCGCTTTTTCTACAGGACCGAAAAGGAGCTTTGCTTGCTGTTTTTTACGCTTTTCCCATGGGGAGGTGAGGGCGGCTTCTAAAATCAGTTTGTCTACACGCGTTGGGTGATTTGCTGCCAAGGCAATAGCTGTAGGACCTCCGGCAGAAATGGCGATAACGTTTACGGTTTTGATGTTTAGGTGGTCAAGCACATCCACGATCGTTTCCGCAAATGCTTCAGGCGTTTTCCCTGTAGATGGTTCTGTGTAATCATATCCTGGTCTAGAAATAGATAGGAGGGAGTATCCCTCATAAACCAAGCTGCTATGTGATAAATCCGTTTCTCGAGTGGAATGTCCACCTTTTAGCAAAAGTACAGTCGGTCCAATTCCTTTATATGAAAACTCTACAATTCCCTTTGGTGTATCTAAGAGAGTTGTCGTCATAATGCTTAGCCCCTCTCACTTTTTTCCTTAACTCAAATATAAGCTATAATGGAGAAAATTGAAACATCAGATAATTTCGAAAAAAGGAGAGAGAACATGAGGATTGTGTCGATTTGCCCAAGCAATACTGAAATTATCGCTTATTTAGGGAAAACGGAGTTGTTGGTTGGTGTCGATAATTATTCTGATTATCCTGAACAAGTTTTGTCGTTACCAAAACTTGGGCCGGACTTATCGATTGACCTAGATAAAGTCGAGGAACTCAAGCCGGACCTTGTACTTGCCTCGCTTTCGGTACCAGGAATGGATCAAAATATTAAAGGATTAATCAAGCGAGAATTGCCTTATATCATTTTGAACCCCAACAGCTTAGAAGAAATCGCAGAAGACATCCGTACTGTAGGGGCTGCTATAGGGGAGCCTGAGTTAGGGAAGGAAAGGGCTGCTGAGTTTTCTGCAGAAATTGAGAAATATAAGACCAGTGCGATGAATGAAGAGTATAAGCCGGCTCTATATTGGGAATGGTGGCCAAAGCCGATTTTTACACCTGGTCGAACCAATTGGTTATCAGAAATAAGTGAGCTTGCAGGCGCCTACAATGTTTTCTACGACCTGGAACAAGCGAATGTGCAGACAGATTGGGACGAGGTCAGGAAGAGAAGGCCAGATCATATTTGTATGGTATGGGTGGGAGTGAAAGAGGAGAAGATGAATCCGGACCATGTGCGAAAGCGCCCTGGCTGGGCTGATTTGGAGGCCGTTCGAGAGGGGCGGATTCACATCCTTGAAGAGTCGTTATACTGCCGTCCGAGTCCTCGATTATTGGAGGGGTTAAAGAAATTGTACGCTCTACTACACTGAATGAGAAGAGGAAGTGGTTCTATCAGAAAAGACGCTTAGAGGATCAACCCTTTAAGCGTCTGGAATCAGTGGAGCTTATTCTTATGTTTCGGCACGGCTAACTCTTTGAAATTTCCGGCCAATTCTTGCAATTGCTCCGCTAGAAGTTCACCTTCCATAGGCAGACCGTGACCAGTCATGACTACCCGGGGTTGCAATTTGGCCAGCGTTTTGACCGATTCCTCAGCATTCTCCCAGTTGTGGGTGAAGTACGCAGGAGGCCCATGGATATGCTGGTGTTGAATGAAAACTGCCATGCTTGATTCTTGTTTCACGGTGATAATCGCGTCACCTGCAAGCAAAGTGCGATCGCTCTCACGGAAGAGTGAAATATGCCCTGGTGTATGCCCGGGTGTCAGGAGTACTTTCCAGTCGTCAAGAAATGGGAGAGATCCATTCTCGGGAATGGGATGAATATACTTACTGATGTCAACCGGCTTTGTAGGGAAGAAAGGCGATAGAATAGAGAATAAACCACCACCGACCGTTGCATCACCGACAGGGTAATCACGCTTACCCGTTACATAATCCATTTCTTTCGGGTGAATGAAAATCGGAACATTCCAGTGTTCAGCCAATTTTTCGGCTGAACCTACGTGGTCGAAGTGCCCATGTGTTAAAATGATGGCCTTTGGAGGGTGTTCACCGAATCTTTTTTCTGCCGCTTCGATAATTCTTTTGGCGTAGTTTCCAATACCACAATCAACTAGAACCCAGTTGCTATCTTTCGGTTTTCCGATGAAAATGACATTGACGATAAGTGTACGGTAAAAAGCGACATCTTCAATGACTTGCTCTGCCTCAGCATGGCCCATATGCCACGTTTCATTATGGTCTTCGTGCTGTTCATATTTATCCATCTAATCACCTGCCTATCTATAGTTTGAATGATTCTAAGCGTTCTATTCAAAGGAGAGGAAAGAAATGAAAATCAGACAAGCTACAAAAGAAGATGCGTCCGGTATCGCAATGGTGACCGTTCAGTCTTGGCAAAGTACATATAAAGGAATAGTAGACGACAAAGTATTGCGTGAGATGACGGTTGAAGGTAAAACAGAAAGGTGGAAAACAAAGATCGGTGACGGTTCGATCCTTTTCGTGGCAGAGGAGAAAGGTCATATTATCGGATATGTACATGCAGGTAAAGAAAGAACGGGTAAGAGCGGATATGATGGTGAATTATATGCCATTTATTTGTTAGAGCAGTATCAAGGGCGAAACATTGGACAATCCTTGATCAGAAGAGTGGCAATAGAATTAAGGAAGCGACAGTTCACATCCATGATTGTTTGGGTGATGGATGGAAACGACGCTGTCCATTTCTATCTTAAACTAGGTGCCAAACATACTCGAAATGACCAATTGAAGCTGGGTGACACTACTCATCTGCTGAGCGGTCTTGGCTGGACAAAACTTGAATCCCTGACACAAAAAAACACCCTGGGATAGGGTGTTTTTTGAAAAAGCGACGAATCTAGACCTTTAACCTTTCATTGAAATGTCTTTGAACGATGATAAGAAAATTCTTATGACGCATAGTGTTGACCGACCACTTGATAATAAGAAGTTTGATTTTATTGAGCGATCTTGGTTTCCTCTATTTGTTCGTTTTCTTTATATGTCAGAGTCTTTCCTGTAAAGCCAAACAGAATCGTCAGAATAGGGCTTAACAAGCAGAAGAAAGCGAATGGTAGATAGTCAAGCACGGGTACCCCGAGTACGCCTGATAAGAAAACACCGCAAACGCTCCAAGGTACTAGCGGGTTAATGACGGTTCCGGCATCTTCCAATGTGCGTGAAAGGTTCTTTTTTGCTAACTGAGCTTTCTCGTACATGTCCTGGTATGCTTCTCCTGTCAATAAAATAGACAAATACTGTTCTCCGATTGAAAGGTTGATTCCAATAGCGGTAAAGGCGGTTGATAAGGTCACAGATCTCGCAGACCTGAGAGACTGCTGAACGCTTTCGAGTATAGCCGGAATGATTCCTGTTTTAAAGAATAACCCGCCTAGTGCCAGCGCCAAAATAACAAGTGACACAGTAAATAGCATACTGTTCATCCCTCCACGAGTAAGAAGGCTGTTGACGGCTTCATTACTCGTATCCGCTTGAAATCCATCAAACCATGTCGTCCACAGTGCAGACCATTCTAATACTCCACGAATACCTGCAATAAATGTAGCAACAAGACTGCTGGCAGCTAATGAAATAAAGGCTGGTCGTTTCGTAATAGTTAAAGCAACGAGAATAGCAAGTGGAATCCAAGAGCTCCAATGCATTAATCCTGCATCAGCAAGCCCTTCTCGAATACCGCTAAGCTGTCCTCCGGAAGCCTGTTGATCCGGAGATAATAGGACAAACAAGATGAATGTAATGATAAAAGCCGGGATCGTTGTCCATGACATGTTCCGGATGTGCTCAAATAAGTCGACATCGACGACTGTAGAGGCCAGGTTCGTCGTATCTGAAAGAGGAGACATTTTATCACCAAAGAAAGCTCCTGACACGATGGCTCCTGCGGTCATCGCGAGTGAGACATCCATCGATTGGGCTACTCCGATGAAGGCTACTCCTACAGTAGCAGCGGTAGTGAATGAACTACCTAAAGCGACACCTACAATCGCAGTTACAGCGAACACAATGGCTAGAAACCATGGTCCACCAGCCAAAGAAAAAGCAACATTCATTAGTGTAGGTATTGTCCCGCTAGCCATCCAACTAGCGATGAGAATGCCGATCAGGAAGAAGAGTAGTACAGCCCCCATTCCTGTTTGAGCTCCTTCAATCATGCCACTTTGTAATTCTTTAAAGGACATCCTTTTGATGAATCCATATGTCAGCATCAGTAGAATCCCGAGCAGAATAGGCACATGAGGCACGCTTTGAATTTGAGTAATAAATACGCTGATCATGACAATCGTGAACAGTAATAAGGCCACAGATTCAAAAAGGCTAGGTAGAGATTTTGGTCGTAAGTGAAGCATTATTGGTTCCTCCTCGTTAAAAACATAATAAAAAACCTCGCCCCTAAGCATAGGGACGAAGCTTTATGCTCCGCGGTACCACCCTGGTTGGTAAAGAATTCTTACCCTCTCTGTTGGTGTATCATCTAAATGCGAATTCTGTAATTCAACCGTAAGTAACCTGAGTTCTCATCGACCACTCAGTTTCTGTTTGCTGTCTACTTACGATCTACTTCGGAATTCATGATACATATATTCTGTTCTACTTAAACGCTTTTAAGTGTTGAAGTATATTTTTATAATAAAAGACGGTTCTTCATCTGTCAAACCTTTTTTGAAGTCTAAGCTTATTTAGGATTCAGGCAGAATTATGTAAGACTTGATTTCGAGATGTTCCGTTCGCGAATATTAGGGGGGTGGAGAGAGGGGAAGACCTCAATTCGGACTTTTACTCAAGGGATTCGGACAACAGATGCACGATATCAGACATCCATTTGCACAATTAAGACAAGCGCCCTTCTATATCGGACATTTCCTTTTAATTCGGACAAGTGATAGACTTTATCGGACATTTACTCAGCCTATTCAGACAGATGCCAAGCTTCCTCTCGCAACTCACTCCTCTTTATCAGTAAGACCACACCCTACACATAATTTTCAAGAAGGACCCGAAGTCTCACATTCGAGTCTTCAAAAGGGATATAAAAAGCTTCCAATCATTAGGATAGATTGTGTATAATAGTGTCAATTTTAAAGATTGGTGGGAAGAGGATGCAAACAGAGGCGTTACAATCATACAGAAGCAAAGGACGCCTTGGCATGGTGCGAAGAGGCATGCTGGCGGGTTTGCCGATCATGCTAGGGTACTTACCGATCGCTCTTACATATGGCGTGCTAGCTAGCCAAACTGGGTTATCCAATCTCGAGATCACATTAATGAGTGTCCTCGTTTTCGCCGGGGCGGCACAATTCCTGGCTATCGGGATGGTAGCTACAGGTACGGGGATCATTGAGATTATCATTGCTACTTTTGTCCTTAATTTTCGTCACTTTGTCATGAGCCTGTCGTTTGTGAACCGGTTAAAGACGATTGCTCTAAAAGCAAAGATTCCTCTAACTCTTGGGTTGACGGATGAAACATTCACAGTTTCAGCGTTGTATAGGAAAGAAGCGAAAGAAAGTTATGGCTCTTGGTTTTACGCTTCACTCATACTGACGGCTTACGCTTCTTGGGTAGGTGGATCTTTTCTTGGTGGTGTACTCGGAGATGTCATGCCGACAAGACTTAGTCAAAGTATGGGGATAGCTTTGTATGCGATGTTCATTGGGTTATTAATTCCTTCAATCAAAGCCAACTTGAAAATTGTGTTTATTGCCGTGTTAGCGATGGTTGTGAACTTTCTTTGTCAAATGATTGGAATGAACCAAGGTTGGGCGATTGTACTAGGCACTATCATAGGGGGAGCTAGTGGAATTTGGTTGCTTCAAGATGAGGGGGGAGAAGAATGATAATTTGGATGATTATCGGAATGGCTGTTGTTACGGCTATTCCTCGTTTATTGCCTGCCTTCATTGTTGATGTTGTTTCTTTTCCTGACTGGGTGGATCGCTGGCTGAATGCTATTCCGTATGCAGCGCTTGGAGCACTTATTTTTCCTGGGATTTTATCGGTCAAACCGGATACGCCTCAAATTGGAATCATTGCTGGAATGGTCGGTATCTTGCTATCTTGGCTGAATGTTCACATTATTGGTGTTGTCATCGGATCCATCGCTACTGTATTTCTTTTGACATTATAATCACAAGAGCCTAGAAGGTGCATATCGTATAGGGATACTTCCGAGATGAAAGGATATGATCTGTATGTACCGACAACAAGGCCCTCCCTTTGGGCAATTTTTTTTCGGAGGCGGATTCGGACCAGGGCAAGGCGGTTTCTTCGGCGGACCCGGTTTAGGACCGAACCAGCCGCCAGGCCCTCCATTTGGCGGTGGTCCCGGAGGAGGACCAACCCAGCCACCAGGCCCGCCTTTTGGTGGAGGTGGTCCTGGGGGACAATTACCACCTCCGCCACTGAATCCACCTCAAAGCTCTCAAGGCCCGAGTTTGTACGCTGTTGATCCAGGATCATTGAGAGGATGCTTGTACCGTTATACTTGGATTCGTCTAGAAAACGGGCGTTCATTCTGGTTTTATCCAACGTTTATTGGACGTACTTCTGTTGCTGGATTTCGTTGGCAACGCAGACGCAGAAGATGGGTTTACTCTGGTTTCGATACCAATCAAATCGCAAGCTTTCAATGTCAGTAAAAATATCCTTTGGAAAACGACCCTTTTTACAGAAGGGTCGTTTTTTCTGGTAGAATATAAATGACAGAAGAATCAGAAAGGAAGATGAACCATGCCCTCTGTAAGAAAAGCGCAATTTGAAGATGCAGAACAAATAGCAAATATTCACGTGAGTAGTTGGAAATCTACATATATAGATTTAATCGATGAGCAAGATGTGAGCAATAGTACGGTTGAAAACCGTATCGCACTATGGGAGACCGTGTTAAGGAAGCCCGTAAATGGTCAGATTGCTTTCGTCGTTGAAAATGACGAAGGAGAACTGGTCGGTTTTGTTTCGGGAGGAAAAGAGCGAACAAAAAACTATGACTACGATGGAGAGATTTACGCTATTTATTTATTGGATGAATATCAACGGAAAGGGTACGGGAGTCTTCTCCTTCATACGTTTGCGAAGGGGATGAAGGACGAGGGGTATGAGTCGCTCCTCGTTTGGGTACTTACGAAGAATCCGTCTAATCAATTTTATTCGAAATTAGGTGCGCATCCGGTTGAAGCAGAACAAGTAACGATTGGAAACGGAACCTACGAAGAAACAGCATTTGGCTGGAAGAACATCAACCATTTACTTGATCATTTCACTGCATGAAAAAAAGGCTTCTTTTCGGGAAGCCTTTTAATCTGTCTCATCGAACGGCTCAATATGAATGTGTACATAGTAAATACCGTGATCTCCTTCTAACTTTTCTTCTAATTCATCGGTAATGGTATGTCCCTGCTGGATTGTAATATGGGGATCGACATGAATAGTGGCGTCAACCAACGTCTGATTCCCTTGTAACCTTGCTTTGACATCTTTTACGGCCCATACTTCAGGGTGATCTTCAATCGCTTCACGAATCCTATCTATTTCTTCTTCATCAAACCCATCTGTCAAACTATGACTTGCCGTAGTGAAGATTTCCCAAGCCGTTTTACAAATGATCAGACCTACAACCAGTCCAGCCAATGGATCTAACCAAGCTGCCCCGAATTGAGAGCCGAAAATACCGATTGCGGCCCCTATACTGACGAGAGCATCTGAACGGTTGTCCTGTGCTGCCGCATAAAGGGCTTGGCTGTTCACTTTCTTCGATAGGTTCAAATTATAACGATACACGCCATACATTACTAAAGAAGCTCCGAGCGCAGTCCAGGCTGTGATCAAGGCAGGTTCTCCCGTTCGTTGTTGAATAATATCCTGGATCGTTCCAATGATGACCTCTATACCAACCGTCATCATAATAAAGGCGGCGATTAAAGAGGCGATGGTTTCAGCGCGGAAATGTCCATAATGATGATCTTCATCAGGCGGCTTTCTGGAAATTTTCAATCCAACTAAAACAGCTATTGAGGCAATCACATCAGTCGTATTGTTAAGACCATCTGCTCTCAGGGCCTCCGAATTCCCTATTGAGGCGATGGTGAGTTTTGTGGCAGCTAGCACTAGATAAGCGATGATGCTTACCCATGCGCCTTTTTCTCCTTGTTTGAGGTTATGATATTCACTCATTTTCGTACCTCCGACTTTATCGTTTCAAAGCATGTAATAGCTTACCAAAGCATAATCTGTTAAGTCTAGAGAAAAAAAGCTTTCCTTATGCAGATAGCTTGGCAGTGGCTACAATGTTTGCCCTAAGTAAAACCCTACTTCTATAGCTTGAACAAAAAATATTTGAATCCGGTTTGTTGTGGATAAAAGAGGGAAAGAGGAAAAAGTAAAATGATTGTAAAATATCTCGAATTTAAGAGTCTTTAGTTTGAAGTTTTTGTTTCACGGGTATATACTGTTTATGAATGAGTGAATCATTTCTGTAGAAACTACGGAAATGGAGAATATGGATATGAAGGAGAGATTCTTATGGCAAGTGTAAAATTAGCAGTTGTTTATTACAGTTCAACAGGTACGAACTACAAACTAGCTCAATGGGCGGAAGATCAAGCGAAACAACAAGGGGCTGAGGTTAAGCTCGTACGTATTCCGGAACTTGCCCCTATGGAAGCTATCGAACAAAATCCAGGCTGGAAAGACCATTACTTAGCAACCAAAGACGTTGTCCCAGAAGCTACAATCAATGATTTAGACTGGGCTGACGCTGTTATTTTCAGTGTACCAACTCGTTTTGGTAATGTTCCTGGTCAAGTGAAGCAATTCATGGATCAGGCAGGTGGACTTTGGTTCCAAGGTAAACTTGTGAATAAGGTTGTTAGTGCCATGACGTCAGCTCAAAACGTTCATGGAGGTCAAGAATCCACGTTACTTAATTTATATACAACGATGTTTCACTGGGGTGCAATTATTGCAGCGCCTGGTTACACAGATGATGCTGTATTTGCTACCGGAGGAAACCCTTATGGAACAAGCGTGAGTGTTGACGGTGAAGGGAATATGAAGGAAGAAGTAGAAAGTGCTGTGCGTCACCAAGTGAACCGTACGTTAGATATTGCGAACAAATTCATTAACTAATACTTTCTGAAACAGGTGCTTCTACTTAGAAGTACCTGTTTTTTATTTGTAACAACATTCAATCAAATGGTTCACCCATTATTTATGAACAAAAAGAAGCTAAAACTACATGAATTTAAAAAATTCAAAAAATAGAAACATTTTAATAGGGTGTGTTTATTGCCTATCATGAATAGGGTTTAAGAGGTTTACATATATTGAAAAAGGGAATCATATAACTAAATATTCAGATAACTTATTGCGAAAAGGTTTGAAATACGGCATAATAAAAAAAAGCATGAAGGGGGTATTCTCATGAGAAAGCAAAAAGTTGTTTATGTTCTTCGTCGCGACCCCGAACACAAAGGAAAAAAAGTAACAGCAAAGAGAGAATTGTCCTTTGGTATCCAGTTAGCTTCACGTCTGCTTTTAGATCGGTTAACCTTTGAATTTAATAAAGACCAATTAGATAAACAAATTAATCTAGCGATCGACCAAGAAGATCGCCAGGAATTTGAACGCTTGAGTGTGAAGTATCAACCATACACTTGGGAATAGTCGAGAGGAAAAGCCGCAGAACGCGGCTTTTCTTTTTTGTTAGGAAATCAAAATATGTAGTGGATTCTGAGTGCCGGTCATGATAGAGAGCGAGTATGGAACATAGAGGGAGGATTTATATACAACATCTTCCTTCAAATGTTATAGTAGGAAAGACATCTTTTGTAGGAAGGTAATCATTTATGAAGAAACAAATAATTGTAGTCGCTTCTGCTTTGGTCTTATCTGGATGTTCTGTAAGTTCAGCTGACAATGATAAGCATGTATCTACGGCTACACCTGTAAGCCAAAAAGAAATTCAATCTAAAGGCCAAGTCGTGTTCAAGGATGAGACACCGCTTGAAGAAATAAGAAAAGACGGACTGACAGTGGTGTCGGACCCTCACAGTATAACGGTTGTAGTCAACAAAGAGAGGACTCTTCCAGAAGGATATGACCCAACTGACCTTGTCGTTCCAGATGTGCCGTTTTACTTTGACGAATTCTTACCGAAAAAACAGATGAGAGAGGAAGCCGCTAAAGCTCTGGAGGAGTTATTTGCGGCGGCTTTTCAAGCCGGTGAAGATTTGGTTGCGGCATCTGGCTATCGTTCCTATGATCGTCAAAAAAAAATATATGAACGAAATGTAGAGGTGTACGGGGAAGAGGAAACAAATAAATTCTCTGCAAAGCCAGGTACAAGCGAACATCAGACGGGCTTAGCCATGGACGTAACGTCTGCTGAAATGTCGTTTAAACTCGATCAATCCTTTCGAGAGACGAGTGAAGGGGAATGGTTGGCCAACCACGCACACGAATATGGTTTCGTCATCAGATACCCTCAAGGTAAAGACGATATTACGGGATATACTTATGAACCTTGGCACTTGCGATATGTCGGACAAGAAAAATCGACTGAAATTCATAACCAAAGTCTAACATTAGAAGAATTTTTCGGGTTCACACCATAATGATAATCACCCTTTTTCACGTGAAAAAGGGTGATTTTTTATGGTTCGGAAAGGTATAGGAGAATATGGTTAGTAGCAGACTCCGACGCGTGAACCGACGTAGTTCTTATCAAATAGTTCTTGGTAAGCGAACTTCGCGGTATCACCAACGGTAATTTTTTTACCATCTTCAGGTAAGAAATTCTTCTCACACCGTATGGAGCCTTCTATATCGCCATCAGGCAGATAAGTTGGGCAAACAATAGTCCACTCTAAGTGGCTTGCTGATAACGCCTGATACACTTTTGCATGTTCTTCGGCTGCAAAAGTCAGCTTTTTTTTTGACTCACTAGTTTGGAAGCGGAACTTATTTGGTTCGCCTCGGCTATTCAAAATGCCCGCTGTACCTATCGTAACAATTCGCTGGATGTCCTCTGAGACCATTGCATCTATAATATTCGGAATTGATTGAGATAACGTGTCGCTTTTATCTGTGCTTAGTCCACTAAATACAAGGTCACAGCCTTCAATGGTTGTATTAACGTCCTCCGCATTCTTTGCATCACCGTAGATCCATTCAACATTTGGAGTTTCTTTCATATGATGATGGCTTCTTACTAATGCTCGAACCTCGAATTGATTCTCTAATGCGTAGTCCATTACACGCTGACCAACTCTTCCTGTTGCCCCAAATATTGCGATTTTCATGTCATCACCTCTATATTTTTGTAAAATCTCTTACAGATCGGTCAAAATTTTCGTAACATTTGCTATGCTTAAAACAAAAGATTGTGGGGGGATACATTTGGAAAAGAGATCCGTATGGAGTTGGATTCTCTATGATTTCGGCAACTCCGCTTTTGCCACTACGATTATGGCTGCTGTCTTACCTGTGTTTTATTATGACGTAGCCGCCAAAGGAGTAGACCAGAGTTTAGCGACCAGTTATTGGGGATATTCCCAATCCATCGCTGTCTTAATCGTTGCGCTACTCGCGCCGATTCTAGGGGCCATCAGTGATTATTCAGCGGCGAAAAAAAAGTTTTTAATGTTTTTTGCCTTTATGGGTATGATCGCCAGTGTGTTGTTGGCTTTTGTAGGGGAAGGGGATTATTTGTTTGCTTCCCTCCTATTAATTATAGGGACTATAGGGTTCTCTGCAAGTAATGTGTTCTACGATGCATTTTTACCAGAAGTCGCGGATAAAGATACGATTGATCAGGTATCAGCGAAAGGGTTCGCTTTCGGGTATATCGGGGGTGGTGTTTTACTTGCGATCAACTTACTGATGATTCTCAAATATGAATGGTTTGGACTTCAGAGTAGTATGGCTGGGACACAATTGGCGTTTATTTCAGTCGGAGTATGGTGGTTAGTCTTTTCGATTCCTCTTTTGAAAAATGTAGCAGAGGAAAAGAAAATGAAACCTAAAAGAACAAAGTCGTACTTCGGGATCGGCTTCTCACGTGTTATTCATACAGTGAAGGAATTGCGATTGTATAAACAACTCCTGATATTTTTATTTGCTTTCTGGCTATACAACGACGGTATTTCTACCATTATTAAAATGGCAACCATTTATGGGCGTGATATTGGAATTGACAGTAACTCACTGATCATCGCTTTATTAATCACTCAGTTTGTTGGTATCCCATTCGCTTTTCTTTTCGGTTGGCTAGCTAAGAAAATCACGGCAAAGCGTGCGCTTATGCTTGCTTTGTGCATCTATTTTGCCATAGTAGTATTTGGATACTTTATGACTACTGCTCTACACTTTTATATTCTTGCTATTTGTGTCGGCTTTGTTCAGGGTGGAGCTCAGGCGTTGAGTCGGTCTATATTCGGTCGGATGGTTCCAGGAGACCGTCATGCAGAATTCTTTGGTTTTTACGGCATCTCAGCTAAGTTTTCGGCCATATTTGGCCCCTTTGCATTTGCACTTGTCGGGCAGTTAACGGGTTCTAGTCGACTTGGGATTTTATCTCTCGTCTTCTTTTTCATTGCTGGAATCATCCTTCTATATTTTGTAGATATTGATGAAGGAGTAAAGCAAGCACACGAAAAGACTGACCCAGAAAAAGAGCCAGTCGTCTATGAGCGCTGATTATACAATCGGAGAGCTGAATCGATTCGTTTGATTTTCGTATAACGGACGCCCTGTATCATAGGAGATGTTTGAAATTTTTATTTTGATTTCTTCTAGCAGGTCATGAGAAGGAGAGGACCAATACTCGAAAATGATGGAGAAAAGTTCCGATCCTTCTTCAAGGGCTCTTTCATATAAATCGATAAAAGATTCTTGATAAGGTTGGTTAGTTGCAGAATGGTACCAAATGTTATGAGAATCGTTTACATAGTCTTTGTCATCCAACGGTTTGTGTGAAAAAGCAGAGACAAGAGAGCTGAACCAACGATTTTTCCATCCCCGAGGGTCGTAAAGGACTACTTGTGCTTGGTACATATGCTTATACGATTGACGAACGATAGGTTGAATGCTTGAACGTTCTCGGTGTGCCAAATGTTTATCAATAAGCTCCGTTAACAGATTTGTAATCGGCTCTATTAGTTGCTTTGGTCGAATCTCTTTGTATGCAGGCGTTTTCCACGTTTTAAGCCCAAGCTTCTTCTCAAGCATGAATGTATCGATTGCAACTTCTAATAGTTGGTGTTTATTCGCCTCATATCCTGAGTGATAGTGCACATAGGGGTGCGTGATGCGGTCTAAATAATGGTGACTTATGAACCCTAGAATGAAAGCTTGCATTTCATGTTTTTGATCCACGCCTTTTTTTACCATATCGACTAAAAAGGGACCGCAGTTTTCGGTATGTAATTGCATCCCGATATCCTCACCATCTCCTTTTGGTAAAAAAGGCCAAAATTGGTGATAGAAGAAAGGGTCGGGACCTTGAGCACCTATATGAAGGCCGATCGAAGAAGTCTCCATTAATTCTTCCTTGTCCGTTCGCTTGCAGAGTTCATCAATGAAAAGAATGTGTGTCCAAATGTTCGGCACCTTGATCCCTCCAATTGTTATTTTATTTTAAAAAACCAAAAGAGCCTGACAGTGTCAAGCCCCTCCGATCACCTTTTATACCCATTTGGAAAGATTAAGCAAAACAACAATGACGCTATTCAAACGGTCCTCCCTTCTTTCGTTCTCCTATTGCTGCGTTTGCCTCCTTTCATTTGATAACATTACTATACACTATAATCTGAAAAGTGTAAATAATCAGATAATAAAATTTCGGCGTTTTTTGTCTTTTTTTCAGACAGCTTGATGGTGATTGTTCAAAAGATTCTTGATACAATAAATATGCAAGTTGGAATATTGATGAGGAGGATTTGTATGGATTATAGGATTGAGAAAGATACGATAGGTGAAATAAAAGTACCAAGTGAAAAATATTGGGGAGCTCAAACCGAACGAAGTAAGCAAAACTTCCCGATCGGTGATGAGAAAATGCCGAAAGAGGTCATTGAAGGCTTCGCTATTCTAAAGAAGAGTGCAGCACGTGCGAACTTTGAACTTGGCTTATTAGAAGAGGAAAAGGCAGATGCTATTGAATATGCAGCTGATCAAATCCTCTCCGGCGCATTAGAAGACCACTTCCCTTTAGTCGTCTGGCAAACAGGAAGCGGCACTCAATCAAATATGAACGTCAACGAAGTCATCGCATATGTAGGGAATCAATGGTTAACCGATAAGGATTCGGATATCCGTTTACACCCGAACGATGATGTAAACAAGTCCCAAAGTTCGAATGATACTTATCCAACGGCGATGCATATTGCGTCTGTTCGGAAACTTGAGGATGTAGTCATGCCTGCCTTGACTCAGCTCAAAGATACCTTAAAAACAAAAATGGAAGCGTTTAACGATATTGTGAAGATTGGTCGTACCCACCTTCAAGATGCTACACCCCTGACACTTGGGCAAGAAGTAAGTGGATGGCACCGTATGCTTGAGAAAACCGAGGGTATGATCACGGAGAGTACAACCTACGTGAAAGAATTGGCCATAGGTGGAACAGCTGTTGGTACAGGTCTGAATGCTCATAAAGATTTCTCAGAAAAGGTTGTCTCTAAAATCAACCAAGTAACGGAAAAGAACTTCATATCGGCTCCAAATAAGTTTCATGCGCTGACTTCACATGACGAGCTGGTTCATGTTCACGGTGCCTTGAAAGCTTTGGCTGCTGATTTAATGAAAATCGCGAATGACGTACGCTGGTTAGCAAGTGGTCCACGTTGTGGAATTGGTGAAATTACCATACCTGCCAATGAACCGGGCAGTTCCATTATGCCAGGGAAAGTCAATCCTACTCAGAGTGAGGCTGTGACGATGGTTGTGGCTCAAGTTATGGGGAATGATGCATCAATCGGATTTGCTGCGAGTCAAGGAAACTTTGAGTTGAATGTATTCAAACCTGTCATTGCTTACAACTTCCTTCAATCCGCACAGCTTCTAGCTGATAGCATGATTTCTTTCGAAGAGCGTTGCGTCAGAGGAATGGAGCCGAACCATGAAATGATTGAGAAGTACTTGCGCGATTCCTTAATGCTTGTAACAGCATTGAACCCTCATATCGGATATGAAAATGCTGCGAAGATAGCGAAGACCGCTTTTGAAAAAGATCAAACGTTGAAAGAAACAGCCGTCGAATTAGGTGTTTTGACAGAAGAGCAGTTCGATGAATACGTCGATCCAAAAGCTATGACAAAGCCTAACGCATAAGGGAAAAGTGCGAAAACGAAACGTTTTCCATCGAACATTGTTAAATAACCATTAATTGCCTGTAACTTTTTTATCATAATATCTCACCCCTCGACCCATACTACGGTTACAGGAGGTGAGACACATGGCTAACAACAACAGTTCAAATGAGTTAGTAGTACCTGGCGTACAACAAGCTCTAGACCAAATGAAGTATGAAATCGCACAAGAATTTGGCGTATCTCTTGGTGCTGACACAACAGCTCGTGCAAACGGTTCTGTAGGTGGAGAAATCACTAAGCGTCTTGTCCAAATGGCTGAGCAACAGTTCGGCGGACAACCATACCAAAAGTAATTAAATACGTGTGATGGAAGAGGAAGGGTGCGCCCTTCCTCTTTATTTTTTGTTAAGGGTGGATTTTTATGAGTGAATGCGGTTTATGTAATGGATGGGTAGAAGACAACAAACCGTGTCCGCGTTGTAAAGGCACCATGTATGACCGTGGACGGGTTACAGATTTTCTTGACGAATACAGTCCTTATTTAGATTTAGACTATACGGATTTGGTAGATGGGGAGCTTAACTCTTCCGTTACAGAGGAATGTGTTCACTACTTTGTCTGTGAAGAATGTGGATTTCATGATATACAAGCCAAATGAAAAGAGCGCTGTGAATAACAGCGCTCTTTCAATATCTATAATGGTCACTAGGGGGAGACCAGAAAGATCAATTTTTGTTTATCGAATTCGTTGTTCAGAATCTTTATCGAAGAAGTGTACCTTGTTCATATCAATCGCCAATTCGATTTGTTCTCCACCTTTGATGTCAGATCGAGAATCGACACGAGCAATGAATTCTTGATCGTTCAGCTTACTGTACAAGTAAGATTCAGATCCCATAAGTTCAGCTACTTCAATGTCAGCTACAATTTTCTTATCCTGGTTTGCATCAATGAAGACAGGCTCATCATGCATGTCTTCAGGACGTACACCGAGGACAACATCTTTTCCAATATAATTCTGTTCACGAAGCGGCTTCATTTTTCCTTCTGGAACCGCAATCTTGATGTCACCAAGTTCAATATGACCTTCACCAAGTGTACCATTCAGGAAGTTCATCGCTGGAGATCCAATGAATCCACCTACGAAGATGTTTTCTGGCTTATCATATACATCTTTAGGGGCACCGACTTGCTGGATGATTCCGTCTTTCATAACGACCAGGCGTGTCGCCATAGTCATCGCTTCTGTTTGGTCGTGTGTTACATAGATCGTTGTCGTCTGCAGACGTTGGTGAAGTTTTTGGATTTCTGCACGCATTTGAACACGTAGTTTAGCATCCAAGTTGGATAAAGGCTCATCCATCAGGAAGACTTTAGCATCACGTACAATCGCACGCCCAAGAGCAACACGTTGTCTTTGACCACCGGAAAGAGCTTTTGGTTTACGATCGAGTAGAGCTTCCAGACCAAGGATGTTGGCTGCATTTTTCACTCGACGGTCGATTTCTGATTTATCCATTTTGCGAAGCTTCAAGCCGAAAGCCATGTTATCGTAAACATTCATGTGTGGATACAAAGCATAGTTCTGGAAAACCATGGCGATGTCTCGGTCCTTTGGTGCCACGTCATTCATACGCTTATCGTCAATCATGAAGTCTCCGTCTGTGATTTCCTCAAGACCTGCGATCATACGAAGTGTTGTTGATTTACCACAACCAGAAGGTCCGACGAATACGATGAATTCTTTATCTTGAATATGAAGGTTGAA
The DNA here is from genome assembly GCF_013694105.1 of Halobacillus locisalis. Classification (GTDB taxonomy): domain Bacteria; phylum Bacillota; class Bacilli; order Bacillales; family Halobacillaceae; genus Halobacillus; species Halobacillus locisalis. Next base: position 1,260,219 of record NZ_JACEFG010000001.1, on the reverse strand, counting down.
GTCATCTACTGCTTTTACTTTCTTGTCATAGACTTTATCGATATTGTTCAGCATAATCTCTGCCATGTTAATTCCCCCAATTACTTTTTGAAATCGTTTTCTTTAACTGTTTACAGTGTATATGACATCGCTTCCAACGTAAATGGACAAGGTGCACAAAGATCAGGACGAATCTTTGTGCACCTTGTCATGAGTCGGTTATTCACCGATGGATAGGAGAGCAAGATAAGTGATCACGGCGCCTTCAAACTGCTTTACATCCAGACCGGTTTTCTCAATGAATTTATCGACACGGTATTGTAAACTATTGCGATGCATAAACAGCTTTTTGGCGGCGAGTGTTGCGTTGGATCCTGACTCCAGGAATGTTTTAACCGTCTGTAGTAAGTCGGGTTCTTCTATTACTTGATGTAAGACGGTCTGCTGGATCCTCTTTTGGTGAGAGGCAGGCAGCGCATCAATGTAGAGAAAAGGCATGGTGTCTTTATAGGTAGCCACGGAAGAAGGCTGGTATTTTCCAGCTAAACGAAAGTTATGCTCGGCCCATCTGTATAAGGAGGGAGCTTCATGTATGTTCGAAGAAATTTCGCTTATGTAAAAGCGTATCTTTGTATAAAAATCACTCATGAGGACATCAATCATTTGATCAAATGACAACATGTCCTGCTGATCTGAGAAGAATTCTTCAATGATGAAGCCTTGGTCATCCGACTCGAACAAAATGGGCATTCGCTCAGGAAATAGAGATTGAAAGGCTTCGTGAAATGAATCTTTGTTCATTGGAAGGTCGGCAATAGAGAAAAAAACGAATCGGTAATAAAGAGGTGCATCGATGGTGAGTTCATGAACGTCCTCTTTTAAATAATGATACCAAGCACGCTCACGATCTGTTCCCCAATGCGACTCCAAAGATAGGGGGGACAGAAATAAAGACAGGAGTTGCTCATCTTTATCTGTCAGTTCTTCTTTACTTATAGCAATTGTTTCATTAGATGGCGTCTCATACCACTGAAAGTCTTCAGGATGGCTCATCTCCGCCGGTTTTGATAAAATAAGGGTAGGGTAGATGGATTGTAACTGGGTGATTAACATCAAAATCTTCCTTTTTCATGATTTGTTTACTATTATTAGTATACATAGGGAACTATGTAGAAGCTAGCAACGATACCAATTGGTTTCTTTATACATGTATGGATCAATGAAAGGAGTGACCCTAATGGATCACGTTCAAGAGAAAAGTCTGTACGGACAAGATACGAAAAATCGCCTAAAGCGTATTGAAGGTCAGGTAAGAGGCGTCTTGAAGATGATGGAAGAAGAAAAAGATTGTAAAGACGTCATTACTCAACTTTCAGCTGCTCGTTCTGCAATGGATCGTGCAATCGGTTATATCGTAGCGCGTAACTTAGAAGAGTGCATTCGTGAAGCGAAAGAAGAAGGTGGTTCGGCTGAAGAGCTAATTAACGAAGCCGTTCAAATGATTGTAAGAAGTCGTTAAATAAGAGCTGTCTCTAAAGGGATGTAGCCCCCTTGAAGAGACAGCTCTTTATTTATTTCTCCCTGGTTTGTTTAGGAATCTCATGAGCTTCCTCGATTTGTTCACGTCCGTGTACGGATTGCACAGTTCCGCCAGCCATCCCTTCATTTATCATTCGATCAACATCCAGTTCAAACTGATCTTTTCCTTCTGGTGCGTGCTGATTTCTTTTCTCATTACGTTGCTTTTTCACTTGGATTCACCTCCTTGTCCTTAGGTTGTCCTTGTTCTCATCGGTCATGTTTGAAATGTGCGCTCCTGTATTTTTAACATTTTGATTGAAAGATCGGAGGAACATGGTTTTCGTCTTATTGGAAGTGTGATTGGCAACAGAAGGGAAATTCGATTATACTTGTGACAGCATTAGAGAGAGAGGTTAGAGGCATGAATTCATTTGTACTGATCCTGATTATGATCGGACTGGGAGCTATTATTGGTGGGGTTACAAACTCTTTGGCCATCAAGATGCTTTTTCGGCCTTACCGGCCAATATATCTAGGGAAATTCAAGTTACCCCTTACACCTGGGTTGATTCCGAAGCGGCAAGAAGAGTTGGCCCAACAACTTGGCAAAATGGTTGTAGAGCATTTATTGACCGCCGATGGACTCCGTAGAAAGCTTGAAGGCCCCGTGTTTCAAAATCAGATGACAACATGGGCACAAAATGAAGCAGGAAAGCTGATGGAAAAACCTACTGCTTTGCACCAGGTGCTTGAAAGAGTAGGCGTCAACACGTCAGCTGGCGATGTGGAGAGTCGGTTAGTGGACTGGATAGAGAAGCGTTACCATCATGTCATGAATGACTATCGCGACCAGCCTTTGAAGGATTTACTCTCAGATGAATGGAAGGTAAAGGTCGATGAAGGAACTGATCAAGCAGCGACGTATATACAATCGAGTGTGACCGATTATTTAAAGAGTGCAGAAGGTAAAGAAAAAGTCGTGAATTTAATTGAAAATTATCTGGAAAATCAAGGTTTTTTCGGAAGTATGATTTCATCCTTCATGGGCTCTGAGAGTCTCGCGGACCGGGTATATCCTGCAATTCTGACGTACGTTCAAAAAGCGGAAACAAATGAATGGTTAAAAGATATGCTTCATACGGAAATCCGTAAGATGATGGAGCAACCTGTTAGGGTATTTGAAGATAAGATTGGGCCGGACACAATTGGTCATATCCTAGCTGAATCTGTCGCTAAATCTATGCCGATCGAAGAGTGGATGGAAAGGTCTGTCAAGGATTGGACTAAGCCTTTCCAAGATAAGGTGATTCAAGAATTCGTTCCTATGCTAGTAGTAAAAGGTATTGGTTGGTTATCGGATCAAATCGAAGGGCTGATGGAATCCATGCACTTATCTGAGATTGTTCAAGAAGAAGTCAACGCTTTTCAATTGGATCGTCTAGAAGATATGGTGCTTGGGATTTCAAGAAGAGAATTCAAGATGATCACTTATCTAGGCGCACTGCTTGGTGGAGCGATTGGTTTATTGCAGGGAATGATCGTCATTTTGTTAGGATAATGGGCATTCCTATACATGAACTCTTGAGTTTGTTATAGTGTTTAATGGAGTCACAGAACGAAACTTTAGGAGGTTCTTATCTTATGGCAAATATTTATGATCACGCATATGACTTAGAAAAAGCGATTCGAAATAGCGAGGAATTCACAGGTCTGAAAGAGGCTTATGAGAACGTTATGAATGACGAAGCGGCTAAAAAAATGTTCGACGATTTCCGTCAAACACAAATGACGCTTCAACAGAAACAAATGCAGGGCGAAGAAATTTCTGAAGAGGAAGTAGAACAAGCGCGTAAAGTCGTGGAACTTGTTCAACAACACCCTGAAATTTCTAAGCTTATGGAAGAAGAGCAACGTTTGAATACGGTCATCAACGATGTTAGCCGTATCATCACGAAGCCTCTTGAAGAGCTGTACGGTAACCCGGAAGAACCACAACAATAAAGCGTATAGAAAGCTGCCTTTTGTAGGCAGCTTTTTTTATTGACGAAATTTAGCAGGAAATGTTCTTCCAAATCGAGAAAGAAGAGGGTAGTACATTTTTCGATAAAGGGGTAATCGTATGAAGTTCTTTACAATAGAAGAAAAGGAAAACATGATTCATTTAAAGATTGCGCGTGGTGGGAAATACAACGCGTTGAATGCAGAGATGTTAAAAGAATTCGCTGAAGCCGTTCAAGCTGTTCAAGAAATGCCTGGTCAAGTTGTTGTGCTTTCTGGTGAAGGCGATGGTTTTTGTGCTGGGGGAGACCTGGCTATGATGAGGGAAATTGGGGACTCGAGTACGTATGAACAAGTGATGAATCATATCGAATCTATTGTCATAACGCTGTATTCCATGCCGAAAGTTGTCATTTCTGCTGTTCATGGACCTGTTGTGGGGTTGGGGTTGAGCATTGCATTAGCCGCAGATTATGTAATGGCAGAAGTGAATGCGAAGATTTCTATGAATTTTATTGGTATTGGTCTAGCTCCTGATGGAGGAGGACATTTCTGGTTAGAGCAGCGCTTAGGAACTCAACAAGCTAAACAATTCGCTTGGCAAGGGCAGCAGCTTACAGCTAAAGAAGCTTATGATTTGAAATTGATTGATATTGTCGTTCAAGGATCCGTTCAAGATGAAGCAGAGCAACTTGCTACGAAGTGGAGCCGAAAACCCCTTCAATCCATGATTGCGACAAAGAACATCTATCATCAGCATGGACTCGACCAGTTGTTAAATTACTTATCAAGAGAGCGCGTTACGCAATGGGAGTTGAGAAAAACAGAAGACCATAGAGAAGGAGTTCACGCGTTTATGGAAAAACGTGTGCCTGACTTCAGGGGAAAATGAGGGGTAGGACTTTCTCGATATATTCGACGAACAAGAAGAGGGCCAAGCACTGTTACGCTTGGTCCTCTTTTCATTATAAGAATAGTATGGTTACATTTAGCGATGAAATAAAACGAGATGACCATTTGGTGCGACGCAACGGTGTGTGTGTTCGCTGAATCCCTTTTCCTCTAATTTTTGAGTGCCAATTTCTTTAGCTTGGTCATCGTGCTCTGCCTCGAAGGTTTCATCAAGGACGTTTGTTCCATCTTTTTCAAATACGGTAAGAAAATAAGTTTTCAAAGCAGTTCCCTCCTGAATAGATGTTCATTTCTCTACATTCGCTTTACTATGGCAATCTCCTGCCTGTGCAGGTAAACTTTTTTAAAAAAGTGAAACATCTACATGAGGTGAACCGTAAGTATGAAAAGAGGGGGAGAGTAAACCATGACGCTACAATTACAAGAAGTAAGTAAAACATTCGGGTCATTTACAGCTGTCGATCACTTGTCTTTAGAAATACCAGAGAAACAAATCTTTGGTTTCTTAGGAGCGAATGGAGCGGGGAAAACGACAACATTTCGAATGATTTTAGGATTGATCGATCAAAGTAACGGTACGATTACTTGGAATAATGGACAGATCGGATATGAACAAAGTCACTTAATTGGTTATTTACCTGAAGAAAGAGGACTGTATCCGAAGTTAAAAGTACAAGAACAACTCGTCTACCTTGCGAAGCTCCGAGGAATGGAGAAGGCGGATTCTATTAAAGAAATCGATTATTGGCTGGAACGCTTCAAGGTACCGGAATATAAGCATAAGAAAGTCGAAGAACTATCAAAAGGAAATCAACAGAAAATCCAGTTCATCTCTGCTGTGTTACATAAACCGAAATTGTTGATTCTAGATGAACCCTTCTCAGGACTTGATCCTGTCAATGTAGAAATGTTGAAGGATGCCGTCATTGAATTGAAAGAACGGGGAACGTCGATTGTTTTCTCTTCACACCGTATGGAGCATGTCGAAGAGTTGTGTGAGAATCTCTGCATCATGCATAAAGGGAAGCCAGTAGTCCATGGAGGATTAAAAGAAATCAAGCGCTCGTTTGGTAAGAAAAACATTCGCATCGTTGCTGATTTCGATACGTCCTATTTAGAAGGAATTCAAGGGGTAACGAAGTATAAAAAACTGATGGAAGGCTGTCAGTTGCAAATCGAAACGGAAGAGGTGTCTCAAGAAGTATTTGAAAACCTCCACGGTAAAGGATTTGTGCGTACCTTCGATATAGAGGAACCTACATTAAATGATATTTTTATTGAGAAAGTAGGGGCATCTTATGAATAAGTTTTTTACTATTTTAAGACATACGTATGCAAACCGAGTGAAGTCCAAGTCCTTTATCATTACAAGTATAATCACAATTGCTCTCATACTCGTCGTATCTAATATTCAAACGATAATCGAAACGTTCAGCGGGGATGATCAGGAAATCATCCTGGTGAAGTCTGAACAGGAGCAATGGACAGACCGCATAAGTCAGATACTCTCTTCGAATGAGGATCTCTTGATAGAACCATATGAAGGCACGATCGAAGAGGCGAAAAGTGAAGTGGAAGAAGGGAACTATCAATCCGTGGTTGCCTTGGAAGAAGGAGAAGATGAGTTACCTCAAGCGACTTACTATGCTAACCAAATTGCCAATACATCTACGAGTGAAGTGGTCAGGCAAGCGGTTCAGCAATTGAAAGTCTCAGAGGCGACAGAGCGTGCAGAAGTAGAAGCGAATGTGTTGCAACAAATTACGGCTCCGGTGAATTTCAAATTGGTGGCATTAGAGGAAAAAGCTAAGTCGGAAGAGGAATTGAACCAGACACGTGGCATCGTCTATATTATGCTTTTCTTCATGTATATTTCTGTCTTGATGTATGGAAACATGATTGCAACTGAAGTGGCGACAGAGAAGTCGAGCCGTGTTATGGAAATCCTTATTTCCAGCGTATCCCCCGTTTCGCAGATGTTTGCCAAAATATCGGGGATCGCTCTGTTAGGCATTACACAGTTTTCGATTTTTGTGCTCGTTGGGTATGTTTCGCTGAGTCAAAGTGAACGGATGTCAGACGGATCTGTCCTAGAAACGTTCGGATTGACGAATATCGATCCAACCACGATTGCATTTGCAGCTGTTTTCTTTATCTTAGGTTATTTACTTTATGCAACGTTGGCGGCTACGCTCGGTTCGTTGGTCAGTCGTCTGGAGGATGCACAACAACTGATGGTTCCGATGACACTTCTCGTTGTCGCCGCGTTTATGATTGCTGTATTCGGTTTAAGTGCACCAGATGCACCGTTTGTTACGGTTTCTTCTTATTTCCCGTTCTTTACTCCTTTAATTATGTTCTTGAGGGTAGGTATGCTCGAGATTGCCGTATGGGAGATTGCATTATCGATTGCCATTATGGTCGTGTCCATCGGCCTGCTCGGTTATATTGGGGCAAAAATTTACCGGGGCGGTGTATTGATGTACGGGAAATCTTCATCATTAAAAGATATAAAAGCAGCACTCCAACTATCTAAAAGAGAGAGTTAAATACGAGTTTAGAAAGCCACGTTCCTAGTATTTTGAACGTGGCTTTTTCTATATTAGAAGATCAAGTGTGAAGTGGGGCGAGAAAAACGGATTTGACCGAACGTGCATTCGTACGCTGTTTTTGTTAAAATGAAGACAAAATGAAAGCGTCGGAGGGGTAGAACATGCAGGAGAGCATACGCTTTATACATAGTGCAGATCTGCACTTGGATAGTCTATTCAAGACAAAGAAAAACCTTCCTTCAGAATTGCTCGATCAACTACGCTCGAGCACATTTGAAGCGTTTGACCGTCTTATTGAGGAAGCCATAAACTGGTCAGTGGATTTCGTATTGATTGTCGGGGACTTATATGATGAAGAACTACGAAGCTTACAGGCCCAAGTACATTTGCGTCATGGCTTTGCCAAGCTTGAGGAAGAAGGGATTGACGTTTTCTTATCTTATGGAAATCATGACTACATAAATGGAGCGAAGTATCCGATTGAGTTTCCTCCGAACGTACATATTTTCAAATCCGGAGACATAGAAAGCTTTGTGTTTTACAAGAATGGAGAAGCGGCTGCTCGAATTTATGGATTTAGTTACGAAGACAAACGTGTGACGGAGCGGAAGGTAGAGCAATATGAAAAAATGAGCGGAGCACCTCTACACATCGCGATGCTGCATGGAAGCTTAGAAAGCAACACGGACCACGATGTCTACGCCCCATTCTTAGTAGAAGAGATGTATAAAAAGCAAATGGATTATTGGGCGCTTGGCCATATTCATAAAAAACAAACCTTATCGCAAGATCCACCTGTCATTTACCCCGGAAACATTCAGGGGCGTTCCAGGAAAGAAAGTGGAGCAAAAGGTTGTTACGTTGTAGATTTGAATCAGAGTCATTCAAAGCAGACCTTCCTCCCTCTGCATGCCTTTGTGTATGAACGTACTACTGTAGATTGTACTCATCTCGAATCGCCTGATGAGCTCGAAGGAAAGTTTGAGGAAGCCAAACAATCGCTGAAGACAGACTGTCCTGTCATGCTGGATCTGGAGTTGCACTCTACATCTGGTTTGTTGAACAGGTGGAGAATGTCAGGGGTACTGGAGGAATGGATCGGGGTCGTGAATGAATCGGAGAGTTTCTCGGATCATTGGGTATGGATTGATACGGTACACATTTCAGACCGCCCTTCATGGGATGAAGACGAATTGAAACAAGGCCAACATTTTACCGGTGCTTTATTACATGAAGCGGAACAAATTACGGACGATCAGCTTCAAGAATGGTTATCTCCATTAATGGAAAACCGCAAAGTGACTAGGTATGTAGAAGAGCTATCTGAGGATGAAAAACGTGACATTCTGAAGCAAGCTAAGACGATAGCGATTGAAAAACTGATAGCAAAAGAGGAATCATCGACATGAGAATCATGGAAGCGAAAATTTATGGGTTCGGAAAATGGAAAGACCAAACGTTTGCTTTCGATGACAAGCCACTAACGATTATATCTGGTAAAAATGAGGCGGGGAAATCGACCGTCCACCTCTTTATTTTGTATGTCTTATTTGGATTATCCCCAAAGCAGAGGGAGTTTTACAGACCGAAAACGGGTGGAGCTTTAGGAGGGCTGCTTGTCGTTCAATTAGAGGGATTCGGTCGAGTAACATTGGAGCGCGTTGATGATCTTAGGGGCGGAGAGGTTGTGTGTCGTTTATCGAATGGCGAAGAATACGGGGAGGACTGGCTTAACAATCATTTATCAGGTATGAACCGAACTGTATTTGAATCGATTTTCAGCTTTACAGCAGCAGACTTATTAAAGCTCCGTCAAATCGACGGTCATGAATTAGGAGAAGTATTGCTGAATATAGGGCTTACCGGGTCTGACCATATTTACCAAACGGAAAAATGGTTGATGAAAAATGTGAACGATCGTTTCAGGCCCAAAGGCAGGAAACCAATCATCAACCAGCAGTTACATCGAGTAGATGAATTGAATCAAGAGCGGATAACTAAACAAGCTGAGGTAATCCATTACGAGTCTTTATCGGAGTTGAAAAAAGAAAAAGAAGCGCAAATCGCAAGAGCAGAAAGTGAAATTTATTCCTTATATAGGGAACAATATAGCTATGAGCAATTGCAAAAGGCGTTGCCTATACTTACGGAGTATCATCAATATAAAGATATGGAATCCACACGTGTCGTTTTTCCTGAAGAAGGTCGTATGCGTGATCAGCAATTAAAAGAAGCGATCCTTCCTCTTGAAAGTGAAGCGCACCTTGTATCTTCCCAAATTGAAACAATAAAACTGAAACGAGAATCTTTAGTGAACAAAATAGCCGAAGAACAGCTATTCTCGCGTGCTGGTAAACTGCTGAAGCAAGAGCAGGAGTACGGCCGTGCAGTTCATGAAATGGATAACTTGCATCAGAGAGCTGAACAACTGAGAAGTCAGGTTCTTGAAGAATTATCCCATTTAGATATTGGGTTGAATGCCGAAGAATTAACCGAGTTTACGTTTCCTTTTCATTTAGAAGATACGTGGAGGTCGTTACAAGAAGAATCCAGAATTCTGAATACGGAAGAAGAACAACTGACCGATCAGGAATCTCGCCTGAGGGGAGAAAAGGAAAGCTTATCAGATCAAATCCATTCACTTGAAACAGATATGATGGACGAGAATGAAGCCTATCAAATACAACGTCAAATAGAAGAGACCCTTCATAAAGAAAACATGCCCGCTGGACATTCGGCAATCGTGTGGAACCACCGAAGGATCACGTACAGTTTGCTAGCTGGTCTCTTTATCATGATCGGTTGGCTGATCACGGTGTTAACCAATGAAATGTTCTACGGAATACTTGCAAGTGTGTTAGCTTTGCTTCCGATTGTAGGGGCGGTAAGGTCACATGCACAGTCGTCTGAGAAACCACTCCCGCAGCAGAATCAACCCCTGAGTATTGAAGAATGGAAGAAGAAACTCCACAATTATGAGCAGCAGAAATATGAACGGTCTAATCTTGTTAAACAGTGGAAAGCAGCCAATCATGAAGAAATTCTGTTAGATGAAAAGAAGCGGTCCCTCATCCAAAAAGGGAGCACGTTTGAAATGGCGATTCAAGAGCAAGAACGATTGTACCCGTTTCTAACCAAGGTATCTATTGACCATTGGGATAAACTCTTCCATCTCTTTACACGCGTTCAATCGAAGCAAATGGAATATGAACAAATCGAGAAGTACATTATGGAAAAGAGTGCGATGATCAATCAAATAAAACCTTTGATGGAAAAGTTTTATCGTGATAACAAATGGGAATGGGATGAACAACAAATGCCGTTTGCCTTTGATTATGTAAGGAATTGGTTCGATAAACAACAGCAGCTAAGAAAAGACTGGGATACGATTGATCAACAACTGAAGGAGGCTAAATCGCACCTCAATGATGTTTCAGTCCGTTTAGATGCCCTTGAAAAGAAGAGAGATTATCTCTTCTCGCAAGCACAGGTGAGTGATGAAGAGGCATTCTATCGACAGTTGAAAGCGTATGAAGCTCAATTGGAACGCGATAAAAATATTGATCGTCTAACTCACCAAGTGAAGGGAATGCTGTCAGAAGAAGAGCAGGGTCTATTCCGCGTGTGGGAGGATCCCCCACATGAAACAGAAGTGCGAATCAGGCTGCAAGAATCAAACGAAAGGCGAAAACGTTTGGAAGAGCAGTTGAGGAGTGCTCAGCAACAGTTGGCGGACACGAAAAGCGACATCTCGAATCTTGAATCTTCAGAAGAGTATTCATCAGCTCTTCATGAGTTGGAAAGTGAGCGTAACACACTTCGAGAACAGGCTAAGGAGTGGGCGACTTATCAGGTCGCTTTACACCTTCTCAATCAGACGAAAACAAAATATAAGAATACGTATTTGCCACAAGTCATTGACTCAGCAGCGATTTATTTCAATCGGTTGACGGGTGGCAATTACAAAGGTATTCATCTTAGTAAAGAAGAGGAACGGGTCGTTGTCGAGCATAAGGATCTTCAATGGTTCGATGTGGAGGAATTATCACGTGGAACCAAAGATCAACTATACGTTTCTTTACGGCTTGCCTTAGGAAAAACGATGGCAGAATCTACCCCTCTTCCTTTTGTAATTGATGACGCATTCGTTCACTTTGATGAAGAGCGGTTAGGGGAGATGTTCAGGATTTTAGAGGAGGTTGCCGTTCATCATCAAGTATTGCTCATGACTTGGAGAGACGATCTTGATCGCTACTTTAAGCAATCTTCTGTACAATATCTATAATAAAGTGTAAGAGAAGGTCGCAAATTATAGATATTAATGATAAAATGTTTAAGATTACACGAGGAAATAGCAATTGGAGGGTTTCCATTGCCAGAGACAAACAGTAAAGAATGGACAAAATACGAAGAAACGATCGAACAATTTATTCAAGTGATTGCGAAAAATATGAGTTTATATGGGGTTACGCCTTCGATTGGCCGACTATATGGTGTCTTATATTTTTCGGAGCAACCAATGACATTGGATGATATGAGGTCAGCACTGGAAATGAGTAAGACGAGCATGTCGACAGGTGTTCGTGCCTTGTCAGATATGAAAATGGTAGAACCTTCATTTAAAAAAGGCGTTCGCAAAGATTTATATAAATCAGAAGAGGATTGGTACAAGTCTTTCACTTCCTTATTTGGCAGTCGTTGGAGACATCATACAGAAACGAACATAGAGGAAGCGGATGAGACTATCCAAGAACTACTTAAATTAAAAGACGAAGCAGAAGATGAAGCGTTACGTGAGAAGATTGATCAAGATATATCCCGGCTTGAGTATGCTCAAAATTATTATCGATGGTTGATGCAGTTTATTCATGTTGTAGAATCGGGTAAGATCTTCGAATACGTACCTAAAATCGACCAAAAAAAGTCAAAAGAATAAGTGCTGTTTGATACAAAGCTATTCCTGAATCCTTTACGTGTTGTATGATAGACGTAAAGGAACGATGGAATAGCTTTTGTTATGAGAACAAAGTGAATCGTTCAGAATGGAGGGCATTATGAAAAGAGGAATATTCCATTATCAAATCGGAGACACCTTCGATTCTTTCTTATTCATCAAGACTGCATCGAAAGGGGTAGCAAGTAATGGTAAACCTTTTTTATCTTTTCTTTTAAAAGATGCTACTGGCGAAATCGATGCTAAGCTTTGGGAAGCAACCCCGGAAGATGTCGACGTGTTTCAGCAAGGGGAGTTGATCAAAGTGACTGGTGACATTGTCCAGTTCCGAAATCGTCCACAGCTTAAGATACATACCTTACGACCTGTCCAGCAGACTGACGGGGTGAATGCTTCGGACTTCGTAGAGAAAGCTCCGGTGGAGAAAGAGACGTTAATGGAGCGGATTACAGAAGCGATTTTTGAGATGGAAAATCCAAATTTACAACGTATAACAAGACAGTTGATCAAACAACACCAAGAAGAATTGTTAACCTATCCTGCCGCTGTGAGAAACCACCATGAATATGTGTCGGGACTTGCTCATCATGTTGTCTCGATGTTGAATATTGCGCGTGAAATGACATCGCTATATCCCGAAGTGAATAGAGATCTCCTCTATGCCGGAATTATTGTTCATGATATAGGGAAGGTCCGTGAATTGTCGAATGCATCCTCTCCTTCCTATACGTTAGAAGGGAAGTTACTTGGTCATATACCTTTGATGGTCGAGGAAATTAGAAAGGTGGCAGATGACCTTCAGATTGATGCTGAAGAAGTTACGGTATTACAGCACATGGTGCTCAGTCACCATGGTAAACCGGAGTGGGGGAGTTCGAAGAGACCTCTTATCCGTGAAGCGGAACTCTTACATCAAATCGATATGATGGATGCGCGTTTGAACATGATGAACAGGGCACTAGAGAGGGTTCAGCCTGGCCAGTTCACAGAGAAACTGTTTCCACTTGAACAACGGTCATTCTATAAACCTACGTTTGATGAAAAATAAAGAGAAATAGAGGAAGCGCTTTATGAAATGGAGAGATTGGGATCGTAATTTGAAGATCCGTTTATTCGGAGAAGGCACGATGAATATATTATTTTGGTCGTTCTTCCCGTTTATGACTATATTTTTTGAGCGGTCATTTGGCAAAGATTATGCTGGGTTACTGCTCGTATTGTCACAGGCTTTTTCTGTTATGGCAAGTTTAATCGGGGGCTATTGTGCCGATCGGTTCGGGCGAAAGAAGATGATGGTCTATGCAGCATTAGGCGAGTGCGCTTCGTTCGTTTTATTTGCTCTTGCCAATTCTCCTTGGATCGACTCTCCAGTGATGACCTTTATCGCTTTCAGTTTATTAGGGGTGTTTGGAGCACTCTACTGGCCTGCGTCCCATGCCATGGTTGCAGACGTTGTTCCAGAAAAACACAGGGCAGATGTGTTTGCTGTGTTTTATACGTCCATTAACATCGCGGTTGTCATCGGTCCGATATTAGGAAGCGTCTTGTTCTATACCTATCGTTTTGAAATGCTTATCTCAGGAGTGGTTCTTACTGCACTTCTCGCCTGGTTACTCGCTCATTTTCTAGATGAAACGACAACGATTAAAGAGCGCGTCAAAGAGAAGGGGAAAGGGCCGATTACAGTTATTTGGGATGAGTTGAAGGATTATCGCGTCATAGCGAGGGATAAGACATTCTTGCTCTTTATCATTGCAGGAATATTAGTAGCCCAAACATTCATGCAGCTAGATTTATTGATTGCTGTGTACACAAGTGAAGTTGTACAAAACCAGAACCTTCTGACCATCGGCGACTGGTCGCTTACGTTGAACGGTGAAAGGGCGTTCGGCTTGGTACTGGCCGAGAATGGATTGCTTGTTGCGTTGTTCACAGTTGCTGTTACGAAATGGATGAACCGCTTTAAAGAGAAAAGGGTATTTATATTTTCCAGCCTGCTCTATGCCATAGGTATCACATTATACGGACTGACGGACAGTATATGGGTATTCATTCTGGCTATGGCTCTTTTTACCTTTGCAGAACTTATGGTCGTTGGAATACAAGAGAGTTTTATATCTAAAATCGCACCAGAGGATATGAGAGGACAATATTTCTCGACAGCTTCCCTCCGGTTTACGCTTGGTAGACTTCTTGCGCCGATCAGCTTAATCATTTCGAATTATACGAGTTATACAGTGACTTTTGCTATTTTAGGGGTTCTGGCTGTCAGCAGTGCGTTCGTCTATGGGTGGATGTTTACGAAAATGGAAGCGAAACAAGTGATTGAAGAGTAAGGCTTGTTCATATTTTCTTTTCTCTCTTCATAAGATAGAGACAAAAGGAAGAGGGAGGAACCAATCATGTTATTCGGCATTCCAATCTGGGTTTTCTTTTGTATCGTATTTATCTTTGTTAGTGGATATATGGCCATTCGGGCAATGCGTGCTGAACATCAGGTGGAACAGCACTTCATAGAAAAAGAGGGGCAGATCTATTTAAACCGTATGGAGAAAGAAAAGGAGAGGCGTGAAAAAAGAATGACCTCAGAATAAAAGCCAGGTGATTGGTATCACCTGGCTTTGTTCTGACTTATTTTATTCTTCAGAGCTTTCAGAGTCGCTTGATTCCGTAGACTCTCCCTCTGCTGGTGCTTCTTCCGTTTGTTCTGGCTGAGCGAATAAGTCTTTATATTCGTCCAACTTCACGTCGATTTCAGCTTCTTGCATCATTTGATTCATTTTTTCCTGTAAGGCAGCCTGGTCAATTTTCTGGCTTGTAATCGTACGTTTGATATCGGCTTTTGCCTCTTCAAATGATTCTACATCTTCAACATCACGCTTGTCCGTTACTTTAATAATGTGGTAACCGAACTGTGTTTGAACAGGATCACTTACTTCGCCAACTTCAAGTGCGTAAGCAGCATCTTCGAACTTAGGCGTCATTTTACCAACGCTGAAGTAACCCAGTTTTCCGCCTTGTTGAGCAGAACCATCTTGAGAGTACTCGCTAGCCAATGTATCGAATGACTGGCCGTCTTCAAGCTTCTGTTTTACCTCTTTAGCCGTTTCCTCGTCTTTTACAAGAATGTGACTTGCTTGTACTTCGGTCTTCATGCGGTCATAGTATTTCTGCATCTCTTCTTCAGTAATTTCGATATCTTCAGATGCGGCTTGTTCCTGTAAAAGGCTGAAGCGAATCGTTTCTTTGAATTCTTCCTCGCTAGACATGCCGTACTGTTGAAGAACCATATCGAAATCATCACCGTATTGCTCTTTCATCGATTCAAGTTCTTTATTTACATCTTCCTCGGATACATCGTAATTATTAGCAAGAACTTCTTTCATGACGAGCTGTTGTAGAACTTGTTCCCCATTCGCTTTCTTAAGTTCCTGGTAAAATTCTTCTTTGGTTACTTCACCTTCGCCACCGTTTGTCTCGACAATCGCTTCTGATTCTGTATCATCAGCGTTTGATGTACAAGCAGATAGAGTAAAAACGCTTGCTGCTAAGGCAGCTGTCATTGCTAATCTCTTCATATTTCTTACACTCCTCAACAATAGTATGATTTTTCTTGACGTAGAGGGATCATCATAAAACAGCCCATGAGTTAATATAACATATTTTGCCTCACGTATTCTAGAACATGTTTAAAAAAACAGAAATCTCATGAATGTAAAATAAGAGGGCATTAAAAAACAGGCCATAAAGAGTACGGCGTACTCGGCCTGTTGGTTTATAACGTATTTAGGACTTCTACATATGAAGATATGAGTAAGATCGTAATCAAGACGTTGATCGTTCGAAATACTCGTGTTTGCTTTTCATTCGACATCTTCGTTTTCAAGCATAAGGAATGAGTGAGTGAATTGAACACGAATAGTATAACGAGTGCGTACAAGATAAATCCAAATGCCATAGTGAAGAACCTCCTTTATTCCCTATGAAACTACTCTACCAAAATTTCCAGTCAATGAACAGTGATAAACAAAGAATGCATGCATCTTCCACTAGAGCCTTCCCGGTAGAGAGACTTATGTTGGTCTAAGGTTATTCATCTGGACACTAAAGTATGCCGATTTGAACGGAAGAATAATGAGAAGTGACTACTAGCATAAAAAAACAGCGCAACCCTGATGGGTCCGCTGCTCGTTATAGTTCGTGTTGACGAATAAGAATATCAAAACCTTCTTTGGCATTTTCAATAATGCATTCTCTTGGTGCTTTTGCAAAATAATGAACGTACAAGAAGTCTGAGAAAGATAAACCGATGTTTACGGCAGCGAAAATCACCAAGTAAGCGAAATAATTCGGAAATACCATGCTTGTCACTAAAGCAGGAACCGTAATGAATAGCGTTGGAGCCAGTGCCATGATCATGGATGTCCGTTTAGATAGCTTTGACATGCATTGATAAGAAAACGTCGGAATAAAGCGTTTTTTGAATTTGAATTTAACTTTAAATCGTTTATAAAACAGAACTAAAGGTAATATATGCATAAGGCGATGCATCGATGGCAAGAAGAAGAGAATGATCAATAAAGGCAAAAAGCCATGATCCTTCACATCGTGCGTACCGTGATACATAGATAAAGGTAAATACAATAGTAGGAAAGACAATAGTCCAGTGAGAAACGACATCAAATAAACGCGGTTGAGACCGAATTCTTTGTTAATGTTCACTGATTTCCAGCAATTCATCATAAGAATCCTCCTTTACTGCAAAAAATACTGTGATTTTATTAGAAATATCGATATGATATGAGTAATCAAATAGAATATGTTGTGCGTAGTACATGAGGAATCATAGTATGTTTCACAAGAAAAAGCAATAGGTTTTTCGTAAAAAAATAATTTGTCTTGTAAACTGTCATTAAGGGGCTGACAAGAGAATTATCATTGGTAAGTGTTGTTACATTGGAGGGAATATTGTGAAAACGGAAAATTGTTGTGAGACGTTCCATTTTCAGATGCAATTACTATTGAATATAGAAGAACTTCAAAGGTATCCTTTTACAAAAATGGTGATCGAAAAGAATCTGACCGAACATGAGTATGTGGAAACGATGAAGTTATTAGAGAGCCTTCATGAGACGTACATAGAGGAACAGGAAGAGGGGTTTGTTCATCATGAACCCTTGCTGTTGCATTACGCTGGAATGCTTTGTTACAAGCTCTCTATTGAAGAATCTATCGAAGCGATTTATCACGAAGGAATGTACCCTGATTTAATGAAAACCTTAAGGAAGTATGTACATAACTAACCCATCTGCTTATCCTTCGGATATAGGCAGAGGGGTTTTGTTGTTTATGGAGAGTTATTGTTTTAGTTGATCGATTCAAGTTCCACTAACTCCCCCTTATCTTGAAGAGCCCGTTTCGAGATGTTTTGGTGATTTCCGTTACCTCATGAAGTTTTCGAAGGTCCGGGAAATGACTCGCTTTCCGTGGGCATGTGCTGAGCTTCCTCAGGCTTCGCCTTGCGGGATCTCACCGGTCATGTACATCCCACAGGAGTCTCGCCATTTCCCGGACCTTCTTGCTTTTATGAGGGGAACGGAAACATCAGATGAGCTGGTTCACCTCAAAAAAAGCGGCTGTGCGGGTATTTTGCTAGCCAACGCACTGTTCATGTAGGAGGTTCGTTCCACTACATTTTGATAGGGGTGGTTTTGAAACAGCGAGACTCCCGCGGGAGAAGGACCTAGGCGAGACCCCACAGGGAGTGCAACGACCGAGGAGGCTTGCCGGTTCCCCCGCAGGAAAGCGAGTTGTTTCAAAACCACCCCCTACTCCTCATAAGGTGACGAACTTAGCAACATCTCGAAATCAAGTGTTCAAGGTTACTGCCCGATTATGGAAGAATATCTAGTTCTTAAGTAGAGGGAAAGAAGAATGTATAATCAAAAAAAGCAGCCGTTCAGATTTCATATCTGAACGGCTGCTTTTCTAGTAGGAATTATTCTTCGATAGTCTTATGAAGATTTAGATTGCTTTTTGTACGTTTCGAGATCGGTCGGCTCCTTTGAAATTCCTTCGTCCGCTTCAATACTCTCAAGAGAGCGTTCGAGAATTTCCATATACTCTGATCCGTAGATTTCTTTAATCAAAGCAGATAGGTCTAAGAACTCCGGCAACTTCCCGTACATTTCCGTTAATGGCATAACCCCTCTTAGTACAGAATTATCCTCTGGATTGTACTCGTTCAATGTAGCTTCAAGCAGTTCAGCACCTTCATCTGTAAGCTCCACGTACGTATTGCGTTTATCATTTTCCCTCTTAGAGAATTGCAATAGGCCTCGTTCTTCTAGCTTTTTAGAGAAATTGAAGGCGGTAGATACGTGCATGACACCATATTTTGAGATCTCGGATACACTCGCACCTTCAAGGTGGTAGGCAATCCACAAAATGTGGTGCTCATTGATGTTCAATTTAAAGGGTTTGATCCACTCTTGCCAATCTTTTTCGATGGCTTTCCACAAGGCTTTAGACAGTTGCGCCATTTTATGGCTATAGAAAATAGCTTCTCTCTTTGAAATATTATCCATCATACAACTCACCTTCTTTAGGTATTTTTACACTTCCATGCTCTAGCATGATAGACCTTGAAATAAGGAATGATGGTCATTGACTATAATTACATGACTCCAACTTCTATATTAAGCCATATCTAAAAATTTTCAAGAAATAATGTGCTAGAATACTAATTTTCGTTAATTTTTCTTCTATGAATTACTCTTTATAAAAAACTATACAGACCTAAAGGCCTGTATAGAAAGGTGTTTACTTTATTGAAGGGTCTTTATCCGGGTCTAACTCATTAAAAGCTTGCGCAATCATTTGATGGAAGTTTCTCATATCTTCTATTCGTTTGTACAAATGGTCGGCTTCTTTCATTTTCTTTTCTTTCGTAATGGATTGGAATTGACTTCTCAAATCATGTTCAATCGTTTCTAATGACCTCTCTTGATCATCAGCAGCCATTTGCCATTTCTGTATATAGGAAGACATGAAGGTTTTATACAAGTTTTCATTTGCCCGGTATAGATCTTTTCTGAACCCTTTCTTCCATACACGTTCTACGAGTCCTTGATCGGCTAGAGCACGGATTCCAGTACTCATAGACGTTTTGCTTTTTCCTAAAGCTTCACTCATCTCATCTAATGTCATCGGTGATTTATTAATGTAGAGGGTGACGAATAGTCTTGCATCGGCAGGGGTCAACCCAAACATTTCTAATGTTTTGGAAAACTCGTGGATGACTTTTGTATGGGTTTCCTCAAATGTTTGGTGGTCTTTTAATACCATAAGATCCTCCTTCTGATGGTTGCTATGACAACCTTACTATATTTTGTATATTATTGAAAATAAAGAAGGAAGGAGAATTATGTCGTAATTTGGCGAAAAAGAGAGCATTTCATGAGTTTTACTTTATACAGTTTGAACTGTACGTAATTTTTGTTCTTATTTTTAAGTATTTATCGTTTGAACTTTTTGTTGCAAATAGATTACACTATGTAAGGCGATTGATTGAGTACGGTAATAATTGAAACAAAGACGTACCATTAAAAATAACTAACTTAAGAGGTGAGAGACGTGCCGATCATTCAAGTAAAAGACTTGTCTAAGATTTTTGGGAAGCAAGCAAAAAAAGCGACTCAATATTTAGACCAAGGCTTATCAAAAGATGAAATCTTAGAGAAAACTGGAAATACGGTTGGGGTTAACCGTGCTTCATTTGATGTCGAAGAGGGAGAGATTTTCGTCATCATGGGATTATCCGGTAGTGGTAAATCCACGTTAGTCCGTTTAATCAACCGATTGATTGAACCTACTGAAGGTAGTGTCTATATCGATGGGAAAGACTTAGCGAAGATGGATAAGAAAAATTTGCGCGACGTACGTCGTGAAAAACTGAGCATGGTGTTCCAACGTTTCGCTTTGTTCCCACATCGTACAGTCCTTGAGAATGCTGAATTCGGTCTGGAAGTGCAAGGCGTAGATAAAGAAGAGCGTGCTCAAAAAGCGAAGGATTCATTAGAGCTTGTAGGACTTGGAGGATATATTAATCAATTCCCGGGTCAACTTTCTGGTGGTATGCAGCAGCGTGTAGGACTAGCGCGTGCTTTAGCAAACGATCCAGAAGTTCTTTTGATGGACGAAGCGTTCTCAGCTTTAGACCCATTAATCCGTAAGGAAATGCAGGATGAGCTTTTAGAGCTTCAAGAGTCAATGAAGAAAACGATTATTTTCATTACACACGACTTGGATGAAGCGTTGCGCATCGGAGATCGTATTGCATTAATGAAAGATGGACGTATTGTACAAATCGGATCACCGGAAGAGATTCTAGTGAATCCTGCGAATGACTACGTTGAGAAATTCGTTGAAGATGTCGACCGTTCTAAGGTGTTGACTGCAGAACACATCATGAAGCGTCCTGAAACGGTAGACGTTGATAAGCATGGGCCTCGTACGGCACTTGAGAGAATGCGTAAGGAAGGTCTTTCTACAATTTATGTCACCGATGCAAAACGAAATCTGCATGGTTATGTGACCGCTGATGATGTATCAGAAGCTGCGAAACAAGAAGTGAAAGACGTGAAAGAAATCTTGCGTACCGACATTCCGAAAGTGGACAAAGATACATCTATGCACGAAATCTTTGATGTCATTCATGACTCTACAGTACCAGTAGCAGTCGTTGAAGATGGAAAGTTACAAGGAATCATCGTTCGTGGAGCAGTTATTGCTGCACTAGCGGGAAGTGAGGTGAACCTAAATGGGTCTGATGCCTAAAATTCCAGTAGCTGAGTGGATATCAAGCGCTACAGAGTGGATTACAGATACATTTGAGTTTTTATTTGATTTTATAAAAAATGATTTCGGTGACTTCATCGAAATGTTTGCAGAAGATTGGTTAATGAACATTCCTGTTTGGTTGTTCATCGTTATTGTTGGCCTGATTGCGTTCTTCGTATCAGGAAAACGTTTCGGTCTTATGGCCTTTTCGGTTGTTGGACTTTGGTTCATTGCGAACCAAGAGCTTTGGGAAGAACTGATGAATACGTTCACCCTTGTCATATTTGCCAGTCTCATATGTGTCATCATTGGTGTACCATTTGGGATTTGGATGGCGAAGAGTAAAGTGGTAGAAAAAATCCTGACTCCGATTCTTGACTTTATGCAGACGATGCCGGCCTTTGTCTATTTGATTCCGGCCGTAGCATTTTTCAGTATCGGTATGGTGCCGGGTGTGTTCGCATCTGTTATCTTTGCGACACCACCAACAGTTCGTTTTACAAACTTAGGTATACGTCAAGTGTCTCACGAGCTGATTGAAGCTTCTGATTCATTCGGTACAACAGGGACACAGAAACTTTTCAAAGTACAATTGCCTATGGCGAAGACGACCATTATGGCAGGTATTAACCAAACTGTCATGCTCGCTTTATCCATGGTTGTTATCGCATCGATGATCGGTGCGAAAGGGCTTGGACAAACCGTAATTACCGGCTTGCAACGTGCTGAAGTAGGTACAGGTTTCGTTGCCGGTCTCGGGATTGTTATTCTAGCGATCATCATTGACCGCTTCACCCAGAATTTAAATACTCAACGCGGTGAATAGTAACGTTTATTGTTAGTTACAGGGCTGTTCTGCAGCCCTCTACTATAAAAAAATATTTAAAAGGGGAGAGATTTACATGTTTAAGTTTGACTGGAAACGTCTTAGTATGGCAGCTGGACTTTCATTAACATTAGTTGCAGCAGGTTGTGGTTCTTCAGATGAAGGATCAGAGGATACATCAGGAGATTCATCTGAAGGTGGAGAATCCACAGAACAAATGAGTTATGGTGAGGAAATGGATTATGAAATTACTGGTATCGAAGCTGGTGCTGGTGTTGTAGCTGCAGCTCAAACAGCTACTGAAGATTACGAAAACTTGGCTGGTTGGGAAGTTTCTACTTCTTCATCAGGTGCCATGGCTACGGCTTTAGGTGAAGCTTACGAAAACGAAGAGCCTATCATTGTTACAGGTTGGACTCCACACTGGAAATTTGCAAAGTATGACCTTAAATATTTAGAAGATCCGAAAGAAGTATTCGGTGGCGCTGAGCAAATCAAGACGATGGTACGCACAGGTCTTGAAGAAGACAAGCCAAATGCTTATACACTACTTGACCAGTTCGAATGGACTGCAGCTGACATGGAAGAGGTTATGTTAAACATTACGGATGGTGCAGAGCCAGCAGAAGCGGCAAAAACTTGGATTGAAGAAAACCAAGACAAAGTCGGCGAATGGACAAACGGTGTTGAAGACGTTGACGGTACAGAAGTAGAACTTGTGTATGTTAACTGGGATTCTGAAATTGCTTCAACAAACGTTGTAGCTGAAGTGATGAAGCAAAAAGGGTTTGATGTTACGATTACACCTCTAGACAACGGTCCTATGTGGGAATCTGTTTCTGAGGGTGAAGTAACTGGTATGGTAGCTGCATGGTTGCCAGCAACTCACGGTGATCTTTACGAGCAACACCAGGACAACCTAGTGGACCTTGGTGCTAACCTTGAAGGTGCGAAAGTAGGTCTAGTTGTTCCATCTTATATGGAAGTAGACTCTATCGAAGATCTTAAAGCTGCTGAGTAATTTTACTCAAGCTCGATCGTAAATAGGAATGAAGAGAGCCGGGAGGTCCAACCTCCCGGCTCTCTTTTCTTTATATTCAAGATAATCCCCCGTACCTTGATGACTCAGTTTTCGGGTAGGTAGTTTGATGATTTCCGTTGCTTAGAGTAGTGTTCGAAGGGACGGGAAATGACTCGCTTTCCGTGGGCATGTGCTGAGCTTCCTCAGGCTTCGCCTTGCGGGATCTCACCGATCATATACATCCCACAGGAGTCTCACCATTTCCCGTCCCTTCTTGCTTTTATGAGGAGAACGGAAACATTGAAGCTAGACGGTAATTAAAAGACGTGATGCGGAAGGGAGGGCTTGTGCAGGGTAATGACTTTGCTCTATCAGGTACCTCATTCATCACGCTAAGGGGTTCGTTCCTCTCCATATCAAAAACACCCCCCTACTCCTAGTAAGGTGACGAACCCTATACATCTCGGAATCGAGTGTTCAAGGTTACTGCTCTAATCTTGAAAAAACTTGGTTTGGAGAAAAAAGAACATACGAAAGGCCTGAAGGATTTCCTTCAGGCCTTTCGCGTACCCTTATTGATGATTGACGACTTCGTGACTTGGCTGGGTATCATTGTTTTGCTGTTCATCCTTTGCTTTCTCTTCCAGCTCTTTCAAACTGGCTTCGATTTGTTCTAAATATTTTTGGATGTTTTTCTGGTGCGGTTCTACGGTTTGTTTCCAGCTTTCAACGGATGTCTTCACATCTTCGGAAAGCTCTTTGATCAATTCTGCTGCTTCTTTTGAAGTCTGAGCGATTTGATCTTTCAATTGCGTTCCTTCTTCTCTTAAGCTTAGGACGGTGGTTTTCAAATTTTCACTTTTCAATCGAGCATTCTCACGTAAATCGCGTCCCGATGAGGGGGTGTTAAGTAATGTATAGGCGGCACCAACAACACTACCTACAATCAGTCCTAAAGTAAGTGATTTTCCATTAGGCATTAAAAAAACTCCTTTCCTATCCACATCTTAGTTGTTATTTTCTCTTATTATGTAAGATTGAAACCTAAATCAATAAAAATCTTCAAGTGGTGGTGCGTCTTCTACGACATATGGTTAGATGAACCCATCGTACTCCTAAAACCGCTTCTTCTTTTTTTGAATTACAACTGAAGAAAAGGGGATTACAGCATGCTAAGTTAAATCAAGGCACTACCGTGAAGTAGTGCCTTGTTGTCTGTCTGTATTGAAGCGAGATTATGCGCTTTTTTCTGCAGCCGTTGCAATTGAAGACGCTTGGCTTAAAGAAGTTCTCTTTAAGATCTTAGTTACAATCGGATACGTGATTCCGACGAATAATACGTTAAAAGCGGTAGCGGGAAGGACCACGGCAAGGAATAAAGCCGCAAAGCTTCCTTGTAGCATGCCGATAACATAAACGGCGATGCTGATAAAGATCGCTCCACTGATCATTGTACCAAGACCTGCAAGAATCGGTTGCGTCATTTTCAAGCCGGCGAATCGCTTCGTTACAAGAACGAGTGCTAAGAAAGCAAAAGCGGTGATTGGCTTTTCAATGACGTTGGCAATTTGACCGCCCGGTACCGTAGTAGTCAGCGCTGAAATAAATCCGGTCACTAACGAAAGTAACAGAACGTAAGACGGTTTAGGAAACAATAAAATACCTAGAAACATCATCGCCAACATCATATCCGGTCGCATTCCTAAAAATACAGGGGGTACGACGGTATGAAGGACAGCTCCAATTCCTGCTAAGAGTGAAAGCATAACTAATACACGATTATTCATTTGAACATCTCTCCTCAACTATTCTGATCTCATCTATTTACATTCCATACGTGTCCTTTTGACCGTATGCGAACGTATGTCAACATTATATCAAACACTCTCTCAAATTCAAGCCAATCGCTCGCTGATCTTCTTGGCTATCGTTTGCAGGTCATTGGAGGAGTAGTCGTCTGTGTGAACTTCCCATTTTGCTCCGAATCCATCCTTCTCATCGTAGCGTGGGATGAGGTGGATATGTAGGTGAAAAACAGATTGCCCAGCGTGTTCACCATTGTTGTTCAAGGTATTCATTCCGACTGGCTGATAAGCATCTTTAATGGCAGTCGCGATTTTAGGGATTCTTGAGAACAGTTTCTCAGCTACGTCCGCATTGGTGTCATAAATGTCTTTGCAATGTTCTTTTGGGATGACAAGAGTATGTCCTTTGGTTACTTGACTGATGTCTAGAAAAGCATACACATCTTCGTCTTCATACACTTTCGCTGATGGAATGTCCCCATCAATGATTTTGCAGAAAATACAATCGGTTGCTTCGCTCATCTTCAACACTCCTTTAGGTTTTGCATTATTGTATCATAATGAAGCTATAGAACTCGAAAGATAGGCAGGAAGTGCAACTCATACGCCAATTGTGATAAAATTTGAAGGGGAATGTTAGTTCATGAAAAGAGGGATGAATGTTGAATACATTATTAAATGTCGATAACCTCCACGGGGGATATACTCATAAAAACGTCTTGCACGGCATCACATTTGATGTGAAACCGAAAGAAATTGTCGGTCTGATTGGATTGAATGGTGCAGGTAAAAGTACGACGATCAAACATATTATTGGAATGATGCAAGGGAAGAAAGGGAAGGTATCCATTAATGGGACGTCTTTCGAGGAAAACCCTGAAGTGTATCGCCAGCAGATAGGTTACATACCAGAAATGCCGATCCTGTACGATGAGCTTACTCTCTACGAGCATCTTCACTTAACCGCGATGGCTTACAATATTCCGGAAGATGTGTTCAAGAAACGTTTAGACCCACTGCTCAAAGAATTTCGCTTGGAGAAAAAGCTGAAATGGTTCCCTGTCCACTTCTCTAAGGGGATGCGCCAGAAGGTCATGATCATGTGTGCTTTTTTAATCGAACCCGAATTGTATATTGTTGATGAACCATTTGTGGGCTTGGACCCTCTTGGGATTCAATCATACTTACAAATGATGGAGGATATGAAAGAAAAAGGAGCCGGCATCTTGATGTCCACCCACATCTTGGCGACCGCTGAGAAGTATTGCGACCGATTCGTCATTCTTCACGATGGTAAGATTCGTGCTTATGGAACCCTTGAAGAATTAAGAGAATCCTTTGGTCGGCCACAGGCGTCTTTAGATGATATTTATATCGCCTTGACGAAGGAAGAGGCTCAGACATGATTGATGCCAAACAGTTTTGGAGACGTCGCTTCTCTGAACATATGAAAGAGACGAATCGCTATTTGAAGTACATTTTCAATGGGCATATTTCGTTTGCGATGCTCTTCTTTATTTCAGCTCTCGCGTATTATTATCAACAGTGGCTCGTAGACCTACCTGAGTCTTTCCCGACAGCTTGGATCATTGCGACAGCTTTCGGGCTTGTAGCAAGCTACAGTCCTGTTCGTACTCTACTCCAAGAGCCGGACTTAGTTTTTCTGTTGCCGGCTGAATATCAATTGAATGATTATTTCAAGCGCTGTCTTTATTACAGCTATATTGTGCAGTTGTATATCATTCTGTTGGTTGCTGCGGCTCTAGGACCATTGTATTTCGCCTCCTACCCGGAGTTAGGTATCCAATACTATCTCATGATGATGGTTATACTACTGGTCATTAAAGCGTGGAATATGATTTCGAATTGGTGGATGCTCAAAGATAGGAACCCTCGAACCCGACTGGTGGACCAAGGGTTGAAAACGGTATTGAACATTGCCATCTTTTATTTTCTCGCACAGGGAGAATGGATTTTTGCCAGTATTGTCACGGTTTTACTTGTCGGTGTCGTCCTGTTTTCTTATTCGCTCTCTAGGCAAAAAGCCGGGCTTGCCTGGGATTTACTATTAGAAAAAGATCAACAGCGCATGCGAACATTTTACAGAATCGCGAACATGTTTGCTGATGTACCCCACTTGAAGAATACGGTTAAGAAGCGTCATGCTCTAGTGAATGCAATGATTTCTACCGTTTCGTATCGGCAGGATCAGACCTTTGCTTACCTGTACCGCATCACTTTTACAAGAAGTAGTGATTATTTAGGGATGTATCTTCGCTTAATTGCCATCGGAGCTTTGGCTATTTGGTTTGTCCCCAATGTGTGGGTGAAGATTGCTTTTGCTATCCTGTTCCTTTACTTGAGTGCTTTCCAAATGATGACGTTATGGAATCACCATAGAACCATCATTTGGCTTGATATTTACCCGGTCAAACAGGATTGGAAAGAACAAGCTCTTCTGAAGTGGTTGAAACAGATTCTGCTGTTTCAAACGTTCCTCTTCGGTCTACTCTTTATTTTCCAATGGAACTTGATCGGCTTACTAGCTGTGTGGGTTGGCGGAAGTTTGTTCAGCCTTGCATTTGTAAATATGTACGTGAAACAAAAGCTAACCACTTAATAAAAGCGCACCTCCACAATACACGGAGGTGCGCTTATTTGTTTTAACTGTGCGTTTCTTGATAACTACGGAACGCCTGAAGGAGTGTCTTCGCTGCATGGACTAACGCGTTCTCGTCAAAATCGAATTTAGGATGATGATGCGGGTAATAGTGTTCTGGGATTTGAGCACCTGTAAAATAGAAAGCGCCTGGCTTTTCTAACAAGTAGTAAGCAAAATCTTCTCCAGCCATCACGGGTTCGATTTCCTCTGTTGAGAGCGAGGGATCGGCTTCTTGAGAACGATCCAGTACAAGGCCGGCCTCTTCTGGATGGTTGACGACGGGAGGGTACCCTTTCTCGTAATTAAATTCGTATTCTGCTCCGCTTGAAACACATGTACCTTTGATGATTTTCTCCATCTCTTCGATAATGAGTGTTTGTACCTCTGGATCGAAGGTTCTGACTGTACCTGTCAACTTCGCTGAATCGGCAATGATGTTAAAGGTATGACCCGATTCGAATGTTCCAACGGATAATACGGCGGTTTTCAATGGGTCAACACGGCGACTGACGACTTGTTGGAGTTGCGTAACAAGTTGAGAGCCGATCACGACCGCATCCTTCGTTTGGTGAGGTTGGGCACCATGTCCGCCTCTCCCTTGAATCGTGATTTCAAAGCGGTCTGCTCCAGCCATGAAGGGGCCTCGAGCCGTCTGGATGACTCCTGTCGGTGCATTGACCCATACATGAGTCCCGAAAACCGCATCGACGTGATCGAGTTTTCCTGAATCTATGATGGGTTTCGCGCCACCAGGGGCATATTCTTCGGCGTGTTGATGGACAAAAACGATTGTCCCGGGCAGTTCATCCTTGTAGGGCAGAAGAGACTCAGCTAAGCCTAAAAGAGCTGCTGTGTGACCATCGTGACCACAAGCGTGCATAGCACCTGGGTTCTTCGATTTATATTCAACATCATTCAGTTCTTCAATCGGTAATGCATCGAAATCAGCACGTAAGGCGACCGTCTTGCCGGGGCGTCCCCCCTTTAACGTAGCTAAGACACCGTTACCACCAACATGGCTTTCGTAAGGGATTCCTATACGCTCGTATGTATCTACAATAAACTGAGCGGTTTTTTCTTCGTGAAATGAAACTTCAGGATATTGGTGTAAGAAACGTCTTGTCTCCACCATTTGTTCATACTGTTCATCGATGGCCTGGAAAATATCTTCCCACATCACGCATCCTCCTCATTGTTCAATTGTGTAAAGTTTAATATAGGTTGTGAATATTCTCAAACTTTACGTATGCATGAAAAAAAGCTCCATCAACATGGAGCTTTCATACACAAATATTTAATGGATTATATCGAGCACTTATAATCGAGAATCTTGCAGCAAACGACTGATCTCTTCCATATGACCTGTTTCATCAGCGATCATGTCATCCAGTTTCACAGAAAGTTCTGTCAACCCTAATTCTTCCGCTTGTGTTTTACGTTCTTCATAGCGTTTAATGGTTTGGCGTTCCGCTTCATGAGCTTCTTCCAACATTGCTTTCACTTCTTTCAATTGTTTCACTTCCGCTGGCTTGGTGGTAGGTGTTCCGCCTAATGTGCTGATCTTCTCAGCTAAGTAAAGGGCGTGACCTTGTTCATCCGCGACTTCACTTTCGAAGAAGGGCTTTAGTACGGAGCGATATAACCCTGTCACCACAGCTGCATTATATGTGTACATAATAGATGCGGCATATTCGTGTGCTAAGTCCTCATTCAGTCCTTCAATAAGAGCTTGCATTTTTTGATCCATATACACAACATCCTTTCCTAAAATATTGAACAATATCAATATTCCCAGCTTTTCATTCTTTAAACATGCTCTCCGCCTTAAGTCTGAGACGAAACACGGCTGGCGCACGTTTTCTCTATCTGGACATTTCTATAAAATAGTAATTAGAGAAGGACATCAACAGCACGCTATCGAATCTAAAAGCTGTAAGGTAGAAAAGGGTGGTTCTAGTGAAAGAAAAAATGTTGAATGGTGTGTTGGCCGTCATACTCATTGGACTCGGAGGCGTACTCTTATTATCGAATATTAATATCATTGAACTCGAATATAGCCTGACTTGGGGAAATATATATCCGTTATTGCTGGTGGGGCTAGGAATCAAGATCTGGTTTAGTGCTTTGCATAAAGCTGATGGGTCATGGGTAATCGGTTCGTTATTGACGATCATAGGAAGTCTATTGATTCTTGATCGTTTACAAGTTCTCGACTTTATAATTGGAGACATGTTGAAGCTGTGGCCGCTTCTGTTCATCTATATAGGTTTTCATTTATTTTCAAAAGGAACAAAGGGGCGGCGTGGCGAGAAAAGGCGACGTTCCAAACATAAGTCTTTGTCTAAAAAAGGATCCAGGTTGAGTGTTGGAAGTGTTGAGTATAAACAACCCAATTGGAAAGTCGAACCAATGGATTTGTCCATTGCCGTCGGAGAGTTGTACTTCGATTTTACTCGAGCTTTTATCCCTGAAACAGATACGCCGATTTATGTTCGTGGATGGATTGGTGATATTACAATGGTTATTCCAAAAAGTGTCCCTTTTAGAGCGGAAGCATACGTTAAAACAGGCGACGTTACGATTTCAGGAGAAAATGCGGGGGGATTGAATCGGGAAATGGTCTATGAGTCTGAGGACTATCACACCGCTACGAGGCGGTTGACCTTATACATCGATTTAAAAGTCGGTTCAATTCAATTGGATCATTTGTAGGGGGGAGCATGTTTATGCGATGGAATAACATAAGATATATGTATATCCGCTCCCACCTGTATGGCTTTGTCCTTATTACGTTCCTATTACTTGCTATCCTTCTGTCCGTGTACGTTTGGTTTAGACCTGAATGGTTAGATGTCCAAGCCGTCTTATTCTTTATGACCACGTACGCCTGTATCGGGTTTATCATGTCTGTTTATGCCGGCTTTCAGTCAAGTACGGGGATCAAGCAAAGAATGGATCGGTTGTCGATGTTGATCAAACTGCTCTCTAGAGGCGATTTTTCAGCGAGAGTGGAAGCGGATCATCAAGATGAGATGACTGGGCTAGCTGAAGACTTGAATGAGCTTGGGGAGAAGCTTCAGAAGCAGAAAGATTCGATTGTGAAGGTTGCTGATGAAAGAGCGGAGTTGGCTAAGTCCGCTCATAAAGCCGCAACGATTGAAGAAAGGCAGCGGTTAGCGAGGGACCTGCACGATGCGGTCAGTCAACAATTGTTTGCTCTGACCATGATGGCTCAAGCAACCGAAAAGATATTTGACAAGAAGCCGGACAAAGCCAAACATCAGCTTCATGAAATAACCCAGATGGCTTTGCAGGCGCAAACCGAAATGAGGGCATTGCTCCTTCATTTACGACCGGTGTACTTATCGGGGGAGTCGCTTTCTGAGGGTGTGCATTCACTTATTGAGGAATTAAAGCAAAAATGTTCCGTACAATTCTTTGTAGATATTGAAGACAATCTGAATTTATCGGATACATCAGAGGAACATGTTTTCCGTGTACTGCAAGAAGCGTTATCCAATATCTTGAGACATGCAAATGCTTCAACTGTTCATGTGAAAATGTCTGTCGTGGATGATAGAGTGTTCGTCCATATAGGGGACAATGGAATAGGGTTCCGGGCAGAAGATAAACAGGCGACGAAAGCAAGTTACGGATTGAAAACCATGCGTGAACGATGCGAAGAAATAGGTGGGGACTTTTCGATTCGTTCAAGAGAAGGGGAAGGCACACATATTGACATGCGTGTTCCTAGGTTAAGGGAGGATATCGGATGATAAGGGTAGTCGTGATTGATGACCATGATGTTGTAAGAAGAGGAGTTATTGCCTACTTAGATACAGAAGAAGATTTAGATATTATAGGGGAAGCATCAAGTGGTCATGAAGGTGCAGCGTTGGTAAAAGAGATCCAACCGGACGTTGTGTTGATGGACCTTATGATGGAAAACGGAGATGGAATTGAAGCAACGAAAGAAATTATGAAAACGGAGTCCTGCAACTGCAAGATTATCATTCTGACGAGTTATTATGACGATGAGAAAGTATTCCCTGCTCTTGAAGCAGGGGCATTCAGTTATATGTTGAAAACATCTTCGGCTGATCAGATTGCTGATGCTATTCGTAAAGCCGCCATGGGAGAGAATGTGATTGAGTCGAAAGTGGCTACGAAAATGATGACGCGCTTTCAAAGAGAAAAATTACCGCATGAAGAATTGACGAACCGTGAAATGGAAGTGTTGTTATGTGTTGGTCAAGGCATGACCAATCAGGAAATCGGTGAGAAGTTGTACATCGGAATCAAAACGGTGAAGACCCATGTGAGTAATATTCTCAGCAAGTTGGACGTCCACGATCGGACTCAAGCAGCGGTGTACGTTCACCGTAATCAATTACTGAATCACAAATGAAAACCGCCTGAATAGCGGTTTTTTTATTTTGAAATAAATCGGATTACCACACCAAATCTGAAACGTGAATAAAGTATTTTGTTTTCAAGAGAGTAGCTTGTATAATAGCAACAGGGAGAGAGAGAAAGGATCAAAGTCTATGAAGAATAATCAAGAGTCTTATTTATTTGCCGCTTGGGCAGTCGCTTTAGTGGCCATGGCTGGAAGTCTATTTTATTCTGAAGTACTAGGTTATGAGCCTTGTGAGTTTTGTTGGTATCAACGCATTCTCATGTATCCACTTGTCCTCATCTATGGAGTGGCTTTAGTTAAGAAGAACAGCGATATAGCTCTGCCGGGAGTTATATTAAGTGGACTTGGCATGCTTGTATCAACGTACCAGTATATGCTGCAGAAAGTGCCTGGATTATCCGGTATAGATTCATGCGGTTCGGTCTCATGCAGTGCTCAATACGTCAATTACTTTGGGTTTGTGACCATTCCCTTTATGGCAGGAATGGCATTTGTTATGATTTTTGTAACACATCTTTTATTGCTTTTAAGAAAAAGGAGAATTTCTGAATGAAGAAAAATATGATTATATTTGCGACCGCTCTAGCGGTATTGATCGTTGTCCTCATTTTTGTAGTGAACTACCAAAATACACAACAAACAGAGGGAAACCCTTATGGGAAGGATAATCTAGAACAAGCCACTATCGATCAGCTTGAAGATCCTTTGTATCAGAATCAGATACAGCCTGACGAGCTTGAGGAACAAATTTCTTCTGGAGAAGAAACGACGGTTTATTTCTATAGCCCGACTTGTGTCTATTGCCAGCGTACCACTCCGATTGTGGATCCGATGGCCAAAGAGCTTGGCGTTGATATGAAGAAGTTGAACTTACTTGAATTCCAAGACCAAGGAATGAAATACCAAATCCAATCGACACCTACAATTGTTCACTATGAAGATGGTGAAGAAGTCGCTCGAATTGTAGGAGAACAGCCTGTGGCATCTTTTGATAGCTTCTTTCATGATGAAGTATTAGAAGATACTCCTGAAGGTTCGGAAGAATAAAAAAAGTGAGCGGAGAACCGCTCACTTTTTTATGGATTCATTTCAATCATATGATATTTCGTAATGTAGGCATCCCCATCGATGAAGGATGGTTTCTTCTGGTGTTTTGGTCCAGATTTCTTATGAGCATCATCAAAGGACTGAGAGTTCTTCCAGTCTTCAAAGTCTTGGGCATTGCGCCACTGGGTCAACACCACATAAGTATTTCCTTGGAGCGGTCGTAAAATGCGGATCGCTTGGAACCCTTCTCGATTCTCAACGTTTCCTGCGCGATTCTTGAAGCGGTCTTCGAATACGGGGCGTCCTTCATCAGCTACAGGGATGTTGTTCATGACGATGTATCCGTTTGCCTTCATTTCCCCTACAAAGTCTACCGTTTCGTACTCCCGTGCTTCTTCGAAAATCGTTTCGTCTCCTTCATGATAGGCGACGGTTTTGTCTTGGTCCTGCATGAAGAATAGAGAAGCGCCGGGATGCTTTTCTTCTAGTTTAGCTAAATAATCAAGTGTACCGCTTGTCATTGAAACCTTCATAAACGATGTCTCCTTTCCGACGTTAGTCTAAGTGTAGCAAGAGGAAACAATGAGCCGCAAGTTTTAAGCGATACAATAGAAAGGATGCCATAAGCATTGAACATCAAAGAGAAACTACAAACGCTCCCCCCATGGACGAAGTATTTGAAATGGCCTGCCATCATACTGTCTTGTCTATCGATTCTGATCCTAATTGGTTATATAACGATCATCTTTGGGGGACGGTTTGTCGTCGATGAAAAAGCGTTAGTTATGGATGAAATGACAAGGGTGGAAACGGAGGACGGAGAGTTAATAGAACGGATTTATACGAAGAATCGGGAAGTAGTACCCTCATCAACCATTCCCGACCATGTAAAAGACGCTTTCATTTCAATCGAAGATCAACGGTTCTATGGTCATTCCGGGGTTGATTTCAAGGCCATAGGACGTGCCCTATACCGTGATATTATAGCCATGAAGAAAGTAGAGGGTGGCAGTACAATCACCCAGCAGCTAGCCAAAAATCTATTCTTGTCGAATGATAAAACGTGGATGAGGAAGACCAAAGAAGTGATGGCGGCTTATTATTTGGAGCGAAACTATTCAAAAGAGGAAATCCTATCCCTTTATCTGAATCGTATTTACTTCGGCGAAGGTGCATACGGCATCCAATCCGCCTCTAAGCATTATTTCAATCGTCCTGTTTCTGAGTTGACAATCGCTCAAGGGGCTTTGCTCGCAGGGTTGCCGAAAGCTCCGAATTCGTATTCTCCCATCGACCATCCTGAGGAGTCTATGCAACGTCGAAATCTCGTACTCTCTCAAATGCAAGAGTATGGAGCGATTTCGATCGAAGTCATGAAACGCATGCAGGGATCCACGCTGGCTGTCGAACAAGGTGAAGACGAAGAGAGCAACTGGTCGAACAGTTATGTTGATCTAGTCATTGATGAAGCGGCTGAGAAATACCATATGTCGCGTGATGAATTAAAGCGTGGAGGATACACGATTGTAGTAAAAATGGATCCATCCATTCAGCAGGTGGCTGCTGAGAAAATGAGGGAAGGTGAATTTATTCCAGGGTCGAATGGACCCGTCGAAGGTGCCTTTACTTTGATGGATAATGAGACAGGTGCGTTAGTCGCCGTTGTTGGTGGCCGAGACTTCAAGCATGGTGATCTAAATCGTGTACAAGTGAAGAAGCAGCCAGCATCTGTCATCAAGCCGTTAGCCGTATATGGTCCTGCCCTTATGCAAGGCGGATTTCAACCATATAGTGTGCTGTCTGACCGTAAGCAAACTTTCTCAGGTAACTATGAACCTTCTAACTATGATGGACAATACGATCACCAAGTTTCCCTCTACCAGGCCTTGGTCGACTCAAAGAATGTACCTGCCGTTTCGCTGCTTGATCAAATAGGGATCGATTATGCCAAAGACTACTTAGACAAGCTTGGTCTTCCAACAAATGATGATGGACTAGCCATCGCTTTAGGCGGATTATCAGAAGGTTACTCACCTCTTCAGATTACAGAAGCTTACTCCAGTTTTGCTCGGGAAGGGAAAGTCGTGGAGAGTTATACGATTTCTAAAATATTGGACCGTAATGGGGAAGTCATTCATGAGCATCAACCAAGAGAAGAGCAAGTGTTCGATGCTGAGACGGCTTGGTATATGACCGAAATGCTCCAGACGACAGTTGAAGAAGGAACCGCTTCGCAAGGTGATTATCAGAAAGCTTTAGCTGGAAAAACGGGGACTCAACAAGGAGTAGGAGGCAACAAGCACGTTTGGTTTGCTGGTTACACACCTGATTACACCGGAGCATTATGGATGGGCTACGATCAGGCTGGAGAAGAGTATAGTGTCCAAGGGAGTAGTGCCTATCCTTCGAGGTTGATGAAGGATATTTTAACGAGTATCGATCAAATACAGCCCTTGACCGCTTCTTTTGACAAGCCTGAAGGGGTTGAGATTCTTCCAAATCCTATCCGTTTACCTGACTTGAATCAAGTAACGGGCACGCTTGACTTAGCGGGTCTAGCCACCCTGAGAGGTACTTTGCAGTGGACGCCTACTGATGACGAGCGTGTTGTCTACCGTATTTATAGGGAAGAACAGGGAGAAGATGTGAATGTAGGTGAAGTGACAGGAGAGGGAAGCTACAAAGTTAGCGCTTTCGGAATTTTTGACGAAACCTATTATTATGTCGTTCCCTATGATCCCCTTACACAATTAGAAGGCGAACCTTCAAACCGTGTGTCACTGAACTGGAACTTCTAAATATTTCGCGAGCTTCATTTAAATAAGCAAGGATTATGGAAAAAGGACAAAATCATGACATTTTCATCATTTTTCTATACAGAAGACCAATAAATCGTTATAGTGGAAAACGGATACTGACGAACGTGGCAAAGGAGTCATTAAATATGAACAAAATTGAAAATGATACAATTCTACGGGCTTTCCGTGGAGAGAAAACCGAGCATACACCCGTTTGGTTTATGCGTCAGGCTGGGCGATCTCAACCTGAATATAATAAGTTGAAAGAAAAATACTCTCTATTTGAAATTACACACCAACCAGAACTTTGTGCTTATGTCACACGACTTCCTGTTGAACAATACGGGGTCGATGCAGCGATTCTCTACAAAGACATCATGTCCCCTCTACCAGCTCTTGGAGTGGATGTCGAGATCAAGAAAGGAATCGGTCCTGTCATTCACAATCCGATTCGTACGAGAGCGGATGTAGAGAAGGTGGGTACGATCGATCCTGAATCTGACGTCCCTTATGTATTGGATACGATTCGTTTGTTGACGAAAGAGCAGCTGACGGTTCCGTTGATCGGGTTCAGTGGTGCTCCATTCACCCTTGCAAGCTATATGATTGAGGGTGGACCTTCGAAAAACTACAATAAAACCAAATCCATGATGTACAGTGAACCGATGACATGGTTCGCGCTAATGGATAAGTTGGCAGACATGGTGATCACCTACGCTCGTTCCCAAGTAAAAGCAGGGGCTAAAGCTATTCAGATCTTTGATTCGTGGGTCGGTGCTTTGAACGTAGAAGACTACCGTTTGTTTATTAAACCTGTGATGCAACGTATCTTCTCTGAGCTTCAATCAGAAGGGGTTCCGTTGATTCTATTCGGTGTCGGTGCACGTCATTTAGCAATGGAATGGAATGACCTCCCGATTGATGTTCTCGGGTTAGACTGGAGAATGTCGATTCCGGAAGCACGACAAGCAGGAATCACGAAACCGTTGCAAGGAAACCTGGATCCGTCGATATTGCTAGCCGATTGGAACGTGATTGAAGAGCGTGCGAAGCGTATTATTGATGAAGGAAGGGAACATCCTTCCCATATCTTCAACTTAGGTCATGGAGTCACACCGGATATTCAGCCGGAAACGTTGAAGCGGTTGACTCACTTGATTCATGATTATTCAAAATCGAACTAAGAGGTGAATAGACATGGCAAAGAAACAAATGGGATTACTCGTAATGGCATACGGTACGCCATACAAAGAAGAAGATTTAGAAAGATACTATACGCACATAAGAAGAGGTCGCAAACCATCTGATGAGATGCTTCAGGATCTCAGGGACCGTTATGATGCGATTGGTGGGATTTCACCACTAGCTAGGATTACGGAAGATCAAGCAACGAGCATTAAAAATGCATTAAACGAAATGCAAGACGAGATTGAATTCAAGCTTTACATTGGCTTAAAACACATTGAGCCTTTCGTTGAAGATGCCGTGGAATCAATGGCAAAAGACGGGATTGAAGAAGCGGTGTCGATCGTGC
The DNA here is from genome assembly GCF_013694105.1 of Halobacillus locisalis. Taxonomy (GTDB): domain Bacteria; phylum Bacillota; class Bacilli; order Bacillales; family Halobacillaceae; genus Halobacillus; species Halobacillus locisalis. The sequence continues at coordinate 1,223,349 of NZ_JACEFG010000001.1, read as the reverse complement.
TTGCCCCTCATTATTCTACGTATAGCGTTAAATCCTATAATGGTCGTGCTAAAGAAGAAGCAGACAAGCATGGGGTTTCGATTCGTTCCGTTGAAAGCTGGTATGATGCACCAGGATTTATCGATTTCTGGAAAGAGAAAATTGAAGCGGAATACGCAAAGATGGACGAAGAAGAAAAAGAAAATACCTGCCTGATTGTTTCGGCACATAGCCTGCCTCTGAAGATTTTGCAAGGTGGCGATCCTTATCCGGATCAGTTGAAACGAACAGCTGAGTTGATTTCGGACGCGACTGGCATCACACAGTATGAAATCGGCTGGCAAAGTGAAGGAAATACACCGGACCCATGGATTGGGCCTGATGTTCAGGACTTAACGAAAGATCTTTATAACGATAAAGGTTACAAGACATTTGTGTATGCGCCTGTTGGTTTTGTTTCCGATCACTTAGAAGTGCTTTATGATAATGATTACGAGTGTAAAGTCGTCTGTGATGAAGTAGGGGCAAATTATTATCGTCCTGAAATGCCAAATACGAATCCTAAATTTATTCAAACATTGGCGAACGTCGTCATGAATCAAGTCGAGAAGTAGGGGATAAGATGTCACATCAAAAACGAGTGGTCGTTATTGGTGGAGGAATCACGGGCCTTACTGCCGCATATCGACTACAACAAGCATCAAAAAAAGATTCGTTGAACCTGAATGTCCAATTGCTGGAGTCAAGTCATCGCTTAGGCGGAAAGATACAAACAGAAGAAAGGGACGGGTTTACGATTGAGCGTGGCCCGGACTCTTTTCTTGCCCGTAAAGAAAGTGCCGCCCGTTTAGCGACCGATGTCGGCTTGTCGGAAGAGCTGATTCCCAATGGGACGGGACAGTCATACATTTTGGTGAACAATAAACTTCACCCAATGCCAAGTGGTTCATATATGGGAATTCCGACTAGAATTCGGCCGTTTCTTTTCTCGGGTCTATTCACACCGCTAGGAAAGATGCGAGCAGCTATGGATATGGTTCAGTCTAGTAAACCAGTTGAAGGTGATCAATCGCTTGGGCTGTTCTTCAGAAGGCGACTCGGAAATCAAGTTGTTGAGAACTTGATTGAGCCCTTACTGTCCGGTATTTACGCGGGCAGCATTGATGAGTTAAGCTTACAAGCTACGTTCCCTCATTTTTATGAACTTGAACAGGAGTATGGGAGCTTAATCAAAGGCTTACGAAAAACGACCTCTATAAAAGTCCGTAAGAAAGGCGAAAAAAAACCGAGTATGTTTCTGACGCTTCGGCACGGTTTACAATCATTAGTCGACGCAATCGAGGCTCAATTGGAAGAGGATACGGTAAAAACGCAAATTCAAGTTGATCATATTGAGAAGAAGGACAATCACTATCACCTCATGCTCAGTGACGGGACTTTACAAGAGGCTGATGCCATCATTATTGCGACTCCTCACTTCTCAGCACAGCGAATGCTGACACAGTATGATTTTCTTGATCCACTTAAAGACAAGAATGCGACGTCAGTAGCCAATGTAGCTATGGCTTTTGATGCTTCTGCAATCAAGAAGGATATTGATGGGACAGGATTTGTTGTATCGCGTAATAGCGACTTTCGGATTACAGCCTGTACTTGGACTCATAAAAAGTGGCCGACATCAACACCGGAAGGAAAAGTCCTGCTTCGTTGTTATGTAGGGAAGCCATCTGATCAAGAGATTGTGAATTGTTCGGATGAAGAAATCGTAGACATTGCTCTCAACGATTTGAATCAAACGATGGATATTACTCAAAAGCCTGATTTCTCCATTGTGACACGTTGGTACGATGCGATGCCCCAATACAAAGTTGGGCACAAGGATCGCCTTAATGAGATCACGGAACAGCTGAAGCGAGATTTACCAGGTGTCTTGTTAGCAGGAGGATCTTATCGAGGAATTGGGTTGCCAGATTGCATAGATCAGGGAGAAGCAGCCGTAGAAGAAGTCCTTCACTACTTGAAGTGAATAAGCAGATCATATATGCAGGAAAAACATCGGATGGACCACTCATCCGGTGTTTTTTTATTTAAAAGAAGGGAGGGGGCAGAGCTATAGGTATGAGGGATGTATGAACCTTCCACTAGTGAACAAGTGTCTGAGCTTACGATTTCTGTAAATCATTTTTTTGAAAGGGCTTGCAGAATGACGGGATGATTAGTATCATTTATATGGAAACGTTTTCAAAGAAAGGTAGAAATCTAGTAGGGGGAATACGTATGGCTACGATAGAAGATGTAGCAAAGTTAGCTGGCTTATCGCGGACTACAGTGTCTCGTGTAATCAATGACCAGCCTTATGTGACAGATGAGAAAAAACAACGGATCCTACAAGCAATGGATGAACTTGGATACGTCCCCAATTCTTCTGCACGTCGTCTGCGCAGTCAAAGGACGGATACAATCGCCGTTCTCCTGCCCCGTATTACGAATCCGTTTTTTGGTAACTTGATTGAATCAATGGAGAAGAAAGCTTCTCAGTGGGGGTATCAAGTTATTGTCTGCCAAACACATGATTCAAAAAAGAAAGAATTGGATTACCTTCAACTATTAAAGACCAAGCAAGTGGATGGGGTGGTGATGACGTCACTTGTCAATGAGTGGGAAGTTGTCGAGCCTTACTTGGAGTCTGGTCCGATTGTTTTGTGTAACGAATACATGGAGGATACACCTGTTCCTATGATACATATGGACCACCGGAAAGCGGCTTATGAGTCAACGTTGCACTTAATTGATCAAGGGTGTACGAACCTTGCTTATCTCAGTGGTGGTACACTTACGCATCTTGCGATGGAGCGTTTGGCAGGATTTAAGCGAGCGCTGAAGGAGAGAGGATTGCCTTTTATAGAAGAGGCTGTCATGGATTGGGTCATTCAAGTAGAAGATGGTCGTAACGCTTTCCGTAAAATCAAAGAAGAATTTCCGCTGATCGACGGCGTGTTCACAGGATCTGACGAAGTTGCTGCCGGTATTGTTTATGAAGCTTCTCATTGTGGCTGGGCGATTCCTGATGATTTGGCTGTGGTCGGGTTCGATAATCAAATGCTTTCTCTTCTAATGGCGCCCGCTGTGACGACTGTGGAGCAGCCGATAACCAAAATGGCTGATCGGACAATAGAGGTGCTGATTCAGCAACTGCTCCACTCTAGTTCAACAACACCAAGAAGATATATATATTCGCATAAACTACTTGTACGAAACTCTTCGGAAAAGAGACATAGCATTGCAAAATAGAAACCTCCCGTATTGTGTTTATACGCAATACGGGATTTTGTATTTCTGTAGTAGGGTAAAGGGGGTGAAAACATGGAAGGAAAGGTAAAGAAGCAAAAAAAAGCAGCCTATTCAATAAGCTGCTCCAAATTTGATGGTTCCATTTCTATTCATTTGTGGAATACTACCATTAACGAGCCGGGTGATCACAGTCATCACAAATGTTGCCATAGCAGTCCGCTTGTTCCTGAATAACGTTGCCACAATTGGAGCAGTGTTTCTTAGGTAGGTTTCGGAAGAACTCAACTATACTCATCATTAGGAAATCCCCTCCAAATTTTTATTGTAAAACCATTGTATTATAACAATATGCAGAAATCAACAATCTGTTATAAAACAATATATAATTAGTTCAAAAGACATAGGGAGTGGTAATAATGAAAGTGACAGTCATTGGTTATTGGGGTGCTTACCCTGCAGCAGGAAGTGCGACTTCAGGTTATTTATTTGAAAGAGATGGGTTCCGAATGTTGGTTGATTGTGGGAGTGGAGTGCTTTCAAGAATGCAACAATTCGTCAAAATAAGTGACGTAGATGCAGTGGTACTCTCGCATTATCATCATGATCATATTGCGGATATAGGGGCACTTCAGTATGCCTGTCTCGTTAAAAATACGTTGAACGAGACATCAGATATTTTACCTATTTATGGTCACGCGGAGGAAAAAGAGAAATTCGATCAACTCACTCATCAGTACACGAAAGGCCATCGCTATAACCCAGAAGACCCCTTGCAAGTGGGACCGTTCACCATTGATTTCCAAAAGACGCAACACCCTGTAGCGTGCTATGGTATGAGGGTTTCAGATGGTGAGCATAGCGTCGTATATACAGCAGATACAAGTTATATGAAAGAATGGATCGGTTTTGCTGAGGAGGCAGATTTGTTGATCACAGATACAAACTTTTATAAAGGAATGGATGGATCGAAAGCTGGTCATATGACGAGTGAAGAAGCTGCGACGATTGCAGCAGAAGCTAAGGTCGATACACTGTGGCTCAGCCACCTCCCTCATTTCGGTCAATTGCCTAGGCTGAGACAGGAAGCGGAAGACGTCTTCAAGGGAACCATCCAAATAGCAGAAGAAGGGCTGTCGTGGAGTGGATAATTGTCTATTCTTGTCGGAACGATTACAATAGAATAGGATAATTTATAGAGAAAGGATGAGTTATACATGCTTTTCATCGATCATGAGGGAATTAATGACCCAAGGATCAATTTAGCTATCGAGGAATATGCCTTGAAGAACCTCGATATCAACGAAACGTACTTACTTTTCTATATCAATGAGCCATCGATTATCATTGGTAAGAACCAAAATACTGTGGAAGAAATCAATACCAACTATGTGGAAGAGAACAACATCCAGGTGGTCAGGCGCCTATCAGGCGGTGGAGCGGTGTATCATGATTTAGGAAACTTGAACTTCAGCTTTATTACTAAAGACGATGGTGACAGTTTTCATGACTTCGCTAAATTTACAGAACCCGTAACGGAAGCGTTGAAAAAATTAGGTGTCAATGCCGAGTTATCAGGCCGAAATGATATCGTCGCAGAAGATGGTCGTAAAATCTCAGGTAATGCTCAATTTTCAACAAAAGGCCGCATGTTCAGTCATGGAACGCTCATGCTCGACTCTGAAATTGAGAATGTTGTTTCTGCACTAAATGTAAAAACAGAAAAAATCAAGTCGAAAGGAATCAAATCGATTCGCAGCCGCGTGGCGAATATTTCTGAATTTCTAAATGAAGAAGTTTCAATGGAAGAGTTCAAAGATCTTATTCTTCGCTATATCTTTGATGTTGAAGACGTTAAAGATGTACCTCAGTACAAACTGACCAAGGAAGACTGGGAAAATATCTATAAGTTAGCAGAAGAACGCTACAAAAATTGGGATTGGAACTACGGGAAATCACCGAAATTCAATATTCAGCAAAATAAAAGAATAGAAGGTGCCGGCACCTACGATATCCGTCTGGACGTGACAAAAGGCTACGTTCAAAACGCGAAGATATATGGAGATTTCTTCGGTGTCGGGGATATCAGCGAAATTGAAGAACGTCTCATTGGTACACAATATGAACGTAAAGCCTTGTCTGATGCCATTGGGGACTTAGATGTCTCGCATTATCTAGGGAAGATTACCAAAGAAGATTTCATAGACATGCTTTATTAAGCCAAACAAGCACAGAAACCCTCCGTGTCTGAGAGTGAAATTCACTCAGGCACGAAGGGTTTTTTAGTTTATAAATTTCTTCAAGAATCGGGCAGTAATTTTGAACACTCGATTCTGAGATGTATAGGGTTCGTCACCTTACTAGGAGTAGGGGGGTTGTTTTGAAACAACTCGCTTTCCTGCGGGGGAACCGGCAAGCCTCCTCGGTCGTCGATTCACACTCCCTTTGGGTATCGCCTGGGTCCTTCTCCCGCGGGAGTCTCGCTGTTTTAAAACCACCCCTTTTCGATATAGAGAGGAACGACCCCTCAATGTGTAGGTGCGTCTGATCTATCGAACAATGCGCTAGCTAGCAATATATCAGAACATCCGGCTTTCATTTGAGGTTAACCAGCTCATCAGATGTTTCCGTTCTCCAAATAAAAGTAAGAAGGGTCGGGAAATGGCGAGACTCCTGTGGGATGTACATGATCGGTGAGATCCCGCAAGGCGAAGCCTGAGGAAGCTCAGCACATGCCCACGGAAAGCGAGTTATTTCCCGTCCCTTCGAACACTACTCTAGGCAACGGAAATCATCAAACTATACGAAAACTGAGTCTTTAAGATATGGGGGAGTATCATGAAGGTTGAAGAAGGAAATGGAAATAGAAAGATTGATAAATAATTTTCAGTATTTTATAATAAAAAAGAATATTTAAACTAATATAATGAATGACTATTCATTCATTATAGGGAGGGGCAACAAATGAATATTAGTGATCAGCTAGAGAAGACGGCTCTTGAGAATCCAAAGAAAGAAGCTTACATATTCCAAGGAGGAGGCGTGAGTTACCAGGAGTTTGATGCATCAGTCACTAAATTTGCATCGACTTTAACGGACATGGGTTACGGCAAGGGAGATCATGTAGCTTTGGTCAGTGGGAACAGTCCTCTATTTATGATTGGACTATATGGTGCTTTAAGAGCAGGAATGACAGTTATTCCGATTAATCCAACATACACGGTTGATGAAATGAGTTACATTTTAAAAAACGGGGACGTTAAAGTCGTCATCACGATGGACATGTTATTCGAAAAATTTGAGCATATGGATTCTCATTTAAATGTAGGGCATTATTTTGTTGGCGACACAGGGTCTGGTATTGATTTAGACTCCTCTTCGTTAGTGGGAAAAATGAAATCGTTTACAAAGTCTGTTGCGGCAGGTAGCTTAACTTACGACAAGCCTGCTTTGAATAGAGACGATGTAGCTGTTATCTTATACACATCAGGGACGACCGGGAAGCCGAAGGGAGCTATGTTGACTCATCAGAACATCTACTCCAACGCGAGCGATGTCGCTGACTATCTTAGTTTTTCTTCTGAAGATCGAGTGATTGCTACGTTGCCAATGTTCCATGTGTTCTGCTTGACGGTTGCTCTAAATGCACCAGTAATGAACGGTGGTACGGTATTAATAGTACCTAAGTTTTCACCGCAGGATGTTTTTGGTATTGCAGAAGAGCAGAAAGCAACCGTTTTTGCTGGTGTGCCTACGATGTACAATTATCTGTTGCAAACAGGAAAAGAGCAAGTGGACACGTTCCGAAACATGCGTCTATGCATATCAGGAGGTTCATCGCTGCCAGTAGCGTTATTGAACGCGTTTGAAGAGCAGTTCAATGTACGTGTTTCTGAAGGGTACGGATTGTCAGAAGCTTCTCCTGTAACAGCATTCAATCCGCTTGATCGACCTCGGAAGGCAGGTTCAATCGGTCAGAACATTCGAAACGTAAAAAATAAAATCGTCGATGAATTAGGTGAAGAAGTTCCGGTTGGGGAAGTAGGCGAACTCGTCGTCCAAGGTCCGAACGTTATGAAAGGGTATTACAAGATGCCTGAAGAGACAGCTGTCACAATTAAAGAAGGATGGTTATATACGGGTGATATGGCGCGCGTTGATGATGAAGGATACTTCTATATCGTGGATCGTAAAAAAGATATGATTCTCGTTGGCGGATACAATGTGTATCCACGTGAAGTGGAGGAAGTGTTATATGACCATCCAAACATAAGCGAAGTCGCGGTTGTGGGCGCTCCTCACCCTGAACTCGGAGAATCGGTCATCAGTTTCATCGTTGTCGACGATCCGTCACTCACCGAACAGGGTGTCATCGACTATTGTAGCGCCCATTTAGCCAAGTATAAGATTCCTTCAAAAGTAGAGTTCATGGAAGAACTTCCGAAGAATACGACCGGAAAGATTCTTCGTAAGAACTTACGTGAGAAATTAGCTCAATCATAATGATGTTGAAACAACTCCTATTCGTAGGGGTTGTTTTTTAGCAAGCGATCATCTTCTAGAGTTGAGGGAATAGTGTGATTACCAAAGAGTCTTTACAACCATGAAAGATCTCGTTTTCTGTAGTGTGAAAGATGTGGGAGTGTGGGATCTGCCAATATCTTTCGCGAATGCTGCGAACGTCCGCAAACACCGTCAGCATCTGCTTATTAAAATGGAGGATGGGAACAAAAGATGAGTGTTTTCTCATTCATACTGAATACTGAGAAATAAGAGGGGACGTAGTGACGCAGCATATGCTAAAGGGGAACGTGAAGAGGTATGCATGTCATAAACTAACAAGTTTGCAACGTGTTGCGGTCTTCCGCAAAAATCTTTCGGTGAAGGATGTGGAGAAATATACTACAATAAGAAACAGATAAGCGATGATGCTTATTGATCTCAATTGCTATTTATGATCTGGTTGTCATAAATAGGTCAGTAATGAACTATTACTGAAGAGTGTTTTTCGAGAAAAAGCTCTTCGAAGGAAGAACTTTTTCAAATTTTATTCCCTCACTCAAAAGTTAACCAGTCGTCTCTTTGGCCAATGCTCACGTGAGCATTGGTCCTTTTTTTATCTCGCCTTACCATCCTTAATGCCAGTATTGATTGAGACTTCCATTTATTTTGGCTTCTTATAGGTAATCATAAATTCTTCTTTGGTTAAATAGTATTCTCTTTCTGGACGTTCGTGTAACAAGTCAAGCCGTTTCAGCTTATAATAATTTATCCGTTTGTATGGGTCGTCATCAATGACAGGGGCTTCTTGTTGCTGCTTCATGTACTCATCAACGGCACGTTGGACGATATCGATTTCTTTCGCTAGTTCATAATCACTTTCTTCAAACAGTTCGTAGGTTTCCCTCGACATGTAAAACGGGCGGCTCGGTTGAGCGTGGAGATAAGGGGCGAGCAAATCATAGTCAAGAGTCAAATCTTCATGAATAAGGACGCTTAATGGAACATGTGCAGGCTTCTGGTCTGAGAAGGCATGAATGGCTTTTCGGATTTCATTGATTGAAAGGTCCTTTGTTTCCAGTGGATGTTTACCTAAGTCCGTTTTCTTTTTCTTTCGCTTCCACATCTTAACCCCTCCTTTTAGGAAATATGGTAGAATAGGTGGTGCTGTGTATGGATCAACCCGCTAGAATTCAGCCGGAGTTGGAATTTTTCACTCTTCTCAACCCAGATTTTGGCCGTGAGGAGAAAAGAGAATCGGATTGTGAACCGAGTAGGTAAAAAGAAGTATGTGTTTGTAGTATAACAGAGATAGGAAGTAGGTTCATATTTTTGTAAGAAAGTTTAGACATTTCCGCTAATGTTTGGTAAATTTAAGGGGATGAGCGGCGGGCGCCGATGGATGAAGGACTGCCGCCACCTGATACCGAAAGGATGTTGAAGCGGATGGAATACGTTGTAAAGAAAGAGTACGAGATCAACCCGGAAACGATGGCTTTAATTGCAAAATACGATCAGCATGGACGAGTTATGACAGAAGTGGTGGAATCTAAAGGAAGTTTTGAGATTGAAAAATGTCCAAGCCAGGTTGTAGATGATTCCTGCCGCTACTTTGCAAGCAGTTTGGATGGTCGAATATCAGGAACAAAACAGATGACAGGCTACACACACAAACCTCCGATTGTCATTTCCGAAGCGATGAGAATTTATTTCTTCCCTATCATTTCCCCAAAGCGTAAAGATTGCAGTTGGATTGCGCATAAGTTCATTCGGTCTTATCATGGAGAATCTGACCAAACCACTACGATACAATTCTCGAACGGAACCTCAATCAATGTTCCTGTGTCTCATGGTATGATTGCTAATCAGGTCCAACGAACAGCCCACTTCCGTGTCATCCTTGAAGATCGTCTACGGACGCTGCCATCCGCTGCTGATATCCCCCACGAGAGGGTCGCTGAGACTTTCTCATAAGCTCGAACAATATGCTCTCCACTTTTTTTCTGATTGCAGGGTTGAAGTAATTGCGCTTTTCCTCATATCCACTGGCTAAAAAAAGGAAGGAGGTGAATGAATCGTTTCGTCCTGACTCCACTACTTGAAGTTGAAGGCGATCCATTTCAGCTTTGAGCTCCTTCCGCTCTTTTCTTGCTTCCAGTTCCATTTTTCCTAATAGCTCCATGTAGGGTTCTTTGATCTTGAACTTACCGATATCGAAGTGTTTTCTGTCTTGTTTAATGACGACAATAGCCATGGATAGAAATAAATAGCGGGTAGCAAGATCTAACTCTTTCTGTTTTAAGTTCCGCATGTTATTCTCCTCCAAAAATACGAACGTTTGTTCTTGTTATGTATTATACCACGCTGGACCTCCAATTATGCAAGGAAGTTTTGAAAAAAGGTTACAATTGGAAATTATGGAGAGACTGTATGTAAGTGGTTCAGCTAGGCATAAGCCTGGCTTTCGTATAAAATGGAGGAAAAAGCTAGAAGGAGTCCCCTCGCATGCGCGAATTATCTGTAAATATAGATCGGTGGAAAGAAATGGCTGAGAACGATCAGCTCTTTGATTATGTCATATATCAACTGGAGCAGTTGGAAAGCTTTGGGCCTTTACCAGGCATATTATTGCCTATGTTAGAGGCTTTTTTGCCAATCTTACCTCTCGTTGCATTTGTATTAGCTAATTCAGTCGTCTATGGATTACTGAAAGGCTTTCTTTATTCGTGGATCGGTTCCGTCATTGGCGCTATTTGTGTCTTTCTTATTATTCGTAAATTAGGGGACAAACGCTTCTTTCGGTTTATTACGAAACAGAGACAAGTGCGTCGGGTCATGACCTGGGTAGAGGAGCATGGCTTTGGTCCATTGTTTCTTTTGATGTGCTTCCCTTTCTCTCCTTCATCGATTATTAATGTTGTGTCAGGACTCTCTAATGTAAGCAAGCAACAATTTATTCTTGCTGTGTTACTGGGCAAATCCGTCATGATTTTCACGATCGCTTACGTGGGGAGCAGCATTGCATCATTCGCTCAAAACCCAGTGAAGTCTATTGTTGTAGGGGTGTGTATTTTCCTGTTTTGGATGATTGGTAAGTATTTCGAAACTCGAATGAAGAAAAAAGCAGAGTATCGAACGTACTCAAGTGATTAAGTTCAATCCTATAGGGGTAAAATGTTGATAGAAACAACACCTGGAGGATTAAACTATGAAAAAATATCGCAAAATCATCCGTACGGTATTGTTCGCCTTATTGCTTGCTTTTGTGCTTCGTTCTTATTTGTTTGCGAGTTACATTGTCGATGGTGAATCCATGGAGCCCACCCTTTATGATGGCAATTTATTAATGGTCAACAAAGTCGTTTATGATTGGCAACAAGTCAATCGGCACGATGTCATCGTCTTTCATGCGAACGAAACAGAAGACTATGTAAAGCGGGTCATTGGTGTCGGGGGAGATCAAATTGAGTTTAGAGATGATCAACTATACGTAAACGGGCGATATGTTCCTGAACAATACCTAGATCCATTAAGGCCAAATGATGGAAAGCCTTTCACGAATGATTTCACTTTGCAGGAAGTGACAGAAATGGACCGTGTTCCAGAGGGGCACATCTTTGTAATGGGAGATAATCGTCGTGATAGCCTGGATAGTCGTTACTTTGGGTTCGTTGCGATTGATACCGTTGTAGGGAAAGTGGACGTCCGTTATTGGCCATTTTCTCAGATGGCGTTACAGTTTTAATAGAATAGCAGAGAAACACTCTTTCACCTAAGGTTGAAGAGTGTTTTTTTGAGGTGTAAGAAGATACCGTTCAACAGGTCTTGTGTATGTCGGTCTATAGATTCGACTCTTACAGGGCTGCTTCTCTTTTCTTATCAGAAGGTCCAGAAAAATGGTAAACTAAAGGTAGTTGAGTGTGATACGTGTACATAAAGAGAGGAGCAATGAGAATGAGCATGCGAGTTTTGATGGGGCGATCTGGCGCAGGTAAAAGCACTCTGTGTTTGGATGAAATGGAAGCGAAATTGAAGGAAAACCCACGAGGGGCGTCTATTATATATATTGTTCCGGACCAGATGACATTTCAGCAAGAGTATGCGTTGTTGAAAAGGGATGGACTGGAAGGTTCGATACGAGCTCAAGTATTCAGTTTTTCCAGACTTGCATGGAGGGTTTTGCAAGAAACAGGTGGAGGAACAAAGAAATTCATCAGCTCTACAGGAGTGCAGATGATGCTACGAAAAATCGTCGAGCAGCGGACATCTGATTGGCGTGTTTTTCAAAAAGCGATTGAAAAGCAAGGGTTCATCGAGCAGCTAGAAGGGATGATCACAGAGTTCAAGCGATACCGCATCGAGCCAGAGCACCTTCACTCACAAATGGATGCACTCGATCAATATGTCCATACAACAAGCCAAGAGCAAGGACTTCGTGATAAGCTCGATGATCTTGCTTATATTTATGATCGTCTCGTTGATGCCTTGCGTGAGAAATACATAGACAGTGAGGATCAACTTCAACTGCTTGCAAGCAAAATTCCGAAAGCTTCTTTTCTAGATGGAGCGGAAGTGTACATTGATGGTTTTCATAGCTTTACCCCTCAAGAATATGTGGTGATCGAAGCTTTACTGAAAAAAGTGGATCGTGTCCATGTTACGTTGACAACAGAGTTGCCGGAGAATGGGTTCAATCCAGAGTTGGATCTGTTTCATGAAACAAAGGAAACGTTCTTATCTTTGCAGGAAACGGCTTTGAATGCGGGAGTCCCTATGGAGCCTGTGGAGCAGTTAGACAATCAACAGGGCCGAATGAAAGACCAGCCCGCGTTCCGTCATCTGGAAAAGTATTTTGACGAACGCCCTGCGCCCGGCTTTACAGGACACGTCCCCATTCAAATAGCCGAAGCCGTTCATCCTCGAGCGGAAGTGGAAGGCGTTGCCCAGGAGATGCTCCGGCTTGTACGGGAGGAAGGATATCGCTATAAAGACATGGCCGTCTTGATGCGTGAACCGGATGTGTATCATAGTTTGATTGAAACGCTGTTCGAAGACTACAACATTCCTGTTTTTATCGATGAGAAAAGGACGATGCTGAATCATCCGATGATTGAATTGATTCGCTCAGGCCTGGACGTGATTGAGGGGAACTTCCGTTACGATGCCATGTTCCGATTATTGAAGACAGGGTTTATTCCGAAAACGGACCGGGAGTTTCCGTTGGATGAAGATGCCATTGATGAATTGGAAAACTATGTTCTTGAATACGGTATTCGCTCAAGGAGTCAGTGGTTTTCTGATCAAGAATGGACCTACCAACGTTTCCGTGGTTTTGAACAAGCCTCTCAAACAGATGAAGAGAAAGCTAAACAGCGCAAAATCAATGCCTATCGCAACCAAGTAAGGCATGCGATGGAAGAGTTCGATCAGAAACTTAGACGGGCAGATACAATCGAGGAGAAAGCACGGACGATGTATGAATGGCTGGAAAGTATAAGAGTGCCTGAGCAACTGGAGAAGTGGCGCAATTACTATGATGAAAAAGGGGAAATTGAGCGGGGGCGTGAGCAGGAACAAGTATGGGATGCGTTTTTACAGCTGTTGGATGAAATGGTTGAGATGGCTGGAGAGGAAACCATGTCCTTACAAGTGTTCCGCGATACGATGGATAGCGGACTCGAGTCTTTGACCTTTGCCCACGTTCCTCCGAGTATGGATCACGTCGTCGTCGGAAGCGTCGACCGTTCAAGAATGACAGGAGTGAAGGCCTCGTTCCTTATTGGTGTGACCGATGGTATGTGGCCGATGAAACCACCGAGTGATGGCATGATTTCAGAACAGGAAAGATCGCTGCTCGCAGAGCAGGGTTTGCGCTTAGCTGATGGGAGTAACCGTCAATTACTTGATGATCGCTTCTATGTGTATCTCGCGATGACCATGCCGCAAGATAGGCTATGGATCAGTTATCCGTTAAGTAATGAAGAGGGGAAGTCGAAGATTCCAGCCACCATCATCCAGCGAGTGGAAGAGTGGTTCCCGAGTTGCCAATACCACCTCTTGCTCCAAGATCCAGATGACCTTCACGATGCTAGACGGTTTATTACCAACCCGACCAAAACAAGGTCCGCATTGACGTCTCAATTGGCTCGCTATTTAAAAGGGTATGCAATGGACCCGGTTTGGTGGAGCGTACTCAATTGGTATATCAAAGAAGAAGAATCGAATCAATTAACCAATCGAGTGCTGCAAAGCCTCTTTTATCAAAATAAACCATCCCATCTATCGGAAGAAACCACACAGAAGATGTTCGACAAGCAAGTGAAGACGAGCGTGTCACGTTTAGAGACATATCATCGTTGTTCGTACCAATACTTTGCAAGGCACAGCTTGCAATTAGAAGAACGGCGGACATATAAGCTCGACGCTCCGGATATCGGACAGCTTTTCCACGAGGCATTGAAGCAAATTACGGAATGGGTGCAAGGAGAGGGACGCAATTTTGCGCAATTGAACCGTAACGATACCGACCATTATGCGGAGAAAGCGACGTATCAGCTGGCTCCGATTTTACAGAACCAAATCCTTCGCAGTTCGAATCGTTACCAATACATCCAAAATAAGTTGCAAAAGGTGATTGCTCGAGCTGCATTCGTCCTAAGTGAACAGGCGAGGCAAAGCCACTTTACTCCGGTTGGGTTAGAGCTCGGGTTTGGAACAGGTAAAGAAGGAGAATTGCCTCCTCTGGCTCTTGACCTGCCGAATGGGTATGAGCTCATGCTGCGAGGGCGTATTGACCGTGTCGACCGCGCATTGACAGATGATGACTTGTTTCTACGAATCATAGATTATAAGTCAAGTGCCAAGGGCTTAAGTCTGATGGATGTTTATTACGGTCTATCTCTACAAATGCTCGCCTATCTTGATGTGGTATTAAGTAACGCAGAGCAATGGCTCGGTTCTACGGCTACTCCAGCCGGCGTTCTTTATTTTCATGTGCACAACCCAATGATTACGGGCAATCAACTGTTGAAGGACAATGAAATCGAAGAAGAAATCTTCAAGAAGTTCAAGATGCAAGGACTTTTATTAGAAAATGAGCATGTCGTGCAGATGATGGATACAGGTCTTGAAAAAGGGCAAAGTCGCATCATTCCAGCTGGGTTGAAGGCAAATGGAGGATTCTATAAGAGCTCGAAAACGGCTGATGCCGATCGATTCAAGGAAATCAACCAGTATGTACGTGGGCTGATGGGAAGAGCAGGAACGACCATTACCAATGGAGAAGTAGAGCTCAATCCTTATCAACAGAAACAACAAGTAGCATGTGGCTTCTGCCCATACAGGTCCGTTTGCCAGTTTGATCCAACACTAGAAGAGAACAATTATCGAAAACTACAAGAAATGAAGGACGACGATATTCTGAAGAACATGATTCAAGGGAAGGAGGGGTCTTAATGGTCAGTTGGACGGATGAACAGCACAGAGCGATTCATACGCACGGGTCCAATATTCTAGTTGCCGCTGCGGCAGGTTCAGGTAAAACGGCCGTACTTGTCGAGCGCATCATCCAAAAGCTTTTGCACAAAGGGGACCCTGTAGATATTGACTCGTTATTAGTGGTCACCTTTACGAATGCAGCGGCTCAAGAAATGAGGAATCGTGTCGGTCAAGCGCTTGGAAAAGCATTAGAAGAAGATCCGGATTCTCATCATCTGAAGAAACAGCTTTCCCTGTTACAAAACGCATCCATTTCAACGTTACACTCGTTTTGTATGGAAGTGGTGCGTCGTTATGCGTACACCCTTGATGTAGATCCCGGATTTCGCATTGCCGATACCGTCGAATCCGATTTAATCCAGCAAGAGGTGCTGGAAGATTTATTTGAAGACTGGTACGGCAGAGAAGGAGAAGAACAGCAGCGATTTTTCGATGTGGTTGAACGATTTTCTAGTGATCGTAGTGACTTGGATGTGGAGAAGCTGGTGCTCGATCTTTACACGTTCGCTACACAGAATCCATGGCCTGATGCATGGCTTGATGACATGGTAGCCATGTATGATGTATCGGGTTTGGAAGAAGAGCAGCAACTATCGTGGTTGGTGTTGTTGAAGAAAGAGGTCGAAAGCCAGCTGAAAGCGATGGAAACAGAAGCGCGTCAACTGTTGGATATTACGAGAGAACCGGATGGCCCTCATACATACGGGGAGACGGCTGATGCAGATCTTGAAATGGTCCAGCAGGCGAGAGGTGCATTGGCTCATTCGTGGGAAGAGTTACAAACCTTCATGGCAGGGACGAAGTTTGCCACTTTATCAAGAAAAAAGATGGATTGCGATGAAGCGAAGAAGGAAAAAGCCAAGAAAATACGCGATCGCTATAAGAAGCGATGGAATGAGATGAAGGACGAATGGTTCTCCCGTTCGCTTGCGAGTTATTTGAAAGACATGCACGCGTTGCATCCCGTCATGCAGCAGCTTGCTATTTTAGTCAAAGATTTTAAGGTTCGATATGAGCAGAGAAAGAAAGAGAAAGCGATCGTCGACTTCTCGGACTTGGAGCACTACTGTTTACAAATTTTATTAGATGACACGTCCACACCAGACACACCAGTTCCCTCTAGCGTCGCTAAAGGGTTCCATAGACAATTTACAGAAGTGCTGATTGATGAATACCAGGACACAAACCTTGTTCAAGAAACATTGCTCCGTTTATTGACAGATGGTGATGAAGCGGGCAACTTGTTCATGGTCGGGGATGTCAAACAGAGTATTTATCGTTTCCGTCATGCGGAACCTTCCTTATTCTTAACGAAATATAAAGACTATGGGCAGGAAGAACAGCAAGGGGAGCGAATCGATTTAGCCCGCAATTTCAGAAGTCGTAAGCAAGTTCTTGATGCAACGAACTATATTTTCAGGCAAGTCTTAGACGAAGAAGTCGGCGAAATGGAGTATGAGAAAGAAGCGGAGCTCATTTACAGTAACACGATCTATGATGAACTTACGAGCAGTGATACGGCGGCAGAACTCTTCTTGATTGATCGAGAGTCGAAAGAGGACGATCATGAAGAGAATGAGGAGTATAAGGACCTGGAAAAAGCTCAGTTAGAAGCCCGGGCCTACGGCAAAAAAATAAGAGATTGGCTTGGTCATGGTGAGACACCGCCTATAGAAGTGGTGGACAAAGAGACAGGAACGAAACGTCCGGTTCAGTATCGTGACATTGTCATCTTGATGCGTTCCATGACGTGGGCTTCAACCATCGTAGATGAATTGAAACAACAAGGTATTCCTGTTTATGCAGAGCTATCGACAGGATACTTTGAAGCGATTGAAATCAAAGTCATGTTGAGTTTGATGAAGGTCATCGACAACCCGATGCAGGATATCCCACTGGCATCTGTGTTGAAATCCCCGATTGTAGGCTTAAATGAAGATGAGTTAGCTCGCTTGAGGTTATCTAAAAAAAGAGGGACGTATTACGAGGCGATTCAGTCATACAAAGCAAATGACGAGTTAGGCAAGAAGGTCGAGCAATTCGCTCAAATGCTGGGGAGCTTCCGTGAGCGTGCGAGACAAGGGGCGTTGTCAGAGTTGATCTGGGATGTCTTCCGCGAAACCGGCTACTATGATTTTGTCGGGGGCATGCCTGGAGGAAGACAGAGGCAGGCGAACCTTCGAGCTTTATACGACCGGGCGAGATCGTATGAATCGACTTCGTTCAGAGGGCTGTTCCGCTTCTTACGTTTTATCGAGCGGATGGAGGAGCGAGGAGACGATTTAGGAGCGGCACGCGCCTTAGGGGAACAAGAAGACGTCGTACGCATCATGACCATTCACAAAAGTAAAGGACTCGAATTCCCGATGGTTCTTTTAGGGGCGATGGATAAACAGTTCAATATGATGGATTTGAAGAATCGTTACTTGCTTCACAAAGACTTCGGGTTCGGCACGCGTTATATTGATCCAGATAAGCGGCTCATGTATCCGACCCTTGCGTACCATGCGCTCAAGGAAGCCAAGCGCAGGGAGCTGCTGGCTGAAGAAATGCGTGTGCTGTACGTGGCTCTGACGCGGGCGAAAGAAAAACTGGTGATGATCGGAAATGTGGCATCTTTTGAAAAGAAACAAGAGAAGTGGCAATCATTCGTTGAAGAAAAACAATGGGTATTGCCGCCACACGATCGGCTTGAGGCGAAATCGTATTTAGATTGGGTCGGCCCTGCGCTTATTCGTCACCAACATACAGATGTACTCCGTGGCGGGATTGACGTTGCGACAGCAGATGAGATTAGAGAAGACGAATCTGAGTGGCGCGTTTCGATTGTTCATGGCAGTGAATTCGCTATCCTGGATGAACTGAAAGAGCATAGGGATGCTAAACTTCAAGAAGCGATAAACCAGTGGAAACAGGTAGATGAAGAGGAAAACGAGAGCGAGACGATTGCCCGGTTAAACTACACATATCCTTTTGAGAAAGCAGCTCGAACAAGAGCGAAGCAAACGGTATCGGAAATTAAGCGGCAGCGGGAAACGAAGGACGAATATTCCAGTGATCAATTACTTGTTCCGTACCGTGCTCCCATTGTGAAGCGCCCAAGGTTCATGCAAGAAGGGAACCAGTTGACAGCAGCCGAAAAAGGGAGTGCGATGCACGCTGTCATGCAACACCTCCCGTTCGAAGAGTCTTGGACAGCGGGTGAAGTGGAGGAGTTTGTCGAAGTTCTGTTAATGAAAGAAGTCTTAACAAGGGAAGAAGCGGATGTGGTCGATTTTGATGCCATTGCCGCATTCTTCGATACAACGGTAGGACGAATGGTCTTAGAAGCGGATGTGGTCGAACGAGAAGTTCCATTCAGTCTGACATTGCCGGCAAATGAAGTGTATAGAGACTGGGATGGACCGACAGAGGAAAAAGTTTTCATACAAGGTGTAATCGACGCCATG
Source organism: Halobacillus locisalis (assembly GCF_013694105.1). Classification (GTDB taxonomy): domain Bacteria; phylum Bacillota; class Bacilli; order Bacillales; family Halobacillaceae; genus Halobacillus; species Halobacillus locisalis. The sequence goes on along the minus strand of NZ_JACEFG010000001.1, from coordinate 1,204,636 downwards.
ATTCCTTATAAGGATGGCTGGATGATCCTCGACTACAAATCGGATGCGGTCTCAGAAAATCCGGACACATTCGCTGATCAAATGAGACAGCGGTATGGGACGCAGCTTAGACTGTATCAAACAGCACTCGAGAAAATATGGAAACAGCCTGTCCACCGTAGTAGCCTTTACTTTTTCAATGGACCAATGGTCGTGGAGGTTGAGCGTGATGGAGAAAGTGTGTGAATTATGTAAGAGAGAGCCGGTGCGAACGACAGAGCACCATTTGATTCCTAAAGAATATGGTGGTGTGGACGGGCCAGTGGCCATGCTGTGTGGAGCTTGTCATAGGCAAGTCCATGCCTTGTTTACGAACGAGGAGTTGGCAGGATTCTATCACTCGATTGAACGGTTGAAAGATCACCCTGATATGATGAAATACATCAGGTGGGTGAAGAAGCAAGATCCTGAGAAGAGAATTACCACTAGAAAATCAAACCGTAGAAAAAGATAAAAGGAACGCTTAGATGCGTTCCTTTTATTATGTTTACACTTAAGCGTTTGCGGTGATGTTCTGGTCGTTTACATCAGGATCGATCGGGTTGGTAGAACTCAGTCCATTATTCGTGATGATCCAATTCCCTGTGTTCAGGGCACCCGATCCCGCACTGGTCTTTCCAGAACTCTTAGGTGACAAGTAAAAAGAATCGCCGAAATTGACGACACCGCCTCCGACACTATTGATACTTACGGGACCAACAATTGCAGGCATAGTAAGCCTCCTTTTTAGGCTTAGTCCGTATTGTCAACCTATGCAAGGACACCGACTATTGTTCTTCCTCTACACGGCGGATGTGTTTGATTCTGGAAAAACTATCCACGTGGTCAACGCCTCCGATTTGAATAACTGCAGAGGTGGAAGCACCAATCACGTTCAGTGAATCTACATAAATGGGACGTTCGTGATAAGAAAAAGAGTGTATGCCTATAGGTGGAAGTTCAGGTGAAGGGTGCATAGAGAATACGGAGAACTCACTGAAGTCATACCGCTCAAAGAGAACATCTGGATCCTCTACCTGAACAGCTAGCACGTTTGCTGTAGGCGACACTCTGTGGGCATCACCGATCAAGAGGCCGGACGCAATCGCTGTTGAGGTCACGTCGACTTCATTCACGTACACCATTCGTTTCATTCACCGTAACCTCCTTTTCCTCTAAAGATTGTTCGGAAGCGAAAGGTCCGATAATCAATGATTCAGGTGGGGTATCGAAGAAAGACTGTAGTCGAACCGTTTTACTGTCGCCTATATGAAAGACGGAAGAAGCCGTGACCCCGGAAACTCGAATTTGACCGACATGAAGACCATAATTGTGAACAATAAAATTCATTTAATCCTCTCCTTCGAGCGTATCGAAATAAGCGGCCATGGAATTTCGGATTTCCGTTTGTATTTGATGCAGGAGGGCTGTTTCATCCATATCCGGGTGTTGTTCTTTATACATATGAACCCGATCAGGGAGCTGCTTTCGAACGTCTGCAAGAATTTGTTGCTTATGTTGGTCCTCTAAGCGAATATCGTGATCCCTGACGTACTGGTCCATCCAATCAGGAACTTCACTGGTCATGTACTGTTGAAGAGAATGTAAGAGCGGCTGTTGATGTTGGTTCGCCTGTTTGGAGTAGAGGTCCCCAATATCCGATAAATCTGACCCATTCGGTGTCAAGCCAATTTGCAATGTTCCTTCCAGCGTTTCTATTTTTAACTGATCGAAATGGTATTCAATTTTTTCGATGACGGTTTGAGGTTTTTCATTCGAAGTCAGAGATTCTACTTGTTTCTGCAGTTGTTGAATAATCTGTTGCTGTTGCTCCAGCTGCTTCATCATTTGCTGGATATACGATTGCCATGAATAGTAGTTGTTCAAGTGAACCCCCTCCTTACCATCAATTTATGCAAGAAAAATAGAGACTATGTTATAGAGAGTGGGACAAGAGTAGCGGCTTCAGATTCAGGAATGGTAATGGTACCATCTTTCGGCTGAACTGTAGGGGCAGGTTCAGTGTATCCACCGGTATTATATAAATCCGCTTTCGCTTGAATGACGCCTGAACTGCCTATTTGAACGATAGATGAGTTTGAAACAGATCCGATTCTTAACACCTGAATGCTGATGGATTGATGAACGGTAATCGACATCGGGGAATCCCTCCTAAGCATTATTAATGGATGACTGGTCGACGACCTCTGAATCGTTCACATACGTGTTTGATCGATTGATGTCGATTTTAATACCGGTTCCTGTATTGAACGATCCACCCCCAGCAAAGGTTTTTGCCCATGCTTTAGGGGCCATATGATAGACATCTCCAATATTGAAAATACTCGAGGAAGACAACGTAATGACTTTGACGACCCCAACTTTTGCAGGCATATAAAAACTCCTTTCTATATATTATGAAACCGAATTGTCTTCATTACGTAATCCAAGTAAAATAAAATCATAGAAGGAGGATCATTATGAAAACATCTGCAAGACCATTACGTGAGTCTGAAAGATTAAGTTGGGTCGATGCTTCCCGTGGGCTTGCCATCCTGGGAATCTTCATGGTCAACGTACCCGCTTTCAATGCACCTTATTTTTTATATGGAGGGGCAGAACAGTTCTGGCCATCATCCATAAGTCATTTCGTACAGAGCTTCATCGATATATTTTTCCAAGCAAGTTTTTACACCTTGTTTTCCTTTATGTTCGGTTTCGGTATGCAAATGATGAAGGAGCGACTAGACGATAAGGCAATTCCTTACCGGCCCGTCATCTTCAGGCGATTGTTAGTTCTGATCGGGTTCGGACTCGTGCATGCTTTTCTCATTTGGCACGGCGATATCCTTCTATCTTATGGCGTCTTCGGAATGGTCCTATTCTTTTTCTTCTCGGCCAAACCTAAGACACTAGTAAACTGGGCTGTCGGAATGCTTGCGGTCCTTGTGGTTCCGTTCACCCTTTCGTTGTATGCGGTCAGAGACCAGCTGCAACGGACCGTCAATACCCCAGCTATTCAACAAGCAAAAGCGAATTATGGGGAAGGGAGCATCATGGATATTTGGCAGCAGAACTGGGTGGATTGGAGCTATGTGAATAGTGTAGCGAATTTACCATTTCTTGCTCTGAGCCTCATTCCGATGTTTCTTTTGGGGATGTTCATGTGTAAGAAGAGATGGTTACACGAGCCTAGCGACCATCTGAAAGCAATCAAAACCGTCTGGGTGGTTACAGGTGTGCTGTTTATAGCATTCAAAGCGGGGCCATACATAAACGGCAACCCTCAATGGATGCAGTTGCTACAAGATAATGTCGGGGGGACGGCGTCCGCAATCTTTTATGTGCTGTCGATTACGTTGTTGTTTCGAACAAAACGAGGTGTGCGTCTCGTTCATCCGTTAACATGGGTGGGAAAGATGTCGCTTACGAACTATATTTTTCAGTCGCTATTCAGCTTTCTGTTGTTTTATTCCGTCGGTTTCGGACTGTATGGTCAAGTGTCACCGTTGATTAGTCTTATCATAGTATTGGCGGTCTTTACACTTCAGGTCTTCGCAAGTAAAGCCTGGCTTCAAAAGTATAAGTATGGACCTCTCGAGTGGTTATGGCGTACGTTGACATATGGGAAGAGGCAGCCTTTAAAACGCAAACAATCCGCGGTCTCATAAAGGCTTGTTTCGATAAGGAGGGAAGTCATGAATCGCGATCAAATCATTAAAGAAAGTAAACAATGGTTGATAGACGGTATAATTACCGAAGATCAGCGTGAACAATTGATTGAGCGGTACCCTGAGAGGAAACGTAAGCCTCTGCTTCTCACATTTGGAGCCATCTTTATTGGCCTTGGTTTCTTAACCTTCATTGCCTCGAATTGGTCGAGCATGGATGATCTGATAAGACTTTCTATTATCATTGTGTTTCTTTTGGCCTTTTACATTTCGGGGGATGTTGTCTACCGAAAGCATTCAAAGCCTGTGGGGCAAAGTCTGTTATTAATCGCGTTGCTCATTTTCGGAGCGGGGATTTTTCTGATTGGCCAAATGTATCATTACACGTCTTATACCGCTTTTCCATTCTTCGTGTGGTCATTAGCCGCTTATGGGCTATGGAAAGTATCAGAGAGTCGAACATTCTTCATTGCGACAGTAGTGCTCATCACTATCGGTCAAATGTACAGTGGATTTTTGTTTCAACAGTATCACTTTTGGCTAGGGGCTCTATTCCTCATTGGCTTGGGGTGGGCAGTTTATAGACAAAAAGAAACAGAGCTTACCACTCTATTCGGCGTCAGTTTTATCATTCAGTCGCTCATACTCGTTTTCAGCGAAGGTCTCGATTATTACTGGTTGATGATCTTGTTTCTCCTAATATACTTAGCAGATGACCTCATTGTGAAAAAAAGTCAGACCCGGGTACTCAAAACGATGAGTATCATTTCCGTCTTTACTTTACACGTCTTCGGGGTGTTCCTGTTAGGATACGAGTGGGTTTTGGAATCTTCTGATGCGGCTTTCACTTTCTTTATCGTTTGGGCCGTTCTATTCGTCGGGGCGGTCATTCGGGCTGCCTTAAGCTCAACGAACTACTATTGGGTCGACTTGGTTTTATTCGTCCCTGTGTTCAAGTTCCCTATTGGCGATGTCTTGTCGCTCAGTTTATTGTTTATCTATTCGTTACTTTGGCTGATATTCGGTTATCAAACGGAAATCAGTCGATGGGTAAATAAGGGAACGGTCGCTTTCTTAATCACTACATTCCTAGCCTATTTCCAATTAGCGTGGGACTTCATGGACCGCTCACTCTTCTTCTTTATCGGAGGAATCCTACTATTTATCCTGAGTTACTTGTTAGAACGAAAACGTAGACAGGTGCATAAAGGGGAGGCAAAGTGAATGAAGAGAGTATGGTTCTATACCATCGTCGTATTACAAGTTGCCTTCCTCCTTGTCATGGCAGTCGGATACTATGCAATGGATCAGTTTGGTGAAACGGTTCACCTTAGGACGGCACCCGTCGATCCGCGCGATCCATTCTACGGTGATTACGTCATTTTAAATTATGAAGTAGAGACGATTCCTGCGAGCAAATGGATTGGATCCGAAGAGGTAGAGCGGGGCGAGAAGGTCTTCCTTTTGTTAGAGCAAGAGAAGGATTTGTATCAGCTATTAAAAGCTTCAGATGAACGGATAGAAGCAAAAGACCAACAAGTCGTCATGGAGGCACGTATGGAGTGGCATGATCAAACGAGTGATGGACCCTATTCTGTTGATTTAGGCCTTGGTCGATACTACGTGGAAGAAAACACGGGAGGAGAATGGGAAGGAACTGATTCACGGATTGTTGAAGTTGTTCTTGCTCCTTGGGGTCAGAAGAAAATCAATTCCATACAATGATCCACAGGTTAACAAACATTTTCAGTAGCCGGTATTCACTAGTATCCGCCGTATCCTGAAGGCTCTAATTTGAGACTTCCCGGTCCTCGACGTAAGTAAGAGTAGGGTGTTGTGGGAAATAACTCGCTTTCCTGCGGGGGAACCGCCGAGCCTCCTCGGTCGTTAACACTCCCTGTGGGGTCTCGCCTGAGTCCTTCTCCCGCGAAGTCTCGCAATTTCCCATCACACCCGTCCAAATATAGGTAGTCGGACCTTTCTTTCATGGGAAGATGATTTGCTGACCGCTATAAACGGAGATAATGTCAGGAATAGTGGATCACATGTGCTGATGGGCAGAACAGTTGTCAGCAAAAGCGGGTTTCTTGTCCAAATAGAGCCCAGTCTGGAATGGGTTTCGAGAAGCTATTTAGGCAAGGGGAGGTGGGGAACGGGGAGACTCCTGTGGGGTTAAGTGGGACAGCTGAGACCCCACAGAGCTTTAGCTCGAGGAGGCTCAGCGCCCGCCCCACGGAAAGCGACTCGTTCCCCATCTCCCCTTCCTCACTACAAAAGTCTCGAAGTCGAGTGTTCAAGATTATGCCCGATTGTTAAATATGGATATGAAAAAGCTCCGGGCACATGGCTCGGAGCTTTTTTTGGTACGAGAAAAGATAGGACAAGGGAAAATCATCCTAGTACATCCTTAATTTGTTCAATTGCCCAATCTAAATCCTCTTTGCCGATAATAAGCGGTGGTGCAAAGCGGATGACATTCTCGTGAGTCTCCTTACATAGGAGACCTTTCTCTTTCAACTGCTCACAATATTTACGAGCAGGTTCGGTCATTTCAACACCGATGAATAATCCTTTTCCACGCACTTCTTTAATTTTTGGATTATCAATCGATCGAAGTTGCTCCATCATGTAAGTTCCGAGTTCAAGGGACCTTTCTGCTAGTTGTTCTTCCTCGATGACTTCTAAGGAAGCGACGGAGACGGCACAGGCAAGTGGATTTCCTCCGAAAGTGGACCCGTGTGAACCTGGATTGAATACACCTAGTACTTCCTGGTTCGCTACGACGCAAGAAATCGGAAATACTCCGCCACCGAGTGCTTTACCTAGAATCAACATATCAGGGCTCACGTCTTCCCAATCACAAGCAAACATTTTACCACTTCGGCCAAGTCCTGCTTGTATTTCGTCAGCAATAAACAATACATTTTCTTTTTGGCAGATGTCATAGGCTTCTTTCAAGAATCCTTCTGGTGGCATGACAATTCCGGCTTCGCCTTGAATCGGCTCAAGTAAGAAACCAGCCGTGTTTTCGGTGATCGCTTCTTTCAGAGCTTCAACATCACCATAAGGAATGATTTTAATTCCTGGTAACATAGGACCGAAACCACGCTTGTATTCTTTCTCAGAAGAAATTGAAACCGCTGTCATAGTACGGCCATGGAAGTTCCCTGTGCAAGCAATAATTTCCGCTTTTTCTTCTGGTACTTTCTTGACGTCATAAGCCCAGCGTCTAGTTGCCTTGATTGCTGTTTCAACGGCTTCGGCACCTGTGTTCATTGGGAGAGCCATCTCTTTGTTCGTAATTTTACAGATCTTCTCGTACCAAGGTCCAAGCTGATCGTTGTGGAAAGCTCTGGACGTTAACGTGACCCGATTTGCTTGATCATTCAATGCTTGAATGATTTTAGGGTGGCGGTGTCCTTGGTTCACGGCAGAATAAGCACTCAGCATATCCATGAAACGGTTTCCTTCAGGATCTTCTACCCATACGCCTTCCGCTTTCGCGATAACGATCGGTAATGGATGATAATTTTTCGCGCCATATTCTTGTGTTTGGTCGATGATTTGTTGACTACTTACTGCAGACATCGTATCCCTCCAATTCATTTTTCTCCCTATATTATAACAGGTTTGTGATTCATTTTCTTATTAGTTCGAAAATTAAGCTCGTACTTTTTAATAGGAATCTAGTGATTAAACGTGATATTATTACCTTAGATTGTTAGATAAAGGAGGAACAAACATGGCGCACCTACATATCACTTCATGGGTCATCGCTTTTGTACTATTAGGTCTTGCGACAACGTTCTATCGTGCAGACAACCAAAAAGCAGCAAAAATCTCTCAAATGATCTTGCGACTTGATTATTTATTGATTCTATACTCAGGAGGTTCATTGTTTGCGAGCTATTCAAATTATGGTCCTGGAGTCATAATTAAAGTTGTTATCGGGTTATGGGTAATAGCCGCTATGGAAGGAGTGGCCGTCAAGTATAAGAAACAGAAGCCTGCAGCTAAATGGTGGGCACAACTTTCGGTCGCAGCAATCATAGCCATTATTTTGGGATGGGGATTCTTACCTCTAGGTATTCTGCCATCGTAATAAAAAAACGGTCCGCCCAAGTGGCAGACCGTTTTTTTTATTTGGGGGTTTATCTTTACCGCTATTGGGGGGAGCGGGTGATAACTTTTCTCAATTACAATGATAATTATTCTCAATTGAAAAGTCAAGTAGAAATATCATAGAAATGAATCGTGCCACATATCGTAAGTTATAATGTCTTCTTACTACTAAAATCTCCGTAAGGACATTTTCTCGAGAAGGATGGTGTGGCTAGATGTGTGGAATTGTAGGTTGGATTGACCAAAATCAAGAGATGAAGAGTAATGAAAAAATATTGGACCAAATGGCTGATACACTGAAGCACAGGGGTCCTGATGAGTACCAAAAATGGATCGATGGCGGAGCGGCTCTTGGTCATCAAAGACTTATTGTCGTTGACCCTTCCGGTGGCAGGCAGCCGATGGTGCGGAGGGCGAATAATGAGCAGTATATCCTTTGTTACAATGGGGAATTGTACAACACAGATGAAGTGCGGACAAAATTACGCGCAAAAGGATGGAATTTTTCTTCTCATTCTGATACAGAAGTCGTTCTTGTCAGTTATATGGAATGGGGAGTAGAATGTGTCGATCATTTTAATGGCATCTTCGGCTTCAGTATATGGGAAAAAAAGAAACAGCGTTTATTCATAGCGAGAGACCGCCTTGGTGTTAAGCCTCTATTCTATAGCGTTAGGGGAGAAGGGATTCTCTATGCTTCAGAAATCAAAGCCATTCTTGCTCATCCAGATGTAGAACCTAATGTCACGAAAGAGGGAGTCCAAGAAATCCTTGCGCTTGGCCCGTCAAGAACGCCAGGGAATGGGGTATTTGAGAATGTTCATGAGCTGCGTCCAGGTCATAGAGCAATATGGGAGAAAGGCAAGTTACATGTAGAACGCTACTGGGATGTGGTAAGTAAACCACACACTGATTCGTTTGATGAGACCGTCGCGAAGGTCCGGGAACTGTTTATTGATGCTTCCCAGAGGCAGCTGGTTTCGGACGTCCGCCTAGGAACCTTCTTGTCAGGTGGAGTGGATTCAAGTGCTATAACATCGGTGGCTGCTGATCAATATAAACAAGAAGGAAAAGGAGCCCTCGAAACGTTCTCCATTGATTATAAAGATCAGGAAAAATACTTTAAGAAAAACGCCTTTCAACCAGACCGTGATGAAACCTATATCAACTTGGTTCGTGATCAGCACCAAACGAAACACACTGTGATGAGAGCGGAAACGAGCGACTTAGTCGACCGTTTAAAGCAGGCTGTGGAACTAAGAGACTTGCCTGGTATGGCCGATGTGGATTCCTCGTTGCTCTGGTTTTGTGAGAATATCAAGTCACATGTGACGGTCGCTTTATCTGGGGAGTGTGCAGATGAAATTTTCGGAGGGTATCCTTGGTTTTATCGGAAAGAAGACCAAGAACGGCAAGGGTTCCCGTGGATACGCTCCTTGAATGAACGGGTTTCACTTATCCGCGACGATTGGAATGAAAAGATTGACATTGAATCGTACATGTTGAACCGCTATCAAGAAACGATTGATGAAACACCATTATTGCCAAGTGATGACGAAGCGGCAAAAAAACATCGATATATGTCCTATTTGAACATGAATTGGTTTATGCAAACACTACTTGAACGGAAGGATCGCATGAGTATGGGGGCAAGCCTGGAAGTCCGTGTCCCTTTCAGCGATCATCGTCTTGTCGAATATGCTTGGAATATTCCGTGGGAAATGAAGCATTATGGTGATCAAGAGAAGGGATTGCTTAGACAGGCGCTACGAGGAGTTCTCCCGGACAAAGTTCTGTTCAGGAAGAAAAACCCTTATCCGAAAACGTTCCATCCCGATTATACGAAAGCGGTGTGTGAGTGGATGGACCAAGTGCTAGCTGATCCAGATGCTCCTTTATTCGAATTGTTTGATCGAAAAAGGGTAAGGAAGCTGAATGATTCAGAAGGGAAGTCGATTGATACGCCTTGGTTTGGCCAATTAATGACCGGACCGCAACTGATCGCTCACTTATGTCAGATCAATCATTGGATGAAAACCTATAAAGTAAATCTTGTATAACCTCTCACCATATCGGTCCTAGACTGATATGGTTTTTTCATGATTGTAGTAACTTCGGTCTGAATAGGCTGAGTAAATGTCCGATAAAGTGTAGCTCTTGTCCGAATTAGAGAGAAATGTCCGATATAGAAGGTCGCTTGTCCGAAATGAGCAGGTGGATGTCTGATATCGTGCATCTGTTGTCCGGATCGCTTAGATAAATGTCCGAATTGTGGTCCGTTCATCCGATACATGGAGGGGAGAGCAGGTAGATTCCTGAATTAAATGTGAGCATTTTATGTATTCTAAGTCAAAACCAACAAATGCAATTGACTCTGGTAGCCTCCAAGCGATACTCTAGAAGGGTTAGCATACGATACGAGAATCCATAAAGAGATAGAAGGAGGACGGATGATGAGGAAATTAATGATTCTTCTCATGATCATCCTGACGGTACTTGCCACTTCGATACAAGTAACCGCAGCAGAACGAACGGACCGATTATGGCAAGACGAGAGTGTTTATAAACTCAAAGTCGATCGTTTCATGAACGGTGATACAGGCAACGATGTCCCAGTTGACCCGAATGATCCAGATTCTTACCATGGTGGAGACCTTCAGGGGGTTATTGATAAGTTGGACTATGTGAAAGAGTTAGGGTTTACGGCGGTCGAACTTTCACCCATTATGAGTAATTCTGAAAACGGATACCATGGCTATTGGGTTGATGATTTTCGTTCAGTGGAAGAACATTTCGGTACCATGGCAGATGCCAAGCGATTAGTGGAAGAAGCACATGCAAAGGATATGAAAGTCATTTTTGAGTTTCCTGTAAGTTATGTATCTGATGATCATCCTTGGGTGTCAGATCCGGATAAAGCGAGCTGGTTCTTAGGGGAGTCAGAGGCATCGACAACAAACACCTGGCAACAAGGTTTACCTGAACTTGATACAAGTCAACCTGATGTCAGGGGTTACTTAACCGAAACGGCAGCTTATTGGTCGGAAGAAACAGGCATAGACGGCTTTCGCCTACAAACATCCTCCAATGTTGATCAATCGTTGTATAAGGCGCTTTCTGAGGAAGTACAAAGTCCTGAATTTCTATTATTCACAAATACGTTGCCTGAAGACGAATTAGTAAGTGAGGGGACGATAGATGGATTTGCTGATGAGTCTTATCAGGAAACGATTCGGAGCACATTCAAGCAGCCTACCGACTCCTTAGCAGACCTTTATAACATTTATGAACAAAACCAAGAACGTTTTTCTGGTGATTATCAAGCATTTCACTCCATTGATGATGGAACCAATCAACGCTTCACCCATTTATCTGTGGTAGAGGGTCATAACCCTGTCACACGTTGGAAGCTTGCGTTGACCTATCTGTTCACATCGCCAGGCGTACCTGTCATGAACTACGGAACAGAAGTACCTCTCGATGATGGAGGGAACATTGGCGACATCCCCATGATGAATTTTAAGAAAAGCGATGAACAAATAAAGCAACGAATTGAAACATTAACGTCGATGAGAGACCAGTTTCCCGCCTTGACTCGTGGAGACTTCCAGCAACTTCACAACGAAGGTGGACTAGCGGTCTATCAGCGTACTTTTCAAGATGAAACGATGTTAATTGCCATTAACAATGCTGAAAAAACGAGGGTTACTGAAATTGATACATTGAAAGATGATCAGCAAATGCGTGGCTTATTGCAAGATGGCATCGTACGTCAACAATCGGATGGTACATATCGATTAGGCATGGAACGTGAAACGGCTGATGTTTTCATCATCGAACCTGACAAAGGTTTTAACTGGTTGTTTATCGGTTTTGTCGGAGGCGTACTCGGCCTGTTTGTATTTGCTGTGACAGCGATCAGTATTAAGAATCGAAAAAACTAAGAAAAAGCACTCTTTTGATGAGAGTGCTTTTTTAACTTTTTATTCCAATTTGTGTGTTATCGTTTTATTGTCTATGAACCAGCCTTTAATCGTCTTCTTCTTTTGATGTACCAAATCAGGACAATGATGAAAGTGATCGGAATAAAGATGGGTGAATAACCGATTAGTGTAACAATTGTCCATGATACGAATGTGGTCAATCCATTCAAAGAACTCGCGAAAGCCTGCTTTGTCTTTTCCCACGTATTCAGAGAAGTACCTCCGACATCCGGGACAACTACCTTCGTCTCAGTCACTTGTAGGGTGATGGTAGAAAAATCACTTTGGTTTTGTAAGTAATTCATTTTCCCTTTAAGTACTTCGATTTCTGATTGAACACGCTCTAAATCTTGAGAAATCTTCAGTAGAGAATCCGTCGCTTCTGCTTCCTCCAGAAACGTAAGTAAACGAGATTCAATTTTCTCTTTTGCCGATAACCTCGATTCCAAATCGACGTATTCCTCTGTCACGTCACGACCGGTAACGTTTTGGGATAAGATCGATTCGCTGATCTCTTCAAAACCGCCCAGTAGGTTCTCGAAGTTTGATTGTGGGACTCTAAGGCGGATCTGTCCTTGTCGGCGATTATTTTCTCTCTTCGATATGCTCGCTTCCACAATATATGCTTCATTTGCTGCCATCCGCTCATCTAATTGCTGCCTGAACTGATCATAGTCTTCTGTTTCAAGCTCGATTACGGCATTATAAATGAGCATTCGCCCGTCAGTGTTGTCGATCATGCTGGATTCTTCACTTGCCACATCTTGATTGGGCGGTGCTTCCGATAGTCCGTTTGTTTTATTTTCTGAATCACTTTGGTCTGCACTCGTTTCTTCTGTATTTCCCTCAGACGATTCGTCCCCTTGCTCTTGAGTATCATTGCTACAAGCTGCTAGAAAGGCAGAAAGAAGAACGATGAAAAGCCACACCGTTATTTTTTTCATAAAATAACCCCCTTTAGAAGTTAGACGCTTCAAAGAGGGTTAGGTTACGCTCAGTAGGGAATATTTATTTATAGGGTTGATTTAAAAAGAACAAGGCAATCGTGCCTGGGCCTGCGTGTGCGCCAATCGATGAACCAATAAGGTCGATGTGTATATTATCTGTTCCATACTCATCTTTAATCATTTCTGCTAGCTGTTGAGCAGAATCCAGGTTATCTCCATGGCTGATGGCAATTCGTTGCTTTTCCAACTCTTCGCCCCGCTCACCCATCACTTCCACCATTCGTTTGAATACTTTCTTTGAGCCTCTGATTTTTTCAAGAGGAATGAGCTTTCCGCTCTCCATATGTAACAAAGGTTTGATTTTCAGCAAACTACCGACAAATGCTGCTGTCTTGCTCACTCGGCCTCCGCGGTACAAGTACTCCAAATCATCAACAGTGAAAATGTGCTCCATATGCTTGGCATGATAGGTTCCGATCTCAAACACGTCTTCATAGGTCGCGCCTTCCATAGCTCGCTCTGCTGCTCGCATGACGACGAGGCCATAACCGAGTGACGCAGCTTCCGTATCCACCACGTCAAACCGAGCATTCGGATATTGATCTTTTACTTCTTTCTCTACCATCTTTGCGGTCTGATATGTTCCGGAAAGTTCTGAGGAAAAGGCGAAATAAATAAAGGGTTGATCTCTTTCTGCAAAAGCTGTGAATGTTTCTTGGAAAGCTTGAGGTGATACTTGAGACGTTTTGGGCGCTCCACCGTTTCTCATTTTTTCATACACTTGATGAGGGGAAATGGTACGTCCGTCTTCGTACTCCTCACCATCAATAGTTACGCGGAGAGGGACGGATTTCACTGAAAGAGCTTCTAGAGTTTCTTTAGATAAATCGGATGCTGAATCACACAGGATTTGAACATTCATTAAAGTCACCTTCTGTTTTAGATTTCTTTCTTTTAGTTTAGGCACAATCTCTCAGTTAGTCAAAGTAATCGTATTTTAATTGTAAGAATCTTTATTCACCGCTTGATTTTACCATCAGCTGGTGATAAAACAGAATAGACGAGGTTTCTTGGGAGGTTTTTTCTTGTTTACTGTCGAAATAAAACGTATTTTAATCGTTCTACTTGGTGCAATACTTAATGCTGTATCACTGAACCTATTCTTAATCGAAGCTAACGTATATGCAAGCGGGTTTACAGGAACCGCCCAGCTCATTACAAGTATCTTAACCGATTTCTTAGGTGTTCCTGGGATCAGTACGGGTCTCATTCTATTCATACTTAACATTCCAGTCGCTATATTGGGCTGGTATAAGGTAGGGAAAGGCTTTACCGTTTACAGTGTGGTATCCGTCGCCTTTACGACATTGTTCCTGGAACTTATTCCAGTTCAACAATTGTCTGAAGATATCATTCTGAACGCCGTGTTTGGTGGCGTGATCGGTGGTGTCGGTGTCGGAATCACGTTGAAGTGGGGTGCTTCTACAGGAGGTTTGGATATCATTGCGATGGTTCTTTCAAGAATGAAGGATCGTCCGATCGGTATTTACTTCTTAATGATTAACAGTGCGATCATTGTCGTAGCTGGTTTACTATACGAACCAGAGAATGCCTTGTACACATTATTGACTTTGTATGTGACGACGCGTGTGATTGATGCCGTTCATACTCGACATGAGAAGTTGACGGCCATGATCATTACGACAAAGGCACCGGAACTCGAGAAGGCCATTCATGCCCAGATGGTCCGTGGGATCACGACATTACCTGCGAAAGGAGCATTTACGCAAGAAGATAAGAACATGTTGGTGATGGTCATTACGCGTTATGAGCTTTACGGTTTACAACATGTCATCTCAGAAGTGGATCCAAATGCTTTCACAAATATCGTCCAAACGACAGGTATCTTTGGATTCTTTCGAAAAGATGATCAATGATGTAACCTTTTTGTTAGAAAAACGACTAATAGAACAAATTTAGAAAAAGAGGAGTGGCGATATGAAGAAGTGGTTTGCCATGATGATGGGGGTCATCGTCTTGATGTTAGCAGCGTGTGCAACGGACGGAGAAATGGATGAAGCAAATGGAGAAGGAACAGAAGACCAGCCGGAAGAAGAAGTAGTAGAAAATCAAGAACCAGAAGTTGATATGGATGCCTTGATTGACCAAGTCACTATGGATGCAACCGTTGAGACAGATGGAACAGCAGCAAACTTTGATTTCTCCTTAACAAACGATGGTGAAGAAGCAGTTATTTTAGGGTTCACATCCAGTCAAAAATATGAAATTCAAGTAACGAACGCTGACGGAGAAAATGTCTACACGTTCTCTGCTGATAAAATGTTCACACAAGAGATGACAACAGAAGAGTTGGCCAATGGAGAAACTCTTACAGCTTCTGAAACATGGACAGGCGCGGAGCCTGGTGAATACGAAGCTACGTTTACTTTCCTCGTAGACACGATCAACGATCAATCTGTTGAAGCGAATCCATTCGAGGTTACTCAATCCTTTACGATTGAAGCAGAAACTGAAGAAGAAGTAAAAGAGGAAGAAGAGACGAAAGAGGAAGAGGTAAAAGAGTTTGAAGGAGACGGTCAAGCTTTCCGTGAAATCAAAGTATCCGGACAGAACGGATCTTATGTGGTATCAGGGGAAGCGCGTGTATTTGAAGGTTCCTTTATGTATAGCATTGAAGATGGTCACAATATGATCGTAGAACCGACAGCTGTTCAAGTAGATGAAGGAGCACCTTCTTGGTCTGCCTTTGAAATTGAAGTATCCATTCCTGAAGAAAAGCTACCCGAGTTCGGCACCGTAACCATGTCGATTTTTGAAGAAAGTGCAAAAGGCGGGAAGCCCACTAACGTCAATTACATCCCGCTTGAAAGCATTCAACCAGAAGAATAAGATATAACAAAAGCCGCCACATTTTATTGTGGCGGCTTTTGTTTTTAATAGCCGTGATTCTCAACAGTTTCTTTAACTTTTGGTGTAAGCTCATCCCAGTCTGCATTAGGTAGCTTGTTAATGGTGATAAAGTTTTGGAAGCCGAAAACATTGTCTACACCATCAAGGTTCATCAATTCATTCATAATGTCATATTCACTCGTTTGACCTGGCATGACAGAGACACTGCCATCTCCTTTGAAGATCATAGATTCTGTCGTGAACTTACGTGCATTCGGATTTGGTGTTTCTTGTACTTGTATTGTCATATTCGTATCCTCCTCTGTAACATCTCTTCTTATTTTAGCAGAAAATCGATCGAGCAAAAACTATAAGTGTTGAACATATTAGAAAGTTCTTCACCTGTGTTACAATAGTATCACTTTAGGAGGTGCCTGATGGAATCTCGACTTATTGACGTGTTGCAACCAATCAAAGATAATGACTTTCAAGTTCCAGAGAATCAGAACTTGCAAGAGTTGACGACGATGATGTTACAAAAAATCGGATCGATCCACCCTGTTCTGAGAGATGAGCTCATCCATTCTATTTTTACGACGTTTATCGAACGCGGGTATTATAACGAAGATCAGCTCAAAAATATCCTTCAATCGATTCTGAATAAAAATTACTTATTTTATCGAATAGGGACATCTAAAAGAGAAGAAGATGCTGTATTCAAACGCAGTTTTTCCGTATTATTGATTCCTCCTATCATCGAAAAGCATCGCCATGACCCATTCCTGAAAGAAGAAGAAGTGTTGAGGGTATGGGAGAACTTGAAGAAATATATGCAGCAGGAAATGGATCACAGAGGATATGTGGAGAAGAAAGGCTGGGCTCATGCTATGGCTCATGCGGCGGATGCGATTTATCATGTTGCTGCTTGTGATGAAATTTCAGAACACCATATCCAAGAAATGCTTCCTGTCATTAAAGAACAATTTCTGATCGATCAACCGTATTTATTTGATGAAGAAGAGCGCATGGTTACGGCAATACTCATGATGTTTAAGAAGATAAATACGACAGAGCGAGTAGAGTGGCTGGAGACGCTCTTGTATGAGCGTGAAAGCTGGCAAGATCCACGCGAGGATATCATCATCAATAATAGTAAACACTTACTAAGAGCTCTTTACTTCAGAATGCTCGAAGGGGATTATCGAGAGCTTCGGCAGGTTTTAGAAAATCTTCTGAGGGAACTTAGGAAACAAGAAGCTTATTAAGGAAGTGAATGGACTATGATTCGGTGGGGTCTTTGGATCGGAACACTGTCAGGTATTGTCTTAGGCTTATATATGTGGTTCGTCGAAATGGCTACAGGAAAGAAAATATATACTTTACTTATGAATGTAGACTTTATTCCTGTAATCGGTGGTATTGATTGGCCGGTTTATATGGAATGGTTATTTCATATGATCATATCTTGGATCATCGGAGTACTATATGTGTATGTCTTAAAGAACTGGATTTCGGACACGAGAAGAAATCAGTGGAGACTAGCTATTTTCCTTACCGCAGGGGCTTCGACGACTTATGTACCTTTGACTTTGCTTGCCATCAAAGAAACACCGGCTCTTACGGATGGCGTAGCGATTATCTACTGGCTCGTAGGACACGTGTTATATGCCATCACGTTGAAAAAATCCTATTATAGATTTTGGTGAATCAAACATCCGCAGTAATATCTGCGGGTGTTTTTATGTGAAAAATTGTGAAATGTACACCTTGTATAGTTGCATAGAAGCAATCAAGTCAAAAAGATCTTTAAATGCCGTTCAATACACAACAAACCTCCCGGTGGGCACTAGTCACCGGGAGGTTTGTTGTACTAAATTTTCAGAAAAAATTCTAGGGGTACTACTACTATACCCATTACCTAACGGAGTTAACTCATTAATGTTCAATTAGTGTGAATGAAAAAAAGAAAAAAACAATTCCTTCCAAAAGTGCTGAATGCACTTTCATTTTCAATAAAAAAAACCACTTCCTCTCACCCCATAGGTGAGAGGAAGTGGGGATTGTCCATCTCTGCGATCATTCACAGAGGATTTCCAATCAACTATCGCAAACTTTGATGGTGTTTCTCAAGCTGTTGTTCCAATTGCTGTAGCTGTTGTTTCTCTTGTTGAGAACATTGGCTATAGGCAGATTGAATCGCTTGTTTAGCCGCTTGCATATCTTCTTCGTTCGCTTTGCGACCGCCATCACGGTTTTGCGTGAAACGGCTTACCGCATCACGAGCATTTTCAAAAAGGTTTCTTTCCATCGTTAGAACCCTCCTACCGTATGCTGGTCTGACTCCATCTCTTTTCGAGCAGCGTCTGAAAGCCTTTTGGGCTCCATCTTGCTTTCATCAAAGGGTTGGACTTCAGTCCTGCTTTTTTCTTTGCGATTTTGCTTTTTCTTCTCCATGACAAGTCCCTCCTGTCAGATTAAAAAAAGCCTGAACGCTTTCACGTTCAAGCTTAGTATGGAGTGAACTCGGAATCATAAACAAGGAAAATTATTCTACATAGCCCTAGTGTTCAGCTTTAGGTAATCATTGAGGAATTGACCGATTCCATCTTGTTCATTTGAATGAGTGACATGCTTAGCCACGCCTTTCAATTCATCGATAGCGTTGCCCATCGCCACACCTACACCTGCGTAGTCAATCATCTCCAAATCATTATCTTCATCACCAAAGGCGATGATCCGATCTTTTGGAATGTGGAAATAACGAGAGATTTTATCCAATCCTACTGCTTTATTCATGCCAGCGCGAACGATTTCGATGACGTGCCACGGAGCCCCCCATTTTCGGTGGTCAATCAACTCCGCATGCTCATCCAATTCAGCACGAAGCTTTTGTATTTTATCTTCTTCTGGGTGAATCAGAATAGATGTAGGGTCTTCTTTCAGATTGGCTTGAAGACGACCGACGCTGATTGAATCGTTTTTCGTTTGGAAAATGCTCATGATTTCTTCATCATATTGGTCCAAATACACATCGTCTTTCACTTCAGCTAAAATATTTTTCACGCCAAGGTCCTGGCAGGTATGAATAATTTTGTGCGCTGTTCGAATCGAGAGAGGGGAGTGAAGAGCCTCCCAAAGTTTATTAGTCGGATGATGAATAAGAGCCCCATTAAAGTTGACCATAGGGGTTTTCAATCCTAATTCATGGTAGAAGTCAATGCTCGCACGGTGCGGACGCCCTGTAGCAATAACGACAATATGTCCTTCATCCATTGCATTCAGGACGGTTTGTTTTGTTTTGGGGCTGATAATTTTATCATCTGTCAGTAGTGTTCCATCTAAATCTAAAGCAATCAAATGTTGTTCCTTCATAATCCTTCACCTCTTCTATATAGTGTAGCGGTAAAATCGAGTTATTGTAAAGAATTTCCCACTCTACAACCTAACACTTTCCATTCGATTAGGGCAGTGTTACGATACAAATATAAAGGAAAAAAGTTAGCATGATTTTAATGGCTCGTAAAGTTTTATTAGAAAGGGTTTAAGTGAATGATAGGCATACAAAGACAAACTATAAGAAATGTACCTGTACTTACCGTTGTAAACGAAGCGAAACAAGATCAACCATTACCTGTATTTATTTATTTTCATGGTTTTACTTCAGCTAAAGAACATAACCTGGCTCAAGCCTATCTCTTAGCACAAAAAGGGTATCGTGTACTATTACCTGATAGTGCTTATCATGGCGAACGTGACCAAGATCTTTCAAAGGATGAGTTGAATTTCAAATTCTGGGACGTCGTTTATCAAAACTTGAAAGAGCTTCAGGATATGAAAGACGAATTGGACCTGCTTGGTTTGATTCAAGATCGTCGCATTGGTGTTGGGGGGACATCCATGGGCGGGATTACTACGAGCGCTGCATTAACGATGTATCCATGGGTACAGGCTTCGGCCATCATGATGGGGTCTCCGAAACCTGTAGAATTCGCTAAAGAGTTGATTAGTGGTATAGAGAAAACAGGTGTCCAGTTACCTCTTATGACAGACGAGAGAGAAGATCTGTTTGAATCATTGAAGGCCATTGACTTATCGGAACAAAAAGATAAGTTACAGGGGAGGCCCCTCTTCTTCTGGCATGGTGATGCGGACCCTGTTGTTCCCTTTAACCACTCGTATGATTTTTATAATGAAGCGATCCAGTATTATAAAAACCCTGAAAACATCCGGTTCTTACGTGAAGTGGGACGAGGCCATAAAATCAGCCGATTCGCGATTCTGGAAATGGTCAACTGGCTGGAGTTAGTATTATAAAAGCGGCAACGGTTTATTCTGCAGCGATTTTTGTTTATAATAAGGTTTGAAGAATTGTGAAGGGGGAACTAACGTGAGTACAACTGCTCTTGAAGAAAATGCAATGGGTGCCCTTGAGAATGTCATTGACCCCGAGCTTGGGATCGATATTGTTAACCTAGGACTCGTCTACGGTGTAGATATAGATGACGAAGGGAACGCAACTGTTACCATGACATTAACAGCAATGGGTTGTCCATTAGCTGGTCATATCGAGCAAGATGTGAAACGTTGTCTAGCCGATTTACCAGAAATTAATGAGATACAAGTCAATATTGTGTGGAATCCACCTTGGACGAAAGATCGCATGAGTCGTTATGCGAAGATTGCACTAGGAATTCCAGATTGATGAAAGTGACCCCTGCCGATTGTTGCGGTAGGGGTTTTTACATAACATTATAGTCATAAGAAGGAGGAACGTTACATGGTCAACCAAGCCCCAGTTTTTCAAATTGTCGGCTTCAAAAACAGTGGGAAAACGTCACTCCTATCAGAACTCATAGCTTATGGATCGAATCATGGAGAACGGTTAGGAGCAATTAAGCATCATGGTCACGATGAACCGTTAAAAGTTATGCACCATGGTACGGATAGTTACCAATTGCACGAATCAGGAGCGTTTATGACAGGTGTGGACAGTCCTAGACGATTTCAGTTAGAACTGAGTCATGAAGAAGGATTTTCTTTGACTCATTTAGTGAATATCTACAGTCAATTCGATCCCGATCTTATCGTTGTGGAGGGGTTCAAAGAAGAGTCCTATCCGAAAGCTGTCATTATTAAACGAAGAGAAGATCTTTCTTTGATGACTCTTTCGAATATCCAGTTTGTCATTACATGGGATGAGAGTGTCACCAGTCATTTGGATGTGCCTGTATATCCGCTTGAAGACTGGAGAAAGCACCTTCCGACTATTTATCCTGTTGCAAAGGGGATGACTCATTAATGAAGAAACATTATTGGATTTCAGAAAAACCGTTAAATATCCAAGGAGTCGTCGACCTTGTCATCAGGCCGGAAGCGGGTGCCATTAATACGTTCATCGGAACGGTGAGGGAATTCACAGAAGGCAAACAAACGCTATTCTTAGAATATCAAGCTTATGCAAGTATGGCTGAGAAGAAGATGAAAGAAATCGGTGAGGAAATTGAACAGAAGTGGCCGGGCTCAAAGATAGCGATGGCTCATAGAGTGGGGCGTTTGGATATTTCGGAAATAGCGGTGGTGATTGCGGTTTCAACCCCCCACCGCGCCTCTTCTTATGAAGCAAGCAGATATGCCATTGAACGAATGAAAGAAATGGTGCCGATTTGGAAGAAAGAGCATTGGGAAGATGGAGAAGAGTGGATAGGAGATCAGAAAGAAACCAAAAGGGGCGTACCGCTGGAGGGGGAAGTGACGTGAATCAAGTTCTGTTCTTTGCGGAGTTACGAGAAAAAACGGGTGTGTACAAAGTTGACGTTGAACTGACAGGGTTCTCTGTAAACCAAGTTAAAGAGTGGGTTGCAAAAGACTATTCCATGCCGAAGGTACAAGATGCGATGGTGGCGATCAATGAGGAGTTTGCTTTAAATGAGACGATTATTGAAAATGGAGATGTCATCGCATTCATACCGCCTGTCAGCGGAGGATAAAAAAAGTCAGCCAAAAGATGGCTGACTTTTTTATTATCTTAGAACGTTGATTTAGGCTCTCTTAAAATGATGAACCTCATACGAAGTATAGTCTAAACTAAGAATAAGAGAACGAGTCCTCCTACTATAAAGCAGTAAAAGGCAAAATATTTCAAGTTTCCTCGTGCCATAATGTTCATAAACCATTTTAGTGATACATAAGAGGCTAGAATGGATGCGATAAAGGCGATGGCATACCCGACCCATTGCTCTGCAAAATTATCATTCAATAATTCATCAATGGATAATAGCATGGTGCCTAGACTTACAGGAATAAAGAGGAGGAAAGAAAATCGTAAAGCTGTCTCCTGCTTCATTCCGAGAAGCATGGCAGCGACAATAGTGGCTCCCGAACGGCTGATTCCTGGAATTAAAGCTACAGCTTGGGCAAGTCCGACGATTAAAGCGTCTTTCCAAGTCAGTTGTCCATCATTTTTACTTCCTCGTATATTTCGTATAATCCATAAGGCGACACCTGTGATGATTAATGTAACACCGACAGTCGACACCTTTTTCCATTCGTCTATCAAATCTCCGAGCAATATGCCGATGACTCCTGCCGGTATGGTTCCGATAAGTAAATAAAGGATAAAGTCGAAATCTTCTTTTTGATTCTGATCCTTCGTGAAGATGTATTCGACTCCATTTTTCGTCAGTCGGACTAAGTCATTCCAGTAAATCATAAGCACGGCGATCAATGATCCGAAGTTCACAAGTATTTCAAATTGCAGTCCCTTAAATTGCAAATCGATCATTTCTTGTACAATGACGAGGTGTCCACTTGATGAAATCGGAATCGGCTCGGTAAACCCTTGAAAGATCCCGAGGAATAAGTACTTCAATAATTCGATTAATTCTTGCATATATGCTGTTCCCCCTTGAAAGTGACAATGAAGCGATAAACCTCTTCTACTATACCGCTAGTTGATTTCTATGTGCAATCAGACAAGTTATTCATTATGTATATTAACTTAACGATGGCTGAAGCAGCAGTTATTAGCTAAGGAAATGAAAAAACGTTGCCATCTACGATAGCAACGTTTTTTGTCCTCCATTAGGCTTCTTCAGTAATGGCACCTTCACCAAGTACTATAGCGGCGACAGCAAAGAGGATCGTGGTTACGATCACTTGTGTAAACGAGAAGCTGCCTCCCGCCATGTTGCTGATTACATAGGCTGCCATGAAGCTTAATAGAAAGGACCAAATGATTGTCCAGATATACTGCATCGTTACTCACCTCATTTTTGCACGTTCTGTACTTATATTACCAGAAGACGTCATAAAATGAAATATGAAATCGCTTTAGGTATCATGAACGGTGCCATTTGTGAATAAAATGGAAGTGATTGTGAAGGGGGAACTCTGAATGGTAATAACGGTGAAACCTTGCTTCCATTGGATCGGCTATCACATTACGACGAATTTCCTTCAAGAAGGCATTGAAGTCATTGGAATCGACAACCTTTCAACGAATATGGCGCAACACCTTTATATGTATGTCGGACGAAATAGTAACTTTCAACATTTTTACGACAAAGAAAGCAAACACCAGCATGTGCACGAGGGGTGTGATGAACTTTTTTTGCAGTATGAGGGGAGTTCACTAACGGTTGAGAAAAATGATACCATCATTTATCAGTGTACTCTGCCGACGCTTTACGGAGAATGGATGCCTAATCCTGAGGCTTCTATAACGAGTGAAGCGGACATGCTCCAATGGGTGAGAGAACAGGACGCCGTCTACATTGGAGACTTTATCAATGAGCTGTTTCAAGAAATAAGAGATGACGAATTGCCGTTATCAACCGACGTGAATACGGGAAGTCCTGTGACGGATCATGTTGTAGCAGTATGGAAAACGATAGTTCAAGCGAGCAGTCGATAGGAAAGGTTCCAACCGAAGCATTTACTTTCAGTACGAAAAACATGTAGAATAAGGGAGGATACTAGATAGGCTAACTTAGGAGTGCTGAATGTGAAGAAATTGACCATCATATTTTTGACACTATTCATAATACTAGCTGGCTGCAGTCAATTATCTAGCAGCGGAAAAAACTATCGTGTTGGTATGCTGGTTGAAACGACGATCCATGACCAGGCCTGGGGACAAAAAGGGTACAAAGGCATGCAAACGATACAGGAAGAATACGGTGTCGATATATTTTATAAAGAAGGTGTGCAAACATACGCTCAGACCGTGAATGCAGTAGAAGATCTGGTCGATCAGGGTGTGAATGTCGTGTTTGGGCATAGCAGTATATATGGAAAGCATTTCAGACAGTTGCATAGGAATTTCCCGGAAGTGGAGTTTATCTACTTTAATGGTCAGTATTCTGCTGAAAACGTGACCAGTTTGAACTTCAGTGCCCATGCAATGGGATTTTTCGGAGGAATGGTCGCAGGTGAGATGACGAAGTCGGATATCATCGGTTTAATCGCTGTATTCGAATGGCAGCCTGAAGTAGAAGGATTCTACGAAGGAGTCATGCATCAAAACCCTGAAGCTGAAGTGCAAATTTCGTTTACGAACAGTTGGGAAGATAGAGGGAAAGCCCATCAAATCTACAATAAGATGAAAACAGAGGGAGCGGACGTATTTTATCCCGCCGGAGATTTGTTTAACATCTCATTGATCAATCAGATGCAGAAAGACCATAAATACGCGATCGGTTACCTTTCCGATCAATCCACTGTAGCCGAGAATACGGTTCTAACAAGCACGGTCCAACAGGTGGATAAAGTGTATAACTTGGCGATGGAACGTGTGATAGCAGAAGACTTACCAAATGAGCCCATTTATTTTGATTTTAAAGATGGCGCTATTTCAATGGGGAAATATAGTGCGGAAGTTCCGAAAGAATTTAAGA
Organism: Halobacillus locisalis; assembly: GCF_013694105.1. Taxonomy (GTDB): domain Bacteria; phylum Bacillota; class Bacilli; order Bacillales; family Halobacillaceae; genus Halobacillus; species Halobacillus locisalis. The sequence continues at coordinate 1,180,091 of NZ_JACEFG010000001.1, read as the reverse complement.
ACGAGATGCAAGAGTCTGTTGAACAGTATATCGAAACAGGGAAATTACCCAACGAGTAGAACTCTGAAGCTATTATAGCTTCAGAGTATTTTTTTATTTAAAGACTCTACTTCTTGAATTTATCAATCATCGGCTTCACTACTGGAGATACCGACTTCCAGGTTTTAGACATTTCCTGCATTAGATCGCTCCAATCAACAGAGCGATCTTGTTGCTCTTCTTTTGGGTCTTCGCTTTCTTCGGAACCGAAAGACCAGAACTGGTCAAAAGGAGACTTATTTTTATTCGACACCATCCTCACCCCCTCATGTGTTACTCTATGTATCGATACGAGCCAATTTGTGGGCATTTGAATCGATGACAGGTAACCACCTACACTTGCAGAAAAAAGTCATATGAATTAAAATTAGTACCAAGTCATAAGAATTGATATAAGATTAAGATCTTACCTTAAGGGGATGAATATATGAACGCAGGATTCTTAGGCGTAGGCCACTACGCTCCAGAAAAAGTGCTGACCAACCAAGATTTAGAGAAAATGGTGGATACGAGTGATGAATGGATTCGTACGCGTACAGGAATCGAAGAGCGCAGAATAGCTTCTGATGAAATGGATACGTCTGATATGGCTTTTGAAGCGGCAAAACGTGCGCTTGAGGATGCCGAAATGGGAGCAGAGGATTTGGACATGATCCTTGTAGCTACAGTAACACCTGATACTCCATTCCCATCGGTAGCGGCTATGCTGCAAAACAGACTGGGTGCCAGGAAGGTCGCAGCTATGGACGTGAGCGCTGCCTGTGCTGGATTTATGTATGGAGTCATTACGGCTCAACAATTCATTCAGAATAAGGCTTACAAAAATGTCCTTGTTGTAGGTGTCGAGAAACTTTCTAAGATCACTGACTGGACGGACCGAAATACGTGTGTCCTATTCGGCGATGGTGCAGGAGCTGCCGTCATCGGCCCAGTAAGTGAAGGCAAGGGCATTTTGTCTTCAGAACTTGGATCTGATGGAAGTGGCGGTGAATACTTGTATCAAGATGATACGTTGTTCATGAATGGACGCGAGGTATTTAAGTTCGCTGTAAGACAGATGCCGGAGTCTTCCGTGAATGTCGTTAAAAAGATTGGCCTCAGTGAACAAGATGTCGATTATCTCGTCCCACACCAAGCGAACATTCGCATAATGGAAGCCGCAAGACAGCGTTTAGGAATACCAGAAGAAAAGATGTCTACACAAGTGAAACGATATGGCAACACATCTTCAGCATCCATTCCGATTGCATTGTCTGAAGACGTGAAAGCTGGAAAAATAAAAGAAAATGATTTAGTCGTGCTCGTCGGATTCGGCGGCGGTCTTACCTGGGGCGCCGTTGCTCTCCGTTGGGGTAAGTAACAAAGGAGGAATGGACGTATGGATAAACGTCGTGTAGTTGTAACCGGTATGGGGGCCGTAACCCCTGTCGGTAATTCAGTAGAAGAAATGTGGAATAGTATTAAGAATGGAAAGTCCGGAATTGGAGAAATAACAAAAGTAAATAAAGAAGATTACCCTGTCAGCGTAGCGGCTGAAGTGAAAGACTTAGACGTCTCCACGTATATTGATCGCAAGGATGCTAGAAGAATGGATCCCTTCGTCCAGTATGCCATGGTAGCCTCTCATATGGCAGTAGAAGATGCAGGTCTTGAAATTACAGATGATATTGCACCGAAAACGGGTGTGTGGATCGGCTCTGGTATCGGTGGTATGGGTACCTACGAATCTCAATTCGAAACGTTCCAGGAAAAGGGTTATCGCCGCGTGAGTCCTTTCTTCATCCCGATGATGATTCCTGACATGGCTGCTGGACAAGTTTCTATTTCATTGGGTGCAAAAGGAATCAACTCCTGTACCGTTACAGCTTGTGCTTCTGGTGCGAACTCAATCGGAGATGCATTCAAAGTGATCCAGCGTGGAGACGCTGACATTATGATCGCTGGTGGAACTGAAGCGCCGATGACGAAAATGTCATTTGCTGGCTTTGCATCAGCTAAGGCATTATCTTTAAACGAAGATCCTCAAAAAGCTAGCCGTCCGTTTGATAAAAACCGCGATGGGTTTGTCATGGGTGAAGGAGCAGGAATCCTGATCCTCGAGACACTCGAATCTGCCAAAAAGCGCGGAGCTAAAATTTATGGCGAGCTTACAGGGTATGGTTCCACTGGAGATGCCTATCATATTACGTCTCCTGCTCCCGAAGGGGACGGAGCACAAAGAGCCATGAAACAAGCGCTTGAAGATGCGGGTGTTGAATCGAGCTCAATTGATTACTTGAATGCCCATGGTACTTCTACTGCGTTGAACGATAAATTTGAAACTCACGCAGCGAAATCGGTCTTTGGAGATCATGCTTATAAGATGGCGATTTCTTCAACGAAATCCATGACCGGCCACTTGCTTGGTGCAGCTGGAGCGGTTGAATCGGTCATTTCCCTGAAAGCAATCAATGAAGGGGTTTTACCTCCAACAATTAACTATGAAACACCAGATCCAGAATGCGATTTGGATTATGTGCCAAATGAAGCACGTTATCAAGAAGTCAATACAGTGATGAGTAACTCCCTAGGATTTGGTGGTCATAACGCCACGCTCATCTTCCAGAAATATAACGATTAATACAACTAATAGTAAAAGCGAGAGGGAAATCGTCTGATTTCCCTCTCGCTTTTTATTATTCATTCATCTTCATGGTCTATCTCGAAAAACGTTTGCAAGTCCGCTTTCGTTTTAGATTCGTCATGGTTCAATACGAGTCCTATTGGATAATCTTTTCGTTCGTTCCATACGTTATCAGTAGTCGGGATGCTCATGGTTTGCATATCCTTTACTGGATTGATTAACAGATCTTTTCCAAGCTCGAGCACTTTGCCACTCCCGATATTTGTTTGAATGTAAGGCTGGATTGTACCAATCAGTCTTGGAGCTTTTAGCACGCCGGAAAATGACATTAATTCATCTTTCAGCAAACGAAGGACTTTCTGTTGGCGTTCGACACGCCCGAAGTCTCCATTTGCATCGTGACGAAAACGAGCATATCCAAGTAATTCTTCCCCATCGAGCTTTTGTGTTCCCTCATCTAAATCGATATCGATGGTTCCTGCTCCATCTTGATAATTCATATCTTTCTCAACATTAACTTCAAGACCATCAGGAGCAATCGTATCTACTGTTTGAGTGAAGCCTTCAAAGTCCACAATCGCATAATATTCTAGTTCAATGCCGAAGTTCTCTGAGATCGTCTGCCTCATAAGCTCAGGACCACCAAAATAGAAGGCGGCGTTGATTTTGTTGTAGCCATAACCCGGGATGTTGATATATGTATCTCTCATCAAAGAAGCAAGCTTGACTGATTGTTTATTCGGGGCGTATTGGGCAATCATGATCGTATCAGTTCTCGCTTGTTCATCTCCACGTTGATCAGAACCAAGGAGAAGAACGTTGATTTGGTCATCTAAATTGTCTTTTCCTTTGAATTCGACTTCATATTTCTTATTGGTATCTTCAACTGGGGGTGACTCTTCAGCTACGGCGACGTTGGAAGATTGCCCCTTTGCTTGATTTTTCCCTGCTAGATATTCATAGCTGCTATAACAGAATGCAGAAATGAATAATAGCGTAATCAAAGCTACTTTCATTTTTCTCTTTCGTTTACGCCTGCGACGGTTACGCAGGGAACGGGACTTTGCCAACAAGATCATCCTTTCTTATGTAACGTATCTGATAATAAATGTACCTTTTATAGGAGTTGAAGTAAAGGGAACTTGAGGACTTTACCTACGCATGATGAGATTCATCGCATCATAAGATAGAAAAAGGAGGACAGGCCGGAGGGGATGGATATGTGGCAATGGTTGGTTTTTTTAATGGGATTCGGATTTGCTGTAGCAGGTGGAACCGTAACGATTACCTATCTTAATCTTGTACCAGCAGGACTAAGTTGGTGGGAGTTCTTCATACTTATTCAAACAAGAGTGGAATGTTACTTGTTTCCGGTAGGCGTTTTACTCATAACAGTAGCAATTGTGTTCATGAAAGAATAGCGTAGTAAATAATGGGTGAAAAGAATAAAAAAGCCAGCATTGGTCATAATGTAACCTAAAGAGATCACTGAATGAAAGTGAGGGTCTAATATGCTATACATGCATGATCTATGGGTGAACTGGTTTGAAGGAGAAGAAAATGGGTACAATGTTTGTCGCTTTCACGAGTGGAGGAAAGAAGATGGAATCGAGTTGATTGATCAAATTCCACTGCTATATGTGAGCAACGCTCTATTTCGGTTAATTGAAAATGACCTTCAGGATTTACCGTTGTCTATGTTACAGGATATTCACAGGAAGACGTATATGAAGAAGAATCAAGAAAGGCATACCATTGAGTATGCTGCTGTAGCGACAGATGGTACAGATGTTGTAGTTTTTGATACGCTAGGTTACACATCTCCAGTGAAAAAAAGTCGTCTCATTCCGAGACAAGAACGTTTAGCATTAGAGATGGTTCAAGGTAAGAAAGCAGAGTTCTATATTATAGAAGGAAGTGCACCAAAAGAACACCACATTCTTTCATTAGACCCAGAGAAAATGGCGGGGTTAACAAGGAGAGAACGTCAGCTGAAACAACTGTTGATGATGGCTTTAGATCAGTTGAAACACTCGGATCATCCAGAGGAAATCAGGTATTGGTTGACCGAATGGGATCCGGTACAATACCCTTCAATCAAGAGCCTTTCTACAGATGAAGCATGGAGCAGATTGTATGAAGAGACATGTCACGGCTGGTCGAAACTTCATGAAGAGCTTTGCGGCAAAATGGTGAAAGGCCAACCATTCTTTGAAACGATTTGGCAAGGCGAGAATGAAAAAGTATCACAACATATGAAAAGCCAGAATTGAGAATACCATTCTCAATTCTGGCTTTTCTGTTTTACTTTTTCTTTTTAACACGGCCAAGACCCATCGCTTTTTTGGCTTTTTTCACCATTTTCTGTGCCTCAAAAGAGGCTTGATCTGCGCCATCATCTAAAACATCATCCAACTCTTCTGAGTCAATCAGTTCATAGTACCTCTCTTGAATCGGTTTTAGAACAGAAACAACAGATTCAGCTACATCTTGTTTGAATTCACCGTAGCCTTTCCCTTCATATTGCTGTTCCAACTCTTCTATAGAAGTATTCGAACAAATCGAGTAGATCGTCAATAAGTTAGAGACACCAGGTTTGTTCTCTTTATCATACTTCACGATCCCTTCAGAATCCGTCACTGCACTTTTCACTTTTTTGATGATCTTTTTCTCATCATCAAGCATGGAGATATAAGCTTTTTGGTTCTCATCGGATTTGCTCATTTTTTTGGTTGGCTCTTGTAAAGACATAATTCGAGAGCCGGTTTCTGCTATGCGAACCTCGGGAACCGTGAAGATGTCATTGTACTTATTATTAAAGCGCTGAGCTAAGTTCCGAGTCAGTTCAAGGTGCTGCTTTTGGTCATCTCCGACCGGAACAATATCCGTCTTATAAAGAAGAATGTCAGATGCCATCAGAGGAGGGTAGGTCAACAATCCTGATGAAACCCCTTCTTTTCCACCTGCAGATTTGTCTTTGAATTGAGTCATTCGCTCCAGTTCGCCAATATAGCTGACACACTGTAGCATCCACCCGAGCTGAGTATGAGCTGGAACTTCAGATTGAATGAAAAGCGTCGATTTTCGAACGTCGATGCCTGAAGCGAGATAGAGGGCAGCAAGAGACCTCGTATTCTCTCTCAATTTCAATCGGTCCTGTGGTACCGTAATAGCATGTTCATCGACAATACAGAAATAACAATGATAGTCATCTTGTAAATCAACGAAATGCTTCATAGCTCCTAAATAGTTTCCCAGTGTTAATGTCCCGCTTGGTTGAATCCCAGAAAAAATCGTTTTCAATTCCATCACCTCTAAATTAGTAGTTAAAACTTGTATCAAATAAAAAAATCATTCGTCCCCTCCAAATGGAAGGGACGAATGATTCGCGGTGCCACCCTACTTACTTTCATCGATGAAAGTCAGCTCAAATCGTTAACGCCGATGTACGTCTTTATAAAAGATGCTCCGAAGTCCCACTTCCCCTTCATGTCCTTAGCTGTTCACACCACCCACAGCCTCTCTGGAAAGGTCCCATGTAAGAGTACTATCCTTCATCTTCGCTTTTATTTTATATGATAGAAAAGAATTATATACGATTCCTTTACTTAACGCAAGTTCTTAGTAATTGTAGTAAACCGCAAGTAAAGCGAGTAAACCGACCATTAACATTCCACCATTGAAGATGAAGAATCCTAACCAGCTTTTCTCCACTGTTTGAGATGGCAGAGGTTTCTTATGCCAGTCATCCATATAATCCTTTTGTTTGGACACTCTATTATGGAAGCGCCTGAAGCTGTACGTGATGGCGTCGAAGAACCCGCCGCGTATGACCCACAACAATATACCAATAAATAAGTAGGCATACGCGATATAGAATAATGAATTAATGTAATGAAACAAATCATATACAGGAGCAACAACGGTAAACATGAGCGTAACGATCAATACATTAATCATCAGCGTCATCCACTTGTTACGCAATAGACTCATGAAATGCACACCTTTCCTAAAAATCTATGTAACATTATAGCACGGTTTCAACTTTGAAGGAATTGTAAATACAATTAATAAACAGAAAATTCAGGGTAGAAAGAATAATGAATGGACTATGCACACACTTTAGTGGATAACCGCAATAAACAACAATCTCCTACTATAACTGGTTTGTTTTTTATGCAAATGCCTTTATATTTAATTAAATATGAGAGTACACATTGTAAAATAAACTAGGTAAATAGTCACGTTTTGTGTCATAGAAACGTAACAATGATGGGGTTTGAGAGATTTCATTTAAAAAAAGGTAATGCAAAATAGTTAGAAAACTTGTATAATTCGATATGTGGACAAAGCGCCACACTAAATTTTCAGAAATTTTTAGGGGAGGTCATTTTCAACATGAAAAAGACAAATTGGTTATTGCTAGTACTCGCACTAGTACTTAGCATGTTCCTAGTTGCCTGTTCCGGTGGCGGAGAAAACACTGGTGACGACGGCGAAGGGGACGGCACAGAAACGGAAGAAACAGAAAATGATGGTAACACTGAAGGTGAAGGCGAAGAAACTTCAGGCGACAGTGAACAAGTACTTAACATTATGGACTCAGCAGAGATCCCGACAATGGATGCATCTCTTGCAACGGATGCCGTAGCATTCCAATGGTTAGGTTCTACAATGGACGGACTATACCGTCTAGGTGAAGATGCACAAGCGGTTCCAGGAATCGCAATGGACCACGAAGTAAGTGAAGATGCCCTTACTTGGACATTCAACCTTCGTGAAGACGCGACTTGGTCTAACGGAGACCCTGTTACAGCGAACGACTTCGTTTACGCTTGGCAGCGCGCGGTAAACCCTGATGTAGGTTCTGAGTACGGTCCTTACATGATGGGCGGAGTAATTAAGAACGCTACAGCGATTGCTGATGGTGAAATGCCAATCGAAGAGCTGGGTGTAACGGCTACAGATGATTACACACTAGAAGTACAATTGGAAAAACCAATTCCTTACTTCGAATCTCTAACAACTTTCGGTACATTCCTACCGTTGAACCAAGCATTTGTTGAAGAACAAGGCGATCAGTACGCTCTTGAAGCAGACACACTTCTATCTAATGGACCATTCGTAATGACTGAGTGGAACCACGGTGAAGGTTGGAAACTTGAAAAGAACGAAGACTACTGGGACGCTGAAAACGTACAACTACAAGAAATCAATGTTTCTGTTGTAAAAGATACAGCTACAGGAGTTAACCTTTATGAAACTGGTGAAGTTGACCGTGCAGGTCTTTCAGCAGAATTCGTAGACCAATACCGTACTTCAGACGAGTTCCGTGTTGAAGAAGAGCCTGTATTGTTCTACATCAAGATGAACCAAGAAGGTAACGAAATTCTTGCTAACGTAAACGCACGTAAAGCGATACAAATGGTTATTGACCGTCAGAGCATGGTTGATGTAATCTTGAACAACGGTTCTATTCCTGGTGTTGGTGACATTCCACAGAACTTTGTTACTCACCCAGAAACTGGTGAAGACTTCCGTGAAATCAACGGAGATCTAGTTGAAACAAACGTTGAAGAAGCTCAACAGCTTTGGGCTACAGCGAAAGAAGAACTAGGTATGGATACTGCAGAGCTTAACTACCTTGGTGGCGACTCTGAAGTAGCGAAAAACCTTGATGCTTACATCAAAGACCAACTTGAGCAGTTGGAAGGTCTTACTGTAAACGTACAATCTGTTCCATTCCAAGAGCGTCTTGCACGTGATACAAACATGGATTACGAACTACAAAACTCTGGTTGGGGTCCTGACTATATCGACCCGAACACGTTCCTAAACATGTGGGTAACAGACGGAGCGAACAACAAAACTGGATACTCTAACGAAGATTATGATTCTATGATCGAGCGTGCAAACAACGAACTTGCACAAAAGCCAGTTGAGCGTTTCGAGTTATTCCTAGAAGCAGAGAAGAAGTTGATCCAAGAAGATGCAGTAATTGCACCTCTTTACCAACGTGCTTCTGCACAAGTTTGGAAGCCATATGTTAAAGGTGTAATCATTAACCCAATGGGTCCTGATTATAACTACAAGAATGCTTATATCGAAGGTAAATAATTAGAGATTCTTTCTAATTTCATATGAGCTAGCTAATAGGGGAGAGAGTATATGTCCAAAAAGTTGGCGTATGCTCTCTTTTTCCCTGAGAAGAAAGTTTTCAAAGTATAGACAACTTTCTGTCAATTACTTTAAAATTAAGATTAGGTTGTAAAATTTCTGGAGGTGTTGATATGACACGTTATATACTTCAAAGAATAGGTTACATGATTATAACGATGTTCTTGATTGCTACCTTTACGTTTTTCTTGATGAAACTCTTACCTGGTACTCCCCTAAGTGCTGCAGATAAATTGTCAGAAGAACAACAAGCGGTAGTGTTAGAAAAGTATGGATTAAATGATCCTGTCCCGGTACAATATTTCAACTATATGGTGAATTTGACACAAGGTGATTTGGGTATTTCCTTCCAATTCGACAATCGCGAGGTAACGACGATCATCATGGAGCGTATCGGTCCATCGATGACGCTAGGTGTTCAAGCGATGGTAATTGGAACAATTTTAGGTATGTTATTAGGGTTAGTTTCTGCGATCTATCATAACGGAATCTTGGATTACGGTTCAACGTTTATCGCCGTTGTCGGTAAATCCATTCCATCTTTCGTATTTGCAGGAATCTTGCAGTATTTCATTGGTGTAAAGTTAGGCTGGTTCCCAGTTGCATTATGGGGAACATGGGCACATACAGTCTTACCAACAATTGCGTTGGCCATATTCCCGATTGCAATTGCCGCCCGCTTTATGAGAACGGAAATGCTGGAAGTTATGGGATCTGACTATATTACGACAGCACGTGCCAAAGGAGTCAACAAGTTTGGTGTCGTATTCAAACACGGACTGCGTAACGCCCTTATTCCGTTAATTACAGTATTAGGACCATTAGCTATTGGTTTGATGACTGGTACGTTAGTAATCGAAAACATCTTTGCCGTACCAGGGATTGGTGAACAGTTTGTTAAAGCGATTAACACAAATGACTTTCCGATTATCATGGGTACAACGTTACTAATCGCATTTCTTTTCATTTTCATCATACTGGTTATTGATTTAATGTATGGTGTCATCGATCCTAGAATTAGACTTGCAGAGGGAGAGTAGTAACTTATGGATAATCAAAAACCGTCAAAAGACTTATTTGTTCCCGTGAACCGGGAAGAGAACGAAGGAGAAAAGATATCCAGACCGAGTCTTTCCTTTTGGCAAGACTCCTTTATCCGCCTACGTAAAAATATGGGGGCGATGATTGGTCTAGGCATCTTGATAGTCATTGCCATAATGGCGATCTTTGGGCCGTATATGAATGAGTATGGTGAATTTGACCAAGATTTATCAAGAGCAAAAATGCCACCTAAAGTGGAAGCGTTAAGCTGGTTGGGCATGGATGGTACATTAAGTTCTGTGCAGACAGCCGATACGGTTGAAGAAGCAAAACAAAAGGCTCTGATGCGTTTTAACAATCAAGAAGACTTTATACAGACGACCGTTCTTTCACAAGGTGGAAACGGTGAACAAGCAGAAGTTGAGGCAGTGTATGATGTATATGCTGCAAAAGATATGCAAGATCAACCATTTTGGTTCGGTACGGATGGTCTAGGTCGTGACTTATGGACACGTACTTGGATGGGAACACGAATCTCCCTTTACATCGCTCTATTAGCTGCAACTATTGATATGATCATCGGTGTCGCTTATGGTGGTATCTCCGCATATTACGGTGGCCGTGTCGACAACATTATGCAGCGTATTATCGAGATTTTAGTCGGAATACCGAACTTAGTTATCGTTATTCTCATGATTCTGATACTAGAACCGGGAATTATATCAATCACGATAGCCTTAACGATAACCGGTTGGATAGGTATGGCGCGTATCATACGAGGGCAAGTACTGAAGCTGAAAAACCAAGAGTTTGTCCTGGCTTCTAAGACACTCGGGGCACAAGATAATCGCGTATTAAGAAAACACTTAGTTCCGAACGTATTAGGACTAATCATAATCAATACAATGTTCACAATTCCAAATGCCATATTCTTTGAAGCGTTCCTAAGCTTCATCGGTCTTGGATTACCTACACCGATTGCATCACTAGGAACACTGATTGAAGATGGATTTAACTCATTGCAAATTTATCCACACATTTTATTATTCCCGGCAATTGTAATCTCGTTAATCATGATTGCCTTTAACGTCTTAGCCGATGGTCTTCGTGATGCATTCGATCCGAAGATGCGCGAATAGGAGGTAGGTGTACACAATGGAAAAACTACTAGAAGTAAACAATTTACATGTATCCTTTGACACTTACGGTGGTGAGGTACAAGCTGTTCGTGGGGTCACTTTCGACTTGAAACGTGGTGAAACACTTGCCATTGTAGGTGAATCAGGCTCAGGGAAGTCCGTAACAACAAAAGCTCTGATGCAACTGATTCCTAAGCCGCCGGGTCGTATTAAAGAGGGAGAGATCCTCTTTGAGGGCCGTGATATTGCGAAAATGAATGAAAAACAAATGCAAAAAATCCGTGGTAAAGAAATGTCCATGATCTTCCAAGATCCGATGACATCCTTGAACCCGACGATGAAAGTCGGGAACCAGATCATGGAAGGTTTGATTAAGCACCAAAAAATGAACAAATCTCAGGCTCGTAAACGAGTAGTAGAGCTATTGGAGCTTGTAGGTATTCCTGATCCTGAAAACCGTATAAAACAATACCCTCACCAATTCTCTGGTGGGATGAGGCAGCGTGTTGTCGTCGCCATTGCACTTGCGTGTAATCCTAAACTGTTGATTGCCGACGAGCCAACAACGGCATTAGATGTAACGATTCAAGCTCAAATTCTTGAGTTGATGAAAGACATTCAGAAAAAAACGGATTCGGCAACCATCTTCATTACACACGATCTTGGTGTTGTAGCTAACGTTGCGGACCGTGTTGCAGTTATGTACGCGGGTAAAATCGTTGAAGTTGGTACAGTGGATGACATTTTCTACAATCCAAAACACCCATACACGTGGGGACTATTAGGGTCAATGCCTTCTTTGGATAGTGAAGACGAAGAGCTGTATGCAATTCCTGGTTCTCCGCCAGATCTGTTGGATCCTCCAAAAGGCGATGCATTCGCTGCTCGTAATGACTATGCAATGAAAATCGACTTAGAAGAAGAGCCACCAATGTTCAAAGTGTCGGATACTCATTATGCAGCAACTTGGTTGCTACATGAGAATGCACCGGACATGGACCCTCCTGAAATGGTTAAGAAACGGATGAAGGGGATGGCGAATATGTCTTCAAGCAGTTCGGAAGGTGATCGTGTATGAGTCAAGAAAAACTAGTCGAAATTAAAAATCTAAAACAACATTTCAAAACCGGTCGTCACAGTGTTGTAAAAGCCGTAGACGGATTGAACTTTGATATTTACAAAGGGGAAACGTTCGGTCTTGTAGGTGAGTCGGGTTGTGGGAAATCTACAACCGGACGTACTATCATCCGTCTTTATGACGCAACGGATGGAGAAGTGATCTTCGATGGAGAAGATGTTCATGGCAAAAAAGATCGGTCAGAGCTGAAGAGGTTCAACCGTGAAATGCAAATGATCTTCCAAGACCCCTATGCATCTTTGAACCCTCGTATGAAGGTTGAAGATATCATTGCAGAAGGTATGGATATTCATGGTTTAGCTTCGAACGATAAAGAGCGTAAAGCCAGAGTCCATGACTTGTTAGAAACAGTTGGCTTGAACAAAGAACACGCGAACCGTTATCCTCACGAATTTAGTGGAGGGCAACGCCAACGTATCGGAATCGCACGGGCACTTGCTGTAGACCCGAGCTTCATCATTGCCGATGAGCCGATCTCAGCACTTGACGTATCGATTCAAGCACAAGTCGTCAACTTGCTGAAGAAACTTCAGGAAGAAAAAGGCCTGACGTACTTGTTTATCGCGCACGATTTATCAATGGTTAAATACATTAGTGATCGCATTGGTGTTATGTACTTCGGTAAGATGGTTGAATTAGCAACAGCTGATGATTTGTACAACCACCCGATTCACCCATACACACAATCTCTGCTTTCAGCTATTCCATTGCCGGATCCTGATTATGAACGTTCTCGTGAGCGTTTCACTTATGATCCTAATAACCACGATACAAGTGAAGAGCCAGAATTCCGAGAAGTACGTCCGGGTCACTTTGTCCTGTGTACGACGAAAGAATTCGAACACTATAAAAAAGAACATGGAGTAGTGAATCAATAACATGCTACTCACGGAATAGCCTTGCTGCATAATGTAGCAAGGCTATTTATATTGTCTGGGAAATAATGAATTGGAGAACTTGTATGAATAGTAATTTATATGTCCAATTTCTCTAAGATATTACTTGGAATTTCATCTAAATCAAATTGATAAATATAGGTCATTGGTAACAATATGCAATTCTTATCAAAAATCTTGCTTTCCCTACTGTTCTAACTGTGCAACCTCTTATATAATAAGGAATAGAAATCTAAAAATGGGAGAAGGATGAATATGGGGAAAAAACAACTTTTGCTAAAACTCTTCGCGGGAATTCTCCTCGTTGCTTGTGCATTTCCATTACATAGTGTGAGCGCAGAAGATGAAGAGGGAACAAAAAAAGGACACCAACTGTCTACGAAACAATTAGCCTTAAAGGAACGGAATATACCAGAACCAGCTGCTCGTTTCGTGTATGACTCTGGACTTGATTTTACGTATCCTGATGCAGTGAGAGGAATTTATGTGACGGGGCCGTCAGCTGGTGGTCAGAAAATGGCTGAGCTCACAAACCTTGTTGAAACAACAGATTTGAACGCTATGGTTATCGATATTAAAGAAGACCATGGGAATATAACATTCAAACCTGATGAGGACTCTCCTTTTGCTGAGATTGCTGAACCATACATAGATGATCCGAGAAAGATGTTAGAAGAGCTTGAGTCGAAAGGCATCTATCCGATTGCACGTGTGGTGGTTTTCAAGGATACAATGCTGGCAGAAAAGCGTCCGGACTTATCTTACACACAAAATGGAGAAGTGTGGGTCAATGGAAGAGGAGAAGCTTTTGTCAATCCATTTATGAAAGAAGTATGGGAGTATAACTTGGAGATTGCTAAAATGGCAGCTGAGTTTGGATTTGAAGAGATCCAGTTCGATTATGTAAGGTTTCCGGAAGGATTCGGGAATCGAGATGACATTCTCACGTACAACCAAGGAGAATACGAGGATTTAGAAATGGAAGATGTGCAGAAACGAGTGAAAGCTGTTACAGATTTTGTCGCTTTTGCTAAGGAAGAATTATCTTCCTATGATGTAGATGTATCAGTTGATATCTTCGGATACTCAGCCACAATCACGGAGGCACCGAATATCGGCCAGAACTTCTCTAAAATCTCTAGTCATGTCGATGTCATTTCCAGCATGATCTATCCCAGCCACTGGGGTCCATATTTCGGCATCAGTAAACCAGATGCAGAGCCGTATCGTTTGGTTAGTGAATATGCTAAGGTCGAGAACGAGGTTCTAAGCAAGTTAGAAAACAGTCCAACATCCAGGCCTTGGATTCAAGACTTTGAAGCACCATGGTTGTATTCAGGCCCGACGAAACAGTATGGAAAAGCGGAAGTTGAAGCTCAAATTCGCGCGTTGGCCGAGAATGGCATCGATGAGTACTTGATTTGGAATGCGGTCAATAGCTATTCACCGAATGTCGATTACACACCAACGAACTAAAGTTGAGAGAGCATTCTATGAACAGTCCTCTACATCAACAAAGGTTGCTGAAAAATTCAGCAACCTTTGTTTAATATTGGGGCAATAGGGGAAAATAAGCAGAGTGTATTTAAGGCCGATTTAACATCAGGTCCATATTTAGGTATAATAGTAGTAACTAATAAAAAGGGAGTAGATCAATGAACTGGTATGAGAAGTTGAATCAATATTTTCCGGTAGAGGAAATGAAATCAAAAGAACACATGGAAGCCTTATTAAAGGAAAAGAGTAACGTTTATTATAAAGATGAAGGGGAGCACCATGTTTTGATGTATGCAGAATTCGATTCTTTTCTTTTTATCGATTATGTATACGTTTCCACTGCTTCCCGAGGTCAAGGGTTGGGGCATAAATTAATAAAGAAAATGAAAGCAAAAGGTAAACCGATCATTCTTGAAGTTGAACCAGTCGACTATGATGATACGGATAGTGAAAAACGCCTCCGTTTTTATCAGCGGGAAGGGTTCGTTCATGCACAATCGATTGGGTACTCACGGAAATCTCTAGCCACAAATGAATTAAACAACATGGAGATTTTGTATTGGTCTCCAGAAGATGATTCAGAAGAGGAAATTTACGAGAAGATGAAAGAAATGTACACAGAAATTCATACGTATAAAGATGAAGAGTTTTATGGCAAGTCCTATCAACCAGTTGATGAAGTTCTGACAATCGATGAGAATCGTGATACAGAAGATATCTTAGATGAACTGGATAAATCAAAAAACTCCTAAGTAAACCATCGCCAAGGTAGTACGGCTTCCTCGGTACTGGTCACCAATCCTCATAAAAAAATCATATATCGTATGTTTAGCCACGAACTCCTACGGGTAAATATAAACTAATTGCAATTACTGTCACTTTATATAAGTTTTTTGATTTAGAACATTAATGCTTGACATATATGTTATAGTTAAAACATAGTCAGATTATATTGATTATAAACTAATAAGTGATAAAATCTTTACCATAATATTATCGAGGAGTGAAGTTTCTGTATGGTCACACTTTATACCTCACCAAGTTGTACATCATGCCGTAAAGCGAAAGCGTGGTTGGAAGAACATAATATTTCATACACTGAGAGAAATATTTTTTCCGAACCGTTGACGCTTGATGAGATTAAAGAAATTCTTCGTATGACAGAGGATGGCACGGAGGAAATCATTTCGACTCGCTCTAAAGTATTCCAAAAATTAAAAGTCGATTTTGATCAACTTCCTATGAAAGATCTTTTCGATTTAATTCAAGAAAATCCTGGTTTGCTTCGTCGCCCAATTATCATTGATGATAAGCGACTACAAGTCGGTTATAACGAAGACGAGATTCGTCGCTTTCTTCCAAGAAGTGTACGTACATTCCAACTGAAAGAAGCTCAGCGCTTAGTTAATTAAGACGTATAAAAGCTGTGATACGCATTCGTATCACAGCTTTTTTTATATTTCGGAATAGCTGTTCTTTCTTTTGTTGTACACATACCCACCGCACACAACGGTTATGACCATGATTATAGGAAGCCAGATTTGTACAAGCGGATAAGGATAGAGCATTTCCAACATGTAATGATCCTCTAAGATCATCTCAGCGGCTGTATAGGTTAATAAACCAGCGCCAAAATAAATGAATAACGGGAACTTGTCCATTAACATGAGGATGAACTTACTACCCCACACAATGATCGGCACTGAAACAAGAAGTCCCATGATGACTAATAGGATGTTGTCATGAGAAGCCCCAGCAATGGCTAACACATTATCAAAACCCATGACGATATCTGCAAAGACAATGGTTTTGACAGCAGCAAATAAATGATCCCCTGCTTTTATGTCCTGCTCCTCTTCTTGATCTGTCAATAAGTTGGTGGCGATGTATAATAAAAATAGTCCTCCCACTAATTGAAGAAACGGAATTTGGAGAAGATAAAGAGCAACGGTCGTTAAAACGATTCGTGCAACTATGGCTAATCCAGTACCTAAAAGGATCGCCTTGTTCCGTTGTTTTTCGGGTAAGTTACGGCTGGCCAGGGCAATAACAACTGCATTGTCACCACCTAGAATAATGTCGATACCAATGATGATCAAAATCGGTTCAAGCAAGTCCCAATTCATAGAAAAATCCTCCCGCTATCTAGTGACAAACCAATTGTTTTGAGCTAAAATAAGAACCCAACCCATGAAAATACAGGTGTAATTCATCCGTATTCAAAGTGTATATAGTTATATGCTGATTTGAAGCAATTTGTTTTCCATTTGCTCAACACTGTCATACAATAGAAGTACATCAACCCTTTAGTCACACATCAATAAGGTTGAGGCTTTGACCTAACGGGTAAGGTTAACTAAGCACACAAAAAAGGGTGAGTAATCCCTTCCCCCTTAAAACACGTTACGAAGGGAGAGAACTATATGGAAATCGAACGCATTAATGAAAATACAGTTAAATTCTACGTTTCTTACAGCGATGTGGAACGTCGTGGCTTTGACAGAGAAGAAATTTGGTATAACCGCGAACGAAGTGAACAGTTGTTTTGGGAAATGATGGATGAAGTGAATGACCAAGAAAATTTCCAAGCCGACGGTCCTCTATGGATCCAAGTACAGGCAATGGATAAAGGTCTGGAAGTCGTTGTGACAAAAGCTCAAGTTTCTCAAGATGGTCAAAAGCTTGAACTACCTAATGATGATGGCGATGCGATTGATGTACCAGTCGATGAAAAGCTGGAATCATTACTGGAAGACAAATTCAGTTCCGTTCATTCAGATGATGAAAGTCAAGATAACGATGACGAGGCCGAGGATGACAAACCAACCGAACCATTAAGCTTTACGATGAAGTTCAATGAGTTTGAGGATGTTATCCAGTTAAGTCACTATCTATTAGATAAAGATTCGTCTCAGCAGCGCTTATTCCATTTTGAAGATCGCTACTATTTATATATTCAATTCACTGATGAAAATATGAGTGATGACGAACAAGAAAATTTATTCAGTCAATTTATGGAATACGGTAACGAAGCTTCGATGACAATTCATCGCTTAGAAGAATACGGTTCAGTAATCTTTAACGAACAAGCTCTATCTCAAGTGAGAAGTTATTTCCCAGCAGAATAACGGAAAGTAATCAAGCACACCAGACGTGTGCTTGTTTTTTGTTTGAAAATTAAGGTGCAACCGTTGTGAAAGTAGAGATACATGAAGGAAAAATCGGCTGGTATGTGGAATAGAACATATAAGAGGTGATGCTGTGTTCAATGCCATCAATGATCAAGGCGAGTTACAATCGTTATATACCAAAACTAAGGCTGAAATCGATTCATGTAGGCAGAAAGCTTATTACTGTCCTAGTTGCGAAGAACCTTTGCAAATCAGGTCGGGACCTAGAGTGACGGCTCATTTTGCTCATTTTCCAAATAGTGACTGCCACAGGGGAGAAACATTGGAACACGAAACGGGCAAGTGGCTTTTATACAAATGGACAAAACATCAAGGCCTTCACTCTGAGTTGGAAAAGTTCCTTCCTGAGATCAGGCAGCGCCCTGACGTATGGTTAACCATCAATAACAAACAGGTGGCAATTGAATATCAATGTGCTACCATTTCGGAAAAAGAAATAAGAAAACGTACTTCTGCTTATCTCTCCTCAGGTATATTTCCTCTATGGGTACTGGGTCACCATCATTTAAAATACTCTTCTAAGAAAACGCTGAAACTGACTCCATTTCTATCCTCTTTTCTTTACCACTTCCATGATCAATATTTTCTTTACTTTTTCAATCCCCAAGAATGCACCATTTCCGTCGCTTCTAGGTTGCGAACTACAAGTCCTAGGGTGTGTATGGCATCTATACAGTGTCTCTCCCTTCATCAAATGGCTTTTCCTGATCTTTTTCAAAGCAGTCCTGAGAAGCCTTTGTATTCAGCAGTGCCTTTTTGGGAAAAGCTATGGTATAGCCATCGTACAACGTACAAAAAGCATGTGAGCACGGAGGAACGTCAATTTCGTCAATATGTTTATTTGAAAGGTTTTCATTTTTCGCTTATTCCCTCTGTTTGTTATTTGCCAGTGGAAGGGCAGATCACGATGAAAGAGAAACCTTTTATTTGGCAAACCAGGCTATTGATGGAATACTTCTTATATGTACCCATGGGAGGAAGGGTCCGATTTCCTGTCTTAAAGGGTCGCCCTACGACTAACGGGTATTATCCAGATGTGGCTTATGAGTATTTAAAGCTTCTTCAGTCTTTAGGGTACGTATGTCAACAATCAAACAATACTTGGATCAAAACAAAAGAGGTTTATTTTCATCGTCATGTCGATCAAGCAATTGAAGAGGATCAGAAAATCATGCATGCTCTAAAAAAATTACATAGAATTTAAAATGAGGAAGGGTTTCTCATTTTAATCGAGAATTTTCTTAGGGTGACGAATTAATTGGAGGAGGATTTGTATGGCATCTACGAAAGAGTTACCGAAAAGGGAAGAGGTACCTGTTGAAAAAACGTGGGACCTAGAAGCCGTTTTTAAAACGGATGAAGAATGGTACAAACAGTTAGAAGAAGTCAAAGCTATGCTTCCTGAAATTGAGGGCTATCAAGGGACTTTGGATAAGTCAGGGGAGAACTTGTACAATCTATTGGACTTGCAGGATAAAATTTCCCATAAAATTGGGCGCTTATTTACTTACGCTCACATGAGAAAAGACCAAGATACAACAAACGCTCATTATCAAGAGATGAATGCAAAAGCAGAAAGTGCTTATACCAAAATCGCTTCTGCAATGAGCTTTATCGTACCAGAGATCTTAGCTTTACCTGAAGGCAAAGTGGACGATTATGTAAAGGAATACGAGCCGCTTCGTCACTATGAACATACTTTAGATGAAATTACGAGGCAACGAGCTCATGTTTTGAGCGAGAAAGAGGAAAAACTACTTGCCGGTTTCTCTGAAATAGGGTCGAACCCGTCTCAAACGTTTGGTGCTTTGAACAATGCGGATTTGACATTTCCGACGATTACAAATGATAAAGGGGAAGAAGTGGACCTCACACACGGCCGTTATGTAGGGTTTTTAAAATCCGATAATCGAGACGTTCGTAAATCGGCTTTCGATGCGATGTATGATACATTCGGTGCTTTCAAAAACACGTTCGCCTCGACGTTAAGTGGAAATGTTAAGAAGAATAACTTCAATGCGCAAGTACGTAATTATGATCGTGCCAGACAGGCTAAATTGGACAATAATAACATCCCTGAGTCCGTTTATGATAACTTGATTGAAGCTGTTAACGAGCGCCTTCCCTTACTACATCGTTATGTGGAGTTAAGAAAAGAAGTGCTCGGTCTTGACGATGTACACATGTACGATATTTACACTCCTCTTGTAAAAGATGCAGAGCTTGAGGTGTCTTATGAGGAAGCAAAGGACCTTGTATTAAAAGGTTTGCAACCGTTAGGAGAGGAATATGTCAACATTGTAAAAGAAGGCTTTGAGAACCGCTGGATTGACGTTGAAGAGAATAAAGGAAAACGTAGCGGTGCTTATTCATCAGGACATTATGGTACCAATCCGTACATTCTCATGAATTGGCAAGACAATGTGAATAACTTATTTACGTTAGCACATGAACTCGGACATTCCTTGCATAGTTACTATACCCATCAAAATCAACCCTACCGATACGGAAACTATTCCATTTTCGTAGCAGAGGTGGCTTCTACTTGTAACGAGGCATTATTGAACGATTATATGTTGAAGAATACGAAAAGTGAAAAAGAAAAGCTATACTTGCTCAATAATTTCTTAGAAGGTTTCCGTGGTACGGTCTTCCGTCAAACGATGTTCGCTGAGTTTGAACATCAAATTCACGTCCAAGCTCAGGAAGGCGAAGCGTTGACGGCTGATAAACTGACGGAGATCTACTATGACTTGAACAAGAAATATTTTGGCGAGAATATTGTCGTTGATGAGAAAATTGGACTAGAGTGGGCGCGGATACCACACTTCTATATGGGATACTATGTGTATCAGTATTCTACGGGTTATGCGGCGGCAACGGCCTTAGCTGACCAAATCCTTACTGAAGGAGACGAGGCGGTGGACCGTTATAAGAGCTTCTTGAAGGCGGGAAGCAGTGACTATCCGATTGAAGTACTGAAGCGAGCAGGAGTAGATATGACATCCAAACAACCGATTCTCGCTGCTTTAGACGTATTTGAAGAAAAGTTGAATGAACTAGAATCCTTGTTGAAATGATAAAAGGCCGCACTCTTATAGTGCGGCCTTATTTCATGAATCCTCGGAATGTTTTCCGATGAAACAAAGAGGCGATGACATAATAAATGGCGATAAATAATAGTGGTGATGTGATGTACAGAGGATACATACGCATGAGAGCGAATAAATGAAAGAGACATAAGACAAGAACAGCTGTAATGCCGATGATTATTTTCCATTTCTTCATTCGCAAGCCCCCCTTTAGCTCTATATTTATGAGTACGAGCAAGTGAATAGACATTGAATGAAAAAAAGCCCCTGAGTAGGGGCTTTTATTCGATATATTCCCAGAAGGCTCCGTGTTTCACAGGTACTTCACGTACTTTTTGTCTGAGTACTAATTTTTTCATTTCCTTTTTGGCTTGTTGCTCGCTCCAGTCATACACAACAGCTATCTCCTTATTCGCTACAAAGCGATAATGCTGGAGGAAAGTTTCCAAATCAGGTTTTATAGCTGGACTGGGTTCCTTTTGCAACATTTCCTTCAGTACTTTGACGTACACATCATACGAATAAAGGCCTGTAATTTTCAAACCTGCATCTTCTTCAGATTCATTAAATAAAACGATGGTCGGAGTTGATTCGACTTCCATTTCGTGAGTCAATTTCAAGTCGTTTTGCAAGGCTTTGCGGGCAGCGTCAGAATGAAGGTCACGTTTGAACTCATCTACATCTAATCTGCTTTTATTGGCACATTCGATTAAGACATTTTCATCAGAAATGTTCTGCTTTTCTAAGAATACATATTCCTGGACCTTTCTGAGAAAACGCATGCCTGCCTTCTTGCCTTGCAACTCGGCCGTTTTAACAGCAAGAGACGTCGCAAGAGGAGATGATACAGGATTCTCTAACCAAACATCTCCGTCACAGCACATCCCTGTTTGTGAAGTGGTTTTGTCCCAAACCTTTTTAAGTTTTTCCGGTTTGTTGATCTGGTTTTGTTGCAACGCGGACAATTTTCCACTGATGATTGGACGAATGGTGAAAAAACGACCGTATTCGATGGTGAGTTTTTTCAAGAAAGGTTCAAGTGACCAGCATTCTGGGCAGAGCGGATCGATAAATACATAAATCTCTACTGGACGTTTCAGTAAATTAAAAAATCCGCTTGCCGTACCTTGTGTCTCTTTTTCGCTGCTCAAGCTTTTCCAACTCACGTCGATTCTCCTTTCTCATCCTCAGGTGTGTTCATCATATGGTTCGCCGTCATCGTTAAGCGCTCGAACATTGCTGAACGATAAGGCTCTTCTATTTCAACTTCGTTCATGGCTCCTGACATACAGGAAAGCCAAGCGTCTCGTCTGGTAGGTGTAATTTTGAAAGGTAAGTGTCTTGCCCTCAGCATAGGGTGTCCATGCTCTTCTATATAAAGAGGTGGCCCTCCAAAGAATTGGGTCAAGAATTGTTTCTGTTTGCGGATCGTTTCTGAGAAATCATCCGGGAATATCGGTATGAGATCCGGATGTTTTTGGACTCTTTTGTAAAAAGCCTCGACAAGCTCATCAATCTTGGCTTTACCGATGGCATCATGAATGGAGCCTGGTCGTTGTTGCATGAAATCCCTTCCTGTCTATCTATTTATTCATTTTAGCAATGGCGACTTCTTACTACAACTATTCTGATTGCAGCTTGGCTTTGTAAAAACGTTTGATCTTATTATCTGTTTTTCGTTGTGGAATATCGCATGCATCTAAAATTTCTTTAATGACATCTTGTCCAACTGGTTTTGATGGGGCTTCGACCTCGAGTTCATAATCCTCTTGATCATAGTAGAGGCTATGGTCAAGGACGATTGTTGCTCCTTTATAATCCAGTTCCTTTCTTCTTGTGGTCAAAGAACCTAGATAACGCAGTTGATTTACTTCAATTCCTAATTCATGGAGTTGTGGTTTTGTGTTTGGTTTCTCAACCATCTGATTCTGGATCCACAAATTGGCTTCTTCGGTTGTCAAGGTATCATGCGTTTCCAATAACCCTTCAGGATGGGGTTGCTTTAACGTCAGCGTCCATTGATCGTTTTTCTTTCTGATTCGTAGCGCCGCTCCATGTTGCTTGAGTAACAAGTCATTCGTTTCAAAATAATAATTGGTTTGTTCTATGAGTTCAACTGATTTGAATGGCAAAAGCTGATAAAGACGTTGATACTCTTCTTGAGTCAATAAATTTTTGAATTCAATTTCGATCTCTTGGCTCATCTTAAAATGCTGCCTCCTTCTATCATTTCTGTCAGTCCTTAACTTTATGATACAATGAATGCAGGAGAAAACGCACATATTAACTATGTGAAGTTCGATACATAAAGGTGGGCGCCAAATGAATTGGGATATATTTATAGCACCTTATGCACAGGCAGTAGATGAATTAAAAGTTAAATTAAAAGGCATGCGCCGTCAATTTGAATATGAATCGGAACAATCCCCGATTGAATTTGTCACGGGTCGTGTGAAGCCGAAAACCAGTATTATTGAAAAGGCCAGGCGTAAAGCGATCAATCCAGAAGATATTGAGAAAGAACTACAGGACATCGCTGGTGTCCGTGTCGTCTGCCAATTTGTAGATGATATCTATGCCGTGGTGGATATGCTGAAAAATCGTCATGATTTTGAGATTGTAGAAGAAAAAGATTACATCTCGAGAAAGAAGGAAAGCGGATATCGCTCATTCCACGTCATCATCAACTACCCTGTTGAAACGATACACGGTGAAAAGATGCTTCTCGCGGAAATTCAAATCCGAACGCTTGCTATGAATTTTTGGGCGACGAATGAACATTCGTTGAATTATAAATACTCTGGTAAGATTCCAAGCGAGATCAAGTCACGTTTGAAAAGCGCCGGAGAAGCGGCTTTTCAGTTAGATGAAGAAATGTCGAAAATCAAGAGTGAAATACAAGAAGCACAAAAAGCATTCATGCGAAAAGAAGAAAAGAAGAAAGATTCGAAAAAAGAGTAAAGGAGTGATAGCCAGATGAAATTTTCTATTTTGTCTAAAGGAGATCAAAAATCTAATGAAATTCGGGCGAAGATCAAGGAATATTTGACTGAATTCAAGTTGGAATATAATGAGGACGAACCGGATTTGGCTATCTCGGTCGGAGGAGACGGTACACTTTTAGAGGCTTTTCATACTTATGTCCATCGTCTTGATCAAACCGCTTTTATCGGTGTCCATACTGGTCACCTAGGGTTCTATGCAGATTGGATGCCTGAGGAATTGGAGAAGTTGATCATCGAAATAGCGCGTACTCCGTTCCAAGTAGTCGAGTATCCTTTGCTCGAAGTCATTATTGAGCCGAATAGCGAGGAGCAGGAAGATCGCTACTTAGCTCTTAATGAGTGCACAATTAAAACTTCGGAAGGATCGGTTGTGCTTGATATTGATATTAAAGGCGATCACTTTGAAACCTTCCGTGGCGACGGTCTTTGTGTCTCCACTCCTTCTGGAAGCACTGCTTATAATAAAGCACTAGGAGGGGCTATTTTACACCCTTCTTTAGAAGCGATACAAATAGCGGAGATGGCATCGATTAACAACCGTGTGTTTCGGACGATCGGTTCTCCACTGATTTTACCAAGCCACCATACGTGTTTATTAAAGCCGTTGAATGATCGTAGTTTCTTATTCACTATCGATCACATATCGAGAACGTATAAAGATGTGAAGTCTATTCAATGTCGTGTGGCCGACGAGCGTGTCCGTTTTGCCAGGTTCCGTCCTTTTCCGTTCTGGAGACGAGTTCATGATTCCTTCGTTTCTGACGAATATGCTCGTGAATAATCGTATTTCGAAAGAGTGGCTTGTTCCAAAAGAGTGTACAGGTCAATCGGTTCGTGACTTCCTCATCAAAAGGGGGCACTTTTCTAGGCAACTTTGGAAAAAAGTTCGCACAGAAGGTTGTGTCGTGCTTAATCAAGAGAAAGTAGGGTCACGACAGCCTGTGCAAGAGGGTGATCTCATAACGGTTTATTTTCCAGAGGAATCCCAGGGTGCCACCATGAATCCAGTACCGGGGCCGCTGTCTATCATGTATGAAGATGAAGACTTGATTGTTCTCAATAAGCCTTCAGGCATTGCTGTTCTTCCACCTATTGATAAATCAAAGCCTTCGATTGCAAATTGGCTGCTCGCTCACTACGAGGAACAGCGTTTGCCAGTGACCGTTCACATTGTGACAAGGCTAGACCAGTTTACATCTGGACTAATGGTGATTGCAAAGCATGCTTATAGCCATATGTTGTTAACGAAAAAGGAAAAACAGATTAGCCGTTATTATCAAGCTATTGTGGAAGGGCAAGTTGCGGAGGAGTCTGGGGAGATCAATCTTCCTATTGGCCGTGCTGAAGGTTCGATTATCGAAAGGGCCATTCATGAGAATGGAAAGCCTTCTGTAACCTTATACAACGTCGCAGAGTCAAATCTTCAATATAGTAGACTCCATCTCCAGTTGTTGACTGGACGGACGCATCAAATCCGCGTGCACATGGCTTCTCTTGGGCATCCGTTAGTCGGGGATACATTGTACGGGGCGAGTGAAACGGAGCTTGTGGAGGGTCAAGCCTTACATTGTGATCGGATTGAGTTCGTTCACCCTTGGACGAAAGAGGAACTTTATTTCTCAGTCGACACGCCTCACGAGTGGCAGTCACTTGTAGTAACAGACTAGTTGAAAAAGGCTCAGAAATTGAATTTCTGAGCCTTTTTCAATATCTGAATTTCTCTTCAATCAGCGGCATGCTCGACGGCACCGACACAATCTCTTCTTCGGGCAATCGAAATGCGGTGAGCATGCCCCCAAAGACACACCCGGTATCTATATTGACGGTCTGATTGACAAAACGGGGTTTTTGGGTTGGTGTATGACCATACACGATCCATTGACTACCGAGATAATGTTGGGCCCAATCCCTTCTCACGGGTCGTCCGTCAGGGAGTTTTTCTCCAGTAATGTCCCCGTATAAGACGAATGTTTCAATTCTCTTATTCCGGTTTCCGATATCTTCTCCTTTAATGCCTGCATGAGCGACGACAACATTCGCCTCATTAATCACATGGTAAAGCGGAGATCGTTCATAAAGCTCAATAAATTGTTGTTTTACTCGTTTTTGCTTCTTATCTGATAAGGCCCGGAACTCGGCTGTTGTCGTTTCGAGACCGTGTGCTTCTTTTACTGGGTTACCTAAGAAGAAACGATATAATTTATTGCAATGGTTACCCGGGACGTAATAAGCTTGTTTCTCCTGGATCACTAGTCGATGAAGGAATTGAATAGCTTCTATTGATTTTGGTCCACGATCGGTAATATCCCCTACAAAAGCAATCGTCCGATTCTCGGGATGAATGGGGAGTCCATCGTGCCACTCATAACCAAGCTTTGAGAGCAAATCGTA
The DNA here is from genome assembly GCF_013694105.1 of Halobacillus locisalis. Classification (GTDB taxonomy): domain Bacteria; phylum Bacillota; class Bacilli; order Bacillales; family Halobacillaceae; genus Halobacillus; species Halobacillus locisalis. The sequence goes on along the minus strand of NZ_JACEFG010000001.1, from coordinate 1,153,862 downwards.
TAATTCGTCCATGCATCCATGGACATCTCCAATGATATCAATATTCATAATTCTTCTCCTTTTTTCAAGAATGGAAAGACTGTTTCAATCTTTACCATGTTCAATCGGATTTATTCTTAAACGATATCATTCGCCGATCATTCCCTTTATATGAAGCAATCTGTTAGACTACCATTATACTTCAGATTGTATAATATTCGAGTTGGTTTATGAACAGATGTCATCTGTTTTTAAGACTTTTGTGAAAAAGATTCTACATGCGTTGACAAACCTATGATTCGCGATTAAGATTAAACGGTCAAAAACGAAACGGACGTTTTAGGAGGGTTGCTTATGGAGCACTTAGATGACCAAGAGCGCCAAGAAGTATGGAGTACAATTGAGGACGCTTTGCTGAATGATCATATCGATCAATTTCGAGCAGAATTTCTGGAACTTCACCCTTATGATCAGGCGAGGATCTTTGAAGGGTTAGACGTAGATGTCCGTATGCAGATTTATACGTACCTATCTCCTGAAGAAGTTGCGGATGTTATGGAACACATCGATTATGAGGAGATAGAACCGTTCTTTACTGAAATGGACCCTCGGTTTGCTGCTCAAGTATTTGCTGAAATGTCTACAGATGATGCTGTTGATATCTTAAATGAATTAGAGAAAGATAAAGTGGCAAGCTTTTTGACTATAATGGATGATGAAGCGGCTCAAGAAATTAAAGATCTTCTTCATTATGAGGAGAAAACGGCAGGTTCCATCATGACAACCGAGTTCGTTGTCGTTAAAGCTACGATGTCTATACGACAGGCAATGGTTCATTTGCGTACAGAGGCTCCAGATGCAGAGACCATATACTATACGTATGTGATTGACGAAGATAAAAAGTTGGTCGGTGTTATTTCTTTACGTGACCTCATTATCTCTGAGGAGGACTGGATGATTGCCGACGTCATGAATGAACGGGTGGTATCGGTCTCAGTAGGGGAAGATCAAGAAGAAGTGGCTCGTATGGTCAGAGACTATGACTTCTTAGCATTACCGGTCGTGGATTTTCAGGATCATTTGCTTGGAATTATCACGGTCGATGATATTATGGATGTCATGGAAGAAGAAGCGAGTGATGATTACTCCAAGTTAGCTGCTATATCGGACGTTGATAGTCCAGATGAGAATGCGTTCGCTTCAGCTAAAAAGCGCCTTCCGTGGCTTGTGATCCTTCTATTCTTAGGAAGTTTGACCGCTAGCTTGATTGGTCGGTTTGAATCGACCTTGGATGTCGTTCCGATCCTAGCCGTTTTTATCCCCTTGATTGCAGGAATGGCAGGGAATACGGGTACACAAGCCTTGGCCGTTGCTGTCCGGGGGATTGCTACCGGTGAAATTGATAAGCAAGGAAAAACGAAAATGATGTTCCGCGAAGCTGGAACCGGTTTGATCACAGGTGTTTCGTGCGGGGTAATCATTACGTTTGTCGTCTATTTTTGGCAAGGAAACTTCTTCTTGGGAGCACTTGTTGGATTATCGATATTGATGACGCTGATTGTTGCTACACTTGCTGGATCACTTGTACCTCTTATCATGCACAGGTTCAATATTGACCCGGCCGTTGCATCTGGTCCCTTCATTACGACCATCAATGATATTATTTCCATTCTGATCTATTTTGGAATGGCTACAGCCTTTATGAATTTACTAATTTAATGAAAGGAGGGCGAGTATGGAACATGGTGCTTCAGTAACTTCTTTAGTTATTGTCATTCTTGCAGCATTCATCACTCCCATCTTATTGCATCGTTTTAAATTGAATATCATCCCCGTCGTAGTCGCAGAGATTATTGTCGGGTTAATCATAGGTCAAAGTGGATTTGACTTAGTGGAACAAGGTAGTTGGCTTGAAATTTTATCGACACTCGGCTTCATCTTTCTGATGTTCTTGAGTGGTCTTGAGATCGATTTCTCCATTTTCGCAAGTCGCAAGAAACGGGCCAAACCGGAAAATCGTGGCGCAGGTGCGCCGAACCCTGTGTGGGTGGCACTGATTGTTTTCAGTGGAATCTTTGCACTCTCTTTAGGATTATCCTATTTATTTGTTTTAGGAGGCTTCATCGATAACGCCTTCTTGATGACGTTGATCATCTCTACGATTTCCCTAGGAGTTGTTGTACCGACACTGAAAGATGCCCAAATGATGAAGACAACGATCGGACAGACTATTCTACTGATTGCTGTTATCGCTGACTTGGTCACAATGGTGCTCTTAGCAGTATTCGTCTCGATTTATGGAGAAAGCGGTGGTAACACATGGCTGTTGCTCCTTCTATTCGGTGCCGGTGTTCTCCTCTATTTCGTCGGGAAGAAATTCAGACATCAATCGTTTGTGGAGACGATGGCTAAAGGGACGATTCAAATTGATACAAGAGCGGTATTTACGCTTATTCTATTGCTCGTCGCTTTATCAGAAACGGTTGGAGCAGAGAATATACTCGGTGCCTTTTTAGCTGGTACGCTTGTATCCCTACTTTCGCCAAACCCTGAAATGGTCAAGCGCCTGGACAGTTTTGGTTATGGATTCTTAATTCCCATCTTCTTTGTCATGGTGGGGGTTGAACTTGACATATGGAGTTTATTTACAGATAGCCGTGTGATCATTTTGATTCCATTGCTCTTCATTGCTTTACTCCTGTCAAAAATACTTCCAGCATTTATTTTGAGAAAATGGTATGACATGAAGACGGTTCTAGGATCAGGTATCATTCTCACTTCTACCCTGTCGTTAGTCATTGCAGCAGCGACGATCGGTCGTAGGGAAGGGATGATTGATGAGCAAATGGAAGGGGCATTGATCCTAGTCGCCGTCCTGACTTGTCTCGTTGCGCCTATCCTATTCAAGAAAATTTACGGTCGATTTGAAGATGAAGATCACAAGACCGTTGTTTCTTTTGTCGGGTCTAACCGAATGACTTTACCTGTTGTAAGAGAACTGGATATCACCTCTTACGAAACGCACTTGTATCATACCAAGCTCGACAAAGTAGATGAGAAAATAAGTCGTTCTTGCTTTGATATTAAAGAGTTAGAAGGCTATGATTTAGAAAACATGAAAGAACTCGGTGTTTTTGAAGTGGATCTACTTGTTGCTTCAACTGGTGATGAGGAAGAAAACGCAACGATTGCCCGCTATGCTAAAGAGCAAGGGGTCGAACGTGTCATCGCGAGGGTTGAATCTCCAGAATTGGCAACAGAAATGAGAGACTTGAACATTAGCGTATTCTCCGTTTTCTTATCGTCCAAAGCGTTGTTAAAAGCGATGATTGAAGCGCCGAATGTCATTGATATATTAACCAAGCAAGAAAGTGCTTTGTATCAGATCAATATGAACAACTCGATGTATAACGGTATGCACTTGAAAGAGTTCCCGTTTACAGGTGACGTCATCATGGTTCGTATTTTCCGAGGAAAAGATTCTATAGTCCCTCATGGAGATACGGAGTTGCAAATGGGTGACCGTCTGATTGTTACAGGCTCATCAGAGTACGTTGATGAGTTGAAAATGGAATTGGAATATTGTGAATGGTGTTAATGAAAAAAGCTCAGAGGCTGTCCTCTGAGCTTTTTTAGTTCAAATAGACGGATGAACAGACGCGGATATGGGTATGGACTAATAGAGGTTCAAGGTTTTCTTGCAGAAGGATGACGCAATCGTTTAAAATAGTAGCAGGTACTAATAACAAATCTTAATTCCATCAACTACCTCAAGGAGGATTACAAATGAATTTTTCATTAGAAGGACGTACGTATGTCGTAATGGGTGTGGCGAACAAGCGCAGTATTGCTTGGGGAATTGCTCGCTCCTTGCATGAAGCAGGCGCAAGATTGATTTTCACAGTCGCCTCAGAGCGTTTTGAGAAGTCTGTTCGAGATTTAGCAGAGACGCTAGAGGGAGGAGAAGAATCCTTAGTGTACGAATGTGATGTCACGAATGATGAAGCCATCATACAAACGTTCGAGAACATTCAAAAGGATGTAGGTGTCATTCATGGACTTGCACATTGTATTGCGTTTGCGAATCGTGATGAGCTTAAGGATGAATTCTTGAACACAAGTCGTGATGGATTCTTGACCGCTCATAATATCAGCTCCTATTCGTTAACAGCCGTTGCCAGAGCTGCTCAGCCGTTGATGACAGATGGGGGAAGCATCCTGACGTTAACCTACTTAGGCGGAGAGCAAGTCGTTAAAAACTACAATGTTATGGGAGTCGCGAAAGCAAGCCTGGATGCGAGCATGAAATATCTAGCGAATGATTTAGGTAAACGGAATATACGTGTCAATGCCATCTCAGCAGGTCCGATCCGCACATTATCAGCTAAAGGTGTAGGTGATTTCAACCAAATACTGTCTGTCATTGAAGAGCGTGCCCCACTGCGCCGTGCAGTAACACAAGAAGAGGTTGGAGATACCGCCTATTACTTGATGAGTGACCTTTCACGTGGAGTAACAGGAGAAATTATACACGTGGATTCAGGTTTCAATATCGTTTCATACTAAAAAAACGCTCACTTCTTTAGAAAAAGGAAGTGGGCGTTCTTTATGTATTTTCAAGACCTCCACCATGCGATGAGTTCTTTCCACATGGGGGACGAAAGGCCACTGATGATGGAATGACTGCTAAAACGGATCACTTCCTGTAAAGGGATAACCGCTCTCATTCTCTTCGTTTCAATGATGGCGAGTTGTTTGTCAATTGGACCCGTGTAGTCTCTGAGCCATGAGAAAAAATCGTTCAATGTCATTAATGAGTCGATTCTGAGTGGTGCTTGTTGATCACGATTATAAGCATGGTTCGGCACCATTAAATTGGATGGCACTTCGGGAGGAGGGAAGGTCGGCTTGGCAAAATAATATCCTTGCATCATTTCTACACCCATGGAATTCAATTGAGAGAACTCCTGTTCCGTCTCTACACCTTCTGCGATGAGAATAGAGCCCATTTTTAAAGAGATTTGTTGCAAGGCTTCGAGCATAAATTGTTTCTCGCTCGATGTATGAATATCAGTGATCAGTGAACGATCCACCTTTAAGTAATCGGGTTTTATTTCAGAAATGGCTTGTAGAGATGAATAACCGGATCCGACGTCATCAACCGCAATTGTAAACCCTTGTTCACGGTAATGGTTCAGCAATTCTCTGAAGCTGTCAAAATCCGTGATGGCGGATTGTTCTGTGATCTCAAAAACAATTTGATTCGGTGAAATAGTTGAATCCTTTAGTACAGAGTGAGTGAAGCCAGGGGTGAAATTCTTATCGTGAATCACATTAGGTGACAAATTGACCCATAGTTTCTGATGAGGGTGTAGATGGTTGGACATTAGTTCGATCGCTAATTCCCTTGTCTGTTTCTCCAATCGAAAGAGCTGGTTCATTTCTTCTGCAAATTGAAACAACTCCATAGGGTTTGAGAAACTATTACTCTGGGGAAACCTCGTCAGTGCTTCATATCCTTGTACTGTTTTCGTAGTGGTATGGATAATTGGCTGAAAGTGCATAGAAAGTTGTTTATGGTTCAGCCATTTTGTAAATTCAGTCTTCGCATTTTCTGAGAAGGTATTCACATGTTGTGAAGTGGACATTTCAACACTCCTAAATCTTAATCTATCTTGAATGTATCAGACATAATTGAATATAAGAAAAGGATTTCGTAAACTTTGTGTAAATCCTTGTCGGAATAGGTTTATCTTCACGAATCATGAACATGGACTCTCGAATGGGCATATATATGGAATGATGACCTTATTAAAAAGGAGAGATTACCATGGCCGAGAAAAAGCGCATGGCAAAACAACCGATGCTCTACATTACACAACCGAATTTCAAGCCGGCAGAAGTTCCTATGCAAACCAGCTTCCGCTCACAACGCACACCCTCTAAACCTGAAACAGACAGTGGAGGTTCTTTGTATGAAAAAGAATTACGCTTGCGAAACCAGAGTTCAGCATCTCCTGCTGAAAGAAAAGGAGATGGCGTAAAAGAAGAGTCAATAGAAGAGGAACCCCGAGCTGAGAAAGAAAAAGAACAAGAAGAGAAGCCAAGTAGTCGAGGCGAGAGAAAACAGAGATTCACAGACTTGAGCCTGGAGGATAAAGTGAAGTACTTCTTTCAGTTGTCTCCCCATGTGCCAAGAGTGAAATGTGAAGTGACCGCCGGTGATACAGCTTACCGGGGATACATCACGGACTATAAAGAAGGAGTCGTCCATATGAAGACGTTTCAGCGACCATTTCAGAAGGAGATTCCCTTTAAAGAGATCAAAGACATTCGGCTCCTTGGTTTTTAATAGAGGCAATAAAAGAAACCGCGTCCATTATGGACGCGGTTTACTTGTGTGATGAATGTTATAGTGCAGCAGTTGCTGGAAGGCAAGTAACATGACAGAAGCAGTTCAAGTCTACTGTGATACAGATGCCTGAAGCGCGGAGGTTAGCGCAGTCTTGGTCAGCTGGAGACTTTGGATCGAACTTATTTTTGTGATGGTGATGATAAGACTCGTCAGATGATTCGTCTACTCCACCAACAGGTCCGTGGTGATGGTCGTCAGCGAATAGTAGTTCGACAACCGCACATCCATCATCATCGACGGATTTCACACGGAAGAAGAAGCTCCCTTTGATTTCACACTCACTGTTACTCTTTTTAGACCCGAAACCTTTGAAAGGTTTGCAGTCTTTGCAATAAAGAATGACAGGTACGGTGTCAAAGTTATTCCCTCCACCTGTATCGCCTAGTAGGTCGGCGATGGACTGTTCACAACTCGTCATGCACTCATGTAGAACGTCGTTCTGTGCATCAACGATGTCTTTCAGAATATCGATTACGCATGAACCGCTATCGAATTTTTTACCACAACTCATATTTATTTTCCCCTTTCCATACGAATTGACGTATTGTCTTTACTACAATATGTGAGTAGAGCCTGACGGTGTGGGCATATGTCTCTTTTCATTAAATCGATATCTTTTTCTCCTAGAATGGGCAGAAGACTATACGAGATCAGGGCAAAAACCATAAATTATCAATGACTTCCCATAAGGAGATGAATAGAATGTCTGAGAAAAAAAGGGTCATTCATGTAAAAGACCTTGTAATAAAAGCTGATAATGTTGTAATCGAGCCTCAGCGTGATGAGCGCCACCATCGTAAAGATGATGATCGTGTAGATCCGTTCTTCGGTCGTCGTGTGCGTGATGAAGCGGAAGAGAGCAGTTCGAGTGAACGAAGAGACGACGAATCTTCCGACCGACGTCGATTCTGGTTCTAACGGATCTAAAAAGCCACTACATCTATTGGTAGTGGCTTTTTTATATCGTAAAGGAGATGAAACATATGGACATTACATGGTTGCATTTCATTATTTTAGGATTGGCTTCTTTCCGGCTAACACGATTGATTGTAGATGATTTGATTATGGAGTGGTTGCGAAGGCCTTTCGTAACGGTCCGCTCAGTTGAAAATGATAAAGGAGAAATCGAAGAGTGGGTGGAACCGAATGGCTGGATAGGGGAGGGGATTACCTGTCAGTGGTGTGTAGGAGTGTGGGCTTCTGCGATTATTTTTTTCATCTATATTATGGTCCCATACGGTTGGTTTCTTATCTTAATTCTATCTATTGCCGGCTTTCAATCTCTGCTTTACTCATGGAGTGATCATCATGGGGGATGAACCAAAGACGATTACGGATATTTTTAATGAAATGTACAAAGAAAGTCACCAATGGGGCGGTATCATCAAGCAGCCAGATAAAAAGTTCAATCAGTGGGAAAAGGACTTAGAGGCTTGGGAGAAGCGCTTGAACAAAAACATGAACAGCATGGATACATTTATGACTAAACAAATGAAGAAAATGGAGAATTTTTTTGAATGACCACCATAAACAAACCCATCGCAACGTATAAATATAAGAATTAACGGGTAAAGCAAACTATAGGAGGGGATAAGTCATGGGTTATATTGCTCCAGTAAACCACTATCAGTATAAGGACTACCAGCAAAGAACTATTCAGACCGAACGTTCTCCTTTCGCTTTAGAACAAGTCTTCAAAGCAACATTAGACAGTAAATTAGAGCAGCATGATCAGCATAAGGAGCAAGATCGGAAAGATTACCAAGAAATGACCGAACGTCTCTTGTACACACCTCACTCATTGCATGTCGCACATAATAAAAATGAGAAACAATGGAAAGCGAAAGAAACCATTTACTCAGACCTAACAGGAAAAGGACAACACTTTAGCGAAACTGTATAGTAAAAGCTAAAGGAGTCGTTCGCATGTCTTTTAAACAGATTAATGAACAATGTTATTACTATGAAAGCTCCGTCAATGTCGGTTATGTCCAATTGGGTTCGAGTGGGGTATTGATTGATGCCGGTATCGATGCTTCTTCGGTTAAAAAAATTCTCAAGGAGCTCAAGAACCGAGAGCTTCCATTAACGCATCTCTTCATTACCCACGCTCACGCCGACCATTATGGCGGAGCTTCTTACATACAAGAGCGATATGATGTTTATACGATGGCTCCTTCTTTTGAAGAAGCAATCTTGAGAAATCCAAGCCTTGAGCCTCTCTATCTATTCGGGGGAAATGACCCTCTAGACGAACTCAAAAACAAATTTTTACAAGGTCCTCCTATGAAGGTCGATCAAATAGTGGAAGAAGGGTCAATCAATATAGGGGGTAAATCGTTACAAACCGTTTGTCTTCCTGGACACAGCTACTACCAATTGGCATTATTAGTCGATGGCATTTTGTACGCAGCTGATAGTTATTTCAGCTTAGCAACTCTTAAAAAGCACAAAATTCCTTTTTTGACCGATGCTAAGCTTGCCATAGAAAGCTTACATAAGCTATTGGAGATGGACCTTCTAGGTGCCGTTCCCGGACACGGTACATTTGAAGAAAATCCAATACGAACGATCGAGGGAAACATTCGCTACCATGAAGGATTGATGGAATGGCTTTTTCAGTATGTTTCTTCGGTAGAGGAGGGAGTTTCTCATGAAGAAGCGGTTGCACAGATGTGTAATCACTTTGGTGTATCCTGCGGGCGATTGTCTCAGTGGCTTCTTCAGAGAACAGCTGTTACAGCCTATATTATTGGATTGAAAAAAAACCAGCGATTGGCGGACAGGATCGTCCACAACCGCTGGGTTTTAAAAGCTCATGATGAATAAATCAGATTTCCCTTCCTCAAATTCCGCGTAGAGCACCTCATCTGGGCTATTGAAGTGTTGAGCTTCCAATTGCTTCTGCAACCATTCACGATCAAGGTTCGCTTCAGACAAGTTATCCCAGAGCACTTCCCCGTCGCTAATGATGCATCTAGGGAGGGGAACTTGTTGTTCAGGTAGCTCTAAATCTGCTTTTGTTGAATTTTGTTGTGCGAAAGATTTAAGTACTGATATCGTGCCGTCTGTTTCAAGAACGGCAAACTCTACATCTTTTAATGAAAATACGTCCTTTGAACGGAGTAAGTGCTGAAGTTGATTGATATCCAGCTTACTATTTTTTAACGCTTCCCGATCGATCTGCCCTTTTCGGATAATCAAAGATGGTTGGCCTTCTAATACTTCACGTGTCCCTTTAAATTTTTCGGTAATGACTTCGGTGGCGTAAATTAGAACACCCCACAATGTTATAGCGAACCCTATTTTGATTATACCGATTTCGTCATCATATAGGGCATTCCCGACCAGTTCTCCCAGGACGAGCGCTGCGATAAAGTCAAACGCTGTAATCTGAGTGATTTGAGTTTTTCCAAGTACTTTTGTTAAAACGAACAAAGCGGCAAAACCGAAAAAAGTCTCTGCCGTTATTTGAAAGTATTCCACATTTATCACGATCCTTGTCATTCGTCTAGTTCCAGTCTAGACAAGCGAACGACAAAATAAACAAAAAAGGGCTCCTTCTACATAAAAGAAGGAGCCCTTTTTTCGTTAGTTCAAATGCTTAACCATTGTCACGTGCGGTATGCCCGCATCAATAAAAGTATCGGAAATCGTCTCGTAACCAAGTGACTTGTAAAAGTCCTCGGCATGTGTTTGAGCATTCAACTTTGTCTTATGAAAACCAAGTTCCTTAGTGTATTCCTCGAGCCTGCTGATGATGGCTTGACCAAAGTGCCTTCCTCTATGCTCTCGAATGACACAAATTCTCTCCAGCTTTCCGTAGTCTTCTACAACTCTCAATCGTCCAGCTGCTACTGGTATATTCTCGTCATAGCCTACGAAGTGATGGGCTGACTCATCGTGTTCATCCATCTCAAGAGATTCCGGAACCTTTTGTTCATGAATGAAAACGACACGTCTCACTGAGAACGCGTCGTCTTTTTGTTTTGATTGGATTGCTTTTTGAATATCCATTTTTACTCTTTACCTAATCGGAAGGTTTCATAAACGCTCCATGCCCCGTTTTCCAATTGATAAAGCAATTGGAAACGATCGACTTGATCGTGTAGGTCGAATTTCAGCATCGTTAGACTCCCAAAGACATCGGAGAACTCTTCATCAGAAAGTTTCTGTGCAATCGTAATGTGCGGAACGAATGCGAAGTCCTTCTCGCCAGGCATTTCTCCAGAATGGAGCTTTTCGTTTAGAGCAAAGATTTCATCAGAAGGCTCTACTTTTAAGTATATCGTATTGGTAACAGGGGAGAAGGAACTCACCTTAAAAACCCCGAAAGAAAATGGATCTGTGTTTCTAGCGATTTTTTTCAACTCGGGGATGATTTTTGATTCAATTTCACTTTCATCCGCATCAAAGGCTTCCTTCATCGTAATATGTGGCGGAATTAACGCATAATGAGGATCATATCGCTTTCGATAAGAGTTTGCTTCGTCTTGTACTTTTTTGGATGGAAATATCGCTATACCGTACTTCATCGGACTAACCCCTCCTGAATCATCATTTATTTACCAAAAATCGTGAGCAGCGCTTGTTTGAAATCTTTTTGCCAACTTCCCCATGTATGGTCGCCATCCAGCTCGTGGAATGTATATCCGAGCGGCTTGCGATTTAAGAAATCGCGCAAATCACGATTCGGTTGTAAAAAGTTCTTTCTTGAACCATCGGTCGTTTCAACATCTGACTCTTTATTTCCGATGGTATGGTAAATGGTAAGTGGAGAAAAGTCTTTGACAGACTCCATCACTTCCATGACGTGCTCGTCAATGTATGGGCTTTGCATAATGACGTTTCCGAAAATGTTCGGAAACTTTGCAGCTGTCATTAAAGCAAGTGATCCGGCTAATGAATCACCTGCAAGTGTTCGTCCGCTTCCCATGCAGTACCCTGGGAATTCTTCATCTAGAAATGGGACGACTTCACGAATTAGAAAATTCACGTAGTCAGCCTGTCTCTTTCCATTAGGGTGATACTTATCAACGCGATCGTACTTATCGCGGTAATGAATACCGATGAAGATTGTATTCTCGATCGCTTCTTCTCCGTGCAATTGATCACTTAGCGTGGCCGCACGCCCCATTTGAAAGTAATCGTTTCCATCTTGCATAATACAGAAATGGTACTTATACAATGGAGAGAAGTTTTCTGGTGTGTACACTTTTAGCGTCATAGTTTCATTCAGATATTGGCTATCTATACTATATTCGTTCATGGATCCTTTTCTACCCATCGTCGACCACCTCCTTATCGGATAAGGAAGTTCCTAAGGGAATTCCCACCGAGTTCTTACATGAAACGTATCATAACCATTTTATCATAAAATGGTTCGGAAAGTGGTGCAGAAGCGTGTACCATTTAAAGAAACAACTTCGCACCTGGTTTACAAAAAAATAATTAAATCATAAAATCATATTGACTTCCTTTTGAATACATTGTATATTATTACTTGTCAGCAAAACAAGCGACAAATTCCTACATATGATTCCGTAGCTCAGCTGGGAGAGCGCCACCTTGACAGGGTGGAGGTCGTTGGTTCGAGCCCAATCGGAATCATCCATACAAAGTGCCGAAATGGCGCGGCTTCTCGTCCACGGAGAGGTCGCGTCATTTCTATTTTTTTACCTAAACATTTCTTCCTACCATTTGGAAGTCTTTCTGGGCTTTTCTTTCATACAGGTGAGGAGCGCAAAGGAAGATTTTATTAAATATTGAAATATGAGGTTGTTATTTTTGTATAATAAGTGGGTTGGAGATGTTTGATTGGTGGTATATACATAGTATCCTATAGTTTTGGGTGCTGGAGGTGATCCTATGAATATAACGCCAACGTATTTGTCGAGAGGTGTCGAGCATAGAAGGTATTCGTTGATTAACAAACTTGAACTCATTGGCTATACTAAAGATCGTGTCGGAAAACAGACGAAAGATATGACGTTGACAGAGTTAGAGCAAATTTATATCAATTTGCAAGGGCAATCATTCGATGGATAATCGCATATTATATAATCATAATTAAACCCAGAAGGCATACGCCTTCTGGGTTTTCCTTGTGTGGATCACTTTATACGGGTATCGGTGATGCACACACGTGTTTATTGATTAAGAATAAAAAGATGCGCCAACAATGATTAATAGAATGAACAATACGACAATCAATACAAAAGTGCTTCCAGTGTTGTAACCACCGTATCCACCGCCGTATCCGCAGCCACCATACCAGCTCATGACCTCACCACCTTTAATGTCCTATACAACAAGGTATGTCGAAGAGGTGGCGAGTGTAAGGGCTATGGTCTAGATGTCAGACGGCTAAATTTTATGATGTGGCTTTCTTTTCTTTTCGATCGTTCAATTCACTTGGACGTAACCAACGAACGTTTTCAGTATTATTCGCATATTTTTGCAAAGTGTCTTTGATTTCTTGAATGTGTTGAGTCATCGTCATCGCTGTCATATCAAGCTCCATCATAGTAGCTTGTTGCTCCATGATCTTCTCTGAGGAACCCTCGGTATTCGATGATAGCTGAACCGTCAGTTCATGAATCATTTCAAATTTCTTCTGGGTTTCCTCCTTCTCACGGATGACTGCGACAGAACTATGTTGCACTTGATTTGATTGTTCGTTCAGAAGCGCAATGTGTTGTAATACATCATCAAACAATTGTGTCATCTCATCCGCTTTTTCTTTTCCTTGCTTCAACGTTTTCGTTTCTGTTTGGTAGGATTGCTTCTGTTCGGTTATGCTATGGTGAACATCATGGATCACCGTTTCAATGGCACTTGCACTTTCTTTTACTTGAGCAGAAAGCTTTCTGATCTCATCTGCCACAACCCCGAATCCTTTTCCATGTTCTCCTGCTCTTGCCGCTTCAATGGAAGCATTCAAAGCTAGAAGGTTTGTTTGATTCGAGATATATTCAATGGAACCTAATGCTTCCGTCACTTTTTGCATTTGACCCAATAACTTTTCATTGAAACTCCCGAATTGATCGGTTACTCGAATGATTTCTGAGAAAACCTCGTTAAATTCATCGACTTTTTCTTTTCCTTCATTGGAAAGCACCCGCACCTTGTCAGAGGTTTCCGCTGATGTCGTAATGGTCTCTCCTAATGATTGAATCATATCTTGAATCGTGATCATCTGCTGTTGGAAGTCATTCAGATGCTCCTGTTCTGTCTGGATGTCCTGAACCATTGTCATCAGTTGTTGACTGACCTGCTCTGCGGTTTCTGTCGATTGTTGGTTCATCATATTTAAATGCTCACTGTGAGCTTCCACATGCCTCAATTCTTCAAGAGAAGAAATAATGGCTTGATTGTCAACTTCCGCTTTCTGTTCTTCCTGTAATAAGGAGTCTTCTTCTTGAGAAGGTTGTTTTGATATTTTTTCCCTCTTATTTGATAAAAAGAATCCTGATGCAATCAGGAGGGTTAATATAACAAATGCAGCGATACTAATAGATTGTGATAATAGAAAAGGAAGAGCAAAACTAACGACTCCATAAGCGAGAATACTAGCTGGAAAAACCCAAGATTGGGTTCGTTTCATGAATTTCATGCGGCCACTCTCTTTCTATCCGGTTGGATAATTTTTTGTAGTCGTAAGGAAAACGGGAGTCCTATAGCGTAAACCATTGCAATCTTAATCATATTGAACGGGATGATTACGAATAGAACCGCCGTTGTAAAGTCTGTTGCTAATGGGTTGAAGTTCGTGAATCCTTCAACGTATTGAGTCTCACTTACTCCTAGTAACTCCATGATAGAGGGTAGGATGAAGTAATAATTGAGTAGATACATACTTGTGAGAAATAACACAATAGAGATGAGGTAGCTACCGAAATGAAGTCGTTTCTGAAAATAATAAAACGATCCAATCAACCCAACCATGAGCGCTCCTGATAGAAAATTAGCTATTTGCCCGACGGGTAAGCCTACGTAACTTCCGTGTGATATGTAATCGACGATGTTTTTTAAGAACTGAATAAGAATTCCCGCTACTGGACCAAGCGTTATAGCACCAACTAATGCAGGAATGTCACTGACGTCCAACGTAAGAAAAGGAGGAAAGAAAGGAACTGGGAATTTAAAGTAATACAGCAATACACTGATAGCTGAAAGAATACCTATCGTCGTCATACGCTGTAATTTTGACATTTTCAACATATTGTCAACTCCTTATGAAAATAACTTGAAAGGATGCTTGGCAGCTATCCTATGGCGTCCATTTACTTTATCGTATCATTGAGTTAAAGAATATTGGGGCAAGTAACTGAAGTTTAAAACGAGAAAAAAAGGAGGGGGGACCCCTCCTGCACACGTTTAGGCTAGTTCAGTCAAAGGTTTTTTATGTTCAGCCAGTAGGCTTGAGGCATGATCCACAACTTTAGGACTGGATGATTTAGCACCTTTGAAGTTTCGTCCTTCTTCAACTTCGTGTGTACCGAAACCATCTAAGTCATATGCGACCATCATCGATTTAAAGTTAGGAGCATCGATGACAAGGAACCACTCACGGATCAATTCACTGTTTGCTGGTAGGGGGATATAATGAATGCCATCTGTCGAATCGACTTCAACATCTGCTTCGCCAAAAATATAAACATCTGAGTATTCCGTCATGGCTTGGAAGCGTTCGATGACATTTTGAGCCCTGGAAAATTTTTGGAATCCCGCAAATACCGTACCCTTAAGTTTTTTCATGAGTACCATATTTTCCATCATTAGGCACATGTACTCCAATTGAGGGACTTTTGATTCAAACTTGATCGATCCAGCTTGAAGCTGCGATAGGTTGGCATTCCCTAAATTTTGTGTATCTCCTTCTACAGCCCCAAAACATTCTTTGAATAAAGAAAGGTCTTTCAACGTCATAGTAAGTATCCTCCTAGAAATAGTATTTAATCTACCTACAGCGATGTGTATGAACTTATGTATAGATAGATCTTCAGTTGTAGAACAAATACCCTAGATTTTGTTCATCAAACTTTATATCGGAATAATTCTATTTTTCTTGAGATTATTTTAACTTTTCTTTTCTTAACCGCTGCTGCTGAGATAAAAAAGAAAAAAAGAATCGCCATCACAACGCTTTAATCTCATGTCTCTCAACCATGTAAGCGCTTCACTAATTTATTGAATAATCTAAGTGTTCAGAAAATTTACTCAAAACCTGTTGACCTTCTCTAAGAATGGGTTTAAAGTAGTCCTCAATCAACTACACCGAACGCGAATAAGCGGCTGGTTGATTCATGTGATAGGCCCACCTGGAACCCTGAAAACGTGAGCGTGTATGCTCGCCTTTCGGGGTTCGCCAAAACGTATATTTAAAGCGAATCAAATACACAAGAGAAAGGAGTGCTGAGAATGAGCAGCCAATGGATTTATTTAGGCGGAGAATTTGTAAACAAGAATGAGGCCGTCGTATCGGTTTACGATCATGGTTTCTTATACGGAGACGGGGTGTTCGAAGGTATTCGGACATACGAAGGAAACATTTTCAAACTTGATGAACACCTTGACCGCTTGTATGATTCAGCGAAATCGATCATGCTTCATATTCCATACGAAAAGGAGGAGCTAGAAGCGATTATTGCTGAGACGGTCCGCAAGAATAAATTAGAAACGGCTTATATCCGAGTGGTTGTTTCTAGAGGAGCAGGTAACCTGGGACTTGACCCAGCCAGTTGTTCTAACCCGAGAGTGGTTGTCATTGCAGAAGCACTCGCTTTATTCCCTAAAGAGCTTTACGAACGTGGCGTGAGGCTTGCTTCGGTGTCTAGTAGACGAAATCGACCAGACGTTTTACCACCTCAAGTTAAATCGTTGAACTACTTGAACAATATCTTAGTGAAAATGGAAGCGAATCAGGCAGGTGTTGATGAAGCACTGATGCTGAATGACCAAGGATATGTAACAGAAGGATCGGCTGACAATATCTTCATTGTTAAGAAGGGAATCATTTATACGCCTCCAACCTATCTAGGGGCATTAGAAGGCATTACACGGAACGCAATCATGGATTTGGCTGAAGAGAAGGGCTATACCGTAAAGGAACAGCCATTTACGAGGCATGATGTGTATGTGGCTGATGAAGTATTCCTGACAGGTACGGCAGCAGAAGTCATCGCTGTTGTGGAAGTCGACCAACGGAAAGTGGGAGACGGAAGCCCTGGGGTCGTAACGAATCATCTTCTCTCCGAATTCAGAAAAGTGACAACAACCGATGGATATAAGGTATATGACAAAAGTCAAGCGCACGTCAGTTAAGAGTTGAACAATTGAATCGAATGAACACGATGATAGGAATAAAGGAATAAGGACTTGTATTCACAGAGAGCCGGGGTTGCTGGAAGCCCGGAAATACATCTTATTCTGACATCGTCCTTGAGTGTCCTTGCTGAACAGCAGTAGGCAGGACCAGGTGTTTCGCCGCACCTGTTATCAAAAGGGGTTCTTAAGAACTCCATGAGGTGGAGCATCGTGCTTCACGAACGAGGGTGGTACCGTGAAAATAAAGACCTTTTCACCCCTCTTTTCCTTATACCAATCTGTGTATAAGAGATAAGAGAGGATGAATGGGTCTTTTTTTTAGCTTAAGTAGGAGGGATTAAAAATGAAGGCACAAGCAAGTGTAAAAGAGAAGGCGGCGGCGAGGACAGGGGCAGATTTATTAGTCGAGGCGTTAGTAGAAGCTGGGGTCGATACATTATTCGGCTATCCCGGGGGAGCTGTCCTACCGATCTATGATGCGATCTATAGAGCTGATGGAAGTTTCGATCATGTACTTCCACGCCATGAACAAGGGGCCATTCATGCAGCCGAAGGATATGCAAGAGTAGCAAAGCGCCCTGGAGTTGTCATCGGAACCTCAGGACCGGGAGCGACAAATCTTGTGACAGGTATTGCAGATGCCATGATGGATTCGATTCCCCTCGTGATCTTCACCGGGCAAGTAGCTAAAGGGGTCATTGGAACCGATGCCTTTCAGGAATCCGACATCATGGGAATTACAACTCCTATTACAAAGCACAATTATCAAGTGCAGGAAATAGAGGAATTACCGAGGATTGTGAAGGAAGCTTTCCATATTGCCTCGACTGGACGCCCTGGTCCTGTAGTCGTTGATATTCCGAAAGATATTTCATCTATGGTCCATGAGCAAAAGGTATCGAGTGATTTTCACTTGCCGGGCTACCAACCGACAATCAATCCGAATCCGCTCCAAATCAATAAATTACACGAAGCGCTCCGTACATCGAAAAAGCCAGTTGTCCTCGCTGGATCGGGTGTCATTCATGCGGAAGCTTCGGAGGAATTGAAGCAGTTTGTTCAGAATTATCAACTTCCTGTTACCACAACTCTACTTGGACTTGGTGCCTATCCTGGGAGTGATGAGTTAGCACTTGGAATGGCGGGCATGCACGGAACATATGCCGCGAATATGGCTCTATATGAATGTGATCTACTCATTAATATTGGTTCTCGGTTTGATGATCGTTTGACAGGAAACCTTGATCATTTTGCTCCTTCCGCAACGGTTGCCCATATTGACATCGATCCAGCCGAAATCGGTAAAAACATCCCGACGGATATTCCGATCGTTTCCGACGCGAAAGCAGCGCTAGTTTCGCTTAATGATAAAGAAGCTTTTTCTCTTGAACACTTGGAATGGATGGAGTGTATAAGGAATAACAAAGCTGAATACCCACTTTGGCACGATCAACCCGAAGAAGCCATTGTTCCTCAATGGCTAATGCAGAAGGTTTATGAATACACAGGTGGTGAAGCCATTGTTACGACAGATGTGGGGCAACACCAAATGTGGGCAGCCCAATACTATCACTTTGACCGACCAAACCGCTGGGTCACTTCTGGGGGACTTGGAACGATGGGCTACGGTTTTCCTGCCGCAATAGGAGCACAGCTTGCTGAACCAACCTCCACATGTATAGCTGTTGTTGGAGATGGTGGTTTCCAAATGACGCTTCAAGAACTCTCAGTCCTTCAAGAACGAAGAATTCCGGTGAAAATCATCATTGTAAACAACCAAGCGCTAGGGATGGTTCGTCAGTGGCAAGAAAAGTTCTATCAAGAAAGGTACTCTGAATCGATTATTGATACACAGCCAGATTTTGTGAAGTTAGCAGAAAGCTATCAAATCCCCGGCTACTATATCGATTCTCAGGAGACGTTAGAAGCGTCACTTCCAGAGATTCTTTCAAATGATCAGCCGGCTGTCATTGATTGCCGTGTGCTGCAGAAGGAGAACGTATATCCGATGATTGCACCTGGTAAAGGGCTTCACGAGATGATTGGGGTGAAACGATGAAACGAATCGTAACAGCGATTGTACACAATAGAAGCGGTGTACTCAATCGTGTAACGGGCTTATTATCAAAAAGGCAATTCAACATTGAAAGTATCTCAGTAGGTCGAACAGAAACCGAAGGGGTTTCCAAAATGACCTTCGTTGTAGAAGTAGAAGACAATCGAAAACTCGAGCAGCTTACGAAACAATTGAATAAGCAAATTGATGTATTGAAAGTATCGGATATTACAGATAAGGCCATTGTGGCGAGAGAACTCGCCATGGTGAAAGTGATTAGCAATCCGCAAATCCGTAGTGAAATTCAAGGCATCATTGAACCGTTCCGCGCAGCCATCATCGATGTAAGCAAGGAAAGTATAACCGTTCAGGTTACGGGTAAATCGGATAAAGTCGATGCGTTGATTGATCTACTAAGGCCATATGGCATTAAAGAATTAGCAAGAACCGGACTCACAGCATTTACAAGAGGTCATCAACCACAAGTGACAGAGTTCAAACCGTATTCATTATTAAAATAATTAAGAAGGAGATGTTTTACTATGGCTAAAGTTTACTATCATAACGATATTCAAGATGAGGTTTTGAAAAATAAAAAGGTGGCTGTAATTGGGTATGGATCTCAAGGTCACGCACATGCACAAAACTTAAAAGAGAGTGGTCATCAGGTTGTAGTCGGCTTGAGGAAAGGGAAGTCTTGGGATAAAGCTGAGCAAGATGGGCTTGAGGTCAAAGTGGTCTCTGAAGCCGTCGCGGAATCTGATGTGGTCATGGTATTGCTACCGGATGAGTACCAACCTTCCGTATTCGAACAGCATATTAAGCCAAATCTGAAGTCCGGTGCAGCGTTAGCCTTTGCCCACGGGTTTAACGTTCATTTCAATCAAGTCGTACCACCATCAGATGTGGATGTCTTCCTTGTTGCACCTAAAGGACCCGGACACCTTGTTCGCCGTACCTTCGAAGAGGGAGCTGGTGTGCCAGCGCTGATTGGTGTAGAGCAAGATGTAACAGGTGAAGCGAAAGAAGTGGCTCTTGCATATGCAAAAGGTATTGGAGGCGGTCGAGCAGGTGTTCTAGAAACTACATTCCAAGAAGAGACTGAAACGGATCTATTCGGAGAGCAAGCTGTCCTTTGTGGAGGTCTTACAAGTCTCGTAAAAGCTGGTTTTGAGACTTTGACCGAAGCGGGTTACCAGCCAGAAGTCGCGTATTTCGAATGTATGCATGAATTGAAATTGATCGTGGACTTGATGTACGAAGGTGGACTCGAAGGGATGCGCTACTCCATTTCAGATACTGCCCAGTGGGGAGATTTCGTTTCTGGACCGCGAGTTGTGAATGAGGATACGAAAGCACGAATGAAAGATGTATTGACGGACATCCAAACTGGAAAATTCGCAAAAGGTTGGATTCTTGAAAACCAAGTCAATCGTCCAGAATTCACAGCAATCAACGCACATGAAAGTAACCATCCAATTGAGAAAGTGGGGCGTGAACTCCGTGAATTGATGCCATTCGTCAAGAAATCTAATTCTAAAGAAAAGGATGTGGTGGCTCATGGCTCGCGTTAAAGTCTTTGATACGACGCTTAGGGACGGAGAACAATCCGCTGGAGTGAACTTGAACCGATTGGAGAAACTGGAGATCGCTA
Organism: Halobacillus locisalis; assembly: GCF_013694105.1. GTDB lineage: Bacteria > Bacillota > Bacilli > Bacillales > Halobacillaceae > Halobacillus > Halobacillus locisalis. The sequence continues at coordinate 1,133,429 of NZ_JACEFG010000001.1, read as the reverse complement.
AACAGTTGGAGAGATTTGGAGTTGATGTGATGGAGGCAGGGTTTCCTGCTTCCTCACAAGAAGATTTCGAAGCAGTCAAAGAGATTGCCGAAACCGTTCGCGGTTGTTCCGTAACTGGACTTGCAAGAGCACATCATCGAGACATTGATATTGCGTGGGAAGCTTTGAAAGGTGGAGCAGAACCTCGCATCCACATCTTCCTTGCTACTTCACCTATTCATATGACGCACAAATTAAAGAAGACACCGGAAGAGGTTGTGGAAACAGCTGTTGAAGCCGTAGCTTATGCTAAAGAAAAGTTTCCATTTGTACAATGGTCTGCTGAGGATGCCTGTCGATCAGACTTAGATTTTCTTGTTCATATTATTGAAAAAGTGATTGATGCAGGTGCTACAGTCATCAACCTTCCTGATACCGTTGGCTATACGACTCCAGATGAATACGGCAGAATGTTCCGTTATGTAAGAGAGCATGTTCCCAATATTGACCAAGTGATTTTATCAGCTCACTGTCATGACGATTTGGGTATGGCCGTCAGCAACTCATTATCCGCCATTGAACATGGTGCAAGGCAGATTGAAGGCACAATCAATGGGATTGGAGAGCGCGCAGGAAATGCTGCTTTAGAGGAGATCGGTGTAGCATTGCAAATTCGCAAAGACCGATATGATTTTCAAACCAACTTAGTCTTGAAAGAAATCAAGCGGACCAGTGATCTTGTCAGTCGTTTGACAGGAATGATGGTTCCTGGAAACAAAGCAGTCGTTGGTCGTAACGCTTTTGCACATGAGTCGGGGATCCACCAAGACGGTGTGCTGAAGGAAGCGACTACCTATGAAATCATTACTCCATCTATGGTCGGAATCGATTCCAATAGAATGGTGTTAGGTAAACACTCTGGGCGTCACGCCTTCAAGGATAAAGCGAAAGAATTAGGTTTTGATTTGAATGAATCAAAATTGAAAGAGGCATTCGAGTCGTTCAAGAACCTTACTGGTAAAAAGAAAGAAGTGACGGATGAAGACCTGTTCGCCATTTTGACAGATACACAGACAGAGCGAGAAGACCTAGCTAAATATAGGATGAAAGCTTTCCAAGTTCAATACGGAAGCATCAACCGACCTACTGCAACGGTTCTACTTACCACGCCGGACGGCAAGGAAGTTGAAAAAGCGAATACAGGTGAAGGAAGTGTAGAAGCGATCTACAATACTTTGGATGATTTGATCGAAGGCGACGTCCATTTGATGGACTATCAGCTGAGTTCCATTGGAAGAGGTCGAGATGCTCTTGCTGAAGTGCATGTTCAGTTAACGGTAGATGGACAAAAAGCTTCTGGCCGAGGATCGGCACAAGATGTTCTGGAAGCCTCTGCTCATGCTTTCCTGAACGCTGTAAATCGTACACTTTATCAAAAGCAGAAAGTTTATCAAAAAGTCCAAGTATAAAAAGGAGGAGTTCAATTGAAAAAACACATCGTTTTATTACCGGGAGATGGAATAGGTCCAGAAGTAACGAAAGCCGCTAAGCAAGTGCTCGAAGCGATCGCTGGACGTTACCAACATACGTTTACCTTTGAGAGTCATGAAATCGGTGGTGCAGCGATTGATCAACAAGGGACTCCACTTCCAGAGGATACCATTGAAGCTTGTAAGAAAGCGGATGCCATCTTCCTCGGAGCTGTAGGAGGACCTAAGTGGGATCAATTACCAGGTCACATGCGCCCTGAAAAGGGACTATTAGGAATCCGAAAGCAGCTTGGGCTTTTTGCTAACCTAAGACCCGTTCAAGCTTTTCAACAATTGCTTCACGCCTCTCCATTAAAACCGGAAGTTGTCGCTGGCAGTGACCTGCTGATCGTGAGGGAACTGACAGGAGGCCTTTATTTTGGAGAACCGCGAGAGCGTCGGGATAACGGGCAGTCTGTTGTCGACACATTAGCCTACCAAAGGATGGAAATTGAAAGAATCGTCGAAAAAGCATTTGAGAGTGCGCGTGTGCGAAGAAAGCACCTGACCTCTGTAGACAAGGCGAACGTCTTAGAATCAAGCCGCATGTGGCGAGAAATAGTCGAGGAAAAGAAAGTCGATTATCCAGATGTTGAAGTGGAGCACATGCTAGTCGATGCCGCAGCGATGAAATTGGTAACCAACCCATCATCATTCGATGTTCTAGTCACTGAAAATATGTTCGGAGATATTTTGAGTGATGAAGCATCCGTTCTGACTGGATCACTGGGAATGCTCCCATCAGCTAGTGTCAGAGAAGATGGCGTCGGTCTATACGAACCTGTTCACGGATCTGCACCTGACATTGCTGGGGAGAACAAAGCGAACCCTCTCGCCTCGATCTTATCGGTTGCGATGATGCTGAAACACTCATTTGGGATGCATGAAGAAGCTGAAACCGTAGAAGCGGCCGTTCAACAGGTTCTTCAATCGAGGTACCACACGCAAGATTTAAAAATAAGTAATGGGGTATTGGTGAGCGGAAGTGTATTAGCTTCGAAAGTCGTAGATCAAATCAGTGCTAATGATACAACTGAACACATCATGAGGTGTTACGTCTAAAGGATGGAAGAAAGGAGCGACAAGACATGGATCAGCCAAAAACAATTATAGAAAAGATATGGGAACAACACATGGTTCACGAAGAAGAGGGGAAACCGGATCTTCTATATATCGATTTGCATTTGATTCATGAAGTGACCTCCCCTCAAGCCTTTGAAGGCTTGAGGATGAGTGGTCGTCAGGTTAGAAGACCTGATCGGACGTACGCCACGATGGATCATAATGTTCCGACAGTGCACCGTAACGTGATCAAAGATGCGGTTTCAAAAAAACAAATGGATACGTTAAAGGAGAATTGTGAGGAGTTTGGTATTCGATTAGCTGATATCGATCACCCCGACCAAGGGATTGTCCATGTCATCGGTCCTGAACTTGGACTTACACAACCAGGCAAAACCATTGTCTGCGGAGATAGCCACACTTCTACGCACGGTGCTTTCGGGGCACTTGCATTTGGAATCGGGACGAGTGAAGTCGAGCATGTGCTTGCCACTCAATCACTTTGGCAATCTAAGCCGAAGACTCTGCAGGTCCACGTAGATGGCAAGTTAGGTACAGGTGTTACGGCCAAAGACTTGATTTTAGCGATTATCGGTAAGTTCGGTGTCAGATTTGGTACGGGACATGTGATTGAATATACGGGTGAAGCCGTACAGAACCTTTCAATGGAAGAGAGGATGACCGTTTGTAACATGTCGATTGAAGCTGGGGCAAGAGCTGGTCTAATCAGTCCAGATGAAAAGACTGTGGAGTATCTGAAAGGTCGTAGACATGTTCCTGCAGGTCAAGATTTTGATGACGTCGTTGATCAATGGTTGTCTCTCGCTTCTGACGAGGGGGCATCATACGACCAAACCGTAATGATTCATGCAGACGAAATTGAACCTCAAGTTACGTGGGGAACGAATCCTTCACAATCCGTTCCTGTCGGGGGTCACGTTCCAGATCCGGAAGTGGTGAAGGAAGACAGAGATGGTGTTGAGCGGGCCATTGAATATATGGGGCTTGAAGCAAACCAATCTATCGAATCGATTCCAGTGGAGCACGTATTCATCGGATCATGTACGAACTCACGATTGAGCGATCTTAAGAGAGCAGCTGAAATCGTTCGCGGTGGGAAAGTTCATGATCGAGTGAAGGCAATCGTTGTACCAGGATCTCAAACGGTCAAACATCAGGCTGAGGCAGAGGGACTTCATACCATTTTTCTTACAGCTGGATTTGAGTGGCGAGATGCGGGTTGTAGCATGTGCCTCGCCATGAACGATGACATCGTCCCACCTGGTGAACGTTGTGCTTCCACTTCAAACCGAAACTTCGAGGGAAGACAAGGGAATGGTTCCAGAACACATTTGGTTTCACCAGAAATGGCGGCTGCCGCGGCTCTTGAAGGCCGGTTTGTCGATGTAAGAAAATACGCAAGCACGGTAGGAGGGTAAACCATGGAACCATTGAAACAACATACAGGTCGTGTTTACCCATTGAATAGAGCGAACGTCGATACAGACCAGATTATTCCGAAACAATTTTTGAAGCGGATTGAACGACAAGGTTTCGGTCAGTTTCTCTTTTATCACTGGCGGTTTCACGATGATGGGACAAAACGGAAAGATTTTTCATTAAATGACCCAATGTACGAAGGTGCCTCCATTCTTGTAGGGGGAGAAAACTTTGGCTGTGGGTCATCACGAGAGCATGCCCCGTGGGCGATACAAGACTTCGGGTTTAAAGTGGTCATTGCTCCGAGTTTTGCCGATATTTTTTATAACAATTGCTTTAAAAATGGAATTCTGCCCATTCAGTTGCCGATTTCCGTTACAGAAAACATGATCAAAGAGGCTGAGGACCATCCTTATGAACTGAAGGTCGATTTAGAAGAACAAGTCGTTTCGGATGGTTCTCAAACGGTCTCTTTTGATATACAACCTTACCATAAGGAAATGCTCCTTAATGGATGGGATGAGATAGCAGTTACTTTAACCTATCAAGAAAAAATCGACCAGTTCGAACAAAAACAATCATAAAGGAGTGAAGACGTTGGGGATTTCTTAACGCTAGCAAAAGTAATGGATGCACACAAAACGCTTGAAGGGGTGGTGCACCGAACACCTCTTCATACTTCAGAGACGCTCAACCAGAAGACGGGGCAACAGGTGTATATGAAAATGGAAAACCAGCAGAAAACAGGAGCATTCAAAGTGCGCGGGGCTTCATATAAAGTTTCGCAATTGAGCGAAAAAGAAGCGAAGTGCGGAGTAATCGCTGCCTCTGCGGGGAACCATGCCCAAGGGGTAGCGCTTGCTGCTACGAAACGAGGCGTGCAAGCGAAAATCTTTATGCCAGAGTCGACACCGACAGCTAAAGTAGAAGCCACTCAAGGATATGGTGCGAAAGTGGTGCTGACTGGAGAGTCATTTCAGGAGGCGTTTTTGGCTGCTTGCGAAGAGCAGAAGCGTTCAGGGGCTACGTTTGTACACCCCTTCGATGATCATGATGTAATGGCGGGGCAGGCGACTGTAGCTGTGGAGATGTTGGAACAACAGCCAAAGTTGGATACTCTATTTGTCCCCATCGGTGGGGGTGGCTTGATCAGTGGCGTCGCATTTGCTGCTAAACAAATCAAGCCTGGCATACAAGTGATTGGTGTACAATCTAAGCAAGCACCCTCGACGTACAATGCCTTGTATAAAAAGGGTCCAGAAAAATTAACATCGGTTGCCACGATCGCTGATGGGATTGCTGTGAAGGAGAGAGGGAGAGTGACCTTTCCTTGCATCCAGAAATACGTGGACCGGGTCATCACTGTTGATGAACAAGAGATTGCTCAAGCGATGCTTTTCTTGCTTGAAAGGGAAAAAACACTCGTAGAAGGTGCGGGGGCTACGGCTCTTGCAGGACTATTAAGTGAGGGGGTCTCCTTGAACAACAGTCAATGCGGTATTGTTCTTAGTGGGGGGAATATGGATGTATCTCGTATTCCGATGATCCGAAAGCTAGCTAATCCGAAAAAAATAACCATCGCATAATGATGAAGGCTGTGCTACTCTGGGGCACAGCTTTTTTTCTTGAAGTGATATAATACTAGACAGATTTCCAATAGCCATTATTAAGTGGAGGGGGGAGAAGGTGCTGAATAGACTCCCACTTATAATCACGGGCTGGGGAACAGCAGTTGTACTATTTCTGATCAATCGGTTCACTTTTGAAGGGATTATGGAAATCGGATGGATCTTACCTCCTCTCATCGTGTTGCCGTTCATTAAGAAGCAACCTGTTCGTTTTTAGTCATCCCTATTGTTCTATTTTTGTACATGAAGCCAAGTTATACATATGAACAAGCAACACAGGAATTCGGAAATATGAAGACTAGCCGTGAACGAACGACGATTACAGTCGATGGAGGATATTCACTTGGACTTAAACACCGGTTTTACGATTACGCTTCGAACCAAAAATCTTATATGATTCACCCTCAAACGGGGAAAGTGAAAGTCATAGAACTTAAGGAGGCTTACTGGAGATGAAGAAATGGGTTCTTATCTTAATGTTTTGGCTCACGGGATGTTCTCAGACTGAAGAAATCACCACGATAAAGGATATGACCTTTCAAAACATCCACCCTTATATTGGTACATATGTTGGTGGCAATCAACATCCGAAGATTCTTCGGTCATTACCGGCTGGAGAGATGATTGGAGAGATTCGTACAGATGACGGTCGCGTGCATGTAGACTACCGTTATAAAGAGTCGTTCATACCAGGGGGATCTTTCTATGAATATTGGAGAGAGGAAGGTCAAAAGGAGCAGACGTTCATCTATAACGCGATTATGCTATCCTTACTCATTCCTGATAGTAAGGGGTATCATTTCACTTTGAATGGGGATACAGCATCGATTGAGCGCGTGGATTTGATGAAACGATTTGCAGAAGAGTTCGATGAGTTTTCAGAATATACACTGACTGACAGTGATATTGTTCTATTTAAAGAGGGAAACAAAGAAAGAATGGCGTCTTTTTTGTCGAGTAACATGAATGAGATTGCTGAATTTTCTGGTAAGGCAACGATGCAAAAACTTCATTAAAGGATTACATTTTGGATGTGATTTTTGCAAGTTTCGAATGATAAGTCCTTCGATTTTTCTGTTTTATAAAGCGGTTGACTTTTTTTATAAAAATTAGTAGTCTAAGAGTGTGATAATGATAATCTTTATCAATTGGTACTTATACATAAGAGAAGGGATGAGGTAAAATGAAAAAAATTTGGGTGTTTGCCTTAGTATTCTTGATTATGCTGCTAGCGGCATGTAGTAACAATGAAACAGACAACTCAGATGAATCAGAAATGAACGAAGAAACGACGGAGGACGCAACAGAAGACTCTTCTTCAGAAGAAGAACGCTCAATCACGATCGAGGACGCAATGGGGGAAGTGACGATTGATGGAACACCCCAGAAGATCGTTGTTCTTGAGTGGACATACGCAGAAGATTTGCAAGCTCTGGGCATGGAACCTGTAGGGGTTGCAGGTCTTGATTCTTATGGAGACTGGGTTGACGTCGGCATTCCGTTCAGCGATTCTGTTGAGAATGTCGGAACTCGTGCTGAGCCTAATTTAGAGGCTATTTCTAGATTGGAACCGGATTTAATTATCGGTGTTCAGTTCCGTCACGAAGCGATTGCTGATCAATTGGAGCAAATTGCACCAACGGTCATGTTTGCCCCTTATTCAGAAGAAGCTGCTCAAGATCAGTATCAGAATATGATCGATGAATTCAATACAATCGCAGAGATTGTAGACAAAGAGGTAGAAGCTGAGCAGGTGCTTAGCGATATGGAGGCTACATTTGAAGAACAACGCGCTCGTTTAGAAGAGAATGGCCAGTCAAACATCAATTACGTAATCACACAAGCTTTCACTTCTCAAAATACTCCGACATTGCGCTTGTTTACAGATAATTCGATGGTTGCTAGGATCATGAACAATATGGGCATGACGAACTCGTATGAGTCGGAAAACCTTGAAATCTATGGCTATACTTCTACAACAGTAGAAACACTACAGAATTACCAAGATGCTCACTTCTTCTATATTGTTCAAGAGGAAGACAACATTTTCGAGAATCAATTAGCTGGAAACCCTGCATGGGAAAACCTATCGTTTGTAGAGGAAGGTCGCACTTACCAAATGCCTGGTAGCACATGGACATTTGGTGGACCATTATCTGCAGAAGTTCTTGCGAAGCAAGTAGCAGATTCCGTGATTGAACAACAGTAAAGTGGAGGGATTCGCATGAACCCAACCTTGCATCGCACAATGCTCGCGGTTCTCACCTTTGGTGGTGGGACCGCTTTATTGTGTTTTCTTACATTCATACATATCAACCAGGGGAACGTGACCATTCCACTATCTACGGTTATTGCCGCATTATTCAATCCCCAAGACTTAATAGAGCACCACACGGTGAGGGTTCTCAGATTGCCCCGTGCGGTCATCGGAATTCTTTCCGGAGGCGCTCTTGCTGTTTCTGGCGTGATCCTACAAACAGTAACGAAGAACCCACTTTCTTCTGCCAGTACGTTGGGGATCCATTCTGGAACATATTTCGCTGTCGTAGTATCCACGATCTTTTTCCCTGTGACACTATTCGGCAACGGTATTCTTACGGCATTCTTAGGTGGGGTTCTGACGTTCCTTTTTGTGTATTTCCTATCTGGAGGTGGAAATTCTACCCCTGTCAGAATGGTGTTAGCCGGCATGATTGTGACGTTCCTTTTTTCTGCCCTGACCTCTGTTCTTCAGATCTTTTATGAAAATGAAACGCAAGGATTATTTTTGTGGGGTGGAGGGACACTGGTTCAAAATAACTGGGATGGAGTACAATTCGCACTACCTTTTATCATTTGTGCGTTGACTTTTTCCTTTGTGTTTGCAGGAAAATTAGATACGTTGACCTTAGGTGAGGATGTTGCGACGGCGCTTGGACAAAATGTCATCTCTGTTAAGCTAGTCACGATCTCTGCTGCCGTTTTATTAACCAGTGTCACGGTCAGTGTCGTTGGGCCTATTGGTTTTGTTGGACTTGTAGCTCCTCATATCGTGAAATTAATCGGTTACCGTTCACATCTTCTACTCATACTTGCTTCCTTTATATGGGGAGGAAATGTACTGTTGATGGCAGACGTTTTAGCTAGAATTATCGACCCATCTTTTTCAGAATTGCCCGTTGGTGCCATTACGGCACTTATCGGTTCCCCGTGGCTGATTTGGCTTGTCTTACGAATGAAACGAGAGTCAAATTCCAGTGACACGGGAGTGCTTTTGTCAGGAAGTGCCACAAGCCGCCTCCCTTTAACTCAGTTATATTCGTTGTTAATAATGGCGATTGTGATGACGATTCTGATCAGTATGGCATCAGGTAATTACGGCTTCGAGCCAATAGTCGCGATGGATGCCTTATTCGGGCAGTCGAATGAATTCATTAAGAATTTCATTTTGAACTTACGATTACCAAGAGCATTAGTTGCGTTACTCAGTGGTGCAATCCTTGCCGTGAGTGGCCTTATTTTTCAGGGAGTCCTAAGAAATCCTCTTGCAGATCCATCGGTAATAGGTATTACCTCAGGTGCTGGTGTCGGTGCATTAATGACGATGTATTGGTTCAGTGTGTCGGTTGTTTGGGTGCCAATCGGTGCAATGGTAGGAGCTATCCTTTTCTTTATCATAGTGATGCTGCTCGGGGCAAAAGCGGAATTCCAACCTACTGTGCTTGCTCTACTCGGAATAGGGGTTTCTGCTTTCGGTTCTGCTATTATTCAGATTATTGTCGTCCAAGCCGATGTGGGAGTAGCTTCCGCTCTTACATGGCTTTCAGGGACAACATATGCAAGAGGTTGGCCAGAGCTTATACAGTTCCTCATTTGGCCGGTGATTTTATTTATACCTATTCTTGTTTTCTATATTAAAGCATTAGATGTTCTATCGCTAGGTGACGACACAGCAAAAGGACTCGGGCTTAATGTTCGGTCCGTCCGTTTTCAGATGGCTATGATCGCTACTTTATTAGCTGCATGTAGTGTGGCTGCAGTAGGATCTATTGGGTTTATAGGTTTGATTGCCCCACACGTCGCGAGACTTCTTGTTGGGACAGCGAATCAGCGATTGTTACCTGTATCGATGCTCATAGGTGGATTACTGTTAGTTTTTGCTGATTTGTTCAGTCGTACACTGCTCGCTCCAAATGAAATACCTTCTGGAATTCTTGTTGCCCTTATCGGGTCACCGTACTTTTTATGGCTGATGAAAAAGAGTGCACGCTAGACGACGAAGCGTAATAGATATGCTATGATAGGAAAAAATGCGAGGAGGCTCAGCAGTGAAAATTCCCTTCATTAAATGCCACGGATCTGGAAATGATTTCATACTGATTGACGAAATAGAACATAACCTTTCCTTTACAGAAGAAGAAAGAGAGCAATTGTCCATTTTATTATGTGACCGTATCGATGGGGTAGGGTCTGACGGTATTCTCTTTGTCATGTCAAGTGACAAAGCAGAAGGACGGATGCGGATGTTCAATTCAGATGGTTCTGAAGCTGAAATGTGTGGAAACGGCTTACGTTGTGTGGCGAGGCATATGATAGAGAAAACAGGAAAATCGAGAATCGCTATTCAAACCGAGAAAGCGGTATTAGAAGTCAGTCAAGTCGAGGAAATCTATCCGAAGATCGATACATTCTCTGTAGCGATCGAGCCAGTTTCTTTTGCCCCTGCTTCTCTTCCTCTAGATGTTAGTGAAAACGAAATAGTCGATGGATGGATTCCTGAGCTTTCAGAGAAATATAAATTCACAGCCTTGAGTGTCCCGAATCCTCATATAGTGGCCATGGTGAACAAGGTTGACCAAGAAGACTTACTTGAGGTAGGACAAAAAGCAAATCAATTGCCGTCTGTTTTCCCAAAAGGGGTCAATGTCAGTTTCGTTCAAGTCTTAGAAAAAAACAAAATATTCGTTCAAACCTTTGAGCGTGGAGTTGGGTTGACGAATGCTTGTGGAACGGCCATGTCTGCATCTTCTCTCGTATCGACTCTGTTAGGACCGAACGAATTGAACCAGCCGATTATTGTCATTAACAAGGGTGGACTCGTCAATTGTATTGTTTCAAAAGATCAAGAAGGTTCATTTTCTATTCAACTGCGTGGAAATGGTACGAACGTCTTTCGTGCAATATTAGATGTAAATGATTCTTTGGATAGTTTCTGTCTTTATGGAAGAGAAACGTTTGATACTGAAAATGAAATATATGAAAAGTTAGAACAATATGCAGCTTCTCAAGTTGGAGGAGAGTCCTAACGATGAAGACATTCAATGTGAAAACCTCCCATCATGATCAAATGATTGACATCACTGGAGAGGTTCAAGCTTGGATAGACGAGGTTGGAGTAAAGGAAGGGATTGTTGTTCTTTCTTCTATGCATACGACAGCCGGACTGACAGTGAATGAAAACGCGGATCCAGATGTAAAAACAGATATGCTCAGAAGATTCCGTGAAGTCTATCCATGGGATCATACAGAGGATCGACATATGGAAGGAAACACAGCAGCTCATATGAAAACAAGTACAGTTGGTCATGCTCAGACTTTGATTATTGAAAAGGGGCAGTTAATGCTTGGAACGTGGCAAGGATTGTATTTTTGTGAATTCGATGGACCGCGAAACCGTCGATATACCGCTAAGATCGTTCAATAATACTTAACCACTCTACGAGGAACCGCTCTAGAGTGGTTTTTTACAAGGTAACGAAACCGGTTTACTAATTTTTGATTAAAAATAGATTTTTTTCTGAAAAAACCATTGAAAACGGATACATTAACAGTTATAATCAAATCAAGTTAACGAAATCAATTGATTTTTTTTAGGAGTTTACGAAACCGGTTTCGTAAACAACCGCAATTATAGGAGGAGATCATACTTGTTATTTAAAAAAGGGTTATTAATTGGGATGTTAGCGGTTGTAAGTGCTTTCCTTTTTGCTTGTAGTGGTGGGGACGAAAGTTCAGCGTCAGGAGATAATGGCGATGGCGTAACATTAGACTTTTGGGTGTTCGGTGCAACCAACTATGAAGATTTAGCAAAAGAATATGAAGAGCAAAATCCAGACGTAACAATCAATGTGAAAAGATCAGAACTAGGCGATCACCATGATAGCTTGTTCACTTCGATTTCCGCAGGCACAGGTGCTCCTGACTTGACGATGATCGAGGTCGATCAGTTGGACCGTTACAGAGAAGGACAAGAGCGATTTGTGAACTTATATGATTTAGGTGCAGAAGAGATTCAAGATAATTATCTTGACTGGAAATGGAACATGGCTGAGAACGGTGAGGGAGATTTCCTATTCGGACTTCCAACAGATATCGGACCAAAAGCGATGTATTACCATACAGGGGTCTTTGAGAATGCAGGTCTTCCAACAGACCCTGATGAGGTATCAGAAATGATTTCTACTCCACAGGAATTTGCGGATGCTGCAGGAAAAGTACTTGATGAAACAGGTAAGCCTATGGTGGATAGCATGGAAATGGCTTTCCGTGCCAACATGGACGCTTTAGAGGTCAGCTACTTTAACCGTGATGGTGAACTACTGATCGAAGAGTCTGGCAATGGAGTAAAAGAAGCTTACGACTATGCTGTTGAACTGAACGAACAAGGATATGTAGGAAACTTTGAAATGTGGACACCAGAATGGGCGAATGCTTTGAACAAAGGTGAGTTTGGTGTTGAGATGGCTCCGGCTTGGTTGAAAGGCTATATGACAGAGAACGCTCCTGAAGGTAAAGGGAATTGGAAAGTAACGACTCTACCAACAGACTTCGCTGGTAACTGGGGCGGTTCATATATGGCCATTCCTGCTGAAACAGAGAACGAAGAAGCTGCATATGAATTTTCTAAGTGGTTGCTTTCTCCTGAAAACCAGTTGAAATCATTCACGGAAAGTGGATTGTTCCCATCGGCTCCAGAAGTATATGAAATGGAAGAATTTGTAAACAACAAGGACGAATACTTCGGCGGACAGAACACAGCGTCTGTATTTGCAGAAGCAGCTAAAGAGATTCCAGAAGTTTACAAAGGGCCGAAATATGTAACTGTGAACAACGAAATTCTAACCGCTTTACGTAATGTACAAGAAGGCGGCGATCCTCAACAAGAGTGGGATGCAGCACTTAAGCGTATTGAAGATATCTTAAAACGATAGCACACTAAGAGGCTGGATGAAGATTATCTTCATCTGGCCCTCTTTCTATAAGGAGGTTGAAGGGGTGGAAAACGTGCAAAAAAGGAAACAAACGGCAGCGAAGAACGTAAAGCAGAAACAAATGTCAGAGAAAAAGAAAGACATGATCTCTGGATATTTGTATGTAGCACCGTTTTTTATCATCTTTGGAATTATCGGCTTATATCCAGCCGTGTTCAGTATTCTACTTGCGTTTCAGAAGTGGAATGGTCTGGGTGAGATGGATTTCGTAGGTATGCAAAACTTTGTGATTGTTTTACAAGATCCTCTGTTTTGGAAGTCCTTATACAATACGATCATTATAGGGTTGATGGGTACAGCTCCCCAGCTAATTGTTGGTATTATTCTTGCTTATTTCTTGAATATGGCTGTCATTCGATTTACAAACTTCTTCCGAGTGACGATTTTCATGCCTTATATCACATCCATGGTCGCCGTAGCTTTAGTGTTTGGAGTGTTCTTCAGTAGTAACGAAACTGCACTAGCTAACTACGTTCTAGGATTGTTCGGTTTTGATCCTGTCAGCTGGAAAACATCTGAATGGGGCGCAAAAGTCGCCATTTCTCTAATGGTGTTTTGGCGCTGGGTTGGATATAACACGATTATTTATCTAGCTGGTCTTCAAAGTATCCCGAAAGACTTATATGAAGCAGCCACAATCGATGGAGCGAATAAGATTCAACAATTTCTCCATATCACAGTTCCATTGCTTAAGCCATTCATCATTCTAACGGTATTCATGTCAACGGTAGGTGCTCTTCAGTTATTCGCAGAGCCAACTGTTTTCCTTGGAAGTTCAGCTTTCAACCGTGATGAAGCGATGACGGTCGTTATGTACTTATATCGCGATGCCTTTAATTTAGGCTCATTCGGTACAGCTTCTGCAACAGCCGTTTTATTACTTATTATCATCGTTGGAGCAGCGGCAATCAATACTTGGATCACATCTGGTATGGGCCGCAAAAAGAAGAGAGGAGTGTAACCCATGAGTAAACAAAAAACAAAGCGTATGCAGAAGGGTACACTACCCGTTTATATTGTCCTGTCCTTTGCTTCATTACTGTCACTTTTCCCTTTCTATTGGATGTTCGTTATGGCCACTCGTCCGAGTGCGGCGTATAACTCGATTCCTCCGACACTTTTACCGGGAACTCAGTTGGTCACGAACTTCCAAAAAGTTCTGGATACGATTCCATTCTTTACGGCAATGTGGAACACCATTCTCTTATGTACGACCGTAACGCTCGGGGTACTTCTCATTAGTTCCTTAGCCGGTTTTGCTTTTGCGAAGTTTCACTTTCCTGGAAAGAACTTTTTGTTCATTTTGATTCTATTGACGATGGTTATTCCGCCGCAACTGGGATTGATTCCACAATACTACTTAATCTCTCAATTAGGGTGGTTGGATACATTGCTTGGTGCTGGTGTCTTGTTCCTACTAAATCCATTGGGAATCTTTCTAATGAGACAATACGTCAGTCAATCGGTACCTGATGAATTAATGGAAGCCGCGAAACTCGATGGTTGCTCGAACTTCAGAATTTACCGAAGTATCGTTTTACCTATCATTAAACCTGCTTTTGCAACGCTAGGCATTATCGTATTCACCCTAGTATGGGGAGAGTTCCTATGGCAATTTACCGTGTTGAGAGATCCGTCTTCTTACACATTGCAAGTTGCTCTAGCATCACTGAATAATGCGTTCCGCGTTGACTTCGGAATGTTATTGTCCGGGGTATTCTGGGCAACGGTTCCATTGATCATCATCTTCTTGATGTTTAACAAACTATTTATCTCAAGTATTACAGAAGGGTCTATCAAGTAATACATGCCTCTGGCTCTAATTGTTGATACAATAGTAGTAATCAATTTTCGGTTGAACTGAAGGAGCTGCATGGACGGATGGACTTAACAATACGAGATATAGCGAAGATGGCTGGTGTTTCACCAGCTACCGTTTCTAAAATAATGAATAATTACGGCGGGATTAGTGAAGCCACTAGAAAAAAAGTGTTCAAGATTATAGAAGATACAAATTACCAGCCGACGTTCTCGGCTAAGTCATTAGCGACTAAAAAATCAAACCTGATCGGGTTGATTTATGCAGGTAAAATTAACGTCGATTTTAAACACCCCTTCTTTAATGAAGTTGTGAATAACTTTAAGAAATCCGTTGGGGCACTCGGCTATGATCTTCTCCTGTTTTCTAATGAAAAATTCTATCAAGGGGAAAGTCAATACTTGGAGCGTTGTAAACATTTCCATGTGGACGGATGTTTGGTCATTGCAGGTGACGAAATTGAAGAAGCCGTCCATGAAATTGCACAAAGCCAGATTCCTTGTATAGGCATCGACTTGAAGTTAGAAGGACCACACTCAAGCTATATCATGACAGATAATGCAAAAATAGGGCTGAAAGTGGTTGAACATTTGTACTTGAACCAAGTCAGGAAAATCGCTTACATCGGAGGGAAACAAGACTCCCTCATTGCAAGTATCCGTAATGACGGATATATAGAGGCGATGAGAAAATTCGGATTACCAATTAAAGACGAGTGGACGCACTATGGGGATTTCTTTGAAGAAAGTGGATACGAATTAATGAAAGAGATTCTTTCTTGTGATGAGTATCCAGAAGCTGTTTTTGCCGCATCCGATATGATGGCGCTTGGTGCTTTAAAGGCGATCAAGGAAAAAGGGTTATCCGTTCCGGAGGATATTCAACTTATCGGATGTGACGATATCGAAGCTTGCCGTTATAGTGATCCACCATTAACTACCGTTAAACAAGACAAACAGAAGTTAGGGAAGCTGGCTGCTTACATGCTAGATGACCTCATCAGAGATCAAAATGATATTTATCCAGTCAAAGTGGACCCAGACCTGGTACTGAGGGCATCTACGATCGAAAAGTAGTCTCTTCTCCTGACGAACATCGATGGAGGTAATGAAATATGACGACGATTCAATTTCCAAAACACATCAAATGGGGAGCTGCAACAGCTTCTTACCAAATAGAGGGTGCCGCTTATGAAGACGGAAGGAAGCCTTCTATTTGGGACGTCTTCGCCCACGCACCGGGTAATGTAAAGAACGGAGATCATGGTGACGAGGCTTGTGATAGTTATCATCGATATAAAGAAGACGTACAATATTTGAAAGAATTAGGTGTAGACTTGTACCGATTCAGCATTGCATGGCCAAGAGTCATGCCGGATGGGACAGGAGAATTGAATCCTAAAGGTGTAGCGTATTATCGAAACTTAATTGAAGAATTGATTGAAAATGGAATCGAACCAATGATTACGCTCTATCACTGGGACCTTCCTCAAACATTACAAGATAAGGGTGGATGGGAGAACCGTGACACCATAGATGCTTTTGAAGCATATGCGCTTGCGATGTTCCAAGAATTCGGTGACGTCGTGAAAAAGTGGATCACGATTAATGAGCCTTGGTGCGCCTCTTTCCTATCAAATTACTTAGGCATCCATGCTCCAGGCAAGACGGACCTCCAAGCTGGCGTGGATGTTTCCCATCATCTGCTCGTCGCTCATGGGCGTGCGGTTAAAGCTTTTCGTGACACCGTCTCTGACGGAGAAATTGGATACGCCCCGAATGTCGGCTGGCTAGAGCCATACAGCACGAAAGAAGAGGATATAGAAGCTTGTAAGCGAGGAATGATGTGGCAGAAAGAGTGGTTTATGGATCCGGTATTTAAAGGGTCATACCCAGAACAATTGGTTCAGCTTTTCGAACGTCACAACGCGACATTACGTGTGGAAAAGGGTGACTTGGACGATATTTCACAACCGATTGATTTTATGGGCATCAACTACTATACAGGTAGTCTAGGGCGTCATAAGGATGGAGCAGGGTTATTCGATACGGAGGAAATCCCTTTGGATAATCGCCGTACTGATATCGGTTGGCCTATATATGCTGACGGGTTTTATCGCATTATGAAAGACCTCCATGACACTTATGGAGATGTTCCGATTTACATTACAGAAAACGGTGCCTGCTATGACCATGAAGTGAAAGATGGACGCGTTCAAGATAAAGAACGAACGGATTATTTAAAACAACACTTAGCTTCCTTAAGTCGTGCGATCGAATCAGGTGTTCCGATTCAAGGCTATCTTGTATGGTCATTATTGGATAATTTTGAGTGGGCAGAAGGCTATGAGAAACGCTTCGGTATCATTCATGTGAACTACAGGACGTTTGAACGTACACCGAAAGATAGTTTTTATTGGTACAAACAATTGCTGACAAATGGTTGGTTTGAAGTGTAAGTTGGATAGATGACTCCAGATGAGAAGTTTCTCGTCTGGGGTCTTTCTTCTTGTTATTGAGTGATGGGTTTGGTCATAATGAAAGGATAAGAATCTTTTTTAAGGTGGTCAAATCATGAAAGTCAAAATCGAATGGATGTACAAAAAGCCCAAAGGACCATCAGTTAGCTTTTCCTCAGACGAAATGAATGCTCCCGTTGCTCTTATAGTTGCAGAAGATTTAGAGAGGACCGGTCGCGTTAAAGATCTTCAGTTCATCGATAGCAATGAACAAAGATGGTCAATGAAGGAAATGAAAAAATTCTCAAAGGGAATCCAGAAAGAGCCACACAATGCTTTCGTCTATTTCGATGGGGGCTATGACTTGGGGGATCGCCGTTCAGGTCTAGGCTGCGTGATTTACTATGAGCAAAACCAAAAGTCCTATCGCCTGCGTGTGAACTCGATGGTTGAGCAATTGTCTTCAAACAATGAAGCGGAGTATGCTGCCCTTCATTTTGCTCTGCAAGAATTGGATGCATTAGGTGTCAGACAGCAAGAGGTAACCTTTGCTGGAGACTCACAAGTTGTGATTAAGCAGTTGACAGATGAGTGGCCTGTCATGGAAGAGGAATTATCCAATTGGGCGGATCGAGTAGAGAATAGGGTTGGGGATCTGGGGATTCGCCCCATCTATGAAGTGCTATCTAGAAAGAAAAATAAAGAAGCTGATCGATTGGCTACTCAAGCATTGAACGGCGTAGACATCAGAAGTACGGTAGAATATGAAGGGAATCATAAGAATTCCCCCGCAGACGAATGAGTTAGTCTGCCGCGAGGGATGAGGGGTAAGAAAGAAACGGTTCTTTAATATGTCATCATATCGCCATCATTCGGAATGACGATCTTATGATTCGTATCTTTCGATTCAAGGTAACGGTTCAATTCTTCTCGTGAAAGCAGACAGTGGTTCAGTGCTTCCATATGAACGACGATGATGTTCGATTCTGGAGATTCTTCGTGCGTGCGAAGGACGTCTTCTTTCGTCATTGTGATCGGACCGCCTTCTAGAAATTGAGCGGCACCTGCATTGACGACAATCACTTCAGGCCGATGGGAATCTATAGCTTGTTGGACATCTTTATACCATATGGTATCCCCGGCAATATATAATGTTTTTTCATCAGGGTGAGTGAATACGATGCCGGATACGGTTCCAGTGACTTCGGTCATGTCTTTTGATCCGTGTTGCCCCTCTGTGTGGACAAGTTTAATTCCGCCAATCGTCACATCCTTTTCATAGGAAAAGACATTACTAAAACCTGCTTCTTCCAATGTACCCTTGTCTTCTGCATTCTGAGCATATAGAGGAATGTCCTTGGGTAAAGTGTCCTTTGCCTTATCATCAAAATGGTCGGGGTGTAAGTGGGTCACAATGACGGCATCGACATCTGTTACGTTTTCGATAGGCAGAGGAAATTCAACAAGTGGATTATTTAAATGTTGATTTGTCGTGTTCTGAAATGGTGGCATCGCTCCTTTGTCAGCAAAAAATGGGTCGATTAGGAAGCGGTGGTCTGCATATTCTACGACGGATGTTGCATTTCTGACATGAGTGATCTTCATAAGTATTTCCTCCTGCTTTGTTTTGGGATATTAGATGAATGTACAGTTATGTTTTCACAAAACAAATGGAAGATAAACCTTATTTCGATTGTCCCTTCAATGCAGCGCAGAGAATGGACAATCGATTGTTTAAGAAACTTTTACTCGAGAAACGATCTACTAGACATAACAAAGAGAAGTTCGACCAAACTAAGTTTAAAATGGAGGGGTCAGGAATGACGTTGTTTCGCCTCGGGTACGTCGCTATGAGCGTAAATGTACAAAACGCATCGCCATCACAGACGATGACATATAAAAGGTATCAACAGCTTCAAGACGAAGAAGCTGCTCTCAGAAAACTGGAACGTATATCAAAGTCTAACTTGCACAATAGTTTACGTCTTTTAAAACATAACAAGGCGCACGGTATTCATTTTTTTCGTTTGAGTTCAAAGCTTGTCCCTTTAGCGACACATGAGGACTTTTCTAGTTGGGATTATCTGTCCCCAATCAAAGATGAACTCCAAGAAATAGGACGGTTCGCTAAAGAAAACAAAATGCGGCTGGATTTTCATCCTGATCATTTCGTAGTCCTGAATTCGCCGAAAAAAGAGATCTTCCAAACGTCTATGAAAGTCCTCAAATACCATTACCTGTTGTTACACCACATGGGGATCGATCCTACCCATCGCTGTGTATTGCATCTAGGTGGGAAATATAAAGACAAAGAAGCATCACTCGAGCGCCTGATAGAAAACTGGGCGTACATTCCTCAGGGGATTCAGAAAATGGTCATGATCGAAAATGATGATACATCCTATACGCTTGAGGATTGTTTATATGTCTGTGAAAAGTTGAATGTCCCTCAAATCTTTGACCAGCACCATCATATCGCGAATCATGATGATTCACGTTGGCAAGATCATTGGGAGCGGGTGGTTGGAACATGGTCACATTCCGAGTTACCTGTAAAAATGCATATATCAAGTCCTAAAAGTGATGAGGATTATAAGAGCCATGCAGATTATATAGATCCTGTCATGTTTTTGGACTTTGTTCAAAAGGCAAATGGATCAACAGAACAGATTGATTGCATGATTGAAGCTAAACAAAAAGACCAGGCTTTATTTCAATTGGTTCAACAATTGAAGGAACATCCTAATATTGTGATGGAATCAGAAACTACTTTCAGGTGGAAAAATTAAAAAGCTGTACCCAAATCATAGGGTACAGCTTTTTTGTCTATTAAAATACTTTTGTTGTCCAGTCTTCACAGTTCCAAACGTCCGTTACGATATCTTGATAAAATTCCGGTTCGTGCGAAATGAGAAGGACGCTTCCTTTATACACTTGTAAAGCGCGTTTCAGTTCTGCTTTTGCATCTACATCCAGGTGATTGGTCGGCTCATCGAGAACAAGCAAATTCGTCTCTTTGTTGATCAGCTTACAAAGACGGACTTTGGCTTTTTCTCCTCCACTCAGCACTTGTACTTTACTTTCGATATGCTTATTCGTAAGACCACAACGTGCGAGGGCCGAACGAACTTCATATTGTGTGAAGTGGCGGAATTCTTCCCATACTTCCTCTAAGCAAGTATGATTGCTTATTTCTTTTAATTCTTGCTCGAAGTAACCGATGTGTAAATGGTCGCCAAGTTCGACGGAACCCGAGACCGGCTGTATTTCACCGAGGATACTTTTCAATAATGTCGTTTTACCAATACCGTTCGCCCCTGATAAAGCAAGTTTTTGACCGCGCTCCATTGTAAGGTTAAGGGGACGGGAGAGAGGTTCGTCATACCCGATGACTAAGTCTTTTGTCTCGAACAAATACTTGCTTGGAGTACGTGCTTGTTTGAAGTTGAAAACAGGCTTCGGCTTTTCAGAATCTAGTTCGATGACATCCATTTTATCAAGTTTCTTCTGGCGGGACATCGCCATTTTACTTGTTGCAGCATTCGCTTTATTACGGGCAACGAAGTCCTTCAGATTCGCAATCTCTTTTTGTTGTTTCTTATAAGCGGCTTCTAGTTGTTGCTTCTTCATCTCGTACACACGTAGAAATTCGTTATAATCACCAGGGTACCGTGACAATTGCTGATTTTCCATATGATAAATTAAATTGACGACGCTATTTAGAAACGGAATGTCATGCGAGATTAAAATGAAAGCATGCTCATACGACTGCAAATAGCCTCTCAACCAATCGATGTGCTCGACGTCCAAATAGTTGGTAGGCTCGTCGAGTAGTAGAATTTCCGGTTTCTCAAGGAGAAGCTTGGCTAGCAATACTTTTGTGCGTTGGCCACCACTGAGGTCGTGAACATCACGCTCCAGTCCGATCTCATCTAATCCAAGTCCATTTGCAACTTCTTCAACCTTTGCATCTATCGTGTAAAAATCGTTATTCGTCAGGATGTCCTGCATTTGACCCGTTTCTTCTAACAGGTTCGTCAATTCTTCTGGGCCGACTTCTCCCATTTTAGCAAACAGGTGATTCATCTCTTTTTCTAAATCGAACAAATATTGATAGGCCGTTCTCAGAACATCACGAATCGACATGCCTTGGGCAAGGTCAGCGTGCTGGTCAAGGTAACCCACACGTGTACGCTTCGACCATGTGATTTGTCCTGCATCGGGCTCAAGCTTCCCAGTAATGATATTCATAAATGTTGACTTTCCTTCTCCATTTGCCCCGATCAATCCAATATGCTCACCTTGAAGGAGGCGGAAGGAAACATCATCGAATATAGCACGATCGCCAAAACCATGACTTAATTGATTAACTGTGAGTAAACTCATATCTTATACACCTTTTCCTTAAATGAATTCATGTTTCCTTATTATAAAGGTCTTAACGGAAAAGTGATAGTGTATGACGTAAAACATTTTTTTGGAATGGATAACTCGTCTATTTATAAAACGTTGTGCATAGACTAACTGTAAAAGATACAAGCTTTTACTTGTGGTTAACAAACAGCTTAAGGACAAGTGTTAAACTTAAAGGGAAGACAGGATGGTTAATTATTATCTATTGGAGGGATGTCTTATACCTGTCGCTTACCGATCTTTCACTCGTTTGTTTTTCCTTGTTTCCTCAAAATCAAGTCGAAGAACGGCGTGGAGAACATCTGGTGCACCTCCCCCAAACTTCTTACATGAGCAAAGTTACGCTTACGCAGCGTAGCTTTTTTGTTTTTTAAGAAACAATATCGAATAGGTATGATTAGTGAAAATTGTGGAAGGGTAAAGAGTACTACTATATTGAATGAAGGGATGTTTATTGATGGCTAAGAAGAAAGAATGGCATGTTATATTCCTTTTAGATAGTAAGCGAGTCGTTACTCATGACCTCGAGTTGAGTGAAGAGATGGATGAGCGTGAAGCGAGTGAATTCATCGTCAAACAGCTTGATCGCGGTACATGGTGGTTCTTGGAGGATGGAGTAGCACTCCATACGAGCGGTGTAGAAAGCTTCTATCTGGATAAATGTGCCAGAAAAACAAGGTTCTCTAGAGATTGATACCTAAGTAGATAAAAAAAGGAAGCTCAATGAAATGAGCTTCCTTTTTTTATGATAATATTTCAACTTCGAGTTGACGACGTCCAAATTCTAAAGCGTTGGATTCTGTAGGAATGAATACGTCTATTCGATGTCCTTGGATGTCTCCGCCGATATCACCGGCAATGGCAACACCGTACCCTGGTACCCGAACTCTAGAGCCAAGAGGGATAATGTCAGGGTCAACAGCAATCACCTTTTTACCTGGATTTGCTTTTAAATCGATCCCTGTGTAAGTGGTGCCGCTACACCCTTCACAGAAAGCTGTGTAAGCAGTGGCCTCGACGTTCACAGTGCGATTGTCGTATTGTTTTTTGACAGGTTTCTTTTGAAAACGCTCATGAGAGGCTGCTTTCTCTTCTAACTTCAATGATTTCTCTTGTAATTTATTGATATTCATACGTTCTTCAGCATGTAAGGTTTGTTCTGAGGTTCCGAATTGGACCATGCCTAGCATAAAAAGACTAGTGATTGTCAGGAATAAAGATAATTTTCTCATTCGTTATACCCCTTTAAAGGAAGATTTTAAAGAAGTATAACAAGTCATCGAAGGGTTTATCAAAGACATTCATAAGACATTTGGATTACATTTATATGACAAGCATAAAAGGTGTGTTATCTAGATGATCCTTTTCGTTTTTTTCCGCAACAGGATGTAGGGCGTGAAGGTTTTTTCTTGGGCTGGTTTTTGTTATTACGTTCACTCATATTGATACTCCTCTCCCATTTGATGTAGGTAGTATATGCGCTTGAGGAGAAGACGCCCGTGCGTTTGACATAGGTCTTTCGTTTTGGTTGTGGGCATAAAAGTTTTACGTGAATATTTGCTGTCGAAAGTCTTAGCGGACGTGATATAATTAGAATAGTGGAATGTATTCCAAGAAGTTAGTTAAAGGAGGACGGGCCCATGATTTATTGTCCTCACTGCGGAAGTGAAGTAAACGAGGGCTCCCGTTATTGCTCCCAATGTGGTCAACAAATAGAGGGTAATCAACAGAAACCTATACATAAGTCGGAAGATCCTGAGAAGAAAAAGTGGTTGCCTATTTTTATCCCAACGAGCGTTTTTCTTCTATTATCTGCCGCACTTTTTTTTGTTTACACCCATGAGCAAAGGGTCAATCAAAATGTAATCCAATCAAAACAAGAGGCCGAAGATCTTGCTCTTTCAGGTCATTTTAAAGAAGCAGAAGAAAAACTACGAAATGCTGTAGACCAACGACCAAATGAAGAAGCATTGGCCTCCGACTTGCGGAGTGTACAAGCTGCACTGGATGTAAGGAAAGAGATGAACCAGATTGAGTCCATGATTGAAAATGATCAGTTGCAAGAGGCTGAAAAGCAGTTAGAAGAACTTGAAGAAACCATTCAAGGTAACGACAGTCAGTTGTTCCTGACTTTTGTGACAGAGACCAATAGCTTAAACTCAAAGATTACAGTGATGAAGATTAATCAAGAGTTAAACCAAATGACGAATATTGATGAATTAGCTTCTAGACTGAATGAGTTGTCAGGCTTGAATTTAAAAGAAGCGGCACAAGTAAGAGAGAAAGTAACTGAAAAAATGGTTTCTCTATCAACGGAGAAAGCCGAGAAAGCCTTGAGTGAAAAACAATATTCAGAGGCCATTTCATCTGTCGATCAAGCTTTACAGTACGTGGTTAATAATCAAAAATTGCTACAGTTGAAAGAACGGATTCAACAAGAGAAAACGGCTTTTGAAAATGAACAACAACAGCGTCTGGAACAAGCGATGCAGCAAGCCGCTAAAGACGAATTGAAAAACCAGACCGATGCATTGGAAGTTGTAAGTGCTCAGGTGAGAAAAGACGAATTCGGCGATTACATGGTTACAGGTACTGTAAAAAGTGTTGCTACCCAAATTATTAGTACGGTGACCGCAACATATGAAGTTCTAAATCGCAACGGAGAAGTAGTTAAAACAGATCATGCCAAAGTATATCCTATTTATTTAAACCCGGAAGATGAAGGTACATTTGAGAAAGTGTACTACGATTTGAAAGGTGACGATTATTCTGTTCGCGTAACAGAAATGGAATGGCTAGTGGAGTAGGAGGTTGTGTGATGAAACGCTCTTGGATCATCAGCCTTGCTTTATCCTTTGTAATCATTATGGGGGGCGTGTTTGCCTTCACGTACATTATGGATACTGTACCTGATCAAATTGAGGCAGAACCGGTGTTGAGCCAGCCGGTTAATGACGAGGATAATCAAAAGCAAGTACCAAAGAAAACAAAAGATATCATCTATGAATCTCAAAAATTGGTTGTACAAATAGAGCTGTCCGATGGAACGATTGGATCGGGTTTTTTGTATAACGATCAAGGGGATATCGTGACGAACGCTCACGTGGTCGCCAATCATAAAGATGTGACAGTAATGACCACGGAATCAAAAGAAATGCCAGGTGAAGTGATTGGTGTCAGTCGGAATACCGATGTTGCTGTAGTTCGTGTTCCAGGCTTAAAAGGGAGGGAGCCCCTTCCTGTTCGATCTGAAGAGACGGTCGAATTATTAGATGAAGTGTTAGCATTAGGGAGCCCTCTCGGTTTGCAAAACACGGTTACACGTGGTGAAATCAGCGGTCTTGATCGTAATTTGCAAATTGATCCTTTTGAGTATGAGGGTGTGTATCAAATATCTGCACCGATTTCCCCTGGAAACAGTGGAGGACCGTTGATTGATGGAAATACAGGAGAGGTCATAGGCATTAATAGTGCGAAGATCGGACAAGAGACGATCGGGTTCAGTATTCCGATTGCTGATGTTTTACCTATGGTAAAACAGTGGAGTGAATCCCCGATGGAGTCATTACCTGAATTTCCAGAGTTGACTTCCACACCTGGTGCACCTGTCGCTGTGACGGATGCCGAACAAGCTACCTACTTAGTGCAATATTTCTATGATAGCGTAAATCAAGGAGACTTTGTTACCGCCTATTCTCTTCTAGGAAGTAGTTGGCAGGAAACCACGACATTTGAACAGTTCAGATCTGGCTACTATAATACTTTATCTGTCGAGGTAGACAATCTCGTGGCCGATCCGACTGATAGTGGTGTAAAAGTAACGGCTTTCCTGACAGCCGAGGAGACGAAGAACGGGGAAGTATCCATTAAGAAATACAAAGTGACTTATCCGGTAAAATACGAAAATAAATCCATGAAAATATTAAATGGAAGTGGCGAAGAATTAACGACTGAATCAAACGAAGACGATTGAGAATATTGGTCATTCCAAGTGAAAGGAGGAGGGATTGCATATCCCATCCCTCCTCTTTTTTATAGTTATGGTTATTGTAACAGGAGTCCTTCTAAAAGTATCGTCAGCTCATGACCAGCCGACTTGAGAAGGGAAGCGGATACCAAACCGGCCATACCAGCACCTCTTATGATGACATGTTTAGGATCGCTTCAATTCGGTAACCCCATTTAAATGAGTGATATCATATCGTTCGATAGGCATAGGATGATGTGCTTTTGCTGATTTTGAACACCACCATCCTCTTGGTATTTATGTGAAAAGCGGTCAGGCTATGATAGGAAAAAAGATTCATTATTTCTATTCAACTCATAAAATTCCTCTTTTCTACATTAAATGAAGAAGAGGAGGGAGAGGGGATATGTATTATCAATCCCAGCCGATTTACAGAAAGCAATCAACAGAAGAGTCCTTATGGGTTACAGGTACAGGTATTGTTGAGATTCAGCCGGACATCGCTTTCTTGAGGCTAGGAGCAGTGACGGAAGACAAGAGCCTAGCAGTCGCTCAGCAACGGAATGCTGAAACAATAGGGGCGGTCACTCGTTCTTTGGTCACTGCTGGCATAGCTGAACGTCATATCCAAACAGCGGAATATTTCATTTACCCGGAGTACGATTATGAGGATGGAAAGCAAAAATTCCGTGGCTACCGGGTCACCCATCTTCTTAAAGTGAAGGTGGAGAAAATTGAAGACGTAGGGGCTGTCATAGATTTAGCCGTGTCACAAGGTGCGAACAGAGTTTCGGATATCCAGTTTGATGTCAGGAACAAATCTGAAATAGAACAAGAAGCTTTGCAGAGAAGTATAGAAGACGCGAAGAAAAAAGCTCAAACGATTGCTCGAACTATACAGGTCCAGCTTCATCCTACTCCTCTCAAAATCGTAGAAAGCGGAGCAGAGAGTATCGAAATGCCGATCTCATATGGTAAGTCCGTCGTCGCAAGTAGTAGCTCCACACCAGTTCAGCCAGGTGAGACAAAAATAACATCTACCATACAAGCGAAATTTTCTTACTCATCTATATAAAAAATAGGCACAAAATGTTAACAGACACATAAATTATTACTGAAACTAAAAAAGTTGCGCTAAGCAAAAACATAATTTACAATGATTCTACAATGGAAATGTACGCCTGAAGGGGAGAGAACAATGGAAAATCTTATGTTAGCCTTTGGCTTAACCTTGCTCGCGGGTTTAGCGACAGGAATCGGAAGTGTCCTCGCATTCTTCACATCAACAACAAATACGCGTTTTTTATCTGTCGCGCTAGGCTTCTCAGCTGGTGTAATGATCTATGTTTCTATGATTGAGATTTTTTTCAAAGCACAAGAATCTCTAGTAGGAGCATTGGGGGAAGTCCCAGGGAAATGGCTTACTGTGGCTGGATTCTTCGGAGGTATGCTCCTTATTGCTTTTATCGATAAGTTAATTCCGAAGGCTGGCAATCCACATGAAGTGAAAAAAGTAGAAGATATGTCGAAACCAAAGTCGGATGTGCAAGATTCGCACTTACTTAAGATGGGGACATTTACGGCGCTTGCCATTGCGATTCATAACTTCCCTGAAGGAATCGCGACTTTTACAGCTGCACTTAATGATCCTTCCTTAGGTATTGCGATAGCAGCAGCGATTGCAATTCATAACATTCCTGAGGGGATTGCGGTTTCGGTTCCTGTTTATTTCGCTACAGGAGACAAGAAGAAGGCCTTTAAATTATCTTTTTTAAGTGGCCTATCAGAGCCAGTAGGAGCTATATTAGCATACCTTGTTCTTATGCCGTTTTTAAATGACATGATGTTTGGCATTTTATTTGCCGGTGTAGCAGGAATTATGGTGTTCATTTCGTTAGATGAATTGTTACCTGCTTCCAGGCGATATGGGGAAGCGCATTTATCTATTTATGGGGTCGTTGCCGGAATGGCAGTCATGGCCTTGAGTTTATTGTTATTTATATAGTGAATGACCCGTCAGGATACTTTCCTGGCGGGTTTTTAAAAGAGATTTCCTTCAGGATTCGTGCAGTATTCTGGAAGACTTATTTCGCAACTTTTGTTGCGAGGAAGGTGAGTAGGTAAACGAGTCACTTTCCGTAGGGCGGGTGCGGTGATTCTTCGAGCTGAAAAAACTAAAAAGTGTTTGTGAACAATGCGAGCCCTGCGGGGTGTACTGGGTGAACGGACATCAATTCGGACATTTAACAAAGCGATTCGGACAAGAGACGCACTATATCGGACATTTAATGGGCTTATTCGGACAGCTTGCACCCTCCTCTTCCCTCTATGGAGGATTTAACCACTTCACCATCGAGTCTTCAACATTGCTTGATATTATTAACAGAAAATAGAAAAAAGCGAACCTTGATTAAGGTTCGCTATAGATCAATTATTTAGTTATGTTGGTTTGTCGTTTCTGGAAGTCCACTTCTGAGTAATACGTGTTTTTCACTAATACGTTCGGCCCTAAGCACTCCACCGCAGGGCAGTGACAATTTAACGATTGAGCAGTATTTGTCTCCATCCAATGTTGGTAAGCATCTGGAAGACTCGTGTTTTGGATGTTTCCAAGGCCTGGTTCATCCCCGAAATCTGTAACAATGATATCCCCGCTGAAGATGTTTACGTTTAATCTCGATCGTCCATCTGGGTCATTACGTAGAGTCACATTTTCCTCTTTATATAGTCGCTCCAATAAATCCAAGTCATCTTGGGAAGAGCTGCAAGGATAATACGGAAGCGTACCGAATAACATCCATTTAGAAGGGTGTCGATGATTCAGCAACCGTACAATACCCTCGCGCATCTCTTCTAAAGATAAGGTTTCGAGACTACTTGCAAAGTCCACCGGGTACATTGGGTGGATTTCGTGTCTTGCGCATTTCATTTCTTGAACGTGATCATGAATTTCCTCAAGATAAGGGAACGTACGCTTATTGAGCATCGTCTCTGCAGATACCAGAACACCTTCATCTGATAAACGCTTGGAGTTCTCGACCATTCGATCAAAAAACAATCGACGGCTTTTTTCCGGAGGCTTACGTTCCATTCTAGCGAATCCTGTATGAATGAATTCATCGATGGTTCCCCAGTTATGGGATATATGTAGCACATCTAGATAAGGGATAATAGGAATATATCGCTCGTAAGGCAACGTCAAGTTTGAGTTGATTTGCGTTCGGACACCGCGAGAATGCGCATACTGAAGCAGTGGTAGCACATACTCTTCCACCGACCTTTTCGACATCATCGGCTCCCCGCCTGTAATGCTTAGTGTACGTAGATGTGGGATTTCGTCCAGTCGTTGCGTAATGAGTTCCATCGGCAGCGCTTCAGGGTCTTTGGATTGTAACGTATACCCTACGGCACAATGCTCACAGCGCATGTTGCACAACGTGGTTGTGGTAAATTCGATATTTGATAAAGTCATGGTTCCGTGTTCCTTAACATCCATGTAGGCTTCCCATGGATCGTAGGAAGGAGTTAGCTTTTGAAGCTTCATGTTTGTTTTCATCTATGAAACTTCCTTTCTATTAATAATTGTGTTGTTGAACCTTACTTATTCTATCACTATTCAACTGATAACCATAGCATTCGCAAAAAGGAAAAGAAGGGAATAGCGTTTACATCTAGAAAGAAAACAGAGAAGGGGGAGAGGGGATTGAAGAAAACCGTATTGATTACCGGAGCGTCTAGTGGCTTCGGTTACCATACAGCACTAAATTGTGCTAAGAAAGGTTTTAGGGTGATTGCGACAATGAGGAATATGAAAAAGGCAACC
This sequence comes from Halobacillus locisalis, assembly GCF_013694105.1. GTDB lineage: Bacteria > Bacillota > Bacilli > Bacillales > Halobacillaceae > Halobacillus > Halobacillus locisalis. The sequence goes on along the minus strand of NZ_JACEFG010000001.1, from coordinate 1,104,061 downwards.
ATCTTCTCGTCTGATGAACTGAATGACCATGTTAAAGAAAATATAGAGGTATGGCCATTAGACGTTACGGACCCTGTTTCGCTTGCAGACTTTTCTGATCGATTGAAAGATTTATCTAGGCTGGATGTATTGGTAAACAATGCAGGCTTTGCTATAGGTGGGTTTGTAGAACAAGTTCCCTTGGAGGCGTACCGGCGACAGTTTGAAACCAATTTCTTCGGGGTTATTGGGGTTACGCAAGCTGTTCTTCCTCTTATGAGGAAACAAGAATCAGGAAAAATAATGAATGTGAGCAGCATTAGTGGATTAATTGGCTTTCCTGGACTTTCTGCCTATGTTTCTTCAAAACATGCGTTAGAAGGCTGGTCTGAGAGTCTGAGGCTTGAAGTTAAGCCCTTTGGCATTGATGTTGCATTGATTGAGCCTGGATCTTATCAGACAAATATATGGTCTTCAGGTATGGAAATTCCGGATGATGTATATAATCCAGATTCACCGTATGCTTTTTATTTAAAAGGTTTATGGAAGGCATTAAATAAAGAATCACACGGTAATCCTTCTCATGTAGCCGATTTAATGGCGAAATTATCTGATCAGGGGAATTTATCTAAATTACGATTCCCTATCGGACCTGGTGTCAGAATGAACATTATCTTAAAACGTATTCTGCCGTGGGCGTGGCTTGAAAGAATTGTCTTAAAGAAACTGCTTCCTTAACTAGTTTTCGGAATAGGTGCATCGGGTAGAACTAGATGGAAGGGGGAAAGGAAATGGATGCATCAATCATTAAAGGAGCAGATGAGTTAATTTATGAAGGAAATGAAGTGGGAGTTCTTGTTTCACACGGGTTTACAGGTACTACACAAAGTGTGAGACCATTAGTTGAACAATATGAAAGAGCAGGATATACCGTCTACGCGCCCCGTCTAGAAGGGCATGGACAGACCCCGGAAGATATGGAAAGGACAAGTTATCATGACTGGCTAGCCTCGATAGAAAAAGCAGCTAAGTGGTTACAGGAGCGGTGTGATGCTATTTTCTTAGTAGGTTTGTCGATGGGCGGGACGTTAGTATTGGATCTTGCAGAACGGTATGAAAAGGTTAAGGGAACGGTACTCATTAATGCGGCTATCGATATTCCTGCTATGAAGCATATCGATCAAGACCATCGCTTCATAGAAGCCGTTGGGTCTGATATAAAAAAACAAGTTCAGGAATTAGCCTATGAGCGTACACCGGTCAAATCTGTTGAACAGCTATTATTGTTGATGGATAGAGTGAAAGGAAAGCTTTCTGGTGTTCGTTCACCAGTTTTATTATTTGTATCTGATGAAGACCACGTCGTACCTCCTCGCAATTCGGAGGTGATTTTTCAATCCGTTTTCTCAGAGCGTAAAGAAATTGTACATTTAGAGAATAGTTACCATGTGGCTACTTTAGACTATGATCAAGATTTGATTATCGAAAGAAGTTTGGAGTTCTTTGAAATGTACGCGAAAACTAAATAACATAACAATTTAAGTGCATGTAATGAGTTGTAAAGGGACTTCCAATCTTTTATAATAGTAATCAATCAAGAAAAGTAACGGTATAAAGCCTTCAAGGGGAGCCTCTTGGCTGAGAGTGAACAATGTTCAGACCCTTCGAACCTGTCAGTTAGTACTGGCGTAGGGATGGTGGTTTTTTTGATGGTGCAATGCAGTGGGATTCCTCCATCAGGAAGCTTCCCTTTGGCATTGCTTTTTTTGTGTCTTTTTTTAGGAGGAGTAATAGTGAGAAGTAAACGTATTTTAATTTTAGTGGAAGTGGCTATCTTTTCAGCTCTTGCTTTGTTATTGGACGTAATCCCATTCTTATCCTTTAAATTATGGGCGCAAGGAGGATCTGTTTCTTTTGCCATGGTACCTGTTTTTCTGATGGCATTTCGATGGGGTGTAAAGGGAGGAGTCGCGACAGGCCTCTTGCTAGGTTTCTACCAAGTATTAACCGGTGCTTATATCATAACAGTCCTACAGACCTTTCTTGACTACTTTGTTGCCTTTGGTGTGCTCGGGATTGCTGGTATCGTATCGCGCCCTGTATGGCAGGCTATCAAAGAAGAAAAGAAGAAAGCCTTCGTATTCTGGATTTTTATTGGCTGTTTAGTTGGTAGTGTACTCCGGTTTATTGGTCACTTCGCAGCGGGAATTATCTTTTACGGTTCATTCGCTCCAGAGGGCCAGCCTGTTTGGTTGTATTCTCTACTATATAACGGAGGGTACATGCTACCTGCTTTTATTTTAAGTGCAATCGTAATAAGTCTATTAATTGTTCAAAGACCTAAGCTACTAATACGATAAAAATTGCTTAAAAATCCCACATACAATACTTTGTGCTATACATGTAATACTGATAGAAAAAGTCTAGTTTCCTTCATCAGGGAAACTAGACTTTTTTGTTACATTCTTGTAATGGTTAAGAAAGCTTTCATATCAAAGTTTCATATAGGTGATTTATCTTATGGGCAAAATATTAACGAGAAAGAGTCGAATAATGTTTCTTTATGATACAAACTTGTAATAGAACCGTAAAATTCAATCGGGTTTATATTTGTTACACTAGTTTCAGAGAAAAAAAGAGAGAAAATTTGGGGAATGGAGAGTGGAGTTCGTTGGTTAAGAAGTTTTATTTGCTGTCTATCGTTTCAGTTTTGTTGCTAGTGTTAGTTCCAGCTAAAGAGGCTTTTGCTTCAACGCAAGAAAAACTTTTAGATGTTTCAAAGCAATACATAGGTGTACCGTATTCGTTCGGAGGAAGTACTCCTCATGGCTTTGATTGTTCAGGTTATACGTCTTATGTATTTAATGAAATGGGAATTTCTATACCACGAACAACGTTGACACAGTGGGAAGTCGGTTCTTCCGTTAGTCGTTCTGACTTACAAGTTGGGGATCTCGTATTCTTTAAGAACACATATCGTGCAGGAATTTCTCATGTTGGGATTTATGTAGGCAATAACGACTTCATTAGTGCTACATCTAGTAGAGGTATTGCTATCGTTTCTATGAGTTCAAATTACTGGGGGCCAAGATACGTTGGCGCTAAGCGAGTATCGAACTTCAATGTAGCCAACTCTAATGAATCTGGATCAAACGAATCGGATTGGTTTACGGACTTATCTAAGAAACATGCAGCATATGAAGCTATTAAACTGATGACTGATGAGGAAATCATCAATGGTTACACTGACGGAACTTTCCGCCCTGATGATTCAATTACCCGTGAACAGGCGGCTGCAATTATGAATCGTCATCTAAATCTTGAAGCTTCAGGCTCTACGGGGTTTAGTGATGTTTCTCCTGGAGAAAGATTCTATGAAGACGTATCAGCTATACAAAATGCAGGAATCATTAAAGGGTTCCCAGATGGTTCGTTCAAACCGAAGAAAGAAATGACTCGAACGGAAATGGCACTAATTGTTGCTAGAGCTTTCGGATTAGAAAATCATCCTGTATCTGATCGTGATCAGATTTATCAGGATATTAACGAAAATACAAATTATTTCCATCAAATGAGTTTAATGAATGCTATTGATCGCACTGGCGTTTACAACACTTCCAATTTTGATGGCCAATCAGATGCAAGCAGAATGGACTTTTCTGTTGCAGTATATAATGGCATTGAAACAACTGAATAATCGTACGATTTATATGGTATATTACCGAATCAATAAAGTGTTAAACCTGGATTTCAAAAAAGAAATCCAGGTTTTTTAATTTGGATATAATTACAGGTTTATAGAGCCTTTTGTAAGTGAATTTAATAAGGAATAGTGAGGGAGTGAAAGTGTGTGAAAAAATTAAAAACATTACATAAAAAGAAATGGTTTTGGTTGATCGTTGTCATTGTGGTTACAATTGGGTTAACAATTAGTTATCACACATCATGGAAGGCAATACCAGAGGGCATTTCATATGCGGGCGAGAAACACAATTTAGAGGATATAGAATTCCTCTATGATTTAACCTATGAAGACGAGGATGGAAATACGGTTCATGATCGTCATATTTTTCAAGAGATGCGAAACACCATATCTGAGGCTGAAGATTTTATTGTAGCTGATATGTTTCTTTTCAATGGGTACACAAATGGAAAGCGTGACTTTCCACCAATTTCAGAGCTTCTCGTGGATTCTATTGTGGAAAGAAAAGCAAGTAAGCCTGATTTGAAAGTCGTGTTTATTACAGATCAAATTAATACAGTCTACGGTTCGTATAAGTCAGAAACGATTAAGCGGTTAGAAGATGCTGGCGTTGACGTAGTGTTAACCAATCTTAATCAATTAAGAGATTCTAATCCTGTTTACTCCAGTGTTTGGCGATTATTATTTTCATGGATGGGAACAGGTGAGAATGGATGGATAAAAAATCCACTAGCGAAAGAAGCGCCAGACGTAACGCTACGGTCTTACTTAAAGTTACTTAATATAAAGGCTAACCACAGAAAACTTTTGGTCACTGAAAAGGAAGCGATTGTTTCTACAGCTAACCCACACGATGCAAGTGGCTATCATGAGAATGTGGCATTCAAAATGAAGGGGCCAATCATTAAAGATATCTTAGAGTCTGAAGAAGCTGTCGTTAATTATTCAGGAACAGCTGATTTTCCTTCTTACAAAGACCGGACATGGGAGCGCCAAGAAGGGCCGATCGAAGTACAATTCGTGACGGAAGGGAAAATTTATGACTCTATATTGACGGAATTGAAAAAAGCTGGAGAGGGTGATGATGTCTGGCTTGGTATGTACTATTTGGCAGATCGAAAAATCATTGATCTGCTGGACAAGGTTGCAGATCGCGGCGCGAATGTCCGTATAGTACTAGATCCTAACAGGAAATCATTTGGTCATGAAAAACCTGGTCTTCCAAACTTACCTGTTGCTGCTGAGATGCAGAAGATGGGGAACGAGAATCTCGAGGTGCGTTGGTATGATATCAATGTCGAGCAATATCACACGAAGATGCTATATATAGATAAACAGGATGAAAACGTGATTATTGCTGGCTCTGCTAACTATACGAGAAGGAACTTGGCGAACTTGAATCTAGAAGCGGATGTTGTGTTGAAAGGCCCCCCATCTGAAGAGACATTCAAAGAAGTAGACGACTACTTTGAACGAATTTGGACAAATGAATCAGGGCATTACACGGCGGACTATGAGGAATACAAAGGCGATTTGACATTCGTTAAATATGCAACATATCATTTGCAAAAGTGGTTTTGGTTCACTACGTACTAAAATCGAATGAAGTGAATGAATAGGGAGAATTAAACTGAGAGGGAGAGTGGAAGAGTGACACATCGATCACCGATTATCGCTACATTTTCTATAGTTGGAAGTGACCCAGCCACAGGTGAGTTGGGAGTTGCCGTTCAGTCAAAGTTTTTGGGTGTGGGATCAGTAGTTCCGTGGGCTAAGGCTGGGGTAGGCGCCATCGCTACTCAAGCTTTCGCGAATCCAGCATACGGTCCAGACGGATTGAAGATGTTGGAAGAAGGTTTAACCGTTGAAGAGGTCTTTCACGAGTTAACTACGAAGGATCCTCAGTCTCAAGATCGACAACTAGGCATTGTTGATACTAATGGTAATGCCGAGTCTTTCACAGGCAACGATTGCTATGAATGGGCAGGAGGTGTCACTGGAAAAGGATATGCTGCCCAAGGTAATATTCTCGTCAATAAAGAAACGGTAACGGAGATGGGCAAAGCTTTCGAAGAAGCAACAGGCTCTTTAGCTGATCGTTTGCTCGCCGGGTTACAAAAAGCCCAACAAGCAGGAGGGGACAGTAGAGGTAAACAATCAGCAGCTTTATATGTCGTGAAGGAAAAAGGAGGCTATGGAGGGCTAAGTGACACGCTCGTTGATTTGCGTGTGGATGATCATCCAGATCCAATTGTCGAGTTGGAGCGAATTTATCAACTTCACCAACTCTATTTCGGTGAAACGAATGAGGAAGATATCCTGAAAGTAGAAGCGGAGGTTATGCAAGATGTGACTCTTCACTTGTATAGACTTGGCTACATTTCCTCACGTAATGTTGAAGAAAATGAGCTTTACCGCGGTCTTACGACTTATCTTCATACGGAGAATTTTGAAGGAAGAGAACAGCACGAAGGTTGGATTGATAAGAAAGTGTACGAATATTTACTAGAACATAATTCATAACTGATTGCACCTGAACGATTAATCGTTCAGGTGTATTTTTTTGACTTCATATCTTGATTTGATTATTATCTAATTAGATTACAATCAAATTAGGAGGGATGAAATGCAATTAGAAAAAATGGTAGCTTTTCACAAAGCAATAGGTGATCCTACCAGAATCAGAATAATTGCTCTTTTAAGGAATAAACCATTGCATGGACAAGCTATAGCAGAAAAATTAGCCCTGAAGCCGCCTACCATTACTCATCACGTCAAGCGGTTAAAAGACTCCGGAGTGGTTTATTCCAGGAGAGATAAAAATACAATATATTTTCATTTGGATACAAAAAGATTAGAGTTTATGTCTACATCGATTTTAAGAATAGGGGATGATCAAATCGTGAAGGCGTATGAGATGAAGATGTCCGATAAGGAAAAGTTAAAGATCCTCCATAGTTTTATTACCCAAGATGGTCGACTGAAGCAACTACCGAGTAAACTTAAGAAAAAGATTGTTATTCTTTCTTACTTTGCTCAAGGCTTTGAACCAGGTAAAGTGTATGAGGAGACCGAAGTGAATGAGTATATTCAAACATTTTATGATGACTTTGCTACCATTCGTCGGGAATGGATCATGCAACAATTTATGTATAGAGAAAATAATAGATACGAGAGAAATCCTACTGAAATGTGGCCGATTATAGTAGAGAGTAAGAAACGGTGAACACCTCACATGTGGTAACCAACGCATCACGAAGGGTCTAGAAAATCGTAGTAGTTATTTAGTTAAAACTCGTCTGAAACCTCCACGGCAACTGCTTGATATATATAAACTCAATAACTAATAGATATAGTGGTACTATAGAAGGCGAACTGTCTTGATTTACACATCAAGACACTAGTCGGAACTCAGAGAAAAAGCAGGTAACTATTTTAAAGAATCTTCTTACACCAGTGATGCACAATATGCCACTGGTGTTTTTTGGAGAAAAATGTTTGATTTTTTTCAAAAAAGGAAAAACAAACTATATTCTGTAATGCGGCGGAGGAGGGTATATGAAGAAACAAACACAACCTTGGAAGATGATAAAGGTAGATAAGGATCTAGCCGAAGAAATCGAGGATGATGTGGCGATTGAGTTTCCACTCACCGTTGTAGTAAATGGAAAAGAATTTGCAACCATGGTCTGCACACCTGAACATATGGATTTGTTAGTGGTAGGCTTCCTAGCCTCCGAAGGTGTGATTCGATTAAAGAGTGATATTCGTCAATTATCGGTCGATGAAGATAAGGGGTTTGCTTATGTAGAGGTAAATAAGGAATGGTCAATGAATGAGTCATATGAAAAAAGATGGATTGGCTCTTGTTGCGGTAAGAGTAGATCCTTTTATTTCCAAAATGATGCTAAGACAGCTCGCACAATTATGAGCCACCTTACCATTCGCCCTGAAGATTGTTTGAACTTAATGAAAGCGTTTCACAGTTCAGCAGAATTGTTTCAGCGTACAGGTGGTGTCCATCAGGCATCGATAGCAACCAAAGATGAATTAGGGGTGACGTTCACAGATATTGGACGTCATAATGCGCTTGATAAATTATTCGGATACATGATTTTAAACGGTATCCAAAGCAAAAATCATCTGATTTTATTTAGTGGACGAATTTCCTCTGAAGTACTATTAAAAATATCAAAAATGGGCATCGGCTGTTTATTGTCGAAGTCCGCCCCAACCAATCTAGCCTTACAATTAGCAGAAGATTTGAATATTACAGCTATAGGGTTTGTTAGAGGTGGGAGGATGAACGTCTATACTCATCCATCACGTCTAGAGCAAAGTAACCATCATGCGTTACATGCTAATGCCAAAGAAGGAGGAATTGAATTTGATTGAGCGTGAACATACCGTTGTAACCATTAATGGAACAGAATATCTAGGGGAATCAGGACAAAATTTGTTGGAATTAATCAACTCTACAGGAGAAAGCGTACCAGCGATTTGTTATAACGAATCACTTGGTCCAATTCAAACCTGTGATACATGTATTGTGCAAGTGAATGGAGAATTGATAAGAGCGTGTGGTCAAACCATCGAAGCAGGTATGAGTGTGCAAACGCAGTTGCCTCATGTACATAAATCACAGAAAGAGGCACTTGATCGTATTTTAGAGAAACATGAACTTTATTGTACGGTTTGTGATTATAACAACGGGTCATGTGAGATCCATAATACGATGGCAGAATTCGGTTTAGAGCACCAGTCCCGTCCGTTTAAGCCAACATCTTATGATCGTGATGATTCCGGTTCATTTTACAGATACGACCCCGACCAGTGTATTTTGTGTGGCCGGTGTGTAGAAGTCTGCCAAGACGTCCAAGTCAACGAGACCTTGACGATTGATTGGGAGAGACAAGAGCCAAGAGTCATATGGGATAATGACGTTCCAATGGACCAATCTTCTTGTGTCAATTGTGGGCAGTGCTCCACGGTGTGCCCTTGTAATGCCATGATGGAGACAGGGATGGAAGGAGAGGCTGGTTTTCTGACGAATCAGAAACCTGGAATTCTCAAATCCATGATTGAATTAACGAAGAAAGTTGAAACGGGATACGGGCCTTTATTTGCTGTGTCAGATACGGAAGCAGAAATGAGAGAATCTAGAATTAACAAAACCAAAACCGTATGTACGTATTGTGGAGTAGGTTGTTCGTTTGATGTGTGGACTAAAGACCGTAAAGTTCTGAAGGTCGAACCTCACCCAGAGTCTCCTGCGAACGGAATATCGACATGTGTGAAAGGTAAATTTGGTTGGGATTATGTAAATAGTGAAGAGCGTCTGCAGAAGCCCTTGCTCCGTCGCGACGACCACTTTGAGGAAGTGGAATGGGAAGAAGCGCTTTCCTATGTTGCAAAACGAATGAATGAAGTAAAGGCTGAAAAGGGTGCAGATCATCTTGGGTTTATTTCATCCTCTAAAGCAACGAATGAAGAGTCTTATTTGATGCAGAAACTGGCGCGACAAGTGATTGGGACAAACAATATCGATAACTGTTCTAGATACTGTCAAACACCAGCCACCAAAGGATTGTTCCGAACGGTTGGTCATGGTGGTGATTCCGGTTCAATTGATGATATTGCTTCAGCAGAACTTGTTATAACTATTGGCTCGAATACGGCAGAGTCACACCCTGTATTAGCTTCAAGAATTAAGCGTTCACAGAAATTATTCGGTCAACAATTATATGTATTCGATTTAAGAAAACATGAAATGGCGAAGCGAGCAAATGCTTTCTTCCAGCCAAAGTCCGGGACGGATCTCGTCTGGCTATCCGCTGTTACGAAATATATTTTGGATCAGGGTTGGGAAGACCAAGCTTTCCTCAGTGACTGGGTGAATGGCTTCGGAGAGTATAGGGAAAGTTTAGAGCCTTTCACTATGGACTACGCAGCCAAAATGACAGGTATTGAAGTGGAAGAATTGAAGAAGATCGCAGAAGAAGTAGCAACCTCAGAATCCGTTGCCGTTTGTTGGGCAATGGGAGTGACGCAACATATGCGCGGTTCTGATACAAGTACGGCAATATCTAATCTACTCTTAATAACAGGGAATTATGGTAAACCAGGAACAGGAGCATATCCTTTGCGTGGACATAACAATGTTCAAGGTTGTAGCGACTTCGGAAGTATGCCGAACTTTTACCCGGGTTATGAGAAGACAACTGATGAGAAAGTTCGAAAAAAATATGAAAAAGCATGGGGCGTAGACCTTCCTCAAGGTACAGGAAAGGATAATCATCAAATGATTGAGGCGATTCATGATGGCGAGCTATCTGCTATGTATGTGCTAGGTGAAGATACCGGTATTGTGGATGCGAATATCAACTATGTGACAGATGCATTTGAGAAGCTTGATTTGTTTATCGTTCAAGATTTGTTCCTTACTAAAACGGCAGAGTATGCCGATGTGGTTTTGCCGGCATCTCCGAGTTTGGAAAAGGATGGAACATTCACGAACACGGAACGCCGGATCCAGCGATTATATAAAGCTTTAGATCCTTTAGAGGGTACAAAGCCCGATTGGGTCATCCTTCAGGAAGTAGCAAAATTTATGGACTTTGAATGGGGATACACACACCCATCTGAAATCATGAGTGAAGCCGCAGGGCTCGCTACGATGTTTGCAGGTGTTAGCTATGAGCGTCTTGAAGGCTATAAATCTCTTCAATGGCCAGTACAAGAAGACGGAACTGATGAGCCACTATTATTCACAGAAGGTTTTCCATTCGAGGACAAAAAAGCGAGATTGTTCCCTCTAGATTTTGAACTGCAATATGATACAGATGAAGAATATGACTTACACGTGAATAATGGTCGCTTGCTAGAGCACTTCCATGAAGGGAACATGACATACAAATCAGAAGGAATTACAAGAAAAACTCCGAATGCTTTCATTGAGGTCTCTGAAGAATTAGCTAGAGACCGTGGTATTAAGGAAGGGGCTGAAGTGAAGCTGATTTCTAGAGCTGGTGAAGCGACAGGAGTCGTAACAGTTACAGATCGAGTGAAGGGCAAAGAGATATTCTTACCACTGAATGATAATGGCAAGTCAGCGGTTAACTTCTTGACGGATAACCGCGTTGATAAAGATACCAATACTCCCGCCTATAAAGAAATAGCGGTGAAAATGAAAGTTTTGAAGAAGAAAGGGAAGTCGCCTATTCCGCCTAATAATCACAGGCGTGGGAACCCTGTACCTCAAATTAGTGTGAAAGTTCAGGATAAATGGAAGCGTGAGGATTATCAATTCCCAGGAAGCCAGGTGAAGCGCTGATGGGTAAACCGATTACAGGCATTAAGAAATATTCGGTTACGAGAGAAGAACAACTGGAAAATGATTTCTCGGAAGTTAAAGAAGCTGTTGCAGATAACAAAGAGGCAATCTTAAAAGGGATTCAACTTCTGAAAGGGTTAGAAGAAGGTGGTACGTTAGATACAGCTTATGCTTTTACGAATGCAAAGAATGAAGCTCTTACAAGGTTTGTGGAAGAAATAAGCAAAGACCAATACACTCCTCTTTTAGAAAATTTACCAAGTTTGATTTTCCTAATAGGTGAATTGGATGTGAAAGGTATTCGGGAATTAACGACTCGGTTGAACCAAGGCATCGAAGAGATGGAGCATGTATCGCCGGATGATAAAACGAATGTATTGGATATAGCAAAAGCCCTCAAAGACCCGAATATAAATAGAAGTCTAACTTTATTACTTGGTTTCCTGAGAGGTATGGGGCGTCAATAACAAAAAGGAAGAGGCATTTCTGATGCCTCTTCCTTTTGTTAATTCAGATATGTTTTATAAATGTTTGCTTATAAAGAAACGGGACGGTTTGGTACCATTCAGATGTCGATGAAGAACCAAACAATTAAAATGATTTGAATGACGACCTTGGCGACAGTACCACTTAAGAAGCCAAGTAAAGAGCCAATTGCTGCTTTGAAGGCATCGTCCGTGGTTCGCTTCTGTATAAGCTCTGTAGCGATGACGAGGACAAATGGGATTACAATTATTCCGAAGGGAGGGATAATGAATGACCCAACTATGACCCCGACTGCTGCCATACGTTCCCCCCACTTACTGCCCCCATACCGTTTTACAAAATAGCTGTTTGCAATAATATCAGAGACAATCAACAATACAGTAAGTAAAATCGCACCAATCCAGAAAAACATAGATAATGAATCTCCATTAATGAAAAAGAAATACGCTAAGAAACCGATCCAAAGAACGAGCGGTGCTGGAATGATGGGAAAAATGATGCTAGCAAAACTGGCAATAAAGCAAGCGATAATAATAAGCCAAACAATTAGTTCCATACTAGTACCTCCATAAGCTTTGATGTTCTAAACAACTTTACGTTTATCAGAAGCTATTCGTTTCAGTTATTTTTTCATGCAAAAAGCCAGGCAATGACCTGGCTTTTACATGTTATTATTTAATACCTAAGTCTTGACGGTCAGGTGGAGCCATAAATTCAGGTCCGACTGGGTCTTGAACGTGTTTTAATAATATCTCATCAATATCATGCATTGTCTCATCATCGATCTCAAAGTCGAAGATATCCCCGACGGGTTCCAACTGATCAGGGCGACGTCCACCCATCAAGGCTATTCCAGATCCGGGCTGATCTAGTACCCAACGTAAAGCTAGGTGAAGAACACGCTTGCCGTAACGATCTTGAGCCAATTTGTCTAATTCACTAACGACACTTAAGTATTGCTGGAACCGTGGTTGTTGGAATTTCGGATCGCTGTTTCGTAGATCGTCTCCTTCAAATTCTCTATCAAGAGACATTTTCCCAGATAAAAGCCCTCTACAAAGAGATCCATAACTGATTGTTGAGATGTTGTGTTCTTTTGTATAAGGAAGAGTTTGGTTCTCAATATCCCTCTCAAACAGGTTATATGGCGGTTGTAGACTATGCAGTGGTGCTGCTTCTCTGAATATATCCATCTGTTCTGGTGAAAAATTACTCACCCCGATGCCTCTGATTTTCCCTTGCTTGTACAAGTATGATAAAGCTTCAGCTGTCTCATGTATGGGAGTTATCGGGTCAGGCCAGTGTACTTGATACACGTCAATGTAATCCGTCTGCAAGCGGCGTAAGGAATCCTCTACCTCTTGATGGATTCGCTTGGTGCTTGCATTTCGGAATACGTTATCTTCTTTCCAATCCAACCCAACTTTAGTGGCTAGAAGAATTTCATCACGTTTTCCGTATTGTTGTATGGCCTTTCCAACGATTTCTTCAGATCGACCGAATCCATAGACGGGAGCCGTATCTATAAAGTTGATTCCTTTATCTATAGCGGTGTGGATCGTATTGATAGATTGTGCTTCATCTGTTCCTCCCCACATCCAGCCACCAATCGCCCAAGTTCCTAAACCGATGCGACTGGCTTCTAACGATGTATCACTTATCTTAATTTTTTCCATTGTTTACACCTCCGGAACAAATAGCGATTCTTAGTAATACTACCCGTTTCATAAGAAAATTAATCATCATAAAAACATCACTCAAAATCACATTCCTATTTTCTGAAAATTAAGATATAATAAAATTAATAATTCGATAGGGGTGGGAAAGTGGAAACAGCTAAGAGATGGGAAGTTGAAAAATATAAAGTAAAAAATTGGAAAAAGTATTCGTTAATTGGTTTTAGTGTGGTCGTTGTTCTACTAATCGCTGCGCTCATATTTGTAAACGCTTACATAAACCGTACACTTCCTACCACAGATGGAGAAGTCCAGCTGAATGGGTTGAATGATATAGTGGAAGTCGTTCGAGATGGGGATGGCGTTCCTCATATTGAAGCAACCAATACACATGATTTATTTATGGCACAAGGTTACGTTCAGGCACAGGACCGCTTATTTCAAATGGAGTTGGCCAGAAGGCAAGCGTCTGGAACATTGAGTGAAGTCGTAGGCGAAGCGACGGTTGAACAGGACCGGTACTTCAGAACACTTGGACTCCGCCGGGCAGCAGAGAAATCATTGGCTGCTTATTCACAAGAATCCATGGATATTTTGGAGGCGTATGCCGCCGGTGTGAATGCATATATAGAAGAAGCGAAACAGGAGAGGAGACTACCTCCAGGATTTACGTTAATGGGGATTGATCCATCTCCCTGGGAGCCGGTTGACTCCCTTACGGTTGGGAAATACATGGCTTTTGATCTTGGCGGTCATTGGGAAAGGCAGGCCTTCAACTATTATTTGCTATCGGAATTTCCAGAAAACCAAGCTTATGAATTGTTCCCATCTTATCCGAATGATGCTCCTACCATTCTCAAAGAGACAGGAAAAGTGGATGTAGCTGCAAGATTCAAAGACGCACTGATTCCTCATGCCTTCAATGGTAGCAATAATTGGGTAGTGAGTGGTGAAAGAACAGAGTCAGGATCCCCTTTACTTGCTGATGATCCTCACTTAGGGTTGGCGACGCCCTCGATTTGGTATCAAATGCATTTAAAATCTCCTGAATACAATGTTTCCGGGGTGATATTTGCGGGCATCCCAGGTATTATTCTTGGCCACAACGAAGATGTTGCGTGGGGAGTAACAAATGTTGGGCCAGACGTTCAACAACTATACTTAGAGAAAAGAAACCCTGACAATCCCCACCAATTTCTATTCGATGGCAATTGGGAAGAGGCGATCACTCATAAAGAACCGATTAGGGTAAAGGGAGAAGAAGATATTGATTATGAAGTGGTTGAAACAAGACATGGTCCAATAATCAGTGAGTTTGCAGAAGAGAGTGGAGAGGACACACAAATGTCGCTCAGGTGGACAGCTCTTGATGCAACGACAGAATTAGAAGCGGTTTTAGAAATGAATCGAGCGACTAATTGGAATGAGTTTGAGGAGGGATTAGAGAAGTTTCTGGCTCCTGCACAAAACTTTGTATTCGCATCACAGGACGGCACCATTGCTTATAAAGCAAATGGTCGAATTCCGATTTATGAACATCCAGATGATGCACTTCTTCCTATGCGAGGGTGGGAAGAAGAGGACGAGTGGCAGGGGTACATTCCGTTTGATGAACTGCCGCGAAGTGTAAATCCTGATAATGGATTTATTGCTACAGCGAATAATAAAGTCATAGGTGATGATTACCCCTATCATATTAGCCATAGTTGGGCGCAGCCTTATCGTTATAAACGAATTGTTGAGATGCTAGAAGAGAGCGACAAAGTGAGCAAAGATGATTTTATGACGATGCAAATGGATGTTCGGAACTTACAAGCTGAAGAATTCTTATCTTATATGCTGGACCAGCTGGATATGAGTGAACTGACGACAGAGGAGAAGATAGGTGTAGAAATCTTGATGGATTGGAATTATGAAGACGACCACTCCCAGGCCCAGCCTTTACTTTTTCATACTTGGATAAGTGAAGTGCAGGATGAGATTTATAATGATTCAATACCTGAAGAAATGAGAGAGTTGTTTCACGGTGCAGGACAAACAACAGATGAATTGCTAAGAAAGGAAAGAGATGGTGGATCATCTAGATGGATAAGCCAAGCAGGAGGGGTATCAAAAGTCCTGACAGACGCTTTTCAGTCGACGATAGCAGAATTAAAAGGGAAACAAGGAAATGATATAGAAGCGTGGACATGGGGAGAAGGACATGCTGTAGAGTTCACTCATCCTTTATCGAGTATTGGATTTTTGGAACGCTTTTATAATCCAGGTGAACCTCGTTCTGTGAGCGGAAGCAGGGTGACGGTCCGTGCAGCTGGCTATAATCATGATGGGATTGTGGATCATGGGGCATCCTGGCGCTTTGTCATTGACATGAATGATCCATCTTCCGCATACCATATCGTTGGTCCAGGTCAATCAGGGCACTTCAAGAGTGAGTGGTATCACAATCAATTGGATGACTGGGTTGATGGTACCTATCATGAAACCTCTCTCAATCAGTATGATGGAGATGAACTTGTTCTGATTCCAGGATCTAATTAGTAGTTTGATGCCCTCCTCAAGAGGGTGTTTTTTTCTTATAAAATGAAATTGTTCCTCATGAAAAAACCTGTCCTTTCTTATCTCTTAGTGAATTTGTAGTAAAAATAAGGAAACTGTGCCACAATATATCCTATGATAGGAGGGAAAGACATGCATGAATTCCATGATGCGTTTATTCAATTATTAATTCTATTAGCGATTTCTGTCACAGTTATTGGAATTGCTAAGCTATTAAAGGAACCGTACTCTATTGCGCTCGTCATTGTTGGTTTAATATTGGGACTAACAGAACTGCCTTATATTGAAGAGGCGGAATTTTACATAACCCAGTCAGAAGTATTTCAAGCAACAGTCATTTCTTTGTTTCTCCCTATTCTGTTAGGAGATGCAACTTTAAAGCTTCCGTTTCACCACCTTTATAAGCAAAGGAAGCCCGTAATGGGATTAGCGTTTGTCGGGACTTTTATTTCGTTTTTATGTATTGGCGGCGCATCGTATTATTTACTCGATCTGCCCTTAGCAGTTGCTTTCACATTTGCGGCATTAATGAGTGCGACAGACCCGATCAGTGTATTATCCATTTTTAAATCGCTTGGCGTTTCTGAGAAACTCTCTACTGTAATGGAAGGCGAATCACTATTCAATGATGGAATCGCCGTTGTCCTCTTTAAAATTTCCAGTATCTATCTATTGACTTATATAGAAATGGGATGGAGTGGTTTAGGTAGCGGAGTATTCATGTTTCTTAAATTTGCAGTTGGGGGAGCTTTGATTGGACTTTTGATTGGGTTCCTGTTTTCTCAAGTGCTTCGCTTATTTGATGATTACCCTTTAGAAATCGCATTCAGTGCTTTGTTATTCTTCGGAAGTTATTTTATTGCTGAGCACTTCCATACGTCAGGCGTTATTGCAGTAGTAGTTGGAGGGTTTGTATTTGGGGATTATGGCGCTAAAATTGGCATGTCTAAAGAAACGAAAACGAATTTGAATACGTTTTGGGATGCAATAACGTTGATTGCTAATTCCCTCATATTTCTTATGGTCGGTTTAGAAATCAGGAACATCGACTTCTCGGGTAAGTGGGGTTTCATTGTTTTGGCTATCTTTATTGTTTTAGTCGGCCGTACAATTGCTTTGTATGTGAGCACAGGCTGGATTAAGGATTTGACTGGCAAAGAACGCTTGCTCTTAAATTGGGGAGGACTGCGTGGAAGTCTTTCAATAGCATTGGCTCTAAGTTTGCCAATGGATTTCGGTGGAAGGGAAGAAATTCTTCTTTTCACATTCTCTGTCGTTCTATTCTCCCTGCTCGTTCAAGGGCTGACCATAAAGCCTCTTGTTAAACGGTTACGGTTATCTAAGAGTTAGAAGTCAGGCGCTTCTTCAATGTGAAGAAAGCGCCTTTATTCTGGTTAAGTAAGACTTGGTTGAAAACTCAGTGGAGCATCTTTTATCTTAATAATAGGGACACGACTGAGTCCTTGGGATCTTATACAAAGTACTCCATGTAATAGATAAAAGTGATGATCAGGGATGCACCTGCGTAAACAAGACAGGTGTAAAAACCTACAGACGGTACAAACTTCTTGTTCTCTGCCTCTTGCTTTATACCCGTAGTTGATTGGACGCCTAAATCGATACTTCTTGTCGTAAAGCCCCCAGAAGAATTAAAAAAACGGATAATGAATGCAACAGCTAAGCCAAGTACAAAAGAGAAGTCGATGAAAGCACTGTCTGTCATTACGGTTAAGGCAATGTTTACTCCGACTAGGAAAATGATGGTGAATAGGATTGTCACTATTTTTTTCATGGTATTCCTCCTGAAACGGTTTCTTACTTATACGATTCAAAAAGAAAAAAGTTCCTTAAAAATCCAAAAACATCCACCTTCATTAGGTGGATGTTTATTTACATGAAGAATTCACTCAGTTTTTCGACGGTCGTGGAAAGGTCTTCGTGAATGACATAATCAAATAAATGATCGCTTGGTGTCGGTTCATTATTAATAAGTATGGTGGTGGTTTTATCCTTTGCGTAATGAGGGAGCATATTGAACGGAGTCACCAATAATGAAGTGCCCATTACGAGTAACACTTCAGAGTGTCTCACAGCTTTTTCTGAAATTTCGTGAGCTGTAATCATATCTCCGAATAATAGAACGTCTGGCTTCAGGTATTCCCCGCAGCTTCCGCACGTAGGTGTTTCGAAAGACATGACATGGGATAGTGAATAGCTTTCAAGGCAGTTCGGACAAGTGGCTCCTTTTAAACTGCCGTGGTATTCAATGACATTGGTGCTCCCAGCTAGACCGTGTAAGCCATCTACGTTTTGAGTGATCACTGTTACCTCTCGATTAGGGCTTTCTAATCTTTTAATAAATTGATGGGTCACGTTCGGTTTGTAGTGGTCGAGAAGCTTGATTCGAAATATCGCTTTATACTTTTTCCAAAAGTCTTCAGGGTCATGGAAAAAGTAGTCAGCAGACATATAAAACTCACGGTCATGATCTTCAGTCCACAACCCTTCACTTGATCTGAAGTCAGGAATCCCACTGGCAGTTGAAACACCAGCTCCTGTCAGAACGGTGATGGATTCACTTGACTTTAGGTGTAAAGCAACCGTCTCATACATAAATTCCGCTCCTCACTAACGTTTATTGAACCCTTTTCTCTTAACGAAATCTGTGACATCCATTCGCATCGTATTTGTAAATCGACGAAGCATTTGTTGTGTCCAAGAGTCCAGACGCTTATTGCTATCCCTGGATTTGTAATAGTCTTGTATTTGATCGTCAAATCGATCAAGAATTTTCTCGTGAGGTTGGTACTCATTCTCAAAGTAAACCGCTTCTTTAGGGAGTCTAGGCTTTCGGTCTGGTTGATGATCCGGAACACCAATGACCATTCCAAATAAAGGTATGACGTGTTGAGGTAAGGATAAAAGGTCGTCTACTTGTTGAATATTATTACGTAAGCTTCCGATATAACAAATCCCTAAACCTAGTGCTTCGGCGGCAATCGCTGCGTTTTGAGCGGCTAGAGCTGCATCGATTGCTGATACAAGAAAGTGCTCGCTATTTTCAAGATTCTCAAGCATCTTTTCATAATCTTGCTGATCAGCCTTTACTGTAGCTCTGTGAAGGTCAGCACAAAAAACAAGAAGGTGTCCATTATTTTTAACATAGCTCTGACCGGAAACTTCAGCTAGAGCTGCTTTCTTTTGTTGGTCTGTAATGCCGATTATACTGTAAGCCATCATGTAGCTTGATGTAGAGGCTTGTTGCGCGGCAGTGATGATGGTATCTCGTTGCTCTTCGGTTAGCGGGATATCTTTGAATTTTCGGATGGAACGGTGATTAAGCAATGTTTCGATTGTTGGATTCATAGTAAGAAACTCCTTTATTTATAAGTCCATGTTGTTTCTAGCCATGTGTTTTTGGTTATAGATGATGGATCACTCGAAACTATTAGTAACTGGTTATTTTTAAAAGTAACAGATTGAATCTCATATTGGTATTGATTCGGCCTCGGTATTAGGTTATCATCGTTGTCCAATTCTAAAGAGACAGGTTGCATGGTTTGGAGATCGATGACCAATAACTGATGAATGTTTGTACCATTTTCCCTTTTTCTTTCAAATAAAAAGCTGGCAAAAGCTTCATCAATAGACAGTTGTTGATCGACTAGAGCACTCAGGTCACTTAATAGAAACGAAGCTCCCTTCTTTAAATCAAGTAGTAATGTAGAACATTTATTCTGGTGGCAAGCAAATGTAACAACGTACAAATCCTCATGTATAGGTTTAAAAGTGAGGGACTGAAATTTCTTTAGAGGATCATGAAAATTATGTACATACTTAGAAAGAATCGGGTAGTCATCAAGACGAAAGGAATAGACTTTTTCATTGATTATGACTTCATGTTCTAAAGCTGATTCGGATGGCTGACGTTCAGAATTATTTTGGGTGCTTTCAGTTTGCACACCCTCTAAATTAGCGGACTGAGCGGTTTTATGAGATGATTGACAACCTGCTAATGTGAAAATAAGTATTCCTAGAATTGTACACCATTTTTTCATTAAAATCCCCCACTTTTCTCTTCTCTATCAAAAGGATATCACAATTTGAATGACATAAGCGTGAGACTGATGAGGTATAAGATGAAATTATATTTTCTGAATTTTATAAAAAAGAAGGATTCTGTCGATTTGTGGAGAATATATAAATAAAAAATACTTCATTCATTAGGGGAGGGAGTTATAAGTGGCAGCTGTCTATGATTTCAGTTATTACAGGGCGAGGAAATTGGTCAAGAATCGGATGAAGGATAAAGGGTTAATCTATGAAGTTTACTTTTCTACCGTGCAATTCGTCTATGTGAACCTATGGCGAAATCATCAAGACGGAATGGAGTTCTTAACAACCCACACGGATTTAAAAGAACTGTTTAACGGAGACGAACAAAAATTCGCCACTACGTTTATGTTGATCCATAAGTATTGGGAGTTAGAACCGGTAGCGTGCCACGGAATGTTTGATCAGTTTCAAACAATAGGTGATGTGTGTCATTACATCGAAAGAAAAGTGAAAACTATGTAGACATGATTTATTCATGTCTCATAGCTTTCACTCTTTTTTTGGTATTCAAAAATCCCGTATAAACTTGAATGATTCCGAATCCAAGGATCAAGGTTCCGATCGACAAAGAGAAAGCTGGGCTGACGACAACGTGGATAAGTCCGATCATAATGAGCAACCCGTAGTGCTTAGACTTAAAGCTATGGTAGGAACCGATTAATGTAAGAAGAGTCAGTGTAAGGATATAGGGTGTGAATAGAACACCCGGTTGGAAAAGTAACATGTTTTTCACCTCAATAGTACGCATATAATTTAACCAAATGGTGTATTCTTCGTTGTGAAAGATCGAAGAAGTACACAGTCATAAATATATGATTACCCAATATTTTCTAATGCTAAACGTGTTCTGGTGTTTTTTTTAATGGACAAATGTGACATATAGACAAGTGAAAGATCTTGTCATTTTGGGTATCGTATAGATATAGATTTTTTTGACACATATGCCGATTATTTAGAGGAGTGTTAGCTGTGAATGGAAGAATAGAAGTCGAACATTTATCCAAGACTTTCAAAAAAGGAAATGTACAAGCCGTTAGAGACGTGTCATTTGAGGTGGAAGAAGGGGAGTTTTTCGCTTTTTTAGGGCCTAACGGTGCTGGTAAGTCGACAACGGTCCAAATATTGACGACGCTCATTAATGCAACCGGTGGAAAAGCGCTTGTGGCTGGGCATGACGTAGTAAAAGAGCCGGATGAAGTACGGAGGTATATTGGAGTTGCATTGCAAGAAACTGGCGTGGACCCCGACTTAACAGGGCGAGAATTATTAGAACTTCAAGCAAGGATCTTCGGTTTTAATAAAGAAGGGTCCAGAAAAAGATCGGTTGACTTATTGGATATTGTTCAGCTTACAGAAGATGCAGATCGAAGAGTGGGAAATTACTCAGGTGGAATGAGACGTCGCTTAGACTTGGCGCTGACATTGGTTAATGAACCTAAGATCTTGTTTTTGGATGAACCGACGACCGGTTTGGATCCGTCCAATCGAATGGCGATATGGAAGGAGCTTCGGCGTTTGAATGAAGAAAATGGGACGACCATTTTCTTAACGACACAGTACTTAGAAGAGGCAGACTCACTTGCTCATCGGATCAGCATTATCAATAGAGGTGAAATTGTTGCTACAGGGACTCCTAAAGAATTAAAATCCCAAATCGGTAATGATCTGATCACGCTCACGTTTAAAACAAAAGGGGATTTAGATCGAGCGGAAGAGGTATTGACTCGATCAGTAGGTGAAAGAGAGGTCATTGTACAGAATAGTAAACTAACGATTTACGTTGATGATGGAGCGCAAGAGATGGTTGAAATAGTCCGTATGCTGGATCAAGAAGAGGTCGAAGTGGATTCTGTGAATTTATCATCTCCGACATTAGATGATATCTTCTTAAAAATTACAAGTGAACAGCAAGGAAAGGGTGGTGAGAAATAATGGGGAACAGTGTTTGGAAAGATACGTGGCTCATTACTGTAAGAAATATTAAAACGACGATCCGAAACCCTTTTTCGTTTATACCGAACTTGATCATCTCAGCTTTCTTCCTACTAGTATACGAAGGAGGGTTAAGTGGGATCGCTCAGCTGCCAACGTTTGATGGAGCGAATTATTTAGCATTTATTCTTCCTGTCTCGATCGTTTCTGCCGCCATTGGTGGTGCTGGTGGAGCTGGACAGGGGATCGTCAAAGATATTGAGAATGGATTTTTTTCTCGTTTATTACTGACACCGGCTTCACGATTGGCTATCGTCCTCGGGCCGATCATTGCAGGTATGCTCCAATTGTTTGTGCAAACAATCCTCATTATTTGTATCGGCTTCTTACTTGGATTAAAAGTAGAAACGGGTTTCTTAGGTGTCCTATTTGTTCTTTTCATTGCCATAGGATGGGGGCTTGCCTTTGCGGGGTATTCCGCAGGTGTTGCTCTACGTACCAAAAACGCTCAAGCCTCTCAGTCAGGCACATTAATCTTTTTTCCGCTGATTTTCTTAAGTACTACCTTTGTTCCTTATGAATTAATTGATGCACAATGGTTGAAGATTGCAGCTACAATCAATCCAACCACCTATATTTTTGAAAGTATGAGAACCGTTTTAATTGATGGATGGATTTTCTGGGACATGATGCAAGGTGTGATTGCCATTGTCGTTGTGTGTGCACTTACCATCACATTTGCTGCGGTATCTGCTAAGAAAGCAGTAGCGCGAGGATAAATTATGGATTTCCTACATTTTCTTGTTTGATTTGATATAATAGAACGAACTAAACGTTAGGAGTTGATGTTTTATGTCAAATAAAAAAATGCTTTTCTCTCAAAACAAACAAAATCAATTATCGGGAGGGCGCATGAACTCTTAACGTCCTCCTGAACGACTAGGAGGAATTCCATGCAACGTGTAGAAGAAGTAAAGCCTAATAATTTCTTTGTCAATCAATGTAAAGAAAACGAACAGTTAGGGAGGGTTCTCTTAGGTGCTCATGGTATTTATACGCTATTAACTATGAACGGCACATTAGAGGGCCGCCTTTCTGGTCGCTTTCATCACGAATTGACAGAGGCGAGAGACTACCCGGCCGTAGGTGACTGGGTAGTTTATGTGGGCGATGGTCGTGCTTGTGTAATCATTCAACGTGTTTTGAATAGACGAACGTTACTTTCCAGAAAAAAAGCTGGAACAACGACAGATGAACAAGTGATGGTTTCGAATGTAGATGTCGTGTTCATTGTCACGGCTTTAACGAAGGAGTTCAATGTTCGTCGAATCGAGCGATATGTTCATCAAGTTTATGAAAGTTGCGCTAGGCCGGTCATCATTTGTACAAAAAAGGATTTGTGCGAAGATGTAACTGGAAGAATTGGTGAAGTAGAAAGGGTAGCACCGGGTGTACCGGTATATGCGACGAATAATCTTACAGGTGAAGGTATGGCAGACATCATGAAAGAATGTGTATCTGGTGAAACGATTACGCTGATCGGGTCTTCAGGAGTAGGGAAGTCCACCTTGATCAACCACATGTTGAATGCAGAGGTTCAAGATACTAAAGATGCTCGTTCGAAAGACGATCGAGGACGTCATACAACGACCCATCGAG
Organism: Halobacillus locisalis; assembly: GCF_013694105.1. Lineage (GTDB taxonomy): Bacteria > Bacillota > Bacilli > Bacillales > Halobacillaceae > Halobacillus > Halobacillus locisalis. The sequence continues at coordinate 1,080,618 of NZ_JACEFG010000001.1, read as the reverse complement.
AGTTGTTCACTCTATCGAATGGTGCGTTCATGATTGACACGCCAGGTATGCGTGAACTCCAATTGTGGGGGGATTCAGACACGATAGATCAGACCTTCGAAGATATAGAGGCTTACAGTCACCATTGTAAATTTAGAGACTGCTCGCATTCAAATGAGCCTCAATGTGAAGTTCTAAGGGCAATTGATGATGGAGAGTTAGATGATGCTAGACTCATCAATTATCATAAATTAAAGCGAGAACTGAAACGACTCGAGTTAAAAGAAAAGTATGGGAGCCATCGTACAAACAGAATGTTGCATGGTCCGAATAAAATCTAGTGAAGAAGAACCGGAGCATTTGCCTCCGGTTCTTTTTGTCGAAAGATTCTATTTAATTCTTTAAGTGTTTGGACTGCTGAATGGTTGAATGGACCTCTCACTTGAATGAAAGATGAATAGGGTCGAGAAGTGCAAAAAGAAACCGAGCACCCCTGAAAGGACGCTCGGTTTTTGTCTTACTTGTTCATATATTTGTCAACTTCCCATTTGCTTACAATCAAGGAATACTCTGTCCATTCTACTTCTTTAGCACTGATGTACTGTTCAGAAGTGTGGTCACCAAGAGCATTTAGAAGGACTGTGTCTTTCTTCAACGCATTGATTGCTTCTTTTAAGTTAGTTGGCAGAGTAGGTACGCTATCATCTGTTACTTCATACAAGTTACGGCTTTCAGCTTTACCTGCATCTAGGCCGTTACGGATCCCTTCAAGGCCTGCTTGAATAAGAACAGCAAGGGTAAGATAAGGGTTTGCTGTAGGATCTGGGTTACGTACTTCGAATCGAGTTCCTTTTCCACGAGTTGTAGGAACGCGAATCATACAACTACGGTTAGAGTGAGACCAAGCAACACTTACGGGAGCTTCATAACCAGGAACTAGACGCTTGTAAGAGTTGACGTTCGGGTTCGTGATCGCCGCAATACCGCTTGCATGGTGAAGGATACCAGCGATAAATTGTTTCATAGTTTTAGAAACACCATCATCAGCATCTTCGTCATAGAAGGCACTATCGCCATTTTGGAACAGGGATAAGTGGCAGTGCATGCCTGATCCGTTCTCTCCGGCAATTGGTTTTGGCATGAAGGTTGCGTGGTACTCGTGATTCGTCGCAATATCTTTTACTACATTCTTAAACGTTTGGATATTATCAGCTGTTTTCAGCATGTTATCGAAGCGGAAGTTAATCTCATGCTGCCCCATAGCAACTTCATGGTGGGACGCTTCCATTTCGAATCCGTAATTCTTCAATGTACGGACGATATCACGACGCACTTTATCCCCTTTGTCTTTTGGAGAAGCATCAAAGTATCCTCCGCGGTCATTCATTTGGCGTACAGGATAGCCCTCTTTATCTAATTTGAATAGGAAGAATTCAGGCTCAGGACCAACATTTACTGTATAGCCCATTTCTTCTGCGTCTTGCATGGCACGTTTAAGTATATAACGAGGGTCTCCCTCGAATGGAGTTCCGTCTGGCTTGTAGATGTCACAAATAAATCGAGCACTGCGGTCTTCATCGACCATTGATGGAAGAATCAAGAATGTATCCAAATCTGGAACAAGATACATATCACTTTCTTGGATGGCAGAAAACCCGGAAATAGAAGAACTGTCAAACATTGCTTCATTGTTAAGTACCATATCCAACTCTTCAATAGGTAACTCTACATTTTTGGTATCCCCAAGCATATCTGTGAACTCTAGTACAATAAATTCAACTTTGTTTTCTTCAACTTGTTGTTTGATTGTTTCTTTAGTGTGTGTCATACATGACCCTCTCTTTAATGTATTATTTGAGTGATATCATCCAAAAAGCTTGGAATCTTTCCTCTTGTTCAACCCTATGTAAGGAATACTAACATAAGATGTAGGTAAATCTCAAATATCTTTTTGAATATTTCCCGAATTTTGTGATAATAAACCTCTTAATTGCAGGAAAATCGAAAAAATAAAATCATAGACTAATAAATAGGGAGGGGTAAAAAGTGCAACATAAGCTTTTTTTCATTCAGGTAATCGCAATATTTGTATGCTTATGGCTCATTGCTTACGTCGAATTCGAGTTAAAGCCTTACGTTACACATTCAATTTCAATCCATGCCTATGTGGTCATCAGTCAATTGCTTTATATACCGGTCGGGATGCTGCTGGTTCTTCCGAAGTGGATGAGCCTTTTAAAGCGAGACGGAAGAATCAAGGTCCATCTTTGGAAGTTAATGGTTCTGGGTGGTCCGTCGCTTTATGTCATAGCCGTTCCCTATTTGTTGAAAGTTGAATCCTTGCTCCCGTTATTTTTTATACGAATCCTTCTATTGGAGTTGTAGCTCAAGTGATTCTAGGATATGTTCTGTTGGATAGTTTGTATGTAGAATCTACGTCTCTTGAGGAAAATTGAGCTTCTACCAACAGGATTAATGGACGTATCGCCATTTATCCATTATAATCGTGTCTGTAAAAGCTATTGAAACGGCTACATAACTTCATATGAAAGGATGATGATGATGAGTAAAACATTCATTTTTGGACATAAGAATCCAGATACAGATACGATTACTTCCGCTATTGTTTATTCTCACTTAAAACAAGCTCTTGGTATGGAAACGGAGGCAGTACGTTTAGGCGAGGTAAATGGAGAAACGCAATTCGCGCTTGAGCAGTTTGGGGTAGAAGCTCCTCGATTCGTAGAAAAAGTGTCAAATGAAGTGGAGCAAGTGATTCTAGTCGATCATAACGAGCGTCAGCAAAGTGTAGACGATATTGATGACGTACAAGTGTTGGAAGTGATCGATCATCACAGAATTGCCAATTTTGAAACGGAAGGACCTCTCTACTATCGTGCAGAACCTGTCGGATGTACGGCTACCATCCTGAATAAATTGTTTAAAGAGAAAGGTGTGCAAATCCCTAAGGATATTGCTGGTTTAATGTTATCTGCAATTATTTCGGATTCCTTATTATTCAAATCCCCAACTTGCACGGATGAGGATCGTCAGGCAGCTGAAGAGTTAGCTGAAATTGCGGGCGTAGATGCTCATGCTTACGGGCTAGACATGTTAAAAGCAGGTGCAGACATTAGTGGTAAGTCACCTGAAGAGTTGATTTCTTTAGATGCAAAAGAGTTCGACATGGGTAGCAAAAAGGTAGAGATTGCGCAGGTTAACACAGTGGACACGGATGACGTGCTATCATTTAAGGGTGATTTAGAGAGTGCGATGGACAAAGTTGTTTCCGAAAAGGGTCTTGACTTATTCCTGCTTGTAGTTACTGATATTCTGGAAAACGATTCGACTGTTATAGCAGTTGGTGAGGAAAAACAAGCGGTCATAGATGCATTTGGTGTCGAGCTTGAAGGGAATCAAGCCGTTCTAGAAGGGGTAGTTTCCCGTAAGAAGCAAATAGTTCCGCCTTTGAACCAACTTTTTGCGTAAAAAAATGCGATCTCCTAAATAATAGGGGATCGCATTTTTTTATGTTTTGAATTCCACTCTTCTCGTAAGATTCCCATCCGGATAGAATCATAATACTCCCCTTGATAAATCCTTGTCTTTCTCAATCTGCCTTCGAGCCTCATACCAAGTTTCTCGGCAACACGCATCATGCGCTCATTTCTAGACCATGTTGTAAGTCCCACCCGTGCTAGAGGTAATACTTGAAATAGGTGATCGATCCATAGCTTAAGTGCTTCACTTCCAAACCCGCCATTCCAATAATCGGGGTCATATATTCCGATCCCCACTTCGAGCCATAGAGAGGGTTTGTGTTCCCAATAATAAGTGACTGTACCGATGATTTTCCCGTTCACTTCGATAATCAATCTAGAATCAGGCTCACCAGCAGCTAGGCGCTCTTGTCTTGCGTATTCGTGACTTCGATAACTTTCAAGTGTGTGTGGTTCAAGCGGATAATAGGGAGCGTCCCATTTTTTCCATTCTGGCTCTTCGCTACTATAGATCATTTTCCAAAGTGAGGAGATATCTTTGTCTTCTATACTTCGCAACTTTATCCTTTTTCCGATCAGTAGAGTTGTAGTTTCAGGCATATTAATTCTCCTCCGTATTATTTCTATCTTTATCCTATCATATTCAGGGAGTTTTTAACTTACCTTGAGTGGGTATAAATGAGAAGGAAGGTTACATATAAAGGATGATGATATGATAAAAATCGCTGCGTTTTCGAAGGACGAAGGACTACGGGATGATTTATCCCTTAAACAACTTTCTGAGAGGGATTGGGACTGGTACTGGGTAGACTTTGAATCACCAGCAGATGGAGAAGTTGAATTATTAGAAAGTTACTTTCATTTTCATCCTCTTGCTGTGGAAGACTGTCTTCATGATTTGCAAAGGCCGAAGCTCGATTATTACGATGATCACACATTTTTCGTCATTCACTCTATAAATCCACAAACGCTGGAGAGGGAAGAAATAAACATATTTCTAGGGGAATGTTACATTGTTACCTTTCATAAGAAGCCCGCAAAAGCGTTTGATGTGGCAAGGAAAATGTTGCTGAAACACAAAGGGAAAGAGGACGTGGATGAATACTTTATCTTGCATCAGATTTTGGATAAAGTAGTAGACAATTATTTTCCCATTGTGTACAGAATTGAAGATCATATTAACGAAATCGAAGATAATACGAAAAACCTATCAATGGAACGCTTATTGGATGAACTGTTTGATCGCCGGGGTGAACTTCTGACGTTGAGGCAGACCGTTCATCCGATGCGTGATCTGCTATATCGTGTATTGAATACTCACCATTTGGACGGGGTTCGTGATCGTAGGGAGTATTTTATGGATATCCACGATCATCTAATCAAAGTAGCAGATATCATCGCATCGAATAGAGAGATGACCCAAGATATTAGAGATAGTTATTTATCTTTAAACTCTCATCAAACCAATCGGACAATGCAGATCCTGACGGTGATTTCAGTTATATTCATGCCACTTACATTTATTGTTGGTATTTATGGGATGAATTTTCAGCATATGCCTGAGTTATCATGGGATTTTGGCTACTTGGCTGTTTGGGTAATCATGTTAGCGATTGCTTTCGGAATGTTTCGCTGGTTTAAAAACAAAGGCTGGTTTGATTAAAAAATCTCTTCCCGATCAGGGAAGAGATTTTTTCATTCTAAAGACTGAGTAAAGTTCCTTCCCTTGCCTGTTCAGTTGGCGGGTCGTTCCAGGCTACAATAAATGTAGTTGGTACAGAGGAGGGAAAGAGGATGTTTAATGAATATGAGCTCTCCATACAAGTTTCTGATCGGAGAACCAAATAGACTCAAAGTTAAGTGAGAATATCATGATCCACGTATCGTTTTCCATTCAATTCACTGACAACATGTATGGCTACTTTCGCGCCATCCCCTGAAGTGATGATGGTGTGTACACTAACACCGGCCACGGTGCCCGCAGCCCATACTTTAGGCATATCTGTGTGACCATTTGCATCCGTTTCGATAATTTTGGATACACGAGGCTCAATACCATCTTTGATGGAAAGGCCGAATTGATCAGCTAACTTCACTGACATTCCTGTCGCGAAAATAATGTGTTCCGCATTGAAACTAGATTCGCTTGTTGTAAGGGTGTATACTCCTCCACTATCCTTGATTTCCATTACTTCATCATTTACTATCTCAGTACCGAATTTCTCAGCTTGTTCTTGGCCTTTTTTTAAAAGTTCAGGTCCTTTAATACTGTCGACTCCATAATGATTCTCTACCCATGCTTTGGACGTGATGCTCTTTCCGTGATCAAATAAAATTGTTTTCTTATTCGCCTTAGATGTGAACAAGGCTGCGCTTGCACCTGCCGGACCTCCGCCTATAATAGCTACATCATACATGTGAGATCACTCCTTGAATTTAGAATTTTCTCATAACTATTATATCTAAAATCAAACTTAATGAAAAACAATTTTATATTGAAAGGCGTAATGAAATTAGATGCAAACACAAAAGGTAGAAGTTCACCATTCGCGGTGTCTTCTACCTTTAGTATTATAGAAATGATTATTTTTAATTTTCCTGTAAAAGAAGTTTTCATGTATGAAGATATAATGGCAATTAAAGAAGGCGGCCGAACACATAATTAATGAGGAACCATAAAATTCCGAAGAAAATAATTAAATAAGTGATGTACTTTATAGCAGCTACTCCGACCTTACTATTATCTGTTTTCTTTTCCTTATGTTCAATTTCAACATCACGGTCTTCTTTCATTTCATTCACTCTCCTATACAAAAGTTATACGATGATAGAAGTATTCGCGTTCATCATAGACTCAGTGTATTTCTTTCGACAACTTGTATTAGCGATGTGTTCTTCCCAACATTTCTCTAATTCATTGTATGATACTTCAACGTTCTCCCCGTCAATAATAAGTATTATGGGCTGGTCCATGTCCATGAATAGAAAGAATGACATAAGCTTTGGTAGATGACCAGCATCCGCGATAAGCTGCCCTTGATGTAAGTACATTTGATGATTATTAGCGCTGATCAATTTGTGCATTTTCATAACCTGCTTGGTTGTCAATGGCTGGTGGAATTGAATTTGATACGAGTACAGCTCTTTCAAAATCATCACCTCCAAATTATTTAATGTTTTATTACAATACTGTTACCCTTACAAAAGTTGTACTAAACCGATGAAGCTCAAGTTTCTTAGTGTTCATAAATCATCTTTCTAGTCATACCGCCATCGACTGTGATGTTTTCGCCTGTAACAAAGTCGTTATCTTTATCTGATAAGAAGAAAGCGGCTTTTACGACGTCATTCGCGTGACCGACGCGGTTAGACAAATGTTGTTGGTGGTCAACCTCTCTCAATTTGTCGTGGTCTCCAGTGTGAATCCATCCAGGACTTATGGAGTTGACACGAATCGAATATGGGGATAAGGAGGTTGCCATAGCGTGTGTAAGGGCGATCATGCCTCCTTTGCTCGCAGCATATCCCTCAGAATTCGGTTCAGACATGAAGGCGCGCGTGGATGCGATATTAATGATTCTTCCTTTTTGATTATTTTCTTTCCAAACCGCACCTGCCTGTTTGGAAAATAAAAAGGCACTTCGCAAATTCGTATTCATAATGAGATCCCAATTCTCTACGTCCATCTCAAATAGGTTTGTAAACTCACTTGTTCCCGCATTGTTGATCAATATGGTAAAGGAGTGGTTATGGTCAGCGATCCATTGAAACAATCGCTTTATAGAAGAGGGGTTGGCAACATCGCAATAATGGAAAAAGCAGCGTCCACCCATATCATGTATCTCTTTAGTTAGTTGTTCGCCTCCATCCTGATCTTTATCGCAAGCGAGCACAGTTGCACCGCTTTCTGCATAAGCTAAGGCTAGTCCGTAACCAATGCCATTGCTCGCTCCTGTGATGAGTACTGTATCGTTAGTCATTTTCATATCTATTCCTCCTCAGGAAGTAGATTTCCTTATTTTTAACCGAGTAAACCTGCAATGGCAGCGAGAAGCTTGTGAAGGTTGCCGGAACATGATATTATCTTACAAACTCGGAGGTGATCGTTTGTCGAATGTCACACTAGTCGATGTATTTAAACATCGAATCACACAAAAATATTTACAACGGTCAGGGATTAACCATGCGGTCACCGTAGCCTGTTATGCGTATGACCTGTCTTTAGAGGAAGAGGTGGATCCTGACCTTGCTACGAAATCAGCTTTGCTTCACGACATGGGCCACTATGAATGGTACCGCGATGGTAAATGGGATTACGAAGAGTATAGAAGGCATGATATTCATGCTATTAAGGGTGCTGAACGTGCCCACAAGCTATTGATTCGTCTTGGAGAGAGTCGAACAACAGCTAAAGAGGTCTCATTAGCTGTTTTGCTTCATACTGACAGCTACTTACCATTTGAGTTAAAGGGTAAGCGAACGGCTCTTCAAGAGGTCGTCAGAAAAGCCGATGAGAAGGATGAACAGCCGCAAGGATTACATCATTATAAAGAAATGGATAAGAGTGAAGCGTTGAAGATTTTACATCAACTTGATTTAGCAGTAGCAAAAGCTAAGAAAATGCCATAATAAAATGATCATAATTGCTCGAGATGCCACGTATTGTAATTCTGTGGCATTTTTTGTTCTCAGCTTTCTGAAGCCAAGGTTAGTACCTTTGGCTTTTTTATTATGGTTTCTAAACGTTTATTGATGAAGATTGGAGGGGGGTGAACCCTTATGACGATTCAATTTTTTATTTTTACCGTAACCATCAGTGCCCGTAGAAAGAAGAAGTATCCACCGATTCCCGGATATCATCCGACAGCAGAAGACCAATGGCTGGATCGGAAATCCTTATTCAATCATTATCTTTAAATGGGGGGATGAAAAATGGTCGGGTTTCTAATTGATGAACTCATGAGACGATTCAAGATCGAGAGGGATACGGGCTAGTAGGAGGGGGTGTAAAGGGAACGACGGCATAGGTGAACTTCAAGATCGTAAAACCTCGCTTAGTCGAAAGCTGACTAAGCGAGGCTTTAGTTTTCAACGAATGTTTAGAGGTGAAATTATGGTCATGGTAGGTTAAAAGAAGCTCGGAATGTCACTTTCTTCACTAGGGTAGGCCCACAAAAGTGAAGATAATTGATGCTTTGTCATTCTTTGAGTCATAGCAACCAAGAACAGGTTCACTAGATGGTCGGCTGAACGAGCCAAAAAATGTGCTCCGATGATTTCATCCGTTTCAGGGTTTGTTAAAATCTTTACATATGCTTCTTTATCTTGTGTCCGCCGATAAGTAAAGAAAGAAGAAATGTCTTTAGATTGTACTTCGTACGGAATATTACGTTCGCTCGCTTCTTGCTGGGTGATTCCGATTTTCGCTAACTTCGGGTAAGTGAAGACAACAGAAGGGACAAGTGGCTGATTCTGATAGGTTTGACTTTCTTCTAATAGGTGCTGTGTTAATCGTTCGGCTTCTTTACCGGCGACGGGCGTTAATGGGGGAAGTCCGCTGTCCGCTACGTCACCTGCCGCATAAATATGGCTGCGTGAAACAGACTGGAAGTTTTCGTTTACTTTGATACCTTATTCTGACGTTACAATCCCTGCTTTCCCCAAATTCAATTGTTCAACATTCGGGGTTCTTCCGGCGCCGTGTATGACTAAGTCAGCATTGAATTCATGCTCATGGTCAAACTTCTTAACGTTAAGTTTGTAGCCGCCGTCGTTTCTTTCTTGAATGGATAATACGTCTGTCCCGACATGAACATCAACCCCAAGGTCTTTTGTGATTTCAATAAGTTTATTCGTTATTTCGTGATCAAAGGATTCAAGAACATGCCTTCCGCGATGAAGAATTATGACGTCCTTACCTAAGCGTGCGCATAAATGGGCGAATTCAAAAGTGATATACCCTCCACCGACAAATAGGATTCGGTCCGGGAGGTCTTCTAATTCGAAAAAGTCATCACTTGTCACCAAGTGTTCAGCCCCTTCAATGGGCAGGTTGGACGGTTTTGCTCCTGTGGCAATGACAATCTTATTCCCTCTTAGGACTTGATCTCCGACTTGTACTTGATTCGCGTCAATGAATGTTGCGATGCCGTGATACGTCATAATCCCGCTTTTCTTAAATGAGTCTTCTACTTGTTCTGGAACAGGATCTGTGAAGGTTTCTTTAAATGCCTTCAAATCATTCCAGCTGAGGTTGACTTCGCCTTGGATGCCTATCCCTTGAGTTCGTTTCGCGTCATCGTAAATTTCTGAAATACCTACCAAGACTTTTTTAGGATCGCACCCCCGCTGAGGGCAAGTTCCGCCGTAAGGACGCTCATCAATAATCGCGACTTCCCACCCCTTCTTTCTAGCCGCTTTAGCTGCTGTCCCTCCTGCAGAACCAGTTCCTATCACAATCAAGTCGTATGTACCTGTCATATTCTCCATCCCTTTCTGTATTGAACTATTACATTTTACCCTGCCTTCTTATAAGGGAAACCTAGCCATCACTGAACGAAACCTTTGAAAAAGTGTGACAATTTCGTTATGTTCTATAGAAGGATAAATTTACTAAGAAGGGCTTGAGCTCAATGAATTTACATAGAACCCCTATAGCCGCCACTGATGCCGTACAAGCAGTCATGAAGCACAGAAAAAAGGGGAGGAAAGAAAATGTACCTTTAAGCGAATGTTTTGGACGGATTCTTGGCGAAGACCTGATCGCGACTCATCCAGTTCCTCCTTTTCATAAATCCCCTTACGACGGATTTGCTTTCAGATCACAAGATACAAAAGAATTATCCAGGGACCAACCTGGTCATTTCATCGTCAACGAAACCGTACCAGCGGGCCATAGAGCAGAACATTCTATCGAAAAAGGACAAGCGGTCAGAATCATGACGGGGGCAGAGATTCCTGATGGTGCAGACTGTGTTGCTATGTTTGAAATCTGCCAAACGTATGAAGAGGGGAATCGTTCCTATGTCACTCTGAAACGACCTTTACAACCAAACCAAAATATTATAGAAAAAGGGTCGGAAACGAAGGAAAAAGAGGTTCTTGTCGAGTCTGGTGCCTATATCAATCCTGGAGTACAGGCGCTGTTGGCTACATTTGGTTACGCCGAGCCCCTCGTATTTACGAAGCCTAAAATAGGGGTGTTTGCAACAGGAACTGAGCTATTAGATGTAGAGGAAGAGTTACAACCTGGTAAGATAAGGAATTCAAATGCGTTTATGATCTTGTCACAAATCGAACGTTCAGGTGGAAATGGCGTTTACTTAGGAAAGTTAGATGATGATTTTGAAACGTGCTACCAAGCTGTATCCAATGCTTTGGATCATGTGGATGCTTTGCTCACAACAGGTGGTGTTTCTGTAGGAGACTATGACTTGATGCCAGATATCTATCAAAAGCTTGAAGCAGATGTGCTGTTTAATAAAGTAGCAATGCGCCCGGGTAGTGTAACAACGGTGGCAAAAGTGGAAGATAAACTCCTCTTTGGTCTCTCTGGTAATCCATCTGCATGTTATGTAGGGTTTGAATTGTTCGCTTTCCCAATTATCCAATCATTCGTCGGTCGAAACCAAATGTATCATCAGCGCATAACAGCAACGCTCGGCAAAGATTTTAAAAAGCCTAACCCGTTCACACGTTTTGTCAGGGGGTTTATTTCCTATGAAAGAGGGAACGTGTACGTGTATCCGACAGGAATGGACAAATCAGCTGTCGTGAGTTCTCTTGCCAAAACAAATGTTCTTATTATGCTCCGCGGGGGGACAAGAGGGTATGAAAAAGGAGATGCCGTTGAAGCGATTATGCTTGATGATCAACAAAGGCAAGTAGAGTTTTAGAGAAAGAAAGGAGCGGCTAGCTTGGCTGAAACCATTGTAGATCAACTGAATCGACCGATGAGGGATTTGAGGATCTCGGTTATAGATAAATGTAATTTTCGTTGTACATATTGCATGCCTAAAGAAATTTTTGGAGACGATTACACGTTCATGTCTCAAGACCAATTGCTTAGCTTTGATGAAATCATAAAGCTTGTAGAGGTTTTTGCTCGTTTCGGCGTTGAAAAAATCCGGCTTACAGGCGGGGAGCCTCTGATGAGGAAAGACTTACATCTTTTGATAGAGCGTTTGCATAATATTAAGGGGATCAAGGATATAGCTGTTACGACAAATGCAATATTTCTTGTCAAACAAGCTAAAAAGCTTAAAGAGGCAGGACTCGACCGTGTAAATATAAGTTTGGATGCTATAGAGGACGAAGTATTTCAGCAGACGAACGGACGAGGGATCAAAACATCACCTGTGTTGAAGGGGATTGAAGCGGCCAGAGAGGCTGGTCTGAAAATTAAGGTTAATATGGTAGTTAAAAAAGGGATGAATGAGAATCAAATCCTACCTATGGCTGAGTATTTCAAAGGAACGGGAGATACATTGCGCTTCATCGAGTTTATGGACGTGGGGAATCATAACGGATGGAAAATGAATGAAGTGATATCGAAAAAGGATATTGTCAATATTATTGATACATCAATGCCCATTGAACCAGCAGATCCTTCGTATTTTGGTGAAGTAGCCTCAAAGTATCATTATAAAGACGGAAGTGGCGAGATTGGAATTATCTCTTCTGTTACAGATGCATTTTGTAGCAGTTGCACTCGAGTACGCTTATCTGCGGATGGTCAACTCTTTACATGTCTATTTGCATCCGATGGGTACGATTTGCGAGCTTTATTACGTTCCGGTCCATCAGTAGAAGAACTTGTTTCTGCAGTCAAAGAGATATGGACAGGTAGAAGGGATCAGTATTCTGTCGACCGAGCCAAGGGAAACCCTTTGCCAAAGAAGAAAATCGAGATGTCTTATATAGGTGGATAATCAATGTCCCAAGCCCTACACGATAGAGCTTGGGTTGCTTTTTTATGAGCATTGATACCCTATTTCTTTGCTCAACTGAATAAGGTCCTCTATAATGAAAAATAACACTATGGGTCCCTGGAGGTAGTTCAAATTGAAAACCTTTAAATTGATTTCCCTGGATATTGTCGAAGAAAAAAACGAAGACATTACTCAACGTAGAATTAAATTGCAGGATGGCTTGATTATCAATCGTGAAGATGACCATGGACGGTGGATTGTCGAGGCTTATGTTGATGCTAGTTACAAAGAATTTTTTGAATCAATGGTTACCAGTGAAGAGGATTTGATTATTCAAGTGAAAATCACAAAACAGAGCAACCAACCCGCTACTTTCTTTGTAAATGTCATTGATACTAATGAGATTGGTGATTCGATGAATGTTATTTTCATGGGTACAATGATTGACAGGCAAAGGGAACAGATTGAGAAAATTTTAAAAGCACTGATGGACGAGGGGTACCAGGGTGAAGAGCTGCTAGAAGAATTCAAAAAACGTGGGAGTCAATCTGACTCAAGAGCGTAGGATACATAAGAAAGTGACAAATTTCGATCAATCAAAGAAATTCATTAGTCATCCTGATATAATAGGAATGGTGATGAAGTATCGCAAAATTTACAAGATCAAAGGAGAAATACCATGTGGGTGAGGAAGAAAAGCCTACGTTGGCTTAATGAATTATCGCCATTTCAATTAATCGCGGTTTTCTATCTGTTTGCCGTCACGATTTCTTCCATCCTTATTGCTTTACCCGTGGCTCATAAACCAGGGGTTGATTTGAGCTTTGTAGACGTTCTGTTCACGGCAGTAAGTGCGGTCAGTGTCACTGGCCTTACAACTGTCCCTACGGCTGAAACATTCAGCACGATAGGGGTGTTTATTCTAGCTTTGGTTTTGCAATTTGGTGGTATCGGTGTCATGACTTTAGGAACATTAATCTGGCTTATGCTCGGAAAGAAAATTGGTCTGAAAGAACGTCGGTTGATCATGACTGACCAGAACCGAAATTCCTTCCAAGGAATGGTCAGTATGGTAAAGGAAATCGTTCTGGTTGTTTTATTGATTGAACTCCTCGGTTTTTTGACATTGGGGACGTATTTTTTACAATATTATGATCCTGGAGAGGCCTATTTGCAGGGGTTTTTTGGAACGATTAGTGCCATGACTAATGGTGGGTTCGACATTACTGGTCAATCTTTAATTCCATTTAAGGACGATTATTTCGTACAGTTCATTAATATGATTCTGATCATTGCAGGCGCCATCGGGTTCCCTGTATTAATAGAAGTAAAACAGTACTTATTCCATAATGACCAAGTGCAGACAATCCGTTTTTCCCTGTTTGCAAAGCTTACAAGTTTCACTTTCTTTGTTCTAGTGGTATTTGGAACAATCATGATTATTCTGCTCGAGTTCAACCATTTCTTCTCGGATAAGGCCTGGCATGAAGTGTTCTTCTATGCGCTATTCCAATCGGTCACAACAAGAAGTGGTGGGTTATCGACGATGGATATCAACCAATTCACTGAACAAACCCAATTGTTCATGTCTTCTTTAATGTTTATCGGCGCCTCTCCAAGCAGTGTGGGAGGTGGCATTCGGACAACCACTTTCGCACTTGTTGTCATCTTTATTTTGACTTTCGCGCGTGGGGGAAACCGAATTCGTATATTCAGACGAGAGGTTCATAATGAAGACTTGAATAGAGCTGTAGTTGTTACGATGATGGCACTATTTACCGTTTTTATTGCCATTCTTGCTCTATCAATAAGCGAGACCTTCACATTAAATGAAATCATATTTGAGGTAACGTCAGCGTTCGGAACAGTAGGGCTGTCGCTGGGTATCACGCCAGGTCTGACCGTCTTCGGGAAGTTCGTATTGATGTTGCTTATGTTCTTAGGGCGTATTGGGATTTTGACTTTCTTATTCACTTTCCAGGTGGATAAGCCAACAGGAAAATATCATTATCCTAAAGAAAGAATCATTATCGGTTAGTTTTAGGGGGATGGGTCATGTCGCATGCAAATTATAGAGAGCTTCCGATTCATGAGTGGCTATTCAAACATTTTCGAGATCCTTTAGTATTTATCAATCACGATGAGCAGGTTATTCGAGAGAATGAACCTGCTATTCATATGCTCGGAAAGATGGAAGGGGAGTCCATTCATGAATACATTCAGTTTGACTTATTGAAGGATCAAAAAGAAAGCCATCTATTGATGAAATTGAAAATGGGTACCGAGCGCTCATTTCGAGTAAGGTCTATCAAGATGGGGAATCGGGAAGACTTTCTTTATGCCCTAATCTTCCAGCCGGTTTCACTTGCTGAACAAAAGGGAGAAATTGAAAAGGTAGAAAAAGATTGGATGGCCGTTCGCTCTGAGGGAATGGTGATGCATGAAGAAGGACGAATAATAGATTGTGACAAGACCTTCGCCCGGATGTTCGGCTACGAACCGTGTGAATTAATCGATCGTGATGTTTTCCAATTAACGTCAGTGGAGAATCGTAGTAAATTATTAGACATGCTGCAGAATGAGTATGATCCTCCTTTTCCACTGAAGGGAGTAAAAAAAGATGGGAGTACGATCTTTTTAGAAATAATGGCTCATCCCCGTGCTCACGACCAACTTTTGCGCGTTGCTGTTGTTAAAGATGTTACAGAACGAGTACATAATGAAAAGAAAATTGAATTCATGTCTTATTACGATGAAGTGACTGACCTTCCTAATCGTATGTATTTCAATGAAATGCTTAATGAAGCCATCCATCAAGCAAAGATGACAGGTGAAAAATTAGCTGTTCATTTTATCGATATTGACTATTTTAAACAGATTAATGATACTCTTGGCTATTCCTTTGGGGATCTGCTATTAAAAGCATGTGCGTCCCGTTTAAAGCACACGAATGATGCCAATACTTTCGTTGCGCGAATGGGTGGTGACGAATTCCTCGTTCTTCAACGTAATGTCGCATCGAAAACGGAAGCTGAAGAACAGGCACAAGTAATGATCGATACATTCAAACAGCCTGTAAGTATTGAAGGGTATGATTTGTTCACAACGATTAGTGTTGGAATTAGTTTATTCCCATCTCACGGAACGACAGCAGATGATTTGATTAAGCAAGCGGATAGTGCCATGTACACTGTTAAAGAAAGTCAACGAAATAAGTACATGAGTTATGATTCATCCATGACCGAGAAGTTCGAAGCGATGTTGTCTGTTGAAACAGAACTGCGGAAAGCAATCAAGCAAGAACAGTTAGAGGTCCATTATCAACCTCAAAAAAGCATTATGACGGGAAAAGTGGTTGGGATGGAGGCGTTGATTCGTTGGCAACACCCGACAAAAGGGTTTATCCCTCCATCATCCTTTATTCCGATTGCCGAGAAAACAGGGCAAATTGTCGAGATAGGAGAATGGGTCATGAGGAAAGCTTGTTTTCAAAATAAACAATGGCAGAAGGATGGGTACGAGCCTGTCATCGTCGGAGTCAATTTATCAGCACTCCAATTTCATCAAAAGGACATCGTACAGCGTGTAAGGAAAATTTTAGATGAAACGGGACTCGATCCTTCATACTTAGAGCTAGAGATCACGGAAAGCATGGCTATGACCAATGAGGAATACATCATAAAAACGTTGAATGATTTGCGCCAATTAGGTGTTCATGTATCAATTGACGATTTTGGTACGGGTTACTCATCGTTAAAGTATTTGAGTCGGTTTCCGGTTAGTAAGTTGAAAATAGATAAAGCGTTCATAAACGAAAACCAAAAGCAAAATCAAGCCATTGTAAAATCGATCATCCATATGTCACATTCTTTAAATCTTAAAGTCATTGCAGAAGGAGTGGAAACGGTTGAGCAACTAAACTTCCTTCGCAAAGAACAATGTGATGAAATTCAAGGGTATTACTATAGCCGTCCTTTACCTCCAGAACAACTATCTGACATGTTCAGTAGACCGTATGTTCATTAAATTTGCATGAAATGATGTGGGCGGTATGGTAAGACATTCTCTTCTTGGTTAGTTAAGCACGACAAGTGGCATCCAAATAAAAAATGGAACGGCAAAAAAGACACAGATGATCTGTGTCTTTTTTTAAAAGCATAAATGATACGCTTTGCTATGAAGTAATGGTGAGCGAAAGATTATCTGGGCTTACCATTACATTTTAGAAACCGTGCTTCTGACCGTTTATTTTGCGGGTCAGAACTTGCATTCGATTTATTTCATACTTTAGCAATAAAATGCTGCACCAACAATAATTAGAAGAATGAACAGAACAACAATCAAAGCAAAGTTGTTGCCCATTCCGTAACCACCAACTCTTCCGCAACGTCGTCCGCCATAAGGATAGCCTCCGTACATAAGCTCACCTCCTGTTGTTTACATTGTCAGCGTATGCACAGAGGGGTAAACGTGTATAGACGTTCACCTAGTTCGTAAAAGATATGGGGGCAGCTTTCATGATTTTACTTCTTGAATACTCATGATTCGCCTCTTCCCGTTGATGATTTCTACAGTGGTCGATTTCTTCGCACCAGTGATTCAATTGGTTGGTTTGGTCTGTAGTATAGGATGAGAGAGCATGAGATGGGTAAAAGGGTCCGTACACCCGTTGTTTGGCATTCATTGATCCGGCCTCCTTGCAAGTATTATTCTCCGGTCCCTCAATTTTTATGATGATTGATTGTATTTAAAGAGAAGAGTAAGGTTATAAAAGCTAATATAGGGGTAAGTATTAGGACGGTGTCTTTTTTTATTTAGTGAGAGAAAGTGTCAGCACATTGACAAAGAGCTTTCATTAGTAATGCTACATATACCTTTTGTATAATATTTGTATAATAGATGGTCGTTGGGAAGGTGAAAGTAATGAAAAAAATTGCAGTTGTTGGTGCAGGACCTGGCGGGCTGTCTGCATCCATGATCTTAGCTTCAAAGGGATACGATGTTCAAGTTTACGAGAAGCAGGGTTATGTGGGCGGTAGAAATGGGCATTTTTCTTTAGGAGAATATACATTTGATATCGGTCCAACTTTCCTAAGTATGCCTCATATTATGGAAGAAATTTTTCAAATGGCTGGACGAGATGTTCATGATTATATGGATTTGATTGAATTGTCACCTATGTATGAGTTGCAGTTTGATGGGAAAAGAGTTCCTATGTTCAGAGATCGTAGAAAAATGTTGAATGTGATTCGTGAACACTTCCCCGGAAACGAAGTTGGTTATCAGCGTTTCATGAAAGAGACACGCGATAAAATGCAAGCTCTGCTCCCTTTACTCCAAACAAGACACCATAGAATGACGGACTATGTTAGTAAAAGAGCTCTGAGCGCTCTTCCGAAGTTGTCTTTAGGCAAATCCGTGTATGATGTTTTATCACAATATTTTGATGATGAGAAATTGAAGATCGCTTTTACATTTCAAGCGAAATACTTAGGCATGTCACCATGGGAATGCCCGGGTGCCTTTGCTATCCTCTCCTATATGGAGCATGAGTGGGGTGTGTTCCACCCTAGGGGTGGTGTGAACCAATTGTCAAAATCTATGGCTCGCGTCACGGAAGAACATGGAGGTCAGATCCATTTAAATAATGGCGTAAGTAAGGTGCACATAGAGAATAAAAAGGTAGTGGGCCTTCAGTTAGAGTCCGGCGAAGAAGTAGTAGCTGATGAGTACATCATTAATGCGGACTTTGCTCAAGCTATGAATCATTTGGTAGATGATACTCATTTAAAAAAATACAAATCAGACCGAATGGAAAAGAAGAAGTATTCTTGCTCTACTTTCATGATCTACGTCGGGCTCGATAAGAAATATGATATGCCTCACCATACCATCCTTTTTGCAGAAGATTACCGAAAAAATGTAAATGAGATGACGAAAGACCTAGTTTTGTCTGATGAACCATCCATTTACATTCATAATGCCAGTGTCACAGATGATACGCTGGCGCCTGAAGGGCATTCAGCTGTATATATTCTTGCGCCTGTACCTAATAATTATTCCGAAATAGATTGGGATGAGAAACAAGAGACCTTCAAGCAGTTGATCTATGATGAACTGGAGAAAAAGACAGGATTTTCCGATATTCGTGATCATATCGTAGTTGAGAAAGTTCTAACACCGAAACAGTGGCAAACCGATCATCATGTTCATAAAGGGGCAACGTTCAGCTTGGGCCATCAACTTTCTCAAATGATGTATTTCAGGCCACATAATCGATTTCAAGAACTTGAACACTGTTGGCTCGTAGGAGGAGGAACACATCCAGGAAGCGGCTTGCCGACCATTTTAGAATCTGCTCGTATCACGACTGGATGGATTCGTGAGAAGGAGGGACAGCCCACATGAACAAAAAGCAAACCGTGATTGTAGGTGGAGGCATCGGAGGGCTTGTCACTGCCTTATTGCTTTCAAAAGACAAGGATAGGCAGATTACGATTTTTGAGAAAGAAGATCACCTAGGAGGTCGCTTGACGTATGAGAGGCACGGTGAATACAAAATCGACCAAGGTCCAACGATTGTACTGCTGCCTGATATGCTGTTCGATATTTTAGAAGAAGGTGGCATGGACCGCTCTCAGTTTCCGGTAGTGAATTGCAACCCCTTATACGATGTGCATTTCACAGATGGGACGACTTTCACTAAATATTCGGAAAGAAATAAGCAGAAAGAAGAGCTTGCGGAAAAGTTTCCTGGACAGGAACAAGGATTCGACCACTTTCTCGCCGACATGAAAGTTCGTTTTCTCCAAGGGAAAGCCCAGTTCCTGGAGCAGTCTTTTGTCGATAAGTTGACGTTTTTCTCCGGAAAGAATTTAAAAACGTTGATTCGTTTAAGGGCTTATCAAAATGTGAAGCGAATGATGAGACGCTACTTCTCTGATGAGCGACTTGTCGAGGCGTATTCTCTACAGACCTTGTATATTGGGGGTCATCCCCAACAATCCCCCGCTATGTATTCATTAGTGTCTTATAGTGAACATGAGCATGGCATCTGGTATTTAAAAGGTGGATATGCTCACCTTGTTGAAATCATCGTCGAGGAATTGACTAGACGAGGTGTTATAATAGAAGTAGGAGCAAAAGTTGAACAGGTGCATACGGACCAAGACGTCGCTCATTCTATAACCGCTGACGGGACTATCCATAAAGCGGATGACATCATCTTAAATGGTGATTTTCCGACGATGGATCGATTGGTACCTAGTGAGCATCGTTTAAATAAAAAGTACGTTCCTTCATCTGGTTGTTTGCTGTTGTATATGGGGCTAGATAAGAATTATCCGAATCACTCTATTCACCAGTTCTTTATGTCATCTGATTTTGATACGCATATGAAACAAGTGTTTGAGACGAAGGAATTACCTAATGACCCATCGTTTTATACCTTCCATCCATCACTAGTTGACGATTCGCTTGCACCAGAGGGGAAGGGCGTTTTATATACGCTTATTCCAGTTCCGGCTGGTGAACAGGTGGATTGGAGTGCCAAAGAAGACTTGATTGAATATGTAATCGATCAGATGGAGAAACGAGGTTTTCCAGATTTGCGTAATCAAATTAATTGGATGAGCGTTAGAACCCCTGAACAAGCTCAGAAAGAAGGTCTTTATGCCGGAGGGAGTTTTGGGATTGCACCGACGCTTTTCCAGTCGGGTGTATTCAGACCGCAGCTCAGCCCGTATCCCTTGAAGAATTTATATGCTGTAGGAGCATCCATCCATCCTGGCGGAGGAGTACCGATCGTCATGCAAGGAGCGAAACTTCTAGCAAATCATTTGCAATATGGGGTGACAGAAAGGCATAATTACAAGCGAGGTGTTTAGTGATGACGGACTTAAATCAAGCCTATGATTATTGTAAAAAAATCATCGAACGACATTCAAAAACGTTCTCTAAAGCGTTTTCAATGTTACCTAAACAACAGAAGAAAGCCGTTTGGGCCATTTATGCTTTTTGTCGTCGTGCTGATGATATTGTCGATGAAGGAGAACATCCAAAAGAAGAGCTTGAACAATTCGCGCGTGAATTCGATTTATTTATGGAAGGTCAACTGATCTCAGATCATCCTTCATGGGTAGCTTTGGATGATGTGTTCAAGCAGTTCCCGATGGATGCGAAGCCTTTTTACGATATGATTGCAGGACAACGAATGGACTTATATCCAGAACCAATTAAAACGAAAGAGAACTTATTGGGTTATTGCTATCATGTAGCGAGTACGGTCGGCTTGATGCTCTTGCCGGTCATTGCTCCTGGTAAAGTGGCGATGTTACGGAAAGGTGCCATCGAGCTAGGTTATGCCATGCAAATCACTAACATTCTTCGTGATATAGGAGAAGACTTGGAAAGAGGCCGCATCTATCTTCCTAGTGATGTAATGGACGAACATAATTATACTGTAGTTGACTTGCAAGAAGGTCGGCGGAATGACTCATTCATTCAACTATGGGAAGACTTAGCAACGGATGCGGAGGAGTATTACGCAAGGGCATTGAAGACAATCTCTTATTATCCCATTTATTCGCAGGCTCCTGTAGGTGGGGCGGCGAAGATGTATCGTGCAATTATTCAATCTGTCAGAAAAAATGACTACCAAGTCTTTAACGAGCGAAATTTCGTCAGTGATCAAGAAAAGAAGCAGATTATTGCAGAGATGCAATAATCTGCTTCTTTTATTCTACGTGAACTAGTTTACCGAGGATTTTATTGGCAACATTTTGGCCACTTAAAACAACCATCGGTGAACCGCCCCCGGGATGAGTGCTTCCTCCACAAAAGTATAGGTTTTCGACATCTTTGGATTGATTGAATGGCCTCATGAATGCTTGCATCTTTCGGTTGGAAGATGGACCATAAAGGGACCCACGGAATGCCCCGAACTGGGTGGCGATTTCCTTTGGTGCCACCACTTTTTCATAAGCTAGGTGTTTCTCGAGAGGAATGCCGGCGTTTTCTAATTGATTATAAACCATTTGTTTGTAGGCTTGTTCATCAAGAGTATCATCTGTTTTGACTGCCGGAGCATTCACAAGAATAAAGCAATTGTCGCCTTTTGGTGACACATTCGGATCCGTTTTTGAAGACGTGCCAATGTAAATGGTAGGATCATCTGCGTACTGTCCTTTTTGAAGCTGCTTAAATTCTTTTTTATAATTATCTGAGAAGAATACATGATGATGATGAAGTTCTTCGATCTCTGTATCGAGTCCCGCCATGACAACGAATGCGGAGATGGATGGGTCCATTGCTTGGACTTTCTTATTTGTTAAAGAGGTTCTTGTAGACTCGGGAAGCAAGTCGGGTACGGCTTGTAACAAGTCTCCGTTAACGATCACAAGATCAGAATGATGGATGTCCCCATTTTCTAATTGGACACCTGTGGCTTTTCTATCCTTCGTAAGAATCTGAGTTACCTTTTGATTCTTATGTAACCTTGCCCCTTGGTTTCTAGCAGCTTTGACAAAGCTTTGGGCAATTTTCGTATTTCCGCCTTCTACATAATACACTCCGTCATTCAATTCTAAATGAGCGATCATAGCAAAGGTCGCCGGTGTGACGAACGGGCTAGAGCCTACGTATGTAGAATATCGATTCAAAGATCTCAGTACTTTGGTGTTGGAGAAATATTGCTTAAAAAATTGATCCATAGACTGGAACGGACGAACCTGTGCAAACCCTTTTGAAAGGGAAGGAGATAAGTAATCCCTCCACCCTGAAAATGTCCTGTGAAGAAAATGTTTTTTAGACAAACGATAAAGCCTCTCGACTTCTTGTAGGAAATCGTCGTAGTGCCGTTCGCCTTTTACATCCATCCCCAATAATTGTTCATGCATGTAAGCGCTGTGAGACGATAAATCAAACGTAGTCCCATCACTGAATTGATTACGGGTATGGTTTTCTAAGCGGATAAAGTTCAATTCATCGGATGGATTTAATTCGCCTTGGCTTACGACATCATTAAAAACCTCTGGCATTGTGATCGTATTTGGACCGAAATCAAAATGATAGCCTTGCTCGTCCACAGACATCATCTTTCCTCCGAAATGATCATTTTTTTCAAAAACATCTACTTCAACCCCGTGTTTAGCCAAGGTGACCGCTGCAGATAACCCTCCCAAACCGCCACCAACAATCGTTACCTTCATTCATATGACCGTCCTTTCCATTGGTAATTTTGCCCTCTTACGTGAACGAACATGGATGTAAACATGAGAGCGATCAATAACATCACAGAAATGGGGATAAAAAAAGAAAGCCACAACGGATGTCCGGTTCTTGCGTCTACGTACATTTTAAACGTCACGGTCAGTAGATAAGGAAGAAGATATAAGGCATTTTGCTCAGCAATGGCCACCCCCACATAAATAAAGGGAAGGATAAAAGCCAACGAATAGAAAAGGGATAGGAACAGTACCATCCAAGATGAACGCCCGAGACCTGAAAAAATGTTCTTTTTAAAACCCTCCCACGTCTCCTTAGAAGAGTCATACATAAAGGAGAGTACAGAAGGTGTTATATTCGCAAGCAGCATTTTATATCCATTTTTCTTAACTTCCCTTGCAATGTGAACATCTTCAACAAGGGAGTTCCTTACAGATTCATGGCCACCAATCGCTTTGTAAGCTTCCTTTTCAATCATGATGAAAATCCCACAGGCTGCTGTGAACGTGGGTTTCTTGGTCGTGTTAGCCACCATTAACGGCAAATGAAGTTGAACGACCATGTGCTGTAAAGGAACAAGCATGTGACTTAAAAAATGGCGGTTCGGATAATGCGGGAAGCCGCTAAGCATTGAGGCCCCATGTTTCTTCATCGTGGCTAGTGTCCGTTCAATGATTTTTGGTGCGACCCGTGCATCGGCGTCTAGGAAAAGGTAATAATCGCCAGATGCTTGACTAGCCAGTTGATGACAAGCATGAACTTTTCCGTTCCAACCTTCAGGTAACGCTTTTCCTTGAATGATTCGGAAGCGATTGTCGCCTTCGATTTGTCGGGAAAGTAGGTTATATGTATCGTCTTCCGAATGATCGTCTAATAATATCACTTCAAGATTCTCGTAAGTCAGTTGTTTAAGTGAAGCAATCAATCCTTGTACGTTTTCTTGTTCGTTGCGTAACGGAACGAGCAACGAGACAGAAGGTGATTCATGCAACTTGGGAGAACGAACGAGAGGGAAGAGGAACAGGCTATTGATCACAGTCCATACATTTAAGCTAACTGTAACGATTAATATAATTTGAAATAACGTCATATCGCACCCTCCTTTAAGAATGGTGGTCTTTTATAGAAATAAATGTGCTCAAATCTTCTTGTACAATCGATTCGCGTAGTTCGTCTAGCTGTCGAGTAGCTATCTTTTCAAAATGCTTCATTGTTTCTTTTCGACTCTTGAACTTATACGAATCTTTGTCGATTATTGGACCAATTCGAACATAAGCATTAGGTTTTCTCGTATGCTCTAAACTATAGTAGAGTGAAATCGGAACAACCTGTACGTCCGGACACTGATCAGTAAGAAAAGCTGGTCCAGAGAAGAATTGAAGCGGCCTTTTCTCAAGGTGTTGTTCTTCTCCTTGAGGGAAGATCCAAACCGTTTTATCATGCTCTAGTAACTCTACAGAGTAATGAAGTGACTCCATTAAGTGACGTCGATCAGAGCTGTCAATAGAATAACCACCTATCGTCTTGAAGAAAGGGTGCCGGCGTAGTCCATCTTCATGCATCATGGCATATCCGTCGGACTGAACGACTTGATTATTAAGGTGGAAGATCAGCAAGGGGTCCCACCACGTTGAATGGTTGATTAAAAATAACGTTTTTTTATTAGGTGGGTATCGATCGTCTTTCCATAAATAGATGTTCTCAAAGTGGTGATGCAGAAACAAACGGTTGAATCGTGTAAAACCCCATTCCATCAATTTATTTTTTCTTGCTCGTATCATCCATAGACCTCCTTGCGAAATAGAGCAGATACCAGATCGCTGTAAGGATTGTTACGAGTACCACAGCAAAATAGAGCTTGCCAATAAGAGCGATTAAGCAGAACATTCCAATGATTAGACCAAATACAAGGGCCAGTCGCTTTTCCCAAACAGATGAAGAAGATCGCTTCTGTGGTGATAGAATAGCGAAGGTAATATGGAATACTGCAGCGACCACAAACCATCCTATAAAGTTCGATAACGGGATATCATAATAGATGCCAGGCTCCATCCAAATCCAATACTCTTTTATTTTATAGGAAACAGGATCTAAAATGAGATCCATCGTAACAGCCAATAAACTTCCGAGTAAGATGAAGCGACTAGCAGATAAAAGAGAATAGTGTCCTTTCGAAATGACACGACTGATTTCATGAGAGCACCCTATGATCAATAGCCATGCAAAACCGATTGTAATCGGAGTATCAAACAGTTTGAAACCAAAATTGCTCGTATATTCGTAAGAACCAAATAAAAAGTTATACTCTACGCCTAAATGCTCGACAAAAATGCTGCCGACAATAATCCAAATACTATAACTAACTCCGAATCGGGCGCCGTACATGGAAATGAAATAAAGAGCACTAACTAAACCTGCCGTGATGAGAAATACACTGTTAGCCCATTCCAACCAAGGAGGAATAAAGTCGAACGTCAATAATAAAACGCCACATATGTACCAAAAAATAAAGAAACGATAAATAGCTGTCATGAGAACCTCCTTTACTCTATTGTATCTAAGCAGACACTTATTGTATATTGTGAGCTCCTTCATCATAATACCTCTGTACTTATTCCATTAAACCAGCGGGTGAGGCAGAGTTATGATTTTGACAAAATAGGGAATTTCTAAATAGAATAAACACATTTTAGTAAGCAGAGTGCAAGTTTTTTTGCTAAAATGAAAGAGACGAGGGGGTGAAACCATGGAAATGATTATGTGGTTTGTTTGTGTGATTATTGGTGTAGGATTGATTGCAATGAATATCCTGGACAAAGGTTAATATATACTTAACTCCATTAAACCCGTGTACGTGAAGTTCGATATAGCTGTTTCAGCTGTTTCGAACTTTTTTATGGAGAATAAGTTTTGATCTGGAAATGAACTTGCTTTATATTGAAATATTTGGAATGATTTAAATGGAATGGCAAGTTGATAAAAGATCAGATTAATGAATTCTCTTGAGGTGGAAATGATGAATGATACCATAGCAGGTGTATTAAATGAAAACATCGAGAAAAATTCTTTCAGTGGTGTCCTATCGGTTTATCGAGACAAACATCAGGTGTTTGAAAGGGCTGTAGGAGATCGGAACAAAGCAGAGATGCTACGGAATAGAATCGATACCAGGTTCGGAATTGCCTCTGGGTGCAAAATATTCACAGCTATAGCTATTGCTCAATTGGTCGATCGAGGGAAGGTTACGTTTCAGTCAAAACTCATAGACGTCCTTCCGATCGAATTTGATCATTTCGATGAGCACATAACAATCCACCATTTGTTAACCCATACGTCAGGAATTCCTGATTATTTTGATGAGGAGACGATGGATGACTTTGAAGCTTTATGGAAAGAGCGACCAGTCTATCTCATGAAAAATGGAGAAGACTTCTTGCCGTTCTTTCAAAAAGAAAAGATGAAAGGGAAGCCAGGGAAAGCTTTTCAATATAACAATGCTGGTTTCATCTTATTGGGATTAGTAGTTGAACATCTGAGCGGTCAAAGGTTTACAGACTACATACAATCTTCTATCTTTCAGCCGGCTGGGATGATGGACTCAGGTTATTTTTCTATGGATGCTCTTCCGTTTAACACGGCTTATGGGTATATCCAAAAAGAAGGTGAAATGCGAACGAACATTTTCTCAGTCCCGATTCAAGGTGGGGCGGACGGGGGTGCTTTCGTATCAGCGAGAGATATGCACCTTTTTTGGGATGCGTTATTACAGTTTAAACTGATCAGTAAGTCGATGACCGAGATGGTCTTGCACTCTCATCAAACCGTGAATGAAA
The DNA here is from genome assembly GCF_013694105.1 of Halobacillus locisalis. Classification (GTDB taxonomy): domain Bacteria; phylum Bacillota; class Bacilli; order Bacillales; family Halobacillaceae; genus Halobacillus; species Halobacillus locisalis. Next base: position 1,054,152 of record NZ_JACEFG010000001.1, on the reverse strand, counting down.
CGGTGGATTACGGGTACGGGGTTTGGATGAAAACGTCGGAAAATGCGTTTCTCAAGTACTATATCATGGGCTATGATCCAGGAGTTAGTTTTCACTCAGCCTATTATCCTAAGTTTGGAACGACATTAGTCGTTGGCTCAAATTAAAGTGAAGGTCCATTTGAGATTGTTCAAGCTTTTGAAAAGCATATCCAACTAAATGGAGTATGAATGTTTGTACGAGAAAAGCCGTCTTAGGATTGCCACTCCATAGACGGCTTTTTCTTATTTTCTAGCTACTTGAGATTATTTCTTTATGTCAATCTCCGAATAGAAAGTGGAGGTTAAAAACCCCCACCGATTATTCTTACTTTATTTGGTTAGTCCCCATTCCGTAAATGGGTATATGACAAGTTCTGTTCGACCAATGATCTCGTTCTCCTCAATAAAACCTAACCCATTTCGGCTATCTTTACTGATTGAACGGTTATCACCCATAACAAAGTACTTTCCCTCTGGCACTTCAACGGGACCGAAATCTCTCGTACTTTCTGTTGCGCCATTGTCTAAATAATCTTGATTTTGCTCTTCACCATTAATAAAAAGGGTATGATTACGAATCTCTATTGTATCGCCAGGTTGACCGATAATCCGTTTGACATAACTCTTAACCGGACGTTCAATAATGACGATGTCTCCATGTTCAGGTTCATCAATATAGTAAATGATTTTATTAAACATCACTCGCTCACCATTCTCTAACGTAGGGTCCATACTTGCGCCTTCTACAATTGATGTAGCGAAGAAAAATGTTCGTAATATAAAGGCTAACGCAATGGCTATGGCAATCGCTTTGATCCACTCTAACCACTCATTCTTTGATTGTTCTGACAATCTAAACCTTCCTTTCTCGATGAACAAAATTCGATGATGTCCATTCTCTACTTATTTTACCATATCTGTATCAAAAAAAAAGTAAACATCCATCGCTTTTACAAACTTGACATGAAAGGTCATTTGGCTTTCAATTTGTTTAGGAAGAATTCTCAATAGGGGAACAAACATTCTTTTTATCCTGTATAGGTTATGGTATAATAGAATCATTATAGGCTTAGGAGTGAGGCAAATGAGCGAAGCTCTTACAAGCGAAATCGAACACCTACGTAAACGGATGGTGGAAGTCGCCCTTGAACATGGCTTTGCTAGTGAAGAATCGGTAGAACTCAGCCAGAAGTTAGATACCTTGCTAAACCAGATGCAAATAAAACAATCATCTTAAACACCCATGGACATCATAGTGACCATGGGTGTTTGTTTTGTATGGAAGAAGAGCTGATTCGTTCATTTTGAGCTATGGTGATAATGAACCAATAAGAAACGTTCTAGACGGTCCAGTCCTTCTTTCAAGGTGTCCATACTGTAAGCGTAAGAAAGACGCATGAATCCTTCGCCTTGATTCGAAAAGGCATCACCTGGTACGAGGGCAACCCCGGCTTCGTCCACAAGCTTAACGGCTAAATCAAACGTAGATAACCCCTCAATAGAAAGGGAAGGAAAAACATAAAAAGCCCCATCGGGTTTTATGTAGGAGATTCCCATTCGGTCTAGTCGTTCAAGAACATATTCTTTCCTTTTTGAATACTCCTCTCTCATCATCCTTGATTCTGTTTCTCCATTCGTAAGCGCCTCAAGAGCTGCATACTGACTAACAGACGTTGCGCATGACACGTTGTACTGATGAGCTTTTAATAAGTGCTTACTCAACCACTGAGGCGCAAGCACATATCCGATTCTCCATCCAGTCATCGCATGCGACTTCGATACGCCATTAATGACGATGATATGATCTCTAGCCTCTTTAAATTTTGCCACAGAAGTATGAGCACCCTCATAAACCAATTCACTATATATTTCATCTGCAATGAGGAAGATTTTGTGTTTTTTGATCAGCTTCGCAATTTCCGCTAGTTCTTCTTCATTCAGCGATACTCCTGTTGGGTTCGAAGGATAAGGAAGAATCACAGCTTTGGTAGATGGAGAAATGTACGGCTCAATGGATGCTGCTGTCATTTTGAACCCTAGTTTGGATGTATCTACATGCACTGGAATACCACCCGCTAACTTTATAAGGGGTTCATAGCCTGGATACACGGGACCAGGGAGGATCACTTCATCTCCTGCTTCAATGATGGTTCTAAGAGAAATATCGATTGCTTGAGATGCTCCGACCGTTACGATAATTTCGTCAGCGGGATTATAAGATAGTTGGTAGTGTTTGAATACATAGGTGGAGATGGCGTGACGTAATTCCATGATCCCGGCATTGTGAGTATAAGTGGTTTCATTGTTATGAATAGCCTGAATGCCAGCTTGTTTGATAGCGGCCGGTGTTGGAAAGTCTGGCTGGCCTATGGTTAATGAAATGACATCTTTATAATCACTTACCATGTTGAAAAATTTTCGTATGCCTGATATTTCAATGTTTTTGAGTCGTGGGTTGATTTTGTTTTCCAAGAGTGTTCCCTCCATGTAAATCAAATTTAACAAAATGTTCAAATAATTCTGATGTCTGACTTGTTGAATTCTGTTATGATGTGTCATGTAAGCCAGAAAGAAAGGAGTTAAATGAAATGAGACCTCAACGTATTTCATTTGAACATTTGGTGGATCGAAATAAGCAACAGCTATTGAAAGATGATAAAGCTATTGAAAAAATTGAGAAACAGATCGACGATAAACACACAAGAAAAACCGATTCTGCATCTTTGGTAAACTGATCATATCATAGTCAAAAAGCAACCGCCTACCTGGTTGCTTTTTTATCTTTCATTGTTCAATAGAGGATTTAATTCCCATTTGTTTATTTATCCGACTTAAATGTGTTTATAATAAATAGAAAGAGACAGGAGGGAAAATATGCAGAACACAGGATTGATATTAGAAGGCGGAGGGATGCGAGGTGCTTATACAGCAGGAGTACTCGATTATTTTCTTGATGAAGGAATTCACTTCCCCTTCGTGACCGGTGCATCTGCAGGTGCTTGTAATGGAAGTTCTTATGTTGCTAAGCAACGCGGGCGAAATTATGAAGTGATTGTTGAATATGGAGACCACCCTGAATACATATCTTACAAAAGAATGTTGACACACAAGCAGTTATTCGGTATGGATTTTTTGTTCGACAAGTTACCTAACCATTTGGTTCCTTTCGATTATGAATCTTTTGAAAATCGATCGTCAACGTTTGTAGTTGCAACGACAAATATGAGAACAGGTGAACCTATGTTTCATAAGGAATTTCCAGATCGCGATTCGTTACTCAAGGTTATGCGGGCCTCTAGTTCACTTCCGATGGTCGCTCCGAGTATCTCCTATCAAGGTAATGAATTGATGGATGGAGGGATTGCGGACCCTGTTCCGTTTCAGTCCTCATTAGATCACGGAAATCAGAAACACGTGGTGGTGTTAACTAGGAATGAAGGATATGTTAAAAAGAAGATGAAGCTTGGTTGGTATTTCAACCGCAAGTATCGTCAATATCCTCTGTTTGCAAAAGCTTTATTGAATCGACACTTGAAATATAATCATCAGACGACTCGGTTGAAGCGAATGGAACAGGAAGGATCCGCTTTTGTACTTCGTCCTCTTGAGCCGCTTCGTGTCAGCAGGATTGAAAGAAATCGAGATCGTCTACACGTTCTGTATGAGCAAGGCTATCAAGAAGCGAGAGAACAAGAGAAATCGTTGCAATCGTTTTTACAGTCTTAAGAGGGGGCGGTGAAATATGACGATAAGTAGGGATCTGACGAATGCTATCGTATGCGTGTATGAAGCAAACAGGAATGACACGAATCGGGAACGAATGGAAGCTTATATGAAAAACCACTTTTCCTTCTTTGGAATCAAAGCTCCCGAACAGAAAAAGTTACTCACTCCAATCTTGAAAGAATACAAGACAATTTCTGAACCAGAGCGTTTTGAGACGGCTCGTTTACTATTTCAGCAGAATGAACGTGAATGTCACTATGCAGCTTTGACATTATTGGAAAAAGGGATGAAGAAAATGCCTGAATACGCCATCGATGTCTATAAAGAACTGCTCGTAACGAATTCTTGGTGGGATACCGTTGATATGATTGCTGCTAAATTATGCGGTCACTACTTTCTCACCTATCCATCTAAGCTCGAACCTGTTACAAAAAAGTGGAGACAGTCCGACAACCTTTGGGTGCGAAGGTCTAGCGTCTTACACCAACTCAAGTATAAAGAACAGACACAGGAAGAATTACTCTTTGACACAGTACGTGTCTTAAAAGATGAGAGAGAGTTTTTCATCGAAAAAGCGATTGGTTGGGCATTGAGGGAGTACAGTAAAACGGATGCTGATGCCGTCCAAACATTCCTCGCCACAACGGATGTCCGCCCGCTCAGCAGACGTGAGGGGCTGAAGTGGGTGAAAAACAATGGACTCCTAAAAGTCTAATGTTTACGAACCATTCCTTTTGTTCATAATGGAAATACCTTAAAAAAAAGGAGTGGGGCAGTGTGAGTGACTGGTTCGACTTTTCAGTTTTCGACAAAATGGTAGGGCTGGTAGATGCCGATCTGTTACAAATATTCGGAATAAAGCCGGTGCATATGCAGTTCGTTCTTGTTTTTACGTTGATGTTGTCGCTCATGTGGGTGGTCCGTCCAATTGTAGAATGGTTGATGATCAAGCATTGGGCCATGATTGGAAGCTATGTATTGGCATCATTAGTGGCGTTGGTTTTTTTGCAAGTGGTTGACCGATATGCCATGGTGCAGAACCAATCGGCCCTGCCTCCTGATTTTTGGCCGGTCTGCTTACTAGCTATCAGCGGTTATGGTGTTGCATATACCCTCGTTGCTTTGGGAGGGAGAGCGTGGAAGCGGTTGTCGAAACGCTCTAAAAAGCGCGCAGCTTAATGCTGAAACCTTTCGTTTCTCTATGCGTATAGTATAGAGAGAGGGGGGCGTTCAACGTGGAGCTACCGATTGTGTTATTGTTTTTCTTATTATTTGGGGGTGTCTTACTCCTATTAAACGTGATCACGAGTGTATGGGCTTATAGGGATGCAAAACATAAGGGCAAAAGTGCCCTTTATTGTCTCGTTGTACTGATTGGTACGTTGTTTTTCCCTGTGGGTGGATTGATTATATATGCGATTATACGTAACGATTGAGGACGACTGCTCTTAAGCCAGTCGTCTTTTGTTTGTTTTTCAATTCGTACAGTGATGTTCTTAGGAGGGTAGAGGAAACGACGCACTTTTCCCGATCAAGTCATGCTAAAATAAATACAGTTCATGTCGATATAAAGGACGTATCTTAATTTAGGAAGGACGATGTCCATGGATAAAAATCAAGGCATTTTACTTGAGAGTGGTACCAACGAGTTGGAGATTGTCGAATTCGGAGTAGGTAAAAACCGCTTCGGTATTAATGTGATAAAAGTAAAAGAAATTCTTAACCCGCAACCTGTCACAAAGATTCCGCATTCTCACTCAGCTGTAGAGGGGATTATTGAGATTCGAGGAGAAGTGGTGCCCGTTGTAGATGTGGCCCATGCACTCGGTTTTGACCAATCCGAAAATCCGGATCAGGATAAATTCATCTTATCAGAATTTAATCAAACAAAAATTGTATTTCATGTACATACTGTGACTCAAATTCACCGCATTTCATGGGAGCAAATCGAAAAGCCAAGCAAGATGTACCAAGGGCTAGAAACGCAAATTACCGGCGTCATCAAAATGGATAGTGATATGTTGCTTCTCTTAGACTTTGAAAAAATTGTCGCCGACATTAATCCGGAGACCAGTCTGCACGTTGACCAGTTGAGAGAGCTGGGAGAGAGAGAGCGTTCCAATAAGCGGATTCTTATCGCTGAAGATTCAGGTTTGCTTCGTGCTTTACTGCAAGAAACGCTAGAAGAGGCAGGATATTCACAAACGTTCCTTTGTGAAGATGGTAAAGAGGCGTATGATCACTTGAAGGGACTTGCCGATGAAGGTAAACGGGTGGAAGATGAATTCCAAATGGTTATTACAGATATCGAGATGCCACGTATGGATGGCCATCATTTCACTAGACTTCTGAAAGATGATTCAAACTTGTCATCGTTGCCAGTGGTCATTTTCTCTTCACTTATCACAAACGAACTTCGTCACAAAGGAGAACAAGTTGGAGCGGATGCCCAAGTATCCAAGCCGGAGATCGTGGAACTTGTACGCTTAATCGATCATCATATTCTCTAACAAAAAAAGCCGCATTTCGCGGCTTTTTTCATTTCTTCTGCAAGGTTGCATATAGGGCATCGTGCCATTCGTAAGCGTGTTTTGAAAGCTCTTCCGGCCCCTGGCTCATGGGGGATGCCTCTTTGATGATTTGTTGCTCCCGTTCTGTTAAATGCTCAAAGGATGAGCGCATTTCAGTTGTGTATTCCATGTATTTGTGTAAGTGATAGAGAAAGTCATCCATAGGACTCATCGTCATCTCAATCATCCTCCTTTTGGTCACCTTTCCTTTTTTATGTTTTTTTCAAACATAAGAGAACACATTGACCATTGAAGAAGGATCAGCGTCTTCGCCTGCGTTGATTCCAAGGTCCACCGGTTCTCTGGCCTAGTAAACTTGGCTGGGGTTTCGATTGGAAAGTGTGCGTTTGCTTGTCTTTTGGATAGTCCCAGTCTAAGTAGTGATACAAAGTCCGTTTCGCTTTTGAGAGGGAGAGCTTAGGCTTAGGGTTCCGGAACGCCTGGTCTACTTTACCTAAATGTTTCAATTGATCGAAGTCTTGTTTATTCGCAGGGACGTGGAAGTAATACCCGCCAACTTCAATGAGTAGAGTAGAGTGCTGCTGGCTTAGTTTGGGATGATCAGAAAAGTGGAGGCCGATTTTTTGCGCGCGATTTTCCTGAAGAAGTTTATTGATGGTATGTTTCTTTATTTCATACAAATGTTTCGGTTGAGGTGCGGTCTTAGCGTGGCGGTTGACAATGAATAAGGACTCCGCTAGCTCTTGGTTACTGCTTGTCTGATTCCTCATGTGTCGTCTCCTTTCTATACCGATTGTACTTCTATACTAGAATGTTTTAATTGGAATTGCAAAAATTTACATTGAAGAAACGAGTTGTTCGTCATTCCTTCAATGCCTTTATGTCTTCAATGATTTTGTTCATACTATCGGCCTTCGTTCCTGAGTAGCTTTTGATCACTTCACCCTCAGGATTAATTAAGTAGAAGCTAGTTCCATGAGCGAATTGATCCGTATCTTCTAGTTGTTTTAAAGGGGATTGGAAGGATTTTATCGAGAATTCTTTGATTTCTTTAAATGTGTACCCCGTTAAAAAACTCCACTGATCATAGTCTGGTTGATAAGGCTCAGAAAATTCTTTTAACTTAGAAGGAGAATCATTTTCCGGATCCACTGTGAAAGACATGAGTGGGATGGACAGCTTTTCTTGCTTAAGAAGCTGTTGCAGTCTAGCCATATTCCCTGTCATGGGTGGACAGACTGTTTCACAGTTTGTAAAGATGAAGTCCACGATCCAATAACTTCCTTCAAGGTCACTCGGCAACTGGACTTGTTCTCCCTCTTGATTGACTGCTGAAAGAGCGTGCACGTCACGCGACATATTTTCCTGTATGGGTGAGCCGCAAGCGGATAGGATGACCAGTATCACGGTCCCCATCATTAACAATCTATATTTCATCATCTACATCCCTCGTTTATCTATATACCCTAAGTTTAACACGTTCCTACAAACCCTTTCTTTCCTTCAATAGATTGTCACAAAACTGTTAGACCTTTGCAAGCTGAAGGTGAAAAACCGATATTTCAGGTCGGCAAAGAAATCGATAAGGGAGTCGGGTCGTTCCAAGACCCCGGCTGACAAAAAGGTCTAGATTCTTCAACTTATAATGACCTTCTACATATTTCTCTGCCATCGGGGGAGTGACAAGGTATCCGAACACAGGGAGTTGAATTTGACCTCCGTGGCTATGACCAGATAGCTGTATATCAATGGGGTAAGACTGGTAGTGATCGGCACCGTCCGGTTCATGAACCAATAGGATAGTGAACAGGGAAGGAACAACACCGGTCAAAGCTTTCGGTAAGTCAGGTTGTCCGAGTAGAACATCGTCTAGGCCGACCAGTACGAATTGTGAGTCTCCCTTATGAATGCGCACGTGATTATTCTGAAGTAACGTAAAGCCACCGTCTTTCATGACTTGATGGATTTTTTCGGTGCCGTACCCTCCGTGATCATGATTGCCATAAATCCAATATTTCCCGTATGGTGCGTGAAGTTTATTTAGTAAAGACGGCAAATCCGGATCGAATGGGTACATGTGCGGCTTGTCGACAAGATCGCCAGTGAAGACAATGATATCAGGATTTTGCTGGTTGATTGTTTGAATTGTACGTTGTAACTGTGTTAAATCGTAATGAAACCCTATATGTGTATCCGAAAACTGCACGATTTTGAATGATTCAAAAGCTTCGGGTATAGATGGATGGTGAATGGAGTGGTGATTGACGGTAAGCATTTCTGGTTCTAAATATCGTGCGTAGTAGTAACTGAATCCACTTACACCGAACACACCGATAACGCTTCGCGCGATATTTTTGATGAAAGTCCTTCGAGTGATCGCCATATATGTATGCACTCTCCTCTGAATACTTTTGCAATTATAACATGTTGAATGGAAAGAAATATGATGATTTCTGTCAGTCTTTTTCAATTTTCTCAAAAAATGAACAGGAATTCATTTTTTTATGTTGAATCTAAACTATAGAAGAATAGGAGGCGTTATACATGAAGAATGAAGTCGTAATCGTTACAGGTGGATCAAGTGGCATGGGGTTGCACATGGCTAAGCGTTTTCTTGAAGAGGGTGCAAGAGTCGCAATCACTGGAAGAAATGAAGAGAAGCTGGAAAAAGCCAAGCAACAAATAGCCGAAGGAAAAGAAGATAATCTTTTACTGGTTCCGATGGATGTGAGAAAGGTAGAGGACGTGGATCAAATGGTTAGAACGACTGTGGCTACGTTTGGACAAATTGACCATCTTGTGAATAATGCAGCTGGTAATTTCATTGCACCGGCTGAGAAACTAAGTGCGAATGGATGGAATTCTGTCATTAATATCGTTCTGAATGGTACGTTTTACTGCAGTCAAGCGGTAGGGAACTATTGGATTGAGAATGAGAGAAAGGGATCGATTTTGAACATGGTAGCTACATATGCGTGGAATGCGGGAGCAGGGGTGATTCATTCTGCCTCAGCTAAAGCCGGAGTATTAGCGATGACGCGGACGTTAGCTGTCGAATGGGGAACAAAATATGGTATCCGCGCTAATGCGATTGCGCCTGGGCCGATCGAGCGTACAGGGGGAGCGGATAAATTGTTCGAATCGGAACAAGCAGCGAAGCGAACGCTGCAATCGGTGCCGCTTGGACGATTAGGAACACCGGAAGAGATTGCCGGGTTAGCTCGCTTCATTCTTTCTGAAGAAGCGGCGTATATGAATGGGGAGGTCGTTACGTTGGATGGGGGACAATGGTTGAACAAGTTTCCCTTTTAATTCGTATTCACGATCACTTATGATAAAAGCGTCAGACTGAAGATGTGTGTCTTCGGCCTGACGCTTTTGAATTATAGGATGTAAAAGAAAATCGTGAAGAAGTGAAGAATCGAGCCTCCGAGTACGAACAAATGCCATACCATATGATGATACGTAAAGCTTCGCCATACATAAAAAATCGCACCGATGGAATACATCACTCCTCCTACGACAAGGTAGGTAATACCAGCTGCAGGTACTTCCGCCGTCAAAGGTCCCCATGCAAGGATAATGAGCCAACCCATTAACACATAGAAGACCGTCGAAAGGACGACAAAACGCTTCACGAAAAACACCTTGAATAAAATCCCTAGTATAGCCATTCCCCAGACGATCCCAAACAAGGTCCAGCCCAATGTCCCTCTTAACGGAACGAGCATAATAGGAGTGTAAGTCCCGGCAATGAATAAGTAAATCGATGAGTGGTCAAAGATCTCAAATAGATCCTTTGCTTTGCCGGGCGGGAAACTATGAACCAATGTGGAGGATACATAGAGTAGAAGCATGGTTGCACCATAAATCGATACAGATACAATATGCCAGGCATTGCCTTCTAGACTTGCAAATACAATTAACAGCACGAGCATAGCAATACTCAGAATAGCTCCAATTCCGTGTGTGATTGCATTGGCAATCTCTTCGCGCTTTGAAAAGGTGTGTGTCATCATTCTTCAATCAACCCCAATTTCTTTGGATACTACTCATTATACGCTTATATTTACATGGAATAAAGAACCCAACATGGATTCGTGTTTAAACGACTGATAATAGGGTAATAAAGAGAGCGATACAACTTGTAAGGAGAGAGAAATGTCGGAAATTGCTGTTCGAGATTCATGAAAAACTATGTTAAACTATGTATTGGTTCACAGTGAGCTTTTGATTCTGCTCCTTCCGTTGTGCGTATAAAGGGAGTGACTAAACACTATGGTAAGTATTGAAAAAGACAAATTAACATGGCCTACATTGGCTGAACTTATGATTCCATCAGAAAAGGTAGCCCACGTGCAGATTGGGAATCCGTTGGAACACGCGTTGCTGGTCCTCGTTAAATCAGGATATTCAGCCGTACCCGTGTTAGATCCTACCTATAAATTTCAAGGGGTCATCAGTAAAACGAAAATCTTAGAAGAAACTTTAGGTATTGAGGAATTTGAGTTGAATCGTCTATCAGAAATTCAAGTCAATGAGATAATGGATGCAGACGTTCCTTGTCTACAACCAGGCAACCATATGATTGATGCATTGCATAAATTGATTGATTATCCATTTGTATGTGTAACAAATGAAGATGGAGAATTTGATGGGATTATAACGAGAAGAAGCATTTTGAAGCAATATAGTAAGCACTATCATGAAATACTGAAATACCATGAATAAAGTAAAAAAATATGTTCGATATGATAGAATAGATGGCATCTAAAGGTGCCATCTTTTTGTTTGGACATAAAAGATGGATGGAGGGTTCTAAGTCATAGAAACCACGGAAAAAAAGGAGGAGAGGCAAACATGGATGGAACGAAACCGAGAAACAGACCTCTTGTCCTCGCTTCTGTTATGCTTGCGATGTTTTTAGCAGCCATTGAGGCAACGATTGTTTCTACAGCGATGCCGAGTATAGTGGCAGATCTAGGCAATTTTCGATTGTATAGTTGGGTGTTTTCTGCCTATTTATTAACGAATGCCGCGACTGTGTTATTGTTTGGGCGCTTAGCTGACGTTTTAGGACGTAAGCCGATTTTCCTGATTGGAATCAGCTTGTTTCTGATTGGCGCCATTCTGTCTGCGCTAGCTCCGACAATGTCGGTCCTTATTGTTGCAAGACTGATCCAAGGTCTCGGTGCAGGTGCGCTTATGCCGATGGCTACGACCATAGTTGGGGACATTTATTCTAAAGAGGAACGAGCTAAGATTCAAGGGTACTTATCCAGTGTGTGGGGGATATCTGCTGTAACAGGTCCTTTACTTGGTGGTTTTTTTGTTGATGTATTAAGTTGGCCTTATGTATTTTGGATGAATATTCCATTAGGCTTACTTGCTTTTATAGGGATTATGGTATTTTTTAAAGAAGAGGTTGAAAGCAAGAAAAGATCGATTGATGTGGTGGGTTCTGTATGGATTATACTAGCTATCAGTTCTTTACTCATCATATTAGTAGAAGGAGGCGGGAGACTACCTTGGTTATCAATAGAAGTCTCGCTTCTTATTAGTTTATCTACAATTAGTTTTGTTGCATTTGTCTTTCATGAAAGAAAGATTGAAGAACCGATGCTGCCTCTTCATTTATGGTCGATCCGTTCGATACGGTTTGCAAATTTGACGTCGTTCACGACAGGGATGATCCTTATTGGTGTATCTAGTTATTTACCTGCTTTTGTCCAAGGGGTAATGGAGCGCTCTGCTACTGTAGCAGGGTTTACGTTGACGACGATGTCCATTGGCTGGCCGGTCGCTTCGACTCTCGCTGGTCGATTACTATTGAGGATTGGGTATCGTCGAACGTCGATTATGGGTGGGGTGTCACTGATTATCGGGGCAATAATCTTCTCGTTTCTCTCTCCTAACCACGGTCCTTTGTTTGCTGCCAGTGGGTCCTTGTTTATCGGAATTGGGATGGGGCTCACATCGACATCTTTTATCGTATCGATCCAAAATGCGGTCGATTGGAAGTCGAGAGGGATTGCAACGGCCTCAAATATGTTTATGAGAACAATCGGAAGCGCACTTGGGGCTGCGCTGCTTGGAGGACTTTTGAATAGTCGTCTCGAAACGGTTATACAGCAGTCTGAGTTATCAGGAACGTTTGATGTGAACGCGACTAATCGACTATTAAGAGAAGAAGATCGGGAGTCACTTGGTGAAAGAGCGGCTGAAGTTTTACAAGAGGGCTTAAGTTCAGGATTGCATATGGTATATATTGGTTTGCTTGTATTGGCTAGTGTCAGTTTTCTGTTTATTTTGCAACTTCCGAAAAAAGAAGATTGATAATGACGCCATCCCTTTGATAAAGTAAAGGGTGAAAGAATACATAAAGGAGGAGTTCGACGTGAAACAGATGGATGCAAACGAAATTATTTCGTTTATTTCGAATAGCGAAAAATCGACCCCTGTTAAAGTATATATCAAGGGGGATAAACTAAATGAGATTGACTTTGGTAAAGACGTTCAAGACTTCATCTCAGATGGTACAGGCGTTTTGTTTGGAGAGTGGAAAGTGATTCAACCACTTCTTGAAACATATGCTGATCAAATAGACGATTATGTATTGGAGAATGATCGACGTAATTCCGCTATTCCTCTTCTAGATCTGAAGCAGGTGAACGCGAGAATCGAGCCCGGAGCTGTCATTCGTGATCAAGTGGAGATTGGTGACGGAGCGGTCATTATGTTGGGTGCTATGATCAATATCGGATCGGTTGTCGGCGCTGGGACGATGATTGATATGAATGTCGTGCTGGGTGGCCGTGCAACGGTAGGGAAGAACTGTCATATCGGAGCAGGAGCGGTTCTTGCAGGTGTAATCGAGCCTCCTTCTGCAAAACCGGTAGTCGTTGAAGATGGCGTTGTCATCGGTGCAAATGCCGTTGTGCTTGAAGGAGTAACGGTAGGTGAAGGGTCCGTAGTAGCGGCTGGTGCTATCGTTACAGAAGATGTACCGCCAAACACATTGGTTGCAGGAACACCAGCAAAAGTCATTAAGGAGATTGATGACCAAACAAAGTCGAAAACAGAAATCAAACAGGAATTACGAAAACTGGATAATTGATTATAGGGCCTTGCTGCTTAGCAAGGCCTTTCGTTTAAAGAGGAGGGCGACTATGCATACTGATCAACTCAAACAAATACGTCGGGATCTTCACCGTATCCCTGAACTAGGTTTTAAAGAAATAAAGACACAACGGTATTTACTTGATTACATCGGTTCTTTGCCACAAGAACATCTGACGATTGAAACGTGGAAGACGGGTATTATTGTACATGTAAAAGGAACAGTTGGTTCAAAAACGATCGGGTACCGTGCTGATATTGACGGATTACCATTAGATGAAGAAACAGGACTGGATTTTCAATCCGAACATGACGGAAAAATGCACGCCTGCGGCCACGATTTTCATATGACGATTGCGTTAGGAGCGTTGACGAAACTCGCCTCTGATCCAGCAGAACATCATGCTGTCTTTATTTTTCAGCCAGCAGAGGAGGGGCCCGGTGGCGCAGAGCCTATGCTCCAATCAAATGCGATGAAAGCGTTGTGGCCAGATGAAATCTTTGCCCTTCATGTAGCCCCAGAGCTGCCAGTCGGAACTATTTCGTCTAAGCCAGGCCTGCTATTCGCTAATACGAGTGAGTTGTTTATTGATTTTGCTGGAAAAGGCGGGCATGCCGCTTATCCTCACCGAACCTATGACATGGTCGTAGCAGCAAGCTCTTTCATCATTCAGCTTCAGCAAATCGTTGCAAGAAGAATTGACCCATTGGATAGCGCAGTGATTTCTATAGGAAAGGTAGAAAGCGGAACGGTTCAAAACATAATCGCCCAAAAAGCTCGGGTTGAAGGAACGATCCGTACACTATCCCCATTATCGATGGATCTGGTCAAAGAGGAGATCGAAAAAATAGCGAAAGGTACTGAAATAACTAATGACTGTAAGATCACAATCGATTATGGAGCCAATTATTATCAAGTGACCAATGATGATTCGCTTACTAAAGCATTTCGAGAAATGATCGATCACACCCCTTATACCTATAAAGAAGCGCCTATGGCTATGACAGGCGAGGATTTCGGGTATATGCTCAAAGAAATTCCAGGGTTCATGTTCTGGCTCGGTGTCGACTCAGATGCTGGGCTACATCAAGCTGACCTTAAACCGGATGAATCAGCTCTAGAAATTGGCGTTGATGTCGTCGTATCTACATTTTCTCACCTCTAGTATGTGGATGCATACCCTTCAAACTTCGTGGGACACTACATGTGAGTACCGCTCAGTGGTGGAGGGGTGACCTTCTACATAAGACAGGGGGAAGAGAAGCGTGGAAATCACCATAAAATTATTGGCTGTAGCCATATTGATTGTGTTGACTGCTTTTTTTGTAGCGAGTGAATTTGCCATCGTCAAAGTCCGAAAAACTCGCATGGAAGCTCGTGCTGCTGAAGGAGACAAAAAAGCGGAAAAATCGCTAAAATTATTGAATAACTTAGATTACTATTTATCTGCTTGTCAATTGGGGATTACGATTACAGCTTTGGGATTAGGTTGGTTAGGAGAACCGACACTTGAAGTGCTATTGCATCCGGTATTTGATGAGCTCGCTTTACCACCAACCGTTACGGGTACAATCTCATTCGCTATTGCTTTCTTTACTATTACGTTTCTTCATGTGGTGTTAGGTGAATTGGCTCCCAAGACCATCGCGATCCAGAAGGCCGAAGCCATTACCCTTCTGCTATGCAGACCACTCATTTTATATAGTAAATTAATGTACCCACTCATTTGGCTGTTAAATGGAGCAGCGAACATTTTTGTGCGAATGTTTGGGTTTCAAACCGCTCGTGAATCGGATGAAGTCCATTCCGAAGATGAGTTAAGGCACATTCTAACCCAAAGCTATAAGCAAGGCGAAATTAACCGTTCTGAATATCAGTATGTGGATAGGATCTTCGAATTCGATAATCGTACAGCTAAAGAGATTATGATTCCACGAACGGAAATGGCTGTACTTGATATTCAGGATTCGGTTACGTCGAGCATTCGATCTATGAAAAGCAAGCGGTACACGCGTTATCCAGTGATCGAAGGTGACAAAGATAAAGTCATGGGGCTCATCCATATGAAGGAGCTAGTATTCATGGATGATCAGGACAGTTTACGACCTTATATCCGCCCCATCATGAAAGTGTTTGAGAATGTGCCGATCCATGATTTACTCGTGAAAATGAAGAAAGAGCACTCGCATATGGCTGTTTTATTAGACGAGTATGGAGGGACATCAGGCATTGTGACCGTCGAAGATATCCTTGAAGAAATTGTCGGGGAAATCCGTGATGAATTTGACCATGAAGAAGAACGCGAAATAAGGCGATTGAAGAATGGTCACTTTCTTTTAGAAGGAAAAACATCGATACAAGACATAAATGAATACTTCCGTGTCGACTTAAATCATGATGATATTGATACGATCTCTGGATGGATTTATACCCAAGATTATGATGCTTCAGAAGGTACTATCATTCAAGGTGGCCGATTGGAGTTTAAGATTGTGGACATGGAAAAAGGACAAATTAAGAAAGTGGAAGTGTGGGAAAAGAGCCCATGAAAAAAGCCCGGTAACCCGGGCTTTTCTCTTATTCTTCATTTTTTGTAACGTATACTTGGTGAGGATAAGGAATTTCAATTCCTGCTTGATCGAGGGCTTCTTTCATCGCTTTTCTCAAATCACGTTCCACAGCCCACTGTTCCATGTTGGCTGTCTTACCTAGCACACGGATCACAACATCAGAAGAGCCTAAGCTTTGCACACCTAAGACATTTGGACCTTCTTTGAAGCGTTCATCATCCTGGAAGCGATCGGCTACTTCCTTAAGAACCGTCATTGCTTCATCAATATTCTCATCGTAACCGATTCCTATATCTACAAGCGCACGCATATTGCCTCTAGAGTGGTTGGCAACGCCAGATATATTGCGGTTCGGGATGAAATTCAACGTCCCATCGAAACTGCGCACTTGAGTGGTGCGAATGCCGACTTCCTCGACAACCCCGTCATATCCACCTGCCGTCACGTAATCATCCACTTCAACTTGACGCTCGAGCAGCAAGAAAAAGCCTGTGACAACATCCGAAACAATCCCTTGAGCACCAAAGCCGATTGCTAACCCGACAATACCAGCACCCGCAATGAGTGGAGCAATATCAATGTCCATAGCACCTAGGATCATCACGATAAGCATAAAAATAAGGGCATAGGAAAAGATGTTAACAGAAAGCTTCTCGAGTGTTTTACTACGACCTTCTGAAATGTTCCGCTGTTTACTAACTTTGTTGATTGCCTTTTCGATTGCTTTTCGCCCAATGGGTCTAACAATCGCAAAGGCGATAATGAGCACAAGAATCTCCACACCGACCGCTATTAACCCTTCGACTAATACGCTAGGGTTAAACTTAAAACCTTCTTCAAATAAATTCACTAAAAGTCTCCTTTCAACTCTAAAATACTATTCCTATTATAGAATAGCGAAAAACTTAGGTAATTATCAATTATTTTAAAAGAAATGACGAAGAAATGTCGAAGTATGCGTTCTCTTTTTAATGGATAGACTTATGTAAGAAGGTAATGGCATGGAACACGTATATTCTACCTAGGGGATCTGGTTATACTACTTAATGCATTCCATTTACACTTGAATAATAATCTGGAGGGATTTTAAATGGCAGAACGTATGGTTGCCAAGCAAGCACCACGCTTTGAAATGGAGGCTGTGCTTCCAAACAAGGAATTCGGAAAAGTGTCTCTTGAAGAAAATATGAAAAATGACAAATGGACGGTCCTGTTTTTCTATCCGATGGACTTTACGTTTGTATGTCCTACAGAAATCACCTCGGTTTCTGATCGTTTCGATGAATTTGAGGATTTGGATGCAGACGTTATTGGTGTATCGACTGATACGATTCATACTCATCTTGCATGGATCAATACATCGCGTGATGAGAATGGCTTAGGGGACCTGCACTATTCCCTGGCTGCTGATACAAATCATAAAGTAGCAAAAGACTACGGTGTACTTATTGAAGAAGAGGGGGTTGCGCTTCGCGGATTGTTCATCATCAGCCCAGAAGGTGAATTACTATATCAAGTGGTCAACCACAATAACATCGGTCGTGACGTCGATGAAACTTTACGTGTGCTACAAGCTCTTCAAACTGGTGGTTTGTGTCCAGCGAATTGGAAGCCTGGTCAAGAGACACTGTAAGTTCACGCTCTTGAAGAAAACAGCGAGGAGGATGGAAGATGCGCTTGAGAACTCCCATGCCTGAATGGCCTGAAGCTACGAAGTGGTTAAACAGTGATCCCATCAGCAGAGATGACCTTGTAGGCGGGAAACCTACACTGATTCACTTTTGGTCTGTCAGTTGTGGTCTTTGTAAAGAAGCGATGCCAAGCGTCAATGAATTTCGTGAAGAGTATAAAGATCACTTAAACGTAGTGGCTGTTCATATGCCACGTTCTGAGAAGGATCTAGATGTGGAAACGATTGAACAAGTGGCAAAAGAACATGACATCACGCAGCCCATTTATGTAGACAATCAACACGCTTTGACGGACGCTTTTGATAACCAATATGTCCCTGCTTATTATGTGTTTGATGACGAAGGAAACCTTCGTCACTTCCAGGCGGGCGGTGGAGGTATGAAAATGCTCCGCAAACGGGTCAACCGTGTGCTGGGTATCCATCAAAAATAGAAAACATCAATAAAGAACAAGCTCCATATCATTGATGGAGCTTGTTCTTTATTGTCTCAAGAGATTCAGGCGTATTTTATAAGATATGATGGTGGTTGTAGTGGAGAAAATCAGTCTAAAGGATGATTCTAGATAGGTCCTTACTCGGTAGAATGTTTGAACAACTACTAATTTTTGAAAAATTGAATCAAATGGGTGGATATTTATTTCGATACCCGATATATTAGTAATTACGGTAAAAAGGATTTAGAGGAGGGATACATTTGGAAACATTTAAGAAATTAAAGCAATTTTATTGGCCTTATAGAAAGTTTTTCTTCTGGTCGCTTTTTTCCCTACTATTCGTAACGGGTATCTCTGTCGTATATCCGATCGTGCTTCAAGTGACGATTGACGAAGTAGTAGGTCAAGAAAGGTATTCATTGATTCCCTACATTTGTATAGCCTTTGTCGGCTTAATGATTGTAAAAGGGGTAGCCACCTATTTCCATCAATACTTAGGAGAATATTTCGGGATTCGTTCTGTTTACACGCTTCGTGACGCGCTGTATAAAAAACTTCAGCGACTTCCGTTTCGGTATTATGATAATGCGAAAACAGGGGATTTGATGTCACGTCTGACTGCGGATGTGGAAGGCTTTCGATTCTTTCTAGCATTGGGTTTTTCAGAACTGATTCGTATTATTTTACTTATTGTGATTAGCTTAAGTGTCATGTTTTATTTTTCTGTACCACTCGCCCTTGTAACGATGGCCGTCATGCCGTTTCTGGCCATTGTCGTTTATCGGTTCGACCGCAAAGTTCACCCTGCGTTCCGTAAGATTCGTAAGTCATTCGGAAAGTTGAATACGAGGGTTCAGGAAAATATTAGCGGCATGAACACGGTCAAGTCCTTGTCGAGGGAAGATTTCGAAGTGGGCCGATTTCTGAACCGCAGTGATGACTACCGATCGAATTTCATCACTACGTCTAATATCTGGTCTAAGTACTTTCCATTAATGGAGTTCATCGGAAATGTAAGTGTTGTCGCTTTACTTGCCTATGGAGGGTATCTAGTGGTCAACGATTCACTCATGCTCGGTGAATTGGTCGCCTTCTTCAACCTTGTTTGGCTTGTTCTAGGACCGCTTATGAACTTCGGTTTTGTCATTAACTTGTTCTCTCAATCGAAAGCTTCTGGTGAGCGTTTACTTGAGATTCTGGAAGCAGAAGAAGATATTCAAGAGAAAGAAGGAGCGATCATTCAAGATCGTCTTAACGGACATGTGACGTTCAAAGAGGTCACGTTGACCTACGCAGAAGATGATGACTCTGCTTTGAAAGACATTTCCTTTGACGCCCCTCCAGGAAAAACAATAGGTTTGATCGGTGCAACAGGATCAGGGAAAACGAGTATCACTCAGTTGATTACACGTTTCTATGAGCCTGAAAAAGGTGAAGTGCTTTTAGATGGGAATCCCGTCCAAGATTATGGTTTAAAGACGCTGCGTAAAAACATTGGGTTCGTATTGCAGGAATCGTTCCTATTCTCTACCACTATTAAAGAGAACATTAGCTACGGGAATCCCGATGCAACGATGGAAGATGTTATGGCTGCAGCCAAGCGCGCCCAGGCCCACGATTTTATCATGGATATGCCAGAAGGCTACGATACGCTCCTTGGTGAACGTGGTATGGGGTTATCCGGAGGGCAAAAGCAGCGAATTGCGATTGCTCGTGCCATTCTCATCGACCCTGCGGTCTTAATTTTGGATGATGCTACCTCCGCTGTAGATATGGAGACAGAATTCCAAATACAAAAAGCACTGCAAGAGGTGATGGAAGGACGTACAACGTTCATCATAGCTCACAGGATTTCTTCATTGAAGCATGCCGATGAAATCTTAGTCCTAGAAGACGGGGCAGTTAAAGAACGGGGTCTCCATGATGATCTGCTCGTAAACGGAGGACCGTATCAGCGTATTTATGATATTCAATATCAAGACAAAGAAAAAATTATGAATGCAGCGAATATCTAGCCATAAAGGAGGGAGAAACCTTGGTAAAACGTCCGAAACACAAAACAGAAACCAACAAGCATTTAAACCGGTTCAAGTACACCCAGGACCAAGCGATCGAGAAACCATTCAACTGGGCGCAAATGTGGAGATTATTAAAATACATTAAACCCTACACGAGGACCTTATTGCCGATCGCTATCGTTGCGATGCTTATTTCAACCATCGTCCGTCTTGGAGTACCGATTCTGATTGGTAAAGTGGCGATTGATATCGCGATAGCAAATGGCAATGTACCATTATTGGTACAATTAGTCGTAGGTATTGCAATTATGTATTTGCTTAGTTATATAGGAAATGCTTTACGAATAAAGTACGTAAACATATTAGGCCAAAATGTCATTTATGATTTACGTGAGCATTTGTTCTCACACGTTCAACGCTTGTCGCATAAGTTCTTCGACTCAAGATCGGCCGGTTCGATTCTTGTGCGGATCATGAATGATATCAATTCACTTCAAGAGCTATTTACAAATGGAATCATAAACTTGTTGATGGACATCGTCATGCTATCGGGGATCGTGGTCATCCTGTTCTTTATGAGTCCTAAACTAGCGCTTGCGATTCTCGTTATCTTGCCGATTATGTTCTACATTTCAACAAAACTGCGTCGCAACATCCGTAGGTCGTGGCAGCAGGTCAGGATTCAACAATCAAAACTGAATTCCCATTTGAATGAGAGCATACAGGGAATCCGAATCACCCAATCTTTTTCACAAGAGAAAGAAAACGCCGAATTCTTTGATGGTGTGAACTCTGATAACCTTGAATCATGGAACACTGCTGTGAAAAAGAGTGCGATGTTCCGTCCATTCGTCGAGATGAGTAATGCGGTCGGAACTGTCATTTTAATCGCATATGGTGCATTTTTAATCTTGCAAGGTGATATCGTTGTCGGTACGTTCGTCTCGTTCTCCTTCTACTTAGGGATGTTCTGGGAGCCGATTTCACGACTTGGTATGATGTACAACCAACTTCTAATGGCAATGGCTGCTTCAGAACGAATCTTCGAGTTCCTTGATGAAGAACCGAATGTCGAAGAAAAGTCAAACGCTAGAAAGTTGACTGATATGAAAGGTCACATCGAATTTGACCACGTTCAGTTTGCCTACGATGAGAAACGGATCGCTTTGCATGACATCAATTTGGAAATGAAGCAAGGGCAAACCGTTGCACTCGTCGGTCATACTGGTTCTGGAAAGTCCACCATCGCTAACTTGATCAGCCGCTTTTATGATCCGACAAAAGGGGCTGTGAAAATCGATGGTGTCGATTTAAGAGATGCTACGATCGACAGTGTTCGCCAGCAAATCAGTGTGGTGTTACAAGATACTTTTATCTTCTCAGGAACAATTATGGACAATATCCGTTTCGGTAGACCGAGTGCCAGTGATGATGAAGTGAAAGAAGCGGCCAAAGTCGTTGGTGCAGACGACTTCATTCAACGCTTGAATAACGGTTATGAGACCGAAGTTGAGGAGCGCGGAAATATCTTGTCAGCTGGAGAAAGACAATTGCTTTCATTTGCTCGTGCATTACTAGCAGATCCGCGTATTCTGATCTTGGATGAAGCGACGGCTAGTATTGACACAGAGACAGAAGTGAAAATTCAAAACGCCCTTCGGAAATTGTTGAAGGGGCGGACCGCCATTATCATTGCCCACCGTTTATCAACCATTCGAGAAGCAGATAATATTTTCGTACTGGAGAATGGTAAGATTTTAGAGAATGGTTCCCACCATGAGTTGATGGATCAAAAAGGGGAATACTATGAATTGGTGAAAGCTCAGTTCCAAATGCTAGATGCTATATAAAAGAAACCAACCCCCGAGTACACTCTCAACGAGAGTGTACTCGGGGGTTTTTTGCACATATGTACGTAAAGTCAAATCTAATGCGCTTGGTTGGTGGAAGGAAGAGTTAAAGTAATAGCTCAATAGGGTATGGTGGAAGTAATATCTTTAGACAAATCAACAGAAGTGGTGTATTCTAAATGCAAATTCAATGTTTGTGAAGTTTGTCACAAAATCGGCAAAAAGCTTTTAACAATAATGCAGTTTCACGATTTATACTGGAGATAGACTTGCATAAATATTGATTCAGAACCTTAATTGGTGAGGGGGAACTACAATGTTTGAACTAGATGGCGCAACCATTAGTCGTATGTTGACATCTATGACACTACTCTTTCATGCCATCTTTGCCACAGTCGGAGTAGGTGTTCCTGTGATGGTTTCCATCGCAGAATTTATCGGGATTAAGAAAAAAGACCCTCATTACACCTTGCTCGCACGCCGTTGGACAAGGGGATATACCATCACTGTAGCCGTTGGTGTTGTAACAGGTACAGCTATAGGTCTGCAACTGTCGCTGATCTGGCCTAGCTTTATGCAACTCGCGGGAAACGTGATTGCACTGCCTTTATTTATGGAGACGTTCGCTTTCTTTTTTGAAGCGATTTTCTTAGGGATCTACCTTTATACATGGGATCGATTTAAGAATCCTATCTACCATTGGTTACTGTCCATTCCAGTTGTAATCGGAGGAACTCTTTCTGCGTTCTTCATTACAACGGTAAACTCATTCATGAATCAACCTCAAGGGTTTGAGATGGAAAATGGTACCGTGACATCCATCGATCCTTTGGCCGCTATGTTTAATCCAGCGACGCCGACTAAAGTGTTTCACGTCATTTCTTCTTCCTACTTAACATCTGCCGCTATCCTTGCCGGTATAGCTGCGATTTTCATATTGTGGAAGAAAGGATCTACCTATCACAAGAAAGCTCTCAAGTTGACGGTAACCTTTACATTCTTATTCGCTATTCTTACGGCTGTTGCTGGCGACCTTTCCGCAAAATTCTTAGCGGAGTATCAGCCTGAGAAACTGGCAGCTGGTGAATGGCACTTTGAAACAGAAGAAGGGGCAGATTTGATTGTTTTTGGTACATTAAATGAAAACAATGAAGTTGAAAATGCGATTCGAATCCCGAATGCTTTAAGTTTCTTAGCATATGGGGATTTCAATGCTGAGGTAGAGGGACTAGAAGAAACACCGGTGGATGAGCAGCCTCCTCTATGGATTCACTACATGTTCGACTTGATGGTATCGATAGGCTTCTACTTACTTGGGATTTCCTTGTTATTCCTCGTATTTTGGAAAGTTAAAAAGTGGAATGAGAATAACCGACTTCTTCTCACGGGTATTGCTCTAGCTGGTCCTTTATCCATGTTAGCTGTAGAATTCGGCTGGGTTTATGCTGAGGTTGGACGACAGCCTTGGATTTTAAGAGGGTTTATGACCGTGACGGAGGGAGCGACTACATCTCCATATGTTGGGTGGATGTTCCTATTGTTCTTAGCTCTATATATCGTATTAGGCACTGGCTGTATTGTTGTCCTTCGAAAAATGTTCAAGGATAATCCTGCTGAACTGGAGCTTGAGCGTTTGTTCCCACAAGTTGCAGCAACGAAGGAGGATGACCAGTCATGAGTTATGAACTGATCGGTATTACGGTTTTATGGTTCTTTCTATATGGTTACTTGATTGTAGCCTCGATTGATTTCGGGGCTGGATTCTTTGCCTATTACGCAAGAGTGACAAAAAAGGACCATATTATAAACCAGCTCATTTCAAGGTACCTTTCGCCGGTTTGGGAAGTGACCAATGTGTTCTTTGTCTTCTTCTTCGTAGGGCTTGTCGGTTTCTTCCCTGACACAGCATACTATTATGGCCAATCGTTGCTTATACCAGGAAGTATCGCTATTGTGCTGCTGGCCATCCGTGGTTCTTTTTATGCATTTGAGAGCTACGGCTCAAAAGATAATGCCGTATATATGTTCTTTTATGGAGCTACGGGACTATTGATTCCAGCCTCATTATCGACTGCATTGACGATATCAGAAGGTGGTTTTATCGAAGAAACGGCCAATGGTGTGCAATTACTTTACGGGGAGTTGTTAACGAGCCCTTATTCTTGGAGTGTTGTCTTTCTGGCTCTTGTTTCCGTTTTATACATTAGTGCTATGTTCTTGACATATTATGCGGATCGAGCCGGAGATAAACCCGCCCTGGAGTTAGTCAGAAAGTACGCACTTTTCTGGAGCTCTCCAACGATCATTGCGAGTTTGACGACATTTATTGCACTTAGCCAGCAGAACTTAGACCATTTCCAAAGAGCTCTGGAATTATGGTGGGTATTCGGAATATCGGTCGCCTTCTTTATGGTTGCTGTTTTCCTCATCTATATAGGGAGATATTATGGGTTGGCTTTCATTGCAGTAATGCTCCAATTCCTATTTGCTTTTTTCGGTTACGGTGCGTCACACTTACCTTACATTCTGAGACCTTATATCACGTTGACAAGCGGAGTTACACATGAGTCGATGGCTATTGCGTTGATTGTTGCGTTCATAGCTGGGCTATGTTTATTGATTCCATCATTGATCCTATTGATGCGTATGTTCTTATTCGATGCTGAATATGTAAAAGGTAAGAAGTAGAGAGGCACAAGCTTCTCTACTTTTTCATGCCTTCTTGTTCGTTATGTGGTAGAATGACGATAGATTTAATGGAAGATGGAGGACTTGAGATGAAAAAAGAATTTGCAGTTATCGGCTTAGGGCGATTCGGTGGAAGTATTTGCAGAGAACTGAGCCGTGAGGGCATGGAAGTCCTCGCTATAGACTTAGATGAAGATAAAGTGAATGAATATAAAGATATCGCTGGTCACGCGGTTATCGCAGATTCCACCGATGAAAATGTATTACGTGAGCTCGGTATGAGAAATATCGATCATGTCATCGTCGCAATTGGTGATAACATCCAGGCGAGCATTTTGACTACATTGATGCTGAAAGAATTAGGGATCAAAACGATTACTGTAAAAGCACAGAACGATTACCATGAAAAAGTGTTAAGCAAAATCGGTGCCGATCACGTTGTCCACCCTGAGCGAGATATGGGGAAACGGATAGCACATAATATTATTTCGAATAATATCCTAGATTATATCGAGCTTTCAGATGATCATAGCGTCGTCGAGGTGAAAGCTGGAAGCAAAATGAGCGGTCGGACGCTGGTTGACCTCGATATCCGTGCACAATACGGATGTAACGTGGTAGCGATTAAACGGAAAAAAGACGTCATAGTGTCTCCAATGGCAACGGAAGAAATTCGTGAAAGTGATGTATTAATTGTAATTGGTGCCGATAATGATATAAGTCGATTTGAGAAAAATCTGGTAGTAGAAGATTAACCTTTACCCCTGTCTATATGGCAGGGGTATTTGTTTGCAATATTTTGTACTGATCGTTCTCCTCTTCTAATGAATAATAGACCGGTTGCTTTGAATATGGTCCATTTAAAGCCCGTCTGACCCTGAAGTAAGAATATGGATGCTCTCTTTTTTGTAAGCGTTTGATTCGATGAAGGCGGTTTACTGAGGCCATTAATGGGAAATAGATAAGCTATACATGGAGTACTTAGGAGGATGAAGCCGATGTTTAATAAAAGAACGGGAGAAATCATGGCCGAGCAGCTTATAGACCATGGAGTTAAGCATGTCTTTGGGTTGCCTGGTGATTCGATTAATGAATTTGTTGATGATTTACGTAAAAAACGAGAAGAAATAGAGTTTGTCCAAGTTCGACACGAAGAGACGGGAGCGCTGGCTGCTTCGTCTTATGCAAAGCTCACAGGACAAATCGGTGTGACGCTAGCTATTGCAGGCCCTGGGGCCGTACACTTGATGAATGGTCTTTATGATGCTAAAGCCGATAGTGCTCCTGTCCTTGCTATAGTAGGGCAAGTTCATAGCGACCAAGTCGGTACAGGTGCATTCCAAGAGATTAATCTAGAGCGTATGTTCGATGACGTAGCAGTCTTCAACAAACGCGCTGAAACAGAAGCCCAGCTACCTGATTTGTTAAACCAGGCGATAAGAGAAGCCTATGCAGCTAAAGGAGTATCCGTATTAATTGTTCCGGATGATTTGTTTGCAGCTAAACATAAAGAAAAACCGAGGTTAACAGCTCCCGGCTATACAAAGCCTTCCATAATGCCGAGATCTGAAGATATGAAGCAGGCAAGGACTTTAATTGAGGCAGCAGAAAAACCTGTCATTCTTGCAGGTAAAGGAGCCGCTGGTGCGAAAGAGTCACTACTTGGCTTTGCCGAAGCGATACAAGCTCCCATTGTTCTCAGTTTACTTGCTAAAGGAATCATTCCTGACCACCACCCTTATTGTTTAGGCCAGCACGGGCAAATCGGGACGAAACCAGCTTACCATGCGATTAAGGAAACAGACTTATTAATTTTGATTGGCACGCAATTTCCTTACCGTGACTTTCTGCCGGACAATGTAAAGGCGATCCAAATTGACAATGAACCATCGAATTTGGGCAGGCATTACCCTATTGATGTAGGATTGCCTGGTGATGCCAGAGAGACGATGGATGCGTTAAGGGAGTTTTTGTCACCTATTGAAAAACGTGATTTTCTTTCCACTTATCAAGAGAAAATGAAAGATTGGCACATTGCCCTACAGGAAGAAAAACGATCCACAGACAACCCGATTCATGCTCCACAAGTGATGTACCAATTAGAAAAGCTGATGAAACCTGGTGCAATCATATCAGGTGATGTCGGAAATTCTACGGTATGGGTATCGAGATTTTTACCGTTGGTTGATCAGAAGTACATTGTTTCTGGGTGGTTAGCTACTATGGGGAGTGCGTTGCCAGGAGCTCTTGCAGGACAATTCGCTTATCCAGACAAGCAAGTCATCGGAATAGCCGGTGATGGAGGCTTTTCCATGGTAATGCATGATTTTGTCACAGCTGTGAAGAACGATTTACCTATAAAGATGATTGTATTGAATAACAGTAAGATCGGTATGATTAAGTATGAACAAGAGCAAATGGGCCACTTGAATTATGAAACGGACCTTGGAGAAATCGACTTTGCGAAGTTTGCAGAAGCATGCGGTGGAGAAGGATACCGAATCGAGAATTATGAAGATCTTGAATCTAAAATGCAACAAGCCTTTCTATCCAATAAACCGGCGCTCATTGATGTTGTAATCGAAGATCAGGCACCATTGCCAGGTCACATTGACTACACATCTGCCGTTAATTTCTCGTCCTATATCATTAAGAATTTCTTCGAGACAGGTACGCTTGATTTACCAGATATCAGAAAATCATTAAAACGTTTGAAGTAATGAAAAAGCCCCTGCTGAAATCAGCAGGGGCTTTTGTGGTCGATTACACTTCCATAATGATAGGAAGAATCATCGGACGACGCTTCGTTTTCTCGAATAAGAAAGGAGCAATCGTATCCGTGATTTCATTTTTAATCTCAGACCATTGTGTTGTGCGGCGTTCCATGACTTTATCAACATGAGAACTAACTAATTTCTGAGCTTCTTTAATCAAGTCCTCAGATTCTCTCATGTAGACGAAACCACGTGAGATGATATCTGGACCAGAAGCTATACGGAATTCTTTCATGTTGATGCTGACAACAACAATGACGAGACCTTCTTCTGAAAGGATACGGCGGTCGCGAAGAACGATATTACCGATATCACCGATACCGCTACCATCGACATATACAGAGCCGGATGGAATCTTTCCTGCAATACTCGCCTCTTCTTTTCCTAATGCAAGGACATCGCCATTATCCATAACAAAACAATTGTCTGGTTCTACGCCACAATCGTGACTAAGCTTGGCATGTTCTTTCTGCATGCGGTACTCACCATGGATCGGCATGAAGAATTTAGGCTGAATAAGGCGGAGCATCAGCTTCATTTCTTCGCGGCTACCGTGTCCGGATGTGTGAATATCGTTGAGTGGACCGTGAATGACTTCGGCACCTGCACGGTACAACTTATTTATTGTACGGCTGACACTGATTGTGTTTCCAGGGATTGGGGAAGATGAGAACACAACGGTGTCACCTGGTTGAATTTGAATTTGACGGTGTGTACCATTGGCGATTCTTGAAAGAGCAGCCATAGGCTCACCTTGGGATCCTGTACAAAGAATGGCAACTTCATTGGCAGGAAGACGGTTGATTTGCTGTGCATCGATGAACGTGTCTTTAGGTGCACGAATATATCCGAGTTCCTGACCGATCTTAATCGATGCCTCCATGCTTCGTCCAAACACCGCAACTTTACGGTTATGTTTTACTGCGGCTTCCACTACTTGTTGCAAGCGGTGAATGTTTGATGCAAAGGTAGCAAAGATTGCACGACCCTCTACACGCGAAAAGATGTCCTGGATGCTTTGTCCAACCACACGTTCTGACTTCGTAAAGCCAGGGACCTCACTATTCGTACTATCTGATAACAGGGCGAGAACACCTTCTTTACCAATCTCAGCCATTTTGGTCAAGTTGGCAGGTTCTCCGACAGGGGTGAAATCGAATTTAAAGTCTCCTGTGTGAACGATATTACCAGGAGGTGTTTTAACTACGATTCCGAATGAATCTGGAATACTGTGTGTTGTACGGAAGAAGGATACAGAAGTCTTGCGGAACTTGATCACATCTTCCTCTTCGATGGTATGCATTTTAGTGTTTCGTAACAAACCGTGTTCATCAAGTTTATTACGCAGTAGGCCAGCTGCTAGTTTTCCAGCATATATTGGGATATTGACTTCTTTCAGCAAGTAAGGGATACCACCGATGTGGTCTTCGTGACCGTGGGTGATGAATAACCCTTTGATTTTGTCCTGATTCTGAACAAGGTAGGTATAGTCTGGAATTACGTAGTCGATACCTAACAGTTCGTCTTCAGGGAATTTGATTCCAGCATCAATGAGGATGATTTCGTCTTGGAATTGTACGCCGTATGTGTTTTTACCAATCTCACCGAGTCCGCCTAAAGCGAATACGGCTGTCTGGTCATTCTTAACAAACTTCATCCGTTACATGTTCTCCAATTGGAAATCTTCTGATTGCTGTTCATAGGCCAAGTGATCCTCATTAAGCACCTGGATATATTCAATATTGATTCCCTTATCTGCTAGCTTTTCTCTTACTTTTCTCTCTGCATCCGCTTCTACGTACATGGCCTTTGTACGCTCGCGAACAGGAACTTCTTGCTGAAGCTCCTGATATAATACTTTAAAAATCATTTCCTTTATCGCTCCTAACTAGATATAATTTCCACATTCTTGTCCTGTCATTAATCATAGCACGTTTCATTATTGTGTGGTAATGATAATAGTGGTTGAACGAGTCTCCAACGAATCCATCTGTGATTTACGCGTAGGTTTTTCGTTCCATGAAATCTTTCCAACGTTTTCTAAGCTTCCTTCTTAGACGCTTCATCATCGTGCATCCATCCCCTTTCTCGGAAGAAAAGCACTAAAAACGTAAAACCGCCCAATCCCTGTTACCTCTAGTATAATACGGTTTGGTAAAGAATGAAACATTTACATTTATAATATCGTTTGTTTTTCTTCTCAAACTTATCCACTCGTGCTAGAGTATAGCCAAATACGATCTATTCCTTAGTATTACATAAGGATGATATATTCAAACGGAAGAGATGGAGGAAATGATATGGATAAGAAAATTGCATTATTCGATATTGACGGTACTTTATTGACTCATAATAAGGAATTGCCCGAAAAAACGAAACAGGCTATAAGCGACTTGAAAGAGGCCGGGGTGTATTGTGCAATTGCCACAGGCCGTGCCCCATTTATGTACGAAGACTTACGAAAGACGCTTGGAATCGATTCCTTTATAAGCTTTAATGGTCAATACGTCGTATTAGAGGGAGAAGTAGTATATAAGAATCCTCTATCTACAGAACACTTAAAAGCACTTCATATGGACGCTCAAGATCATAATCATCCAATGGTGTTTATGGATCATGCTGGTATGAAAGCCACAACCCCGGATCATTCTCATATCACCAAAAGTTTAGGTTCTTTATACTTGGATCACCCGCCTGTAGATGCCGCTTACTATGAAACACGAGAGATTTATCAGTCA
The DNA here is from genome assembly GCF_013694105.1 of Halobacillus locisalis. Classification (GTDB taxonomy): domain Bacteria; phylum Bacillota; class Bacilli; order Bacillales; family Halobacillaceae; genus Halobacillus; species Halobacillus locisalis. Next base: position 1,023,990 of record NZ_JACEFG010000001.1, on the reverse strand, counting down.
CTCCTGTTTTGTGAAGGTGACGAAATTGAAGAATATCGTGAGAAGCATACATCATTTGATTATATCCGCTGGCACGAATACTCTTGTGACGTTCTTCCGAGTGGCGGTTCCAAAGCAGAAGGCATTAAAAAGTTGATTGAAGCAGCAGGACTTAGCATAGAGAATTCCTATGCTTTCGGTGATGGGTTAAATGATATTGAAATGATCCGGGATGTCGGAACCGGGGTTGCCATGGGGAATGCAGTTCCGGAAACGAAGCAAGTCAGTGACTATGTGACCGATGATGTCGATGAAGGTGGTCTAGTCAAAGCCATCTATGAAGTAGGGTTATTGAAATAGTATGTACATTCTTCTTCTATAACAATGAACAAGAGGAGTAAAATCGAAAATCATGAGAAAGTGATGACAACGGATTCAATATAAAAAGGCCTGCGATTTGCAGGCCTTTTGTTCGTTATACAAAATTTGCTTTGCTCAGTATTATAAAGTTTTCCTGGAACGGTGGGGCATAAGGGCAATATTCTTACCTGTCAGCAGGTGTAGCGTTATCGGGCTCTTTGAAAGGGTCCTCTGAATCGATATGATCATAAAACATCACGCCGTGTAAGTGGTCAATCTCATGTTGAAAGACAATTGCAGCGTAATCTCTTAAGCGTAACTTCACATCATTCCCTTCTAAATCGGTAGCTTTGAGGGTGATTCTTCTGTAACGAGGAACATACCCTGGCACTTCACGATCGACAGAAAGGCACCCCTCACCAGTTGAAAGATACGTACGTTCAACGGAATGGCTAACAATACGAGGGTTGAACAAACCGTAACTATACATTTTATCTTTCAAATCGACGAAATGGACCGCTAACATACGTTTATTGACATTGATTTGTGGAGCAGCCAACCCTACACCTGGACGCAGACCGTAACGGTCACAAACTTGTTCATCCTGACTATTTTTGAGGTATTGAAGCATTTCCTCAAGCGTTTCTTTATCTTTCTTGGAAGGGGGAAGGTCCACCTCATCGGTCACTTTACGTAGAGCGGGATGTCCTTCCCGAACGATATCGTCCATTGTGATCATACACATATACACCCTTTCTGGCGTCATCATTTTTTAACTCCTATAAAAAGGAAAGTAAAAGATTCTTTCAAACCCATTCTTTCCAGATGGAACTATTATGAAAAATGCCACTTTCAATTTATTTTCATTTATTATACTATGGTAGATATCACAAGATTACAATGATGAGTTGTAGTACAAGGGGGAACTATTCGTGCGTTTACGTATGCTTATGGCGTTGCTTGCTGCAGCGGCTTTTATTTTGTCTGCATGTACAGGGCCATCGGCTCAAGAAGAGATGTATGATCATCTAGAAAAAGCGGTGACTTTAGAGGATGCATTCCGCGAACAACAACAACCACTGGTTGAGCTTGAGAATAAAGAGCAAGAACTGTACAACCAGATTATTGATTTAAGCATGAATGAATTTGATCAGATTAAACAGTTATCTCAAGAAGCGGCTGATGTGGTTGAACAGCGTAGAGAGAAGTTAGAGTTAGAAAAAGAAAGCATTGAAGCTGCCAAGGAAGAGTTTGAGAAGATCGAACCCTTGATTAGTGACTTAGATGAAGAACAGGCAGAAGCCAAAGAAAAAGCCAACGAGTTATATGAGGCTATGCAAAATCGATATGAGGCTTATAAAACGCTTTACAACGCTTATGATGAAGCGCTGACGTTAGATGCTGAACTGTATGAGATGTTACAAAAGGAAGATTTGACAGAGGAGCAATTGCAAAATCAAATCGATAGCATCAATCAAACCTACACGGAAGTAATGGAAGCGAATGATCAGTTCAATCAATATACAGAAGAATACAACGAACTGAAGAAAGAGTTCTACGAAGCAGCAGAACTTGACGTTACGTATGAAGATGAAACAAATACGGAAGAAAATGCTGATACTGAAAACGAATCGGCAGAATAAAACGAAAACCGTCCTTAAATAGGGCGGTTTTTGTTTTGTTAAAGAATAAGAAGCAGTAAAATTGCAAACCGTCATAATAAAGTCCTATGATTAATACAGGTAAGGAATACAAGTGATACAGTATGGCTATTTCATAGACATGTATCACCAATTTTTGACTGCTCTGAATAAGAGCGTTTATCTGGTTAAGAATATATTTTGCAAAGTGATTGACGAATGATGACGAATTGAGCTAAACTACAAAGTGGATTTACATTGTACCAATATTTTTTCTCGTAATAATGTAACAGTTGTTGCAAATGCCTGCTTCATGATTAATTAAGTTGTCGACAGGGTAAAACGTAAAGTGTAAATTGGTACAGATTTTCTAAAGAATTGGGAAAGCTAGTCACAGCATCCATTTTCAAATATGAAAGGAAGAGGTGAATTATTTTGAAACGAACTCTTGAGAACATTGAAAATCAGTTCGAAACGTTTCAAATCCTGAATGAAGAAGGTCAAATCGTCAATGAAGACGCTATGCCTGACTTATCAGATGAAGATTTAAAAGAAATTATGCGTCGTATGGTCTATACACGTATCTTGGACCAGCGTTCTATCGCGCTGAACCGCCAAGGTCGTCTAGGTTTCTACGCACCAACAGCAGGACAAGAGGCTTCTCAGCTTGGTAGCCAGTTTGCCCTAGAGAAAGAAGACTTTATTCTACCAGGGTATCGTGATGTTCCTCAGTTGATCTGGCACGGACTTCCACTACACCAAGCATTCTTATTCTCCCGTGGTCACTTTAAAGGGAACCAAATGCCTGAAGGTGTCAACGCAGTAAGTCCACAAATCATCATCGGTGCTCAAATTACACAAGCCGCTGGTGTAGGACTTGGATATAAAAAACGTGGTGAAAATGCCGTAGCGATCACATATACAGGTGATGGTGGTGCTTCACAAGGTGACTTCTACGAAGGAATCAACTTCGCAGGTGCCTTCGGTGCACAATCCATCTTCGTTGTTCAAAACAACCGCTTTGCGATCTCTGTACCTGTTGAGAAACAGTCTGCAGCTCAAACGATTGCTCAAAAAGCAGTAGCCGCTGGTATCGAAGGTGTACAGGTAGACGGTATGGATGTTCTTGCTGTTTATGCTGCGACAAAAGATGCGCGTGAGCGTGCTGTAACGGGTGAAGGTCCAACATTGATTGAGACTCTGACTTACCGTTATGGTCCTCATACAATGGCTGGTGATGATCCAACTCGTTATCGTACAGATGAAGAAGATAGCGAATGGGAGAAGAAAGACCCAATCGTTCGTTTCCGTAAATTCCTTGAAGAGAAAGGCCTATGGTCAGAGGAAGAAGAAAACGAATTGATCGAGAAAACGAAAGAAGAAATCAAAGCAGCTATCAAAGAAGCTGACAATACACCAAAACAAAAAGTGACAGATCTTATGGAGATCATGCACGAAGAACTTCCACCTAATTTGAAAGAACAGATGGAAGAATATAAGGAAAAGGAGTCGAAGTAGATCATGGCACAAATGACAATGATTCAAGCCATCACAGACGCGATGCGCACAGAACTTAAAAACGACGAAAACGTGCTCGTATACGGTGAAGACGTTGGTCAAAACGGTGGAGTATTCCGTGCGACAGAGGGTCTTCAAAAAGAATTCGGCGAAGATCGTGTATTTGATACACCTTTAGCTGAGTCCGGAATCGGCGGTATGTCAATCGGTCTTGCATTGACTGGCTTCCGTCCAGTTCCAGAAATCCAGTTCTTCGGATTTGTATACGAAGTTATGGATGCAATCAGTGGTCAAATGGCTCGTTACCGTTACCGTTCTGGTGGTACTCGTCAAATGCCGATTACGGTTCGTTCTCCTTTCGGTGGTGGCGTTCATACACCTGAACTACACGCAGATAGCCTTGAAGGACTTATGGCTCAACAACCTGGTCTTCGTGTTGTTATCCCATCAAATCCTTACGATGCAAAAGGATTGTTGATCTCTTCAATCCGTAATAATGATCCCGTTATCTTCTTGGAGCACATGAAGCTTTATCGCTCATTCCGTGAGGAAGTTCCAGAAGAAGAATATACAGTTGAACTAGACAAAGCTACGGTTAAACGTGAAGGTACAGATGTCACGCTAGTTGCTTATGGTGCAATGGTTCATTCTAGCCTTAAAGCTGCAGAAGAACTTGAAAAAGACGGCGTCAGTGCAGAAGTCATTGACCTTCGTACAGTAAGCCCAGTTGACTACGAGACGATCCTTGAGTCTGTTAAGAAAACAAACCGTGCTGTAGTCGTTCAAGAAGCACAGAAGTCAGCGGGTATTGCAGCAAGCGTTGCCGCTGAAATCCAAGAGAAAGCGATTCTGCACTTAGAAGCACCGGTTCTTCGTGTAGCCGCTCCAGATACAGTTTACGCGTTCACTCAAGCAGAGGAAGTTTGGTTGCCAAACCATAACACCATCGTTGAAAAAGTTAACGCAGTGATGAACTTTTAATCATCTCTAAAAATAGGAGGTAATAACCGTGGCGTTTGAATTTAAACTACCTGATATCGGTGAAGGTATCCATGAAGGTGAAATAGCAAAGTGGTTCGTCAAACCTGGCGAGGAAGTAAAGGAAGACGACGTACTTTGTGAAGTGCAAAATGACAAAGCCGTTGTTGAAATTCCTTCTCAAGTTGATGGAACGGTAAAAGAAATCCATGTAGACGAAGGCGAAACAACAACAGTTGGAACAGTCATCATTACGATTGACGACGGTTCCGAAGACTCAGGTGATTCTGGAGAAGAAACGAAGGAAGAGCCTAAGGAAGAAAAACAGGAAGCTCCAAAAGAAGAAGCTTCTAAAGAAGAAACAAAATCAGAGCAGCCAGCTGCTCAAGCAGACGAAGCAGATGTAGATGAGGACAAACGTGTCATTGCTATGCCGTCTGTACGTAAGTTTGCTCGTGATAACGATGTAGATATCCGCAAAGTGCAAGGATCAGGCAAGAATGGCCGTATCGTGAAAGAAGACGTTGAAAGCTTCTTGAATGGTGGTCAAACTGAAACGGCTTCTGAGGCACCTTCTCAAGAACAAGAGGAATCTCAAGAATCCACTTCTTCACAACAAGCAGTACCTGCTGGTGAAGAATTCCCAGAAACTCGTGAGAAGATGAGCGGAATCCGTAAGGCGATCGCTAAAGCTATGGTTAATTCCAAGCACACAGCTCCTCACGTAACGTTAATGGACGAAGTAGATGTTTCTGAGCTAGTTTCTCATCGTAAGAAGTTCAAGGCTGTAGCAGCTGAGCAAGACATCAAGCTGACATACCTTCCTTACGTTGTAAAAGCTCTCGTATCAGCCATTAAGAAGTTCCCAGTACTAAATACTTCTGTGGATGACAATACGGATGAAATTATTCAAAAACACTATTATAATATTGGTATCGCAGCAGATACAGATAAAGGCCTAATGGTTCCTGTCGTAAAAGAAGCAGACCGTAAGTCTATCTTCGGTATCTCTGATGAGATCAACCAACTTGCTGTGAAAGCTCGTGACGGTAAACTATCATCTGCAGAAATGAAAGGTGCTTCCACGACGATCACAAATATCGGCTCTGCCGGTGGACAGTGGTTCACTCCAGTAATCAACCACCCTGAAGTTGCTATTCTTGGTATTGGTCGTATCGCTGAGAAACCAGTTGTCCGTGATGGTGAAATAGTTGTTGCTCCAGTTCTTGCGATTTCTCTAAGCTTCGACCACCGTATTATCGATGGCGCGACAGCTCAGCACGCAATGAACCACATCAAGCGTTTACTGAACGATCCACAACTAATTATGATGGAGGCGTAAAGTATGGTAGTAGGAGATTTTCCAATTGAACTAGATACGTTAGTCGTAGGTGCGGGTCCTGGTGGTTATGTAGCTGCCATCCGTGCCGCTCAAACGGGTCAAAAAGTTACCATCGTCGATAAAGGCAACCTAGGAGGCGTTTGCTTAAACGTAGGCTGTGTACCTTCTAAGGCGCTGATTCAAGCGGGGCATCGTTATGAACACGCCAAAGGATCCGACGACATGGGCATTCAGTCTGAGAATACGACTGTCGACTTTTCCAAAGTGCAAGAATGGAAAGGAAGCGTCGTGAACAAACTTACAGGCGGTGTAGAAGGCCTACTTAAAGGAAACAAAGTAGACATCGTCAAAGGCGAAGTTTACTTCGTCGATAAGAACACTGTACGTGTTATGGATGATAAGAACTCCCAAACGTACACGTTCAACAACTGTATTATTGGTACAGGTTCTCGTCCAATTGAAATTCCGAACTTCAAGTTCTCCGACAGAGTTCTTGATTCAACAGGTGCACTTGAACTTCAAGAGATTCCGAAGAAAATGGTTGTCATCGGTGGCGGATATATTGGTACAGAGCTAGGTACAGCTTATGCCAACTTCGACACAGAAGTAACCATTCTTGAAGGTACAAAAAATATCCTTGGCGGCTTCGAGAAGCAAATGTCTTCTCTAGTTAAGAAACGTCTGAAGAAAAAAGGCGTAGATGTCGTAACAGAAGCTATGGCTCAAGGTGTAGAAGAGCGTGAAGACGGTGTAACCGTAACGTATGAAGTAAAAGGCGAAAAGCAAACAATAGATGCTGATTACGTACTTGTAACGGTCGGTCGCCGTCCGAATACAGATGAAATCGGTCTTGAAGAGCTAGGCATCGAGATGAGTGATAAGGGTCTTATCAATATCGATAAGCAATGCCGTACAAGTATTGATAACATCTATGCGATCGGTGATATCGTTGAAGGACCACCTCTTGCTCACAAAGCTTCTTATGAGGCGAAAGTCGCTGCGGAGGCGATTGCTGGTGAGAAGACAGAGATTGATTACCACGGTATTCCTGCTGTAGTCTTCTCTGATCCCGAACTTGCTTCTGTCGGCTATTCCGAGCAAGAAGCGAAGGATGCTGGTTATGAAGTTAACGCATCTAAATTCCCATTCGGAGCCAACGGTCGTGCGCTTTCTCTTAACGACAGTGACGGTTTCTTGAAACTAATCACACGCAAGGATGATGACCTTGTGATTGGCGCTCAAATCGCTGGACCGAACGCTAGTGATATGATCGCTGAGTTAGGACTTGCAATCGAAGCTGGAATGACAGCTGAAGATCTTGCCCTAACTATTCATGCTCATCCAACGCTTGGTGAGATTACAATGGAAGCTGCAGAAGTAGCAATCGGTCAGCCGATCCACATTGTAAAATAACACAAAAAAAGAGTCGTCCACTTAGGGCGGCTCTTTTTTTGTATGGGCTTATTGATTTATGGAAAGATAAACAAAAGGAGGGATAAAGGATGAAGGACAAAAACAAGAAGCACAAAAGCAAACAGGAGTTAAAAGCGTTGAAAAGAGAAAAGGGCGAGCAAGAAGGCAAGGCGACCAACAAAGGGACTGAGTAATGAAAAGAGGCTTGCTTTTTTAGCAAGCCTCTTTTCGTCATTTATCATATAGCTCAAGTTCTAAATTGGATCTTTAATGCTAAAGTGTATAATTAAAAGGATACAGAACGTTCGAGTTCTGATAAAATTTGATCACTTGTATTGCTGCCTTGTATGCTTGTGATGACTTTTCCTCGTTTTTTTATGACTAGCGCAGGAAGAGAGTCTTCAGATAGCTTGATTTGATCAGTTCTTGCTGTGGATTGCTTGAACTGAAAACGCTCGACTTTTGACGATTTTGTTCTCCAGTCGAGGAGAGCGGTTAAGTACTGATTCGCTTCATTATTTTGGTTTTTTGTCGTATAAAGAAATAATTCATATTCAGATTCTGCAGCACTCAATACTTCCACGTCTTTCGATTGAGGGAGACAACCAGCTAACAATATAATGACTATGATGGCAAAAGAAATTCGATAATACATGTACACTCCACTCCCTTTTCTTTGACTGCAATCTCAGTCTAACAAACGGAAGGCAGGAATCTGCTATTGTTAACAAATTGTTACATAAATGAAAGGCTAGTGTTTTACTGTTAATGACATTGTTAATTCAATCACTTCTCTGTAAAATGCTGTATCTTAAATCAAGTGATGTAAATATTTAAATGAACTTGACTGTGTCGTGCACCACACAGTTTATAGTTAAGACAGGGGAGGAACATGTATAAAATTAGTGAATTTGTAGAACTAACAGGACTAAGCAAAGAAACGCTCCGGTATTACTCAAAAGTCGGACTCCTTGAACCGGCTTATGTAGATCCTAATAATAACTACCGCTATTATGATGATGGTAGTTACTTTTTAGCCTTATTATTAGGGAAATTACGAGGGTTTGGATTTACGATCCAAGAGATGATTACGGTGATGAACGATGAATCATTTGCACATTTGGAGGAATTGTTAGTAGATAAAAAGATGAAAATTCATGAACACATCATGGAACTTCAATTACGGGCAAAGGAAATTGAAGAATTTTTGCAATCAGGAAGGGAGAGAGACGATGATTTCATGGAAAGAGATAAGAAAGATTGACTCACCTATCGAAACAGTTTGGAAATTATTTTTAGACGAAAATATAAAAATAATCATGCCTAAGGTGGAAAGTCACGAGATTATTGAAAAAAATGAACATGAAATAGGAGCAAAACACCGACAGACTTATAGAGAAGGGAAGCGTCTGGAGACATATACGGTTGAGACCTTGGATTACGTGAATGAACCTCACTTCAAACGAAAGCAACAAAGGTTCGTGTTAGGGAAAGCATTCGAGATTAACCTGATCTACAGCTTATATAAGCAAGGTGAGAGTCAAACCGATTTTGTTTATGAAGGTACCAATAAAGGAGTCAATTTCATTGGACATGCCATGTTGAAATTAGGAAATGAAAAAAGTAATAAGAAAGTCGTTGATGAATTCATGGATCGTGTCGAAAAAGAAGCGTTGAACACAAACAGATAGCATTAACATGGATTTTTCCGCCCAACGTGTCAACTAATGAAAACCCAAAAGGAAAATATGAGTTCTGTCACACGATAGAAAAGACGTTGGCAGCTTCTTGACGCTCTTGTAAGAACTCCATGTCTTGTATAGCTAAAAGTCGCTGAGAATGCCTCTGAGGGAAGATGGACATATTTGAGCAATGTTTTTTAATCGCAGTCATCTTAATAGCCATAACGAAATATTAGGAGTTGAGAGATTCGCTTCGCCAGATATAAGTAAAGATGAGTGGGATCCCACTCATCTTTTTAAGTATATATAATCGGACATATGCTATTCTTAGCATGAGTCCATTTACTTGCTGTAACGTTGAATGATACTGCGAAGTTGTTCTGCTACTTTGAAGGAGTTTTCAAGTTCAGATTTAGTGAAGGAAATCCTAGCTTTACTCTCATCCATCTCTAAGGCCTCGGCAAATAACCCCCCAAGCCCGCGTGCTCGTCTGTCCACTTCTAATATGACATCAATTTTATTCTCATCCAAGAAGAAAATAGCTTCAAGTTCATCTAAGTAGGCACGAAATTCTCCTCCTGGTTGAAATTCGAATTCCTGAACGTATCCGCACTTTTTGGAGTATTCCATATCTACCTTTCTTACATGGAATCCGATATGGTCGAGAGCATCTAATACTGTTTGGACATAGGGATGGGGTGCAATGGTAATAGGATCACGATCTTGTGGGTCAAGAGCCATTGGAATGTCCAATCCTGTTTCAAACCAAATCGGTAGACGACCAGCGGATGCAGGAACCTTGTAAGGGATGTGGATTGAAAAAGGGATTTCCTTCGTTTCACCTGCAGCGATCAACACATCTTGCGTAATCGGATACTTCTGAAGGGAAACCTTTTCTTTGATTTTTTTATCATTCACTTCCCTTAAAGCTTCAGTCATTAAAAACAAGTGAATGGCATCAATGGATTGGTCCACGTCTCCTCCTGTGATGACAATTTTGCCCTGCACGTCTTCGCCGGGAATGAATTGATCTTTTTCCAATTGCGTATCGACCTTGGCTGCACCGATACCTATGCTTGCTAACAATTTTTTAAACATGAAAATCCTCCTTTTGATACTATATACGAGTAGGTGAGTAAAAAGGATTCAAAAAAACAGCGACCTAAGCTTTAGGTCGCTGTTTTTAATACGTTATTTTTTCTTCTTCAAATCGACTTTTTTAGCATCTTCACTAAACTGCTTGTAAAGAGAGAAACAAATCAGAATCATAATAAAGGTAAACGGGAAGGCTGCAATAATCGCTGCAGTCTGGAGGGCACCTAAGCCACCTGTCCAAAGTAGAACAGCTGCAGCGCCAGCTTGAATAACACCCCAAGTGAATTTGACTTGGTTTTTTGGATTCAAGCTACCGTTTGTTGTTTGCATACCAAGTACGAAGGTAGCTGAGTCGGCTGACGTTATGAAGAACGTACTGATCAGTAGCAATCCGATAACGGACATGACTCCACCTAGAGGAACATGTTCTAGCATGGAGAACAAGGCAACTTCTGTACCAAGTTCACTCATATCAGCATTGATATTAATTCCATTGAAATACTCAAGGAAGATAGTTGTACCACCGAACACAGAGAACCAAAGAGCTCCAAATACTGTTGGAACTAAAAGTACACCCAAGATGAACTCACGGATTGTACGTCCCCTAGATACACGGGCGATAAAGGTACCAACGAATGGCGCCCAGGAAATCCACCAAGCCCAGTAGAAGATCGTCCAACCTTGAACCCAAGAGTTATCCTCTGCAAATGGCGTCATGCGGAAGCTCATATAAGGTAAATCACGAATATATGAACCAAAACTTGTTGTAAAGTAGTCCATAATAAAGTTTGTTGGTCCTGCAAATAAAAGGAAGACCATAAGAAGTAAGGCTAATACAACGTTCGTATTACTTAAGTACTTAATCCCTTTATTCAAACCAGTCATAGCTGAAATCATGAACAAGATTGTTACGACTACGATAATAATTAATTGTAATGTGAAAGTATCTTGCAGACCATCAATGGTGAAAGCTAGTCCACTTGAAATTTGCAAGGCACCTAAACCGAGTGATGTTGCTACACCGAAGATTGTTGCGAACACAGCGATGGAATCGACTAGTGTTCCAATAGGTCCTTTGACTCGCTCTTCACCTAAAACTGGTGTTAAAGCAGCACTAATGACACCAGGTGCGTCTTTTCTGAACTTGAAGTAAGCTAAAGCTAAAGCTAATACTGCGTAAATCGCCCAAGGGTGGAATCCCCAGTGGAAGAAGCTGTACTTCATGGAAGATTGCGCGGCTTCCTCACTAGTCGGTTCCATACCTGGAATTGGTGGAGTGTGGAAGTGCGATAACGGTTCGGCTGCCCCCCAGAAGACCAGTCCGATTCCCATACCAGCACTGAATAACATGGCAAACCACGTAATGTATGGATATTCAGGCTTATCGTCCGGTTTACCCAGTTTAAGTTTTCCGTATTTGGAGAAAACGAGGTATATAGCGAAGATTAGAAAGCCTGTTGCAGAGAGTAAGTAAAACCATCCAAATTTGTCGGTTAGAAATCCTTGAATTAGCGTTGTAACATTAGATAAATTTGCACTGCCAAGCACTTCTTTTGGGATGACGCCCCAAATGATAAAAAGTGCAGCGGCTACGACAGAAATATAAAATACTTTTGTAACTTGATTCATGAATATCATCCCTTCTATTTAATTTTCGTGCGCCCATCCATTCCTTTATGTTACATAACAATCTTGAACCATTTGCTTCCTTTTAGCCGACATGTTCTGAAGTTCTTCTAAAACATCATGGAAACAGAGCAATTCATATATAAGAATCGTCTGTGGTGGTAACTGATGCCGGTAATGGCTTTTTGTCTGAACATGTTGTTCTTTCCATTTCCAGAACATGTGATCGAGCTGTTCAACTCTTTGGAATTGTTTCTCACTTATGGAATGGGTAGGGTCTTCTAATACCTGGACATAATTTTCAGTTATAGTCAGGAGAAGGTCTTTTTCTTCTTCGGAAAAATCAGATGATTGCGCTTTGACATATTGAAGGTTACCAAGATGGTAAACAATTTGCTGCAATGCTCCTAGCTTTTTCTGGGAAAACTGGAACGCTTGCATTTCCTCCGTTGTATGTCTGTGATACTTCCACTCTTCTCGCTGATATTGAGATAACTGATATGTTCTTTCCAAGTGAGCGGTCAACTGTCTGTATGACCTTTGAATGGCTCGGTTTTTCTCTTTAGATTCTGCGACTGTTTCCGAAATTATTCGCTCCAATAGACGACTTGACTGATTATACAGAGCATTTATGTTTCTGTAAATCATCGGCGAATAATTGGGAGGTAAAAGGAAGAAATTAACAAGAGTTGAAACGATGATACCAATAGATGTTGTACCCAATCTTGTGAAGAACGAAACAAAATATTGATCTTGAAAGTCGGGAATCATAGCGGTAGCCGTTATTGTAGCGACTAAAATTCCGTCCTCTAGCTTCAGTTTATGACAGACAGCAATCGTAATCATAGCAGCGAGGGCAAAGGTGAGTGCGCCTTTACCGAATATCCCATAAAAAGTAGTCGCAAGTAATGCTCCAATCGCCGATGCAGGAAACCGCACGACCGCTTTTTTTATAGAATCCGCAGCTGTATGTTCAATCGTAACAATCGCAGTAATGACGGCAAATATAATAGGTAAGTTAAAAAAACCACAGATGAGTGCTGTGAAAAACACGGAAATCCCTGTTTTTAATGTTCGACCACCAAACAGTTTGAATTTTTTGAGCGAGTCAATCATCTTCATCACCTGTCTAAGTATACGTCATTATGAAGCCACGGTTTGTTATTATATAATAAATTGGCCAAAAACGATAGAAAAAATCCAAATCTGCTTTTATAATAGAGAATGGAAATACATAACAGTGGAGGGACATCTATGATGAAAAACATGATGATCAGCTTGCTTCTTATTTTCCTGCTTGCAGCTTGTAGCAATGCTGAAAGTGAAGAGAATATTGAAGGAACCGAACCAGAAAAGACGGAAGCAGAAGTAGTAGACGAAGGAGAAGAGGCATCAGAAGAAAAAACAGAACAAAAAGAGGATGAAGAGGAAACAAAGGAAGAGAAAACCGATGAGGAAGCTGAAACAGAGGAGACGGTTCAAGAACCTCAGTACAAACTTGGAACTAACTGGGCTTTTGAACCGATTGGTGATGCGAATCCGAAGGTTGCTTTATTGACAATTGATGATGCTCCAGAAAAGTTTGGGGTAGAGATGGCTAAAAAGCTGAAAGAGTTGAATGCTCCTGCTATTTTCTTTGTAAATGGTCACTTTATTGATACAGAAGAAGAAAAGGCGATGTTGAAAGAGATACATGATATGGGATTTGCCATTGGAAACCATACCCATTCGCATGCATCGCTTCCTGATTTAACAGAAGAGCAACAGCGGACAGAAATCGTCGGGTTGAACGACCAAATTGAGAAAATCACAGGTGAACGTCCGGAATTCTTCCGGGCACCATTCGGTCAAAATACAGATTTCTCTAAACAATTGGCTGAACAAGAGAATATGTTGGTAATGAACTGGACTTACGGATACGACTGGAATAAGGAGTATATGGAAGCAAGTAAAATTGCTGATATTATGGTGAATACAGAGCTGTTAAACAACGGAGCGAACTTATTGATGCATGATCGTGAGTGGACAAATAACGCTTTGCCAGAGATAGTTGAAGGACTTCGTGGCAAAGGATATGAGTTATTGGACCCTGCTCTTATCCAAACACCATAAGCTTACAAAAAAGGTAGCTGACAATTCAGCTACCTTTTTTTATGTCTTCACCCTAAAACGCCTCCGTATCCTGTAGTTTATTAACGTGATGCCTTATAGTGGCTGATCAGGCTGCTGTGAGAGGGTTGCTTTTCTTTGTTCTCGCGACGGTTCTACATGGTTCGGCTCACGCATATTGATAATAAGTGGGGAATTTATTAGTGTGTCACATTTTTAAATAAGTTATACTTTTGGGGTTGATTTTTTGAATGTGACCTATTAAAATGAAGTTACACTGAAAGCGATTACAAAAAATGAGGAGTGGATGTTAATGGGTACTATCGTTTGCCAAGACTGTCAGAAAGTAATTGAACACTACGAAAACGAAAAGGTTTCTACTCTTTACAGCACCTGTCCGACATGCCATACATCAAAAGATCAATAGAAAAAATCCCCGTCGCTCTAAAGCGACGGGGATTTTTTAGATTTATTGAAAAGCTCTCTGTTCTCTAATGACATGAATAGTTTCTAGCGTGTCATCCTCGGGGCCCTGTACAGGTAACCCTGCTTCTATATTTTCATGAATATACCTGATATTCTCATCTGTAATGATTTCCCCGGGAATAAAAATCGGGATGCCAGGTGGATAAACCATTACAAATTCTGCACTGATTCGTCCGACGGCTTTTGTTAATTGAACAACCTCTGTTGAGGCGTAAAAAGCATCTCTCGGAGAGAGAGATAATACAGGGATATCTGGTACTTTCACAGTGATTTCTTTGTCTTCGTATGAAGTTTCACACTGCTCGGATAACGAGGTTAAAGCCTGAATCAAGTGCTGTACCTCTTTTTCGCTGTCTCCAGGAGTGATTAAACACAATAGGTTGTAGAGGTCGGATAGTTCGACTTCAATATTATGATTTTCCCGGAGCCACACTTCAGCGTCATAGCCTGTAATCCCTAAATTCTTCACAGAAATAATCAACTTTGTTGGATCGTATCCGTAGGTTGCATCACTTCCTAATAACTCATCACCAGGACAATACAGATGAGGAATGCTGTTGATGCGCTCTCTCGCTGAATCTGCAAGGTAGAGTGCTTGGTCAAGTAACTTCTCCCCATTGACTGCTAAATGGCGGCGGGCAGTGTCTAGAGATGCCAGTAAGAGATAAGATGTTGACGTTGTCGTTAGCATCGATAAAATGGTCTGAACACGTTCATGCGAAACTAGGCCTTCTTTTAAATTCAGGACAGAGCTTTGAGTCAAAGACCCTCCTAACTTATGAACGCTTGTTGCGGCTAAATCAGCACCTGCTTGCATTGCGGATAAAGGCAAACGGTCGTGGAAGTGAATGTGCACACCGTGTGCTTCGTCTACGAGGACAGGAATATCAAACGAATGAGCGATATCGACAATCTTTGTTAAATCTGCAGTTATCCCGAAGTAAGTAGGGTTAATGACAAGAACCCCTTTAGCATCCGGATGAGCTTCACAAGCTCTCTGAACGGCATGAGGGGTGATCCCATGGGAAATCCCTAATCGTTCATCTAACTCTGGGTGAATGAATACCGGTTTTGCACCTGAAAAGATAATGGCTGTAGTTATGGATTTATGGACGTTTCTAGGAACTATAATTTTATCACCAGGCTGGCATACACTCATAATCATCGTCATGATCGCACCTGAGGTCCC
The DNA here is from genome assembly GCF_013694105.1 of Halobacillus locisalis. Classification (GTDB taxonomy): domain Bacteria; phylum Bacillota; class Bacilli; order Bacillales; family Halobacillaceae; genus Halobacillus; species Halobacillus locisalis. The sequence continues at coordinate 1,008,573 of NZ_JACEFG010000001.1, read as the reverse complement.
TTGCACGGAGAAGAACGTGTAATCTGCTCCGAAAGCTGCTGCAGCTAAGTCTTGAGCTTCTTTGATCATTCCGTGAGGGTGATGGAGGTCATCCAGCGGTTCGATATTAATTAAATCGATAGATAATGCTGATTCACCTAAAAAATCTCTATATTCTGGGTCCATCCCTTTTCCCGTTTTGTGGCCTGGTATATGAAATTGGGTCGGCTTTTTTGCCGCATGTTTTTTTAATCCCGTAAAAAGGGGAGTTTCTGTCTGGTTCATTCTGTTTCAGCACCTCTTTAAAAGTTGAAAGCAAGTGAATTATAGCAGAGTGTCACCTAACTTGCTAGTTCTTTTTCTTCTATGCTTATTAGTATCGATCCTAGTTCGCTCATGGTAAGATGTCGGTAAAAGGAGGGGTAGGATGAAGTGGGAAACTCCAGTGACTAGACTATTAGGGATTCGCTATCCAATCATACAAGGTGGCCTCGCGCATTTGGCTTATTCTGAATTGGCATCGGCAGTGTCGAATGCAGGAGGGCTTGGTCAATTGACAGCCATGAGTATGAAAGGGCCAGATGAGCTTAAGCAGGAAATACAAGAAGTACGACGCAAGACCAAATGCCCGTTCGGTGTAAATTTCGCGATTGGCCAACATGGCAGACCATTTGAGGATATGGTACAAGTGGCAATAGATGAAAAAGTTCAGGTGGTCAGTGTGACTGGTGGAAATCCGAAGCCTGTTTTAGATATGGTCAAAGGTACGGCAATAAAGACACTAGTATTAGTAGCGGCAAGGCGCCAAGCTGAAAAGGCTGAAGAGTTGGGCGCAGATGCAGTTATGGTCGTAGGACATGAAGGAGGCGGTCATTTAGGTCGTGATGATGTAGGGACACTCGTCCTGACCCCTCAAGTGGTGGATTCTGTCTCTGTTCCTGTTATAGCGTCGGGTGGTATCGGAGATGGAAGGGGTTTGATGGCAGCTTTGTCACTAGGAGCGGATGGGATTGAAATGGGAACACGATTCATTGCAACTAAGGAATGTTCTCTAGCTGGTGATGCTTATAAGCAAGCGCTCATCGATGCAAATGAATCCTCCACATCCGTCATTAAACGAAGCTTGAAGACACCCGCAAGAGCATTGAAAAATTCGTGGACAGATGAAATCCTTGCTTTAGAGGATGAGGGTGTCGGGTTTGAAGGCTTAAAAAGCTATATTGACGGGAAAGCGAACAAATCTTATATTTATGAAGGCAAAGAAGGTTTTGGTTGGGCTGGACAAGTTGCTGCTCGGATCCAAGATGTTCCAACTGTGTCAGAACTCATAACAAGGATGATAGGGGAAGCGGAACAAATCCGTGCGAGTTGGTCATAATGATACATAAGGAGGTTGAATCATGAGTTATTCTTATCCGATTGATGAACAGTACTGGTCTAAGGAAGAGATTATTGATGTTGTCAACTTTTATTCGATGATTGAAGAGGCGTATGAGAAAGGAGTAAGCCGGGACGACTTGATGCTTGCTTATACACGTTTCAAACAAATCGTTCCTTCTAAAAGCGAAGAGAAAAAGTTGACTAGTCAGTTTGAAAAAGAATCCGGTTATTCCAGTTATCGAACAATTAAAGAAGCAAAAAAAGCACATCCAGGCGAAAGAATCAAAATGAACCTATAACTTAAAAGCCGCCATTTGAGGCGGCTTTTGTTTTTTATAATTGTTTTGTGTAACGGTATAGAGGCTCGAGCGTTTCGAAGGTTTCCTTACATAATTGTATGAATGCTTCAGGGTCTTTTAAACGCTCGTCGTTTCTTTCGATAGTTTGTCCACAAAGGATTTCTGCTTTTTTGACTGATTGTAAACGATTTGTCATGGAAATGAACTTCTCTTCATCCACTTCTTTGTGGGGAATCGATTCGGGTTTCGTATGATCTATGGACCAGGAGAAGTGTGCTGGAATATGTTCTAGCACTTCTTTGCGGTGTTCATCCAACTCTTTGGCAAAGTCTTCTTTTATCGGACTTTCATAAATTACGGCGAACCAGATGAATACGTGTGTTTCCCAAATTCCAACTTGGAAGTGAGGTAACTTCTTATACCCTCGCTTGCTAGGGGCGAGGGCTGCCCACGTGTCACTTGGTGGATTTGTTTTTCTGCGGGCGTGTTTAGCGACGTGGACGAACATTTCATCCCCTGTCAAGGCTGTCACATCCGCTGAAAGCTCAGTCGTAATCGCTTCAAGTTTAGGTGAGATCTGCTCTCTTAATACTTCCATGCGGTTTTCTAGACCAGGTATGGAGAAAACGTCGAAATCCTTCTGTGTAAATCCTTGAAATGTAGACATGGTATCAACTCCTAGATAAACTACCTAATATTTTACCACAGAATAAAAACCAGTCTAAACAATGTGTTCTGGGCGTTTGAACCTATGAAAAATGGGTTAAATATAAGTAATCTATAAGAAACTTATGTCGCGTTGAACACATATATATATAGTAAGGATCAGAAAGGGAGGAATGACAATGAAACATGTCATGGAAGCGTTACGTAAACGAGAAGCTGAAGAGAAGCTCCCGGTCATCCGTATGGAAATTGATTACGAGCTGGTCACTTTACATGATGCCATGCTTGCCGGGGACAAAGAGCAAATGCTAAGAAGCAAAAGAAGGCTTTCGGCTTTACGTAAACAATTGATTGAATGGTCTGTGTAAACACGAGCCACACTAAGGTAGCTCGTGTTTTTTTTTGTCATTATTCTCTTTCTTTTGATACGATAAATAGTAAGTTGAATTAAAGGAGCCAAAATGAATGGACAAGCAATTGAGAAATTCAATCTTTCACCAAGCTAAATCATGGATCTTAGAAGCTGGAGAGCGAATCCGTGAGAACATCGATGCACCAAGATCTATTGAAACAAAATCAAACCCTAACGATTTAGTTACAGAGATGGATCAGCAAACCGAACAATTTTTTGCAGAGAAAATTAAAGAGGACTATCCCGAGCATTATTTATTGGGGGAAGAAGGGTTCGGAGACGACATCGAAGCTTTAGATGGAACGGTATGGATTGTAGATCCCATAGATGGCACGATGAACTTTGTCCACCAGAAAAGGAACTTCGCTATTTCCATTGGTATCTATCATGATGGTATAGGGGAAATCGGGCTCATTTATAACGTCATGGAGGATGTTCTTTACTCAGCCAAAAGAGGGGAAGGGGCCTATAAGAATCGAATGGAACTTCCGACATTGAATAAAGAGCGTCCTCTAAACCAATCGATATTAGCTCTGAATACGACATGGATGATTCCAGAGAATCCCCATATTGAACATAAGGGTATGCAAGATTTGGTGAAAAAAATCCGTAGCACACGTTCCTATGGGTCAGCAGCATTAGAATTTGCTTTTGTAGCTGAAGGGATTCTTGACGGCTACTTAACGATGACTCTTATGCCATGGGATTTTGCAGCTGGGGCGATTCTTGTTGAAGAAGTCGGAGGTGTCGTTACTCAAGCGAACAAGCAAGAGTTGGATTTGCTTAATAAATCAACCGTACTTGCAAGCCGTTCGCCGATACATGACGAAATCATTGATGATTATGTTCAATTGAAAAAAGGAAAAAGCGACAGCTAATCAAATGTCGCTTTTTCCTTTTTCATGCTTCTGTTTTCTTCAATTTTAATCCATATCCCATGATTGCAAAGCCTAGCAAGAATAAGAAGCCAGCTAGCCAAAACACTTCCTGGCCTAAAGCAAATCCGACGGAAGTAAAAGATAAAATGACAAGAATGGCTAAGAGTGTCATTGTTAAGGGTCTGTTTTTCATAAGGCTCACCTCGATTCTATGGTCATTATATATGATTTGAAGAATTAATGAAAATCTTTACGGGTGTGGCTTCTTCCCCTGTAATCTAGTATGATAAGAAGAAGAGTAGAGGTTATACGAGGAGGAGCATCATGCAAGATATGTCTACATTGCAAGTACCTACTGATCTGTGGCCAGTGGCGGACTTTTTCTTCCGAGGTCTGGGTGGCGAGGTCAATTTGAATAATGAAGATGAAGTAACCATGTTATTTCGTTCTTTCATGTTTCTATATTTAACGACTGTTATTCTCACGATTATTACATTTAAATTAGGATTTGCCCGTAAATTGCCAGTGATTAAAGCTGTCGTTGTCTATGCTGTTTTAGTAATTGGTACATTCCTTTTAACATTAATACTTGGATTGAATTTGCCTCTGCCTGAAAGTCTGGTCGTAGCAGCATTGATTCTAGGTATTTATCGCTTGCGTCTACACAGGGAAAGAGGCGGGCGAGAGAGTGAGCAGTCATAATGGAGGAGAGCTTCGCCAAAGGCGAGGCTTTTTTTGTTGATTTGAATGCTAATCGGGTTATTTTCAGTTTAGACAGATAAGGATGAGGCGTGTTGTAAGTAGAAAAAATTAAGTAAATGAAAAAAGAGCAGCGACTGCTACTCTTTTATGGTAAATGCTTTTCTTTTTTTCTTTCGCGAATGAAATTAAATTGGCCGGATTCCAACCTTTTTTTCGTGTTTTTTCCAATGCGTTCATGACAAGATTCGCACATGAACGTGTGAATGCGTCTATTTCTTAAACGCTTGGCTTGTAAACAATAACTATCGATTTTCTCGATAGTATCGCACATCACACATTGAACGCGCATACGATTCACCTCAATGTTATACAATCATTTTTTTTAGTGTAACACATATGGACGGGTTCTGTGTAATTAGTTGAAGTTACCACGTTTCATTTGGTTCTAGACAGGGAAATATAACTTACAGAAGTCAAGGAAAGGATGATACTGTGAGAAAACGTTGGATGTTTACAGCAGTCGGTGCAGTTGCCGGCGGAGCCATTGCTTACTTACTTAAAGATGAGGAAAACCGCACTAGAGTTGCCGATAAGGCGAAAAGCTTAAAAGACAACTACGTACAAAAGTCCGACTTACCTGTTGAGGAAGCAGGCAAACCTGAAGTTTCAAATTTAGAGAATGCGGATATGGTATCTGAAGGTTCTCAATTTGGTGTTCAGTATTACAACGAGCTTACCGAAAAAGAGCGGGAGATCTTAGAAAAAAGTAACAGCTAAATCCACTTCGGATTTAGCTGTTTTTCTGTCAGCGTTCTTTCGATTGTTCTTTTTCAATTTGATCAAGCTGCTTGTGATCCTCAGAGGGAATAGACTCTTGATTTGTGTTGGTTTGCGGTCGCTCATTAATTGGACCTTCTGGCATATAGCGAGCTACAATCTGACTAAGTTCATCAGTCATCGCTTCGATCGGATGTCCTTCAGAAATTTTTTGACCGACTCCACGCAGTCGCTCCACTCCATCCGCATCCGCGATGACTAGAGCTTGTTTGCCATAAGGATCGTGCTTCAATGCTTCCGCAACCGAATATTTAATGACTCCGACTCGAGACCGGTCTAAGTCTTTGTCAACATCGATGCCGACGGCTACATAGTTCCCGAGGACAATGGCTGTGGCATCATGGACATCTGGAACTTCGACAGCCGTTTTGGCTAACCTTCTTGCCACTTGTTGAGTAGTCAGGTTTTCTTTTTCGACAGGATCGGAATCCGTCACATATTTAAGATCAGAATCTGATTGGCGTTCCCTTAATAGTGACTCCTCATTATTTTGTTGGCAGGCAGCTAAAAAGATAAAGCATGCAACTATTATCAGCTTTTTCAAAATATAAGCACCACTTTTCTTCCCGTCCATTAAATTGGACTTTGGATTTATGCTCATAGTGTGTGCAGGGTTGGATAAGAATATGTAAAAGGACAGCTACGTAAGCTGCCCATTAAATTACCTTAATTCAATTTTTTTAATACCTGTTATCGGGTTGTCTCGGTTGGATCCATTCTGGAAGTATAGATGCACGGGACCGTTGTCTTGAAGAGGTTTTCCGTTCTCAGAAAACAGAAGGTAGGCATCTGCTAGCATGTCTGCATCTATTAAAACTTCCCCATGATCTGTCATAAGAGCTGCTTGCTCCACTTGGCTTGCCGGTTCGCTCGTATGAAGGAATGGTTTGATTGGCATTAGAAATGTACCATTTATGATGCGTTGTTTTTCATATCTGTTGATGCTTTTGTTGACAGGCGGGTTTAACTTTTGTTGATAAACTTCGCGATCGAATCGTAACGACTGTCGTTTCAATTCATCTTCCTCTTCATGAGAAGATTCTACTTCAGATGGTTCGAATACTTCTTTAAATGTCATTTTCCGGTCGTCAAAAATCCAGACGGTCGGGTCTAGTGTTATCGGAAATTTCACGTTTCCGCTGATTTGTACAATCATGATGGAGCCACCTTTCCAATAATTATCATCCTATTAAATAATAGCAAAAAATGAATTCGATTTCATTAAAGGAGGCCGAGTCTAGTGAAAAAAGATATTACGACAGATATTTTAGAAGAATGGCTTAACAATGTAAGGCCTTATGCGTATGACGGGCAAGTAGCCAATTATATTCCGGCATTGTCGAGACAAAATCCAGAAAACTTAGCCGTTGCCATCCACTATATAGATGGAAGTTCCGTGGAAGCAGGGGAAACAGAGGCTACGTTTACTTTGCAAAGCATATCGAAAGTTATTGCTCTGGCTTTAGCATTGATGGATAACGGGGAGGACTATGTCTTCGACCGAGTCGGTATGGAGCCGACCGGTGATCCGTTTCATTCCATTTACCGTTTAGAGAAAACACCTTCTAAACCGTTGAACCCCATGATCAACGCAGGAGCACTCGCTGTCACACATATGATACACGGGGATACTCCTGATGAAAAAGTAGGGCGTCTGCTCAGTTTTATTCATGAAATGACGGATGACAACTCGATCAGGTACGACGAGGAAGTCGCCTCTTCTGAGTTCGAAACATCGTTCCTTAACCGTTCGCTACTTTTCTATATGAAGCAACACAAAATTGTTACAGGCAGTGTAGAAGAAACCTTAGATGCCTATACGAAACAATGTGCCATCGAGGTCAATGTGTGTCAGCTTGCTAGAATTGGTGCTTTATTTGCGAATGGTGGAAAAGACCTGGATTCAGGGCGTCGGATCATCCCGAAACATTTAGCTAGAATCTGCAAAACCTTTATGGTCACATGTGGCATGTATGATGCATCAGGTTCATTTGCAATCAAGGTCGGGATTCCAGCTAAAAGTGGAGTATCAGGTTCAGTGCTTGCCTCACTTAATGATTTCGGGGGTATTGCAGTCTATGGACCAAGTCTTGATGACCGAGGAAATAGCGTCGTCGGTTTAAAATTATTAGAACTATTGTCCAATCGTTATGACTTGTCAATTTTTTAAATGAATGTACTTTCGTTTGTTGCAATTTTTCCTCCCAGACGATAATATAAGAAAAAGAAAGACTGTAAATGGAGGGGATTTTGATGTTGTCTGATGTGGCTGTGGATCATCGGGAAAAGGCCTATGCCCTTCTAAAAGCTGACGCTGATAAGATATTACGCTTAATTAAAGTTCAGATGGACAACTTGACTATGCCGCAGTGTCCACTTTATGAGGAAGTTCTAGATACACAAATGTTCGGTTTATCACGTGAAATACACTTTGCGGTGCGCTTGGATTTAATCAGCGACGAAGAAGGGAAACAACTTCTTGATAACTTAGAAAAACAATTGAACGTTCTACATGAGGCTGCTCAAAAATCATGATAGACTAGCTCAAATTGCGACGCCCTCTGTTGTAATTTGAGTTTTTTTGTATAAAAAACGTTATGATAACGAAATCAATAAACATTGGGGATGAATAACGATGATACGACGATTGAAATCTTATGACTTTAGCTTATTATTTGCCCCTATCGCTCTAGCTGCATTCGGGACTGTAATGATCTATAGTGCCAGTATGGTATACGGACCAATTCGATTCGGATTGAGCAGTGACCATTTTCTTGTGAAACAAATCCAATGGCTTACTATCGGACTAATCATGATGGCTCTCGTGTCCGCAATCCCTTATAGACATTGGCAACGACTCACGAAATTGATCGTATTGTTTATGTTGTTGTCGCTTAGCTTCCTGTTCGTGTTCGGGAAAGAAGTGAACAATGCCGTATCCTGGTACGACTTAGGCTTCATGAACTTCCAACCTGCGGAATTCGTCAAGATCGGCTTGATCATTTACTTGGCATCGGTCTATGCGAAAAAGCAGAAATACATTAACCACTTTCAAAAAGCGGTGCTCCCACCACTCGTATTGACTTCCATCATTCTAGGCTTGATCGTGTTGCAGCCTGATATCGGTTCAGCTGCTGTCATCGGATTCATTGCTAGTTTGATCATCATGAGCTCTGGTATTCAGTGGAAGCATATTTTCTTACTTGTTATGGTGACGTTTGCTGTCATCGGTTTTGGTGCGACTCAGATGGTGACGGACGAACGCTTAGAGCGCTTTTCAGGAGCGTATCAACCATTTGAGTCACCGGATGAAGATGGGTACCATTTGATTCAATCCTATGTTGCGATTGGAACGGGTGGTTTGCTCGGGGAAGGAATTGGACAAGGTGTGCAAAAACTTGGCTATTTACCCGAACCTCATACTGACTTCATTATGGCTGTCATAGCCGAGGAGTTAGGGTTTATCGGTGTTGGTATTACGATAGGTTTACTCGCTCTCATCGTCTTGCGCGGTCTCTACATATCTTCAAAATGCCGTGATGCCTTTGGGGCTCTTTTGGCTTTAGGGATTTCATCCATGATTGGCTTGCAAGCGTTTATAAACCTAGGGGCGATGAGTGGATTATTACCTATTACGGGTGTAACCCTTCCATTTGTAAGTTATGGTGGTTCATCCCTTGTAATCTTGATGATTGCAATCGGGATTTTAAATAATATAGCAAGAACTGTCAAAGTAAGAGAAGCAGAGCGAGATGAACAAGTGGAAGAAGTAGGCGAGGAAGACTCTAAACCATTGACAAATCGAGGAGTGAGATCATGGCAGAATTGAAGAAGATCAATAAGGTGCTCGTTGCGAACCGTGGAGAGATCGCGATTCGTGTTTTCAGAGCCTGTACAGAGTTGAATATCCGTACTGTGGCGGTTTACTCTCAAGAGGATACAGGTTCTTTTCATAGATACAAAGCGGATGAAGCGTATCTAGTAGGGGAAGGAAAGAAACCGATTGACGCTTATTTGGACATCGAAGGAATTATTGAGATTGCTAAAAGCGTAGGTGTGGATGCCATCCATCCAGGATATGGATTCCTTTCTGAGAATATTCAGTTCGCTAAACGCTGTGAAGAAGAGGGGCTTACGTTCATCGGGCCGCATAGCGAACAGTTACATATGTTTGGAGACAAAGTAAAAGCAAGAGAACAAGCCATCGCGGCGGATATACCGGTGATTCCAGGAACGGATGGTCCGGTAAGTGGTCTTGATGAGATCCGTTCTTTTGGAAATGAACATGGCTACCCATTGATGATTAAGGCATCTATGGGAGGGGGCGGACGAGGCATGCGTGTCGTCCGAAATGCAGATACGCTTGAAGACTCTTACGACCGCGCCCGCTCTGAAGCACGTGCTGCTTTTGGCAGTGATGAAGTCTATGTCGAGAAATTGATAGAAGAACCGAAACATATCGAAGTCCAAATCATAGGAGATCAACATGGCAACCTCGTCCACTTGTATGAAAGGGATTGTTCTGTACAACGACGTCATCAGAAAGTGGTCGAAGTGGCTCCGAGTGTTGCCCTTTCGGATGACTTGCGGGAGCAAATTTGTGAAGCCGCTGTCAAATTGATGCGAAATGTTCAGTATGTGAATGCAGGGACTGTCGAATTTCTCGTTACGGGAGATGAGTTCTTTTTCATTGAAGTCAATCCTCGTGTTCAAGTAGAGCATACAATCACAGAAATGATTACGGGGGTAGATATTGTACAAACCCAGATCATGGTAGCAGAAGGTCATACCCTATTTTCAAAAGACATTGGAATTCCGGCACAGAAGGATATTCGTACGCATGGGTATGCCATCCAATCACGTGTAACGACAGAGGACCCATTGAATAACTTTATGCCTGATACTGGAAAGATCATGGCTTATCGATCAGGCGGTGGATTCGGAGTCCGGTTAGATGCGGGTAATGGCTTCCAGGGAGCGATTATTTCTCCTTACTATGATTCTTTACTCGTCAAACTGTCAACATGGGCACTCAGCTTTGAACAAGCAGCACAAAAGATGGTGCGTAACTTAAGAGAATTCAGGATTCGTGGTATCAAGACGAATATTCCTTTCCTGGAAAACGTCGTTCAGCATAAGCAATTCATCAATGGAGAGTACAATACGATGTTTATCGATCGTTCGCCAGAATTGTTTGTATTCCCAAAACGAAAAGACCGCGGAACTAAGATGCTGTCCTACATTGCTGATCGAACGATTAATGGATTTGAAGGCTATGGAAACCGGAAAAAACCGACTTATCAGAAACCAAGAATTCCGACGATCAAGCATAGCGAGCCATTTCCAAAAGGTACAAAACAAATCTTGGATGAGCGGGGGCCAGAAGGGTTAGCTGAATGGGTGAAAGAGAGGCCTGAAGTACTCCTAACAGACACGACATTCAGAGATGCGCACCAATCATTATTAGCGACTCGTGTGCGAACAAAAGATTTAGAAACGATTGCAGAACCAACTGCTCGCCTGCTTCCAGACTTATTCTCGATGGAAATGTGGGGCGGGGCGACGTTCGATGTATCGTACCGATTTTTAAATGAAGATCCTTGGGCTCGCTTGCTCAAACTGAGAGAACAATCTCCGAATGTTCTTTTCCAAATGTTACTTCGCGCATCAAATGCTGTAGGGTATAAAAATTACCCAGACAACCTGATTCGTGAATTTGTCGAGAAGAGTGCAAGTGCAGGTATCGATGTCTTTCGGATCTTTGATAGCTTGAACTGGGTAGAGGGTATGAAATTGACGATTGATGCGGTAAGGGAAACTGGAAAAGTCGCAGAAGCGGCCATGTGTTACACGGGAGATATCTTGGATTCTTCAAGACCGAAGTACGACTTGGCTTATTATACGAACGTAGCAAAAGAACTGCAGGACGCAGGGGCTCATATCCTTGGCATTAAAGATATGGCTGGCTTGTTGAAGCCTGAAGCGGCCTACCAATTGATTTCTACTTTGAAAGAAAATATTGATATCCCGATTCATTTGCACACACACGACACGAGCGGGAATGGAATCTTCACATATGCACGAGCGGTTGAAGCCGGTGTTGATGTCGTCGATGTCGCTACAGGGTCTATGGCCGGATTGACATCACAGCCGAGTGCCAACAGCCTTTACTATGCTCTTGAGGGTAGCGAACGCAAACCGAATGTAAATATCGATGCCTATGAAAAGCTTGGTCACTTTTGGGAAGATACACGGAAGTATTACGAGGATTTTGAGAGTGGCATGATGGCCCCTCACACAGAAGTGTACACGCATGAAATGCCTGGCGGGCAATATAGCAACTTACAACAACAAGCTAAAGCTGTAGGGCTTGGTAATCGCTGGGGTGAAGTGAAAACCATGTACCGTAGGGTCAATGATTTATTCGGAGATATCGTTAAAGTGACGCCTTCTTCTAAAGTCGTCGGGGATATGGCTTTGTTCATGGTACAAAATGACTTGAATGAGGATGACATTTTTGAGCGTGGCCAGTCTATTGACTTCCCGGATAGCGTTGTCGAGTTGTTCCAAGGATATTTGGGCCAACCATACGGTGGATTTCCTGCCGAACTTCAGCAAATCATCTTGAAAGGAAGAGAACCGATTTCCGTCAGGCCGGGTGAATTACTAGACCCAGTTGATTTTAATGATTTGAAGGAGACGCTTTTCCACAAACTGGACCGTCAAGTGACCAGCTTTGACATGATCAGCTTTGCTTTATATCCTAAAGTATTCATGGACAATCAGTCCTTTATAGAGCAATACGGAGATATGTCCGTGTTGGATACTCCGACATTCTTTTATGGAATGAGACTTGGTGAAGAGATTGAAGTGGAAATTGAGCAAGGTAAAACGCTGATTGTTAAGCTGGTTAGTGTCGGTGAGGCTCAGGTAGATGGTACACGAACAATCTACTTTGAATTGAACGGACAGCCTCGTGAGATTGTTGTTCGGGATGAGAATGTGAAGGCATCGGTTCAAGAAAGACCGAAAGCTGATAAATCCAATACTAAGCACATAGGTGCAACTATGCCAGGCACAGTCATTAAGGTGATTGCTGGTAAAGGAGAAAAAGTGAAGAAAGGCGATCACTTGATGATCACTGAGGCTATGAAAATGGAGACGACTGTTCAAGCACCTTTTGAAGGCGTAATTAAAGATATTCATGTAGAAAACAATGAAGCGATTCATGTGGGAGATCTATTGATTGAATTTGAATAGGGTCATGTCGTTTTAATTGTTGCTTTTAACCTGAAGCGACTGAAGAAAGCGTCTAGAGAATTCGAATCTCTAGGCGTTTTGTCTTTTGTTTGGACAGTTGATATGGACAACAATAAAAATAAGAGAAAAGTTTTATATCAGGCGAGAGATAAGAAGGTAGAAACAAGAAACTAATCCGACAAATATCGACATGTCGAGAACCTATATTAGGGCCAATAGTACACCAAGACTTTTTTCATTAATATATATCAAGTCACGAATAATCCCATCGTGTTGCAATGGAGAGTCCCTTTTCATTATTTCTAGAGATAAAAATCTTGTAAGTGAAATAAGAACGCAAGGTAGCCTACCATTTTTTGATATCATCCATTAATCTCTTGAAAAAACTTGCAATGTGTCCGCCATTTTGCTAGAACTATATAAGTACGATTTGTTAAATTAGTCGTTCCACTTCGTCATCTGTATAGTCGTTGTTAAAACAAGGCAAACTGGTCGATAATAGACAATAGAGCCGTTTCACAAAGTTGTCACAAATAAATAAAATTCTCCAGTTTAAATAGATAGAACATTGATTCCATGATACAATTATTTTGATGTTTCGAGTCGATTGCATCTTTACTATCTATGTAGAAATCTCGAAGCAGCCCTCGACTGACGAACAACTGGATAAAAGAATTAGGTCAGGGAGGTAGAAGGAGGAAGATATTACGATGGATAACCCAAGAACAGTCGAGACTACATCTGCAGATTTGATGGGCCAGTCGACTGTCCGTGAGTCTTCGTTGTTAGCTGATATTAAAAGTTTGATCAAGGTAGGAATTATCAATTCCAATTTAATTACAACCTTCGCGGGATTTTGGCTTGCGTTATATTTTACAGGATCGAGTTTCACGGATCATTGGGGCACTTTTGCTCTGACAATGTTCGGAACCGCTTTCGTAATCGCCGGAGGATGTATTATTAATAACTGGTACGACCGTGATATAGATCCTATTATGTCCAGGACGAAAACCCGTCCAACCGTAACCGGAACGATGTCACTATCTCTCATCAAATACATGGGGATTAGTACCTCGATTGCCGGAGTTATCATATTGATGTTTACAACTATTGAAGCAGCTCTTTGGGGAGCGTTTGGTTGGTTTGTTTATGTCGTTCTGTACACAATGTGGTCAAAGAGAAGGTACACGATCAATACAGTCATCGGAAGTTTCTCTGGTGCTGTTCCTCCCCTTATCGGCTGGTCAGCGATTGACCCAGGACTCCAATTAGAAGCAATCATTTTATTTTTGATGATGTTCATATGGCAAACACCGCACTTTTTAGCTTTAGCTATGAAGAAAAAAGAAGAGTACAAAGCAGCTGGCATTCCAATGTTGCCTGTTGTTCATGGTTTCAACATGACCAAGCGGCAAATTGTGATTTACGTTGCCTGCCTACTTCCATTGCCTATTTATTTGGCTTCACTCGGCAATGTATTTCTGACCATCGCATTCATCCTTTCCTTTGGTTGGTTAGCTTTAGGGATTGCCGGATTCTTCATGAAAGATGATTATAAGTGGGCGACTTGGATGTTTGTTTATTCTTTGAATTACTTGACCATCATATTTTTTGCGATGGTTCTAGTTACTTTACCATTACCTTTTTAACGTACTAGCTCACCATCTGAGTGAGCTAGTTCTTAAATAAAAAAGACTTAGAATAGAAAGAGAGGTATCACTCATGAGAGGTTGGATGGGAAAATTCCGTTCATTATTTTTATTTAGTACTCTAGCCTTGATCCTTTCGGGTTGTGGTGAAGAAAATTTGAGTGCTCTAAAGCCGAAAGGCTATAGTGCGGAATTATTATTAGATCTTATGTTGATCAGTATTGCGATAATGATCTTCGTCTTCGTTATCGTTATGGCCATTTATGTTTATGTTCTTGTCCGTTATCGCAAGAAGAAAGGACAAGAGGATATCATTCCGAAACAGACGGAAGGTAACAAAGCGTTAGAAGTGATTTGGACAGTAATTCCAATTATCCTACTTCTGGTACTCGCAGTTCCAACCGTACAAGCAACGTTCGACCTTGCCGATCAGTCTACACAAGGCGATGAAGGTGTACTCACCGTTGAAGTAACAGGTAATCAATATTGGTGGCACTTTAATTACCGAGGCGAGGAAATCGCTACAAGTCAGGAACTCTACATCCCGACTGGCGAGAGGGTATACTTAGACATGAAAGCTAGTGATGTGCTTCACTCCTTCTGGTTACCTGCTATTGCCGGAAAAATGGACACATTACCTGGCGAAAACATTAACACAATGTACTTAGAAGCTTATGAAGAGGGCGTTTACTGGGGACACTGTACAGAGTTATGTGGACCTTCACACTCCCTAATGGACTTTCGAGTCATTGCCGTGAGTCCTGAAAAGTATGATCAGTGGTTGGAAGATATGAAGAATGTTGACCCAGAGGCACAGCCGGAAACAACAACGGCTCAAGAAGGTCAGGAATTATTCAACAACAACTGCATGAGCTGCCACGCAATAGGTGGAGCATCTATGGGTGTTGGACCGAATTTAACGAACTTCGGGAACCGTGAGAAGATTGCTGGTATCCTCGATCCAACGAAAGAAAACTTAGTAGATTGGATCGTTCATCCTGATGAAATTAAACCAGGAAACAAAATGCCTGCAAACATAGTGGAACCAGAAGAAGCTGAAAAAATTGCGGATTATTTATTACAGCTAGAACACTCTTCTGTAGGCGTTGATGCTCCAACACAGACAGAAGAGTAATCGAGAGAATTATGAAAGAGGTTTAAAGGGAGGTTAAAGCGTGAGTACTGCAGTTGCACAAAAACGTGGACTTGCCGCAACGATTTGGGATTATTTAACGACGGTTGACCATAAGAAAATCGCTCTACTTTACTTATACTCCGGCGGTTTCTTCTTCCTAATCGGTGGGCTTGAAGCCATGTTAATACGTATTCAGCTGATGAAGCCTGATAACAATTTCATTTCAGCTGGTCTTTACAACGAAATGATTACCATGCATGGAACGACTATGATCTTCTTAGCGGCCATGCCTTTGATCTTTGCATTAATGAATGCCGTGGTTCCTTTACAGATAGGGGCAAGGGACGTAGCATTTCCATTCTTGAACTCCTTAGGATTTTGGTTGTTCTTCTTTGGAGGGATCTTACTTAACGTTTCATGGTTCACAGGTGGTGCCCCAGATGCTGGTTGGACCAACTATGCACCATTATCGACAACATCACCGGGCCATGGGGTAGATTATTATGTTATGGGGCTGCAAATATCTGGTGCAGGAACCTTGATCGCTGGGATTAACTTCCTAGTTACGATCATCAACATGAGAGCACCAGGGATGACATACATGCGTATGCCGTTGTTCACTTGGTCTACATTTGTTACCAGTGCACTTATTCTATTTGCATTTCCGGCTTTGACCGTTGGGTTGTTCTTAATGATGTTTGACCGTATGTTCGGTTCTGCATTCTTTGATGTAGCCCTTGGTGGTAACGTCATCATTTGGGAACACTTATTCTGGATTTTCGGTCACCCAGAAGTTTATATTCTGATTTTACCGTTATTTGGAGCGTTCAGTGATATTTTCTCTACGTTCTCCAGAAAGCGATTATTCGGTTATTCTGCGATGGTATTCGCAACCGTACTAATTGGTTTCTTAGGATTCATGGTATGGGCCCACCACATGTTCACAGTCGGTATGGGACCAATTGCTAACTCGATTTTCGCTGTTGCAACCATGGCGATTGCCGTACCAACAGGAATTAAAATCTTTAACTGGCTCTTCACGATGTGGGGCGGACAAATTAAGATGACTTCTGCGATGCTTTGGTCTGTTGCGTTCATTCCTTCCTTCACCATCGGTGGTATGACAGGAGTTATGCTTGCAGCCGCTGCTGCAGACTTCCAGTATCATGATACGTACTTTGTCGTTGGACACTTCCACTATGTAATCGTAGGTGGAGTCGTCTTCGGTATCTTTGCAGGTCTACATTACTGGTGGCCGAAGATGTTCGGTAAAGTGTTGAATGAGAAGCTTGGTAAGTTGGCATTCTGGCCATTCTTCATCGGTTTCCACTTGACATTCTTTATCCAACACTTCTTAGGCCTGATGGGTATGCCTCGTCGTTACTGGGTATTCCTCGAGGGACAAGGACTTGAAACAGGGAACTTGATCAGTACGATTGGTGCATTCTTCATGGCTATTGGTACAGTCATTTTCTTAATCAACATCGTCTATACAGCTATCAAAGAACCAAAAGTGGGGGGAGACCCTTGGGATGCTCGTACTCTAGAATGGTCCATTCCATCTCCACCGCCTCATTACAACTTTGTTCAAACACCACTTGTTCGTGGTCTAGACCCTCTTTGGGTAGAGAAGATGGACGGTAAAAAAGGCATGACTCCAGCTGAACCGCTTGGAGACATCCACATGCCAAACGGTTCTATTCTTCCGTTTATGATGTCTCTAGGTATGTTTATTGCCGGATTCGGCTTCATTTATCAAGTTGATAACAGTTCTTGGTTGATTGCGGTATTTATTGGTATGGGCATCACGCTAGGTTCTATGTTGACACGTTCCTTGAAGGATGACCTTGGTCACCATATTCATAAAGAGGAATTAGAAGCAGATATTAAAAAGGGGGTTGGCAAATAATGAGTCATGATGATGTACTAAATCCGAAGCAAATGCCACATGATCCGGAAAAAGCCACCCTTGAAGGTAAAAATAAATTCCTTGGATTCTGGTTTTTCCTTGGAGGCGAGACCGTTCTTTTCGCAAGTTTGTTTGGTACGTATCTTGCGTTGAATGGATCGACTCAAGGTGAGAATACACCTGAAAATTTATTTGGATTAGAGCTTGTCTTCATTATGACAATGCTTCTATTGACAAGTTCTTTAACAAGTGTGTACGCCATGTATCACATGAAGAACCATGACTTCGGTAAAATGCAGCTATGGTTAGTCATTACAGTGGCGCTTGGTTTGGCTTTCCTTGGCTTTGAGATTTATGAGTTTTATCACTACATTCACGAGTATGACTTTACATTCAGGTCTTCAGCGTTCGGTTCTGCCTTCTATACATTAGTCGGCTTCCACGGGGGACACGTATTGTTTGGACTTTGTTGGATTACGGCGCTGATCATTCGAAATCAAAAGCGTGGACTAAACCTATACAATGCACCGAAATATTATACTGCCAGCCTTTATTGGCACTTTATTGACGTCGTATGGGTATTCATCTTCACAGTTGTTTATCTTATGGGAAAGGTGGGGTAACCTATGGCAGATCACACAGGTTCCAAACCCGTTCACCAGGCAGAGTATGAAAGAAAACAGCACAGGGAAGAAATGAAGCAGCAAGTCATCAGTTTTGTGATGATGATTCTATTCACATTCGTTGCGTTCGGAATGGTCATGGCCGGGGTTGACTCGTTCTTTGTTATTCCAGTATTGCTACTTCTGGCAATTGTGCAAGTTGTTTTCCAACTCTATTATTTCATGCATATGAAAAACAAAGGCCATGACATGCCTGCTCTTATGATGTACGGCGGAGCAGCAGTGGCACTCCTAACGATTATCACATTTACAACCATCATTTGGTGGTAAGTGTACAAAAAGGACCGGTCTTCCGGTCTTTTTTTGTACACTTTTCTGAGTAAAGTACTCAGAGTAATCCGTCGTCAAACAAAGTATAAGTATAAGGAATATGAAAAGGGGCGTGTTTTTGAGAGCCCTCTAGGTGGAAAGTGAATGACTAAAAATATGAATAGATATGAAAGATTTATGAACAATGAAGATTATCGTCTTGAAGACCTCGTTTTTTAATTCAAAAACAGGTAGAATAGAGAAGTAAAATAGTCTATGTACTGAGGTGAGACACCATGTGGTTAGAGCTTCAATTATTTGGATTTCGTGCGTTGTGGAGTCCTTTTTATGCTTTGTTCATCCTATTGTTAGCTGCTACTTATTTTTATATAACAGGACCTGGTCGTCCGAAAGGGGAAGAGTCTGCTTCGTTTAAGCATCAAGTGTTTTTCTACACAGGTCTTGTTCTGCTTTATGTCGTCAAAGGGTCACCAGTAGATCTACTAGGCCATATCATGTTTACTGCTCACATGACACAGATGGCTCTCTATTATTTACTATTCCCTATCTTGATTATCAAAGGTCTGCCATCTTGGATATGGAGAAAGCTATTTGATATGAAGGGGCTAGCTCCCGTTTTGCGGTTACTTACGAAACCACTCATTTCTCTCTTGCTGTTTAATGGGTTGTTTTCGATGTATCATATGCCTGGTGTTTTTGACTATGCAAAATCCGACGAAATAGCGCACACTGTGATAACAACGATTATTCTTATTACAGCCTTTGCGATGTGGGTTTCTGTTTTTCCTCCACTAAGGGAATTGGATAGAATAAGCCCGATTATGAAAATCGGATTTATATTTGCTAACGGGGTCTTAATTACACCAGCTTGTGGGTTGATCATTTTCGCAGAAGCACCGCTCTATGAAACTTATTCAGAGGCTGGAGCTTGGATTCAAGCCCTTAGCTTATGCGTACCGGCAGGTGTACTAACCGATATAGCATCAAGCCTTAGTGGGCCTAGTTACTTTACACCAATGCCTCTTGTTGAAGACCAGCAATTAGGCGGAATTATCATGAAGGTCACTCAAGAGATTATCTTCGGTGCAATCATTGCTTACGTCTTCTTCGGATGGTTCAGAAAAGAAGGAGATATTGTCGATCCGATGCCTTCACAAGTATCAACAGAATCATAAGGGGGACGTCGATTTTTTCGACCTTCCTTCTTACTTTACTAATTAGACCGTTTGAATTGAGGTGGATGTATGCCATTATTACCTACGTTGAGTACGTTTTTTATTGTGTTAAGTGCTGTCCTTGTAGCCATAGGCTGGAGACTTATTGTGAAAAACAAACGAAAAGCACATAAAGGTGTCATGATCAGTGCTGCGATTAGTGCTCTTACTTTTTTCATTATTTACTTAAGCCGTACAATCTTTGTTGGGAACACGAGCTTTGGCGGACCAGACGATATCAAAATCTACTATACCATTTTTCTGATTTTTCATATCATATTGGCGACGGTAGGGGCTGTCTTCGGGATTGTGACGTTAACATTAGCTTTTAAGCGTAACATTGCGAAGCACCGACGAATTGGGCCAGTCACAAGCATTATTTGGTTTTGCACAGCAATAACTGGGGTTGCCGTTTACATGCTGTTATATATTATTTATGATGGTGGAACGACTACTAGTATGATTAAAGCTATTCTCGGTACATAGCTTGTATGAAGACATCAATGAAAGCGACTGGCTTTCATTGATTTTTTTTTATAAAAGAAGATAATTAGAACAATGAGATTACTGAGACGTGATTGTGATGGAATGTGTTTAATAAAAGGGGCTTTTTTCTTGGATACGGGTACGGAAATTGTTTAAGGTTATTGAAGAACAGGTATATAGGACAGTATGAGTAAACCACATACATAAATATTACTAGGAGGTTTCTATTAATGGAACTTAAAACAAACCGCCTTCAGCTCATTCCCATTACAGTTGATTTAGCTCAGATGTTAATGAAGAATTCGTTGGCTTTTTACTATAAATACCAGTTACCTTGGAATAAAAATTGGCCGCATGATGGTTTGAAGGCCTTACTTCCGATCTATGCAGAAAAACTGGAGAGTGACGAGGACCAGCTAGGTTTCGGACCTTGGGTGATGATTGATATCGACGGAGAACACGTTGTAGGGGATATTGGATTTAAAGGAAAGCCTGATGAAGAAGGTACGATTGAAATAGGCTTTCACGTCGTCGCATCAGAGCGGAACGCTGGATATGCTACGGAGGCCGTTGACAACATGTGTGAATGGGCATTTACTCAGCCAGAAGTAAAAGGAATTGAAGCACAGTGTGATAAAGCGAATATTTCCTCACAGAAAGTATTGATTAATAATGGATTTACACACGCGGGGAGACACCGAGATATCTTTTTGTTCAAGAAAGAAAAAAGTGTTCATAAGACAGAAGAGGATTCATTTAAAGAAGGCCTATAAGCAAAAAGGACAGCCAACGAAGGCTGTCCTTTTTCTATAACTTGAAGTTCCATCGAATTATTCCTGCTTCTTTGGCAGAGTTAAAAGCGATCACTAGAAGAGGTCCGAGAATAAAGCCGGCTAGACCAATAAGCTGAAGGCCCAAGTACATAGCGATTAATGTAGCTAGTGGAGACAGTCCAATATGACGCCCCATTACTTTTGGTTCAACGGTACGGCGAATGGCTAATAGAACGACTGCAAGTAACCCTAGTTTGGTTCCCATCGCAACATCGCCTGCAATAAGCATATAGATCGACCAAGGCCCTAATATGACTATGGACCCAATAATAGGGATGAAGTCAATGATCCAAATGATTAATGACATAACGAGGGCAACTTCTGGTGCAATCCAAAGCAATCCGATTAAAGTGACGAAGAAAATGATAATACTTACTAAAAATTGGGCTTTTAAGAAGCCGAAAACAACATACCCCAATCGCGCGTTCATGAATTTCACTTTTTCCGATGTTGCTTCAGTGAAGTGCTCATGCATTTTATCTTTCAATCGAGGCAATTCTAACATAAACAGGAACAGGGCGATTAAATAAACCAGTAGACTGACTAAATACTCTGGGATTTTTGCAGCAAATGCTGCAATGTTGGATAGCTGCAGTTTCTCAGAAAGGGTGCCGGTCGTTCTGTCAACGGTATTCGTAATCTCTGCTGTTACTTTGTCAACGAATTCTTTAGGCATATTTTGCGTGAAACTATTCATATTGCTTTCCCAGTTCAGAAGTACATTATTCATTTGATTAATATACTCTGGAGCGTTATCAGCTAACTGGACAATTTGAGCTACTGCTCTCGTTACAGTAAAGGCCCCTAGCAAGCCAAGAAAAACGAGGAAAATCAAAAATACAATCGTGACCGACATTTTGCGGTTCAAACGGAATCGGAATTGAATCCACCGGACAGTAGGGTTTAAAAATAGTGCCGTGACCAGTGCTAAGACTAATGGAACGGAGACAGGCAATATAAAATAACTAGCAACAATAAGTAAGGCGGCTAATAGTATGACAATCCATTGTTTTTTCGTTAGATATCGGAACAATTTCTTTATGTAGCTCCTTTCCCCTGAAGACTGCTCCTACAAGAGCTATGTGTGCATTGTTAAAAAGAGTCGCTCATCATCTGACATGATGTGCGACTCCGTTTCATTCATCCGGTCCGAGGAGAGAACCTTACTTACGGTTTTCCGGATTGTTGGAAAGCTCTTTGACTTTATCAAGAATTTCTTGATTGTTGTTTTCTTTTGCCCAGTTTTTTAGTTTATCCAAGACAACGTGTTCTGGAACTTGGCTATGGTATTTCTCAGCAGGTTCAACTACTTTTTGGATTAGATGTCTTGCTCTTTCGATTGTACCACTCGAGAAGCCTTCTTGTTCGCCATACTCGACACCGTGTGGGTAATAGTGACGACCAAGTAGTGGGTTCATCAAAGTGATGACAGCATCTCCTTTGTCAACATCGCCTTCAATGGCAAAGCCTTGAATACGAACATAATACGTAATGTTCTTTTCAGGTGCTTCCATCTTGTAATCATATGTGACACGCTCATAATCCCAAGATCCTCCAAGGATAAATCCGTTTCTTTCTAATAGTTCTGTTAATGGTTTGAAATCAAGAACTAAACCATCTAGACCAGTGCCTTCTAACTTCATTACTTCCACCTCACCTGTAGTTATGTATCTTCATTCATTTTAATATGAAAACGTTTGACATGCAATTGCTCGACAATTACCTTTCTTACTATCCGCTTGTGCCTCTACATTATACTACAAATAGACATTCCTTGCATGTAATAAATTTGACGAAACGGGGACAATAAGAACTGATATTGAATTGACTCAAAGGAGGAACCATCATGAAAACTGTCAAAGATATCATGACTAAAGATGTATCTGTATGTCGTACAGACTCATGCCTTAGTGATGCTGCTAAAATGATGAAAGAGAAGAATGTAGGAGCGCTTCCAATCTGTGATAACCAGGGCAACCTAATGGGTATGGTCACGGACCGTGACCTTGTTCTTCGTGGATACGCAGAGAAACAGCCTGAGTCTACACCCGTACAACAGGTTATGAGTGATCATCTGTGTCAATGTGGTCCTGAGACATCACTTGAAGAAGCGAGCAAACTGATGGCGGAGCATCAAGTACGTCGTCTTCCTGTTGTCGAAAACGGCAAAATGACGGGAATTGTTTCTTTAGGTGACTTATCACTCGATCAAATGTCTGATCAGGCTGCTGGGCAAGCGCTTCATGAAATTTCTGAGCGTCCAGAACTTCATTAAGGTAGGGAAAAGATCTGCTTTTAGCAGGTCTTTTCTTTTTGTCTTCATGAATGATTATTTCAAAATCAAACATTAACTATGTTTCAATCATAGATGCTCTTATCTGTCTTATACTTAATAGAAGGGGGTATTCCTCTCTCACATCCCACAGGAGTCTCATCATTTCCCGGACCTTCTCGCTTTTATGAGGAGAACGGAAACATTGAAGCTAGCCGGTAATTAAAAGACATCATGCAGAAGGGGGATTTGTTCAGGGAAGTGGCTTTGCTCTATCAGCTGCCTCATTCTTCATGTTAAGGGTTTCGTTCCTCTCCATATCGAAAAGGGGTGGTTTTGAAACTGCGAGACTCCCGCGGGAGAAGGACCTAGGCGAGACCCCACAGGGAGTTTCAACGACCGAGGAGGCTTGCCGGTCCCCCGCAGGAAAGCGAGTTGTTTCAAAACCAGCCCCTGCTCTTAATATGGTGACGAACCCCGAAGATCTCGAAATCAAGTCTTTCATAACACAGCCCGATTCTTAAAGAAGGATTGTGGGAAATCACAACATTGAATGTTAACAGGTTCTAAAGAAAAGGTATCGGAGGAGGGACTGGAGTGAAGCGATTTATCATGTTGTGCGTGATCACCTTCGTGCTTATTATGGGTTACAGCGAGTGGGGAGAATCTCCTTCACCACCTCCTTCAGCTGTTAAAGATAATCCCATAGAAGCAACATTTTCAGAAGAGGAACCGGAATTTGAGCTAAAAGAAGTCGATTGGATGGGGATGTCTACTGAAAAAGTGATTCAATTGGTTGGAGAACCTACATGGAAATCACCTAGTGAATACGGATATGAATGGTGGACGTATGAAGGGGAAGAGCAGACATACAAGCAGATTGGGATACAGGACGGACAAGTTGTAACAGCTGTTTTTCTAGGCGGAGAAGCGACGATCGAAGGTATGGCGATCGGTCAAGACTACAATCGAATTAAGTCCGATCAATCGTTTCAGTCGACTTTCGCTTTAGAGAGCGAAGGGGCGTACAGATTTGAGTTGACGAGTCAGGACTTGAAAGAACGTCCGTTGGTTGAGATAGATGAACAGTGGACGGCTCAATTGTATTTTGACACGTTTATAAACAAATTAGCAGCCATTCGATTAATAAGAAATGATGTGTTATTGAAAATGCAGCCTTACAAAACAGTGTATAGAGGCGTGTTACCTCGCTCGCTTCCACTAGAACGAGATGAATGGGAGGAAGTAGAGACGGGAATGGAAAAACAGATAATTTCACAAACCAATCATTTTAGGCATACGCATAATCTCAGCAAGCTGATTTTTCATAAGCAGGCTTCAAACGTCGCTTTTCTCCATAGCAGGGATATGGATGAGAAGAATTATTTCTCTCACTATGCACCAGATGGTAAAGGGTTAGAGGACAGGATGCAGGGCATATCTTATCAAGAGGCTGGAGAAAACATTGCTGCCCAATATGTTGATGCGACAGCCGCTGTTCATGGGTGGTTAAACAGTGCAGGACATAGGGAAGCGTTGCTCAATTCAGCTTATACTCATTTGGGAGTTGGGGTTTACCACCGATACTATACGCAAAATTTTTTAACGCTTCCATAAAGCATCGCATAGGCTACAATGTAGATTGAATAGCGAGGTGTGAAACGATGAGTAACCAAGATTTACACCCAAGTGTGCAGCGCTTCAAAGAGTTCGTCGACAATAAGCCAAAGGTGAAGAATCAACTGAGGAAGAATCATAAATTAATCCAGAGCTACTATGAGAAGTGGATGATTCTTGGAGAGGATGATCCTTTCTGGAAATCCCTACCTTCTGTCAAAAAGGAATCACAGACGAATAAAATGGAGTGGATCAAACAATTAGGTGTGATGATGGAAGATGTTAATTGGGAGGAAGTCTCGCGTCAAATTGACGAGTTGAATGGCGCCATTGGTCAGTTCCAGCAATTGATTTCTGATGTTAAACGGGAAAAAAGCACTAAGCATGAAATGGAGTATCCTTATTTTTAATTCGTTTAAGCAGATGAGTGGAAACAAAAATAGGCCCAGGCAAAGCGTATGTGCCTGGGCCTATTTTTCGCTTCGCCTCGGTGTTCGTAAGTTTAAAAAATCCAGGGACTACTTAGTGACCCTCCCCATTTTCTGTAAAGATCAAGCTGAACGCATTTCTTTCTTCTCTTCCATTTGATAAGATGGAAGAGGAGGTGGACATCAGTATGCTAGCTACAATGGAGATTGTCGATCTACTTGACCACTCGGAAGCCATCGGGGATATGGTCATGAATTCAGAAACAATGCAAGAATATAATCAAGCGAAATTCGCGCTTGAAAACGATAAAGAAGCCCAAAGGCTGATTAAGCAGTTCGCTGATATGAAGGAGCATTATGAGGACGTTCAACGATTTGGACGTTATCATCCTGATTACAACACGATTATGAAGAAAGTTCGTGCTGTGAAAAGGGAAATGGACATGCATGAGAAGGTCGCAACTTTCAAAAAAGCGGAACGAGAAGTTCAAAAACTGCTTGATGAAATCAGTCAATCAGTGGCATTCAGTGTAAGTGATCAGATAAAGGTCCCGAAAAACGGTATGGCATTGACCGATTCTGGATGTAGTGGTGGCTGTGGAAGCGGTGGTAGCTGTGGTTGTGCTTCCTAGGAAGTAAAACGAATACAATCATCACATAAATTTCCGCAACAGAACATTTTTCGTTGCGGAACCAAAAACCGAACACGGTACACATAAAACGCCTGACTCTTGCGGACGAAACTCATCTCAAGTGTCAGGCGTTTTCCTCTCATTGCCTTTGCAGCACAGAATTTCAAAGCGTCTTCGATCATCCGTTTATCAACCTCAGCCTCTGGCCATAAATAGGCAAAAGGAAGCCCGGCAATTTTCTTCAATTCGATTTCTTTCATTAATGTAGAGCTGTTTAATTCTTGTTCGAACGTGTGGAATGCCTGTTCATGATCCGTTCTCATCTATCATCATTCCTTTCCTCGTTACCATGACAAGACAAACATACTGGCCAATGGACTTTTGCTAGGATTTGGTATTCAGAATATTCTTAGCAGACGATGATTGCTGAATGCTCCCTTATTTGGTAAACTATCGTTAAATACCTTGATAAAGTAGGGATTCTTTATGCGAAGAACAAAACGGCAAGGAATCATCGTCTATTTCCAACATATGAAAAATGTTCGGCAAATCAAGAAACATGGTCACCTTATCCATGCTTCAAAAAAACATAAGTATGCTTTAGTTTATGTGAATCAAGATGATTTGGAATTTAAAATGGAGAAATTAGAGCGTCTACCGTTCGTTTCCCGTGTTGTTCCTTCCCATAAACCTGAGATTCAAACAGACTTTGAAAATGCAAAGCCTGATAAAGCGAAGCAGTATGATTATAAAATGGGAATTTAATCGATCTTGTAAATAAAAGAGTTCAGCGCGGATAGAGTAGATCCGTGCTGAACTCTTTTTTTAAAACCATTTTGGCAGTGGATATACTAAGAAATAAGATATAAGAACAATCTTTATTCAGGCCTAATGTTGCGTGCTATTCGTCCGATATTAAGAAAGTGGTGCGATGAATTTGTTTGTACGTAATATTCCGATCAGATGCTGATAGAAGAGTTCGGTTTCAGGATATATCGTTGATGGTTTAATGGTGAATTCAGCCACATCTTTTCCTGCTTTTGCAGCGACCTCTTGAAATAAATCAAACCGTTTGTTCGGTTTTTCGTGAGGGTTCGGAATGCCTTCTCTACATATATAAATAGGCTGGAATTTGTTCTCCCGACCTGGAATCATGACAAAGGCTAAAGATGCAACGGGTTGTCCATCTTTTTCACTATAGAAGGCAATGGCGTGTTGAATGCGATCTGGCATGCGTTCACCTAGTTCAAGAAGCTCGTATATATCGGAGTAACCTTGACCAAGTTCGATAAATTTTTGAATCATCACGGGTTCTTCCTTTCCATTTGACAGATAGCTTAACATTAGCATGAATTGAGAGAGTTGTGAACTCCTCAAGAATACAAAGATTTGATATGATAAAGACATTACACAGGAAGGAGGAAGGGGATGAAGAAGGTACTGTTGCCCGTTCTACTATTTGTTTCAGTTTCATCACTTCTTCTTCTCTACCAGTGGGGATCGTATGATCAACCAGGGGAGAACGTGTCAGCTGATCAATCGGTAGAAGCTATCAAAGTGGATATTAAAGTCAAACGAGATCAGTTTATAGTAGAGTACACGTTTAACGAATGGGAGAGTGGTACATACTTGGTCCTTCCTCCGAACGATCAAGTGAAAGTATTGTGTTCTCCGGATTGTGATATCAAAAAAAGGAAAAATGGGTATAAATGGGCCAATGATTCATCAAAGCCTATGACCCTCACTTATCAACTTCCCTATAAAGAAGGCACCCAAGCCTTCTCATGGACCCTTGAATTTATGAGAAATAATGAAAAGATGAATCCCTCTTATCAGGTCTCCCTAGAGGACTATGTGAACCAAGAGTATACATGGATTGGCCTCACTACAAAGAATTCCGACATAAAAAAAGATTTTGTCCGCTACTATCAATTTCAACCCACTTCCCACCCGAATTTTCCTCTATTATTACTCACGAACCCTACCAAAGGGGTTTGGGATGCAGGGAAATGGATGGTCACATATTCTAAAGAGAATGAGTTAAAGGATGAAACGAAACGACGGATCCTTGAACTCACATCAGAATATGCTCCTGCTTTAATCGAATTGGACCAGTCTGAAAGTGAAAGCGGTGAAGGGGTTGTGTCGATCAAGGGGAGAGACATGAGTCAATTAGAGCGTGTCGTCTTCTTAAAGCAGTTGAAGGGTCAATATCCTGAAACGGATCAAGATTGGGTGTTTGATACCCTTGAGAAAGTTTTCTTTTCCTCAGGAGATCAATCAACAAAATCAGGGGTCATGGCTCTGGATATTCAAGCCACTTTGTCTGACGAACAGCTGAATGTGCTCAAGGAAAAGCTTCTTCAACAGTCAAATGAAGGCACATTGATTAAGCGAGCCGACAACCTCCTGTCAGAGGTTTATGGAAAAACGACGTCATACTTCAGCCTGAATAATGGTAAATCACCAGTCATTCCTCTATATTATCGTTACGATAAGGGATTAATGTGGTCAGATGATTCATTTAAAGGGTCGATGATTTTAGTTCGTGGAGAAGAATATTTACCTTTTGAGGCAATGGTGAAACGAGCGAATTACAGATTGACGAAATTTGAATCTGACAAGTTGTTCCGTGTGGAAGTGCCTGGTAGAACGTACCGGTTCTATTTAAATAGATCGACTTTTATATTAAATGAACAAGAATTCGGGGTAGCCAATGATTTGCTTCGTATGATTGATGGTAAGCTCTATATGAAGAAGGAATACGTGGAAGATTTATTGGATATTGCTGTGTACGAACAAGAAAATCAAATAATGCTGCAAAAAAAAATAGGGCTGCCCAACTAGGCAGCCCATCTTTTTTGTGCTTCTATCGAAGCTCAAAAAAGTAAAGGGAGAGGAGAAACCGGAGGAAGTGCTTATGGGGATGTAAGCCTTCTCCGTTTTCAGAAGCAGTAAATCCGCTTCATTGGTAGTATGGACGGGTAGGTTTGGATTTATTCAACGTAAGATAATTTTTTGGTTAGTTTAATGTCGTGATGTAAATAGCTATGCATGTTCAATAATCGGGCAGAATTGCTGAATACTTGATTTTGGGAGGTATAGGGTCCATCACCTATGAAATTGAGCCGGACAACAGATGCACAATTTTGGACATGAACTTGCTTAATCCGGACAAGCGCCCTCATATTGGACATATACTCAGTCTATTCAGAGAGAGTGTACGCTTATTCGGGCACCCACTCTTCCTAACGAATAGGCCCAGCAGTCTCACCCTAGAGTATCAAAGATGGGGTGGATTATTTGAATCCCATAAACAAATGAAAAACGAACATAAACCATGGCTTTGAAATAATATACTCGATTGTCGCCTGCGTATGTATTTTATGGTAGGATTATGGGGAATGTTGTTAGAAAGAGGTGTCAAACGAATGCGAGTCATAGCTGGTGATTTTAAAGGTAGACAACTGAAGTCTGTCCCGACTCATCAAACGAGACCAACGACCGATAAGGTGAAGGAAGCCGTCTTTCATGTCATCGGACCTTTTTTTGAAGGTGGAAGAGCGTTGGATTTATTTGCTGGAAGTGGTGGGCTAGGGCTGGAAGCTTTAAGCCGGGGTGTCGAGTCTTGTGTGTTTGTCGATCAGCAACACAAAGCGATTCAAACCATATATGAAAACATTAAAATACTGGGTGTTGAAGACCGAACGGAAGTGTTCCGCACGGATGCGAAGAGAGCGTTGAAAGCTGCTGGGAAGCGTGGCCTCACATTTGATTACATCTTCCTTGATCCTCCGTATAAGAAGTTTTCCTATGAGGATTTAATGGAAGCGCTTTTAGAGCATCAACTTATTTCGGATCATGGAATCGTGATTTGTGAACATGATGCGTCTGAGAAAATCCCAGAGGACGTCGGGAGACTTCAATTACAAAAAACGGATATTTATGGAAGTAATATTGGAGTATCCATTTTCAAATAAAGGAGGGAAACCCATATGACTAAAGTAGCGATTTGTCCAGGGAGTTTTGACCCGATTACATACGGTCATCTAGATATTATTCAACGAGGGGCCAAAGTGTTTGATCATATCATTGTCGCCGTGTTCAATAACCAAAGTAAAGCACCGCTATTTGACGTTGATGAGCGCTTGGCTTTACTACGTGAAGTGACAAAAGATATGGACAATGTATCTGTAGACTCTTGTGATGGTTTGTTAATGGATTATGCAAAAGAAAAGAATGCACAGGCCATTATTCGCGGATTACGTGCGGTCAGTGATTTTGAATATGAGATGCAGATCACATCGATGAACCGTAAATTGAATGAGGAGATTGAAACGTTCTTCATGATGACGAATAATCAATATTCCTTCTTGAGCTCGAGCATTGTCAAAGAGGTCGCGAAATATCGCGCAAACATTTCCGACCTAGTTCCACCACCCGTTGAAAAAGCTCTCCAGGAAAAATTCTAAAAAGAAGCAGTACTTCAGAAATAAACGGGTTGTTCATACAAGTAGATATCTTTGAAACGAATCACTACGAGATCCTTTCGTAGTGATTCGTTTTTTGATCGGGTGAATGTCGGCGGTTCCACTTGACGAAAATCATGATTGCGACCATCAGTAATGTCAAAGGTGGTCCGTTGTGTTGAAAGAACTCCAAAATCATTAACGTGAAGTTCTCTTCGGGATTCCAAATAGGTGTCGATGATTCTATTGTCCATCGTTCGTAAAAATGATAAAGGAAGAATGTTAAGAAGGTTGCAATGGTTCCGTGAGCAATTCGGGCAATGGCATAGGGCTTGAACCGTATGTCAGTATTGGCCAGAATGCTTGCGATTTGTGCTTGAATCGAGAATCCGTGAAAGCCTAATAAAAAGGCGACTAGCATCAATTGAGCGAGTAAAGTTTCAGACGTTTGCGTAATCGCCCCAATGCCAGTGGTCATCTCAAGCAAGCCTGCCACCATAGGGGCGTGAAAGCTAACAGGGACTTGCATAGCCGTAAGAAGGTGAGAGATTAAGTGGATGACGCCTGTTTGTTTCAAAAGCTCTGTAAGGACGCTGAAAAGCATAATAAACCCTCCCACCATAAGGAGCGTATCAACAGAACGGGTAACAGCATCCCCCATTAGTTTACCGATGGAACGCCCGTCCTCTAGGCGGGATGAATGCATAGTAAGGAAGGCGGTTCTCCATGTAGCTGGTGCAGATCTGGTATCATCGCTTTTTTCGTTTCTTTTATAAAACCTCATGGCAATACCGACTAAAAAATTGCCTCCGTAATGGGCAATAGCAATTATTAAACCTAGAGCTGCATTATGAAAAAAGCCAACAGCAACCGCACCGAATATAAAGAGCGGACTCGAAGCATTCGTAAAAGCGACGAGTCTTTCGGCTTCCGTTCGAGTCACTTGTCCATTTTTTCTTAAGTCGGCTGTCCATTTAGCGCCAGCAGGATATCCACTGGCCATTCCCATGACCCAAACAAACCCTCCACATCCTGGAACATTGAACAAAGGACGCATAAATCGTTCACTCAAAGCCCCTAAGCCATGTACTACTCCAAAACCGATCATTAGTTCAGCTGTAATGAAAAAAGGTAGCAGTGAAGGAAAGACCACCTCCCACCATAAGTCCAAACCACGTAAACTAGCAGAAAGTGCATCTTGGGGATAAAGGATCAAGGCAAGGGCTAATCCTATGGTAAGACTTGTCAGCCCAAGCGTTTTCAATTTAGAAATGTGCTCCACCTCCACTAACGTTCGGTTCTCTGTACTTCTAATATCATCCATAGTAAAATGAGAATATATTTCAGTAAGAAAGCTTGTCTCCTAGTTCATGTGTACGCTCATAAGTGGTCGGTTTATTCCATAAAATAAGATGGTATAAACGTGGAGGAGGGATGTCAGATGGAGCGTCCGAAGGTTGGTTTAGCTCTTGGCTCTGGAGGAGCACGAGGGTTCACTCATTTAGGTGTTCTTAAAGTGCTTCATAAGCATGGCATTCCAGTAGACATGATCGCAGGAAGCAGTATGGGGGCACTTGTTGGCTCTTTTTTTGCTGCTGGTCAGAAGATTGAGGACTTATATAAATTAGCTTTCACTTTTAAACGGAAATACTACCTTGATTTTACTGTACCTCGAATGGGTTTTATCCAAGGTCGTCGAATTAAGGAGTACATCCGTTTATTTACATTTGGTAAAAATATAGAAGAATTCGACCTTCCTATGGCCATCATAGCGACAGACTTATATGCTGGATATAAAAAGGTCTTCACTACTGGACCAGCGAGCGAAGCCGTTCGGGCTAGCATTGCGATTCCTGGTATATTCGTTCCAGAGAGAATCGATGATCGTCTTTACATAGACGGAGGTGTCATGGATCGAGTGCCGGTATCTGTTGTGAAGGAAATGGGAGCGGACATCATCATTGCCGTTGATTGCGCCCACTTCGATTCCGACCCGAATATCAATACGATTTATGATGTGATTTTGCAAAGCATTGATATTATGCAAGATGAACTTGTCACGGCGATGGGGATTTCTACGGACACAGACGTTATGATTCGGCCGGATGTGTCAAAGTTCAGTGCCCGCGCATTTAAGAATATTGAAGAAATTGTAAAAGCCGGTGAAGAAGCGGCAGAAAGCCACATTAAAGAGATTCAGATGAAGTTGGCTGGATGGAAGGGGTCAGACGTATGAGAACGAATAGACGTGTCATCATTACAGGAATCATGACGATATTATTGGTAGCCCTGCTAGGCGCATACCGGATGCCTTATTATATTTATAAGCCTGGTTCAGCAGATGAACTCGATCCGATTGTAGAGGTTACAGACGGTTTCCAAAGTGCTGGGGATATGCACCTCGTAACAGTAAGGGGAGGGCAAGCTACACCTGTCCAATGGCTACTAGCCAGTTTAAGACCCTACCACCAAATATATCCGATTGACCAAATCAGACCAGAAGGTGTATCAGAGGAAGACTATTACCATGCTCAGCTGCAAATGATGGAATCTTCTCAAGAGGCTGCAAAGGTGGTCGCTTATGAAGCCGCTGATAAAGATATCACCATCAATTATGAGGGGGTATTCGTCGTCAATGTGTTAGAAGGAATGCCTGCGGAAGAAGAGCTTCAATCAGGTGACGAAATCACACAAGTCGATGGACAAGATGTTCAAGAATCGAGCGATCTCATCGATTATGTCAGTGATATGGAAGAGGGAGAGTCGGTCACATTGACGATCGAAAGAGGTGACGAAACGATTAAACGGGATATCTCGCTTGCTCCATTCCCTGATAACCCAGACAAAGTCGGAGTCGGGATTTCGCTTGTCACGGACCGAACCGTGAAGGTAGACCCTGAGGTGAAAGTGAAAAGTGGAGAAATCGGTGGACCAAGTGCGGGGCTGATGTTCTCACTGGAAATATACGATCAGCTAACCGAAAATGATATTACTAGAGGCTATCAAATTGCAGGGACTGGCGAAATTAATTACGAAGGCCAAGTCGGTCGAATCGGTGGCATTGATAAGAAAGTAGTCGCCGCTTCAGAGGACGGGGTCGATGTGTTCTTTGCACCGAATGAAGAGGGAATAGAAGGGTCCAATTATGAAGTAGCGAAACGAACCGCAGAAGATATCGGAACGGACATGCAAGTTGTTCCTGTCGATACGTTCCAAGAGGCTCTCGATTATTTACAAGAGATGGAACCGAGGAATAGCTAAAACATGGAAAAGCGTCTAGGTGAAATTCTAGACGCTTTTTTATGTTATTTTTCAGTGCATTACAGGGGCACCGTATTCTCGCTTCAAGCACGCTACTCTCTTTTCTGCTTTCAATATACTGTAATAGCTGACAGAAGCCCTCTCTTCAAGTTCAAGCATAGGGTGATCCAGTTGCTGTGGCTGAGTGATCAAAGGAATGTTCATCTTTTTTTTCTGTTCTTTTAGATACTGACGTCCTGTATCCGTCATCCCGAGTACTCTTGCATAGGGGGGACGCTCATCGTGTAGTAACTGCTGCGCCAACGATTTTTTGGTGCCGATTAGGATATGTACCAACGTTCGTTGCAGACGAGTCCACGTATAGCGCTTTGTTTTCAGCGCGTTCATGAACGATTCAAAAGAAGTAGCTTGCTTGATGGTCCGTTTTAAACGGTGCTCCAAGCCTTCATCCACCCCGTGAATGGAGCGCAGTTCATCACAACTCATCGTGAGGATCTTATAATGCAGCAAGTGGAAATAATGCTCCCAGTCATGCCAATCGTCATTCTTTCTTTGGTACGACAAAAGCTGTTCGACGGTTGAGTCAGGAAGGGCTTCTCTTGCCGGCTGAGAAAGTCCGTATTGTTTCATCTGTTTACGAATACTCGTAGCACTGGCGATATGACCTAAAATCGTCTCGTCGTGATAGTTGTTGGCCGTCCGTTTAATGGTTAAGGGAGTCATGTTTGGATCATAAGTCAACACTTCTTTCACGTAGCTGTAGCCCAAAATATTGTTCGGTTGAGTCAAGTCGATGCTGTCACTAGGAAGGTTGATTTCTTCATAGGCCTTACGGGAAGCCTCAGGATAGGCATATCCCTCATTTAAGTGTGTTCTCACGGCTAAGTCATAAGTAGCTTGGTGTTGTTTTAAGTGGCAATAAGCCTTTTCAAAAGCATGAATTTCTCCGTGTTCACTACCGAAGCATAATGATTTTACGCCCATTTCCGATAATGTCCTTACTGCGCCCTTACTGAAGTGGTCACTATGCTCGACCGCATAAATGTATGGAAGCTCAAGGACAAGGTCCACGCCTTTTTTTAGTGCGGCTTCTGTGCGATGCCACTTATCGATTATTGCTGGCTCACCGCGTTGCAAAAACTGTCCACTCATGATTGCGATCATGCATTCGGCGTCTGCTTCTTGTTTCGATTGTTCCAAGTGATACAAATGGCCATTATGGAAGGGGTTATATTCAACAATTACACCACATGCACGCATGTTTTTCCTCCTTGTAAGAAAATCGTCATTTCCATTATTTTATCATGTTTAGGATAAAAGTTCGCATCAAGCTGAGCTTTTGTGTTATTTTAAAAATAGTCCTGTTTATAAGGTATAGAATTTAAAAAGGATGAGCTTACTAGAGTCAATAGGCAAAGTAGTAAATGTTGATTCTGTCATTTCCCTATTTCTTTTTAGGGTGTAAAGAAAATATATTGACAAATGAGTGAAATCCTTTTACAATAACTCTTGTTGCCATGAGGTGAGAACTATGAAATTTCCTCTACAAAAACTTAAGCAAGCAGGCGATGAGCCACTTGTTTTTGAAGATGATGTAGATATTCGCGAATTAGAAACACTGAACAATGACATTCGCAGGATTGCACCTGTTCATGTCGAAGGTCAAGCGACCACACGAGGAAACGATATTACCGTAACTTTTTCTATAGAAGGTGAAATGGTATTACCTTGTGCCAGAACGTTAGTAGACGTGACATACCCGTTTCATATTGACGCGGTCGAGGTATTTAACCTGTCTCCTTATCATACAGAGGAAGATGACTCGGAAGTTCACCCTGTACACGGAGAAGTGCTTGACTTAACACCTTATATCAAGGAAAATGTACAATTGGAGATTCCAACTCGTGTTTTTTCTGAAGATAGTGAGGCTCATGAATCAGCTCCCCATGAAGGGAAGGGCTGGCAGGTTGTTACTGAGGAACCAGAGGAAAAGAAAGTGGATCCTCGAATGGCTAAACTGCAATCATTATTAAATGAAGAAGAAAACGAATAAGAGAGAGCCGTTTCGGTTTTCTAACTAGACTTAAAGGAGGTGTACAACATGGCAGTACCAAAGCGTAAAACATCTAAAAAGGTGAAAAACCAACGTCGTACTCACAAGAAACTTCACGTACCAGGAATGGTAAAATGTGATAACTGTGGTGAGTACTCAAAACCACACCATGTTTGCAAATCTTGTGGACAATATAACGGAAAACAAGTGGTTGAGCAGTAGAACCCATGTTTAGGAGCCTGATGCTAATGCATCAGGTTCTTTTTTTGTGTGATTTTGGACTAGGGAACAATGTCTTGGCGTTCTGGCACAATGATCAATCGCTCCGGAACAATAGTCATCATATAGAGAACAATCCAGCTTTTTTTGGTATGATGATAAAGGAGGTGGGGAATTATGGGTTACGTGTTACTAGATATCAGTGAGGAAGGGTGCGCAACAATCACTTTGAATCGACCTGAAAAAATGAATGCCATTAATAAACAGATGGTACAAGAGCTTCGTGAAGTGCTTGAATCGGTAAGGACTCTAGAAACATTAAAGCTAGTCTTGATCACAGGGGCTGGTGACCGAGCTTTTTGTGCAGGTGGAGATTTGAAGGATTTCCACGGAGAAATGGCAGCGAGGGAAGCGTATGAGTTACTTGTTCCAATGAAAGAAGTGTTATATAAGATTGCAACGTTGCCTGTGCCGACGATCGCTCTATTAAATGGGCAAGCACGCGGGGGCGGATGTGAAATCGCAACAGCTTGTGACTTTAGATATGGTGTTTCTGATGCTTCTTTCGGCTTTGTTCAAGGCGATTTAGGAATAAGGCCTGGCTGGGGTGGAGGTGTGCTTTTATATGAACGAATCGCAGCCGCTCAGGCAGCTCATTGGTTAATGGATGCAGAGATGTATGAGGCAGCCGAGACTCTCCGGATCGGATGGTTACATAAAATGGGAACACTTGAACAATTGCAATCCGGTCGATTCATTGAATCTTTCCTAAATAAGACAGAGACGCAAATGCGCCAATTCAAGAGTCAGTACTTGTCTTCTTTATCTATTAAAGGGCTGAGTGACCGGATGGATGAGGAAGTTAAAGAATGTGCTGTGCTTTGGGAATCCGAAGAGCATAAGCTAGCGGTGCAAAAGTTCATGTCTTCGAGAAAAAACTAAGGAATACGATTCTATCAACCCTTCTCATTGCATAACTATAAGCAAACGATAGAGGAGGGATGGTATGGATGCCCCTAGACAAGATGCCTGGAAGGATGAAGAAGACCTTCTCTTGGCTACAACGGTCATTTCCTATATTAAAGAAGGGAAGACACAGCTTGAGGCCTTCCAGGAAGTCGCCAATCAGTTGAAGCGGACACCGGCGGCGTGCGGATTCAGATGGAATGCGACGGTAAGGAAACAATATCAGGAGGAGATTCAGGAAGCGAAACAAAATCGTAAACAAAAGCGAACTTTCTTTGCTACGACAGCGACCCCAGAAGACCCCCCGATGTCACTTGACGCCGCCATTTCATTACTTAAAGAGATGAAAGTGAAACAATATGAAGATCAAGGTAGACAGAAGCTTGAATATCAATTAAAAAAGCTGAACGAGGATAATCGTGAACTGAGAAATCAATTAAAGGAAATGGAAGCGGCCTGGACAGAAATGGATCGGCTTGTGCATTGGGTAAAAGAGAGGCAGAAGAGCCTTAGTTGAAGTGGATACGCAATAAAAAAAGGCCGCTACATGACGTGTAGGGGCCTTTGTTTGCGGTTCATGATCAATGACTGACATCTCTTTCCTCAACGCCTGTTGGCATCCAGATCAATGGGTTCTCACCTAAGTCACGCTCAACATCGTAATTTGCTTTTTGGAAGCCCATCTTTGCCCAAAAATCGTGGGATTTGATTCGTGGGTTCGTTTTGATTGGTAATTCATAGCTTTTCGCGAAGTCGACGAGCGCCTTCCCGTAACCTTGTCCGCGGTAATCAGGTAATACTTCTAACTTCCATAACTCCAAGTAGTCTTGAGCAGGTGTGAAGTAGTTATCGTATTTAGCCTTCACGCGATATAAGCTCATACGGGCTACTAAAGCGCTTCCATAATACACCCCGAAAAAAGGCGATTCGCTATCGTTTTCTACAATATTGCTTTCCAAGTCTTCCAACATGGCAAGTTCTTGGTTTCCATATTCTTTGAAACGTTTAAATTCTTCAAGGGTTTTATAATTGACTAATAGAGGCTGTACTTTTGTTTTTGTCATCATGAAAGATTCCCCTTTCTAATATCTGTATCTTCATTCATTATAATATAAAAATTTTCAGAATGAAATGAACAATTCATGGAACAAGCGAATTGGACTGCCATTTAACAGGGGATTTTGCTACAATAGGAAAAAAGCCGTTGTACGAAATGAGGGGTTGTATGAATATTGGAATCATCGGTGGCGGTTCGATCGGGTTATTGACCGCTGCCTATTTAGGTAGGAATCATGTTGTGAACTTGTATGTGAGAAGAGAAAAACAGAAGCAGGAGATTGATAAAGAAGGTATCCATTGCTCAACCCTTCCGCACCCTACTGCAGTAGATACAAGGTTGACCAGCGAGGGATTGGAAGAGCATGATGTATTGATCATTGCAGTAAAACAACACCAAGTGTCTAGCCTTTTACACGCGGATTTTCCGCCTGAGACCCCTTTACTGTTTTTACAAAATGGGATGGGTCACCTCGAGCAACTTCCGGAATCACACGAGTGTTGGCTTGGCGTGGTCGAGCATGGTGCTTTGAAAAGAAGCGATTCTTCCATAGAACATTTAGGTCAAGGTAATATACAACTGGCTTGTTTTCGGTCAGAGGACAATGGCCATCACATGGCGGCTTCTTTGCATTCAGAGGACTTCCCGTTCATCTATCGTGAGGACTATGAATCTATGATGACAGGGAAATTACTTGTAAACACCGTCATCAATCCGTTGACGGCCCTTTTTGGTGTGAAAAACGGAGAAATCGTACAAAATACATATATCAACAAACTAGCCTCTACGTTATGTGAGGAAGCGTGCAGAGTACTGGATATGTCTTATCAAGACGAATGGAATAGGGTGCAAAGTGTAGCGAAGAACACGAAGGATAACGAGTCGTCTATGTTAAAAGATGTCAAAGCAGGGCGTGAAACGGAAATTGATGCGATTTGCGGTTACATCGTGAACAAGAGCTCTGCGGATGTCCCTTATCAT
This sequence comes from Halobacillus locisalis, assembly GCF_013694105.1. Taxonomy (GTDB): domain Bacteria; phylum Bacillota; class Bacilli; order Bacillales; family Halobacillaceae; genus Halobacillus; species Halobacillus locisalis. Next base: position 970,026 of record NZ_JACEFG010000001.1, on the reverse strand, counting down.
CAGTTTGTCCTCGATGCCATTCACGCGCTAGAGGAAAGGGGAGGAGCGTAATGGGCGACTGGATCATATTCCCCTTAGCTGCGATATTGACGATGCCGATTCCATTCTTGATCATTTTTTATCTGTTCTCAAGAAAGTGGAATCGCTACAAACGAAAAGCTGTCCATCAAACTGCGAACTTTTCTGCACCTGTGTTCATTCTGTCTGTTCATGTTCTCTTACTTGTGTTGTTCAACCGAAGTTTTCTTTCTTACATTGTAATCAGTTTACTGATTCTTTTAGGACTGTCGATGGTTATGCAATATAAATTACATGATGAGCTTCAATTGAGGCGGGCGTTCAAAGGGTTTTGGCGTGTCAGTTTTATCCTGTTTACATTTTTATACATAAGCCTTGCTTTGTATGGTCTCATTGCTCGAATTGTAGCCTGACAAAACAGATTAGATGAACTCCCTGCCTCTTTTTTGTACAATACAAGAGGGTACATAAGTGAGGATAGCTCAAGTATAGCTGTGAGCGACTTATATAGAAATCATGACCCCTACAAAGGAGAAGTTCATTCATGCGTATGGAATCTATTCATATCGAGCCAAAACAACGTTTTTTCAGTGATTATCAGCAGGCGTTCGAACGTGTCGCTGAGCAATTTGAATATAATCCTCATGAGGAGGGCATCTATCACGAGCGTCTGACTTATTTGCAAAATCAAACGTATCAACGCGAGGCATTGGCTGATGTCCTCACTGAAATGAATACGAATTGGGATGCGCCGTCATCCACATTTGAAAATATTGAGAAGCTTCGAGATCAGAAGAGTACAGTTGTAATTGCCGGACAACAAGCTGGATTACTGGGAGGTCCCCTCTATACGGTCCATAAAGCCATTTCCGTCTTGCAACTAGCCAAGAAGCAAGAAAAAGAATTAGGCACACCTGTCATTCCTGTCTTCTGGATCGCTGGTGAAGATCATGACTTCGATGAAATCAATCATGTATTCATGAAGGAATCGAATCGTATGAAGAAGCTAAGCATCAATCAACGTCCGGAATCGAAAGTGTCTGTTTCAGAATTGGAAATCGACCAGCACCAAGCCGAAGAGTGGATGAAAAAGGTGTTCTCTGCTGTTGACGAAACTGAATTTACGAGTGATTTATATAAACAGTGCTTGGTCGAGCTTGAGAAATCTGTAAGCTATAGTGATTTCTTTGCGCGTCTCATGTACTGGTTACTGCCGCAATCCGGTTTGCTCATCGTGGATGCTCATAGTCCTGAATTAAGGAAGCTTGAGAGCTCATACTTCACGTCTATGATTAAGCACAATGAGCAGATTGCCCAAGGCGTCTACGCTTCCTTGCAAAAGAATAAACAAGCAGGGTATGAAACGTTACTCGACAGTGAATTAGAGGACGCTCATTTGTTTTACCATCATGAAGGGGACAGGGTGCTGCTCATGCGTGACGAGGAGGGGCGCTTCAAAGGTAAAAACAATGAGGTGTTTGTCTCTGAACAAGAATTGTTGCATGCAGCTGAACATCATCCTCGATGTTTGAGCAACAATGTTGTCACAAGACCCCTTATGCAAGAGTGTTTATTCCCTGTTCTAGCGTTTATCGGGGGACCTGGGGAAATCAATTACTGGTCAGCACTGAAACCAGGATTCCAAGCCCTGGGCCTCCAAATGCCTCCTGTCATTGCGCGTTTATCTTTCACGTTACTCGACAGAAAATCAAACCAAACGTTGGAGCGGTTCAACATCGAGGGAAAACATGCCGTCGAGCACGGCGTGTCAGAAGAGAAAATGAACTGGATCGCCTCTCAATCCACCCCTCCGATTGACCGGCTGAGTGAACAAGTGAAAGAGGAAATGGATAGGATTCATAAGCCATTGAGAGAAAAAGCCGCTGACTTGGGACCGGATTTAGAGTCTGTCGCTGAAAAAAACTTCGCTTATATCAAGCAGCATATCGATTACTTGGAAAAGAGGTTCCAACAATCCTTAGAACAAAAATTCCAGCAGGAGATCGATCAATTTGATGAACTTCAATGGCTTCTCCATCCCAATGGGGGATTACAGGAGCGTGTTTGGAATCTGATTCCTTGGGTGAATCATTATGGTCCGGATTTATTCGAGCGGATCAACGACCACATGTTATCATTTGATCGCCCGCACTATATGGTCTATATGTAAGACTTAACTTAGGAACTTCCCTTAATAGGGGAGTTCTTTTTTTGCTTTCCATCGTGTTGAGGTGGATTCGGACAACAAGGATTAAAAATCGGGCACATGAACCAATAATTCAGACAACCGCGTGTAGAATTGAGACACCATCAGCGCTCGGTTTGTAGAACAAAAACGAATAGACATGAAACGTAATATTCTGATTTTTCTGGCAGGAATTTATGATTGTACAAAGAATTAACTAAAAGTAAGTGGAGAAAAGTGGGGGGATGTGGTAAGGTGGATGTAGAAGGTGGGGGAACTCTATGTTCATGGGTGAATTTCAACATAACATTGATACAAAAGGGCGCATCATTGTACCCTCGAAGTTCCGTCAAGACCTCGGTGACAGTTTCGTGCTCACAAGAGGTTTAGATCAGTGTTTATTTGCTTACCCTATGAACGAGTGGAAGCTACTTGAAGAAAAGCTGAAGAAACTCCCCTTGACAAAGAAAGATGCTCGCGCATTCACTCGGTTTTTCTTTTCGGGTGCTGTAGAGTGCGAGTTGGACAAGCAAGGAAGAATCAATATCCCACCACCACTAAGGTCTTACGCTACGCTTGAAAAAGAATGTGTCGTCATTGGTGTTTCCAACCGTATTGAGTTTTGGAGTCATGATCAGTGGGAAAGCTACTTTGAGGCGTCTGAAGAGTCCTTCTCAGAGATTGCAGAAAATATGTTAGATTTTGATATTTGATTGATTAGAAACGAGTGAGATTATGTTTGAACATTACAGTGTATTGAAAGAAGAAACCATCGAGCAATTACATATTATGCCAACGGGGGTATACGTGGATTGCACACTCGGTGGAGGTGGCCATTCGGAAGTTATTGCCCAGCAATTAGATAAAGAGGGGCACTTGTACGCATTTGACCAAGATGAAATCGCTTTGGAAGCAGCCAAAGAACGGTTGAAGCCTTATGCAGATCGGATTACGTTTGTTCGTGCGAATTTCCGCCAGTTGGAAGAGAAATTAGAAGAGTTGGGTGTCGATCACATTGATGGGATCGTGTATGACCTCGGCGTTTCAAGTCCTCAATTGGATGTTGAAGAACGAGGGTTCAGCTATCATCAAGATGCACCACTTGACATGCGTATGAATCAAGACCAAGAATTGAGTGCCAAAGAAGTGGTCAATGAGTGGTCCTATGAGCAGTTGGTAAGAGCATTTTTCAAGTATGGTGAGGAGAAGTTCTCGAAGCAGATTGCCAGAAAGATTGAAGCGGCTCGTCAGGAAAAGCCAATTGAAACGACTGGGGAGCTTGTCGATTTGATAAAAGAGGGAATTCCAGCCCCCGCTAGAAGGAAAGGCGGACATCCAGCGAAACGTATTTTCCAGGCGATTCGGATTGCGGTCAATGATGAATTGGGTGCTTTTCAGGATAGTTTGCACCAAGCTGCCAGAGTCGTTTCCGTCGAAGGGAGGATTGCGGTCATTACTTTCCATTCGTTAGAGGATCGTTTGTGTAAGCAAGCCTTTAAGAAATGGAGTTCTAATCCGCCACTTCCTAAAAATATTCCGATGATTCCGGAAGAGAAACAGCCACCTTTTAAATTGGTTACACGAAAACCTATTGTAGCCGAGGATTTTGAATTAGAAGAAAACCGCCGTTCACGTTCGGCGAAATTGAGAGTTGTAGAGAAAATAAAACCTTGGAATGACGATTTTCAATTTGAAGAAGGGTGGAAGCAAACATGAGTGTGGAACATGCGAGAAGGGAACAACAACCTCTCCATCAGCCGAAAAGGCAGAAGCAGGTAAAGGTAAAAGTCCATAAAAAGAAGCAGTGGATCAGTACGGGAGAGAAGTTTCTATACACCGTTGGTACGACCGCTGTACTAGCAGCTTCTCTATTTTTTGTCCAGTTTTCATCTTCAACAGACACCTTGAATCGCGATATTCGAAGCCTCGAACAAGACATTTCTAAGCAAGAGTCTGTCAACGAAAACTTGGCCTATCAAGTGAAGGAATTGAGTAATCCGGATCGTATCCTACAAATAGCGAAACAGAACGGGCTCAATATCCAGAATGCTCAAGTAAAACAAGCCGGTACGGTCGGAAATTAATTGTGAGTCGGTGATGCAGATATGAAAAGTGTCAATACACATCGTGGTGCAGCCTTACTGATGTTATTGTTTGCCATCATGTTTCTGGTCGTGGCCGGACGTTTCCTCTACATAGAAACGACGGCAGAAGTCGAAGGGGTCGACCTGAATGAGTGGGCGGAAGATATCCGGACCAGCTCCTATGAAATCGACGCCACAAGAGGTAAGATTTATGACAAGAATGGGATGGTCCTTGCTTATGATCGCCCCACATATCGGATGTATGCCATCGTTGATCCTGAGTACACAGCCAACCCGGAGGAGCCTAGACATGTGACGGAACCAGAAGAAACCGCGTCCACGTTGGCTCCTTTGTTAGATATGGAGGCAAGTGTTATTGCTGAGACGATCAAGGACGGGTTAGCCACGCACAAAGATGAAGACCCTGACAACAATCGTTTCCAAGTGGAATTCGGTGCGTCAGGTAAAAACATCTCTCAATCAAAGGTCGATGAAATCAATGAGCTTGAGCTTCCGGGTATCCAGTTCATTGAAGAGTCAAAACGGTATTATCCTAATGGCATGTTCGCTTCTCATGTGATCGGTTTTGCCAGGAGCAAAGAGGGCAACATTCAAGGTGTGACCGGGATTGAGAAGCAAATGGAAGAGTATCTTAAGGAAGAGAAAGGCCGAATCACTTATGAACGGGATAAGTATGGGACGAAACTATTGGACCCGAATGAAGTCATGACTGATCCTGATAACGGCGAAGATGTGCACTTGACCCTGGATCAGAAGATACAGACGTTCCTAGAGGACGCCATGAGCCAAGTGGACGATCAGTATAGCCCGGAAAAAATCATGGCAGCGGTTATGGACCCTGATACAGGTGAAGTCCTGGCTATGAGTAACCGGCCAAGCTACAATCCGAATGCGATTGGAGATGTCGAGAACTGGTACAACGACATCATTTCTTATCCGTTTGAGGTCGGGTCCCCGATGAAAATTTTTACATGGGCAGCAGCTATTGAAGAAGGTGTCTACCAAGGTACAGACCTTTACAAATCGGGTACCTATCGTGTTACGGAGAATTCCAAAGTGATTGGTGACCACAACAACGGCGAAGGTTGGGACATGATTACCTATAATGAAGGATTTCAACGATCATCGAACGTCGCTGCTTCAAAGCTTGTGTATGAAGTTATCGGTCCGACAAAATTCAAAGAATATTTGACGAAATTCCATTTGGATCAAAAGTCCGGTATCGATTTGCCAGGAGAACTAGACAGTCGTTTAGTGTACAACAGGCCGATCGAGTACATTACGACTGGCTTCGGGCAAGGATCGATTTTCACGCCGATTCAGCTGATGACAGCGGCTACAGCCGTTGCGAATGATGGAAAAATGATGAAGCCGTATATGTTGTCTAAAATCACTTCTAGTGATTCTGGAGAAGTGCTGAAAGAAAGTGAACCAGAAGTGATCGGCGAACCCATTTCGTCTTCTACTGCTGAGAAAGTCCGTGAGCTGATGGGGACGGTCGTCACGTCAGAAAATGGGACTGGACAATCGTTTAAACTCCAGGACTTTTCGCTTGCAGGTAAAACGGGTACCGCTCAGATCCCTAGTGAAAATGGAGGTTACATGAACGGTCGAGAAAACTATGTCTTCTCCTTCATGGGTATGGCCCCTGCTGAAGACCCGGAACTATTACTCTATGTAGCTGTGAAACAACCAGAGTTAGAACCTACCGAACTCGGGTCAGAGCCTGTCTCTTATATCGTGAGAACCGTCATGGAGAACAGCTTGCATTACTTAGACATCCAACCTGATAAAGACACGGGTCAGAATGTTTCACAATATTCGCTTCCAGACGTCACGAATAGGTCTGTAGATCAAGCGAAGACGAGGCTGAGTGAAACGTTTGAGAATGTGGAAGTGATTGGGACGGGTAATGAAGTGGTGGCAACACTACCAGCAGCAAAATCTGAAGTTCTTGGAAACCAAAAAATCATGATTGTGACAGATCAGCCAACCATGCCTGATTTGACTGGTTATTCACTTCGGGATGTACATCGTTTAGTGGAGCATTTCAATTTGCAAATCGAAGCCATGGGTAATGGATTTGTCAACAAGCAAAGCATCAGTCCAGGATCACCTATTAAAGAAGAAGGCTATTTAGTGGTGGAGCTATCTCCGCCCGCCTCAGAGTAACATCGAAGCAGTGTTCTAATCGTTTCTCGATTGCATATAGTGATACAAGCTGACTCTATCGACTTTTTAAAGGAGTTATGAGGATGAGACGAGTATCACAGGTAATTGTGAAGAAACGATTAGTCACTGTTTTTTTAGTGGGAATGATTATATTCTTGATCATTGCCGGGAGGTTAGGGTATGTACAGTTTGTTTTAAGTGATTTCTTAATTGAGAAAGCAGAAGAATCTTGGAGTCGCGACATCACCTTTGAACCTGAACGCGGAAAGATTCTTGATACAAACGGAGAAGTACTCGTCGGGAACCAGTCAGCCCCAACGGTTATGGTTGTTCCTCGCCAAGTAAAAGAACCTGAAGCGACGGCTCAACAGTTAGCGAAAATTTTAAACATGTCGGTGGAAAAGGCGTACCAGCATGTGACCAAGGTGACGTCGATTGAAAAGATCAACCCAGAGGGCCGCAAAATAACAGAAGCTCAGGCTGAAGCGATCCAGTCGTTAGCGATGCCTGGGGTTTATATTGCAGAAGATTCGAAGCGTTATTATCCCCACGGATCTTTTTTATCTCACGTGCTTGGTTTCAGTGGCATCGATAACCAAGGTTTACTCGGTCTTGAAGCCTTTTATGATGAAGAGTTGAAAGGAGAGAAAGGAGCGCTATCTTTCTTCTCAGATGCCAAAGGAAAACGAATGCCGGACATTGCGGACGTTTACGAACCTCCAGTGGACGGAAAAGACTTGAAGCTTACGGTCGATTACCAAGTTCAGTCGATCATCGAACGAGAACTTGATATCGCGGAAGCGAAATACAATCCTGACGGGGCGGTGGCGCTGGCGGTGGACCCTGATACTGGAAAAGTTGTCGCGATGGCATCTCGTCCGAATTTTGATCCGGCGAACTATCAAGAAGTCGATGCGAAAGTGTATAACCGCAATCTACCTGTTTGGAGTACGTACGAGCCAGGGTCTACCTTTAAAATCATTACCCTTGCCGCAGCACTCGAAGAGGATTTAGTCGACCTAGAAGAAGAACATTTCCATGATTCAGGTGCCATTAAAGTTGACGGCTCAACGCTACACTGTTGGAAGCGAGGCGGCCATGGAGACCAGACGTTCTTAGAAGTCGTACAAAACTCTTGTAACCCTGGGTTCGTTACACTTGGACAGCGTTTGGGAACAGATAAGTTGTTCGAATACATCAAGCGCTTTGGCTTTGGACAGAAAACGGGAATCGATCTTCAAGGAGAAGGCCGAGGCATTCTCTTTAAACCTGAAAACGTCGGTCCGGTAGAACAAGCGACGACGGCCTTTGGACAAGGTGTGTCCGTTACGCCGATCCAACAAGTCATGGCTGTGGCAGCTGCGGTGAATGGAGGATATTACTATGAACCTTATATTCAAGAAGCGTGGCTTGATCCCCGAACGGGTGAAGTGATAAAAGAAAACGAACCGCAAGTCAAAGAACAGGTCATCTCTGAAGAAACGTCAGCTAAGATAAGGAATGCACTAGAAAGCGTTGTTGCGAAAGGTACCGGGCGAGGCGCATATGTAGAGGGTTATCGTGTTGGTGGGAAAACGGGTACAGCGCAGAAGGTCGGACCTGATGGACGATATATGGAGAATAACCATGTTGTATCCTTTATCGGTTTCGCCCCAGCTGATGACCCTGAACTAGTCGTCTACTTAGCAATCGACAACCCTAAGAATACCGTCCAGTTCGGTGGTGTCGTGGCTGCTCCGATTGTCGGTAATATTATGGAAGATAGTTTGAGAGTTTTAGGCGTCGAGCCAAGAGAAGATGCGCTTGAAAAAGAGTACGCTTGGCCGGATGAGCCGCTTGTTGAGGTGCCGAACGTAACCGGAATGGAGAAGAAAGAACTAGAACAAATGCTCTCTCCTCTAGAGGTCGAAGTTTCCGGAGAGGGGGATAAGGTCGTCACACAAGCTCCTGAAGCTGGAGTGAAAGTACCGACAGGATCCACCGTACGTGTGTATTTAGGAGAATAAAAATAAATATTCATGCATACAGAGCCTTTCATCCTTTGCTATAATAAGTCTGTATGTGAGAAGGGTGAACGTTTATGAATATAGAAGCGTTACTTGAACATATCCGGTTTTATCGCACGACTTCATCGATTCGTTCGTTAAAGGTCGAGGGGATTTCAATGGACTCGAGGGTGACCTCTCCAGGCGACCTTTTTATATGCATCAGAGGAATCAAAGCGGATGGTCATCGATTCGCGTCCCAGGCGGTAGCTAGAGGCGCAGTCGCAATCGTTGCAGAAGAGATGATCCAAACGAAAGTTCCTGTAATTTTGGTGAACGATACGTCAAGGGCTTTGGCAATGATTGCCTCAGCCTTTTATCGTTTTCCGACAAATAAATTACAGCTGATTGGCATCACAGGTACAAACGGCAAGACTTCTGTTTCCTATTTAGTAGATGAATTGTTTCGACTTAACAAGAGTAAAACAGGTATCATCGGAACCATTCAAGTGAAAATCGCAGACGAAACGATACCGATTCGACATACGACTCCTGACGCGTTACATCTTCAAGGTTATTTTTCGCAAATGATAGGGAAACAAGTAGATACAGCGATCATGGAAGTATCTTCGCACGCTTTGGATCAAGGGCGTGTTTATGGCTGTGATTTCGATGTAGCGGTGTTTACAAACCTAACGCGCGACCATTTAGATTATCATGACAATTTCGACGATTATTTTCGAGCGAAATCACTATTGTTCTCACAATTAGGCAATGGGTATAATAGAGAGCGGAGCAAATATGCAGTGGTCAATCGAGATTGTCCTTATTCAAAGAAGTTGATTCAATCAACATCGCAAACGTTATTGACGTACGGTATCGAACAACAGGCGGATGTTATGGCCCATCAAATCATTTGCCTAGAAACGGGAACTTCGTTTCAGCTCGAAACCCCCGTAGGAAAGATAGAGGTACATAGTCCCTTAATGGGACGATTCAGCATTTATAACATGCTGGCAGCTGCTAGTGTCGCGGTGCTGTACGACATCCCTCTATCTATAATACGGGATTGCTTTGAGCAGACGAGTGGGGTCCGTGGGCGGTTTGAGCCCGTAAAACAGGGGCAGGACTTCGGCGTTGTAGTGGACTACGCTCACACGCCGGACTCTCTTAAGAATGTATTGAAGACAATCAAGCAGTTTTGTCAGGGTAAGGTTCGCGTCGTTTTCGGTTGTGGAGGCGATCGAGACAGAAAGAAACGGCCGATGATGGCAGATGTTGCGATGCAGTGGGCGGACCATATCATATTTACGATGGATAACCCACGAACGGAAGATCCTGAACAGATTTTTCTTGATATGTCGGCTCATATAGAAGCAGGGTATGAGTGGATACCTGACCGAAAGAAGGCCATTAAGCATGCGATTATGGAAGCGGAAAAAGGGGATATGGTATTGATTGCTGGCAAAGGGCATGAGACCTATCAAGAAATCAATGGAGTGCGTACGCATTTCGATGATCGTGAAGTAGCGAGAGAGATATTAAAGAGTGTTAAGGAGAATTCATAATGAAGTTAGACGTTTTTGAGCTTACGACTATTTTTCCAAATTATAAAGGAGCGGCTGAGGACAAAATCACGCTGCGGTCGATTATGACGGATACACGCAAAAAAGCGAAGCAGAGTTTATTTATTCCGATTATCGGGCAATCCTTTGATGCGCATGCGTTTATTGGAGAGGCGATTAGACAAGGGGCAACGGCTGCTTTATGGCAGAAAGACAAAGAATTGCCTAGTCTCGTGCCAACTGATTTCCCAGTTTTTTTCGTCGAAGATACGACGAAGGCTCTCCAAGATCTCGCCCACTTTTATCTACGTAAAATAAATCCGATTGTCGTCGGTGTGACCGGCTCAAACGGAAAGACGACCACGAAAGATATGGTAGCAGCCGTCTTGAATAAGAAGTACAGGACTCACAAGACACAAGGGAACTTCAATAACCATATCGGTCTTCCCCTTACCGTACTATCTATGGATACGAAGACGGAGGCCCTCGTATTAGAGATGGGGATGGATCATGCTGGGGAGATTTCTGTCTTATCGCGTTTAGCTGAGCCGGGTTATGCCATCATTACGAATATAGGTGAATCTCACATTGAGAACCTAGGTTCCCGTGAGGCCATTGCGGCGGCTAAGCTAGAAATCACCGAAGGGCTTGATGGTTCTTGTATCATCGACGGAGATGAACCATTGCTCCAAAAAGCTAAAGAAAAAGAATATTCTATTTCGTGCGGCTTTGGTGAATCGTGTGCCTATGTAGCCGTCGTTCAACAGTTGACCGATGAAGAAACGGTATTCAAAGTAAACGGCGAATTGTATAAGCTGCCGATGGCTGGTCGTCACAATGTGAAAAACGCTTCTTATGTTATTGCGCTTGCACAGAAGCTAGGACTTACTAAAGAACAAATTCAACAAGGGTTCTTGGAGATTGAGGTTTCTGGTATGCGTTTTGAAAAGCATACCGGGAAGGAAGGGGCTCTCATTATTAACGATGCCTACAACGCTTCTCCAACCTCCATGAAGGCCGTTATTGAAATTATCCGTCATTTGACATCTAAGTCTAAAAAGGTGTTAGTATTAGGGGATATGTTTGAGCTCGGAGAGCATTCGGAGCAGTTGCATGCAAGTGTAGCAGAAGCGATCAATGAAGACATCGATGTAATCTATACAATAGGCGAGCATTCAAGAGCCATCAGTGATGCTGTCAAAGCGAAAGCGTTAGGTATTGAAACGAAGCACTTTACAGAAAAGGAATCGTTAAGTCATCAGATTCAATCAATTTTGACGGAAGAGACAGTTGTGTTAATTAAAGCCTCTAGAGGAATGAAGTTAGAAGAACTGCTGGATGAACTTGTCAACTGATTAATAGGCGATGACGATGAGATAAAAGGAGGAACTACTTATGAACGACTACATAGTACTAATTACAATGGCATTATCATTCGCTCTCACAGTCGTGATATCGCCGATCATCATTCCATATTTACGGAGGTTGAAGTTCGGGCAGGCTATTCGAGATGAAGGACCAGAATCGCATAAGAAGAAATCAGGAACCCCTACAATGGGAGGCGTCATGATCATTGTCTCGGTCATTGTGACAACATTGATCGCATCCTTTTGGTTCCAACCAGGCACCCCTACCATCCAATTATTTCTCGTATTGTTTGTACTCATTGGATATGGGCTTCTCGGGTTTTTAGATGATTATATTAAAGTAGCGCAGAAGCGGAACTTAGGCTTGACCTCAAAACAAAAAATGCTCGGTCAAATCGTCATAGCGGTTGTCGTTTATTTCATCTTGAGACAGAATGGATTTCCGACGACAATCGGTGTTCCAGGAACCGGATTTGAACTAGAACTTGGTTGGGCCTATGGGTTACTCATTTTATTCATGCTCGTTGGAGGATCCAATGCTGTGAATTTAACGGATGGATTGGATGGTTTGCTCGCTGGTACAGCAGCCGTCGCTTTTGGGGCGTTCGGGATTCTAGCCTGGACCGTCGACCCTAATGTCGAAGTCACGATTTTTGCTTTGGCCATCGTTGGAGCGTTACTAGGGTTTCTTGTATTTAACGCCCATCCTGCGAAAGTATTTATGGGGGATACAGGCTCACTCGCACTAGGTGGAGCAATCGCAATCATCGCTATTCTAATGAAAATGGAATTGCTGCTTGTCATTATCGGTGGTGTCTTTGTACTAGAGACCCTTTCGGTCATTATTCAGGTCATTTCTTTCAAAACGACAGGAAAACGAGTGTTCCGTATGAGTCCACTTCACCACCACTACGAGCTGAAGGGTTGGTCAGAATGGCGGGTCGTGACGACGTTCTGGGCAGTCGGACTTGTATTTGCAACGATTGGTGTATATATTGAGGTGATGTTTGGATGAAGACGTTATCGAACTTTCCATACGAACATGTTCTCGTCCTCGGTCTTGCGAAGAGTGGGACCGCAGCGGCTCACTTGCTGATCGATAGTGACGTGAAGGTGCGTGTCAATGATTTTAAAGCGGAAGAGACAAGTGAATCGGTAGTTGGGTTGAAAAGCAAGGGAGCAGAGGTCATTCTGGGAGGACACCCACTAACTGCGCTTGACGGTATCGATCTGATGGTGAAGAATCCGGGCATCCCTTATGAAAACCGACTAGTTGATGAAGCGGTAGACCGTGGAATTCCCGTTGTTACAGAAGTGGAACTGGCGAGCTATCTCCATGAGGGTCCACTGATCGGCGTGACAGGATCAAACGGTAAAACAACAACGACGACGCTGATTTATGATATGATCCAAGCTGATCAAAAGCCAGTATCTGTCGCAGGAAATATCGGAAAGGTATCATGTGAAGTGGCCCGTTACACTTCGCTTGAGGAAACGATGGTTGTAGAACTATCATCCTTTCAGCTGCTAGGGACCGAAGCGTTTCGTCCTGATGTAGCCGTTTGGCTCAATCTATATGAGGCGCACCTTGACTATCACCATACGTTAAAAAACTACCATGATGCGAAAGCGAAATTGATTGCGAATCAAACAGAAGAGGATGCGCTTGTGTACAATGCTGATGATGAGCGAGTCATGAGCTACGTACAGTCTGCTAAGGCTAGGCGCATTGCTTTTTCATTGGAACATCAAGGTAGCGGCGCTTGGGCCGATGAACAGTCGATCTACTTTCAGGACGAAGCGATTATGAAAAGGGAAGATATTGTTCTAGTGGGGCCACAAAATTTACAAAACATCCTGGCCGCTGTAGCAGCTGTTAAACAAGTTGGTGTTTCCAACAAAGCGATTGAACACGTATTAACGACATTTACAGGTGTACAGCATCGATTAGAGTTTGTGACGGAAACAAATGGTCGACGGTTTTATAATGATTCAAAAGCGACGAATATTTTGGCAACGTCCTATGCCTTACGTTCTTTTGAGAAACCGGTTATTCTGCTCGCGGGTGGTCTTGATCGCGGCAATGACTTTGATGGTTTGAAAGAGTATTTAAGTGGCGTCAAAGGCATGGTTCTGTTCGGAGAAACGGCAGATAAGCTGGCAACCACAGCTGAAGAAGCTGGTATTACATCCATCGTGAAGGTAGAAACAATGCAAGAAGCTGTTGATGCAGCTTATGATTTATCTACCACTGAAGACGTCATTTTATTATCACCTGCATGTGCGAGTTGGGACCAATATCGTACGTTTGAAGAAAGAGGCAACATGTTTACAGAAGCTGTGCATAAGCTGAAGTAAGGGCTTATGCGACAAGCTTAACGCCCTGGTTTCCATTGAGATGGGAGGTAGGGCTTTTTTATGGAAGAAAAGCTGAAAAAGCCGGACTTATGGTTGACTGTATCGATACTTGGAATTCTGACAATTGGGATGATCATGGTGTACAGTTCTTCGAGCATCTGGTCAGAATACAAATTTGATGACCCTTTCTACTTTGCGAAGCGGCAACTGCTTTTTGCTTCTATTGGCTTGGTTGCGATGTTTATGCTATCACGCATTCCGTATTATGTATGGCATGGACATGCTAAGGTCATTATGATCATCTGCCTCGTCTGTTTAGCTGCTGTGCTCATCCCTGGAGTCGGTATGGTGCGCGGAGGAGCAAGGAGTTGGATCGGAATTGGAATGTTCAGCATTCAGCCTTCCGAATTCATGAAACTCGGGCTGATTTTGTTTCTGGCACGGTTTTTGTCCATGCGTCAGAAAAAGATGAACTCGTTCCAAGAAGGATTCCTTCCGGGGCTTGCTCTCATACTCTTCCCGTTTGCGTTGATCATGCTTCAACCAGACTTAGGGACGGGTGTCGTGATGGTTGGGACGTGCCTTGTGATGATGTTTACGGCAGGGGCGCGTATCAGTCATTTTATGTGGATTGCAGCTGTAGGAATGGCGGGCATGGTCGCGTTGATCGCCTCTGCTCCGTATCGCATCAAACGAATCACAGCCTTCCTGCATCCCTGGGAAGATCCGCTAGGTAGTGGTTTTCAAATCATTCAATCCTTGTATGCCATTGGACCTGGTGGATTGCTTGGACTCGGTCTTGGGAATAGTATGCAGAAATTTTTCTATTTACCAGAACCTCAGACCGATTTCATTTTTGCCGTGCTTGCTGAGGAATTAGGGTTTTTGGGAGGATTACTTCTCCTTGGCTTATTTTTCATTCTCTTATGGAGGGGGATTCGGACAAGTTTGTATGCTCCGGATTTGTTCGGTTCATTACTTGCACTAGGGATCGTAGGGATGATTTCAATTCAGGTGATGATCAATGTCAGTGTTGTGACAGGGCTCATCCCTGTTACGGGCATTACATTGCCACTCGTCAGTTACGGTGGGTCTTCATTAACATTGACGCTGGCTTCGCTTGGGTTGTTGCTTAGTGTAAGCCGGTTCTCGAGTCGGTAGAAAAAATGCAACATAGAATAGTTCAGAGTCTATGACTCTGGGCTATTTTTTGGTTGTAAATGGTTAATAATAGAGTTGGTTTTGTTACATTCATTGATATGACTTTATTTTTATTTCAACTTCAGTTTAAGATACGGTCTGTCAGGGTATGTACCTCTTGTGAATAAGTACATATGATTTTGCCACTCATAACGTCAAGAATGGAAGAAAAACAGAGAAATTTCTTGTAAAACTAGTCAAACTCTCTCAATAATAAGGTCCTTATTTGTGATATAATGGTAGTACTTTGACATCTTAACAGATCTTCGATAGAAAAACGCGACTGCTGAAGAATTGTATCACGTCTAATGTGTCAATGACTAAGGAGAAATGCCTATTATGGAAGAGAGAAAAGTCGTTTCCATAGAAGAGAGAATACCGAAACTAAAACAATCGAGAAGAAAAAAAGCAAACCGCCGTTTGATTTTCTATTTGACGATTTTGTTCCTGCTGATTGGAACCGTCATTTATTTACAGTCTTCTTTAAGTCATGTGCGTCATATCGTCATAAGTGGAGACCAACATGTAAGTGCAACAGAAATCCAGGAGTTAAGTGGCGTCACAACGGATTCGAATTATTGGCAGGTCAATCCATCCGAGATTAAAGATCAAGTGGTTGCTCATACAGAGATTTCCTCTGCAAAGGTGTCTCGTCAATTCCCAAGCACAGTGAAGATCCAAGTAAACGAAGCTGAGCGAATCGGGTATGTTATGGAAAATGGTCAGTTCAGACCCATCTTAGAAGACGGAACACAGCTTGATGCCACTTCCTCACTTCCTGCTGGTGATGCTCCTATACTAGTAGGATTCACAAAAGCTACGTACTTAAAAGAAATGTCTAAAGAATTAAAGCAGCTTCCCGACAGCGTGTCCAGCTTGATATCGGAAGTCCACTGGATGCCGGAGGAAGGGAACCCTTATCAAATTCAATTGTATATGAATGATGGATATCAAGTTCAGGCGTCAATCCGGAATTTCTCCAATAAAATGCCTGCCTATCCATCCATCGTTTCACAATTGGAACCAGGTGCTGAGGGGATCATCCATATTGACGTCGGTGCTTATTTCGAAGAGTTCAAAGAGCCTGAAGTAGAAGAGGAGAATTCTGATGAAGTCCAAGGGTAAACCGCTTCTACTTTCTCTTGTGCTGCTTATTTCCGGTTTTCTGATCGCTTTTAGTTATCAACAAACAGAAAACGGACCAGAAATGGTGCACCTGACAGATTCAAGATGGGAAAAGGAGTACTTTTACCAAAAACAACTCTTGGATATGGAAGAGAGAAACAAGAGCTTGCGCGAAGAATTGAAAGAAAAACGCATGTCGATTCAAATGTATGAGAACAACTTGGCAAACAGTGAAGAAGTTGTTGCAGACTTAGTATCACGTAAGAATAAGCTACAGAAATTCGCTGGAGAATTAAATGTAAAAGGACCTGGTGTGGAGGTGGTGCTCAGTGATTCAGAGTATATTCCAAATCAGGAACAAGTGAACCAATACATTGTTCATGAGAGCCATATTCATATGGTCATTAATGAATTATTAAGCGCTGGTGCTAAGGCAATTGCCATAAATGGACAGAGGTATTTTAGTGATAGTTATATTGCTTGTACAGGTCCCGTTATTACAGTGGATGGGATTCAACATCCTGCACCATTCGTCATTACAGCGATTGGAGATGAAGAGGTCCTTTATTCCAGTCTGGATTTAACGATGGGCGTTGTGGACCGGCTGACTTCTGAGAATGTAGAAGTTGAACTATCAAAGAAGGATGAAGTGAATATGAGAGCAAGGCTATCCGCTGAAGGGTGAACAACATGAAGAAAAATTCAAAGTGGATGGTATCGGTCATTTGTCTATTCATCGGTTTTATGGTCGCCATCCAGTTTCAAACGACGACCCAACCGGAAGTAAGGGATACGAGAGATGAATGGGAAGTAAGGGAAGCGCTACAAGATGAACAAAAAAATCAGAGAGAGCTACTTGAAAAAATAAGGGCAGCAGATAAAACGCTTGAAGATTATGAGGCTCAATCCTCACAAGAACAATTGGCAACATTGAAGGAATCCATCGATCTATTGGAATCTCGGGTAGGACTGACTGAAGCTAAGGGTAAAGGGGTCGTGTTGAACATCAGCCCCATTTTCCAAGAAGGTTTCTCGTCTGAACAGCTTTATCCATCACTCACACCTCAAATGTTGAGTCGATTGATCAATGAATTGAATACTTACGGTGCCGAAGATATAGCGATTGCAAACGAGCGTTTGACGAATTTGTCTCCCGTACGCGATGTGAATGGCATGACCTATGTAAACAATCGACCACTTCCGTCATTACCGTTGACTATACAAGTGTTGACCGACCAACCACAGAAGTTGAAGGATTATATGGAGGCCAGTCAGTCTCGTGACATGCTCAGTATCGAGAATTTGGATATGGAAGTCGAAACAAGTGAAACCATGACCTTGCCTAAATATGACGCTCCCCTACATCTTGAAATACTAGAAGAAACTGGTGAATGATATGTGGTTACCAATATTGTTTTTACTGATTGGTTTATCTTTAGGGTTGCTGACGGATATAAGAGTTCCTGAAGCCTACTCGGATTACCTTTCCATTGCTGTGCTCGCAGCATTTGATACATTACTTGGCGGCATTCGAGCTCAGCTTGAGCGGACTTTCAATGAAACGGTCTTTATGACAGGTTTCTTTTTCAACGTATCTTTGGCAGCTTTCCTTGCTTTTTTAGGAGTACAATTAGGTGTGGATTTATACTTAGCTGCCGTGTTTGCTTTCGGAGTACGTCTGTTCCAAAATTTAGCAATTATCCGCCACCAAGTAATTGACCAAAAATTACTAACGAAATTCCGAAAAAAATAGCTACAATATAGAGGATATTCACGTTTCCTTGTGGAAAACATTTAATAAATGGAATTTTAAGACGATTTTCAAGGTTGAATATATCAATTCATTTACGAATAGATGACAACGATTGTCTTTTCTTTGTGAATTCGATATGCTTTGTACTACTATATATCTTTATTATGTATAGCGTGCGCGGTGTTTGAGAACGGATAACGGTTTGTGAAATTTTCCAGCCGACCCGTTTTATGACACATGCAGGAACGATATAACTAACATGGCTTGTTACAGGAGGTGCGTCACTGGTGAACCAAAATGAAATCTTAGTGAGTTTAGATATAGGGACGAGCCGAATCAAAGTGATTATTGGGGAGATTATGAATGACTCGCTCAATATCATCGGTGTTGGGTCCGCGAAGTCCAAAGGAATGAAAAAAGGTGCAATCGTTGACATCGATCAAACCGTTCAATCTATTAAGACGGCTGTTGAACAGGCGGAGAGAATGGTTGATATGAAAATTGATCGCGTGGTCGTCGGAGTCAACGGCAATCATATTCAATTGCAACCGTGCCACGGCGTTGTCGCTGTTTCCAGTGAAAGTAGGGAAATTGGGAACGAGGATATTACACGCGTTATTGACGCGGCTCAAGTTGTATCCATTCCACCTGAAAGAGAGATTATTGATGTTATTCCTCGACAGTTCATTGTTGATGGACAGGACGAAATCACGGACCCTAGGGGTATGATTGGTGTCCGCTTAGAAATGGAAGGCATGATTATTACCTGCGCGAAGACAGTGTTACATAATACCTTGAAATGTGTAGAACGCGCAGGTCTTGAAGTGTTGGATGTTTGCTTGCAACCTCTCGCTTCAGGTACTGTTTCGCTTTCTGAAGACGAAAAGAACCTTGGGGTGGCCTTAGTCGATATTGGTGGTGGCTCCACTACAATTTCTGTTTTTGAAGAAGGACATCTCAAAGGGACAAGTTTGATTCCGTTTGGCGGAGACAATATTACGAAAGACTTATCAATCGGCATGCGTACGTCCACCGAAGAAGCCGAGCAGGTGAAAATGGATCATGGTCATGGATTTTTCGATGATGCGAACGAAGATGAAACATTTTCTGTGACGATAATTGGAAGTAATCGCGAACAAGCATTCAATCAATTGCAAATCTCTGATATGATTGAAGCTAGACTAGAAGAAATTCTCGTTTTCGCTGCTCAAGAAATTCAGCGTATGGGAGTTCGTGAATTACCGGGCGGATTCGTTCTAACTGGTGGCACTATGAATATGCCAGGCGTACTTGAGCTCGCACAAGATGTCTTTCATTCAAATGTAAGACTTGCGATTCCAGATTATATCGGGGTAAGAGAGCCACAATTTACAAGTGGGGTCGGTATCTTGCAATTCGCCTATCGTAATGCGAAAATACAAGGAAAAGAGATCTTTCCTGCCGTTTCTGGAGAAATCGAAAAACCACAAGTGAAAAAACAAAAACGAGTGGTCAAACAACCAAAAGAAGAAAACACTGAAAAGAAAGAGAAAAAAGAAGGCGGGTTTTCCAATCTGTTGAAATATTTCTTTGATTAAGAACAAGCATGGAGTCAGTCGGAGGACGGACACACCCATAAATCTTGTAATCTCGTGTATTAGGAGGAACGGATGATGTTAGATTTTGATACTAGTATGGACCAATTGGCAACGATAAAAGTAATTGGTGTCGGCGGAGGCGGAAGCAACGCCGTCAACCGAATGATTGAACATGGTGTTCAAGGTGTAGAATTCATCGCTGTGAATACAGACGCTCAGGCATTGAACTTGTCTAAAGCAGAAGTGAAAATGCAGATCGGTGGTAAATTAACACGCGGGCTAGGCGCTGGAGCGAACCCAGAAGTGGGTCGCAAAGCGGCTGAAGAAAGTAAGGAACAGTTAGAAGAAGCGCTTCAAGGCGCAGACATGGTTTTCGTTACAGCTGGAATGGGTGGAGGTACAGGTACAGGTGCCGCACCGGTTATTGCTCAAGTAGCAAAAGAGCTGGGAGCACTGACTGTTGGTGTAGTTACGCGTCCGTTCACATTCGAAGGTCGTAAACGTTCCACACAAGCAACAGGCGGTACGGAAAGTCTTAAAGGCGCAGTTGATACGCTAATCGTGATTCCAAACGATCGTTTATTAGAAATCGTTGATAAGAATACACCAATGTTAGAAGCATTCCGTGAAGCGGATAACGTCTTGCGTCAAGGTGTACAAGGTATCTCTGATTTAATTGCCGTACCTGGTCTCATCAATGTCGACTTCGCCGATGTGAAGACGATCATGGTCGATAAAGGTTCAGCTCTGATGGGAATCGGTATTGCAACTGGTGAAAGTCGTGCTGCTGAAGCGGCTAAAAAGGCTATTTCATCACCATTGCTCGAAACGTCTATCGATGGTGCTCACGGGGTGCTAATGAATATTAGTGGTGGCGCGAACTTGAGTCTTTATGAGGTTCAAGAAGCAGCTGATATCGTAACTTCCGCAGCGGACCAGGAAGTTAACGTTATCTTTGGTTCCGTCATTAATGAAAACTTGAAAGACGAAATTGTTGTAACGGTTATTGCTACTGGTTTTGATGAAGCGCAGATTGCTCAAGGACAACAGAAAAAGCGTCCTCAAGCTCAGCAACCACAGCAACACCAGCCGAAGTCAACGACGGTAGAGCGCACGACACGTGAAGAACAACCACGTCGTGAAACGCCACAACCACAACAAAAGTCCTCAAATCAAGAGGAAGATACGCTAGACATCCCGACATTCTTGCGAAATAGAAATCGTCGTCGATAAAAATATGAAAAACCCGTTATGCCCCCCGAGGCATAGCGGGTTTTTTGCGTTTCTTACCCTTTATCTACCCTAAGGTGGTTATTCAATAATCGGGCAGTAATCTTGAACACTTGATTTCGAGATGTTGCTGGGTTCGTCACCTTATGAGGAGTAGGGGGGTGGCTTTGAAAGAACTCGCTTTCCTGCGGGGGAACCGGCAAGCCTCCTCGGTCGTTGCACTCCCTGTGGGGTCTCGCCTAGGTCCTTCTCCCGCGGGAGTCTCGCTGTTTCCAAACCACCCCTATCAAAATGTAGTGGAACGAACCTCCTACATGAACAGTGCGTTGGCTAGCAAAATACCCGCACAGCCCCTTTTTTTGAGGTGAACCAGCTCATCTGATGTTTCCGTTCCCCTCATAAAAGCAAGAAGGTCCGGGAAATGGCGAGACTCCTGTGGGATGTACATGACCGGTGAGATCCCGCAAGGCGAAGCCTGAGGAAGCTCAGCACATGCCCACGGAAAGCGAGTCATTTCCCGGACCTTCGAAAACTTCATGAGGTAACGGAAATCACCAAAACATCTCTAAACGGGCTCTTCAAGATAAGGGGGATAATCTTAGGTCTGCAAGGATAGGGATAGCTGAACATTTAACACAACAGAATCTGCCAAAACTTGCTGTTTTGACATGCAGATTATGACAGACTTTTCAGCTGGACAGGCTTATAATTTTCCCTATAACGATCGTTGAAGGAGGAGGTACACATCTACCTTGATGCGGTGTGGCTACTCAATTTTTTGATGGATGCGATGATCCTCAATTTAACGTTGGGCTTAACGAGAGGTAAATCATCTAAACTTCGACTGATCCTAGCAGCTCTTATCGCATCATCGATGGTTCCGCTCACGATATTAATGCCTGGAAGTTTCTTTACGACGAGTGTCGGAAAAATTGTATTGTCTTTGATTATTGTTTGGGTAGCCTTTCGTTTTGTGTCCCTTCGTTCTTTTCTAATGCAGTGGGTGAGTTTTTATTTTATAACGTTCGCCATCGGCGGTAGTATGATGGGCGTCCATTTCTTCTTAATGTCTGACATTCAAGTGGAGGGAGGGACAGTTGTTACGTTTTCAGGCGGATATGGTGATCCGGTCAGCTGGCTATTTGTTTTTGTTGGTTTCCCTTGTTCTTATTTTTTTACAAAGTGGCGATTCAACCAGATTGCAGTCCATCAAATGAAGCTAGACAATATTTATGAAGTAACGGTGAACTGGAGCGGAAAATCGGCCGTTTGTCAGGGTATGGTGGACAGTGGCAATCAGTTGATCGACCCCGTGACTCGGAAGATGGTATTTCTAGCCGATCACCAGGTACTTATTCAACTGTTGGAGAAAGAAGTTTTGGAATACTTAACAATGGATCGTGTTGTAACATCTATGGATGATTTACCAGATGAAGTACAAAAGAATGTAAGGCTCGTACCGTTTCAAGCAGCCGGTAATGGTGGACAACTGCTTGTCACGTTGATGGTTGATTCCATTACGATTCAAACGCCAGAGGGCGCGTTGACTTTGAATCATCCGCTACTTGGAATCCAACACCATGATTTAACCCATGACCAGAGTTATCAGATGCTTATTCATCCACACGTAATGGTAAAAGGCAGAACTGCTTAAATAGGGGGATTCATATATGAAGAAGTGGTATTTTCGTATAAGGCTGTGGTTATACAAGTGGATGATCCGTCTTGGTATCAAACAGGATGAGATCTACTATATAGGGGGGAGTGAGGCTTTACCGCCACCCCTTTCCAGAGAAGAAGAAAAAGAGCTGCTTGAACGCCTGCCAAAAGGTGATAAAGCGGCGAGAGCAATGCTCATTGAACGAAACCTGCGACTCGTTGTATATATTGCAAGGAAATTTGAAAACACGGGTCTGAACATTGAAGACTTGATAAGTATAGGCACGATCGGACTCATCAAAGCTGTTAATACGTTCGACCCTGAGAAAAAGATAAAACTTGCTACTTACGCATCTAGGTGCATTGAAAATGAAATTTTGATGCACTTGAGAAAAAGCAATAAGCTGAAAACAGAAGTTTCGTTTGATGAACCTTTAAATGTGGATTGGGATGGAAATGAACTTTTACTTTCGGATATATTAGGTACTGACGAAGACTTAATTACAAAAGGCATTGAAAAGAAAATCGACAAAAAGTTATTGATGTCGGCGCTCGAACAGTTGAACGACCGAGAAAAACAAATCATGGAGTTACGATTCGGATTGATTGGCAAGAAAGAAAAAACTCAAAAAGATGTTGCCGATATGATGGGGATTTCTCAATCTTATATTTCAAGACTGGAGAAGAAAATTATCCGCAGGCTACAGCGTGAGTTCGATAAGATGGTGTAAAATTAAACTGGATGATTGGTTCGGGATGGTAAAAGCAGGATGCACTTTTGTTAGGAAAAGTGCATCCTGCTTTTTTTGTAGAATCTAAGTGAGAGCTTGTCTTGTGGTTTTTTCATAAGTTGGGAACAGTCGTTGACCCCCTAATGTAATTATACTGATATATTTATGTGTTTCCGTTTTTCAAAATGGCTGATGCATAAAATTTCCTACCAGGGAGATACTGAGAACTGATTATAGCTTCCTGGGAGGGTCTTACATTGACACGACATAAAGTAGAAATATGCGGCGTAGATACATCGAAGCTTCCTGTGTTAAAAAACAAAGAAATGAGGGCCCTGTTTGAACGGTTACAGAGTGGAGAACTCGAAGCAAGAGAGCAATTGGTGAATGGAAACCTCCGCTTAGTTTTATCGGTCATTCAGAGGTTCAACAACCGCGGGGAGTATGGAGATGATCTATTTCAAGTCGGCTGCATTGGACTGATGAAATCCATTGATAATTTTGATTTAAGCCACAATGTGAAATTTTCTACTTACGCGGTTCCGATGATCATCGGCGAAATCCGTAGATATTTAAGAGACAATAACCCGATCCGTGTGTCCAGGTCGTTGCGGGATACAGCCTACAAAGCCTTGCAAATGAGAGAAAAATTAATTAGTGAAACGAACAAAGATCCGAAGCCTCATGAAATCGCAGATAAAATGGGGGTGCCTCATGAAGACATCGTTTTCGCTATGGATGCCATACAGGATCCCGTTTCATTGTTCGAGCCCATTTACAACGACGGGGGAGACCCGATATTTGTGGTGGATCAGTTGAAAGATGATCGTGAAAAAGATTCGGTTTGGCTCGATGAACTTTCTTTGCGTGAGGGAATGAAGCAACTAAATGACCGTGAGAAAATGATACTGACGAAGCGCTTCTTCCAAGGAAAGACACAAATGGAAGTCGCAGAAGAGATCGGTATTTCACAAGCGCAAGTATCACGGTTAGAGAAGGCTGCGATTAAAGAGATGAACTCATCAATGTTTCAATAATACTCGGTGCACTTCTGATTTATGCAGAAGTGCTTTTTTTAGTGTGATTGTTTTTATACGGTTTAATAGATGGTGTGTAGTGGGAAAAGTTTAAGTATCAAATAGAAGTCATCCCCGCTTTTATCACTAATCCTACTTACACGTGCATATAGTGTACAAAGGAGTGATGGGCGAATGAAGATTTCAGAACTGCAGATGAAAGACGTAATCGCGATGGAAACAGGGGAACGTCTCGGATACATTAGTGACCTCGATATCGATACACAGCGTGGCAAGATGAAGGGGCTTGTATTGACTTTGAAAGGCAAAGCCATGGGACTGTTCGGAAAAGAAGAAGAGATGATGATTCCTTGGGATCAAATCGTCAACATCGGTACTGACGTTATTTTAGTAAAAAAGACAGGGTACAACAGCTTATCTGCGCCTCAAAAGTCAGAATCAGACGAATAACACAAGAAATAAGATGAAGAATGTGTTAAAATGGAGGGAAATTGAGGTGGTAAGATGGTAGAACCCTTCACACACGTAACGAAAAGACAATTATCGTGCTTTTCTAACTATACACAGTTGATTGCCGGCTTAACGACTCGTCATGGTGGCGTGAGCGCGGAGCCCTTTGATTCTCTCAACATGGGGCTGCACGTTCATGACCGGGAGTCAGATGTCGTTCAGAATCGGGATCGTTTAGCAGATGAAATCGGTATTCCACTAGATGATTGGGTAATGGGCGAACAAGTCCATGGTGTAGAGGTGAAATACGTCGATGAAAGTGATAAAGGAAAAGGTGCACGAAAACTGGAAACAGCCATACCTGGCGTAGATGGATTAATTACGAACAACCGTAACGTCGTGTTGGCCGCTTTCTATGCCGATTGTGTGCCCTTGTATTTTGTCGACCCAGTGTCTGGTTGGATTGGGATTGCTCATGCTGGCTGGAAAGGAACTGTCCATGGCATGGTCAAAGCCATGACGGATCGTCTCGTACAAGAAGGCGCGTCACTTGATAACATGGAGATGACGATTGGTCCTTGTATTAGCGCCAAGCATTATGAAGTGGATCAGCGAGTGATGGAGAACATTCCTACCCACTTGCAGAAAAAAGTGTCTACATCAGTTGATGAAGGACATTTTATATTAGATCTAAAGGCTCTCAATCATCAGTTGGCCATCGAAGCAGGCCTTCAAGAGAAGAACGTTCATACAACGCGCTATTGTACATACGAAGAGGAACGTTTGCTTTATTCCCATCGACGCGACCAAGGGAAAACAGGCCGAATGCTTGGTTACATTGGTTGGAAGGGTTGAACATCGGGAAGGAGAACTATGATGTCGGTAAAGGAAAACCTAGCTCAAATAAATGAAACGATCGAACAGGCATGCCAAAATTGCGGTCGTACAAAAGACGATATTTCTGTGATAGCTGTGACGAAGTACGTATCCATTGAACGTGCTAAGGAAGCGGTCGAGGCCGGCGTTGAAAATCTAGGTGAAAACCGTAAAGAAGGTTTATTGGAGAAATATGAAGCGATTGGTGATCAGGTCAATTGGCACTTTATCGGTTCGTTACAGTCCAGAAAAGTGAAAGACGTCATTGATCAAGTCTCGATGATTCATTCACTTGACCGCAAATCATTAGCTAAAGAAATCAATAAGCGCGCCGAACATCCGGTTTCTTGTTTTATTCAAGTCAATGTAAGTGGCGAAGAATCGAAGCATGGACTGGCAGTTGATGAGGTGGAAGCGTTTGTCGATCTAATGAAAACCTACGATCATGTGAAAATCGTCGGATTGATGACCATGGCTCCGCATACGGAAAACGAAGAACAGCTACGTGGTGTATTCCGCAAGTTGCGTGCATTGAGAGATATTATACGGGACAAGCATTTACCTCATGCCCCATGTGAGTGGCTTTCGATGGGTATGAGTAATGATTATGCAATAGCTATTGAAGAAGGTGCGACACACGTTCGAATCGGTTCTAAGCTTGTTGGTGGATAAGCGTAATGATTTGGTGGTCGACAATAACATAACCTGAGGTGAGGAAACATGAGCATGAAGAATAAATTCCGTTCGTTTTTTACCCTTGATGATGAATATGAATACGTAGAAGAAGCAGTGGAACAAGACGTGGAAGAAGAGCAAGAACCGAAAACAAAAAGCAACCGAAAACAAGACAATGTGGTTAGTTTGAAAAGCGCGAAATCATCTTCCAAGATGGTATTGAGCGAACCGAGCAGTTATAATGAAGCTCAGGACATCGCGGACCAGCTGGTGAACCGTCGGGCCGTGGTCATCAATTTACAACGTGTCGATCATCATCAAGCGAAGCGGATTGTAGATTTTTTGAGCGGAACGGTTTATGCTATAGGTGGAGATATTCAAAAACTAGGAGCGCAGACATTCTTATGCACTCCAGATAATGTGGAGATTTCTGGGCAGATTTCAGAAATGATTTCACAGGAAACAGATGAATCGTATAAAAGGTGGTAAGAAATGGACTTATTGTTTAGTGTTTTAATTCAGGCAATGCAAATTTATAGCTGGGTTTTAATCATATACATTTTGTTGTCATGGTTCCCAGGAGCAAGAGAATCGAGATTCGGCGAAGTACTTTCAAGATTGGCAGAGCCGTTCTTAGAACCTTTTCGCAAAATCATTCCTCCACTTGGCATGATCGACATCTCTCCGATTGTCGCGATCTTAGTACTGAGATTCGCTACTTCGGGCTTATATGAACTCTACTATATGTTAATGTAATACCAAGGGACAGGTGAACGAGTACAGAGTGCTCTTTCGTCTGTCTTTTTTCTAACTAAGGCGAAGGTAAAAAAACAGAATGACAATGTGAACTCACTTCACTGTATAAATAGAAAGCAGAGGATAACGATGGATATTTATCAGCATTTTAGAAAAGAAGAGCGCCCGTTCATCGATCAAGTACTCGCTTGGCGAGACGATGTGGAAATGAAATACCAACGCAAAGTAAGTGATTTTCTAAATCCACGTGAACAGCTTATTGTCAAAACCATAATGGGAAATGATCCTGATCTAGTGTACGGATTCGATGGAGGTCGTGAAGATACAGAAAGAAAGCGCGCGATTATCGCTCCTGAGTATGAAGTGATTGAACAAGGGGACTTCGGTTTGACTCTATTAGAAGCCTCTTATCCTCAGAAGTTCATCACACTCGAGCACCGTGATGTTCTTGGCGCGTTCATGTCTCTTGGAATCAAGCGGGAGAAACTCGGGGATTTGGTCGTACAGGATGGAACAATCCATATCATCGCGGCAGCAGAGATTAGCGATTTTATCAAAATGAATTTGACAGGTGTAAAAAAAGCAAACGTTGAATTCGTCGATAAACCGATAGATCAGTTGCTTCAGAGTAATGAAGCTTGGCAGACGAAAGAAAATACAGTGTCGTCGTTACGCCTCGACGTGCTGACGAAAGAAATTTATGGTATGTCACGCAAGAAAGCTGGGATGCACATCGATGCCGGGCATGTAAAAGTGAATCATCGCGTTGTGGATGATGCCGCTTTTCAATTAGAAGAAGGCGATTTGATTTCTTTAAAAGGCAAAGGAAGAAGCCGATTAAAAGAAGTAAGGGGCCAAACGAAAAAAGAGAAATATCGAGTCACCACAGCCAAGTTGATTTAATTTGGTGTGGAAGAAGGATTTCGTAAGGATTTGTCGAAAAGGATAATTAGCCAAGATAAACGATGAGGAGGTGGCTGGTGTGCCTTTAACACCATTGGATATTCATAATAAAGATTTCACACGAGGCTTTCGGGGATATGATGAGGACGAGGTGAACAACTTCCTGGACCAAGTCATCAAAGACTACGAAATCGTCATTCGTCAAAAGAAAGAACTAGAACGTGAAGTCAATCAGCTTAATGAACGGCTGGGTCATTTCAACAATATTGAAACCACATTGAACAAATCGATTTTAGTCGCCCAGGAAACGGCAGAAGACGTGAAGACTAACGCCAATAAAGAGTCCAAGTTGATCATTAAGGAAGCGGAGAAGAACGCCGATCGCATCATTAATGAAGCACTTGAAAAATCACGCCGCATTGCGATTGAAGTAGAAGACATGAAAAAGCAGGCGAAAGTATTCAAGACCAGACTTCGGATGCTCGTTGAAGCTCAGATCGATATGATTGAGAATGATGACTGGGATCATTTGTTTGATACAGAAATCGAAGAAGATATTGAGGTCGAGCGTGAACTAAGCTCTCAGAATTCTTGATTCCTATCGCGATCCTACATAGATCGATAGCCCAAATACCATCCTGATAAGAGGGTGGTATTTTTTTATTGTGAACCTTAAAGTGGTTGTTCAGAATAGCATGTCTCCGGTCCGAAAAATGATGGAAGGTGTCCGATATCGTGTGATTCATGTCCGAATTATGAGTGAATGTCCGAAAAATAAGGCCCCTTGTCCGGAATAATGCACCTCTCATCCGATTCGTTCGGAATTCTGTACGAAATAGGCGCCCTTAGTCTGGATCCATATTCACATCCTCACAAAATAAACAAAAGCAATGGTGCAGCAATTTATGGTACAATAGCGAAGGAATATGATTCATGGAGGCCGGCGTATGTTTGTGTACTATGTGATTGCACTCGCAATCATCATCATTGATCAAATAACCAAATGGGTCGTCGTGACAAGAATGGACTTAGGACAGAGTATCCCTGTTATAGAGAACTTCCTTTATTGGACATCTCACCGTAACCAAGGGGCTGCCTGGGGCATTTTACAGGGCCAAATGTGGTTCTTCTACATTGTCACGGTTGTCGTCATAGGATTTGTCATTTATTATATGCAACAATATGGAAAAGAAAGTCGTCTGGCAGGCGTTGCGTTAGCGTTAATTCTCGCCGGAGCCATCGGGAACTTCATCGATCGGGTGTTTCGAAAGGAAGTCGTGGATTTTGCAGATACGTTGATTTTCGGGTACGATTTTCCGATTTTCAATGTGGCGGACTCTTCTCTAGTCGTGGGAGTCGCCCTTGTGATGATTGCGACCTTCATCGATGAACGTAAGAAGAAAGGAAGTATAGAAGCGTGAGTGAACAATATCAAGTTGAAGAACAAGATCAGTCCAAACGTATTGATAAATTATTGACCGATGTGATGGAGGATGTGTCTCGTTCACAAGTTCAAGGCTTGCTGAAAGATGAACATGTCCAAGTGAACGGGGAAGCGGTCAAGAGCAATTATAAAGTGCAACAAGGTGACGTCATTACATGGGCGATTCCTGAGCCAGAGCCTATGGAATTGAAAGCTGAAAACATCGATCTTCATATCGTGTACGAAGACTCGGATGTTGTCGTCGTCAACAAGCCTGCAGGTATGGTCGTCCATCCAGCTGCAGGACATGGAAGTGGAACGCTAGTCAATGCCTTGTTATACCACTGTAACGACCTTTCTGGCATCAATGGGGTAGAACGTCCGGGTATCGTTCACCGTATCGACAAAGACACAAGTGGACTATTAATGGTCGCCAAAAATGATGTAGCCCACCGTTCGCTTGTCGAGCAGTTACAGCAAAAAACGGTGGAGCGTCGATATGAAGCGATTGTTCACGGCATCATTTCTCATGAATACGGAACAATCGATGCCCCGATCGGACGCGATCCTAAAGATCGTCAACGGATGGCGGTCGTTGAGGGGGGGCGAGATGCTGTGACGCACTTCCAAGTCATCAAGCATTACGATGAGTTCACTCTCGTCGAGTGTAAGCTTGAAACGGGTCGTACACACCAGATCCGCGTTCATATGCGTTACATCAACCATCCTCTTGCAGGCGACCCGAAATATGGACCGAGAAAAACATTAGAAATGGATGGGCAAGCGTTGCACGCGAAAACGCTCGGGTTTGAACATCCAAAAACAGGAGAATGGATGTCCTTCGAAGTGGAACCTCCTGCTGCGTTCCGTGACATGGTCGATTATTTGGAGGAACGTTCGAAATAACCGTTGACATCTTTCGTGAGGTTTGTCATACTCATGTATAGAATATAGAGCCCTTTAAGAACAGTCCCGTGAGGCTGAGAAGGTGACGTTTTACACGTAGGTGACGTGTACACAAACCCCTTTTCTGCCCTTATGCGGAAAAGGGGTTTTTTTATTAGAAGGACGAAGATTACAAAAAACGGAGGGAAGAGTCATGAAATCCAAAGCGACCGTATTAGATGATGCAGCCATCAGGCGAGCTCTGACTCGAATCTCACACGAAATCATCGAGCGCAACAAAGGCGTCGAGGACCTCGTTCTTGTCGGGGTGAAAACGAGGGGTGTGCCGATTGCACAACGCTTGAAAAAAAGGATTCAAGAGATTGAAGGGGTTGAGTTACCTGAAGGGGAGCTCGATATCACACTCTACCGGGATGACTTGACTACGGATCACTCAGAGCCTGAAATCAAAGAAACGAACATCACTGCAGATATTGATGGTAAGAAAGTCATTCTCGTTGATGATGTCCTTTATACAGGACGAACGGTGCGTGCCGCAATGGATGCGCTGATCGACCACGGAAGACCCTCTCAGATCCAGCTTGCCGTCCTCGTAGACCGGGGGCATCGCGAATTGCCGATCCGAGCAGACTTTGTCGGGAAAAACGTGCCGACATCTCAAGATGAAATCATCACGGTCACATTGGCTGAGACCGATGAAGCGGACCAAGTGATGATTTACGAAAAATAATAAATGGACAACCTTTAAATGAAGTCCCGTGAGGCTTGAAAGGTCGTATGGATACACGTGTGCCGAAATACACGTCTACCTCTTTGCGCATCTTTCTAGCGTAAAGAGGTTTTTTTATGCAAAATGACGAGGAGGAATACTCATGAAACAACACAAAGCCGCTCTAGAAGTTAATGAAATTCCAGCCATGCACAAATGGCTGACACTCAGCCTACAACACTTATTTGCCATGTTCGGTGCGACAATCCTCGTACCATTTTTAACCGGTTTATCACCAGCCGTAGCCCTTGTATCAAGCGGGTTCGGAACGCTTGCTTACTTATTGATTACAAAAGGAAAGGTACCGGCTTATCTCGGTTCAAGCTTTGCTTTCATAGCTCCGATCATCGCCGTATCTGAATCGAGCGGCATTGCGGGGGCGATGGTCGGGAGTTTCTTCATCGGAATCGTCTACGGTCTAGTCGCTTTACTGATCTCGATGTTCGGAACCGGCTGGCTGATGAAGATTCTACCGCCAGTCGTTGTCGGTCCGGTGATCATCGTCATCGGTCTTGGGCTTGCCTCCACAGCGATCGATATGGCTATGTACATCCCGGGTAGTGAAACCTATAGCGGAACGCACTTTACCGTGGCTCTTGTCACACTGGCGATTACGATTGTGGCTTCAATCTTCTTCCGCGGTTTCTTCTCGCTCGTTCCGATTTTATTCGGAATTGTGGGAGGCTATTTGTTCGCACTCACGCAAGGGATAGTGGATACGAGTACAATTCAAGCTGAATGGGCAGCCATCACATCAGCAGAGTCACTTGGTGGCTTCATCGCTGCACTCTTCCAAATGCCGGAATTCGTCATTCCGTTCGTCGACTTCTCACCATTTGAAGTGTTCAGCTGGGAAATCATCTTCTTGATGGTCCCGCTAGCCCTTGTCACGATTACGGAACATACGGGAGACCAAATGGTTCTTTCTAAGGTTGTCGGACGTAACTTTCTTGAAAAGCCGGGTTTACATCGCTCGATTCTGGGAGACGGGGCAGCAACGGTGATTGCCTCCTTCCTTGGAGGACCACCGAATACGACGTACGGTGAAAATATCGGAGTGCTGGCGATCACCCGCGTGTACAGCGTCTTTGTGATCGGTGGAGCAGCGGTCATCGCAATCGTCTTCGGATTTATCGGGATGATCACAGCCATCATCGGTTCCATTCCATCTGCCGTCATGGGTGGTGTATCGATTCTCTTATTCGGAATTATCGCATCAAGTGGGCTTCGCATGCTGATCGACAACAACATTGATCTCGGAGAGAAACGGAACCTGATCATTTCATCCGTCATTCTCGTCATTGGGGTCGGTGGAGCATTCATCCAAGTAACGGATAATATTCAAATCGCTGGCATGGCGCTTTCAGCCATCATCGGCATACTATTAAACCTTGTTCTTCCTGGCCAAGCCAAAGGAGAATCTGAAACCAATATGTTTGAGGCGCCAAAAGAGGAAGCTTCCCGCGAGGAGCAAAAGCATGGCGTCGCATAGAAACCAACACTCACACACGTTTTAAAGGGAGTCCCGAGAGGCTCAAAAAGGTGTACAAGGGTTTGGCTCGCTTAGCATGCGAGCTAAAAGCACCCCCAGACACCTGGGGGTGCTTTTTTTATCAGTACGAACCACCACAAAAAGGAGTGGACACAATGACAAAGGTTCTATCAAAGCCCCATTTACTATCGATGAAGCAGTTGACGAACGAGCAGATCTTTCACCTATTTGACATAGCAGATCAAATGAAACGAAATGAATATCGATCGACTATGCATCCCTTCTTCGCTGCCAATGTTTTCTTGGAACCTAGCACTCGTACGAAGTCGAGCTTTCAAGTCGCTGAACGGAAGCTCGGTTTAGATGTGATCAACTTAGACGGTGGGGATTCAAGTGTTACGAAGGGAGAAAGTTTATATGACACGCTTAAGACGCTGGAAGCGATTGGTGTAGAGCTCGCTGTTGTGAGGCAGTCGGAAGTTGGACTTTTGAACGAGTGCCAACAACTGAATTTATCCCTCATTAATGCGGGGGACGGGAGTGGGGAGCATCCGACTCAATCCCTTTTAGATTTATATACGATCTATGAACAATTCAATCGGTTTGAGGGTCTACATGTCGCGATAGCCGGCGACTTGAAACATAGCCGTGTGGCCCGGTCCAATGCCCATGCTTTGCAACAACTCGGAGCGAAGATTTCATTCGTCACAAAACCCGAGTGGCAAGATGACCGATTAACTTCGAACTACATAACGATGGACGAAGCCGTCGATTGTTGTGACGTTTTGATGCTTCTCAGAATTCAATACGAAAGACACGACGGAAAGCAACAGGCTGATTCAAAGTACTTGCAAAACTACGGACTTACCAAAGAAAGGGAGAGGCGGATGCATCCTCATGCGATCATCCTTCATCCGGCTCCTGTAAACCGAGGAGTAGAGATTGATTCAGAGCTGGTCGAATCACCGAAATCAAAGATTTTCAAACAAATGACCAACGGCGTGACCATCCGGATGGCTATTATACAGACTTTACTTAAGGGGGAGATATGAAATGAAGAAAATCATCAATGCCAAACGAATCCTAGATGGTAGATATGCAGTGTGTGAGGTTCTCATCCAGGACGATACCATAGTAAAAATAGCGCAGTCGATAGACGAGGAAGCAGAAACGACGATGGATGCACACGGTCATCTATTATTACCCGGGCTAGTAGATGTCCATGTTCACTTGAGAGAACCAGGCGGAGAGGCGAAGGAAACAATTGCTTCTGGAACGAAAGCGGCTGCCAAGGGAGGGTTTACAACGGTTTGTGCGATGCCGAATACGACGCCTGTTCCTGATTCAGAAGAAACGCTGGAATCTCTTCTTGAAAAAATAAAATCCGACGCAAGCGTTCGTGTACTTCCTTATGCTTCGATCACGACTCGCCAGCTAGGAAGAGAGCTCGTTGACATGGAAAAGCTGAGCTCATTAGGTGCGTTCGCGTTCACGGACGACGGTGTTGGCGTACAAGAGGCTGGAAAGATGTTTGAAGCGATGCAAACAGCGGCTGCGCTAGGAAAAGCGGTCGTTGCCCATTGTGAAGACAATTCACTTGTATATAAAGGTGTATCCCACCGAGGGGAAGTGAGTGAGCGGTTGAATCTTCCTGGTATCCCGAATATTGCAGAATCTGTTCAGATTGCAAGGGATGTCTTGCTGGCAGAAGCTGCAGACTGTCACTACCACGTATGCCATGTATCCACGAAAGAATCGGTACGGGTCATTCGGGATGCGAAGCAGGCAGGCATTCGAGTAACAGCAGAAGTGACACCGCATCACTTGTTATTGAATGAAACGGATGTCAAAGAAGACGATGCGCTGTTCAAGATGAACCCACCGCTCCGATCAAAAGAGGATCAACATGCCTTGATCAACGGTTTACATGACGGCACCATCGACTTCATTGCGACAGACCACGCGCCTCATACAGAAGAAGAGAAGAGTCAAGGCTTCATCCATTCACCGTTTGGTATAACAGGATTAGAGACAGCATTCCCATTATTATATACGCACTTCGTTCAAACAGGGCTAGCCACTATGCCCCAGTTGGTTGATTGGCTTACTATAAAGCCGGCTAGGACGTTCGGTCTTCCATATGGAATATTAGAGGAAGGGGGCGTCGCAGATATGACGCTCATCGACCTGGACAGTGAAAAACAAGTCGATAGACACCAACTCGTATCAAAGGGAAAGAATAGTCCATTTCACGGATGGGCACTGAAAGGCTGGCCGGTAATGACAGTAGTTGAAGGAAACATTGTATTTGAGGAGGCAAAACATGAAACAGCTCGTACTTGAGGATGGAACGGTATTTGTCGGGGATGGTTTCGGAAGCGAGAGGGAAACCATCGGTGAAATTGTATTTAACACAGGAATGACAGGGTACCAAGAAGTTATTTCAGACCCTTCCTACTGCGGTCAGCTCGTCACATTCACATACCCACTGATCGGAAACTATGGGATCAATCGCGATGACTTTGAAACGGTGAACCCGGCCATTCTAGGTGTCATCGTCAAAGAGCATTGTGATTACCCTTCCAACTTCCGGAATGAAGAGACACTCGATTCATTTTTAAAGGCGAAAAAGATTCCTGGGATCAGCGGGATTGATACGCGAAAGTTGACGAAGATCATTCGTGAACACGGAACGATGAAAGCGATGATCACTTCTACAGAGCGCTCAGTAAACGAAGTATTGAGCATCATCGAAGATACGCCGCTTGCGACTGATCAGGTGAAGCAAGTGTCAACGGTCAAACCGTACGTTGTACCAGGTAGAGGGTATCGGATCGTATTGATAGATTTCGGTATGAAGCATGGCATCTTGCGAGAGTTCACGAAGCGTAATTGTCACGTTACCGTGGTTCCCTACCATACGTCTGCAGAAGAAATAGAACGGCTACGTCCAGATGGGATCATGCTTTCAAACGGCCCTGGAGACCCGAAAGATGTTCCGGAAGCGATTCAAACGATCCGCCAGCTAATGGGCACCGTGCCGGTGTTCGGCATTTGCCTTGGTCATCAACTGATCGCTTTAGCAACAGGTGCCAATACGACTAAAATGAAATTCGGACACCGCGGAGCAAACCAACCTGTCAAAGATTTGCGCACAGGGCGCACGTATATTACTTCACAAAACCATGGATACTCCGTCGATCCACATTCACTTGAACGAACAAAACTACAAAAGACCCAAGTGTCATTGAATGATGACTCTGTGGAAGGTCTAGAGCATGAAGATCTCCCTGTCTTTTCGGTGCAGTACCACCCAGAAAGCTCACCAGGACCAGAAGACACGGCTCACTTATTTGATGAATTTTTACAACGCATAGAGAAGAATCAAAGCATAACGAAGGAGGAACCGGCATGCCAAAGCGTACAGATTTAAATAAAATACTCGTGATAGGATCGGGCCCGATCGTCATTGGTCAGGCAGCAGAATTCGACTATTCCGGAACACAAGCCTGTCAGTCTTTGAAAGAGGAAGGGTATGAGGTGATTCTTGCAAACTCCAACCCTGCTACGATCATGACGGACCACACCTTTGCAGACGAAGTGTACATGGAACCGTTGACACTTGAATTCTTGAAAAAAATCATCCGCAAAGAAACGCCGGATGCCATTCTTCCGACACTTGGAGGGCAGACGGGTTTGAACTTGGCTGTGGAGCTGAGTGAATCTGGTATTCTAGAACAATATCACGTGGAATTACTCGGTACACCTCTTGATGCGATTCAACGCGCTGAGGATCGTGAGAAATTCCGTTCTCTTATGCACGAGATGGGCCAGCCGGTGCCGGAAAGTGAGATTGTCTCAACGGTCGATCAGGCATTGACGTTTGCTGATCGCATTGGCTACCCTGTCATCGTCCGACCAGCCTACACGATGGGCGGAGCAGGTGGAGGCATGTGTGATACGGAGGAAGACTTAAGGGAAATCGCCCGAAACGGACTTTCCATGTCCCCCGTTAATCAATGTTTGATCGAGAAAAATATAGCCGGTTTCAAGGAAATCGAATATGAAGTGATGCGCGATAGCCGCGATAACAAGATCGTTGTCTGTAACATGGAGAATTTCGATCCGGTCGGTATCCATACAGGGGATTCCATCGTCGTCGCTCCTTCGCAGACATTGAGCGATCGTGAGTATCAGATGCTCCGGAATGCTTCGCTTGAAATTATCGCAGCGCTTGATATCGAAGGGGGCTGTAACGTCCAGCTTGCTTTAGACCCACATAGCTTCAACTATTACATCATTGAGGTCAACCCGCGTGTCAGTCGTTCGTCCGCCCTTGCATCCAAGGCGACGGGTTACCCGATTGCGAAGCTCGCAGCCAAAATTGCAGTCGGAATGACGCTTGATGAGATTCAAAACCCGATTACGGGAACGACATACGCATGCTTCGAACCTGCTCTCGACTATGTCGTCACCAAAATCCCTCGCTGGCCGTTCGATAAATTCGCCAAGGGAAATCGGCAGCTTGGCACACAAATGAAAGCGACGGGTGAAATCATGTCGATTGGCCGCACGTTTGAAGAGTCGCTATTAAAAGGTGTCCGGTCACTTGAAGGGGAAACAGAAGAGCTATATTTAACCTCCACACTAGACTTGAATGAGGACGCGCTACAGCATCGATTGAAAAAAGCGGATGATGAGCGAATCTTCGTATTAGCTGAAGCACTTAGACGACAGTACTCGCTAGAAGATCTCCACGAGATCACTGGCATTGACTTCTTTTTCTTGTACAAATTGAAGAGAATCATCGATTTGGAACAACGTATCGCAACAGAAGGCTTATCGGCAACGCTTTTGAAAAAAGTGAAGCAACTCGGTTTCTCCGACCAACAAGTGGGAAGGCTTTCGAATCGTACGCTCGATGATATCATCGAATTTCGTCGAGACTATGACATTCGTCCAGTCTATAAAATGGTCGACACGTGTGCAGGAGAATTCGCTTCTGAGACACCCTACTTTTACAGCAGTTACGAAGACGAAAATGAGTCTGTTGCTTCTGCAAACAAGAAAGTGCTCGTTATCGGATCCGGACCAATCCGTATCGGTCAGGGAGTCGAGTTTGATTATGCGACGGTCCACTCGGTGCTTGCCTTGAAAGAAATGGGATACGAAGCGATCATTATGAACAATAACCCGGAGACGGTATCGACAGATTTCAGCGTCTCAGACAAATTGTATTTTGAACCTCTCACGTTGGAAGACGTCATGAATGTCATCGACTTGGAGCAACCGGAAGGAGTCATCGTCCAGTTTGGTGGCCAGACGGCGATCAACTTGGTGGATGGATTAAGCCGTCATGGCGTGCGGATTCTCGGTACGACGATGGAAGCCATTAACGAAACGGAGGATCGGGACTTGTTTGAACAATTGTTGAACAAGCTCGATATTGCCAAACCAGGCGGGGAGAGTGTGCTTAGTGAGGGAGAAGCTTTTGCAGCTGCGAGTAAGATTGGTTATCCGGTGGTTGTGCGTCCTTCTTATGTGCTTGGTGGCCGAGCGATGGCGATCGTCTACTCTGAAGAAGAACTGGAAACCTATTTAGAAAATAACGTCGCTGTCTACAATGGTCATCCGATCTTGATTGACAAGTACATGACAGGGATGGAAATCGAAGTCGATGCCATATCCGACGGGCAAGAAGTATTCATTCCTGGTATTATGGAGCACATCGAACGAGCAGGTGTTCACTCAGGGGATTCGATGGCGGTGTATCCGACTCAACGACTATCTGCGGCACTAGAACAACAGTGTATCGATGCAACAACGAAGATCGCCCGCGAATTGAATATGAAGGGGTTGATCAACATCCAATTCGTTGTCCACCAAGGAACGGCTTATGTTCTGGAAGTGAATCCGCGTGCAAGCCGGACGGTTCCTTTCTTAAGCAAAATTACGGGTGTTCAAATGGCGCGACTGGCAACGAATGTAATCCTCGGGAACAAGTTGTCAGACTATGGGTACAGCTCAGGTACCGCCAAGAAACCGGATGGCGTTTATGTGAAAGTTCCTGTCTTCTCTTTTGAGAAACTTCGTAGTGTTGATACAACGCTCGGGCCAGAAATGAAATCGACTGGTGAGGTTATCGGATATGATCAGACGCTTGAGAAGGCGCTATACAAAGGCATGACGTCTGCAGGGTTGAAGATTCCGACGCAAGGATCCGTTCTACTTACGGTATCGGATAAAGATAAAACGGAGATGCTCGAGATCGCTGAAACTTTTTATGAACTTGGTTTTCAATTATTCGCAACTGAAGGAACCGCTCAAGTGATAGAGGAAGCATCAATACCCGTTGAAGCCGTCGGAAAAGTCGGTTCGAATCAACGGGACGTGATCGATTTGATCCAAAACGGGGATGTGCAAGTCGTCGTCAATACACTGAATAGCGGTATGCGCGCTCGATCCGACGGATTCCGCATCCGGAGAGAAGCGGTCGAGCATGGCATTGCCTGCTTGACGAGTTTAGACACGGCGCGTTCGATTGTGGATGTGATCAATGCCATGTCCTTCACCGCACGCTCGATTACACCGGCTGAGGGAGTGATGGCATGAAGCGTGAGTGGATGAAGATTGTCGATCATAAAGAAATCGCCCGAGACACGTACCGGCTTGTTTTACAAGGAGACATCGTGTCAGACGTCACGGATCCAGGTCAATTTGTGCATGTTCAAGTGAGTCAGGACTACTATTTACGGCGTCCTGTCTCAATTTCTGACATCAACCCTGAAGAGAGAACCATGACGTTGTTGTATAAAGTCATGGGGCAAGGGACGGATGCTTTAACAAGGAAGGCTGTAGGTGAAAAGATTGATGTGCTGGGGCCTGGCGGGCAAGGGTTTCCGGTAGAGTCGGTCGGCACGAAGCATGCCTTGCTTGTCGGAGGAGGAATCGGAGTGCCCCCGTTACACTATCTTGCAAAGCGCCTTCGCGACAGAGGAGTGAAAGTGACGAGTATTCTAGGATTTCAGTCAAAAGCCGATGTGTTTTTGATAGAAGAATTCAAAGAGCTAGGAAACGTGCACGTGACCACGAATGATGGTAGCACGGGGCACCATGGACTTGTCACAGACCTTTTCTTTGAGATCGATGAACCGTTTGATACGTATTTCACGTGTGGTCCGACGGTGATGTTAAAAGCCGTATCGGAACATTTGTCCCATATCCCCGGCTACATTTCAATGGAAGAACGGATGGGCTGCGGAATAGGGGCTTGTTTCGCTTGTGTCGTCCCTGCTCATGATGAGAAAGGATACCGCCGAATATGCTGTGACGGTCCTGTGTTTGAGGCTAGTGAGGTGATGCTGACATGAAGGTGACTTTACCAGGATTAGATTTGAAAAATCCTATAATGCCAGCGTCTGGATGCTTTGGGTTCGGGAAAGAATTCGCCCAGTTTTACGACCTTTCTGAATTAGGAGCGGTTATAATGAAAGCAGCGACACAGGAACAACGCTTCGGAAATGGTACCCCGCGTGTAGCAGAAGCATCAAGTGGCATGTTGAATGCAATCGGTCTGCAGAACCCTGGTGTTGATAACATCATCGAGCGGGAGATTCCTTTTTTGCAAACGAAAGATATCCCCATAATTGCCAATGTGGCGGGAAGCACGATTGAAGAATATGTGAAAGTGGCAATTAAAATCTCTCGGCACGTGCATGCCTTGGAGTTGAACATCTCGTGCCCGAATGTAAAAGAAGGCGGCGTCCAGTTCGGCACGGACCCCGAATTAGCCGCGCGAGTGACGAGACAAGTCGTTGAAGCGAGCGCGGTTCCTGTATATGTGAAGCTTTCCCCAAATGTGACGGATATCGTAGCGATTGCGAAAGCGGTCGAAGGGGCAGGAGCCAGTGGCTTGTCGATGATCAACACGCTGACGGGGATGCGCATCAATCTACAAACAAGAAAACCGATCATCGCCAACCAAATTGGCGGTTTATCAGGAGCAGCGATCAAGCCGGTGGCCATACGCATGATTCACCAGGTGTACACAGCTGTCAATATTCCGATCATAGGAATGGGAGGCGTAGAAACGGCTGATGATGTCATCGAGTTTATGCTTGCTGGAGCCAGTGCGGTGGCAATTGGAAGTGCGAATTTTAAGAACCCGTTGATTTGCAAGGAAATCATCGACCAACTGCCTCATACTCTAGAACGGTACGGTTTTTCAACGATAACCGAAGTAATTGGAGGGGCTCATCATGAAACAGTTACAGCCGGTCTACTTCGCCCTTGATTTCCCGACAGGAAATGAGGCAATCGATTTTTTACAAGTAAACCGATTGGATGCCATTCCTGTGAAAGTGGGGATGGAGCTCTTTTATAAGGAAGGGCCCCCTATGATCCAACGTTTGAAAGAGAGAGGCCATCCAATTTTTTTGGATTTGAAATTGCATGACATCCCAGCAACAGTAGGGCGAGCGATGAGGAATCTAGCATCTTTAGACGTAGATGTCGTGAATGTACATGCTCAAGGTGGAGCGGCTATGATGAGGGCAGCGGTGCAGGGTGTAGAAGAAGGGGCTACAAATGAGAGGCCGATCTTGCTTGCGGTCACGATGTTGACATCGACTGATCAGGAGATGGTTGAACGTGAAATGTTGCTTGATAACTCTATTCCTAAAGTCGTCCGTCATTATACAAATCTAGCGAAGAACAGTGGAGTCGACGGGGTTGTTTGTTCCGTTCATGAAGCGGAACTCGTTAAAAACACGGCAATGCTTGCGTTGACACCAGGCATTCGTCTTGGAAGTGGTGACATCCATGACCAAAAACGTATCGCTTCACCTGACGTTGCCAGAGAACGAGGCAGCGATTCCATTGTGGTTGGACGGGCGATTCGTGAAGCAGATGACCCGCATGTGACATACCATCAAATCAAGGAGGCTTTCACTCATGAAATCGATCATAAAGGATTTAATTAACATCGAAGCGGTCAAAATCGAAACGGAGGATTTATTTACATGGACCTCAGGGGTACGTTCTCCGATTTACTGTGATAACCGGTTGACCATGTCTTATCCTGCTATTCGCAGGAAGATTGCAGATGCTTTTGTTAATAGCATCGATCCATCAATCGACCTTATTGCTGGGTGTGCGACAGCGGGAATTCCCCACGCTGCATGGGTTGCAGAACAGATGGAACTTCCGATGGTGTATGTACGCGGATCAGCTAAAAAGCACGGAAAAGGAAATCAAATTGAAGGTGTCATCAAAGAAGGGCAGCGTGCGGTGGTGATCGAAGATTTGATCTCTACAGGGAAATCTTCGATCCAAGCTGCTGAGGCGCTGCAAGACGCGG
This sequence comes from Halobacillus locisalis, assembly GCF_013694105.1. Taxonomy (GTDB): domain Bacteria; phylum Bacillota; class Bacilli; order Bacillales; family Halobacillaceae; genus Halobacillus; species Halobacillus locisalis. The sequence goes on along the minus strand of NZ_JACEFG010000001.1, from coordinate 928,351 downwards.
GTGTGGAAGTGGTAGAGGTTCTCTCCATCTTTACATACGGTTTGGAGTGGGCAGCCGATGCTTTTCAGGAGAAAGGGTTTGCGTATCGCTCTCTTGCAAGCTACGACGAACTAGTTGAACAACTGGTCGATGAAAATAAAATGACAGAGGAAGAGCGGATTCGAATGACCGAGTGGCGTGAAAATCCATTTGTCTTTACAACATAACCTTGAACATTTGCTATTTAAAGCCCTTACTTGTACGATAGAAGCAATAGGACCTAAGGGTGATAACTGTGAAGTCAAAAAAACATTCCTTTTTCATACTGATGAACGCATCTCTCGGCCTTTTAACTTGTTTTATTTATTTATATTCATGGGTTGCGTTCGCCTTTATGGAATCGATGTGGTCGTGGGAACCGCTTCTTAGCTTGGCGGGATCGATCACCCTGTTCATTGTTTGGAATATCTATATGCTGAAAAACGAGCGAAATCGTTACTGGGCACAAGCGATTTTTTCCTACCTCGCATCGATTGCCATCTTTGCTTATTTCTTAAGCTGAAAACCACGACACTAAGTCGTGGTTTTTTCAGGCTGTTGAAGAAGGTTCTGTTAGATCATATAAGAATACCGTGGGATGGAAAACGACTCGCTTTCCTGCGGGGGAGCCGGCAAGCCTCCTCGTTCGTTGACACTCTCTGTGGGGTCTCGCCTAGGTCCTTCTCCCGCGGGAGTCTCCTCGTTTTCCATCCCACTATGCTACAAATAGTGGGAACAGAACCTACCAAGCAGCATGGTGCTGTCATCGGTAGAGCTCCAAATTGTGGTTGAATCTCTAGAGGTTCATCCTTCCTGTAGTGAGGTGGCAAGGAAACGGCGACACTCCTGCAGGATCCTGAGGCTTGGGTGAGATCCCGCAGAGCGCGAAGCGATTGAGGAAGCTCACCGCCTCCTGCGGAAAGGGAGTCGTTTCCACGCCACCGGCTCCTTCTCAACTTGGTAGAACCGACAGTAGCTATCGCGGGCACTCTGTGAAGACCACGACACTAGGTCGTGGTTTTTTGTATGGAAAAATAGGGTGTTCGGAACATTCTAAAAGAGGGACAAGTACATAAAGTAGAGAAAGAAGCGTTCAAGGAGTGTTGCTATTGGATGTTTGGGGTATGTGGCTGTGTGCGTTGGCAACAGGTGCTGGGGCGTTACCGATCCTTTTCATAAGACAAATCTCACACAGACAAATGGATGTGTTACTAGCTTACACGGCTGGAATCATGGTGGCTGCTTCTACATATGGCTTGATCCCCGCCTCACTGAAACTTACGAATCTTTGGGTTTTATGTTGCGGTGTATTGGCGGGTGCACTCTTATTGAATATCATCGAAAAGGTCCTTCCCCATGTTGATTTAAAACACGATTCCGGCAAGGTTCTTGTTCCTCATGAATCGCTGATGATGGTGTCAGCAATGACGATTCACAATATACCTGAGGGCTTGTCGGTGGGAGCGAGTTTCGGGAGCGGAGATGATAGCTTAGGGCTTGTCGTTGCGTTATCTATTGGACTTCAAAATGCACCGGAGGGATTCTTGGTCGCTTTGTTCTTATTCCATCAGGGTGTAAGGAAAGGCGTCGCCATACTCATTGCTACAATTACAGGAATGATAGAGGTCGTGGCTAGTTTTATAGGGTATCACATAGTGGGAGTTGCGCTTTTTCTTGTCCCTTATGGATTGGCGTTTGCTGGAGGAGCGATGTTGTTCATTGTTTATAAAGAATTGATTCCAGAAACGCATGGCCATGGATATGAACGATCCGCTACTTTCGCTTTCCTCATAGGATTATTAAGCATGATTGCGGTTGTAGAGATGTTCAGATAACAAAGAGGAGAAAGAGTATAATTGTTCCGCTTTTACAATCTCATGAAAACGTTGGGTTTTCACTCTCCTTTGTTTGAAGGGGAGTTTGTGAATGGTTTTCTAATTGATTTCCATTTTTTGAAACTGAAAGCAGGGGGTAATCGTACACGTAAGTAGAGAAGAGATATTGGAGGTTTTCTATATGTTCAAAAAAATTCTATTTATAGTGCTTGCGTTTCTTGTAACGGTCGGCTGCGCATCGAACCAGTCTTCTGGTGATCAAACGACAGAAGAGAATACGACAGATGAAAACACGGTCAAACAGGATGTCACAATGGTACTCGAGCAAATGTTCTCGGGACCTGATGAAGAATTGACACAGTATCATGAAGAAGACAATTACGAAGCCATTTCGAACTACTACACTGAAAAATTCGAACCCTATTTCACCGAAGACTATATGGAGGCGGCTATCAATACCAACTTGCTTAACAGCTTTCACCAGAAAGCATACGGTAATGATGTGAAAATGGAAATAAGTACTATGAGTGTTGAGCAGAGTGAGGACACGGAAACGGCTTATGATTTTGAGAGTCAAATTGATGTAAGTAATGGAGAAACAGCGGGTGTTAGTGGGAGAGTGAACACCAACGAAGAGGGGAACATCACTCGAATACACTATATTGAAATTGAGTCATTGTTGAATTCCTTCGATACAGCAGTCGAAATAGAAGAAGGGCTATTTGAATATGACCGCTCTAGGTTAGTGAGCCGGACCGGAGATGAAGCCTTTCAGCCTAAGTATCCGACGATTATGCCATTTGAAGTCAATGGTGTAGAAATACAACCAGGCGCGATGAAGCAAAAGGACACCGTATTGAATTTTATTTTCCATGCAGAGACAGAGGAAACAATGAAGTTGATGACCGTTAAGGATGGCGACATTTCCTATGATGACGTTGAGACGGAAGAGGTTTTAATGGGAGATCTTACGGGTCAATACGCTGGGGTTGAAGGTGAGACACAGCGATTGATCTGGACAGACGGATCGATTACGTATGAGTTGAAAGGCAATGTAGAGGACTTATCAAAAGAAGACCTCACAACAATTGCCGAGTCTTTTGAGTAAGGTTTAAAGCACTCCCACTTTTTCCAATGATAAAGCTCAAGACCATAATGGTCTTGAGCTTTATTGAATTTATACCATTGATTCTGTTTTTTGGAGAAATTCATCGATAGCGGTCATCAATGGTTGCATCGATTGATTCCAGAAAGCTTCTGAAGTTAAATCTTGATCAAGGTATTTCTTGCCAAGTTCCTCCATGGATAAAGAGCCTGAATGTTTGAGCAGTTCATCGTAGTTCTGACCGAATTCGCTGCCCTTTGTGAGAGAAAGGGCATAAATGCCGTTACTGAATAAGTAGCCGATGGTGTATGGAATGTTATAAAAAGCGTTCTCTGTGTCGTAAAAATGAGGAATTGTCATCCAGCTATAAGCGTCGTACTCTGCAAATGAATCTTGTGACCACTTCTTTTCCGTTTCTTCCATTAAATGAGCGAGTTCGTCCCCGGTGAGTTTCTCCTTCATTCTTCGCTCATAAAATTTCTTCTCGAAATCGAATTTGCTAGGAATCATCGTTATATATTTGATCCCACTGTTGATTTGCATCTCTAATAAAGAGAGTTCATCCTCTTCTGTTCCGGCTTGATTCTTAGCTGAGTCCAAGACGAGATTTTCCGCGAAGGTAGAGGCCGTTTCGGCGAGTCCTGTACCTGTCTCCTGTGCAAAAGCGGGTTGTTTTTGCAGTATAGAATTATGATAAGCATGACCAAGTTCATGAGCAATGGTTATGACATCATGGTACTTCTCCTCAAACGTAAGCAGGATTCGACTCTCATTATTCAGAGGCATCGAGGCGCAGAAAGCTCCGAATGCTTTGTTTTTCCTAGGTTCGGCATCAATCCAGTGTTGGTCAAATGCCTGGTCCGCGATTCGTCCCATCGAATCACTGAAGGAGTGAAATTGTTGTTTGATGATCGTTGCTGCTTCTTCATAAGACAAAGAAGACTTTGAGGAGAAGACAGACGTGTGGTTGTCGAAATAGCTCAACTTCGATAGGCCCATCAGCTGTGCTTTCCGCTTCAGAAAGGCTTGGACTTTAGTTTGATTCTTCTCAATGGCTGCCATCATACTCGTAAGGGCTTTTTTGGAGATTTTATTTTTTTCATAGAGTTCACCCTGCATGTCGGACAATTCGCGTAACTGGTAGATGGAGAGTCGGTACCCTGCGAAGTGATTCAAGATAGATGCGAACGTATCCTTGTTCTGTTTGCAGACTTCTTGCGTAGCATCGGCTGTTTCTTTTCGAACATCACGATCAGGGTTCAGCATCGCACGGATCATCGCTTCGTTGAAGGTAAGCTGCTTCACTTCTCCGTCAATGCTAACGGGTACACGCAATTGACTAAATAATTGTTCAAAGTGGTTTTCCCAACCTATAAATCCGTTCAAAGAAAGCTGGTTGATCGCCTCTTCTACTTGGGGTGACAACTGATGATCTTTCTGTTGTTTTTGTTTATGTAGGTAAGGATGAATGGCAACTGATTCTTCCTTGTTCAATAGTTCATTCCACTCTAATTCGTTTAAGCTCTTGAATACTTGTTCAAGTTCGTTTCTTAACGTATCCACTTTCATTTTCAGTTGGTTGCTTTGATCCATCAATTTAGCAGCTTCTTGATCTGAGGTATCTTCGGATGCCAGGCAGATACAAAACTCATCTATATGAAAGGCTTCTTCCAAAACCTGCTGTACATCATCGATTATATCGAACATGCTCGTCATCGAAGAAAGGTCCTTTATGTGATTGCTCAAGACCTCAGTTCGATTGTTAACTCTTGAGATATGATGGTTTAGTTGCTCGGATTGTTTGCCACCTTCATAGATGGCATCCAAATCCCATTGCTTTTTCAAATCAGTTTCCATTTCATTACCTCCTGAATCCATTAAGGATATTATTTCCTATTTTCATTGTATAGGAGAAATGAAAATATTCCTATTATTCTAGTTGTGATTAGAACCTTGTACGTATTTGTCTCAAAGTCTTTCAATCGATTCTCTAATGGAAATATAAAACAAACATTCTGAAACCTTTCTCCAACCTCTACCGAACAAATTATGGAGGGGGCTTTTTTTGAGGAAATACATTGTTTTTCTAGAATTATTTATTTTCTTAGCTGCATGTCGTTCAGAAGCAACAGAACCATTCATTCTAGATCAGGATGAATTCGAGCTACCTGAAAGCAAGTATTCTAAGACGACGGAATTACATAAACTACGCTATCGAAGTGACGGGTTAAAGGTGACCGGGTACATGGTGAAGCCGAAGGATAGGAATGAGGATTTTCCACTGCTGATTTATGCGAGAGGTGGAAACCAGGACTACGGAATGATGACGGAAGAATTTTTGTCCACATATTTATCCTTCTGGGCGAATAAAGGCTACGTAGTCTTAACGACACAATACCGAGGAGTGGACGGTGGAGAAGGGAAAGAAGAATATGGTGGAGCAGATATTCAAGATGTGATGAACCTTACTCAAGTGGCAAAAGAACTCGATGGAATCAACACGGACCGTGCGTTTCTTCTCGGTCAATCACGAGGCGGGATGATGACTTACCTCGCAATGAAAGAGGGGATCGATGTCCAGGCAGCTGCTTCTATAAATGGATCTAGTGACCTTTTTGCTACTTATGAAGAGCGCGAACAAGGTATGAAAAAGATGTTGAATGAGCTAGTTGGTCCACCTAGTGAAGAACAAGCGTACGAAGATCGTTCAGCTACCTATTAGCCTGAAAAACTCGACGTCCCTTTATTACTTTTGCACGGTGATCAAGACTGGCGTGTGTCCGTTGATTATTCTAGAGAACTCGCTAAGAAACTGAAGGCTTTGGACCAAGAGGTCAAGTATGTGGAATATGAAGGTGGAGAGCACGGTTTGAAAGGGCATTTTGATGCTTACACTGGGGAGATTCATGAATGGTTCCAAACACATTGAGTGAAATGGTTAGCGGCTAGGATTCACGTACATTCTTTCAAGGTTTGCATAGGATAGGTCTATGACTATAGGAAAGGATTGAGAGCATGTACAATTATCCGTATTCTTCATACCCCTATATTCCCAATGTACCCATAAATCATTATAGAAGTTATCCAGCTTATGGCGGTACGCCGAATCAGATGCCGGTATATTATAATCATCCTCCTTTTTACCATCCCTATCGTAATGACCAAAATATGTCGAGCGATTTTGGAGGGAGGCCGTTTGTAACAGATATTAATCAGGCTACACTCCAAAATGATACATTTCGAACGGCTGTTTGGACTGGTGAACACTTACAACTCACTTTGATGAGCATTGATGTTGGAGATGATATTGGACTTGAAATGCACCCGGACGTCGATCAATTTTTGCGAATCGAGCAAGGAGAAGGCATCGTTCAAATGGGGCCAGAGAAAGATCAAGTTACTTTCCAACAGAACGCCTCTGATGATTACGCAGTCTTTATCCCTGCAGGAACATGGCACAATTTAACGAATACTGGAAATGTTCCGCTTAAGTTTTACTCGATTTATGCTCCGCCGAATCATCCTTTTGGAACGGTTCATAAGACGAAGGCGGATGCTATTGCTGCTGAGTAAAGCCATGACCATGGCAATGAGAAGCCTGTAAAATCTGGTAAAACCCCTGACGAATGGGTCCAACATACGGAATTTTTGGTGAAGGAAGGTTTGGAGGATGTGAAAAGAGGAGTTAACGCGCTACACATTCTTCAAGAATTCATCCTGATGGGTGTGCTTGTCGGGAAAGGCTACTCTCCTGAAAAAGCTTATGAGACGGTTGAAAAGTGGGAGCGAACGGGAGGATCTAAACTTCTTCAACAAAGTAAGAATAGGTAGAGGTCATAAACTAAAGAGAAGCGTAGAGGTAGACCTTGCGCTTCTTTTTTGTATAATAAATTCTTAAATCCAAGCAAAATTCTGAACGCTGGGTTATCGTTTGGTTTATGGAGTGAAAAAGGATAAAATATACAGTATAAATCAGAAGGAGGCGTTGTATGATGCATACATATTCAAGATTACAAAGGGCTGAACAACAAAAGGGGAGAGCCGTTTAACGGCCCAGAGACGACGGAGGATCCCCGATAACTGAAAGGGGAACAACATTTGAAAACAGTCACGATTGATCACGTCACATTTAATCTTCAGGAACCACATGATTTCTCATGGTTATCATCGCTCGGCACGGTCTTTGAGGTTTTTGATGAGCAAGACTCAGGAAATCTTTGTTTTGGTGTCCAAAAAGATGGAAATAAGCAGTTCGTGAAATATGCAGGGGCTAAACCGGTGGATTATAAAGGTGATCCTGCCGATGCTGTTGAGCGATTAAAGCAAGCAATCCCGGTTTATAAAGATCTTCCTCACGAACACCTCATATCATTTCATGATGACTTTTCGACCAGTGAGGGGCATGTGGCTATATTTGATTGGTTCAATGGGGAGTGTCTGCACTCTCATTGGTCTTATCCACCACCGGCGAAATACAACCATCCAGATTCACCATATTATAAATTCAAACAGCTTCCTATAGAAGATAGGATCAAAGCTTTTGATGAGATTTTATCTTTTCACGTGTATGTCGAATCCAAAGGATATGTGGCCGTAGATTTCTATGATGGAAGTCTACTCTATGATTTCGATACGAATACCATGAAGATTTGTGATATCGATTTTTATACCAAATCACCAGTGATCAATAAAACGGGAGATTTTTGGGGTTCGAGAAGATCGAAGGCACCAGAAGAATATCAAAAAGGTGCTGTCATCGACACGAGGTCTAATGTGTACACGTTAGGAGCCATCGCGTTTTCCATTTTCGGAGGGGAGACGGACCGTTCTTTTGACCGTTGGGATGCAGGGGAACGTTTATTCCAAGTCGTATCTAAGGCGGTCAGCGAAGAGCGGTGGAGTAGATTTGATAGTTTACGAGAATTTCAAGATATATGGAATCAAGTAAAGAGGGAGAGGATTTCATGAAGGTTCTCGTTATAGGAGGTACTCAATTTTTAGGTAGGTACATTGTGGAAGCAGCTCTAGCGAAAGGTCATGAACTCACACTGTTTAATCGTGGAAAAACAAACCCTGAGCTTCATGATGGTGTGGAGGCGATCCGTGGGGATAGAGAAAAGGACGAGGACCTGGCTCAGCTGAAAAGCAGACATTGGGATGTAGTCATCGACACGTGTGGTTTTACACCCCGAAGGATGGAAAAGGGTCTTTCGGTATTGGCTGAAAAAGTTGAACACTACATTTTCATTTCCAGTGCTTCTGTTTACAAAGATCTTCTTGAAGAAGAGGGATTAACAGAAGAGGCCGAGACATTGAAACTTACACAGGAAGAAATCAAGGACGTGACCGCAGGAGCAACGGGGCGTATTCCAGGCTATTATGGTCACTTGAAGTACCATAGTGAACAGTCAGTCTTAGAGTGGATGAAAGATTGCAACACGATCATTCGCCCCGGCTTAATCGTTGGACCTCATGACCCGACGGACAGATTCACTTATTGGCCGTCAAGGATAGCGAGGGGAGGGGACGTGTTAGCTCCCGGCTATCGTAACAAAACCGTTCAAGTCATTGATGTCAGGGATTTAGCGAACTGGACCATCTCGCTAGCCGAGGAAAGAACGGTTGGCACCTTTAATGCGGCCGGCCCCGGTAGAAGGTTGACGATGGAGAGCTTTCTTGAGACTTGTCGTACGGCGTTTGATTCAAACGTCTCCTTCGTTTGGGCTTCAAACGAATTTTTAGAAGAGAATGTCAAGCCGTGGATTGAGATGCCTTTATGGATTCCAAAGGAGCGGGGATTCGGGATCGACTCAACGGAAGCCTTTAAACAAGGGCTTCACTATCGACCGATTGAAGAAACGATCCGTGATACGTATACGTGGGACCAAACCCGTGAATCTTCAGAAAGACAAGCAGGATTGGACTCTGAAAAAGAACGTAAGCTTCTGGAAAGGGTCTTAAATATGTAAATAGCAGTAAGGGGTAGGGAGGGTATCTATGATGATCGCTGTCATTCTCTTAGGTGTACTTATTACAATCGGTGTATTTTCCTTGCCTTTATTCTTACCTCCTTCTAAGCAAGAGGATAAACTGACAGATAAGCATGACGAGTCCCGGCGTTATTGAGGAGTGTTTTTGTGTACAAGCCCACTTTAAAAGCTGGACTCGGACTATGGAAGGAGGAGACAAGATGAACAAAACTAAGATACAATCTCTAATCTTGTTAGCCGTAACAATCAGTGCTATTACGATGGGCGTATATGCTTTCAATAACTATTCGAATGGAAATACAGAGGCAGGGGTTACGTTTACCGTGCTCACATTGTTCTTTATTGCGCTTGCAAGCTTTGGAGTGGTGAGAAATAAGAGGGTAAACAACTAATAAGCAGAATAGAGATATAGAATGTAATATTCAACTTAAAGTTAGAAAATTTATGGAAAGCTCAGGTGTATGAGTAGCCTGGGCTTTTTTGGTGTCCTTGAAGCATTGCAGAACCTATTCGTTAATCAGATTGCTTTTAAAGAGTTTTAAGATTTGTAACAATAAGAGAGTACCAAAGAAAGAGGAGGCTGACGATGACTCAAACCAATAAATCGACAGAACCATTATTTCGAGATTTTGAAAGTGAAAAATTAAATCTACCTAACCGTACGGTGATGGCCCCTATGACACGAGGTTTTTCACCAGATAACGTACCGGGTGAAGATGTGGCTGCTTATTACCGTCGTCGTGCGGAAAACGGTGTCGGATTGATTGTGACAGAAGGAACAGGCATCAACCATCCTGCCTCTGTTTCGGGAGCTAGTATTCCACTCTTTCACGGAGAAGAACCGCTGAAAGGCTGGGCGGATGTCGTAAACGAAGTACATGAAGCAGGTGGAAAGATTGCACCGCAACTTTGGCATGTTGGTATGACTCGTAAGAAAGGTGATATGCCGAATGAAGACGCGCATCCAGTCGGTCCTTCAGGATTGAGTCTTGATGGAGAGCAGGTCAATGAACCTCTGACTGAAAAAGAAATCGAGGAGCTGGTTCAAGCGTATGCACAGGCTGCGGCTGATGCGAAACGTCTAGGTTTTGATGCGATAGAAATTCACGGAGCACATGGGTATTTGATCGACCAGTTTTTCTGGGAGCAAACGAATAAGCGAACGGATCGCTACGGTGGTGATGTAGTTGGACGCACGCAATTTGCTGTAGAAATCGTAGAAGCGTGCCGCCGTGAAGTTGGTCCGGACTTTCCAATCATTTTCCGTTTTTCCCAATGGAAAATGAACGACTTTCAGGCGAAACTTGCTACAACACCTGATGAACTTGAACGCTTCTTGAAACCGCTGGTAAAGGCAGGCGTGGATATTTTCCATTGTTCAACGCGTCGTTTCTGGGAGGCTGAATTTGAGGGGGCTGATTTAAATTTAGCAGGTTGGACGAAGAAATTGACTGGTAAACCAGTGATTTCGGTTGGATCGGTCGGGCTAAATGGCGAATTCACAAGCTTTTCGTCAACAGAAGCCACGAGCTTGGATGGCTTAATCGAGCGACTCGATCAAGGGGAGTTTGATCTAATTGCGGTCGGCAGGTCGTTGTTACAGGATCCTGAATGGGTTAGGAAAGTGGAAGAAGGACAAGAGAATGATTTATTACCATTTGATAAGGCAGCATTGAGCAAACTTTATTGATTCGGAAGGGCGGAACCTTGTAGGTTTCGCCTTTTCTTCTGTTTGAATATCTACTACAGGCAAGACTCATTTAGTAAAGAAAGAGTCACTGAAATTGCGTTTTCTCACAGAACAATGAAGTAATCCTTAATACTCTGATTTTACAAAGGAAGGTGGAGGGTGTGTTGTGGACCTTTCGAGCAGACGTATTCCTCGTGATGGTCGAAAAATCCCGATGTCTTGTATAATTGAATCGCCTTATCATTCATTTTGTTTACCCCTAAAATGACTACGGTCAATGCCGGGGCGGTATGCTTAACAAATGACGGCAGCTGTTTATTGGTTGATAGGCTTGCAGTTGGGTGGTAGAGGACATAGGAAAACCTCCGTGATAGAATAATGAATGTGTGTCTAGAAAATTTTAACAGATAACTAGGTGAATAGAAAATTCAAGGAGGAAAGCTATGGAGACAAAATCAAACTATAAGCGAATGTTGCGATCTATTGTGAAAGATGACACTAAACCTGAGGATCCTTTCAAAACAGTTAGGGGTGTGGTGAACATCTTGGGTTCTACAGATGCGGAACTTCGAGATGAGCTAGGATATGGGGCGTTGATTGAACTGTTGATTCATCAGAAACAGTTGTCGCATGAAGAACTACGAATCCTTTGGTTGGACGCTCTTTCTGATCAGCAATTGTTTTTCAAAATAGGAGAGGAAGGGACAGATAGTGTTTTCCGTCGTTCGTTCACTTCCTTGCTGATAACCTTACTGATACATAGAGACCACCAGGATCATTTTCTGAATGAGAGAGATTTTCAAGTTATGCTGGAATCCCTCATCGATTATTGTCAATTGGAGAGAGATGACAGAGGTTTCGTCAAGAACAAAGGATGGGCGCATGCCCCTGCGCATGTAGCTGATGCGATCGTTGAGTGTGTCGTCCATCGTTATGCCACGCATGATTGCTGCCAGGAATTATGGCAGGCGATTCTTCATTTATTGAATCATGCATCAAAAGTGTACGATGCGGATGAGGATGAGCGTTTGGCGACAGCCACCACTTCCATGGTTACATCTAAAAAAATTTCGCTTTCTACTCTGACATCTTGGTTGAAAGAGGTCGAAGTAGAGAAGGTGATGCATAAACAAATCAATCGGAAACATTTTGTGCGGTGCGTTTGCCTCAGATTACTAGGGGAAGGCTTATCTATTAAAGACCTTGATATTCTTTACCTTGAAACATTATATAATCCTGTATTTTTTAATACAGATGAGGGATAGGGATAAGGATAAGCGCAGGTAAATTTTCTTTTTTATGTATAATATTTAGTTCTATTAACCTATAAAGGCATAAATTATTTTATTGATTTATAACTTGAAATCGTTCCCATAGACCTATCTAATTATTTTGGACAGGATAGATAAATCAGCCTCTAAGGTGTGTTAAGGTAGTAGTGAAAGCAATGCAAACGCTTTCATAAAAGGGGGATTCTTGATTTGAATTGGAGAAAAAGGATTTTACTAGTCGTAACGTTACTCATGTTCCTTTTACCGTTTACACCTATTCAAGCTTATGCGAATACTAATGGCACGTTGATGCAGTATTTTGAATGGTATTTGCCGAATGACGGAAAACATTGGGACCGACTGAATAACGATGCACCGCATTTGAATGATATCGGAATTTCAGCCGTCTGGATTCCGCCAGCCTTTAAGGGTACTCAGCAAAACGATGTTGGGTATGGTGCTTATGATTTGTATGATCTGGGTGAATTTGATCAAAAAGGAACGACGCGAACGAAATATGGTACGAAACAAGAATTGCAAAATGCAATCAGTAGCCTTCATCAAAATGGAATACAGGTTTATGGTGATGTGGTCATGAATCACAAAGGTGGTGCGGACTATACACAAGCTGTAACAGCTGTTCAAGTTGACCGTAATAATCGAAACTATGAAACATCAGGTGAATATCAGATAGAGGCTTGGACGGGGTTTAATTTTCCGGGAAGAAGTAATCAATACTCGAGTTTCGACTGGGAATGGTACCACTTCGATGGGACTGATTGGGATGAGTCTAGTCAGGAGAGTAATATTTATAAGTTTAGAGGGATAGGTAAAGCTTGGGACTGGGAAGTTGCAAGTGAGTATGGAAATTATGATTACTTAATGTATGCTGATGTTGACTTCGATCACCCTGAGGTACAGAACGAAATGAAGGAATGGGGAACCTGGTATGCGAATGAGCTGAATTTAGACGGTTTTCGTTTAGATGCTGTTAAACACATTAAACATTCCTATTTAGAAGACTGGGTAACGTCAGTTCGGAATGATACAGGAAAAGAAATGTTTACGGTAGCTGAGTATTGGCAAAATGATTTAGGCGCGATTGAAAACTACCTTACGAAAACAGGAGGAACTCACTCTGCATTTGATGTGCCGCTCCATTATAATTTCCAACAGGCTTCTAACAGTGGAGGAAATTATGATATGAGAAACTTACTTGACGGCACACTTGTTAAAAGCCAGCCGACCAAAGCTGTGACAATTGTTGAAAATCACGATTCTCAGCCTGGTCAGGCTTTAGAATCGACGGTTCAACCATGGTTCAAACCCATGGCTTATGCCTTCACATTGACGCGTTCAGAAGGTTATCCTGCTCTCTTTTACGGGGATTATTATGGAACTAGTGGAGATACATCCTATGAAATCCCGGCCTTGCAAAATAAGTTGGATCCCATACTGAAGGCAAGGAAAAATGATGCCTATGGTCCACAACACGATTATATTGATCATTGGGATATAATTGGATGGACACGTGAAGGGGATACTAGCCATAGGGATTCTGGTTTGGCTACACTCATCACAGATGGTCCTGGGGGGAATAAGTGGATGTATGTTGGAAAAAGGAATGCCGGCGAAACGTGGATCGACTCAACTGGAAACCGCGCTGACGAGATTGTCATCAACCAAGATGGTTGGGGAAATTTCTACGTGAACGGTGGCTCTGTTTCGATATACACCCAACAGTAGGTCGTTTGGTATGAACATAATTCAATGGTAAGAGAGCCTGGCACAAAAATGGCAGGCTCTTTTTGTTTAATGTACAAAATCTTGTTGATCATCGATATAGAGTGAGCCATCTTTTCCGACTTCAGTGTAGAAGATATCCGAAATTGAGGTAACACTTGCTTGTTTGAGTTGTTGTCGAAGCCAGTCCATCGTCAAATTCAGATCATTTAAATTCGCTTTATTTACCCTTCCATCTGAGATCACTTCTGTCGGGATAGTATTTTGATACACTGTTTCAGGTACGAACATGACGCATCGCTTCTTCCATGATTTCGACTTGTTTGATCACAATGACTGGTTGGCCTTCAAGTAGGTTACGAGCTGTTTTGGATTTGCTATCGATTACACCTATTAAGATGGTGAGAGCTGACCAACCTGCCAGAGTATAGAGGCCTATACCCAGGTTAAGCGTTGGTGTAAGAACAACGGTACCTGTAATCGATCCGATGGCAATCGCTGAAGCAAAATTGAAAAACGTTACATGGCTGATTTCTTTTCTCCCCATTAATCTGGTCATAAGTAAAAGGACTAAGAACGCAGAAATGATAAAAGCCAGCCTCTATTCGGGCTGGCTTTCTGCTTATTCGAAATATGGAATGTGGTGTTCTACAGAACGAGTTTGTTCGTAATGGTAGGCGAGTGAAAGTAATTTGGCTTCTTGGAAAGCGCTGCTTGTTAAGGTCAAGCCTACAGGCTGTCGATTCGTTTCAGTATATCCAGCAGGCACTGTAATCGAAGGATATCCAGCGATAGCGGGCAGGTTTGATCCGAGTTCGTTCGGAGACACTAGTGCATCCAATTGGTGTTCTTTCATCAAGCTATCTATTCCTTCCGTTTGAGCCGTTCGTATATCTTCCAAACGGTCGAGCAGATAAGTCGAATCGGTCAAGTCTCCACTCGTTTCTTCTGACTGGAGAAGAAGTGTTTGGTCATACTTCAAAGCGATCTCCTTATGGCTCCAATTATAGTTGATCAATTCCTTTAATGAATGGACGGGCAGATGAGGCTCACACCTAGATAAGTAGGCGTTCAAGCCATTTTTGAATTCATGGAACATGACACTCGATTCGCGCTCGCGGTTAGGAAGAGTGATCTCTACAATCTCTGCCCCTTGTTCCTTTAAGTCATCAAGCGCATGATCGAAAACAGCTTTTTCTTCTTCGCTCAAATCATTGATGAACGCTCGTTCTACTCCTATACGTGAACCTTGAAGCGCATACGTATTTAAGGATGATAAGTAGGTGTTGGCAAAATGTAGAGGACTTGTTTCTGTAGCGGAATCTTTTGGATCTACGCCTACAAGTGCTTCTAATAAGAGAGCAGCGTCATATACAGTGCGGGTGATGGGTCCTGCTGTATCTTGACTATGGGAAATCGGAATAATTCCGCTTCTGCTGATTAATCCAACTGTCGGCTTCAATCCTACAACGGAATTACGGCTGGCTGGGCTTAGAATGGAGCCATTCGTTTCCGTACCAACGGCTCCTGCAGCGAATAGAGAAGCAACGGCTGCAGCCGATCCTGAACTTGATCCTCCGACGTCAAATGTACCAGGACCATAAGGGTTGAGCACTTGTCCTCCATGAGAACTGTATCCATTCGTCATTCCTTCCGTCATGAAATTCGCCCACTCAGTCAAGTTTGCTTTGCCTATAATGACAGCTCCTGCTTTTCGCAACTGCTTAACAACGAAGGCATCTTCTTTTGCATAATGATCCTTCAATGCAACAGACCCTGCGGTTGTATGCATCTTATCCCCCGTGTCGATATTATCTTTGACTATGACCGGAATACCGTGCATAGGTCCGCGGGAACCCTTCTGCTTCCTCTCATTATCTAAGGCTTCCGCGATATGTAGAGCATCAGGGTTGATCTCCATGACAGCATTGATGTTCGGTCCTTTCTGATCATAATTCGCTATTCGATTCAAGTATTCCATCGCCAACTTCTTCGATGTCGTTTTGCCATTTGTCAAAGCGGTTTGCATAGAAGTGAAATTATGAAACCAGTTCTCCATGTTCAGTCCTCCTAGTTTTTCCAGTCTATAGGTTTAGTATATCAGGATTGAATGATTCAGTCAGGATATTGAATCTATGAAATATACGCGATTGAGTGAAACGAATTGTATCCGTTACTTTTATGAATAAATGCGAGAATGCTCTAATATTTTGTTTAGAAAGTAAAGGAGTGAGTTCGGTTATGTATCGCTTAAGAAGTCGTTCCCCAATCGGTCATCTATCTGTATTTCGAGGTGATCCTCTTGCTTTTCTACAATCACTCACGGACTACAATGAGTCAATCGTTCAATTTAGGTTAGGTCGAAAGCGGATTTTCCTATTATTACACCCTGATTTGACCAAAGAGGTACTCATTACAAAATCGACACACTTCCATAAATCCAAACCTTTTCAAGAGCTGGAGCCCTTGTTGGGAAGTGGATTATTGCTTAGTGAGGACGATCTTCACCATAAGCAACGTAACATCATTCAGCCCTCTTTCACACCTCGTCACATTAAAGAGTACAGTCAACAAATGTCTGAGGGGATTCTTCAATACTTGAAAAAGTGGGAGGATGAAGGCGTTCGAAATGTGTCTGAGGACATGATGGAATTGGCGCTCGTTATGATTACAAATACAATGTTTTCAATGGATGTGAAAGATGGTCAGAAGAGGGTGGGAGATTCATTAGAAAAAGTGATGGCAATTGCAACAAAGCGCATTCGCTCCATAATCAAAACGCCAGGATCATGGCGTACAAAAGAAAACTTGGTTTTTCAGCAATCGGTAAACGATTTAAATGATGTGGTCTTAGAGATTATAAAAGGAAGAGAGATAGAAGAGGAAAAGCGTGAAGATCTCCTAGGTGTACTCATGCAAGCAGTGAATGAAAAGGACGAAAAAATGAGTAGAGAGCAATTGAAGGATGAAGTCATGACAATCCTTTTAGCAGGGCATGAAACAACAGCGACGGCATTAGCATGGACGCTGCACCTGCTTACTCGACATCCCGATATTTATGAAAAAGTGGAAGCAGAAATATGTAAGGTTTATGATAGTCGTATGTTGACATATGAAGATGTTCATCAGTTACCTTTTACAAAGAGGGTGTTGCAGGAAAGTATGAGATTGTATCCTCCCGTTTGGTTATTTGGAAGACGAGCAGTTGATCATGTGTCAATTGGTGATCAATACTTGAAACCAGGGGATACGGTTATGATTAGCCCTTATGTCATGCACCGTCATCCTGATTTTGTGGAATCACCGAATGCCTTTCAACCAGAACGCTTTGAAGGTGATTTGTTTAAACAGGAATTCTACTTTCCATTCGGAGGTGGTAATCGTGTTTGCATAGGCCAACACTTTGCGATGCTTGAGGCTATGCTTATTTTAGCAAGTGTCATACAACGTTATCGTTTCAGCGTCATCGACAAAAAAGAGATTATCCCAAATCCATTGATTACGCTACGCATGATGGATAGTCTGCGTTTGAAGGTCGTTCGAAAATCATAGCGCATTATTATGCCGGGCTCAAAGGTACGTTATGATCCAGCCCCCTTTAATAAATGCATGAAAAAATACAATTCTCAGCGGAAGCCGATTGAAAAAGGAAAACCTCTGAGGTGGAAGTTATAATCAAGAATAAGAAAGCTAGTCGCGAGGGGGATCCAGATGAGTGTTCATAAAGAAACGCTTGAGAAATACGGCGATAAATTAATGAACCAAGGAGCGAATTCATTCGAGCAGTTGCAGTTGTTACAAGAGCGCACGGAAATCTTCGACATTCAACAGGAGCTAACGTTTGATGAGGCGATTACGCTTGCTTCCATCGACTTATATCTTGCAGAAAACGCTCAAACAATTGTTGACAAAATCGAAGGGGTGTATGACTTTAGCTTATCAGATAAGAATGAGATTCCGATCGAGCAATGGTGGTGGCATCTGGATAAACTTTCTTTAGGTCATTTGGATTTCGGTATTTTCGTAAAAGAGGGACATGTTATTTGAAGTAGAACCCAAGATCCTGCACCTGTAGGATCTTGGGTTCTATTTTATTCAAAGTGATCGATTATCGAGAAAAACTCCTTATCTGTTAAGGGTCTCTGGCCTTCAAAAGACAGGGAGGAAATCTGGTAGTGAATCCCTTTCTCTTGCCAACGTGCCTTTTGTTCAGACTCTCGCGTTACATAATCAATCTCTTTTCCATTTGTCGTCTCGGTCGTTCCCATCTTCTCACCTTTGTATTCGACAGGTCCCTCTACGATGAATACATCAATGACTCCGTGATCCTCATTACGAATATGGATATTCAATTGTCCATTAAATGGGTCAATATCAGAATCAACGGACTCAAGTTTAAAGGGAAATTCAGAAGGTGTCTTAGGTGTGTACTCGAGTGATTCGAGCAGTGTGTTCAATTCGTTGTTTTGTAATACATATGTATCTGTCGCCTGTGAATTACCGCTACATCCAATCAGTAAGAAACCCAAAAATAAAAGTGGTGTTATTCTTTTCAGCAATCATCCTTCCCTCCCTTAGTAAATATAGACGTTTAGGAGGAGGGGAACGTTTCATTTTTTTTCCACAATCGTTTATTCTGGATGTAGACAATTATGAACAGAGTTCTAAACAATCGAGAATAGAAAGGACGTGGGAAGATGACAAGAGTAGCGATTGTTACAGGTAGTTCTAGAGGATTGGGCAAGGCGATTGCAATCCGCCTTGCAAAAGATGGCGTGAAAGTCGTCGTCAATTATCATTCCAGCCGGCAGCAAGCAGAGGAGATTGTACGCGAGATTGTAGCGGGTGGAGGAGAGGCCGTGGCGATTCAGGCGAGCGTAACGGATGAAGAAGGGGTTCGGAAGTTGGTTGCGGAAACAGAGGGTTATTTCGAACAGTCAGTAGACATCATCATTAATAACGCCTCAGGTCCCCAACCAGAATTGTCTTTAAAGGAAGTGACGTGGCAGGACTATCTCGATCAGCTTCACTTTACAGTCAAAGCGCCTCTTTTGTTGACGAAAACCGTCATGGAGAAAATGAAGCATAATCAATGGGGGCGCATTATCACGATTGGAAGTGAAGTCGTCGAAATAGGAAATGCAGAGTTTTCGAATTACGTAACAGCAAAATCCGCCGTGATAGGCATGACACGTTCTTGGGCCACCGAGCTCGGCGGTTTTGGAATCACGGTCAACACCGTACATCCTGGATTCATCCCCGTTGAGAGGCACGGTGAAGTGACAGAGGAAAGTGCACAAGGTTACATAAGCGGAGTGCCACTGAATCGTCTTGGTAAACCAGAAGATATCGCAGCACAGGTTGCTTTTTTATGTCGTGATGAAGCGGGCTTTATTACAGGGCAGAATATTCAGGTGAACGGCGGAAATACGTTTGGAGTGTAAGCGTGTGTTCTTTAAAATATTTTGTTTAGTGAACATAAAAAATTAAGAGAAGAGGGATAAGAATGACGTATCAATTTGAAGCCATTGATCACATTCAGCTAGCTGCACCGAAAGGATCTGAAGAGGAAGCGAGAGCCTTTTTTACAGGTGTTCTAGGGTTAGAAGAAATCGAAAAACCCGCACTACTGAGGAAACGTGGTGGCGTCTGGTTCAGGTTCGGACATTATCAAATCCATATCGGAATCGAAGAACCATTCACTCCTGCGAAGAAAGCGCATCCGGCTTTTAGAATTAAAGATTTAGAGGCACTGAAAGGTCATTTGAGAGATAAAGAATATGCGTTTATTGAAGACGATAACTTACCGGGGGCAAACCGTATTTACGTGTATGACCCGTTTGGAAATCGGATGGAAATGTTGGAGTGGCAGTGACGAGGGTTTGTTTTAGATAGTAAAAGAGTTTCTTAACTATTCATATAGGGTTCTGTGATTGGAAATATCACCGTAATTTTTAAAAAAACATTTACAGACCTGCCCATTTTATGGATAATAAAGACAATATTGAAACGCATGGACGAGAAGAGTAGGTGAGTCACATCCTTCACAGAGAGCTCTGAACGCTGAAAAAGAGCAAAGATGTCCTTACTGAACCAAGCCTCTGAGCGGCGCACAGGAACTTGACCGAGGGATGGTGCGACGGGAGCTCCCGTTATTGAGCTAGGGTATAACCAAAGTGGATTTGGCGTACCTGACAAGGTTGGTATGGCGACATATGAACAAACTGGGGTGGCACCGCGAAAGGATCTCGTCCTCAAGACTTAACGTCTTGGGGGTGAGGTCCTTTTTTGTATTTTTAGAGAGTTTTATAAACGTCTGAAAAAGGGGTGTGTGCGTTGAAATTACTGTTATTTAATTTAGGGCTATCGAACATCGGGGATTGGATTTATTTGATTTCCCTTAACTTAATCGTGCTTGATATGACAGGGTCACCGTTTGCTGTAGCTGTTCTATATATTTTAAAACCGCTGGCAGCGCTTCTGACGAATTTGTGGTCTGGTAGTTTGATTGATCGTCTGAACCAAAGGCAATTGCTAATGATGCTTGATCTCTTCCGCGGAGCACTTATCATCATTTTACCATTTGTCTCATCGTCCTTGATTCTCATGTATAGCCTGGTCTTGTTTGTGAACATGGCAAGTGCCGTGTTCAAGCCAACGTCAATGGTGTATATGACCAAAATCTTTCCTGAAGAGGGGCGGATCCGGTTCAATGCACTAAGAAGCCTCGTTGATTCTGGAGGTTTTTTGATCGGCCCTGGAATAGCCGGTGTCCTTTTCTGGATCGGTTCACCATGGATCGCCATTTACACAAATGGGTTCACGTTCCTTTTATCAGCATTTCTTACGATGCTTCTACCAAAAGTGTCGAATCCGGAAGAAAAGTGGGGCGGGTTTTCGATTGAAGAAATCAGAGGTGATTGGCAAGTTGTAAGCCAATTTAGTCGAAAGCATATTCTAACCATGGTCCTTTATAGCCTTTTCAGTTTATTGATTGTGTTGACAGCTGCTGTAGATTCTTTAGAAGCGGCTTTTTCGAAAGAAATGTTAGGTTTGACGAACACCGAGTATGGATTTCTCGTGAGCATTGCAGGAGGTGGCATTATGTTAGGAGCTCTTATACAGACGTGGATCAATCGTGCTCTCACCATACGGGGTCTTATAGGTTTCGGGTCTCTGTTCTTATCCATAGGATACTTAATTTATGCCTCTTCTAGTGGCTTCATTTCAGGTGCGGTCGGCGTTTTCCTGCTCTCTTTTTCCTTGGCTTTTGCCAACACAGGATTCTTCACCTTCTATCAACACTATATTCCAACTGACATTATGGGACGAGTTGGGAGTGTCTATGACTGGTTGGAATCCTTTTTTGTCATTGGTTCTGTGATTGGTCTCGGCTTGATTGCTCAGTTTGGTTCTATCCGTGCCGCCGTTTTAGTAGGTGTGATAACCATGCTCATTCTATCCTTGGGGCTATATCGACTATCGAAAAAGATCGATACGATCAGCGATTCCCTTCAACACCAAGAGCTTGCCTGAAATCCCCACTGTTTAGTCATAAGTTGAATAGGGGTATGACTATATATAAGTAACGAAACAGGAGGGAATTCATTTCAAGCTTAGTATGGGATGGATGAGAAAGGATTTAGAATAAGTTGAAAATGTATGAAAGCTCTTATAGTATAGGTTGTATAGAAGATTCAGAGTTTTCTATTTCCGTAGAGGAGTGAGGATATGTTAAAAGAATCAGACTTTCCGACAGATGAGCTTAAAGAACAATGGATCAAGGTTCGGAACAAAAAACTAGAAGAGATGGCTCAATACATCCAGCGCTATTTCCACCTGACGAAAGTAAGAGAAAATCCAAGCAGTTACGAAGTGCAGGGGTACTTTTTCCAACCCGGCTTTGGTGAAGTGAGGATGGCGTTCGAGTTCAGTTACGAGAACGTGGCGAAATTCACAGATTTATTCGATGATCCCGTTGAAGAAAATAAAGGTTAAAACAATCCAGGGGCTGAACTTAACTGATTCAGCCCTTTTGTCTTACCTAAAAATAAAAGGTTTTCATTTCTAACGAAAACAAATGGTGAAGGAGTGTGAGAATGTGGTCATTTGGATCGTCATCTTTGTGTTATTGCTATTAACACTGTTACTAAGAATGTTTATAAAAAGAATGTTCCCCATAGTCTTGATTCTTGTATTTGTTTCATGCAGTGCTTATTGGATGTTTGATCAAAGCAGAAGCACGACCTTTTCAAACAGTTATTCACAGCTCTATCTAGAGGAGAATGAAATTGAGCGGGTGACGATTGGGGTGCATGACGTACAGGCGGATGTAGACGGATTAGAAAGAGAAGTGACGATCGATAATCCAGGAACGATTGAGCGGATCGTGGAGGATTTATCGGATGTAACATATAAAAGAGTAGTTGGTGCTGAACATAGAATCAATCGTTTCTCGTTGACATTTGTAGTTGAGGATCGCGTTAAAGAGGGATTTACCTCTATAGAAAGACAATATGTCAGTATAGGTGAGGATCACGTGTCACTATACCCTATTCTTTCAGATACAGATCACCTTGAAACCATCCAAGCTTTAGCTAATAACCAAGACCTCGATTGGAGACAGGTGGATGATGAGTAAGTGGAGAGAGGTTCCGGTAAAGGTGAGGGAAAGAGTGGTTCGGAATATTGCTCTTGTTTTGCTCGTTGTTTTATTATTATTGAACAATACGAACTTGAGGGAATCTGGACTTTACTTCTTAGTGGTCATTCTATTTACGGTCTTCGGTTTTTATTGGATATGGATGAGATTTTCTCATAGGAAAAGATAGCACCACCACTCATCCTATTACGGTTCATGGCTATTGAGTGAACCATGGTGGAATTAGAATGGATTCGTAACGGATAGTCTCATGAATAGTAGGGCAACATCTTTTAGAAAAATGATAAGATATCAGTAGCACATACATAGGAGGAACAAATCGTGACGAGGAAGTTATTTTATGAGGATCCTTATATCAATGAATTTGAGACATCGATGGTTACACAAGGGCAAGATGATAGAGGACGTCATTATGTCGTATTGGAGGAAACGGCCTTTTACCCGACAGGCGGCGGACAGCCTCACGATACGGGTCGATTGAACGGTAGTGAAGTGACAGATGTGGAAGAGGTGAATGGTGAACTGCGTCATTATGTCACCTCCCCGCTTGTAGCATCAGAAGTACATGGGAGCATCGATTGGGGTGTACGATTCGATCACATGCAACAACATAGTGCCCAGCACATGATCTCAGCTATTTTCCATGACACATACGGAATTCCGACGACGAGTTTTCATTTAGGCAACGAGACGAGTACGATCGACCTGGATACCACAGAGTTATCTGGTGAACTATTGAAAGAAGTGGAGAAGAGAGTGAATGAGGAGATTCGTTTGAATCATCCTATTGAAACAAAATGGATGTCAGTCTCAGAAGCGAACCATTATCCTCTCCGAAAACCGCTCAGTGTAGAGGGAGATGTTCGCCTCGTCATCATTCCAGACATTGATTATAACGGATGCGGCGGCACGCACCCACGTACAACAGGAGAAGTCGTTGCTGTGAAATTCTTAGGGTGGACGAAAAGCAAGAAACAAGTACGTTTGGAATTCCTTGCTGGTGACCGAGTTTTATCAAGATTCGATCGTAGTCATCGTGTCTTAACGGGATTGAAGCAACTCGTCTCTCGTCCTGAAGAGGAGCTAGTTGAGGAAGTGAATCAACTCATCAGAGCTAGTAAAGAAAAGGATAAAAAAATGGCTGAGCTAAAAGAGCAGTTACTTCAGTATGAGGCGCGTGAACTGGTTGAACAATCAAAAGCAGAAAAGATGATTCAACGAGTTTTCAAAGGTCGCTCCATTAAAGCGCTCCAATCGTTAGGAAAAGCCGTGGTCGAAGAGGCCCCTCATGCAAGTGTGGTGTTGATCAGTGAACAAGAAGACCAGCTTCAATTCGTGCTTGCCCGAGGAAAAAAGTTGGACCTTAACATGAACGCTATTGCCAAATCCGTGATGCCACTTATTGAAGGTAAGGGCGGGGGGAAACCTGATTTTGTGCAAGGTGGTGGGAAGAACTTGATCGATGGTGAGGCATTTTCTATGCGAGTGAAGGAAGCTATTCAAGATCAGTCTTTGACAAAATGATTGAAAGAAGATTTTGGCTGTCGTTTAGATAATCAAGACAATTAATATAAAGTCGAGAATAAATAATCGAGCATAGCAGAAGAAGACCTGATGTTACACGCTGCATTGAGGTCTTTTCTGCGTGAAAAAAAATTTAAAGTACTGGTATAGACAACTATATGTATTGATGCTAAGATAACTTCAGAAAACGATTACAATAAATGAAATGAGGAGGCTTTATGCTATGCTTAACTTTTTACAACGGATAGGAAAATCATTGATGTTTCCGATTGCGACCTTACCTGCTGCGGCTTTATTGGTCCGATTAGGGATGGAAGATATGTTGAATATTCCTTTTATGACAGCGGCAGGAAATGGAATATTAGGGAATCTAGCCTTAATCTTTGCCATCGGGATCGCTATGGGATTTGCAAAGGATGGGAGTGGAGCTGCGGCTTTAGCTGGAGCAATCGGATTTTTAGTGTTAGACGAAGGGATTAAAGCCATAAACGAGGATATTAACATGGGCGTCTTCGCCGGTGTGATTGCTGGTGTGGTCGCAGGGATGCTTTACAATCGGTACCATGATGTGAAGTTTCCAGAGTTTTTATCCTTTTTCGGAGGTAAACGGTTCGTTCCGATTATTACCTCAGCGACGATGGTCGGACTCGCTTTTATATTTGGATACTTATGGGTTTATCCGCAATACGTCCTGAATGCGACGGCGGAATGGATCTTAAATGCTGGTGAACTCGGCGTCGGTGTTTATGGCGTGTTGAATCGCTTATTGATTCCTGTAGGGTTGCACCATGTCATGAATACGTTAATCTGGTTTGACTTTGGTACATTTACGACGGCTTCTGGAGAAGTCGTTCGCGGGGAAATCAACCGTTTCTTAAACGGGGACCCAGCTGCCGGTTATTTCTTGGCAGGCTTCTTCCCGATTATGATGTTCGGTCTACCTGGAGCTTGTTTAGCAATGTATGCAGCAGCGAAGAAAGAACGGAAAAAAGCGGTAGGCGGTATGTTCTTAAGTATTGCGCTGACATCTTTTATTACAGGTGTTACCGAACCAATTGAGTTTTCGTTCATGTTCTTATCACCACTCCTATACGGCGTGCACGCATTATTGACGGGCGTCTCCATGATCGTTGCGTTCATGTTCGATATTAAACACGGTTTTGGATTTTCAGCTGGATTGATTGATTTCTTACTTAACTACAACATTGCACAAAATCCGCTTATGTTGATTGTCATCGGTTTAGTGATGGGAGCCATCTATTTTGTCGTATTCTATTTCTTAATTGTGAAACTCGATTTGAAAACTCCTGGTAGAGAAGATGAAGAAGTCATGGGAGAAGAAAGTTCCTCAACGACTTCTGGCGATTATGATGCAAAAGCCTATCGGTATGTGAAGGCCTTAGGTGGACCTGAGAATATCGATACATTGGATTATTGTACGACTCGCCTTCGCTTACAAATGAACGACCGTGATCAAATCGATGAAGCTGCACTGAAGCGTAACGGAGCGAGAGGCGTTATGAAAATGGGCAAAAATAACCTTCAAGTCATTGTCGGAACGTCTGTTGAATTCGTAGCAGAGGCGATGAAGAAGCGGATTGATCAAGGAGACATGAGTGCTCCAGAACAAGATGAGCCTATCAAAGAGAATACAAAAACAGCTACACGCTCCATGACAGCTGATGAATTCATTCTTCCAGTAAGAGGACGAGTTATGCCGTTATCTGACGTGACGGATCAAGTGTTTGCAGAAGGCATGATGGGGCCAGGTTTTGCGATTGATCCAGAAGAAGGGACATTCCACTCCCCGGTGGAGGGCAAGATTGTGAATGTCTTTCCTACGAAACATGCGATTGGAATCGAGATGGAAAACGGACTTGAAATATTAATTCATGTAGGTCTTGATACCGTTCAGCTTAAAGGAGAAGGGTTTGAAACATTAGTGAAAGATGGACAAACCGTTCATCAAGGTATGCCGATTCTCAAAGTTGACCTATCTTATGTCATGAAGCATGCCCCATCTGTAGTGACTCCGATCATCTTCACAAACATTGATGCAGAGGAAGTCCAATTAGAGAAGGAAGGTACATTCCAACAGGGAGAGACAGGAGTCATAACGATTAAATGATGGAAGAAAGGAGGAAACGCAATTGCAAAATTCATGGATAGTCACGAATATAACCATCATAGCCGAATCAGAAACGATTTCGAACGGAACCGTAGTCATTAAGAACGGAGTGATTGAGAAGGTTATCAAAGGGAGTTGGGTGGAAGAAGGTCCCGTAATCGACGGGGAGGGGATGACTCTTCTCCCAGGTTTCATCGATGTTCATATTCACGGTGCAAACGGTCATGATGTGATGGATGCCACACAGGAAGCTATAAAAGGAATAGCGGACAAACTACCGGAGGAAGGAACCACAAGCTTTCTTGCAACAACGATGACGCAGTCGCTTGAAAACATCTCCCTTGCCGTCAAGAATGTAGGAGAATACATCGTGAACCCAAGTGGAAAAGCAGAAGTGATCGGTATTCATTTGGAAGGTCCGTTCATCTCACCTGAGAAAGCAGGGGCTCAACATCCTGGCCATATCATGAAGCCTTCTGTCGAACAATTTCAACATTGGCAAAAAGAGAGTCATAACTGCATACGACTCGTAACGATGGCGCCGGAAGTAGAGGGTGGTATACTTTTTATTTCTCAAATAAGTGAAAGCGGAGTGGTTTGTTCAATCGGTCATACAAATGCCACGTTTGAACAGGCGAATGAAGCAGTAGAACATGGTGCACGTCATGTGACACACCTCTACAACCAGATGAGTGGAATCCATCATCGCGAGCCTGGGGTTGTAGGGGCTGCATTCATGAATCCACAGTTGATGGTGGAAATGATTGTCGATCATATCCATAGCCACTCTGAAGCGGTACGGCTGGCTTTCCAAAATGTAGGGCCGGAACGAGCGATTCTCGTTACTGACGCGATGAGAGCGAAATGTTTACCTGAAGGAACATATGACCTTGGAGGTCAAGATGTTGTAGTGAAAGATGGCGAAGCAAGACTGATCGATCATACGCTGGCGGGCAGCATATTAACACTTGATGAAGCAGTGAGAAAGATGAAGTCGCTCGCCTCAATGTCTGAAATCGCTCTGATGTCTTCCGCCAACCCTGCGAAACAGATCGGGGTGTATGATCGTAAAGGAAGCATATCGGAAGGAAAAGATGCCGATCTCGTTTTGATGAACGAGGAAGGACGGATCGTTTTGACCTTATGTCGTGGAGAGATCGCTTATGATGGAAGAGGAGGAGAATCATGAATGTCTTGGTGGTTGACAATTATGAGCAGTTGAGTGAAAGAGCGTGTTCCATTATTTCCAGACACATTCAGTCGAACCCAACCTCTGTTCTTGGGTTAGCGACAGGAAGCACGCCCCTTGGCACTTATAAAGAATTAATCAATGAATATGAACAAGGACGCGTTGATTTCCAAAAGGTACGAACACTGAATTTAGATGAGTATGCCGGCCTTGGACCTGATCACCCCCAAAGTTATCGCGTATTTATGCAAGACCACCTTTTCAAATACGTCAATATCGATCAAGCGAACACGTACATTCCCGATGGAAAAGCGAACCACTTGGAGAATGAGTGTGTGCGCTATGAACAAATCATTGAGAATATGGGGCCGCCTGACTTACAATTGTTAGGGATAGGTGAAAACGGTCATATCGGGTTTAATGAGCCAGGAAGCTCTTTTTCAAGTGAAACACACATCGTCGAACTTGCCTCATCAACAAGAGAAGCCAATGCTCGCTTTTTCTCATCAATTGAAAAAGTCCCGAATTATGCGATTACCATGGGAATCCGATCGATTTTAAAAAGTAAGAAAATCGTCCTTCTGGCTTCGGGCGAGCGGAAAGCGGCAGCCATTGAACGCCTACTTAGTGGAGACGTTAATGAAGAGTTCCCGGCTTCTGCCTTAAATCATCATGACGATGTGACCTTGATTGTCGACAGAGAAGCTTATAAACAAATCGAAACGAAGGGGTGAGGGATGTTGGTTAATAAACAATCACCCATGCCGATGTACTATCAAATTGAAGAGGACCTGAAACAACGTATGGATAGAGGGGAATTTGCCTCGGGTGATATGATCCCATCAGAACGAGAGCTCTCCTTGCATTATGATGTAAGCAGGATGACTGTAAGGCAAGCGATGTCGAATATGGTGAATGATGGATTTCTCTATCGTGAGAAAGGGAAAGGTACCTTTGTCGCAGAGAAAAAGATTGAACAGCCTCTGCAAGGCATGACGAGTTTCACGGAGGATATGAAGCAGCGTGGCATGAAAGCAAGTAGCCGGCTGCTTGGATTCGAAACCATCGTAGCGCCACCTGAAATTTCTAGGAAACTCGACTTAAACGACGAAGAAAAGGTGTACCGGGTGCAGCGGATCAGGTTTGCTGATCAAGTACCGATGGCCATCGAAACAACCTTCGTTCCTGTGAATCTGCTTCCCACATTGACGGAACAAACGGTGCAAGGATCGCTTTATCATTTCGTGGAGGCAGAGTTGGAACTAAAAATCGAAAAGGCTACACAAATGATTGAAGCTACCATCGCTGACGCAGATCAGGCTGAGCTTTTGCAAGTAGCTTCACAATCAGCGGTTTTGCACATCGAGCGTCATAGTGTGCTAAATGATGGGACACCGTTTGAAGTCGTAAAATCGGCATATCGCGCTGATCGGTACAAGTTCATCAGCGATATCTATCGGTCATAGAGGTGGACATATGAGTTACTTAAATGAAGTCAGAAAGAAGATGCAAGAAATGGAAGAAAAGGAACAGGAACGGTTGAACGTCCTCAGTCAACTCATCGCTGATCGTTTAGGAAGCGGAGGCATCATTCATTTGTTCGGCTGCGGTCATTCGAGCTTACTTGCCCAAGATGCCTATTACCGGGCAGGTGGGCTTGTTCCGGTAAGGCCCATCCTCATCGAACCTTTGATGTTGCACCAGGGCGGACAATGTTCTAGTGCGTTTGAGCGAAAGGCTGGATTTGTAGAGAGTTATCTAATGAAAGAAGACATTCGAGAGGGGGATGTCGTGATTGTCATTTCAATCTCTGGACGAAACCCAGCTCCCATTGATGCCGCCCTCTATTGTTTGCAAAAAGGTGCGGACGTCATAGGTGTTACGTCACTCGATTACGCTCATACTCAAACATCGAGGCATCCGAGTGGCAAACGGCTGGAGGAGGTCACAGATTATGTACTAGACTTGCCTATTCCTGTCGGAGATGCAACCCTTCGGCTAGAAGGACTCGAACAAGCATTCTCTCCAATGTCTACTGTTCTAGGCTCTGCCTTGTTGCAGGACCTATTCTCAAGGACGATCAAGCAGTTACACCAGTCTGGATGTGAAGTTCCTATTTTCAAAAGTGGCAATGTAGATGGATCAGATGAGCACAACGCGAAGATGGCGGCGGCTTATAAAAGAATATCGTTTTAAGAATCCGCATGTCAGATGCGGTTTTTTATTGAGAAAAATGCGAGAAGTCTAAGCGAAGAGAACGAAAAGTGACATCAAAGTGTTTCTTTCTCATACACTATTTTTGGGGTGAAAAAATGCCAAGAGTAAAATATAAGAGTTCAGACGTTGACCTGATGGCGAGAATGATGAGGGCGGAAGCCGAAGGTGAAGGGAAACAAGGGATGTTGTATGTGGGAAATGTGATTGTGAACCGGGCGAATGCAGAGTGCTCCGACTTTAGAGATTTAAGAACGATTCCAGAAGTCATTTTTCAAATTCAAGGTGGCAACTATTCATTCGAAGCTGTGCAAAAAGGGAATCTCTTTTACCGAAGAGCAAGGGAAGCAGAGAAAAGATTAGCAGAAAAGAATTTAAAATACTGGAGAAATCATCCTGCTAAGTACGCTCTTTGGTATTTCAATCCTTATGCACCTTGTCCTTCAACCTGGTACGGCCAGCCGTTTACGGGACAATACAAAAACCACTGTTATTACGAACCAGAAGCTGGAACATGCGCAAGCGTGTATCGATGGTAAGTTGATATATAAAGTAGCTGAGCCAGTGGGAATGACTGGCTCTTTGTTATGTCGTGATCTGTATTCATTTTCGAAGATCGGCTTGCTTGTGATATCCTGAAATTACCTGTGATATTAGAGGGTAATGTTCACTGCTTTTGGAATGGTTTGCTTCAACCTATCGATGCTTTTGGGGGCTATTCCGAGTTTTACATATCCTTTATGACTATGCTTGTTTAGTAACGGCCATTAAGATTTGGCTTTTGTTTGAACAAATCCTTTTCTTTTTGCATATCCAATGTCTGCTATATAATAAGAAAAAATGGTAAACAGGAGGAATCATAAATGAGTAAAGTTTTAGGAAAACTTCTTGAGATTGAACATGGTGATCCCGCAGCGATCGTCTATTCGTTAAAAGAACAAGAGGTCGTCGCGTCTCTTAGTGAAGATACAATAGTCCCACTAGCATCGACAGCAAAACTGGCCGTAGGTTATGTCATAGCCAAATCTGTGGAGTCTAAGGATATCTCTTGGAATGATCAAGTGAACAAAATTTCCTTTAATCCTCTTGAAGATAGTGAGGAGTTATATCCGCACCTACAAGGTCGCAAATCGCTTGCATTACGTGATGCTGTGGAAGTGATGATTGCGAGTCATGATTCGGTCGTAGCTGAGGCTGTTGTCGAGTTCATTGGTGGCTGGGTTTCTGTAAATCAAAGAGTGCAGGCTGATTTTCCTGACATATCCATAACAGAAGATCCACGGAATCCTGACAATAAAGGAAGTGTTAAGGACTTGTTCCGCTTATTGCATTCATTATTTGTAGGGTACCAAGAGGAGCCTGATTTATTTTTACCTGTCATTAACGGACTCGTCCGTCAACAAGACTTTATCGAAACGATTCCTTCTTATCATTTGAACCATATGACAGGAGGGCTAGAAACGGCAATCATCGACTTAGGGTTGCTTGGTGATTTCCGTAAACATCCCTATTTGTATGTTATTGCCGTTACGAATGCTCCAGATCGCATGAAGAATAAACGCGTCGATGAAAAAGTACTAGAAACGATTAAACGATTATATAAATGGCAACAGTAGAATTCCTTTTAACTGTACAAAACCGTATGATTCATGTTTAAGAATCATACGGTTTTGTATTTTCTTTGAGAGAGATAGGAGAAGTATCCTTCTAAAGCTTCAACTCCATTCAGTGTGATACTATATAGTGGTAACGGCTGACAAACAAGCTAGCCATGATAAGAAAGTGATTCATAACAATTGGGTGGAGGATATGAAATGAAACGGTCTACAAAACAAACGTTTAACGAACTCGCTCTTACATATAAGCACGATATCAATCAAGCCAGTCCGTTCAACTCATTATACGAACGACCAGCGATGATGGAGGTCCTTCCTGAAAGTATGGTTGGAATAAAGGTCTTGGATGCAGGGTGTTCTGCCGGGTGGTACACAGAGCAATTGTTGAACCGAGGGGCTGAAGTGACAGGAGTTGATGTGAGTCCTGAAATGATTGCTTTTGCAAAGGAAAGCCTGGGCGATCAAGCCACTTTTCTTACTCATGATCTTCAGGAACCTTTGCCTTTTGAAGATAACAGTTTCGACTGTATCGTTAGTTCGCTTACGCTTCATTATCTCAAGAATTGGGGGCGAACGTTTCAGGAGTTTAACCGTGTTCTTCGCCAAGGAGGTACGCTGGTGTTCTCCGTTCATCATCCCTTTATGGATTTTACACGTATGAACGCAGAGAATTATTTTGAGGCTTCTCTTTTGACAGATACGTGGGAAAAGCCAAATATCACAATTGATGTAAGCTTTTATAGAAGGCCGATGCAGGATATTGTCAATGAGACGACAAAAGTGTTTCGAATGGACTCTTTGATCGAACCGAAGCCCAAAGAAGAAATGAAGAAGGCTCACGAAAAGGGCTATCGCTATTTGATGACGAATCCTCATTTTTTGATCATCAAAGCTAGTTCAATGAGAGAGCACGTTTCATCAGATGGATAAAAAATGAGAAAGGATTTTTTTATGAAGCGACTGATGCTCGGAATTCTACTTGTCGTTCTTTCTGGATGTATCAACCAAACGTCGACAGTTGATGGGAAAGCTTACTTTGTGAAAGAGGATGAGCGAACGTTTATCCTGGAAATCGGTACGACACTTACGGAAAAAGAACAAGAGACGAATGACTATGAAGATGGTGAGAAAGTAATTGAAGCGATTCGAATTGAAGTCAACGATGAAACCGCCATAAAAGGCGAAGCTTCTGCCTTTAATGATCTAACAAATGGACAAAAACTACAGGTTGTTGTCGAAGGTGATTACGAGGAAGAACTAGTAACTGCGCAGGCGTTTATTGACCAGACCAGTGAAGTTGCTACGTATGTGGCTGAAAAGGTAACGGTTATCCCTTATAAGAAGGAAGAAGTAATTGGGCCAATGACTGCGGATGAAGGTGAATATCACCTTTATGTTTACAACGCAGTAAAGGACAGTGCTGGAAATATGAGCAGTTATTCAAGTTTCATTGAAGGAACCAACATGACAGAGGTGAGTGTATCCTCCTCATCTCCAAACGGACCCGATAAGAAGGGAGAATTTTTAAATATTCGTGATGAGGGGCCTACTTATATTGTTTTGAATGATGAAGGTATCGTTCACCACTCGTATGAGCTAAAGAGTCTGAAAGCATTTTTAGAAACACTTAGGGAAGATGATCATAGGTAATCGCATTATGAATTTCACAATAATAAGGAGACGAATTGATGAACCCCATTAAATTCTTGCAATCTAATAGACTATACTTAAGGCCCATTGAAGAAAGAGATCTAGATCACTTTTACCATCATGCCTTGTGGGATCAAAACGGAAGGCGGTTAACCGGAACACAAGCCGTGTTCAATCGACAAGGTGTACAGAAATGGTTTGAATCTACACAATCTGATTCCAGTCGAATTGATTTAGTGATTGCAACACAGGACAACGATCAGGTCATTGGAGATATTGCTATGCTTGAGATCGATCAGCAAAACCGAAGTGCTGTTGTCCGCATTTCCATTTTCGATGAAAACTACTTGGGAGAAGGATTTGGCACAGAAGCGATGTCGCTTATGATTGACTTCGGTTTCCAGATCCAAAACTTGCATCGGATCGGTCTTGATGTCTTTGACTTTAACGAGCGTGCAATTCGTTCCTATCAAAAACTCGGGTTCAAGCAGGAGGGCATTGTGCGTGATGCATTGTTTTATGATGGGGACTATCATGACTCGATTTTGATGGGGGTTTTGGAAGGAGAGTATCAAAAGCAACATTAATGACATAGTAGCTTAATAGAAAGAAAAATGACGGGAATCTATCAAAATACAGAAAATCGTACATATGAACAGCATATATCGCACAATCTATCTCATGACTTTTATCGTTTCACACAAGTGGCCTTAGAAATTGAGCAAACATAAACGACCTCCCCGAAAATCAATCCGTAACAGAACAGCAGCTGGATCAATTGGTTGGATTGTACGAAGACTTGCAAAGGTACGGGGATTCCATCCTCGAAGTTGCAAAAATGAAACAACCTGATTTATATCTATTCTCATCAGTCAATCCTCCCTCAGAATCTTTCGCTTCCTTGGTATTTTATTAGAGACAAGCAGACGAAGTGAAGGCAAGTCAGTTGAGTTCGAATGCTGGCGGGGATACTCTAGAACTTTTAAAGGAGTTTAACGGTATTCGGTTGAAAGAGAAGAGGGTAAGCACAAATGAAATGGCTTTAAAGGTTGATCGTATTGTCATTGAGGGTAGAAATAAAGTACATAATGATTTATATAACCGGAATTATTGGATCGGCATGCTTTCAAGCTGGGGCCGGAGTCTATCAGATGATCAAGTATGTAGAGGGCGACCAAAAGTAATAAATGAAATTTCAATATATGGAATAA
This sequence comes from Halobacillus locisalis, assembly GCF_013694105.1. Lineage (GTDB taxonomy): Bacteria > Bacillota > Bacilli > Bacillales > Halobacillaceae > Halobacillus > Halobacillus locisalis. Next base: position 894,505 of record NZ_JACEFG010000001.1, on the reverse strand, counting down.
AATTGAAACTTTAACCGTGGATGAACGTAAGTGAGGTGGAGGTGTTTACATGGCGATGCTTATCACCATTCTGATAGCAGCTATCGGGATTTTTATAGTGGTTCGAAATATGGAAGGGTTTAGGGACGTGTTTTTACGAAGAGATCGTGTCTTTATCGAAGCTTCTGATGTAATTGAGTGTCATGTTTGCGGTCAAAAAATGAAAAGGCAACAGCGTGAACAGCAATGTGCGAATTGCCACAACTGGTTATAGTTTGCCATTGGATTTGACCGATTTCCTCGCTTATTCTATGAAAACCAGGGAACTGTGGTAGAGAAGGAGGTCGAATAGATGGCAACTCGACATAACCACCATTTTGATGGATTTTACAACAATTTTAACGAAATCTTTGTTTTAGCTTTTACAAAAGTAAAGAACTACGAGGTTGCTACACGTGTAACGGAACGTGTACTTCATCAATTTGCTCAGTCGGGAAAAACGTTAAAAGGGTTATCTGTCTATAAAAGTACATTATCGTTCACCATACTTGAGTCAGGTGATGAAGGCGCGTTTTCAACAGAAGATGAACGCCTTCATGCCTTTTTACAAATGGACGAATATACGCGTTTGATTCTCGCTCTTACCTATGTTCACCAACTTGAGCAGGAACAAGTGGGGGAGGTTATGAACCTTCCAGTGCACGTGGTGAATAAAACAGTAGAGGATGTACATTGGAAGGAAGAATTCACTAACTCCCTGTTGAATCTATGTGATGAAGAGACGCGGCAAATGGTCAAGGTGAATGTGGAGAAGCAGTTAGCCAAGATGAAGAGTAAAAAGAAAGCATTAAAGTATGGTAGCGCTGTGGTTGCGCTTTTGCTATTTCTCGCTATAGGGTCGTACGTGATTCAAAAGCCTTTTACTGAAGAGCGTGTTGAAGCGTCTCCGCCCGTTCATGAGGTGATTTATGAGAGACTGTCACAACAAGGATATCCTCAGATCAAGGTCGGTCTCACCAAAGAGGAAGAACAAATCATTATTCAAGTCGTCGGTCCAGCATCCTATTACCAAGATGTTCGTAAAAAAGTCAAATCCGTAGCCAGAGAGATGTTGAATGAACGGGGTTACGAGCGTTATGGCATCCTGGTAAAACCGATGGCTGTGGAACGTCATATTTCTAATTGATCGTCCTTGCCCTAACTTCTGAAGAAGGTTCATATCCATTAATCTGGTTGAGGGGGAACAAATGTGAGGCTGCGATGGGCTTCATATTCCATTTATTTTCACAACATTTTTTTGGAATACTCTTTGATCCTTTTTCTTATGTAAACAGCTTTTATCCAAATGAATCATCTATAACATTTACAGGAGTGATAAACATTTCACAAGATGGAGAGAATAAAGAACCTTTGACACAAAAGGAAGTTCTGAATGGATGTTCGGAATGTTCTTCTATGGGCTGCGTTCCGTTCTTGGCAATCGGCATGCTTGTAGTAGGAAAAGTCGTTTTCTAACTTTAATTAATTTGAGACCATAGACTGGTTGAGTACTATCGTGTACCATCATACATAGAAACTCTATGTATGGAGGTTATTTGAATGAATCCATTGACCAAACGATTTCTATTGAGAGGTCTGATCATTAGTGTGCTGATTGCTGTCATCATAGTTGGTAGCGTCTTTATTTTCGTCAGACTTCAGTTGCAAGCGGTCAAGAATAACGTGCTAGAGCGCCATCCATCTATAACGTCGGTTGAACAAGTGAATACATTAGGCGGTTGGGGCGAATCGGGGATGGAATATGTGTTAGAAGTTAGAAAAGGGACAGGGTCCTTATACAGGATTTGGTCGGATGAAGAAGGTGTGATCACAGATGAAGAAGTCATTAATCATAAGTAAACCATTCCATCACCATCTATAAAGAAAGACCGCCACCTACAAAGGAAGGGGCGGTCTATTCGTCATTGTTTCTTCAATTTCTTAACGAAAGAATGATCGGGTGTTACAAATAACGTTTGTTGGTGATCATAAATCACATAGCCGGGTTTCGCGCCAGACGGTTTTTTAACGTGTCTGATTTGCGTGTAATCGACCGGTACCGTCGATGAACGGCTTGATTTGCTGAAGTTTGCTGCCAGTTGTGCCGCTTCAAAAAGCGTATCCTCTGTCGGATTCTCTTCTTTGATGACAACGTGGGAGCCAGGGATGTCTTTAGCGTGAAGCCATACATCTGATTTACTTGCCATGCGGTTCGTCAAGTACTCATTTTGCTTATTGTTCCGTCCCACATAGATGAGCGTCCCATCACTAGATTCAAAGCTCTCTGGTGAGGGTTTGGACGGTTTATTTTTCTTTTTCCCTTTTGAGGGGGCTTTCTTCTTCAGGTAACCTTCTTCGCGCAGCTCTTCGCGGATTTCTTCAATATCTTCTTCACGTGCCGATTCCACTTGTTGAATCAGGCGTTCGAAGTATTGAATTTCATCTTCGGCTTTCGCTATTTCCGTTGTCACGACTTGCTTTGATTTTTTCAGCTTCTGATAGGTCTGGAAGTAACTTTGCGCGTTCTCACTTGGTGATTTATTCGGATTCAGTTCGATGGTGAGTTCCGATTGATCAGGATCGTAATAATCGACGACCGTCACGTTCTCGTCGCCCGTCTTGACTAAATGCATGTGAGCCGTCAGCAATTCACCGAGTTTCTGGTACTCTTCTGCAGACTCCGACTTCTTCAACGTCTGCTCATGCTTCTTGATTTTACGTACGTTTTTATCGCGTTCGTTCTTCAAGAAACGGAACAGATCACCAGCTTGCTGTTTAACGCGGTCGCGTTCGGCCTTTCCAGAATAGTAATCATCAAGCATCCCGCTTACCGTGTCGAATGTCTCGGTTTGTTCAGAAAAAGCATGTAACGGGAGGACGTAAAACTGTTCCCGGTCGGCGCGGTGGACTTGAGGTTCATACTCATGGTTCAAAATACGCTTACGAACAGCGCGGTACGCTTCCTTATAAGCGTTCGGTCCACCGAGCCCTGCCTGGTGGGCAATTTCTTTTGTCATCATAGGAGAAAAGCCCATGACAATGTTCAGGATCTGCTTATCCATTTTTCCTGAATTGAAGTCCAGTTTCTTAATGAAATCCTCAGGCTCCAAGTCCACAGGATTGATCTTGCCTTGTTCCGGTGGAAGCTTATAGGGCTGACCTGGCATGATTGTACGGTGACGGTTTTGAGACGGGGGCAAATGCTTGATGCTATCCAACATATGACCTTGTTCTTCGTCAACGAGAAGAATGTTGGAGTGTTTTCCCATCACCTCGATGATCAACGTCTTCAGCGTTTCATCTCCCACTTCGTTTCGAGTCCGTACATGGAACTTCACAATTCGCTCCATGCTTACTTGTTCAATGCTTTCAAGAAATCCTCCGATTAAATGCTTACGTAGTAACATACATAACATCGGAGGCTCCTTCGGGTTATGGTAGGAATCTTCTGTTAAATGGAAACGGGCGTAGCTCGGGTGCGCAGACAGCAAAAGCGTGTATTTCTGACGCTTAGATCTTACGGTGAAGACGAGCTCCGTTTCTGTTGGTTGGTAAATTTTCATAATGCGTCCGGACTGGATCGTCTCATTTAACTCATGAGTGATCGCCCGTGTGACTATTCCATCAAATGACATCGTACTCACCTCTCTAAAAGAGAATTATAGCATGATTTTGAATCAAACGATAAATGAAAGAAGCTGTGGTGCTTTCTAATGTAAAATACGGGTCATCCACTTGGACAGGCATTGTGAAAGGCTGCTGTCTCTGAGGTTTTGAAACGATTCCATCATTTTACTGCCGGAAAGAGACTTCTCACGACGGTTTAAACAGTCAATAGGTTCGATAACCTTTGTCATCATTGCAATCACTACAGTTTTATCAAAGATTTCTGAACGAAACGGTGTTGATTCCTCTGATCTCAGCATTTTCACGCGTTTCATTTGTACCAAACTGCTTTGATTCTTATAAAAAAAGGTCACTCAACCGATGCTAGGCGTGTGAGAAATTGCGTCCCACTTGCTATAATAGAAATAGATTGGAAGTGATCTTGATGGTAAGAAGTATGACTGGGTACGGGAAAGAGAGTATAACGGTCGATGATTCACACATTCATGTAGAAGTTCGATCTGTGAATCATCGTTTTCTTGATATTTCGCCTAAAATGCCTCGCAACCTCTTATTTATGGAAGAAAGATTGAAGCGCAAAGTGCAGGACAAACTCGCGCGTGGCCGTGTCGATCTTTTTGTCACCCTAGAGGGAAAGGGATTATTTGAAAGAAAAGTCGATGTGGACTGGGCATTATTGGATCAATACATGGCTAAATTCACGGATATTAAGGACCGTTATCAGTTGACTGGAGACGTATCAATTGATATGGTTTCTAAGTTAGACGATATTTTTACAATACAAGAAGTGGAAGAACATACCGATGAACTCCAACAGGCTTTAATCGAAGCGGTAGAACAATCGCTCGAACGGCTCCTTGTCATGCGTGAACAAGAAGGTGCGCGTTTAGTTGAGGATTTTCAGAAACGGATGGTCCGAATGGATGAAATCCTTCTTCAACTGGAGGAGAAGCGTCCGGTCATCGTGGATGAACATCGCAATAAAATACGTGAACGCATCGAAGAATATACACAAGAAGCGCTCGACCCAGATCAATCCCGTGTGTTGCAGGAAGTCGGTCTGCTTGCTGAAAAAGGTGACGTAACAGAAGAGCTGACAAGGTTGCAGTCGCATCTAAGTCAGTTTCGTGTGACGCTAAGCGAACAGGAAGCCATTGGACGCAGACTCGATTTCATCGTTCAGGAAATGCACCGTGAAGTGAACACAATCGGTTCGAAATCAAACGATGCCGAAGTGACACAGTGGGTCGTTTCATTAAAGAGTGAAATTGAAAAAATGAAAGAACAAGTACAAAATGTCGAATAACAATTGAGATTTTGTCTTGTTTTTTCATATAATAGAAGTAGAGACTAGAGGTTTGGCTATTAGAAGGAGGAGTCTGCTTTGAGTTTGCGGTTAATCAACATCGGATTTGGTAATGTGGTATCAGCGAATCGCATCATTTCGATCGTGTCACCAGAATCCGCTCCCATTAAACGTATTATTACCGTCGCCCGTGACAATAATAAATTAGTAGATGCTACATATGGGCGCCGAACACGTGCGGTCATCATCACGGATAGTGACCATGTCGTCTTATCTGCGGTACAACCTGAGACGGTCGGTCAACGTGTGTTGAGTCACGACGAGATTGAAGAGAGCTAGGAGGACTTTAGCTGTGATAGATGAGAAGGGGATATTATTTATTCTTTCTGGACCTTCCGGGGTCGGAAAGGGAACGGTACGTAAATCGTTATTCGAGCAATCAACTGATTTACGCTACTCCATATCGATGACGACCCGAGCCCCTCGCGAGGGAGAAGTCGATGGCGTCGATTATTTCTTTAAATCGCGCGACGATTTCGAGCGATTGATTGGCGAAGGACAATTGATTGAGCATGCCGAATATGTAGGTAATTACTACGGTACACCTAGGCAATATGTCGAGGAAACGCTAGAGCAAGGAAAAGATGTCTTTTTAGAAATCGAAGTCCAAGGAGCCTTGAAGGTTCGTGAAAACTTCCCGCAAGGCGTATTCATTTTCTTGATTCCTCCGTCCTTGGAAGAGTTGAAAGACCGTATCGTCAGCCGTGGAACTGAAACCGAAGACAAGGTGAAAAATCGCCTGCACGCTGCCAAAGAAGAGATAGAAATGATGGATGCGTATGATTACGTCGTCGTGAATGACGAAATCGAAAACGCGGTAACGAAAGTGCAATCGATCGTATCAAGCGAACACTGCAAGCGTGAACGCGTCGCCCATCAATTTAAAAAAGCATTGGAGGAGAAATAATTATGATGCTAGAACCGTCCATTGACTCATTGCAAAAGCAAATCAAGTCGAAATACACATTAGTGACGCTCTCTGCTCGCCGAGCTCGTGAATTGAAGCAAGGGGCTGCACCGATGGTAGATAAGCCGACGTCCCACCAACAAGTAGGCGTGGCGCTAGAAGAAATTCGTGACGGAAAACTGAATTTCATCGAATCCGACGAAATTCAATCCCGTACGGAAACAACCTAATGAATTGCATCAAAAAAGCCGCGCTTACAACTATGTAACAGCGCGGCTTTTTTCGCTATTTATTTTTCTTGAACGAATGCGAGGGGGAATCATAGATGTTAACAGGCAAAAAAATCGTACTAGGCGTTTCTGGTGGCATTGCTGCATATAAGGCAGCCGCTCTTACGAGTAAACTCGTACAAAAGGGAGCAGAGGTCAAAGTCATTATGACGCCGGGTGCCCAAAACTTTATTGCGCCGACGACCTTCCAAGCGCTTTCGCGTCAACCTGTCTACACAGACACGTTTGATGAGCAGGATGCTTCCGGGATCCAACATATCGATGTGGCTGATTGGGCGGATTTATTTCTGTTGGCACCTGCGACCGCTAATCTGATCGGGAAATTGGCGAATGGCCTTGCAGATGACATGCTGTCTACGACACTTTTGGCAACCGAAGCACCTGTCTATCTGGCACCAGCTATGAATGTCCACATGTACAGTCATCCAGCGGTCATGAAGAATATGAAACAACTCGATGCCTGGGGTTTTCGCTTTATAGAACCTGGGGAAGGGTATTTGGCGTGTGGTTATGTCGGCAAAGGACGACTGGAAGAACCGCTTACAATCGTTCAAGTACTAGAGGACCAAATGAAGAAAAAACAGCTGCTAAAAGGAAAAAAAGTACTGGTCACCGCTGGCCCTACACGTGAACAAATTGATCCGGTCCGTTATTTCACGAATCCTTCCACAGGTAAAATGGGCTTTGCATTAGCACGACAGGCGGCAGAACTCGGTGCTGACGTGACGCTTGTGTCTGGCCCTGTTCAATTGGATACACCATCCGGGGTCCATCGTGTTGACGTCACGACGGCAGATGAGATGTACCAACAGGTTATGCAGCATTATCCGCATCAGGACCTCGTCATTAAATCCGCTGCCGTAGCAGATTATCGCCCGGCAGTGACCTATGAACAGAAGATGAAGAAGAGAGAGGGCGACTATGTCGTGGAGATGGAACGGACGAAAGATATCCTGAAAGAGCTTGGGGAAACGAAAGAGCATCAATACTTAATCGGTTTTGCCGCCGAAACACAGGAGATAGAAAAATACGGTCGTGAGAAAATGAAGAAGAAAAATTTGGATGCCATCGTGGTGAACAATGTTTCAGATGAAGGGGCAGGGTTTGGACATGATACGAACGCCTCCTTATTTTTCACGAAAAAAGGAACGGAAGAAACGTATCCACTTATGACGAAGGACGAGTTGGCATCAAAAGTTCTGGAAGCAGCCGCTAAAGAAATGTCAGGTGGATGGGCGTGACATTTGCTAATGTCATCGTAGATGTCCCTTCTCAAAACACGAACCGTCCCTTTGATTATAAAATCCCCGAAAAGTTCCAGGGTATCGTCCAACCTGGGGTGCGCGTCATCATCCCGTTTGGACCAAGAAAAATCATGGGTTATGTCGTAACTTTGTCTGAGACCAGCGAGTTTTCAAAAGTTAAAAACATTGTAGACGTCCTGGATGTAACCCCTGCTTTGACTGAAGAGTTGCTTCAGTTAGGGAAGTGGCTGTCACGACAGACCTTGAGTTATTATATTTCTTGCTTGCAGGTGATGTTGCCTCAAGTGATGAAAGCGAAGTACCGAAAAGAGTTATGGAAATTGACCGAAGACCCTCTCGATTCAGATTTGGATCCTGTTTTTGACGGCCGCGCCGTCATGGATTATGAAGAATTCGAAGCTTCTGGAGTCAGCTACCATACATTAAGAAACCATATCAACGAAGGTGTCGTTGATGTCCATTATGAAGTGAAGAGCAGAGAAACAAAGAAAACGACGCGAATGGTCGAACCGATATTGGATGAAATGGAAATGGAAGAGTTCTTAGTCGATGTATCCAAACAGGCGAAGAAACAGCGAGCGATTGTAGAGTATTTTGTCTTCAATAGAGCGCCGATTCCGAAAAAACAGCTTCTCGAATTATTATCTACGACTTCGGCATCGCTCAAGCCTTTGGTTCAAGAAGGTGTGCTGAAAGAATTTGATCAAGAAGTCTTTCGGGATCCCTACCAAGACCGAGAATTCGAGCGCACAACTCCGTTTACGTTAACGGAAGAGCAATCAACTGCGATTCAGCCTATTTTACAGACGATCGATCATAAACAGCACGACGTATTCTTACTTCACGGTGTAACGGGGAGTGGGAAGACAGAAGTTTATCTACAATCGATTCAACGAGTGATCGATGAAGGGAAAGAGGCGATCATGCTCGTTCCCGAGATTGCCCTTACGCCGCAAATGGTGGAACGGTTCAAAGGCCGATTCGGTTCAAAAGTCGCAGTTCTGCACAGTGCTTTATCCGCTGGGGAGAAGTATGATGAGTGGCGCAAGATTCAACGAAAAGAAGTCCAGGTCGTCGTTGGGGCTCGTTCGGCGATTTTCGCTCCGTTTTCCAATATCGGGTTAATCATCATTGATGAGGAACATGAAACGAGCTACAAACAAGAAGATCGGACAAGGTATCACGCACGAGATGTGGCGATAGAACGGGCAAAAGGCCATCGCTGTCCTGTCGTTCTTGGAAGTGCAACGCCTGCTCTTGAAACCTATGCTCGGGCTGTGAAGGGTAATTACCAGCTGCTGACGCTCTCCAAACGGATGAATGAGGCGACTATGCCGGATGTGGATATCATCGACATGCGTGAAGAGTTGCACGAAGGCAACCGCACGATGTTCTCGCGAATGTTAAAGGAGAAGATTGACGATCGTCTTTCGAAAGGGGAACAAGTGGTGCTTTTCTTAAATCGTCGTGGGTACTCGACGTTTGTCATGTGCCGGGACTGTGGACACGTTCAAGAGTGTCCGCACTGTGACATTGCGCTTACCTTTCATAAAAGGCAAAATCGTTTGAAATGTCACTACTGCTCTCATGAAGAGCCGATGCCGACGGAATGTCCGGAGTGTGAAAGCAAGACCATCCGCTATTTTGGTACCGGAACGCAGAAAGTAGAGGAGGCGCTCGAGCAACTCATCCCTGAAGCGACCGTCATCCGGATGGATGTGGATACAACAAGAAGAAAAGGTTCACATGAACGGCTGCTTCAGCAATTCGGGGATAAAAAAGCGGACATCTTGCTCGGAACCCAAATGATTGCGAAGGGGTTGGATTTCGGAAACGTCACACTCGTTGGTGTCCTAGCGGCTGACTCTCTACTGAATCTGCCTGATTTCCGGGCATCCGAGAAAACCTTCCAGCTTTTGACCCAAGTGAGTGGACGGGCAGGACGACACGAAAAGCCGGGAGAAGTCGTCGTTCAAACCTACACCCCCGAACACTATAGTGTCGACCTTGCGAGCCAATATGATTTTGAACAGTTCTTCAATGAAGAAATGAAACTGAGAAAAGCCTTCAACTATCCACCCTATTACTTTTTGACGTTGATTACGGTGTCTCACCCGAATCAACTTAAGGTTCAGGAAGTCACGCAGAAAATCGTCCAGTTCATGCGTCAGAAGCTTTCGGATCAGTCGCATGTGCTCGGTCCGACGCCTTCTGCGCTTACGAGGATCAATAATAGATATCGCTATCAATGCATGATAAAATACAAGAAGGAACCAGAGCAGCGGAAATTAGTGGAACGCATTTTACACTATTACGAAGACGAAATGAAACAAGAAAACGGATTACAAATCATCGTAGATTTTCAACCATACCAGTTAATGTAGGAAAGGAGCATCTGCTCATGACACGAATAGCCTTTATGGGAACGCCGGATTTTGCGGTCCCCGTTCTAGATCGACTGATCGAAGATTCATATGAGGTCGTACTCGTCATCACACAGCCCGATCGCCCGAAAGGAAGGAAAAAGGTGATGACGCCACCACCTGTGAAAGTCGCGGCAGATAAACATGGCATCCCGGTCTTTCAACCTGAAAAAATCAAAGACGAATACGAGGAAGTATTGAAGTATGAGCCTGACTTGATTGTGACGGCTGCGTTCGGTCAAATTCTTCCCGAACCTTTACTTGAAGCCCCGAAATATGGCTGTATCAACGTACACGCTTCGCTTTTACCTGAGCTTCGCGGAGGCGCGCCGATTCATTACGCGATTCTACAAGGGAAAGCGGAAACAGGCGTTACGATCATGTATATGGTCAAACAGCTTGATGCGGGAGCCATGTTATCAAAAGTGGTCGTTCCGATTACGGATGAAGATCACGTCGGCACGCTTCATGACAAACTCTCTGTGGCGGGAGCTGATCTTTTAGCTCAAACGGTTCCTGAGCTATTGTCAGGAGAATTGACGGCTGAAGAACAAAACCACGAAGCGGCTACTTTCGCCCCTAACATTAAAAGAGATCAAGAGCTGATTGATTGGAGTAACGATCAACAGACGGTGTACAACCATGTGCGTGGTTTACGTCCGTGGCCGGTTGCGTTCACGTATTGGAATGACAAACCGATGAAGTTATGGTGGGTGGAGAAAGTAAATGGTACGTTTAACCGGGAACCAGGTGCGGTCGTCGACATTCAAGAAGATGGCTTCCTCGTACAAACAGGGGACGGCAAAGCCGTGAAAGTCACGGAATTACAGCCATCAGGTAAAAAGCGGATGGATGGACAGGCGTTTGTAAATGGCTCAGGACAATCGCTTTCTGTAGGTGATCGTCTGGGGGAACAGCATGACTAAATATGTGTTAAGAGAAACAGCACTTAGCCTTCTGACTCGAATTGGGGAGCAGGGAGGCTTCAGTCACGTGCTGCTGGACAGAGAAATCAATAAGCAACAATTGTCGCGTCAAGATGGAGGGTTGCTCACGGAGATTGTCTATGGTACCTTGCAACGTCGCGACTTGATCGATTATCAGATTCAACCGTTCATCGCCAAGCAAAAGAAAATCAAACCTTGGGTACGCTGGTTATTGTATATGTCGATCTATCAAATGACGTATTTAGAGCGAGTACCGGATCATGCCATCATCCACGAAGCTGTAGAAATTTCAAAAAAACAAGGACATAAAGGGATTTCCTCTTTGGTCAATGGTGTTCTTCGGAACGTTCAACGAAAAGGGTTGCAATCCACAGAGGCCATTGAAAATCCTGTTGAACGCCTTGCAATCGAGACGAGTCATCCCATGTGGCTGGTTTCAAGGTGGGTCGACCAATACGGCATGGATGTTACAAAGGAGATGTGTGAAGCTAACAACCACCATTTACCGATGAGTGTACGTGTTCAACGGTTAAGAATATCGCGTCAAGAAGCGATGAATCAGCTTCTTGAAGATGGATTTGCCGTAGAGGAGAGTCCTTTCTCTAATCAAGGTATTATCGTTACAAAGGGGCATATTCTTAAGCATTCCTTGTTCATGGATGGAAAAGTGACCGTTCAAGACCAGAGTTCGATGCTCGTCGCTGAAATGATGGATTTAGAGCGAGGCATGCATGTATTGGATGCATGCAGCGCACCTGGTGGCAAGACGACACACATAGCAGAAAAAATCGAGGACGTTGGAACCGTAACCGCTTATGATTTGCATGCCAAGAAGGCGAAACTAGTCAGTAAGAAAGCGGAAGAGCTCCAGTTGACATCAATTACGGCCGCACAAGCCGATTCGAGAAAACTGCAAGATCTGCATGAAGAGGAAACATTCGATCGTTTGTTGATGGATGCTCCGTGTTCAGGCTTAGGTGTGCTTCGTGGAAAACCGGACATCAAGTACCATAAGAAAGAAGAAGACATATTCTCCCTTAGAGAAATTCAAGATGATTTGCTGGCCCACGTTGCACCATTATTGAAAAAAGGTGGAAAGCTGATCTACAGCACGTGTACAGTCGATCGACATGAGAATGAAGAAGCGGTTAAGCATTTCCTTGCTTCGCATCCAGATTATGAAGTGGATCCTTCATTCTTTGATGAATTGCCTGAAACACTGAAAGGATCGATTGGTGAGAGTGCGTACGGACTGCAAATATTCCCTCAAGAATGGGATACGGACGGGTTTTTCCTCGTCCGCTTGATACGAAAAGGCTAAAGAATACTTGAATACAGGAAACGAGGTGAGTCCATGAATGGATATTTTCTTACCGACCAAGGACAAGTGAGAAACCATAATGAAGATGCGGGTGGCGTATTCAAAAATGACGCCGGCCAAATTCTTGCTGTCGTTGCAGATGGAATGGGTGGACACCGAGCGGGAGATGTTGCCAGTCAGATGGCTACATCTCACTTACATAAAGAGTGGCAGTCCCAAGAGCCATTACAATCACCAGAACAATCTGAAGAATGGCTTGAACGAGCCATTCAATCTGTTAATCATGAAATTAAGAGCTATGCGGGTGAGCGGGAAGAGTACTATGGAATGGGAACGACGGTTGTTGCGGCAGTTTGTACAGAAGCTTTTGTAACAATCGGACATATTGGTGATAGTCGCTGTTATTTCGCGAATGAATTCGGATTTAAACAGTTGACTGAAGATCATTCACTCGTCAACGAACTCGTTCGCACAGGTCAGATCAGCTCAGAGGAAGCGGAGCAGCATCCAAGGAAGAATGTCTTATTGAAGGCGCTTGGGACAGAGCAGGACGTTCAAGCGGATATTCAGACTCTGACGTTTGAAGAAGGAAATCGATTGTTACTGTGTTCAGATGGACTGACAAACAAAGTAGGCGATGAAGAACTACAAGAATTGTCTACCTTTGAAGGGGATTGGGCCGATTTTTGTCAGCGTATGGTTGAAAAAGCTAATGCCCGTGGAGGAGAAGACAATATTACCTTAGCTGTTGTGCATCATAGTCACGATACCGTTCAGAAAGAGGGTGCGGAGTGATGATGCATAACCGTTTGCTTAACGACCGTTATCGAATCAAGGAGATGATCGGTGGCGGTGGAATGGCTAACGTGTATCTGGGTCACGATATTATTTTAGAGCGCGATGTGGCGATAAAGGTGCTGCGTCTGGAGCATGGAAACGATGAAGAGTTCATCGCTCGCTTTCATAGAGAAGCCCAGTCAGCGACAAGTCTATCCCACCCGAATATTGTGAATATTTTCGATGTCGGGGAAGAAGAGGACATTTATTATATGGTCATGGAATTTGTCGATGGCATGACGTTAAAGCAATATATTCAGCACCATAGTCCCATCGATATTTCTGAAGCTGTGGACATTATGAGACAAATAACATCCGCGATCAATCACGCGCACGAGAACGGAATCGTTCACAGGGACATAAAACCGCAGAATATATTGATCGATCATTACGGTCACGTGAAAGTAACCGACTTTGGGATTGCCATGGCTTTAAGTGCTACGGCATTGACACAGACTAATTCTGTGCTCGGCTCGGTCCATTATTTATCTCCCGAACAAGCTCGAGGGGGAACCGCAACAAGAAAATCCGATGTGTATTCATTAGGTATCGTTTTTTTCGAATTGTTAACTGGGAGGCTTCCGTTCTCAGGGGAATCTCCAGTTTCGATTGCTTTAAAACATTTGCAGCATGATACACCATCTTTACGTAGGTGGATCACGGACTTACCTCAAAGCGTCGAGAATATCGTCCTCCAGGCAACGGCAAAAGATCCGTTCCATCGTTACGATTCTGTCATTGATATGGAAGAGGATTTGGAAACGTGTTTACATGTCGATCGTATGAATGAAGTGGCTTTTGAAATTCCTGAAGAAAATGATGAGGAGAAGACAAAAGCGATCCCTGTTATTCCAAATGATTCTTATAATGATCACACAGGGGATCAGACGATCATTCATAATCAGACAAAACCAATGACACCAATTCAGGACCGAAAGTCTGAACCGGTAGCGGAAGCATCTTATAAAGAACCAAAAAAGAAGAAAAAGAAATGGCCATGGGTCGTTTCAGTTTTAGCTCTATTGTTCATTGCGGGGCTTGCTGCTTTGTTTACGATTCCAGGAATCATACAGCCAGATGACGTCGAGATAGCGGATGTGTCAGGCATGGAATATGAAGAAGCGTATAGTCAGTTATTAGAATTAGGACTAGACGTGAACCAGGAAGAGACGTTCTCCGAAGAAATCGAGGCGGGTGACGTAATCCGGACGGATCCCCCTGCTGGTACGATGGTGAAAGAGGGTTCGTCTGTAACCATCTTTTATAGTCGTGGAAGAGAAACCGTAGAATTCGGTGATTATACTGGTCGAATGTTTGATCAAGTCAAAACGGAGCTTCTCGACCAGGGCTTTGTCAATGTAAGGCCATTTTATGAAGAAAGCGATCGACCTATAGGGGAAATTCTAGAACACGACAGCCCGCGTGTCGGTGAGCAAGTCGTTCCCGAAGACAATACTGTTTATTTCATTGTGAGTAGCGGTCCTCCTATGGTCCAAATGCCTCGCGTTATTGGTATGACACGCCAAGATGCCGTTGCGGAACTTGAAGAATTGGGATTACAGGTCGATATAGAAGAAACGTATTCTGAACGATGGCCGGTCAGTCAGGTTGCCTCACAATCCATTGACCGAGGAGAAGAGGTTGAAGAAGGATCGACTGTAACTCTGAGAATATCTTTAGGAGCGGAACCTGCTCCTGAGCCAGAACCGGAGCCTGAACCTGAACCCGATCCACAGCCTCGCACAGAGACGGTTCAAATACAAGTCCCGTTCGATGAAGAAGCGGGTGTAGCTGAGCAACAAGTGCTCATTTATGTGGGAGACGCTGAGAATACCATTGAGGAAGTATTCCGAGAAGAAACGATTACTGAAACAACAACGTTTGAAATTCCACTGACCATCACACCTGGCGAAGAGGCGTCTTATAGAGTCCAACGCGGTGAAGAAGTTGTGGAAGAAAGTACACTGACATATGAAGAAGCAGGTGAGAACAATCCATGACAACAGGTAAGATCATCAAGGCGCTGAGTGGTTTCTATTATGTAATCCATGACGGAGAAGTTTATCAATGCCGAGGTCGTGGCAACTTTCGCAAGAAAAAAGTGAGCCCGCTCGTCGGGGACATCGTAGAATTTAAAGCAGAACATAAAGATGAAGGGTACATCCTGTCTATTGAAGAAAGGAAAAATGAGTTTGTACGACCTCCGATTGCGAACGTTGATCAGGCGCTCATTGTGACTTCAGCGATTCGCCCGGACTTTAACGCGCTATTGCTGGATCGGTTTCTCGTCTTGGTAGAAGCGAAGCGAATTGAACCATTTATAGTCATTTCAAAAATGGACCAGTTGAGTGAAGATGAAAAAGCAGAGATGGAAGCCTATCGCGATATGTATCAGTCCATCGGATATGCGGTCATTTTATCTGCTGTGAGCGATTCGGCCTCGATGGACCTGGTTCAATCGCATTTAGCGGACCGGACGACGGTGATTGCCGGTCAATCCGGCGTCGGTAAGTCTTCCTTGTTGAACTCCATTGACCCGAGATTATCGATTGATACGGATGAGATCTCGGAAAGTTTAGGAAGGGGAAAGCATACGACCAGACACGTTGAACTTTATGAAATATCAGGAGGGCTTGTAGCCGATACGCCTGGATTCAGCTCGCTTGAATTCGGTGACTTGGAAGTCGATCAGCTCCCAGAATGTTTTCCGGAGTTCGTTGCGGTACAGGATGGTTGTAAATTCAGAGGATGTTTGCACAACAAAGAGCCGAAGTGCGCGGTGAAAGCGGGTGTTGAAGAAGGAAGTATCAGTCAACAACGCTACGACCACTACCTACACTTTTTAGAGGAAATACAGAATAGAAAGCCGAGGTACTAAAAATGACAAAAATTGCACCTTCCATTCTAGCGTCAAATTTCGCAAAACTTGGAGAGGAAATTATAGATGTTGAGAAAGGCGGAGCGGATTACATCCACGTCGATGTGATGGACGGCCACTATGTACCGAACATTTCGATTGGACCTATGATTGTTGAAGCCATTCGCCCGGTGACGTCGTTGCCGCTCGATGTCCACCTTATGATCGAAAACCCGGATCATTATATCGAGGAATTTGCAAAAGCGGGCAGTGATATCATTACCGTTCATCAAGAAGCATGTACGCATTTACACCGAACCATCCAATTAATAAAAAGCCACGGCCTAAAAGCAGGTGTGGTCATTAATCCTGGAACACCAGCTGAGATGATTAAACCGATTTTAGAAGAAGTCGACCTCGTGTTGTTGATGACAGTCAACCCGGGATTCGGTGGTCAATCGTTCATTTCTTCGGTCTTGCCAAAGGTTCGCCAGATTGCGGACTGGCGTAGAGACATGGGCCTTGATTTCGAAATTGAAATTGATGGTGGCGTGAACACAGAAACGGCAAAACTATGTACAGATGCTGGTGCTGATGTGCTCGTCGCTGGGAGTGCTGTTTTCAAAAAAGAAGACAGGAGAGAAGCGATAGAAGCCATTCGTAACGCCGTTTGACGTGAGCTTTAGAGCCCAAAGGTGACCTTCACCTTTGGGCTCTTTTCGGATGGGGCAGCTTCTGTGAAGGATTGATAATCGGACCATTAGGGGGAAAGAGTATGACGAAATCCAAAAAGATCGCCGTTGTAGGCGGAAGTCCCAAAGCCTATATCCCTGATTTAAAAGCCTTTGATCAAGAGGATATGGTGTGGATAGGTGCTGATCAAGGGGCTGAAGTACTGATAGAGAATGACATAGTACCAGATATCGCAATTGGCGACTTCGATTCAGTCAGCAAAGTGTCGAAGGAAAGAATTAAACAGACGTCACAATCCTTTGTCGAGTATCCAGATGAAAAAGATGAGACGGACCTAGAGCTTGCGATTAACGAAGCACTAAAACAGAACCCTTCGCATATTGTACTATTCGGGGTGACAGGTGGCCGGATTGATCATTCCCTTGCGAATATCCAACTGCTTTATCCTCTTATGCAACAAGGAATCAAAGGAACCATCATCGATCAACAAAATCAGGTGGAATTAGTTTTTGCAGGAGAGCATACACTGAAACTAAATGAGGCCTATCCTTATGTTTCCTTTTTACCTGTTACGTTAGAAGTGTCAGGAATTACCTTGAAAGGTTTCTATTATCCTCTTGATGAGGCCGACGTTCCTTATGGATCGACCTTATGCATCTCTAACCAATTGATTGAAGATGAGGGTACTTTTTCGTTTCATTCAGGCATACTCTTAGTAATAAGGAGCAAGGATTTGAATCAGTAGAGGGTGAACATGGGATTTCGCATTAGCTTTATATAGGAGGAGGGGGCTCTTTGAAGTTTTATACGATCAAACTCCCACGGTTCGTCGGGGGTATAGTGCGCGCAGTTATAAGTACTTTTAAAAAAGAGTAGGGCAGGGGAACCTCTATGCTTAGGCAGGCGCAAGCTGGGTGTCTTGTCTAGAAACGGTTAGACAAGCGAAGGCTTGATTCGCTTGGTCTCCCCGCTACGCATAGGGTTCTGACAAACAACAAAGGTTCTGGGGAAGCATTTTAAGCTCTCTAGACAACAAAAAAAGCACCCGATCACGGGTGCTTTTTTTGACGCTTATTTGATTATACGCGTGTTACTTTACCAGACTTCAATTCGCGAGCAGTAACCCAAGCTTTTTGTGGCTTGCCATCTACTAGGATGCGTACTTTTTGTAGGTTCGCTTTGAATTGACGTTTATTAGCATTCATTGCGTGTGAACGGTGGTTACCTGAACGGGTACCTTTTCCCGAAATTACACTACGTGCCATATGAAAATCCCTCCTGTTACATATCTTCAGATACTAAGTAACTATATCATATCGAAGTATCCCTTGCAATAAGCGTTCGACATTTATATCAAGAATTTTCTCTTGACAGATAACACGAATTGTTACAAAGTATAAAAGGGGAATTAGACGGATATATGGAGCATGAATTGTTCATCCGATTTAAATGATCCTCTCATAAGCCTTCGTGCTCAGAATAATGAAATTGTGTTATAATAATGGCAAGAAGTTGAGGAGATTAAAGGAGGATTTACATGTCCGTAGACTTGCACAACAAAAATGGTCATATCACAATCACAAATGAAGTGATTTCTACAGTTGCCGGCGGTGCCGCAGTAGAATGTTACGGCATTGTGGGGATGGCATCTAAAAATCAAATTAAAGATGGATTATCTGAAATGCTGCGAAAAGAGAATTTCTCAAAAGGTGTAGTCGTCAGACAAGAAGAAGACCACCTGCATATTGATATGTTTATTATCGTCAGCTATGGAACAAAAATCTCTGAAGTAGCGCATAACGTACAATCACAAGTGAAATACACATTGAATAAAACAGTTGGTTTGTCTGTTGATTCCGTGAATATATTCATTCAGGGAGTTCGCGTGACAAGCGAATAGGTCTTTGTTGTAGTCAAAGGAGGAAGTAAGCGTGACGTTACAAAATATAGACGGCCAAAAGTTAGCCGAAATGATCTTACAAGGAGCTCATCATCTTACTAAAAATTCTCAGATGATTGACGCCTTGAACGTATTCCCTGTTCCTGATGGGGATACAGGAACAAACATGAATCTATCCATGACTTCAGGTGCGGAAGAAGTGAAAACGGTGGGTGAGAACCATGCAGGCGTTGTTTCTCAAGCCTTAGCTAAAGGTTTGTTAATGGGGGCTCGTGGGAACTCAGGCGTCATCTTATCCCAAATTTTCCGTGGTTTCTCAAAAGCAGTGGAAGAGAAAGAAACGCTCACCACACAGGATCTAGCAGGTGCGCTTCAGGGTGGCGTAACGACAGCCTACAAAGCGGTCATGAAACCTGTTGAAGGTACGATTCTGACTGTAGCGAAGGATTCGGCTGAAGCTTCTGTTGAATTAGCAGAGCAAAACTCCGAGATCATTCCATTCATGGAGGGCGTTGTTGCAGCGGCTAAAGAGTCATTGAAGCGTACACCAGAATTGCTTCCCGTTTTGAAGGAAGTCGGTGTCGTCGATAGTGGTGGACAAGGACTACTTACGATATATGAAGGGTTCCTTGCGAATTTAAAAGGGGAAGCGCTTCCTGACATCGAAGAGACGGTATCAATGGATGATATGGTCAATGCCGAACACCATAAATTAGCACAGGACTTCATGAAAACCGAAGACATTGAGTTCGGTTACTGCACAGAATTCATGGTCAAATTTGAGGACGATAAATTAAAAGAAAACCCTTATGATGATGAGTCATTCCGCCAACAATTGAGCAATTACGGCGATTCCTTGTTGGTTGTTTCTGATGATGAACTGGTCAAAGTACATGTACACGCAGAACATCCTGGTGAAGCTTTGACACTCGGACAGCAGTTCGGTAGCCTGATCAACATGAAGATTGAGAATATGCGCGAGCAGCACACATCCATCGTCGGTGAGAAGAAAGACGTGAAGAAAAAGCCAGAAGCAAAAGCAGAATACGGCATTGTCACTGTTGCTATGGGTGACGGAATCAAGAAGTTATTCGAAAGTCTCGGCGCGACAGTCGTCATCCAGGGTGGACAGACGATGAACCCGAGCACACAGGATTTATCAGAAGCGATAAAAGAAGCCCATGCGAAGAAAGTGCTGATCTTGCCGAACAACAAGAATATCATTATGGCAGCCGATCAGGCAGCAGAAATAGCTGAAGAAGAAGTGTCCGTCATCAAGACGAAGACGATTCCACAAGGCATGAGCGCTCTCTTAGGCTTCAATCCAGAAGCAGACCTTGCGTCCAATACGGAAGAAATGACGAGTCTGATGTCAGAAGTGAAGACCGGTCAGATTACGTATGCGGTCAGAGATACTCAAATCGAGGGTATGACAATTGAAAAAGGACATTACATGGGTATTGCTGACGGCAAGATTTCAGCAACCGACAAAGATCAATTGACCGCAGCGAAGACACTATTAAATCAGTTGATCGACGAGGATGAAGATGAAATCATCACCATCATCGTCGGGGAAGATGTCGATGACAAAGAGGTCAGTGATTTAGAGGAATATATTGAGGAAACGTATGAAGATTTAGAAGTAGAAGTTCACCAAGGTGGACAACCGATCTATTCCTACATTTTCTCTGTAGAATAAGGTGAAAGGCACAGCTGTTTCTGGCTGTGCTTTTTTATTTTGAAGACTTGAAAATAATGTTTGCAAAAAAGGAGATCGAACAGAAAATGATTCAGTGAAGTGTCATTTATACATAGGATAACGGGGTCAGCATGAATCGTCGTAAGGAGTGATAGCGTGTGGCGTTTAATTCTGTTACTGGTCTTTATTGCGGGATGCCAAGGTACTTCAGAGGAAGATCCTGAGAGGTATGGGACAGAAGGAAAAGTTAGCATCATTGACTGGATCGATTTGGTGAAGTTCAATGGTCTTAGTTATGAATCTGCTTATAAACTGGTTGTCGATGATCCTGATATGGTGGGGGGAGTCGTCGGAGAAGTTGAGTTTAACGTTGACAAAAACGTGACGAATCCCTCTTATCAAATGGTAAGTGGCGATGCGACATACCTGGATAAGGACACAAAACTTTACAGGATCAAAGGTCAGCCGAAGATGCTTGCAGTTGAGAGTAAGGAAGAAATAAACGGCTTTAAGATCTACGATTCTTCAAGCAAAAGTTGGCATTTTAAAGATCTCGATCCGACATCCGTAGAAAAGATAGGGCTTTACCATGATCAACAGTTGATCAGGGAAATAGAAGGAGGTCGCGATATAAGGGATTTTATAGAGCTCATCAACCAAGGCGATGAAGCTCCTGGCTATACGCCGAGCCATGAACGAAAGGTCTACACTATGGTTTTCCATACGAATGAAGGAGTCGCCCGTCAATATCGTGTCTATGAGAATTCAAATGTCTGGTATTGGCATCCTTGGGACACGGTTCTATTACCAGATAGTGTAGGTGAATGGTTTACTTTATATGAATAACGTTTTTAGCTATCTTTCATTGATTGAGTGACAAGTTCAACATCGATCATCTTTTAACTTTTGTTGATTACTACACAGGTACGAGTATGTAACGTTCGTACGATTCTATCAGAATTGATAAAAGCAGGACTTTTAGGCTCAAATGTCGAAGCAAGATATAAGATAAATGAATGAAGGAGGAATTTTTTTGAGTCATGAAAAGCTGTATTGGTTGATGATGCCGCCTTTTTTAATTATGGCTCTTATCGCTTATTTCTTTCTCCCATTTGACTACCGGAATTCTGCTTTTGTCGTCCTTGTGTTATTCTGGACCACATATTATGGTTTGAAATATCAGCTTGTGAAAAAGGCAAATCGTGAATGAAAACAAACTCCCCTTAAGTATAGAATATTAAAAATAGAGAGTGTGAATGGACATGAGTGCCCCCATTTATGTAGAAACGACCGTTAATGGAACAGTGGAGGAGTTGTGGGAAGCTTCACAGCAACCGCATCTGCACGAGCAATGGGATGTGCGCTTCTCCTCGATCACCTATCGGCCAAAAGAACGAGAAAACGATCCACAACTATTTACATATGAAACAACAGTCATACCGGGAATAACGGTATCGGGATGGGGCAGAAGCGTCGGCAACTATAAAGGTGAAGACGGATCGCGTACGTCATCCCTTCATTTCGGTACAACTCAGAAAATTTCTCCGATCAAGGAGGGAAGAGGGTACTGGAAATACATCCCCACCGATCATGGCACGACATTCATCACACAATACGACTTTGATGCAAGGTGGGGAGACAGGTGGTTTCGTCCGTTAATAGGTTGGGGAACTGCGCTAAGTTTTGACGTCTTTAAGCGCTGGCTCGAAAAAAAGGAGGCACCTAGAAGTCAGTACATGCGCTTTCTAACATATTGGCTCCTGACGTTCTTCTTTGCCTTCATTTGGATGTATCACGGCTTTGTACCTAAGTTGTTGGCTATGCATCCGAGAGAAGTTTCTCTAGCTACAAATCCACTGATCCCAGCGGAGTCTGTCGTTTTGATCGCAGGAATAGTGGAGATTGGTTTTGGGCTTATCTGGTTGATACTCAAACAAAAAAAGGTTCTGTTTTTATTGCAAATGGTTGCTTTTCCATTTTTAACATTAGCAGCCGTAAGCGCAGATCTTCAGGTGCTCGTGCATCCATTCAGCCCGATAACTTATAATGCTTCATTGTTGATGTTATCTGTGATCGGGCTCATGGTGAGTGGAGACATACCCTCAGCTAGGTCGTGTAAGCGATCACCTTAATGTTGTGGTATGAATAAACGGAGGCGCGATCCAGAAATCAGATCAACCACAAGGAAATATTGTTATTATATGAGATTGATTAGTTTATATAACTAATCAACAATCCCAATAGCATGACTAAGAAAAAGCTACCGAATAAAATGTATCCGATCCACTTAATCGGTTTCGGTAGCTTACCGCCTCTTCCCATCTGCACCCCTTCAACCTTTTTCATGTGATCCATTACATCATTCATTGGACGTCTGTTAGTACGAGTCATACGTCTTCCTCCTTAAATTGAAAAGTTAAACGTTAGCATTGATACGATTTCTACTCTCCAAAAGTTTCATATTCGAAAAATCCAGAACAAGATGCTGTTTCTTCCAATAAACCGTCGATATTCGTGTTGTGTTATAGTAGTATAGTTATGGTACATACTTTTTTGTATAAAAGCAGTGAACTTCGAAAGCAAATAAACAATGAACGAATAATAGAGGAGGATATTCGGTGCCAACAGCAAATCCAGATAAATTGAGACCTATTACAACAACGATACTTGAACGTAAAGAAAAACTAGCTCGAGATGTAGCGATCCCTAGTGAAATTGGTAAAGGGGAGGTCTCTGAGGACCTGGTCATTTGGAGGATTCGATTGGTAGAAGCCTACGCCGAATCCATTAGTGAAGAACCAGATGAGGTTACGCAGGACTTGGAAAAATGGAGTGATATTGTTTCAGGGAAACTAGTCGAGCTCATGTTACCATTAAACTTAGCTCTAGCAGAAATTAGTGATTACCGTGGTGTCATAGGTGATATCATCAAGGATGAAGCAAAAGCTCAGAATCTATCTTTGGATGAGTTTTATGATATCCTTACAAAATTCAATGACACGGTCGATCATGCAAGTCAGATAGTAAGTCAATCTTACATGGATGACTTCAAGGACACCATAGCGAAAGCCTATTATGCGGTCAATGAACTGTCTGTTCCAATGGTTCGGATTACAGAGACAATCGGTGTTATTCCGATTGTAGGCGAAATCGACACACACAGGGCACAACTATTGATGGAAAACGCCTTGAAACAAGGGGAAGAGTATGACTTGGATACGATCATATTAGATCTTTCCGGAGTCAGCATGATCGATACGATGGTGGCGCATCAATTGTTTAAGGTCATCCACTCATTGGAATTGATCGGCGTACACGGCATCTTGAGCGGTATTCGTCCGGACATCGTACAAACGATGGTGAGCTTAGGGATAAACATGAAAGATTTAGATACATTCAGCAGCTTGCATCGTGCGATTGAATCGATTAATTAAAACCGTTTCCGATTCGTAATATCTGTTAAACGATTATCATTTCCGTAAAGATTACACACCAACGACAATTCTTCTCCACTATACAGGCGAAGGATTGTCGTTTTTTAATGAGGAAAGTGAGCAACGTCTTATGAGGAGGTTAAAGCGTGGACGGTTCGGCCATTACAATGATGGTGTTAGGATGGTTAATTGTGTGGGGATTACCGGTTGGAGTCATCATTTCTGTAGTTGTGTTGTTCAAGAAGGTTAAACGGTCATTCAATCAGAACTATGAATAGTGGAGGAATAAGAATGTCTGAAGGTATGCTTCATCATGTAGAGATTTATGTGTCTAATTTAGAAGAGTCCGTTTCATTTTGGAGTTGGTTCTTACAGGAGTTAGGATATCATTTATTTCAAGAGTGGGAAGGGGGACAGAGCTGGAAGTTAGGGGAGACGTACTTGGTCTTTGTTCAAACGGAAGAACAATTTTTAGATGTTTCTTACCACCGACGCCGAACAGGACTGAACCACCTAGCTTTTCATGCGCATTCACGCGAAAGAGTAGATGAAATGACGCAGAGGCTACAAGAGAAGGGCATCCCTATCTTATATGAGGACCAGCATCCTTTTGCCGGTGGGGAAAATTATTATGCCGTTTATTTCGAAGATCCAGATAGAATTAAAGTGGAGTTTGTAGCTCCTACTCAATCTTGATGAACTATTCATATCTTTAACGAAAGGTTGGATGATCTAATAGAGATCATCCAACCTTTTTGTGCGTATAGCGTGCTTGACCGCCTGCACTATATCTAAGCACGTAAAGGAATGTCTAAAAGTCTTTCGTATCGATTTTGCCCCGTTGTAAGTCGGTAAATTCGAATAAACGTCGCTTCAAAAGTTGGGTAAGGTGCGAGCGTATTTTCTGCAGCTTCTTCCATCCCTGATAGCTCTAGTTTCGACAAGCCATACTGTTGTTTGACCAATGTCAGATGAGGAACGAAACCGTCAAGTTCGAAATACTGCTCGATTTCATTTTGAGACGGTGTCAGGAGGTGAACCAACTGCCTGTGCAAGGAAATGAGGGGTTCTGATTGTACGGTTAAATACAAGATGTCCTCATTAAAATAGGCGGGTGATCCTAATGTGACGGAAAAAGGCCGAATGGTTCCGCACAAGTCTCTCACGTGGTCGATCCATCTCTCATCAGACGTTAATCCGGGTTGCGCTTTCAATGTGATGTGTGACTCCGAGCTCATATCCATCAGCCAGCCCAGTCGAAATTCCTCAATCTTCTCAAACACTTCCTCAGGGGGAACAATGCCGATGAAATAATGCGTGGTCATTGTGGATGATCCTCTTTTCTATGTAAGTATGTTGTGAGTTTATCACAAATTTGGGGTGAGGAGAATCTTAATTCCTCCCAGTACATCTACATAAAATACCGGAAGTTTGTTCAAGTTTCTCATTATGGATTGGTCGTTTTATCAGTTTTTTCTACTTAGCGTTCATTTATATTTTGGCTGCGCTTGTCCTGAGGAGCATCGGGGATTTCATGACGACTCAAATCATTTCCGAAACCCCTTTGCAGTTCACCCATATTCTATTTTTACTTGTCGTCATTGCAGGAGCATATTTAGGTATCGAAGTGATGGGACGCTCAGCCGAAACCTTTATGCCTTGGCTTGTATTACTGCTACTTTTCTTAACGATCTCCATCAGTCCACAAATAAGTTTGGATAATCTGAAACCGTATTTCGGTAACGGTGTGCTACCTGTAATAAGTGCTTCTAAAGTCGTTATTGGAACTCCCTTCCATAAGATGGTTACATAATTGATGATTTTTCCATACGTAAAAGAAAGTAAGAAGACGGCACATGGATGGGTGATCGGGGGTCTAATCGGAGGTGGTGTTTTATTACTGATCACAATGTTGTGTCTATTAGTTCTGGGCAGTGACCTGACAGGACTGAGTGCCTATCCGACCTATAAAGTTGGAGAAAAAATCAATATAGCCGGATTTTTGGAAGGGTTAGAGATATTCATTGCGATCATATGGATGATCACCATTTTCTTTAAACTTGTCGTACTGTACTATGCCTCCAGTGTAGGGATTGCTCAATTTTTGAAAATAAATGATCATAGACCGTTATTGTTGCCGCTGGGTATGGGAATGGTCGTCTTATCTATCATAGCCTATCCAGATGTAGCCTATTTCGAAACCTTTGTAGGTGACACGTGGCTTTCGTATGCTCTTACCAATGGACTGATTCTACCTTTGATTCTTTGGATAGGTTTGATCATAAAAAACAGAAGGGAGAGGAGTAAAGGAACAAAGAAAAAGACAGGAGCTAGTTAGCCCCTGTCATCTTCATGATTAGGATGGAAACCCTAAAATCGTTTTTTCTTCTAAATACTCTTCAATTCCGTAGTCACCCCATTCACGTCCGATTCCTGACTGTTTAAAGCCACCGAACGGAGCGGCAAAGTCTGCTTCGGCATCATTGATTTTGATACGACCAGCGCGGATACCTGTGGATACTTTCTTCAGTGTTTCTGGATCGTTACCGACAACATATCCGGCAAGTCCATAAATGGTTTCATTCGCGATTTCGATCGCTTCATCAATGGAGTCATAGGTGATGATTGTCGTGACAGGGCCGAAGATTTCTTCCTGAGCAATGACCATGTCATTTTTAACATCTGTGAACACGGTAGGCTTCGCATAGTAACCTGTTTCTAAGCCGTCTGGTTTGCCTGTACCGCCGACAAGGATAGTCGCACCTTCTTCCGTTCCTTTTTCAATATAGGATTGAACGGTATCCCATTGCTTTTTAGAAATCAGTGGTCCGATGTGATTGTTTTGGTCGTGAGGATCACCGACCGGGAATTCTGGTAAGACGTTTTTGACGGCTTCCTCGAACGATTCTTTCATAGAGGACGGAACAAGAACGCGTGTCGCTGCTGAGCAGACTTGACCGGTGTTTGTTGCAATGTGGGTGATCGCTGCTCGGGCCGCCTTCTCAGGATCCGCATCTTCCAATACAACGAGTGGAGATTTTCCGCCCAATTCTAGAGCCACGTTCTTAATATTTTCTGATGCGTTTTTCATGATTTTTGATCCAACCGCTCCAGATCCTGTGAAGGACACGAAATCGATATCCGGGTGGGAACTGATGCCATCACCGATGACAGCACCTGAACCATTCACTAGATTAAAAGCCCCTTTTGGTACGCCGACCTTATCAAAAATCTCTGTTAGGATGATTGCTGCGAAGGGTGTCAATTCAGCTGGTTTTGCCACGACTGGACTACCTGCAGCGAACGCGCTCGCAATCTTAGTAGAGATTTGGTTCGTTGGGAAGTTCCAAGGCGTAATCAGTCCGCTTACTCCAATCGATTCTTTCATGACGGTATGGCCACCACGGTCTTCCATGAACGAGATATCTTTCAATGATTCCGCTGCTTGAGAGAAGTGGTTGTATCCCATCATGTAATGGACGCTTTCTGATATGGATAACGGAGATCCTAGCTCATCTGTGATGGTTTCGATGATTTCTTCTTTTCTAGCTTCATATTCAGCCGCAATGTTCTCTAATAGCTCGATGCGTTCTTCTTTCGTCGTTTGCGAAAAAGTCGGGAATGCATCGCGTGCTGCTTGTACGGCACGGTCAAGATCTTCTTTAGTCCCCATGCTGATGGTTCCGATGACTTCTTCCGTTGCTGGATTGAAGACATCTTCTGTTTCATTTCCTGTCGATTCTACCCATTCTCCATTTATATAATGCTTTAAATAATTACGCATTAGAAACGTCTCCTTTGTGTGTGGAATTATATATTGACCTACAGAGGAATATAGCCAAACTTCTGGGTTTCGAAACATCGTAGGGATTTGAGTAACCTGTTTTAGAGATGAAATGTGTTAAATAATTCAATTTTATGTCGGATGAAAGTGTGCGGCTTCATCTTACGGGAGTTTCATACGAAACCAAATAGGTTATTGTGATTTTTAATGTAAAAAAATACCTGGAGGGTCCGTCATGAAATGGTATCTACTTGTTCTGCTTTGTTTATTAACCGCGTGTAGTTCTGATAATGAATTCGTGTCCTATGACAAAGATCAAGTTCTAGAGTATACGGACTACGTGAATTTCAACGTCGAAATTCCGAGCAAACTCCCGTTCGAACCTGAGAAGATAACGGTTGCTGCAGAAGAAGTTCATGACGAGGATGAAAAATTAAAAGTCACGAACAACAATTTTCTTGAGCTTCAATTTCACCAAAATATGAATGATCTCACGACTCCATCTATCACCTATAGGGTCACAAATAATGAGGGCGAGCATGACTATGCCGATCAATCAGTCCAACTTGAAGAAACTGAGTCAGCAATGTATGGTACGAACGGGAAGATGAAAATGCTGATGTGGGAATCAAAGGGGGTGCATTATAAATTATTTGCACATGAAGAATCCTCTGTTTCAAAAGAACAGCTCATTGAAATTGCCAATCATTATACAGCTGTTGAATAAATCATTAATCCAACAAGGTGATGAAGTGGATAAAAATTTTCCTGTTACATCTAGTCGTATTTGCCCCTGGGTCTATACTGGTTTCTTTTGTCATCTTTAAGGACTTGGGCTAATATAGAATGAACATGTCATTAAAGAAGCAAAAGGTGGAAGTGGCGATTATCTAGTAAAGGAGGCTGACAATGAAGACGGCGTTCCTTAGTTTACTGACTTTTATATTGATAAGCGGTTTACTTTTCATCATTGGTTATGCCTATGAAATCAGATTGTTTATGCTGACGTTCCTTGAAATAACTTCAACTGGATACCAAACAGGAGGATCCGTGATACCGATCATATGTGGTGCTCTAGCTAGCATAATAACCGCGTATGTACATAGAAGGTTTTTGTTAGCTAGCCCATAAAGCAAGAGCGACCTCATATGTCTCACTTTCTATTCTTTTTGAAACGAATGACCGACTGAATCGTAGAATTAGGTAGAAAGGGAGGGGAACGTATGAAAAAGTATCTTACATTTGTCATAAGCCTTATTCTACTATACTTCGTGTATCAACTTGGCACAGGTTTATGGTTGACCTTGACCCATACTGCAGACTTCTCAAGTGCAGACACCTACTCTGAATCATCAAGGAGCTACTGGGGTGGTTCATGGGATTTGCTTGAGATCATCATCGTAGCCAGTCTTGCTTATGTCTTGTCCCAGAGGGTCCATACAAGAAAGAAGTAGAGTTTGTTCAAAGAAATAGGAGTAGGTTTTCATCATAAGGAGGAGGAAGATGATTAAGGGAATTAACCACTTATGTTTCTCTGTAAAAGATTTGAAAAGGTCCATTTGGTTTTATGAAGAAATTCTAGAGGGCAACCTGTTAGTGAAAGGGAACACGACGGCGTATTTTGATTTGAATGGACTATGGATTGCCTTGAATGAAGAGAAGGATGCTGGGCGTGATTTCGACTCATACACACATACAGCTTTTTCTATTGATGAGAAGGATATCACTCGCGCTTTTAACAAACTGGTCGAGAATGGTGTGACGATTTTAAAAGGAAGAAAACGACACAGTAAAGATAAACGATCGATTTATTTTCTTGACCCAGATGGACATACCTTTGAATTTCATACCGGTAGTTTTCAAGACCGGATCGATTATTATAAAGAAGAGAAGACAAATATGGAATTCTATCAATGAATGAGTTTGTTCTGACCGATCGAATGAAGGTTGTGATGGAGCGGCTACATAGAAGAACGGAAGTCGTTACGCCAATGTTTTTATTCCATGAGATCTATCAAGAAGGAACAGGTATCTGTGCCGAGGTTAAATGGCTTATAGATGGTCACGTGAACACCGACTGGTCCAAACATCTAATCGACAATGAAAGAGAAGTCTGGCGTGTTGAAGGGGTACTTATCGATTCTCCTACACTCGCGATCTTTGAAGAAGCGCGGAGTCACATGCAACGATATGGACAACTGCAGGTACAAGAAGGGCATGTCATCAGTGCCTTACTAGGAGAGCCTATCGAATTTTATGAAAAGACGTGTAAAGCAAAGGTCATACCTTTATAATAAGATAAATATTAAAATGAAAGGATAGAGGAGGGTATGCGATGACGAAGATTGCGTTAATGTCGGATATTCATGGTAATAAAACGGCACTGGAAGCGGTAATAGCTGATATTAAGCATCGTGGGATCGAAAGGATATTTTGCTTAGGAGATTTAATTGGCAAAGGGCCACAAGGATCTGCTTGCATTAAGCTCGTCCAAGAGCACTGTGAAAAAGTGATACGAGGAAACTGGGACGTATTCATCAATGATTCGACGGACAGCGAATTTTTGCAGTGGTTTCAAGAAAGATTAAGTGCACAAGACTTTGCTTACTTACAGTCGTTGGATTTCCATATTGATCTTGAGTTAAATGGACAATTGATTCGCCTCTTCCACGCCTCACCTAGAAGCGAATTTGAACGAATTCTTCCTTGGCACGACATCGACCGCCGGCTCTCCATGTTTGAGAACAGTCACCATACTAATAGCGGAGAACGTACGCCGGACATGGTCGTGTACGGAGATATACATACGACTTTTTTGCAAACATACAATCAAGGTATTCTTTGCAATGTAGGTAGCGTCGGAAATTCTCTTGATTTAACATCGGCTTCTTATGCTGTGCTCGACGCTGAACATGGTACGAATGCTATTCAGTTCATCCGTGTCGATTACGATCGTGAAAAGGAGCTGCATATCGCAAAAGGGATGGGGCTCCCTGACTTTAATAAATATTATAATGAGATTCTGTATGCTAAATATCGTAACGGATGATCGCGGCCACGATTCCTCTAGGAATCGTGGTTTTTATATGGGGTGGTTGATCTTTTGGCTGAATAGATTGAGCAGATGTCCACCAAAATACTTCTCTTGTCTCTGTAGGCTGAGTAGATGTCTGAAATCACACATTACTCGAACGGTTTGATCGGTTAAATGTCCTGAATAGGCTACCATCTATCTGTAAGTTGACGGGAGAGTGTCATTCTAATGCCCATTTGAATAATTTTATTGACTTATATTACGGTCCTTCATACACTAATAGTATATAATCAAATGACTATTTGAATGAGGTGGACATAAATGAGCCAAAAAGTAGTGAAGCCAGCTCCTCAAGATACGTGTGACATTTTTTGTTACGATGAAGAACTTGTACTAAGAGTCCAGCCGCGAATGGAGGATGTTTTAGGTGTCGAACAGATTTTTAAGGCATTGTCGGACTCAACTCGATTGAAGGTAGCGTACGCGTTGACCTTGGAAAAAGAATTGTGCGTGTGCGATGTAGCCAATATTATTCAAGCGACGACAGCGACCGCTTCCCATCATTTGCGTCTTCTTAGGAAGCAGGGCCTGGCAACGTATAGAAAAGAAGGAAAGCTTGTTTTTTATTCGTTAGCGAACGAACATATCCATCAGCTTGTATCGCTTGCAATGATTCACTTCGGAGCTAAATCATAGATGAAAAGTGGGGAATACTCGATGAAATCTGCAGAGAAAGAAGAGAAACCAGGCTGCTGCTCCAGTTCTATACCTCAAACCGAAGACGGTAGCCAAGAAACAGAAGCCTGTTGTGCTACAGAAAAAAAGCAACAATCAAAGGGCCAGGAAGACGATTGTTGCATCCCTGAAAAAACAGAAAATACGTGTTGTTCTTCAGAGCAGAAGAGTGGAGAAGGCATAGGTAAAAACCCATCAAACATACAAGCAACGTTTACGGTAAAGGGGATGGATTGTCCTTCGTGTGCAGCCACCATTGAGAAAAGTTTGCAGAAACATAAGGGTGTTCAATCCGTACAAGTCCATTATGGTACAGGGAAAATGGTTGTGGGAATGGAAGATGCATCTTTGTATGATTCGGTCCCTGGGCAAGTTCGGAAGCTCGGTTTTGAAGCCGAGTCCATCGATTCTGCTAAAAATAGCCAGACATATAAAGTAGACGGTATGGACTGTGGGTCTTGTGCACAGACCATTGAAAAACACCTAGGCAGCCACCCGAATGTCAACACGATACGCGTCAACTTCTCAACGGGTAATATGGAAGTTGATCACTCCATGAAGACGAATGACATCATTAAAGAAGTGCAGAAAATCGGGTTTGATGCTGCATTGAGTTCTTCCGTGCAAGAGGACCAATCAAAAGATACTAAGAAAAAGTGGTTCACTACAACATCGATAGCTGGTATTTTTCTAATCCTTGGGTTTTTCGGTTCGTTCACACCACTACCAGAGGAAATGATTTCTGCTCTTTATGCATCAGCGATTGTGACCGGGGGATTCAAACCAGCCAGAAGTGCTTTTTTTGCTATAAAAAGCGGATCTTTAGATATGAATGTTCTGATGGCTTCAGCCGCCATCGGGGCTGCGCTGATTGGTGAATGGTTCGAGGGTGCAATGGTTGTTTTCTTGTTTGCGTTAGGAAATACGCTTCAAAATCGTTCTATTGAACGGACGAGGAATTCGATCAGAAGTTTGATTAACTTAACTCCATCTCAAGCGAATGTGAAATCAGATGATAAGTGGGTTCAAAAACCAGTAGAAGACGTCAAAGTCAATGATGTCATGCTGATCAAGCCTGGTGAGAAATTGCCTTTGGATGGGGAGATTCTCTCAGGTACATCAAGCGTTAATCAAGCTCCGATCACAGGGGAGTCCATGCCGGTAGATAAACAGCCAGGTGACAAGGTTTATGCTGGAACTGTGAATGAAAATGGAGCTCTTGAAGTGAAAGTTACAAAATTAGTGGATGATACGACAATCGCAAAAATCATTCATCTAGTTGAAGAGGCGCAAGAAAAGAAAGCACCGACACAAGCCTTCGTGGATCGATTCGCTAGTGTGTACACACCGATCGTCTTTACATTAGCGCTTCTTGTGATGATTGTTCCGCCTCTTGCAGGATTTGGGTCATGGGGAGAATGGCTTTATAAAGGGCTTGCTTTACTAGTAGTGGCCTGTCCTTGTGCTCTAGTTATTTCTACACCAGTCGCCATTGTTTCCGCCATAGGAAATGCAGCCAAGAATGGTGTCCTGATAAAGGGTGGTACGTTCTTAGAGAAAGCTGGTGTCATTCAAGCGATGACCTTCGACAAAACGGGGACCCTGACAGAAGGAAAACCTAAAGTTGCCGAAGTAGTCAGCTTTGGAAGCGAGCGAAAAGAAGTGCTTCGCATCGCAAGAACCATTGAGGAGCATTCGACACATCCGATTGCTGAATCGATAATCAGCTATGCAAAGGAACGTTCTCTTGCACCTTTTCAAGGAACGGCATTTCAATCGGTCGCCGGTAAAGGGGCTCAAGCTACCATTGATGGTACGGAATATTTTGTAGGAAACCCGAAGCTGTTTAAAGATATGAACGTTTCACTGGACGAAATGGAGAAACAAATCAACACCTTGCAAGAAAAAGGAAGTACAATCGTCCTTGTAGGTACACGTCATGAAGTTTTAGGACTGATCGCTGTGGCGGATACGATTCGCGATATCACGGTTCAATCCATTCAAAAGCTCAAACAAGTAGGAATGAAAGAAATCGTCATGCTGACAGGTGATAACAACGGGACAGCGAAGAAAATCGCTGATGAGACAGGAGTCGATCGGTACTTTGCCGAGCTATTACCTGAAGATAAAGTGCAGGCCGTTCAGAAACTTCAAAAGGAAGGAAAGCCTGTAGCCATGATTGGCGATGGGATCAATGATGCACCAGCTCTTGCAACAGCTGACTTAGGTGTTGCGATGGGCGGGGCGGGAACAGACACGGCAATGGAAACAGCAGATATCGTGCTGATGGCGGATAATCTAGAGAAGCTTCCTCATACGATTCGTTTGAGCCGTAAAGCCTTGACCATTATCAAGCAGAATGTGTGGTTTTCATTAATTACAAAAGTAGCCGCCTTATTGCTTATTTTCCCAGGGCTTCTGACCCTTTGGATGGCTGTACTAGCGGATACAGGGGCAGCACTCATCGTCATTTTGAATAGTATGAGACTGTTGAGAATAAAATCATAAATTGAGCGAGAGGAGAGCAGACCTACTTTGGGGGCTCTCTTTTTTTTAAACATCGTTTTAGACGTAACATGGTGATTAAAAATTCAATTGACACTTCTTCGACAATCTGGTTAAATAGACTCAATAACAATTTGTGCAAACGATTTCATTTAGGTATAAACGCTTATGTGCATAAGGATA
Source organism: Halobacillus locisalis (assembly GCF_013694105.1). Taxonomy (GTDB): domain Bacteria; phylum Bacillota; class Bacilli; order Bacillales; family Halobacillaceae; genus Halobacillus; species Halobacillus locisalis. Next base: position 860,680 of record NZ_JACEFG010000001.1, on the reverse strand, counting down.
AATGCGACGGGGGATGGGGAAATGAGGATCATACATAAGTTAATGCTCGTTTTAATGGTTTTGACACTGTTCATTGTAAGTGCTGGACTGTTCATTATTCAAGCGAACCAAAACGTACGTTCAACGATTGAAGAAATGCGTCAACTCAATGAGATGAAGGAAGATTATGATGCCTTGAAAGAAAAATTGTATGATATTGAGATTTCTATGTTCGACCTTGTCACTACTGGATATGATGAAGATAAATCCACACGTTTAGGAGAGAAATTTACGGAGACGAAACAACAGTTAGAGATTGTCGTGCCTAAGTTTGAAAAAGATGCAGAGCTTACCAAATACATCAATTATTTCACGGAAGTACATAACTTACTTAACGAATCGTATCAAAACCACATCGTTCCTATGACAGCAGAGTCAAACAGAGATGTTATTTTGATTAAAACGAACACGAATCTAACGAAGTCGAAAGAATACTTAGATACCATCGAGGCGCAAGTAACCCCCTATATGAACAACTTGGTTGAATCTCAGAATCTTAAAGTAGACACAATTACGAAACAAACGACGACTGTTCTTTTACTGAGCATAGCCGGATTGGTGGTTAGTTCGATCGGTGTGGTTGTGTTCTTTGGTCGTCATTTAAACAAAGGTGTAGGCATGGTTTATCGTCGAATTAAAGCGTACTCAGAAGGTGACTTCACTTATGAATCGAATGCTAAACAACGGAAAGATGAATTTGGTACCATCGATGAATCGCTGAAGGAGATGAGCAATCAGTTAACGGCATTATTACATTCAAGTAATGACGCAAGTCGACTCGTTGCCGCTGTATCAGCAGACGTGATTGGTGATTCCGATCAAAACTTAGAGCTGTCGAAAAATATCCAAGGTCAAACGGAAAAAATCAAAGATAATATTGCCAGGCAACATGATCATGTGGCATCTATTTCAGCTGTGACAGAAGAGTCTTCTGCGAGTTTTCAAGAGATCAAAGCGAATATCGAACAGATCCGAGTCAATGCCACTTCAGTTGATAATCAAGCATCCGATGGAGCGGCGATCATCACCGACTTAAAAGACTCTTCTTCTTCGACGGTACATGAGATGACGGGGCTGAAAGAGAAAGTTGAGCAAATTGCCGTGACCATCGATGAAGCCAAGAGCTTTTTGAATCAAATTAATGACATCACGGCCAATACCAATCTTCTATCCTTGAATGCTTCGATTGAGGCGGCAAGAGCCGGAGAAGCGGGCAAAGGGTTTGCTGTCGTCGCCGACGAAATTCGTAAACTGTCCTCTCAAACCGAAGGGTTCTCCAATCAAATCGTAGCGTTGATGGAACGTGTGCAACACTCGACTAACGATGTATTGGACGGCGTACAGTCTTTTGATTCAATGCTACAGAAAACAGACAAACAATCAGGACAAGCCCATACTATCTTTAAGGATATTGGTATTTCTAGTTCTTCCCTTGTGAATCAAATTTCTGATATGACAATGTCGATCACAGAAATTACGGAAGGGATAAACGAGATTGTAGATTCGGTTTCTAAAGTCAATGATTCCTCTTCATCATTGAATGAAGAAGTAGAACTAGTCAACGAACACGTGCATAGTCAAGTGGCTTATTCGAATCAGTTGCGTTCAGCTATTGGTGGATTAAAAGAGACGTCAGCAAGTCTCGAAAGTAGTACACATCACTTCAAAATTAAGTAATACAAAGAAAAGAAGCCATCTTGCAGGCTTCTTTCTTATTTTTGTAATAGAAGTTATGAACAACCTTTCCTTTAATATGGGAAGGAATCATAATGAATTTGACAAAATCAGTAGGAGGAAGAGGTGTTCAAAGATGAATCTTGTTTTTATAAGACATGGAGAAGGAGAGCATACTCGAAGCACACCAGAAAGTTTACATATCCCACGTCCCAACCTAACTTCTAGAGGTCGAGAACAAGCCGAGTATTTGAATAGAGAATGGAAGTTGAATCAAGGTGATCTCCTCGTCATGAGTCCAACCATTCGAACCATTGAAACAGCTCTTATATGGAGTGAGGGTGTTGATTGCACGAAAGTAGTTGACTCGCGAGTGGGCCCCCGAATGTTTCCGGTTAAACCGGAATGGACAACGTTACCTTGTGACCGTCGGTTAGAGCCTGAAGAGATTCTGTCGCAGTTTCCAGAAGTGAAAGTCGAAACATGGGGGCGCGAGATTAATCAAATGAAAGATCATTCGTTTACGAGCATAGCGAATGAGTTTTTACATTGGTGCGAGTTACAAGGGGTAAAACGCATATTCATCGTCACTCACGATGGAACCATCACGGCATACAAGCAGCATTTAACGGGTAAGTCATTGAAGCGCAAGGACTTGCCTGAAGAAGCGACTGGTTTTGAGTGGGAACTCTAGTGACAGGTAAGGAGGGATGATATGAAGCGGATCATTTATGCACTGATCGTTTTAGTACCAATCCTGTTAATGGCTTGTTCGTTTTCGAATGGAGAGGGATCGTTCAAGTATTAAACTTCAGAGAATATTGAAAACGGTGTGGCTTTTGGACGGAACTATAACTTCAGGAAACCGGCCGGTGCAAAAGAGTCTGTTATATCATCGCTGATTGAAAAAGAAGCGATCTATAAAGAATCCCAAAGTCGGGGCCTGTCCGTTTCCGATCAAGAAGTGGATGTTAGTCATTGAAGATATAATCAAGACGTCAGAGGAGAATGAGTCAGAGGAAATTCAGAGGGTACTGGATGCTTTAGACCTCTCTATGGAAGAGTATTTCTGGGACTACGCATATGAGAATTATCGATACTCTCTGTTGAGCAAGAAATTGTTCAATCAATATATCGAATCAGGAAAAGTTGATCAATGGGATGCTGACGTAGATCAATGGGTGGAAGAATTCAAGGAAGACAACGAGCAAGAAATCAACGAACTTCTTCGACATTACTAAGGAGGCCTTTTGTTATGGAAGAGGCCTATTAAAAAAAGCTCAGAGTGATGAACTCTGGGCTTTTTTACGTCATTATAGTTCATTCGCGTATTTGTTCAATTCCTTACTCTTCTTCTCGATCTCATCAATGAATTGAGAAATTTCTTCTGTCGCCTCGACTTGATCTTTACCGACGGACACGACCTTCTCGATTGATGCGTTGATTTCATTCATGGATTGGTGGATATTCGTCAAGGTCGTACGGATCTTTTCAGTCGATTCTACGGTCTCATGTGATAGTTTACGAATCTCATCCGCTACTACGCCAAAGCCTTTGCCGAATTCGCCTGCTCTTGCTGCTTCAATCGACGCGTTCAGCCCTAACAAATTGGTTTGGTCGGCAATCCGTTTGATGAAGGTGAGGACCTCATCCGTTTGATCGACTTCTTTCGTGGCTTGCTCGCTCTGCTGTAGCAGTGTGTTGCTTGTTTCAGATAAATCTTCCGCGCTTGAGGCGATACTCGTAACACCCGTGTTCGCTTGTGTAAGAGAACTGACAATTTGGTCAGAAATCTCGAGGAGTTTCTTCTCGTTTTGTTCTTGCATTTGAATCGCGATTGCTCCGATCACTTGTTGATCGATGACGATCGGGGCTGCAAGACCGGTGAAGGAGAACCCGAAGAATTCAGGGTCCACTTCTGTACGAATAACTTTTCGGTTCGCGATGCAGTCAGCTAACGGTTCATCTGGATTGATTTTGGCACCTGGCTTTACGTTAAGATCAATTTTTGAACTTGGACTATAATAAAGCCATTCCGTGGTGTTTGTCAGACCGATAGCTACATCGGTGAGCATCGATTGAAAAACCGGAATGATCTGTTTGTACGATTCTAGAGTCTGGGCAGCTTTTTGTTCATCTACAGTATGTAGGGTAGAGATAGTCATGTATAGAAACTCCTTTTTCTATGTAGTCCTTCAATAGTACCATCTTTATCGGAAATTGACGAAAATTTCAATGGATAAAGCCCTAGGGAGTTAGCGGCTTCTTTGCATTTAATTCAGATCGAGTTTAGCACAAGGGCTTATCTCCAGAAGTATATAACATATGCTGCCTGAAAAACTTCTCAAAATAAAAAGAAGCCTCTAACCCTTGAAGGTGTAGAGACTTCTGAATCATTCTTCTTCATGGTCGAACCACATCGGATCATCGATGTCGACCTCACCATTATAGTTGATAAAGATCTGTTCATCTTTTTTAATGTCACGATATGCGTAGAAATCAAACGTATGCTTTTCGAAGCTGATTTCATAATAAGCGTTCGGTTTGAAAGAGTGGTTGAACATCATTCCATAGCCTAAGACGAAGGCGCTGTGATTTTCTCCATACTCGAAGGCATAATCGGCGATCATCGTTTTCTCGATATGTTCGTGCTCTTCATTCGGATAAGGAATCACTGGTGCTTCGTGAATCAGCTCGTCTTTCTTTATATCGCGTGTGGCAAAAACACCACGTGCTAAGTCGTCGTTTTCTAAGGATGAAGATCGTAGTTCGATCATGTTCCTCACCTTCGCTTTCTTTCTATAGTTCGTCCTGTTACAGTCTGACAGGAACCTCTGGCGAAAGCAACTTTTCAAATAATCTGATTCCGGAAACGGATGTACAACTTTTCGATCGTTGAAAGGTCCGTTCGCATGATTTTCTTTACTAACGAATTTCAGTTATTTACATATAGTAGTAAAAAGTCTAGAAATAGGGGTGGAGAGGATGAACTCAAAAAAGGATCTCCAGCTGTTTGATGATGCTTTTTATGAAGTGGTGAGAGCAATGGATTCGTATATGGATCAATCAATCGGAAAAATCCGTGACTTTATTTCTGGGATTGATCTGCATATGTATGAGAATGATAGTGAATTTGTTGTAGAGGCCTATTTACCGGGTTATGACCGTAATCAGGTACAAATTGAAGTGCTGGGGAATCAACTCAGGATTGTTGCTGAGAAGTCTGCTTCAGAGCAATATCGTCATGATGTTCGTGGCTCTTTCGGTCATGAGCAGTCCGTGCGTAAATTGGAAAGGTATGTCAGTTTGCCGTTCACCATTTCAGAACCTCATACGAAAGCATCCTTCGAAGGGGACACATTGAAAATCATTACACCGCGTATGAAGAAAGAGAGTCGTTTTCTGGACATCGAGTAGAGGGTGGGGATGACCCTCCCTCATTATTTATCTGAAAGAGGTGGTCGATTTGTATTATCATCCGAGGTATCCCTATTACCGGCCTTATCCTCCAGTGGATCCAGAGCAATTCACTTCCGCTGCCAATCATATGGAAGAGTTGTTGAAAGAGGGAGAACAAATCTCCAGTAAAGTGAAGAACTCACAATCTTTCGCAACATCATTGATGAGTGCAGCGCAGCAATCAAAGAAGGATGAGGTAGAACAGTTATTGAGAACGGTCGACATTCATTCAGAAATGGAGGTTTCTTTCACGCCAGATTCGTTATCCATTCGGCTGAAACGTGATGACTGTAAAGCGAAATTAGTGTATAAGTGGTAGATTCACTATTTTTTCCTATTTAAAAGGATAGAGTCATTTAGGGATAGAGGGATATTTGGACAAAGTTTACGGTTGATAGTGGGAAGGGGGAAGGTACATAAGTAAACTTAAGGTGTTGTTTCGTCGTCTAGTAAGTATAGTAGAAACCGAAAAAACCCCGCCATTCAAATAAACCTGTAAGGCGGGGTTTTTTCATATTAATGACCGAGGGATCGCATGATAAATTCAACGAGAAAGACCATGGCGATTAGTACGACAGGCGTTGATAGTTCGCGCTGTTTCCCTATAGCAAACTTCACTATCGGGTAGGCAATGAACCCGAATGCCATTCCATCCGCGATTGAATATGTGAATGGAATCATCACGATAATCAGAAAAGCAGGCATCGCTTCTGATAAATCATCAAGTGGTATTTCCTTAATGTTCTGGACCATCAAGGCTCCGACAATAATTAAAATCGGCGCAATGGCGGTAGAAGGTACCAAGGAAATCCAAGGGATGAATAGGAGTGTTCCAATAAATAGGACACCCATCGTTAAGGCAGCACGGCCGGTTTTTCCTCCGGAAGCGATGACAGCGGCACTTTCAGCTGATGAAACGGTCGGTGATGTACCGAAGAATCCGCTCATCAAGGATGAGAATGCCGTCGCTTGATAAGAACGTTTGAACTTACTTTCTTGGTTCAGCATGTTCAGCTGACCGTGAATCAGTCCCATATTTTCAAAAATCAAGACGATCGCTAGCGGAAACACCGCCATCCAGAAACCGAAGCTTCCGATACTGCTGAAGTCTGGCATAAGTACCCACGATTGTTCTTCAAGCGAAATCATGCTGCCGCGTTCGCTTAACACTCCTGTAAAAGAAGCGATGATCGTACCTGCCACCATCGTGACAAGGAAGTTTCCCGGGACGTTTCTTGTAAACAAGAAAATCCCGACGAACAGCGTCAGTAGACTTGTGATCACAATCGCTGAGGAAGGATTGCCGAGCGTGATCAAGGAGTATTCGCCGCGTACGACGAGTCCTCCTTTCTCTAACCCGATCAAGGTTAGAAACAATCCAAGTCCTACGGTGATTGCATGCTTTAAAGAATCAGGAATCGCAACTTTCAGCCAGTCACCGAGCTTCGTAAACGCCGTCACTAAGAATAGTAGACCCGCTACGAATACGACGGCTAAGCCTTCTTGGAAACTGAAACCGGACCCTTCGACAATCGAATAGGCAAACAGAGCATTCACACCCATTCCAGGAATGAGAACCATCGGCGCGTTTGCGTACATGGCCATGATCAAACAGCCCACAGCGCTGGCAAGGATCGTTGCGACCATTCCGCTCTCAAGCGGCAGGCCGGCACTTTCAAGGATCTGACTGTTCACGGCGACGATATAAACCGTCGTAAAATAACCGATCAAGCCAGCCATGAATTCCTTTTTCCAGCTCACGTTGTTGTTATGCTGATTGAGCATTGTAATCTCCTCTATGAAATTATCCCTCTCCCACCCGGTTACCGAGTAACCCACAAGTTACAATTGTACAATTTTGCTAGACCGATAGCAAGAGTGTGAATAGATTCCACGGTTACTTTCTATTCAGTTTACCTATGGGTAAGAGCTGGATGTCATCTCTCGTTCCTTTACCACTCGATTTCATATAGGGGCCAATGCTTTACAGAAAAACCATACAAACTTAAACGCTTTATGTTAAAATGGAGCAGGAATCTCAAAGGTTAGAAAACGCTTTCTTCATAGATATAAAGAGATTATAGGGATGGTGAAGGAAATGAAATATCGTTCAGTTTTTGATATTATCGGTCCAGTCATGATCGGACCATCAAGTTCACATACAGCTGGAGCGGCTCGCATTGGGCGAGCGGCAAGACACTTATTTGGAAGAGAACCAAAATATGCGCATGTCCATTTATATGGATCTTTCGCGAAAACATACAAAGGTCACGGCACTGATGTTGCGATCATTGGTGGATTACTCGATTACGAAACAGATGATACGAGAATCAGCGGAGCCTTGAAAACGGCACGTGCTAACGGAATGAAGGTGCGTTTCCATGAGGAAGATGCCGTAACGGATCACCCGAATACGGCACGCCTCAAAATTGGTGATGACGATGGAGAGCTTGAGCTTGTAGGCATCTCGATCGGTGGCGGTAAAGCTGAGATTACGGAATTGAACGGGTTTGAGTTGAACTTGTCTGGAGAGCATCCAGCCATTCTATTGATCCATAATGATCGTTTCGGAGCCATTGCGTCATCTACAACGATTTTAGCCAAGCATGAAATCAATATTGGTCGTATGGAAGTTTCACGTAAAGCGCAAGGCGAGCAGGCATTGATGGTGATCGAAGTCGATCAGAACATAGAGGATTCGGTGTTGAACGAATTGGAACGAGCTGATCATATTATCCAGGTAGCCAAAATATCGGATTAAAGGAGGACTACGGATGTTTCGAAATGTAGCAGAACTCGTAGAACTAGCAGAAAGTGAAAATATCCAAATCTCTGAAGTGATGATACGCCAAGAGATGGAAGTCAAACAGCTGACACGTGAACAAGTCGTCGGCCAAATGGAGAAGAACTTAGACGTCATGGAGAAAGCGATTGAAGATGGTTTGAAAGGCGTACAATCCCATAGTGGATTAACTGGTGGAGACGCCGTCCTCATCCAAAATTATATGAAAAACCATACGCCTCTTTCCGGCCATCTATTGATGGATGCGGTCAGCAAAGCCGTAGCAACAAATGAAGTGAACGCGGCAATGGGGACGATCTGCGCCACACCAACAGCTGGGAGTGCGGGTTGTGTGCCAGGAACACTATTTGCTGTCAAGAATCAGCTTAACCCGACGCGTGAGCAAATGGTCAACTATTTATTCACCTCCGGGGCGTTTGGTTTTGTAGTAGCGAACAACGCGTCGATTTCTGGTGCAGCTGGCGGATGTCAGGCAGAGGTCGGTTCAGCGGCCGGAATGGCGTCAGCCGCTATTGTAGAAATGGCTGGTGGAACACCTTCCCAGTCTGCTCAGGCGATGGCGATCACATTGAAGAATATGCTCGGGTTGATTTGCGATCCGGTGGCTGGTCTCGTGGAAGTGCCGTGTGTAAAACGGAATGCTATGGGGGCATCGAATGCGATCACAGCAGCGGATATGGCTCTTGCAGGCGTGACGAGTCGTATTCCTTGCGATGAAGTCATCGACGCGATGTACAAGGTGGGCCAGCGCATGCCATCTGCGTTCCGTGAAACGGCTCAGGGTGGTTTAGCGGCTACACCAACCGGTAGAGAGTTAGAAGCGAAAGTGTACGGAATTTCTTTAGAGAAAGAGTGAATGATGTGTTACGTCAACCGATTAGTGAAATCAAAGGCGTCGGCGAGAAGTTCCAAGAGCAGCTGCAAGACCTAGGTCTTTATACGATTGAGGACTTGTTATTCTATTTTCCTTTTCGTTACGACTCCTATGAAACCAAGCCGTTAACCGAGTTGGCTCAGGATGAAAAAGCAACGATGGAAGGACAGGTTGTGTCAGAGCCTGTCCTTAGCTTTTTTGGGAAGAAAAAATCTCGGTTGACCTTTACGTTGCAAGTAGAACAATTCGCTGTCAAAGCGGTTATGTTCAATAGGGCTTTCGCCAAGAAACAACTGAATCCAGGTGATACTGTTACGGTTACGGGAAAGTGGGATCAGCGCAGGTTGCAAATCACAGTCAGCCAGTTCAAAAAAGGCGAAGCGAAAAGCCAGGAGCCGATTCAACCTGTGTACACCTTAAAAGAAGGAGTGACCTTGCAGCGGCTGCGAAAAATCATTAAGTCAGCCATTGATGAATACGGAGAAGAGATCACAGAACTCCTGCCCGAAGACGTGCAGCGTACGTATAAGCTTCCAGAACGTCCAAAAGCTTTGAAGCAAATGCATTACCCTGAAAGCAGAGTTTTGTTGAAGCATGCGAAGCGTCGTTTTATTTATGAAGAATTTCTACTGTTTCAATTAAAAATGCAGCTTTTACGTAAACATCATCGTGAATCGACAAGCGGAAATGCTCAATCATATGATAATAACCGTCTCACGAAATTCGTTCAAACGCTGCCATTTGAATTGACAGGCGCACAAAAAAGGTCTCTTGCAGAAATATTGAAAGACATGAAGCAGCCTCACCGAATGAATCGTCTACTGCAAGGAGACGTAGGTTCAGGGAAAACAGCTGTTGCAGCCATTGCCTTGTATGCATCGATTACAGCTGGAAAACAGGGCGCATTGATGGTTCCGACCGAAATCTTGGCAGAACAACACTACCAATCTCTCTACAAAATGTTCGAGGGCCGAGCGAATGTCGCTTTACTTACAGGATCCATCAAAGGAAAGCGTCGTAAAGAGATACTAGATGCGGTGGCACAAGACGAGGTTGATATTTTGATTGGTACCCATGCTCTCATTCAAGATGAAGTACTATTCAACGACCTAGGTTTTGTCATCGTCGATGAGCAGCACCGATTTGGTGTCAAGCAACGTCGGACATTACGAGATAAAGGACTTCACCCTGACGTGTTATTCATGACAGCGACCCCGATTCCAAGAACTCTCGCCATTACGGCTTTCGGAGACATGGATGTCTCGGTCATCGATGAAATGCCTGCGGGAAGGAAGCCAGTCGAAACCTATTGGGTGAAAGGTGAGATGACAAACCGGGTGCTTTCTTTCATTCAAAAAGAAGTTGATGCCGGGCATCAGGCGTACGTGATCTGCCCATTGATTGAAGAGTCCGATAAGCTCGACATTCAAAACGCTGTCGACCTCTATCACCAGCTTGCTTCGGTGTTTGAACCAGACGTACCGGTGGGGTTGATGCATGGTCGCTTGCATAATGATGAAAAGGAAGAAGTGATGCAACAATTCGCCCGTAACGAAACCAAAGTTCTCGTTTCTACTACCGTCGTAGAGGTTGGGGTGAACGTGCCGAATGCTACGGTTATGGTCATCTATGATGCGGAGCGCTTTGGTCTTTCACAGCTTCACCAGCTACGCGGCAGGGTCGGTCGTGGAGATGACCAAGCGTACTGCATTCTGTTGGCGGACCCTAAGGGGGATGTCGGTAAAGAACGGATGCGTATCATGACGGAGACCACCGATGGCTTTGAGCTTTCCGAGCAGGACTTGAAACTTCGTGGTCCAGGTGACTTTTTTGGTAGGAAGCAGAGCGGCATGCCTGAATTCAAAGTCGGTGACATGGTGCATGACTACCGAGCACTGGAAACGGCGCGAAAAGATGCGGCGGAAATGATCATGGACGACTTGCTTGAATCTGACGAGCGTTATAGAGCTTTGAAAGAAGCGGTTTACGCGGATCAATCTTTGACGGGGAATGTTCTGGATTAAATGGAAATCGAATAAAATAGAAGGGGGGCGCTAATCTTTAACAGAATGCGCCCCTTTTTGCATGAAATGCTCTAGTATCATAGGTTATCACATCCGCGATTTTTCTATGAAATGGTCATAGTTTAAAAGTGAGGGAGTGCGCTCATGATAAAACCGAACGCGTTGCGTCAAGGCGATCAAGTCGTTATTATAGCACCGGCCGGACCACCGGATCGTAATCAGTTAATGGAAGGGATAGAAGTGTTAGAGAATGTGGGGCTGGATGTTCGACTTGGACGCTATGTATTTGATGCGGAAGGGTTTTTAGCTGCTTCAGATGAAAAACGGTTGGCTGATTTGCACAATGCTTTTTGTGATCCGTTGGTTCAAGGTGTCTTCTGTGCCCGAGGAGGGTATGGGACAGCGAGGATCGCACCGTTCATTGATTACCATATGATTCATCAAAATCCCAAAGTCTTCTGGGGATATAGCGACATCACTTATCTCCTCAATGCCTTTCAAATGTTCAGCAGCCTTGTAACGTTTCATGGACCGATGATAGCGTCTGATTTCAACATAGGAAAGAGACGAAAAGAGACGATACAATCCCTTACTCCGTTGTTTACAAGAGAGCCGATCATCTATGATGCCCGCCATTCTCCGTTGAAAGCTTTACGGCCTGGAACAGGGAAGGGAAGACTCGTTGGGGGAAATCTCACTTTATTGTCAGACGGTGTCGGGACCCCTTTCCAAATAGACACGAATGGATCCATTTTATTACTAGAAGATGTATCTGAGAAAGCTTACCGAATTGATGCCATGCTCCATCATCTGAAACAAGGCGGGATGTTTGAATGTGTGCAAGGTGTCGTGCTTGGGGATTTTCAGGCCGATTACAAGGAGCGGGTACTCATAGATAAAGTGCTGGCTGATTTTTTCTCTCATTGTTCTTTCCCTGTGGTTTCAGGCTATCAAATCGGTCACTGTCAACCTAATTACGGCATACCTCTCGGGACTCAAGCGACACTTACGACATCCCCACCACGTTTGAGAATTGAATCTGGAGTCTTGTAAGTCTAACCCTTGCGTAAATGTCTCAGGTATTATATATTACTATTAGTACCTAGTCATAAAGGCATCAGCTACGTGGCTTAAACGGACGGTGGGTTACGAATGAAAAAGTCGAAAAAGCAAAGGCAAGAGGAATTAAAGCATACAATCGAAACATCCCCCTTTACAACCGATGAAGACTTAGCGAAGCAATTCGGCGTAAGTATTCAGACAATCCGTCTCGATCGTATGGAACTCTCAATTCCTGAATTGCGTGAACGGATCAAGTCGGTAGCGACGCAAGAATGGAATGAAACGGTCAAAGCATTACCGATTGAAGAAGTGATTGGTGAAGTCGTTGACTTAGAACTCGACGAACGAGCCATATCAATATTAGACGTGAAGCCTGAGCATGTGTTTTCTAGAAACCACATTGCAAGAGGTCACCACCTATTCGCTCAGGCTAATTCACTTGCCGTCGCCGTTATCAATGATGAATTGGCGCTTACAGCAAGGTCTACTATCGATTTCACTAGGCAAGTTAAGCTAGGAGAGCGCGTTGTTGCCAAAGCGAATGTAGATGGTGTGGATGATAAGGGCCGAACCATTGTGCGCGTGCAAAGCTTTGTCGGCACAGAAGAAGTATTTGCTGGTACGTTTGAGATGTATCGTTCGAATTTATAAAAGGAGTTGGATGACATGAAGTTGGCGATAGATGCCATGGGCGGGGACAACGCCCCTGAGGCGATTGTGAAAGGTGCTGTACTCGCAGCAGATTCCATCGACGGTCTCGAATTGACGTTGATTGGTGATGAAGAACAAATCAAGCCTCATCTGAAGAGTCAATCCAATATTGAGGTTATACATACGACAGAGGCTATTACCGGAGAGGACGAGCCTGTAAGAGCTGTTCGCAGGAAGAAAAATGCTTCGATGGTTTTGATGGCGAAAGAAGTGAAAGAAGGACGCGCAGACGGCTGTATCTCTGCGGGGAATACGGGTGCATTAATGAGTGCCGGGTTGTTCGTCGTCGGTCGAATGGACGGTGTCGAACGTCCGGCGTTAAGCCCAACGCTCCCTACACAGGACGGCAAAGGCTTCCTTATGTTAGACGTCGGTGCTAACGTTGACGCAAAACCTGACCACCTATTGCAATACGCTGTAATTGGTTCGATTTATGCAGAACACGTTCGGAAAATCGATCGTCCGCGAGTCGGTTTATTGAACGTTGGCACAGAGGACGGTAAGGGCAGTGATTTGACGAAAAAAGCATTCCAATTGATGAAGGACGCTCCCATTCATTTTGTCGGAAACGTGGAAGCGCGTGACTTGCTTGATGGAGTTGCTGACGTCGTGGTTACAGACGGCTTTACGGGAAATGTCGCATTGAAAACCATAGAGGGAACGGCTATGACGATGTTCTCTATGATCAAGAAAACGTTCATGTCGAACATGAAGACGAAGCTCGCAGCAGGACTTGTGAAGAATGACTTGAGAGGGCTGCGCAGTCAGCTTGATTACTCCGAATATGGTGGGGCAGGTCTCTTTGGTTTATCTGCTCCAGTGATTAAAGCACACGGGTCATCGAATGAGCGTGCTGTTTTGAATGCGATTAAACAAGCTTGCGAGATGGTTGAGCTGAACGTCACGTCGACCATCGCTCAAACATTGAAAGAAATGCAATCAAAGGAGGAAGAGGAATGAGAAAACTCGCCTTTGTATTCCCGGGTCAAGGGTCCCAAGAAGTAGGCATGGGGAAAGCGATGTATGATGCATACCCTTCGGTAAAACAGCTATTTGATCAAGCAGATGAAGCGCTTGGTTATTCCTTAACAACATTGATGTTTGAAGGACCTTCCGAAGAATTAACAAAAACAGAAAACGCACAGCCAGCGCTTTTACTGAACAGTGTCGCCATGAATGAAGTGTTAAAAGAACACGGTGTAAGGCCGTCCATGACAGCAGGACATAGCTTGGGAGAGTATAGCGCGCTTGTGGCTAGCGGTGCTCTAGAGCCGATTGAAGCCGTCAAGCTTGTCCACACACGTGGCAAGTTGATGGAAGAAGCTTACCCGACTGGAAAAGGGACGATGGCCGCTGTACTCGGCTTATCACAAGAAGAAATTGCTTCCGAGCTTGAAGGCTTTGATGGTGAATTGGCCGTGGATTTAGCGAATATCAATTGTCCAGGTCAGATCGTCATTTCTGGTACAAAAGCAGGCGTAGAACAAGCGTCTGAAAAGCTTTCCGAGGCAGGAGCCAAACGCGTGTTGCCGTTAAACGTCAGTGGTCCTTTCCACTCCCGTTTAATGAAACCGGCGAGCGAAGATTTTGCTAACCACTTGTCAGGTGTAGTAGTGGAAAAGGCAGATGTGCCTGTCTATGCTAATGTAACAGCTTCCCCTGTACAAGAAGCGGATGACATTGAAAAGCTTCTTGTTGAACAGTTGTATTCGCCCGTACGATTCCAACAGATTCTTGAAGCTTTTGTAGAAGAAGAGGTCGATGCTATTGTAGAGATCGGGCACGGGAAAGTATTGAGTGGTCTTGTTCGAAAAGTCAAACGACGTATGAAAACGGTGAACGTATCTGATCCTGAATCACTCGAATCATTTATTCAATGGACAAAGGAGGAATCTTGATGTTGCAAGATCAAGTCGCACTCGTAACGGGAGCTTCTCGAGGGATTGGTCGTTCAATTGCTCTAGAGCTTGCTCGCCAAGGGGCAAAAGTAGCGGTCAACTATGCCGGAAGTGAAGATAAAGCAGAAGCTGTCGTTCAAGAGATTAAGGAACAAGGCGGTGTCGCCATCAAGATTCAAGCAAACGTCTCTTCAGAAGACGATGTTAAACGTATGGTGAAAACTGTCGTGGACGAGTTCGGACGTTTGGATATATTGGTGAACAATGCCGGAATTACGAAAGACAATCTGCTCATGCGCATGAAGGAAGAAGAATTCGACTCCGTTATCGACACGAATTTAAAAGGTGTCTTCTTCTGTACAAAAGGGGTAACCCGCCAAATGATGAAACAGAAATACGGGCGCATCATCAATGTAGCCTCTATTGTCGGTGTGTCAGGGAACCCTGGACAAGCAAACTATGTAGCTGCTAAAGCGGGTGTCATTGGTCTCACAAAATCAAATGCCAAAGAACTTGCTTCCCGAAACATTCAGGTAAACGCAGTAGCACCCGGCTACATCGCAACAGATATGACGGATGCACTTACGGATGAACAACGTGAGCAGATGCTTGCCATGATTCCGCTAAGCCGCCTTGGTGAAGGCGAAGACGTTGCACGCGTTGTCCGCTTCCTTGCCTCCAAAGACTCCGCCTACATGACCGGCCAAACGCTACATGTAGACGGCGGCATGGTAATGTAGCGTTAAGTGAGGAAGCGACTGTTCAGAGGCGTACGGACTGGACTGAGTCGGAGGAGATAAAGGAAACACGATGAACGTAGTGAATCGATGTTGACTTATCGTACAGAGACGAGGGAAGTCACGCTAGCCTCTAGGAGCTGGATCCGGATAGCGTTAAGTGAGGAAGCGACTGTTCAGAGGCGTACGGACTGGACTTATCCGGGGTTTTGGAATAATTCCCAAGCTTCGAAAAAATACGTCAAAAAGTGCGCTTGCGCTTTAGTGTTCAAAACTACTATAATTATTGAAGGGAGGTGAAGTTCCAATGGCAGAAACATTTGATCGTGTAAAAAAGATCATCGTTGATCGACTTGACGTTGAAGAATCTAAAGTAACTATGGAAGCTTCCTTCAAAGAAGATCTAGAAGCAGACTCTCTTGATGTAGTAGAGCTTGTAATGGAGCTTGAAGACGAGTTTGATATGGAAATTTCTGATGAAGAAGCTGAAAACATCAATACAGTAGGCGACGCTGTGAATTACATAAGCAGCCAGTCGTAATGGACAAGCTGTCTGCATTTATTGCAGGCAGCCTTTCCTGTATTTACTTGTGAAATTATTTGTAAAGGATAAGGTGATTTATGGGTGATTTTTCCAGTTTCCAAGATAAAGTAAATATTCATTTCGATAATGTAGCGTTACTGGAACAAGCTTTCACACATTCATCTTATGTGAATGAGCATCGTAAAACGGACCGTGAAGATAACGAGCGATTGGAATTCCTTGGTGATGCTGTCCTTGAACTAGGCGTATCCCAATATTTATATCGTGAGTTTCCAGATATGGCGGAAGGCGAATTAACGAAATTCCGAGCCTCTATAGTCTGTGAGATTTCTCTGGTCCAATTTGCAAATGAACTGAATTTTCAAGACTTGATCCTATTAGGAAAAGGCGAAGAGTTAACAGGTGGACGGAACCGTCCTGCTTTATTGGCGGACGTGTTCGAAGCTTTTATCGGCGCCCTTTACTTGGATCAAGGCTTTGATGTCGTGGTAGACTTTCTGAAAACGTACGTCTATCCGAAAGTGAAAAAAGGTGCTTTTTCTCATGCGATGGATTTTAAAAGCCAACTCCAAGAATTTATACAACGAGACAAAAACAGCAGAATCGAGTACGAAATCGTTGAGGAAAGAGGACCGGCGCACAGCCGGGAGTTCATTGCCCACGTTCGTATTCAAGGAGACACTGGCGGCATTGGTGTGGGCCGAACGAAGAAAGAGGCCGAACAAAAAGCAGCTCAGCAAGCGCTCGAAAACCATGGCGCATTATCGTAACAGAAAGACCGTCCTGACATCGGGTGCGGTCTTTTTTTATTGGCTTGTTTGGCGTTTATGCTCTTCTACTGGTTTTTTTCGAAAGTAGAGAAAGTATTGTGAAAGACTTGATTTCGAGATGTTGCGGGTTCGTTACCTTAGGTTGGGAGGGGGCAGGAACGAATCTACAATGTGTTATGTGCTTCTGACTTATCAAACGATACTATTGCCTGCAAAATCAACACATATATGGCTTTTGATGCGATGAACGAGCCTCAATTCAGATATTTAACTAAACGATTCGGACAACTGATTCACGATATCAGACATTCACATGTTCAATTCAGACAAGTGATCTTCAATATCGGACATTTCCTTCTAATTCGGACAAGAGATAGACTTTATCGGACATTTACTCAGCTTATCCGGACAAATCGGTACAGCCCCCCTTTTTTCAGGACACCCCTGCTCGACCATACCCTACACTTTATTTCGAGGAGGACCCTAAGTCTCCATTTTGAGTATTCAAGATAAGGTGGGTCTTAAAAATATTAAAAGGCTCCAAGACAACTAGTGTCCTGGAGCCTTTTATGTTCCATTTTATCCTTTGCGATACTGTCCTAACTCTTGTACAAAAGCTTGAATTTCAGATACGCTCAATTGCCCTTTCATTTGCACGATATCATAAAGCGACTTGATCTCATCGTAGCTTTCAAGGTCGTAATCCTCTGCATCCATGATGGAGCGATTGACGACTTGCAAACGCTCGGCCATGTCATTGATGATGTATTCTAAATTCTCTTGACTTGCTGTCTCTAAACTCACGTTATATCCTCCTTCAGGTCATCTGGTAGCAACTATTACATATGATAGGATACTTTGACGTTTTTTGAAAGTCCGCATTTCTGAAAAAGTCACTGAACTGCGCGTCACTTTATGATAAAATAAATAGGTTAAAAGAAAGTTAGATGTGAATATAACAGGAGGATAGGTATGTTCCTCAAGCAATTAGACACCGTAGGATTTAAATCATTTGCCGAACGGGTAACCGTTGATTTCGTTGAAGGAGTCACGTCCGTTGTCGGCCCGAATGGCAGTGGGAAAAGCAATATTACCGATGCCATACGCTGGGTTTTAGGTGAGCAATCAGCTAAATCCTTGCGTGGAACGAAGATGGAAGACATTATTTTCGCTGGAAGTGACTCCAGAAAACCGCTCAATATGGCGGAAGTTACACTCACGCTCGATAACCAAGATCAGACGTTACCGCTTGATTATGAAGAAGTCAGTGTAACGCGGCGCGTGTATCGTTCTGGCGAAAGTGAATTTTATATGAATAACCAGACCTGCAGACTGAAGGATATCGTCGATCTATTCATGGACTCTGGTCTCGGTCGCGAAGCTTTTTCGATCATAAGTCAGGGGAAAGTAGAGGAGATCCTCAGTTCAAAAGCGGAAGAGCGACGTTCGATTTTTGAAGAGGCCGCAGGTGTACTTAAATACAAACAGCGTAAGAAGAAAGCGGAGTATAAGTTAGCGGAAACTCAAGAAAACTTGAACCGCGTCGAAGACATCATTCATGAAATCGATGATCAGCTTGAACCCTTGAAAGAACAAGCGGCGATTGCACAAGACTATTTGCAGAAAAAAGACGAGCTCAAACAAATTGAGATCTCCCTATTAATTACGCAGATAGAACAATTGCACGAAGAATGGCAGCATTTGCTTCAACAGTTAGAGAGTGTAAAGAAAAAAGAAGCCGCTCTCTCTGAACAAGTGGAAACAGAGGAAGCCTCCGTCGAGAAGCAGCGAAAGGATATGCAAGACCTCGATGAGTCGATCGAGTCCTTGCAAGAGACACTTCTTGTGCTGACAAAGGAACTAGAAGGTCTTGAAGGCAAGAAAGAGTTGATGAAAGAGCGTCATAAGCACTTCGAAGAGAATAAAGAAAAAAGCGAGCAAGAACAGTTTGAGCTAAGCGAGAAAGTGGAGCAATTGAAGAAGGTTGCGAAAGAAGAAGCAGCAAAGCTTTCTCAAACGAAACAACAACGTACAGAAACCAAGAAAGCGTTGCAACAAACCGATGATGCCCTTAGTCAGGATATTCAAAAGATCGAAGACCAAATAGAAGATTTGAAGAGTGACTATATTGATTTACTGAATGAGCAGGCTGCGAAACGCAATGAGAAGCAAATCATCGATAAGCAGCTGTCTCAAATCAGCTATAAAAAAGATGGACAGCAAGACAAGTTCAAAGACTTGCGTGAAGAACGTGAATTGCTTGAAACGAAACTCACCTCTCTTTCGGAGGAGTTGCAGGATGTAAAGGCTAGACGCGAAGCGAAAGAAGGAAAATACAAAGAGCTGAATGAGACGCTTCAGTCTAATAAGCAGTCCTATGAAGAATGGCAGGAAAAGCTGTATAAAGGGTATCAATACTTGGAGAAGTTGCGCTCGAAGAAAGAAATGCTTGAAGATATGAAAGAAGATTTCTCTGGGTATTTCCAAGGCGTGCGTGAAGTATTGAAAGCTCGCGAAAGCGGGAAGCTTGAGGGGGTCGATGGTGCGGTCCTTGAGTTGATTGATATTCCGAACGACATGATGACCGCTATTGAAACAGCACTCGGTGCTCAGGCACAGCACATCGTTGTCCGAGACGAACGTACAGGTCGGGCGTCGATTCATTGGTTGAAGCAAAACAATAAAGGTCGAGCTACGTTTTTACCGTTAACGGCCATCCAGCCAAGGTCTATATACGGACAAGCGCAGAGTCAGCTATCCAACCAAAAAGGCTTTGTAGGCGTAGCTGTCGATCTCGTCAAGTTCAATCCAGATTATCACAAGGCGATTTCGCATTTGCTCGGACACATCGTAATTGCGGATAAGTTAGAGAACGCCAATGCCATTGCCAAGTTCCTGAACCGTAAATACCGAATCGTCACATTAGATGGTGATGTAGTGAACCCGGGCGGCTCAATGTCAGGTGGAGCACAGAAGAAGTCGAATCAATCGCTTTTCACCCGGGAAAAAGAGTTGCAAGAATTAACGATGAAAATCGAGGATTTTTCAGCTAAAACAAGTGATGTTGAAGAAAGGGTCCAACAGTTGAAAGCGACCATTGCAAATGAGCAGGAGCAAGTAACCACGCTCGAAGAAGAAGTCGCCCAGTTGAAAACAGATGAGTACGAAAAGCAGTCCGAGTATCGAGAGTTGACGATGCGCTCTAGACACTTGAATGATCAACTTCAACTGTTCGATCAAGACCAGGCTCAGTACGACCATGATCGTACACAAGCTCATGAACAATTGAAGCAGCTTGATAAAGATTTGAACAAATTAGAAGAACAACTTTCTAAGGTTCAACAAAAAATCGATCAGCTGTCTGATACGAAACAACAACAGCAGCAGGATGAAGCGAAATTACGAGAGCGAAAGCAAGAGCTTCACATTCTATTAGCTGAACAAGATTCGGCTGTTGCCAACCAACAAGAAAAAGCGGATCGATACAAAGAAGAATTAGAGATGAATCAACAGCAGTTGAAAGAGAGCAAAGAAGCTTTCGAGCAGCTGATGGAGGTCGTAGATTCGAACTTGACCGAAGAAGAAATGGTTCAAGAAATCGAAGAGATGAAAGAGCGTAAAGAGCGTACGTCTCAATTGATTCAAGAGCGAAAACAGACAAGAGCGACGTATGCGGAGCAAATACACCAAATCGAACAACAGTTGAAAGAACAAAAACGCCTCGTCCAAAATTTTGTTCAGGACATTCAAGCGAAAGAAGTGAAAGCAAACCGCTTAGATGTGGAGCTTGAGAATATGCTGAACTATTTACAGGAAGAGTATGTCATGACGTTCGAAAAAGCGAAGCGTGAATATCCGTCAGTTGAGGATGTTCAAGCTTCCGCTCGTGAAGTAAAACTCATCAAACGGGCGATTGAGGAACTAGGGACGGTGAACCTCGGTTCGATCGATGAGTATGAACGGATTCAGGAGCGTTACGAATTCCTGAAAGGTCAACAAGACGACTTATTAGAAGCGAAAGGGACACTTCATCATGTCATCAGTGAGATGGATGGGGAAATGCAGCGTCGTTTTGAAGAAACCTTTACTAGTATCAGGGATGAATTTGGTGGCGTGTTCCGTGAATTGTTTGGCGGAGGTAGCGCTGATCTGAAGCTTACTGATCCTGATGACTTACTTGAATCTGGAGTCGAGATTGTTGCTCAACCACCAGGCAAGAAGTTGCAGAACTTAAGCTTGATGTCTGGTGGAGAACGCGCTCTCACAGCTATTGCGCTCTTGTTCTCCATTTTACGCGTACGACCCGTTCCATTCTGTGTGCTTGATGAAGTGGAAGCCGCACTCGATGAAGCGAACGTCGATCGTTTTGCTAAGTTCTTAAAAGAATTCAGTGAACAAACACAATTTATCGTCATTACTCACCGTAAAGGGACGATGGAGCAATCGGATGTCTTATACGGTGTAACGATGCAGGAGTCCGGCGTGTCTAGGCTTGTGTCAGTCAGACTAGAAGAAACTCCTGAATTATTAGAAGTCTAGAAAGGATGAGTTGATGAGCTTTTTCAAGAAACTGAAAGATAAATTCACAAAGGATCTACAGCCTCAATTTGAGCCTCCAACTGAAGAAGAGCTCAAAGAAATGCAGGAAATGGAGGAATCGGATGATTCTCTAGAAGGAGAGACAGAAGTAGTACAAGACTCTGGTGACGAAATAGAGTCATTTGATGAGCAACCAGAGGACGATACAGAAGAAGACCTTCATGACGAGACAGAGGAAGAACTAGAGGGAGAAACTGAAGAAGATGAAGACCTCGAGGACCCTGTATCTGACTCAGAGCTTAAAGACTCAGAAGCGGAGTTAGAACCAGAGGTTGACCAATCTCCGGTCGAGGATCAAGAGGAATCAATCGCATCTAAGTTTAAAAAGGGTTTAGCGAAAACACGCAATTCATTCTCTAGCAAAATCAATGACCTTGTCGCGCGCTATCGTACAGTCGATGAAGATTTCTTCGAAGAACTCGAGGAAGTGTTAATCTCGGCTGATGTCGGTGTGAATACGGTTATGGAAATGATAGATGAGCTCCAGCTCGAAGTGAAACGACGTAATATTAAAGACACAAAAGAAGTGCGAGAAGTTATTTCAGAAAAACTTGTAGAGATCTATTATGGTGATGACGATGCAGGAGAAATCGAAGGGTTGAATGAGAACCCTGATGGTCTGACGATTTACCTGTTCGTCGGTGTCAACGGCGTCGGTAAAACGACAACAATCGGTAAGCTCGCCCACACCCTCAAGGCAGAAGGGAAGAACGTGACGCTGGCTGCTGGGGATACATTCCGTGCAGGTGCCATTGACCAGCTAGAGGAATGGGGACGTCGAGTAGGTGTCAATACTGTCAAACACAGTGAAGGAAGCGATCCGGCAGCTGTTATCTATGATGGCATTCAGTCCGCAAAGTCCCGCAATGCTGATGTGTTGATTTGCGATACAGCAGGGCGCTTACAAAATAAAGTGAATTTGATGAATGAACTGTCCAAAGTTAAACGTGTCATCGAACGTGAAGTACCGGGGGCTCCTCATGAAGTGCTTCTCGTCCTAGATGCCACGACAGGACAGAATGCAATGAGCCAGGCGAAGACTTTCTCAGAAGCGACAGATGTTTCAGGTATCGTGTTATCAAAACTTGATGGTACAGCAAAAGGTGGTATCGTCCTTGCGATTCGAAAAGAGTTGGATATTCCGGTGAAACTCGTCGGACTCGGAGAGAAAGTGACAGACTTAGAGAACTTCGATGCTCATGCGTTTGTCTATGGACTGTTCGCCGACATGATTGATGAGTATGAAGATGAAGAAGAAATTGAAAGCTAGACTTGACAGAGAAGCCTCGTCTCCGTTAGTATTTTCATGTAAAGGTATTTCACTTAACAAGGAGTTGTTCCTACGTGCTTGAAAAAACGACACGAGTCAATTACTTGTTTGACTTCTATCAATCATTGCTGACTCCGAAACAACGGAACTATATGGAGTTGTATTATTTAGAAGATTACTCTTTAGGTGAAATATCGGAGACGTTTGATGTCTCGCGTCAAGCTGTTTATGATAACATTCGCCGAACAGAGACGATGCTTGAAGAATATGAAAACAAGCTGAACTTATATGAGAAATTCCAAAAACGCCAACAGGTGATAAAAGAAATGGAGACCGAAGTCGAGAAACGACAACTCGAATCTCCTTTTAAGGAATGGCTCGATCAACTACAAGAATTAGAATAGGAGGGTTCCTTCGATGGCATTTGAAGGTTTATCCGACCGTTTGCAAGAAACGATTAAGAAAATCAAAGGCAAAGGGAAGGTAACCGAACAAGACGTAAAAGAAATGACGCGTGAAGTCCGTCTTGCCCTCCTTGAGGCCGATGTTAACTTTAAAGTCGTGAAAGACTTCGTCAAGCGTATTAAAGAGCGCGCGATCGGTCAGGAGGTCATGGAGAGCCTGACCCCTGGGCAGCAAGTCATCAAGGTTGTCCAAGAAGAGTTGACGGATTTGATGGGTGGCGACGAAAGTAAAATCGCCGTAGCAAAGCGTCCACCGACTGTCATCATGATGGTTGGTTTACAAGGTGCCGGTAAGACGACCACTACAGGGAAGCTTGCCAACCTTTTACGCAAAAGTTACAACCGCAGCCCGCTTCTTGCGGCAGCAGACGTTTATCGTCCAGCAGCAATTCAACAGCTTGAAACACTCGGAAAGCAACTGGGGATGCCTGTTCACGCAGAAGGGACGGAAGTAGATCCAGTAGACATCGCGAAAAACGCTGTACAGAAGGCGAAAGAAGAACACAATGACTATGTGATCATCGATACCGCTGGTCGTTTACACGTTGATGGCGATTTAATGGATGAACTGCAAAGAATCAAGGAAGCTGTTCAGCCTGATGAGATTTTCTTGACGGTCGATGCGATGACCGGTCAAGACGCAGTCAATGTAGCCGAGAGCTTTGACGAACAGCTTGATGTAACGGGTGTTTTACTAACGAAGCTTGATGGTGACACCCGTGGTGGTGCTGCATTGTCCATCCGTGCCGTGACTGGAAAACCAATCAAATTCGCTGGTATGGGAGAGAAGCTCGATCAACTAGAAGCTTTCCACCCTGAGCGAATGGCTTCAAGGATTCTCGGTATGGGAGATGTATTGACCTTAATCGAGAAAGCTCAAACGAACGTAGATGAAAAACAGGCGAAAGAGCTTGAATCGAAAATGCGTAACGCTTCATTCACGTTCGAGGATTTCCTTGAACAAATGGAGCAAGTGAAGAATATGGGACCTCTGGATGAGATATTGAATATGATTCCGGGTGCCAACAAAATGAAAGGGTTGAAGAACGTTTCCTTCGACGATAAACAAATCGTACACGTTGAAGCGATCATTCAATCGATGACCAAGCATGAACGTCAGGACCCTTCCCTTATGAATGCCAGCCGTAAAAAGCGGATTGCCAGGGGCTCCGGAACGAACGTTTCTGAGGTCAACCGACTGTTGAAACAGTTCGAGGAAATGAAAAAAATGATGAAACAAATGAGCAATACGAAGGGAAAAAAAGGCAAAGGCATGAATTTTCCGTTCATGTAATGGAAAAACCCTTTACACACAAATGAAGTTCTGCTAAAATCTAAATTTGTGTGAAACAAATAATTCTTTAATGAAATTTATGGAGGTATTCAATTATGGCAGTAAAAATTCGCCTTAAACGTATGGGGTCAAAACGTAACCCATTTTACCGTGTAGTAGTAGCAGATTCTCGTTCTCCTCGTGATGGACGTATCATCGAGCAGATCGGAACATATAACCCAGTTGTTAACCCTGTAGAGGTTAAGCTTGACGCTGAGAAAGCAATCGACTGGATGTCAAACGGCGCTAAGCCAAGCGACACAGTTCGTAACCTATTCTCTAACGAAGGCATCATGAAGCAATTCCACGAATCTAAAAACAAATAATGAGGTAGTGGTGATATCATGCAAGCCTTAATCGAAACGATCGTTACGCCGCTTGTCGATCACCCTTCCGACATCGAGATTGATGTGAAAGAAGAGGACGAAAAAATCGTCTATCACCTTTCTGTTCATCCAGACGATGTCGGCAAGGTGATTGGAAAGAATGGGCGGATTGCGAAAGCGATTCGAACTGTCGTCTATGCGGCAGGCTCTGATTCTGAAAAACGAATCTATCTTGATATTATGTAGGAAAAAGGGAGAGGGCTAACCTTTCCCTTTTTTTCTAAATTTAGAGAGAAGAGGTCGAACGCTTAGAATGCAAATCATACAAAAAGTTACGGTCAAACATATCCTGACAGCTTCTAGTCGTAAACAACTTCGAGATCGATTTGATGAACGAGCTAAGCAGCTGAACCAAGAATGTCGTCAGCTTGAATTTGAACAAAAAAAGCTTGAACGGAAACCGGAGTTATCCAGACAGGAAGTCAGTCGCCGTTTCTCAAAGGAAATCAGTAAACGTAAGGATCGAATCCGTTGGATGGAGCATCAACTTGAACAACTCAATATCCTCTCAGATGGGAGCGAGCTTGAGACGGATGAGGTTGAGGCGTTGGTTCATATAGAAGAAGGCGACTCATGGAGTGAGATTCAAAATAAAGAAATCGTCATCCAAGACGGAAAAGTGATACGAGCGAGGTAATGCAATTGATGGAAAAAGATTTATTTAACGTAGGAAAAGTGATTAACACGCATGGTATTAAAGGTGAAGTGAAAATTCAACGCATCACGGACTTTGAAGAACGCTTTGAACCAGGTCAGCTATTGTATTGGGTGAATGATAAACAGGAGACGAGACCGTTAGTGGTCCGCTCACACAGGATGCATAAAGGTTTCGATCTTGTCAGTTTCGAGGACCATCCTTCCATTAACGATGTTGAAATGTATAAAAATGGCCAATTGATGGTTTCAGAAGAACACCAGGAAGAACTTGATGAGCACGAATTCTACTTTCATGAAGTCATCGGCTGCACTGTATTCGTGCAATCCGGTGAAGAACTTGGGGAAGTGAAAGAAATTCTTACCCCTGGCGCCAATGATGTGTGGGTTGTGAAACGTAAAGGAAAGCAAGATGCGTTAATTCCTTATATCGAGCCGGTCGTAAAAGAAGTGAACATTGAGGAGAAAACCATTATCATTGATCCAATAGAGGGGCTGCTAGACTGATGCATATTGACATTTTAACGTTGTTTCCTGAAATGTTTGATGGTGTGTTGAATCACTCGATTTTAAAGCGTGCTCAAGATCGAGAAGCTTTTTCCTATCAATATGTGAACTTCCGGGATTACACGACCAATAAACATAACAAAGTAGACGACTACCCTTATGGAGGAGGCGCGGGTCTAGTCCTGACCCCGCAACCGATTTTCGATGCTGTACAAGACATTGAAAAAAAAGCCGACAAACAGCCGCGTGTGGTTTTAATGTGTCCGCAAGGTGAGCCCTACACTCAGGCAAAAGCAGAAGAACTTGCTGAAGAAGAGCATCTTGTATTCATCTGTGGCCACTATGAAGGGTATGATGAGCGGATACGTGAAGAACTAGTAACAGATGAGATTTCGCTCGGTGATTATGTATTGACCGGTGGTGAGCTAGGTTCGATGGTCGTCATCGATTCAGTCGTCCGTTTGATTCCGGGTGTACTTGGCAATGAACAATCTGCGCCGGAAGATTCGTTCTCAAATGGTCTTCTAGAACACCCACATTATACACGTCCAGCCGATTTCCGTGGACATGAAGTTCCGGAAGTATTATTATCAGGTAATCATGCCAAAATTGACGAATGGAGACATTACCAATCCTTAAAACGCACCTATGAACGACGCCCTGATCTGCTAGAGGAAAGAGAGCTTTCAAAGCAAGAGAAATCTTGGATCGACCAATGGAAAAGTCGCTAAAACAGGTTGATGTTTATACCTTTCTGTGATATATTATAATTTGTGCTTAAACGTACGGTTTAAGTGGAAAACGATGTTCCGCTGCCTCATAGAAGCCATGAGCATTAGTTAAAAAGGAGTGAAAGTCAATGCAACAGTTAATTCATGACATTACAAAAGAACAGCTTCGTACTGATCTTCCTGACTTCCGTCCAGGTGACACGGTTCAGGTACACGTGAAGGTTGTCGAAGGTAACCGTGAGCGTATTCAGGTATTCGAAGGTGTTGTAATCAAGCGCCAAAACGGTGGAATCAGTGAAACATTCACTGTACGTAAAATCAGCTACGGCACAGGTGTTGAGCGTACATTCCCTGTTCACTCTCCACGTATTGCTAAGATTGAGCGTACTCGTCGTGGTCGCGTTCGTCGTGCGAAGCTATACTACTTGCGTAACCTACGCGGTAAAGCAGCTCGTATTAAAGAACTTAGATAATTCTGTTGAAAGGAGCTTGCATCTGTCAAGCTCCTTTTTTCTACTCTACATAACTTCTGATATGGTAGAATGAATGCATGCGTGAGTAAGTGACATACCTGTACTGGATACATAAGAAGGTCGTTTACAATGTCCTTGTCTACTATATGGTCGCCTGATATCTATCTACTGGCAAAGACCATGCATATAAGAAATTGAAAAGGGAAGAGGAGCGCTTTTTTATGAAACAACAGTGGTTGGATTGGATTAAGGCTTTCATCATTGCGGCTGTCTTAGCCGTCGTCGTGCGGGTGTTCTTGTTTGCGCCGGTCGTCGTTGAAGGCCCATCAATGCTGACAAGCTTACATAGCGGCCAGCATTTGATTGTCAGCAAAATTAATTACACACTAGGCTCTCCTGACCGTTTTGACGTTGTCGTGTTCCACGCGACCGAAAGAAAGGATTACATAAAGCGCGTCATCGGCGTTCCCGGCGATCACGTGTCTTATGAAAATGATCAACTATATATTAATGGGGAAGCTATAGAAGAACCATATTTGACAGAACAGAAACAACAATATCCGAATGAGACCTTAACGAACGACTTTTCAATCGAGCAACTGCCTGGTGGTTACGAAGAAGTACCAGAAGGCTCTGTGCTCGTTCTTGGTGACAATCGACGTAACTCTACAGATAGCCGGATGTTAGGTGTCATTAGTGATGATCAGTTGGTAGGGGAGGCGATTGTCTCGTACTGGCCGCTCAATCGGATTGAATGGATAAGCGAGGAGGGCTAATATGACGATACAATGGTTTCCAGGACACATGGCAAAAGCAAGAAGAGAAGTGACTGAAAAACTAAAACTTGTTGATTTTGTCATAGAACTAGTGGATGCACGGGCGCCGGAATCATCACAAAACCCGATGCTTCATGATATTTTGCAAGAAAAGACGAAGATGGTCGTGCTCATGAAGAAAGATTTAGCTGACCCGAATGTTACAAACGAGTGGGTTAACTATTACGAAGAACGAGGTATGGTCGCTATTGCGATTGAAGCTAATAAAAAACAGGACGTGCAAAAAGTCATTCAGCTGGCGAAAGAACTTGGACAGGCGAAGCAAGATAAGCTTAAAGCCAAAGGTGTTCGCCCACGAGCCTCTCGCGCTATGATTTTAGGTATTCCAAACGTAGGAAAATCCACGTTGATCAACCGTCTCGCAAATAGAAAAATTGCAGAAACAGGTGACAAGCCAGGGGTAACGAAAAAGCAACAGTGGATCAAAGTCAAAAAAGAATTTGAATTGCTCGATACACCAGGTATTCTATGGCCGAAATTTGAAGACGAAGAAGTCGGATATCGTTTGGCATCCATCGGTACTATCAAAGATCAGATCTTACCGAAGGAGGATGTCGCGGCATACGTACTCGATTATCTGCAAGCCAACTACCCGAAGTTCTTAGAAAGTCGCTTCGGCTTTGAAAGTTATGAAGACATTATGGATGCGTTTGAAATGATCGGTCGCAAGCGTGGCTGTCTGGAGAGCGGTGGACAGGTCAACTTTGACAAAGTGTCCGATATCATTTTACATGACCTTCGCGGCGGCAAGGTCGGGCTAGTCAGTTTTGAGCGTCCATCATAAAAAGAAACGAAGCGCATGGTGAGTCCAATCACTTTGCGTTTTTTCTTTTTTTATGATGATAATCAGGGCGAGGACTCATGGTTAAAACGGCCTAGGCTTGAGTTGATCTATTCATCCAGACTACATAGTTGAATAGGAAATGCCGATATGAATAGAAATGAAGGAGTAAGACATGATGACTACGATGACGATTAAAGAAATTAAGAAAAAGCTAGAAGCAGGTCAATTCTCAATAGAAGAAATGGAATCTTTTAAGCAGGATTCTAGAAAAGGCGTCCAGAGAATTGTCGCTCAATATGAGACGAAACGACAAAAGAGAGCGGAATTAAAAGCACAGTTTGAAACGATGAAAGGGTTTGAATATAAAGCAAAACGAAATGGTAAGACGGCCATTGCGGGAATTGATGAAGCGGGGAGAGGGCCACTTGCTGGTCCTGTTGTAGCAGGTGCTGTCATATTGCCTGATGACTTCTATCTAGAAGGTCTCAATGATTCGAAGAAGTTATCGTTAACAAAGAGAGAATCGTTTTATAAGATCATAAAAGAAGAGACCGACTGGGGTGTAGGAATCGTCAGCAATGAAGAGATCGACCGGATGAATATCTATCAGGCTACGAAGCTTGCGATGATGCGAGCAGTAGAAGGTCTGAAGCGATATCCTGATCATTTGCTGATTGATGCGATGGAACTCGAAGAAGTCGAATCCGAGGTGAGCCTCGTCAAAGGGGACCAAAGAAGTGTATCGATTGCGGCTGCGAGTGTCATCGCCAAAGTCACGAGGGATCATTATATGGCTGAGCTGCATAAAAGCTATCCCATGTATCAGTTTGCCTCTAATCAGGGCTACGGGACAAGCGATCATATCGATGCACTCATGGCACATGGCCCTTCCCCATATCATCGTCATAGTTTTGCACCGGTAAGAGAAGCGACGGTAAGGAGTGGAGATAGGTGAATCCATCGATTTCAAGTCTAGGAAAATTGCAGAATACACAACAGGCAAGTGCTGCACCAAAAGTTGGACAAGTGATGACAGGTAAAGTTGTCGAGTTGATTCCTGGAAACCGTGCTGTCGTTCAAGTCGGGAAGCAACAGGTCCAAGCCCAGCTTGAAACATCCCTGACGAAGGGGAAATCTTACGTTTTTCAAGTGACCTCATCTCATGATGGAATGATGCAGTTGAAAGTCATTTCGCAACAAAAAGGGACGGCGCAGCGTTTGGATGTGAACCAATTGCTCCAAGGACTTGGAATGAAGGCGACGAAGCTGAATGTGGATTTTTTGAACTCATTACTGAAGACAGAAACGCCTTTTCAAACCGCTGACTTAAAACAGGCTTTATCCATATTACAACAGTCTGGTCAGAAAAACGTGGCAAAAGATGTGTTGATGCAGATGATGCAAAAGCAGTACCCCATGAAGCCTTCTGTGTTTCAGGCGATTGCAACCAAACAAACCACTGAGGTGACCCAGCTACTTAAGCAGCTTCAACCTGTACAGAGCCCACAAACGATGAATGACCAAAAAGTAGCGAACCTTATTTCACATTTAAAAGGCGCGCCTCCTACGGTCAGCACAACGCAGTCGTCCATGATGAAAGTGGTAGGGGAAGTCGTGACCAACAACCCTACATCTTTTCAGTTGTTTCAAAAAGCGGGGTTAATCAATGACGATGCTTCGTTCAGTCGTTTTCAACAAACATGGAATCAATGGGCGGGAACAAAAACAGGGACACAGATGCCCTCCCTGCAACAGACTCAACAACTTTTGAGTCATGCCCGCCAGACGCCTCCCCCACTTCCAGCATCCATCGATCATATAGCCCAAGGGATGAAAAGATTGTTCGATCAGCAGTTGCCGATGCCGAAAAGTGAACAACAGTCCTTAGCTAGGTGGACATCGCAGTTGACGAGATTGGTTGATTCGGCTAGTACCGCTCAATCGGCCCCTAAGCTAACGGAATCAAGTATTCAGAAATGGGCAGCCGATCATCAGGCATTGCAACAAAGACAGACGTTTCAAAAGTTGCTTCCTATGCTATCCGAGTCTGTGCGCCCTGTTATGGAACAAGTAATGAGACAACTTTCACAACAAATGGAGCAAAAGACACCTGTCGCGACACCAGCCATGAGAGAAGTGGCAGGATCTTTACAACAAATCCAGTCCAGTCAACTCACGCACAACCAAAAAGCGTCGCTAACCGAGTGGGTCAGTCGTCTCGCGTCAGATTTTTCACCTTCAGTAAAAGATTCCATCTTGATCAAATTGAAAGCTATGCTCGATTTATCAGGGGTTCAAGACGAATCCATGCTCAAGCGTGCGGTGATGAGTGAGGAAGGGATGACGAAAGAGCCGAGTTTAAAGTCGTCGTTATTACAAAGCATGCAAGACCCTCAAACGGCAATCCGCCCAGAAACGGCGAGGCAAATGGTTTCGTTAATCAATGGTATTCAAGTGTCTGCTCATCAGGAAACGAACCAAACCATTCAAATGGCTATGCAATTTCCAGGAGATATGGTTGGTGCTACAGGCGATATCCAGATGAATATGGAAGGGCGAAAGACAAAAGACGGGGAAATCGACCCGGATTTCTGCCACGTCGTGTTTTTCTTATCGCTTGAACATTTCGAGGATACGGTAGTTGACTTGAATATTGTCAACCGACGTGTCGGCGTGACGGTTTACAATCATCATGAGGTCGAGGACGTTGTCGAAGAATTCAAACCCTCTCTAGTGGAAGGACTTAAACAGGTAGGCTATCAATTATCGACTTTGCACGTAAAGCCTATTGAGAAGCAAGCAAACGCCATACAAACGCCAGATATGAGTAGCGGAGATGAAGGGGTGGACATTCGAATATGAATGAAAAGCGTAGAGAAGCGGTTGCATTAAGCTATCAATCCGAACAGGCGGCAGCACCAAAGGTCGTCGCGAAAGGGAAAGGCTTTATTGCTGACAATATATTGGAAAAAGCAAATGATCATGATGTGCCTGTTCAACAGGATGCTTCATTGGTCGAACTGCTATCTGAACTAAATATCAATGAGCAAATACCGGAGGAGCTCTATCATGTAGTAGCCGAAGTATTTGCGTTTATTTACAAATCTGATCAGCAGTTCAAGAAAAGATAAATATTTTGGTCGGTTTTGTTGTATGTAAATTTAAAGAGAGCAATCCAATCACTCGCTGTTGAAACCAGTAACCTAGAGAGGGTCACTGGTTTTTTCTTGATGTACTTCATCCGAATTTTCCACATAATGACTGATTTCTTCTACTAAATCTCCCGGATACTGATTCCATTCTGCATACACTATGATGAAAGTTGCTAAGACTAAATGAATGGCATGACGCGTTTTAAAGCCATTTTTAATCCTGTCCTCATAATATTCAGGGAAATCTTGCTTTAGTTCTTTCTTCAGATTGTTCGATAAATATAAAAGCTGATTCAAAGATTTCTTAGGATAAAAAACGAGAATGAGGGCTATGAGCACAAAACCAATTCTGAACGAGATATCTTTATACCAGTCTTTTAGATAAAGGATGTATTGTCTGACTGGCACTTCAAGGAACCCCCGTGATTCATCAATGAGTACAGCGACATCCAAATCATAAGTCTGATTTTGGGATAGTTGTAATGGAATGGCACCCTCAATGAAATAGGTGTGTTTGACATTCCCGAATCGGTCGAGATCGTAGATTTCTAAAACTTCTCCTGTATGCTCATAATCATAGCCAAAAGGGTAATTTTCCCCCTTATGTATAACAAGATAGGGAAGAAAAGCTATAGTGATCAGCACGATCACAAAGAGTACTCTTTGAATGAATAACATTTTGCACCTCCCAACCATATCGAAGGCCTCGTTCACCAAATCCATAATTTGATAAGATGGAGGGTTCGCGGAACCGTCATGTTTCATATGGAGATTCATGTGAAAATAGTACCATGTGATATGGTATGTATCAATAATCTATTAAGTTTACATAATAATAGACTGGTAAACTTGTCTGAATTCTTCGACAGAAATCTAGCTTTCTGTGGACAATTGGTAGCGTTTTTTTATACAATAGGAATGCAGTGAAATTTGATGGGAGGATGAAACATGAACATTCACGAGTATCAAGGAAAACAAATCATGCGTGATTTTGGCGTATCTGTTCCAACAGGATATGTCGCGTATACCGTAGATGAAGCTGTTGAAGCAGCGAAGAAATTAGGTAGCGACGTAACAGTCGTCAAAGCACAGATCCATGCAGGCGGACGTGGGAAAGCCGGTGGAGTTAAAATTGCAAAAAATCTTGACGAAGTGCGTACATACGCTGATGAGATACTAGGTAAGACACTTGTAACCCATCAGACTGGTCCTGAAGGTAAAGAAGTAAAGCGCTTACTCATTGAAGAGGGTTGCGATATCAAGAGGGAATATTACGTAGGACTTGTATTGGACCGTGCAACGAGCCGTGTGACGATGATGGCTTCAGAAGAAGGCGGTACAGAGATTGAAGAAGTAGCCGAAGCGACACCGGAAAAAATCTTTAAAGAAGTCATCGATCCTGTGACGGGTCTTACACCGTTCCAAGCGCGTCGTTTGGCATTTAATATTAATATTCCAAAAGAATCCGTAGGTAAAGCCGTCAAGTTTATGCTTGGACTTTACGACGTTTTTGTGAAAAAGGATTGCTCTATTGCAGAAATCAATCCACTCGTTACTACCGGTGACGGGGATGTATTGGCGCTAGATTCAAAACTGAATTTTGATGATAACGCCTTGTTCCGTCAAAAAGACGTGGCTGACCTTCGTGACTTCGATGAAGAAGACCCTAAAGAAGTGGAAGCGTCTAAGTATGATTTAAGCTACATTGCGTTAGATGGAAATATCGGTTGTATGGTCAAC
Source organism: Halobacillus locisalis (assembly GCF_013694105.1). Taxonomy (GTDB): domain Bacteria; phylum Bacillota; class Bacilli; order Bacillales; family Halobacillaceae; genus Halobacillus; species Halobacillus locisalis. Next base: position 827,156 of record NZ_JACEFG010000001.1, on the reverse strand, counting down.
GGTGCCGGTCTTGCGATGGCAACAATGGATACAATCAAACACTATAGTGGTGACCCAGCCAACTTCCTTGACGTTGGTGGCGGTGCAACAGCTGAAAAAGTAACCGAAGCCTTCAAAATCATTCTTTCTGATGACAATGTTAAAGGCATTTTCGTTAACATTTTCGGTGGAATCATGAAGTGTGATGTGATTGCAGAAGGTGTTGTTGAAGCGACACAACAAATCGGTTTAACACTTCCTCTTGTTGTGCGCTTAGAAGGTACGAATGTTGATGCAGGGAAGAAAATTTTGAAAGAATCCGGTTTGAATATCACTTCTGCAGACTCCATGGCAGAAGGTGCACAAAAAATCGTTGAATTAGTGAAGTAAGAAAGGCGGGAAATCAGATGAGTGTATATATTAATAAAGATACAAAAGTCATTGTTCAAGGAATTACTGGCTCTACAGCCCTTTTCCATACGAAACAAATGGTTGAATACGGTACACAGATCGTCGGTGGTGTAACGCCTGGTAAAGGTGGAACGGAAGTCGAGGGGATTCCTGTATTCAACACGGTTTCTGAAGCGGTGGAAGCGACTGGAGCGAACGCTTCTGTCATCTACGTTCCAGCACCATTCGCAGCAGATGCCATCATGGAAGCGACAGATGCGGACATGGATCTCGCCATCTGCATTACTGAACACATTCCTGTTCTTGATATGACGAAAGTGAAACGTTATATGCAAGGCAAGAAGACACGTCTTGTCGGACCGAACTGTCCTGGAGTCATCACGCCCGACGAGTGTAAAATCGGTATCATGCCTGGTTATATCCATAAAAAAGGCCATGTTGGAGTTGTTTCACGTTCTGGTACTCTTACGTACGAAGCGGTTCACCAGCTATCTGAAGCGGGTGTAGGACAGTCGACAGCTGTCGGCATCGGTGGAGACCCTGTCAATGGTACAGATTTCATCGACGTCCTAAAAGCGTTCAACGAAGATGATGATACAGAAGCTGTGATCATGATCGGTGAAATCGGCGGTACAGCAGAGGAAGAAGCAGCTGAATGGGTGAAAGCGAACATGAATAAACCTGTTGTCGGCTTCATTGGTGGACGTACGGCACCTCCTGGAAAACGTATGGGCCATGCTGGTGCCATCATTTCTGGTGGTAAAGGTACGGCAGACGAGAAAATCCGTGTCATGAACGAGTGCGGTATTGAAGTTGCAGAAACACCTTCTGTCATGGGTGAGACATTGATCAATGTACTAAAAGAAGCAAACTTGTTTGAGAAGTGCAAAACACATTAATAATCATAACAAATGGAAAACCGTGTCCTTTAGACACGGTTTTCCGTCTATGAGAAGAGGATGTCTATGAATATCAAAGAACGTCTTATCCGCTTACACCATTCCCCGCATGTAACCCGCCCCCTACTCAAACGCTGGCTGCGATCAGACCCTGGTCTTAAACAAGCTTTTAACCAATCCCCAAAGGATCTTTCATCTTCCTTGAACATTTCGCTCAAAAGAGCCACCATCATCTACAACCACATTCACGACCCTAATATAATGAAGAAAGTCGACCATTTTTTAAAAGAGTATGCCATTATCACGTGGTTCGACCAAAGTTATCCTCCTCTTTTTAAAACGATTCCAGACCCGCCTTTAGTCCTTTATTTAATGGGAGACCCTTCTCTTATCCATGCCCCAAAAGGACTTAGTGTCATCGGGACAAGAACCCCTTCTCGTGACGCCTATTCAGCTATGAAAGAGATTCTCTTACCTATTATTGATCAAGGTTTTGTACTGGTTAGTGGTATGGCCAAGGGGATCGATCAGTATGCCCATCATTTGTCCATCAAAAACGGCGGGAAAACGATAGCGATCTTAGGCTCAGGTTTTCATCATATATATCCACGTAATGACATCTCATTGTACCACCGTTTAGCAAGCGAACAGCTGGTAATGAGCGAATACCCACCAGATCGATCGCCACAGAAATATCACTTTCCTGAGAGGAATCGTCTTATATCGGGACTTACTTGGTCAACCTTCGTAGTAGAAGCACGTCTCAGGAGCGGATCGCTTATAACAGTAGATCAGGCACTTGAGCAGGGGAGAGAAGTCTTTGCAATGCCGGGACGTCCAGGAAGCCCAACAAGTGAGGGGTGCCACCAAATGATCAATGACGGGGCCAAGCTTGTTCATAACGCTCGCGACCTACTTATCGAGTGGTCAGAAAAATTTGAATAAAAGTTGTGAAAACGGCTTTAATATAGGCTCAAAACGACCTAGACTTCCAAAAAAGTCAACCACGGATGTTTGACAAACGGTTTCATTGTATTTAATAATAGGGAAGATTTACTTTATGGATTAAATAGAGAAACGAAAACACCTCTATGGGAGGAACCAATATGGCAGATTATCTTGTAATCGTTGAATCACCTGCGAAAGCAAAAACGATTGAACGATACCTAGGAAAAAAATACAAAGTGAAAGCCTCACTCGGACACGTCCGTGATTTACCAAAGAGTCAGATGGGCGTCGACGTTGAAAATGAATTTGAACCAAAGTATATAACCATCCGAGGCAAAGGCCCGGTTTTAAAAGAATTGAAAACCGCTGCTAAGAAAGCAAAGAAAGTCTATCTCGCAGCCGACCCCGATCGTGAAGGAGAGGCGATTGCATGGCACTTGGCGCATAGTTTAGATATAGATGACAAGTCCGAATGCCGAGTGGTATTCAACGAAATTACAAAAGAAGCAATCAAGGACTCATTTAAACAACCCCGTACCATCAATTCGAATCTAGTTGATGCCCAGCAAGCGCGCCGTATCCTGGATCGTCTTGTCGGGTACAACATCAGCCCTATACTATGGAAGAAAGTGAAAAAGGGTCTTAGTGCGGGACGGGTTCAGTCCGTTGCAGTCAAAATCATTGTCGATCGTGAAAATGAGATTAAAAGCTTTACGCCTGAAGAGTATTGGACAATTGAAGGTGACTTCTTAAAAGATAAAGAGACGTTTGAAGGAGCCTTTTACGGAATCGATGGTAAAAAGAAAGAGTTAAAAACCGAAGATGATGTCAAAGAGATCCAACAACGTATGAAAGGCGAAGAATTCTCGATTGAAAAAGTGAACAAACGAGAGCGTAGGAGAAACCCATCGATGCCCTTTACCACTTCATCTCTTCAACAGGAAGCAGCAAGAAAGCTTAACTTCCGGGCGAAGAAAACGATGATGATCGCCCAGCAGTTGTATGAAGGAATCGATTTAGGAGGAAAACAGGGGACAACAGGTTTAATCACGTACATGCGTACGGACTCCACTCGTCTATCCAATTCCGCCAAAGAGGATGCGAAACAGTATGTCGAGAATAACTATGGAAAAGAATTCTTAGGCAAAGGAAAAGCTACAAAGAAACAAGAAGGAGCACAAGATGCTCACGAAGCGATTCGGCCGACAGGTGCTGACCGTGACCCGAAAGCGATGAAGAGCGTACTATCCAGAGATCAATACAGGCTCTACAAACTCGTATGGGACCGTTTCATTGCAAGTCAGATGGCTCCAGCTGTTCTCGATACGATGACCGTTCATATGTTAAATGAAGGCGTCGAGTTCCGAGCTACGGGCTCAGAAGTAAAGTTTAAAGGCTTCATGAAGGTATATGTAGAAGGTAATGATGATAATAAGAAAGAGAAAGATAAGCTGTTGCCTCATATGGAAGAAGGCATGACAGTAAAAGCGGAAGAAATCAAACCGAACCAACACTTCACCCAGCCGCCTCCGAGGTACACCGAAGCACGTCTGGTGAAGACGTTGGAAGAGCTTGGCATCGGCCGCCCTTCCACCTATGCACCAACACTTGATACTATTCAGCGGCGTGGGTATGTGGCCTTGGATAACAAACGCTTCGTACCAACGGAACTCGGTGAAATCGTTTTAGATCAACTGAAGGAGTACTTCCCGGAGATCATCGATGTCGATTTCACAAAAGGCATGGAAGATGACTTAGACTCGATCGAGGAAGGCGAGCAGAATTGGGCATCCATCATCGGTGAATTCTACAAAGATTTCGAACCACGCTTGACAAAGGCTGAGAAGGAAATGGAAGAAATCGAAATTAAAGATGAGCCTGCGGGCATAGATTGTGAGAAATGTGGGCACGAAATGGTGTATAAGATGGGGCGCTACGGCAAATTCCTTGCTTGCAGCAACTTTCCAGATTGCCGCAACACCAAACCAATCTTGAAAAAAATCGATGTCACTTGTCCAAAATGTGAAGAAGGAGAAGTCGTCGAAAGAAAGAGCAAGAAAAACCGAAAATTTTATGGTTGTGAACGTTACCCTGACTGTGACTTCATTTCTTGGGATAAGCCGATCAGCCGTCCTTGTCCGAAATGTGAATCCATGCTTGTTGAGAAAAAGCAGAAGAAGGGTACACAGATTACGTGTACAAACTGTGATTATAAGGAAGAAGCACAGGCCTAGTGTTATAAATCGATGAGTCTATGACTACCCTAATAGTTGTAGACTCTTTTTTTATGGTTTTTTACATTTTGATTAAGAATAGGGGTATGTGTGGTCTTTATTTACTTTAATAATTGACACGCGCTAAGTGGACCGCTATAATTACGCTTTGTTAGTCTACATAGTTCGACAACTTATGACATCAGCGTAATATGGAATAGAAAATAGATAATGCTTGGAAACAATTCAGAATTTTGTTACATTTTTATTAAAGTGATTGTTATACTAGTCAGAAATGTGATAAAATTTAAACGCCTTTATGAGGGGATAGGTGAGCGTCTGATGCACAAGTCTTCGTTTATAGAATATTTACAAATTGAGAAGAACGCTTCATCGTTGACAGTGATACATTACACGACGGATATTGATGAGTTTCAGGATTTTCTGTGTGCTCAACAAATTACCATTCAAAGCTGTGAATATTCGGATATTCGAATCTTTCTTGCTCAGTTGCATGAGCGTCAGCTGTCAAGGCGGTCGGTATCGAGGAAAGTATCCAGTTTGCGAAGCTATTATCGTTTTCTAGAGCGAGAGGACATAGTGGGTCATAATCCATTTACGTTTGTTTCCTTACCAAAAGCCGATCATCCTATTCCGGAGTTTTTCTATGAAGAAGAATTGAGGGAACTATTTACGGTCAGTGATTTGAGTGATCCTTTGGGTCAGAGAAACCAGGCGATCATCGAACTGCTATATGGTACGGGAATACGTGTGAGTGAATGCACAAATATTGAAGTATCCGACATCGATTTCTCTTTATCAACGTTGCTTGTTCACGGAAAAGGAAATAAAGAGCGTTATGTTCCATTTGGTGATTTTGCAAGGCAAGCCCTCATCCGCTATATGGAAGAGGGAAGGCAGCATTTAGAGAGGAAAAGCTCATCTCGAGTGTCTTCGATCTTTCTAAACGCCAAAGGTGGTCCGCTTACGGCTAGAGGGATCCGATTAATTCTAAATAAAATGGTAGAGAAGACGGCACTGACCGTGAACATAAAGCCGCATAAATTACGCCACTCTTTTGCGACGCATTTATTGGATGCTGGAGCGGACCTCCGTTCGGTTCAGGAGTTGCTTGGTCACGATCAGCTGGCATCTACTCAGATTTATACACACGTAACAAAAGATCGGCTGCGAAATGTTTATATGAACAGCCATCCAAGAGCTAATAAATGAGGTGAAACGATGGAACAATTTCATGCAACAACGATTTTCGCCGTTCAACACAAAGGAAGAAGTGCGATGAGTGGGGACGGTCAAGTTACGCTGGGTAATCAGGTGGTTATGAAGCATAAGGCGAGAAAAGTTAGGCGATTATTCAACGATCAAGTCTTAGCTGGATTTGCTGGATCTGTAGCCGATGCTTTCACGCTGTTCGAAAAGTTTGAAGGAAAGCTTGAAGCCTATGATGGAAACTTAGCACGCGCTTCTGTAGAACTCGCCAAAGAATGGCGTAGTGACCGTGTTTTACGCAAATTGGAAGCAATGTTGATCGTGATGGATAAAGAGCAAATGTTTCTCGTTTCCGGTACTGGGGAAGTAATAGAACCGGACGATGGTATTTTAGCCATCGGTTCAGGTGGCAACTTTGCCCTCAGTGCAGGGCGTGCATTGAAGCGGTATTCCCCTGAAAAGGAAGCCGACGAAATAGCCAAGGCAGCGCTTGAGATTGCCGGAGAGATCTGCGTGTTTACGAATGACCAAATCATTCTTGAGGTACTCGATTAAGGAGGCGGAACATGTCACTGAATTTAACCCCTAAACAAATTGTTGAAAAGCTTGATCAATATATTATCGGCCAGAATAGCGCCAAGAAATCTGTGGCTATTGCACTGCGAAATCGATATCGACGCATGCAACTCCAGGATGACATCAGGGATGAAATCGTGCCGAAAAACATCCTGATGATGGGACCAACAGGTGTCGGTAAAACGGAAATCGCCCGCAGGTTAGCGAAGCTTGTCGGCGCTCCTTTTGTGAAAGTAGAAGCGACAAAGTTTACAGAAGTCGGTTACGTCGGTCGGGATGTAGAATCGATGGTTCGAGACTTAGTAGAGATGTCAGTGCGAATGGTGAAAGATGAGAAGATGGAAGCGGTAAAGGATCGAGCCGAAGAGCAAGCGAACAAACGGTTAGTGAAATTACTAGTTCCATCGAAGAAGAAGCAGACGAACAATTTCAAAAACCCGTTGGAAATGTTCTTTAATCAAGCCAATCAACAAGAGGCAGAACCCAGTCAAGAACAAGAGGAAAGTGAGCTTGAAACAAAGCGGAGTCGGATTCGTCATCAGCTCGATCTTGGTGAACTAGAAGACCGTATCGTGACGGTTGAGGTGGAAGAATCTCAATCCTCCATGTTTGATATGCTTCAAGGATCAGGTATGGAACAAATGGGAATGAATATGCAGGATGCCTTCAGTCAATTCATGCCGAAGAACAAGAAAAAGAGAAGATTACCCGTGTCAGAAGCGAGAAAAGTACTGACTCAGGAAGAAGCCGGGAAGCTTGTTGACATGGATGAAGTCGGTCAGGAAGCGGTAGAGAAGGTAGAACAGTCGGGTATGATTTTCATCGACGAGATTGATAAAGTGGCAGCGAAAGGTGAACAGCAAGGAAATGTCTCTCGTGAAGGTGTACAGCGAGATATCTTACCAATCGTTGAAGGTTCGACGGTCGTGACGAAATACGGACCTGTCTCAACGGATCATATCCTTTTCGTCGCCGCTGGTGCCTTCCATATGGCGAAGCCTTCTGATTTGATTCCTGAACTACAAGGACGTTTCCCGATTCGTGTTGAGTTGAATAAATTAACGGTTGAGGATTTCAGAAGCATTCTGATTGAGCCATCCAACGCGTTATTAAAACAATATAAAGCACTTCTTGAAGTTGAAGGTATAAAGGTTGAATTTTCTGACGATGCTATTACTAGACTGGCAGAAATCGCTCATGAAGTGAACCAAGAGACCGATAACATCGGAGCAAGACGTTTGCACACGATTTTAGAGAAGTTGCTTGAGGATCTATCCTTTGAAGCACCTGACGTCATGATGGAAACAATCGAAATTACACCACAGTATGTAGACAGCAAACTATCTTCTATTGTGAAGAACAAAGATTTAAGTCGATTCATTTTATAACTACGAGGAGGAAACACACATGAAATTACTAGACCGCGCAAGAAACATCAATGCGATGCTGCAAAAAACAACAGGAAAGTCGGTGGACTTCAATGATATGTCCGCGACCCTACGAGATGCTATCGGAGCTAACACGTTTATTTTGAGTCGTCGAGGTAAGTTACTAGGATTTGCAATTCGACAAGAGATTGAGAACGAGCGTATGAAAGCGATGCTATCTGAGCGTCAGTTCCCTCAAGAATACACGCAGAACTTGTTCAACATTCAAGAAACCACGCCTGATATCGATATTGACAGTGCGTACACAGCTTTCCCTGTTGAAAACCGTGAGCTTTTCGAAAATGGATTAACGACTATTGTTCCTATTATCGGTGGAGGGCAGCGTTTAGGTACATTGATTCTGAGTCGCCTGGACGGAAGCTTCCAAGATGACGACTTACTGCTCGCTGAGTATGGAGCGACAGTAGTAGGAATGGAAATCCTCCATGAGAAAACAGAAGAAATCGAACAAGAAGCGCGTAGCAAAGCGGTCGTTCAAATGGCCATCAGCTCTCTTTCTTATAGTGAACTGGAAGCTATTGAACACATCTTTGAAGAATTGGATGGCAACGAAGGACTACTTGTCGCGAGTAAAATCGCGGATCGCGTAGGCATAACACGTTCTGTTATCGTGAACGCTCTTCGTAAGCTAGAAAGTGCCGGAGTCATAGAATCCCGCTCTCTAGGAATGAAAGGGACGTATATTAAAGTGTTGAACAACAACTTCTTATTGGAGCTTCAAAAACTACGCACAAATTAATAGAAAATAAAAAGCTCAAAGACTTTATGTCTTTGAGCTTTTTTCAGGCTGTTGAAGAAGTCTGTGCATAGGTTCTTTGTGATTATTTTAAAATACCGTGAAATGGAAAACGACTCGCTTTCCACGGGGGAACGCCAAGCCTCCTTGCGCTTCGTTCGCTGCGGGGTATTGTCTAGTTTCTTTTCCCGTTATATCCAGTTCCAACGCCTAGCGCTAGTGAGACTTCCTTCACTTCTGTACGATAAGTCAACATCGAATCGCTACACTCTTCGTGTTTCCTTTATCTCTGCCAGCTCAGTCGAGTCCGTACACCGCCGAGCAAGGCGCGTTTACATTTAAGGAAAGGTCGGAGTCTCCCCGTTTTCACTCCCACTGTGCTACAAATAGTGGGAACAGAACCTCGCCAAACATGGTGCTGTCGTCCGTAAAGCTCCTCATTGTAGTAGCGTCCCTAGAAGTTCAGCCTCGTTATTGTGAGGTGGCGTGGAAACGGCGACACTGCTGCAGGATCCTGAGGCTTAAGTGAGATCCCACAGGTCTAAGAAGCGGCCTGAGAAGCTCGCCGCCTCCTGCGGGAAGGGAGTCGTTTCCACGCAACCGGTTTATTCTCAACTCGGAAGAACCGAAAGTAGCTTTCGCAGGCACATTGAAAAAGCTCAAAGACTTACTGTCTTTGAGCTTTTTGTTTACATAAGTTATTTGAGCCGTTCTGAAGGACCGAAAGTTTTTTTATCTTAAATATTCTCTCAATTGCAAGATTTGAGAGGAGGAGGAGAGACTAGTGCACATTTCTAATATCAGGAGGACTGTTATTTTGGAAAGGGTGGGTGGTCTAAAGGAATCATTCAATCGAATAAGACTATTCTCTTTCAGAAAATTATGTAATAATAGACAATATATACGAAAGTGCGACAAATGTAAACAAAAGTCAATTAATAAAGACGAAATCCCTAATCCATTCGTACTGTTTGTAACACTATCGTAAAAATTCAGGATATTTCGTAGACATGAGTATACAAATTTTCTTACAATGTTACTTGTAGTATTGGAAAAATGTCGAATTGAGGTGGGGAACATGAATCTCTTTGGATCAACGATTCAATCGTTGGAGAATTCAATGAATTATTCAACAGCTAAAAACAGGGCCATTTCGAATAATATCGCAAATGTCGATACGCCGGGGTACAAAGCGAAAGATGTCGTTTTCAAAGATATGTTAAGTGCTGAAATGTCGTCAATTCCTACCAAACGGACGAATACACGACATATTGATTTTCAATCCAGAACAGGAACATCCTCTTTTCAAACGATAACGGTTCAGAATAGTACATATAATCACAACGGCAACAATGTAGACATAGACAAAGAGATGAACGAGCTAGCCCAGAATCAAATTCAATACCAAGCCCTTACAAGCAGGATCAGCAGTAAATTCCAAGGGCTTGAGAGAGTGCTAAGAGGAGGGAATTAATTCGTGACTATTTTTCATTCCATGAACACGAGCGCAAGTGCATTAACGGCTCAACGATTGCGGATGGACGTTGCGTCTTCGAACATCGCCAATGCGAACTCGACGCGTGCAACGGTCAACGAGGCCGGAGAATGGGTACCCTACCAGCGGAAGATGGTTTCTTTTCAAGCAAAAGATCAAGACTTCCGATCCTTCTTACAAATGGCATCTAATCAATCCAGCCAACCAGGTCAGGGTGTGAAGGTCACGCAAATCGTTGACGACGATGAACCTTTCAAGCAAGTATTCAACCCAAATCATCCAGATGCCAATGCGGATGGATATGTCCAAATGCCGAATGTCGACCCTTTACAAGAAACGGTTGATATGATGAGCGCAACGCGTTCTTATGAAGCCAATGTTACCTCATTGAATGCTACAAAGAGCATGTTGATGAAGGCATTGGAAATCGGAAGATAAGCCAGAAAGTAAGGAGAGATCAATGATGTCAACGATTACTAATCCGTTCGCACAACAAGCGGTTTCTATGGATACGAACACATCTCCGGCTAAGCCATCGGTTACCCCCGGTGAAGCACATGCTACCTTTGCCAATCAATTGAAAAATGCAATCGACAGTGTGAACAAGTCACAAGTCGAATCGAATGAAATGACTAAGGCGCTAGCTCGTGGGGAAGTAGATGACCTACATAATGTGATGATTACGGCGCAAAAAGCTAGCATTACAATGCAGACTACCGTTCAAATGCAAAATAAAGTGGTAGAAGCTTATAAAGAAATTATGCGCATGCAAGTGTAATAACCACCCATACCTATTGCTATTATATTATTCTCTTAAGTCGTGCTTTTTTTGGGGGCAATTATGAAAGAAAAAATATCATTGTATCAAGAACGTTTGACGTCGTTCTGGAAGAACCGGAGCAAGATGCAAAAAGGGTTGATGGCAGGAACTGCTATTGCGGTCATACTCGTGCTGGTGATCGCCAGTATCTTTGCTTCCAATACCAAAATGGTGCCACTTTACAACGATTTGACATTACAGGAAATCGGTCAAATCAAAGCTGAACTGGACACTCGCGGCGTCTCTTATGAATTAGGGCAAGGAGGAACAACAATATTAGTTCCTGAGCCTCAAGCAGAACCTTTACTTGTCGATTTAGCAGCTGCTGGATTACCTAACAGCGGTTCAATCGACTATAGCTTTTTCAGTGCCAATACTTCTTGGGGTATGACAGATAATGAATTTGGAATGATCAAGCTGGATGCCATGCAAAGTGAGCTTGCCAGCTTGATGATGGGGATTACAGGCATACAAGATGCACAGGTGATGATTAATCTACCCGAGGAACAAATTTTCTTGGATCCAGAAAGTCAACAACCAGCATCCGCCTCGATCGTGTTAGGTGTGCAGCCCGGTTATCAGTTAGAAAACAATCAAGTCGAGGCTTTGTACAATCTGGCATCGAAATCTGTACCAAATCTTTCTAAAGATAATATCGTCATCATGGACCAAAACTTTCAGTATTATGACACAGAAAATTCAAATCTTTCTGGTAATGAAGACCTTTATACATATCAGCAACAAGTGAAGCAAGATATTGAACGGGATATTAAGCAACGCGTACAGCGGATGTTAGGTCAGATGATTGGTCAGCAAAAAGTGATTGCGACTGTAACGGCTGATGTCGATTTTACAAAAGAAAACCGTATAGAAGAATTAGTTGAGCCTGTTAACCCAGAGACAATGGAAGGGCTACCGGTCAGTGTCGAGCGAATAGAAGAAACGTATGAAGGCGGGTTCCCGGAAGGTGGGATACCTGGTGCAGGTGAAGAGGATATTCCAAACTATCCTGCTGGCGTGACAGGCGCTGGGGATTACGAGATGACCAGGGAAACAATCAATAATGAGTTTAATCGGATCAGAAGAAATATAGAAGAAGCCCCTTACAAAGTAAGGGATTTAGGGATTCAAGTCGCCATCGATAATACGAGAACGGACGAGACGGGTGAAGTCATCACGCTGACGGCCGGTGAACAACAAACTGTGGAAGACGGAGTGGAATCGATTTTAAACTCGATGATCACGACATCGATCAACGGGAGTTACGGAGAAGTGGATCCACAAGAAAAAGTGTCCATCGTCTTCCAGGAATTCAATGGACAAGTCGATCCTCCGGAGCCTGGTTTCAGTATTCCAATTTGGGGTTATGCGGTCGGTGCCGTCCTAGCCGCGATTATCGCCGTACTAATATGGATGTTGGTACGTAGAAGGAACAATGAAGAGGAAGAAGAATACGAAGAAGTATTTGAACGAGTAACACAAGAAGTTCCTGAGATAGAGGAGAAAGTCGATGAGTCGACACAGCGAAGAAAACAATTAGAGAAAATGGCTCAAGACAAGCCTGAAGAATTTGCAAAACTATTGCGATCATGGATTGCGGAAGATTAAGGGGGTCCCTGTATGGCCTTAAAGAAATCAGAGTTATCGGGAAGGCAAAAAGCAGCTGTCCTGCTAATCTCTCTTGGGCCTGATGTGGCAGCTCAAGTTTATAAACATTTGAATGAAGAGGAAATTGAACAATTGACATTGGAAATTTCTTCGGTCCAAAAAGTGAAAGCAAAAGAGAAAGAGGAAATTTTAGAACAGTTTCATCAAATTGCTTTAGCGCAGGATTATATTTCTCAAGGCGGTATTGGTTACGCGAAGACAATTTTAGAGAAGGCGCTCGGGGACGATGAAGCATCTAATATCATTGGTAGACTGACTTCATCTTTGCAAGTTCGCCCATTTGATTTTGCAAGGAAGGCAGACCCTAACCAAATATTGAATTTCATTCAAAATGAACACCCACAAACGATTGCGCTTGTGCTCTCTTATCTAGATGCTGCCCAGTCTGGTCAAATCCTCTCTGAGTTACCTCAAGAATTGCAGGCAGATGTAGCTCGAAGGATTGCCACGATGGATTCAACATCACCTGAAGTCATCAGTCAGGTGGAGCAGATATTGGAGAAGAAATTATCGACAACCGTAACGCAGGATTACACAGAAACAGGTGGTATCCAAGCTGTGGTTGAAGTGTTAAACGGCGTCGATCGAAGTACGGAACGCACGATCCTGGATTCATTGGAAATCCAGGATCCGGAACTTGCAGAAGAAATTAAAAAGCGCATGTTCGTCTTTGAGGATATTGTGACACTGGATAACCGTGCAATCCAGCGAGTGATCCGCGAGGTAGAAAACGAAGATTTGCGCTTGTCGCTTAAGATTTCAAGTGATGAAGTGAAGGAGCTCGTCTTCAGCAACATGTCGAATCGTATGGCCGATACATTTAAAGAAGAGATGGAATTCATGGGGCCTGTACGTTTGCGTGACGTGGAAGAAGCTCAAACACGTGTCGTATCGACGATTCGTCGCTTAGAAGATGTTGGAGAAATTGTGGTAGCCCGTGGTGGAGGAGATGACATCATTGTCTAACCGTGTCATTGAAATCAAACCGATTGCTTTGCAGAATGAAAAACTAGCTCATCAAGAAATTCCTGAAGAAGCCAAGCTACAGGAAAAGCAACAACAAATGGATAAGAAATTGAAAGAAGCGGAACAACATCGGGTGCAAGTAAATGAAGAAGTGACGCGACTGAAGCAACAGGCTGAAAAAGATATTGAAGAGGCGAAAACACGTTGGGCAGAAGAGCGAGTAAAGCTCGTAGAAGAAGCCAAAACGGAAGGGTATCAAGCTGGGTTCGACCAAGGGTTGAAAGAGTCCAAACAACAGTTTGAAGCAAAATTGAATCAAGCCAATGCCATCATCGATGAAGCGAATCAATCTTATCACCGTACTGTTGAATCCAGTGAGGAAACCATCATCGAGCTTGCTGTCCGTAGCGCCGAGCGAATATTGAATTATGAACTGGACCAAAGAGAAGGGGCGTTCGTCGAAGTTGTGAAACGAGCCATTAAAGAAGTCCATGACCAGCCTGAAATTACAGTGACGGTGCATCCTGATCATTATGAATTAGTTTCAGCTCAACGAGAAGAGCTTCATCGAATCACACATTCTAAAGCGGATTTATCTATTTACGTGCGTGACGATGTAGATGCGAATGGATGTCTGATCGAATCTCCCTTTGGGCTTATCAATGCAGGTGTTGACCAGCAGTTGAATGAATTGAGGCAACGGTTATTTGAAGTCGTCAATGAGGAGGCTACGCATGAATAAAGCCGCCTATTTACAAGCGATTGAGCGCACCAACACATTTAAACGGTATGGCCGAATCCACCGTGTAGTCGGGCTTATGGTTGAATCCAAAGGGCCTGACGCTTCGATCGGAGATTTATGTTATATTCACCCCCCTGCCGAGCGTGATGAGCCGATAGCTGCTGAAGTCGTTGGATTTCATAGTGAAAACATTTTGCTCATGCCTTATAAAGAAATGCGGGATATTGGTCCAGGCAGCCTTGTTGAAGCGACCGGTCAACCGATGAAAGTAAAAGTCGGTGTCGGTTTGGTCGGACAAGTCTTAGACGCGACAGGGCATCCACTTGATGGCAACTCGCTCCCTAAAGGTTTGAAAATGTATCCGACTGAACAAGATCCACCTAACCCTTTATCGAGACCTACGATAAAAGAACCCATTCAAGTCGGTGTTCGGGCGGTTGATTCTCTGCTTACTGTCGGAAAAGGACAGAGAGTCGGCATTTTTGCTGGGAGTGGCGTTGGAAAGAGTACGTTGATGGGGATGATTTCACGAAATAGTTCCGCAGACATCAATGTCATTGCTCTAATCGGGGAACGTGGTCGTGAAGTAAGGGAGTTCATTGAAAACGATCTCGGTGAAGATGGTTTGAAACGTTCGATTGTCATCGTCGCGACATCTGATCAACCAGCTTTAATGCGTGTGAAAGGTGCCTACACGGCGACAGCCGTAGCAGAGTTCTTTCGCGACCTAGGTTACAATGTCAATTTATTGATGGATTCTGTCACTCGATTTGCAATGGCTCAACGTGAGATTGGGCTTGCAACGGGTGAACCACCGACAACGAAAGGGTACACGCCTTCCGTTTTTGCTTTGTTACCGAAGCTGCTTGAGCGAACAGGAACGAGCAGTAAAGGGACCATCACCGCATTTTACACCGTGCTTGTGGATGGAGATGACATGAATGAGCCGGTGTCCGATACCGTAAGAGGAATCTTGGATGGGCACTTCGTCTTAGATAGACGCCTTGCTGAACAAGGACAGTTTCCGGCAATCAATACATTGAAATCAATAAGTCGAGTGATGAAGCAAATCGTATCAGAGGAACATAAAGCAGCTGCTGAAAAGCTCCGCAAACATTTGGCAACCTATGAAGAGAATAGCGAATTGATTCAAATAGGAGCTTACAAAAAAGGAAGCAGCAAAGAAATTGATGAAGCGATCAAGTATCACCCTTCCATTATTCAATATTTGAAACAAGGCATTCATGAGCCGTCCAGTTTTGAACAGTCTTCGGAACTATTGAACGAATTGTTTGGTTAGGAGTGGAGCATAGGTGTCGAATATCGAAACGTTTCACAAAATGAAAGACTTACGTAATCGAGAGAAACAGGAACACCTGAAAAGTTATCAACGTGCCGTAGCCACGTTTGAAGAGAAAGCGACCATGTTGTATGACACGTTAAAAGAAAAGGAAGTTGCTGAACGTGCTTTTGAGGATCAATTAGCTAAACAAACCGTTCAGGCAGTGTCATTCATTCAGCACCAGCAATATTTAGAACGCTTGGACCAGCGTGTCAAAGCTTTGCAACCAGAAGTGAATCAGGCACGCTCACAAATGAATCATAAGCAGGCTCATTTAACAAATGCTCACGTAGAAGTGAAGAAATTTGAGAAGATCATCGAACGGAAAGTAGAAAAGCGAGAGAAATGGTTGAAAGAAGAAGAGATGAAGTTCATGGATGAGTTGTCCATGCAGCAATATTTAAATTTCCAGAATAGGTGATTATATGGCAAAAAGCGAACAGGCAAAACGAGAGGGTGGAAAAAAGCTTCAATGGTTCTTCTTTGTAGTTGTCATTCCCATAGTATTTGCCATCACGTTAGCGTTGATCATCACCACTCTGCTCGGCATTAACGTTTTTCAGCAAGCAGAAAAGTACGCAAATCAAGTGCCAGGGCTATCGCAACTTGTCTCAACCGAAGAGGAAGAAGCGCAGCAAGAAGAGACAGGACAGCTTGAAGCAACGATCGCGAATAACAATGCTGAAATCGAGCAATTAGAAGAGCAAGTAAAAAGTAAGCAAACAACGATTGATGACTTGCAACTTCAAATTGAAAATTTAGAAGCGGAGCTCGCTGCATCATCTGAAGTAGAAGATGAGGAGCAAGCAGCTGAAACCAGCGATACGGTTACAGACTTGGCTTCTTCATTTCAAGAAATGGACCCTGAACAAGCAGCTCCAATAATTGAAAATATGACCGAGGGGTTAGCGGTTGAAGTGCTTGAACAAATCGCTAGTCAGGAAAGAGGAGACATTCTCGGTCAAATGGAGCCTGAGACTGCAGCGAATCTCGCAAGTTCGTTTTTAGGTGCTCCTCAATAAATTCAAAGCATTCCTTGAAAGGGGGTGAAATTAATGAATGGTGTAATGGCTTTAATGGCAAATCCCACACAAGCAAAAACGCTTATAACGGCGGATAAAAAAGTGGAAGGCGGCTTTCAACAGCTTCTATCTACATTGCAAATGGGTGTTGAACAAAGTGAAGGCGAGCCGAAGATGTCACCAGAAAAAGTCAACCAACTGTTGAAGAAGATGGAGTCGATGTTGAAAGAAATGGGCATTGAGCTGAAGGACTTATTCTCAAAGCTCGAGGAAGGGATGTCTCTTGAAAACTTTTTCAGTGATATAGAGATGAAACTTATAAGTGACCAACCGCACCATAAACGAGAAGGACTGGAAGATATCCAAAAAATGATTCAGAACCTTGATAAAGTAGAGTTTTCACAGGGTTCAGAACAGGATCCAGAACAAAAAACAGCTCTGATCGAGTCGATGGAGCAAGTGCTAACCGAGCTTAAATCGGTGGTCTTTCCTGCTGAAGTAGAGCGTACACCTATAAAGCCAATAGAGGGTATATCTGTAGATGTCATGCAGTCAACTACAAGTGCAACAAAAAACGCAGAGGCTAATGTCCAACAACTTGAAAAACAACTACATACTTTATGGCAGAAGTTTCAGCAATTAACAAAGTCTGTTACAACTACTAGTACCACGATTGAACAAGCCCAAAACATAGATCCTAAAACAGCCGTAGCCATCAAACAGGTTCTTCAGGAAATGTCGAAGCTGATAAAAGCAAATCCACAGCAAGCTAAGGAAATGTTGGGCCAAACGTTGAAGCAGGGCGGGGAAAGCCAGCAGCTCTTTAAAGAGTTGTTCCAATCTTTTCAGAATAGACAGAACGTGCCAGCTTCTTATCATCAACAAACGCCAGTTAAAGGAAAAGACATCTCGAAGTGGGTGGCGCAATTTGCAGAAAAGCAACAAACTGAATCTACACAGCCGAAAATGAATGGAATGAACGGCCAGGCACAAGCGACCATTCCAATGACAAAAGTGGAACAATACGTCGTTCACCTCAACCAAAACCAGTCATCGCAAGGTAAACAACAGCAATTTATTCAAGAATTCGAGCGTGTACTTCAATCGAGCCGGCTCTTCTCAAACCGAGCAGGTGGCATGGAAATGCAGTTGAAGCTACGTCCTGCGAACATGGGCGACATGATGGTTCGTATGGTGCAAATGAATGGAGAAATGGCGGTGAAGATTCTCGTAAGCTCACAAGCGGCCAAAGAGATGCTGGATGGCAACATGAGTCAGCTTCGCCATATGTTCTCACCTCAACAGGTCATCGTAGAGAAACAGGAGCAATTGCAATCTCAACAAGCCTTCTTCCAGGATACTGAGTTTGGTGAAGAGGAGCAGGGAGAACGAGGGCACAAGCCAACGGATGATCACGACACACAAGATGATTCAAATGAGGAAGAAGAGCTTTCGTTCCACGACGTATTAATGAATGAGAAAGTGTAGGTGATGAGAGTGGTTAATCGTATTGATCCTTCTCTCTATTTGCAGAATCAGCAAACACGGGGGACGGGAAGTAATTCACTTGGAAAAGATGATTTCTTAAAAATTTTAATGGCTCAAATTAAGAACCAGAACCCTTTAGACCCGATGAAGGATAAAGAGTTCATATCACAGATGACACAGTTCTCAAGCTTGGAGCAAATGACGAATATGTCCCAATCCTTTCAGGCATTTACCGAATCTCAAAGTCTACCTCCGGTTATTCAGTATAGTCACTTGATCGGAAAGGAAGTCAGTTATCCGGTCTATGACCAAGAAACGGGTTTTGTTGATCGTATCGAAACAGGCATGGTTCAGTCGGTGAACCAAAAAGATGGACAGACGCACCTTGAATTAGGTAACGGAGGACTTGTTGGCGTGGGAGAAATCACCAAAGTCAGTGAAACCGACCAGTCCATAGAAGATGCGGAGAACGACGTAGAAACAAATGGCTAAGGTCAATCCGCACGTTCATCAACTGCACCAACCGTTACCAACGAAATCACCGACAAAGCATACAAAGACGAACGACATATCGTTTCGTGATGCGTTACAAGAAGCAACACAACTGAAGGTAAGCAAACATGCTAGCGAGCGTTTAAAAGAACGTAATATCTCTATTGATGATAAACAATGGAGCGACATTTCGGCTAAAATGACCGAAGCGAAACGTAAAGGCGTCACAGACTCTTTGGTCATTACAGATCAGGCTGCTCTCGTCGTCAGTACGAAGAACCATACGGTTGTAACGGCACTGGCAAAAGATGAAGCATCATCGAAGGTATTTACGAACATTAATGGCACGATTCTTATGGATTCATAGGGCTGGACCCAAAATGGGAAGCCTGCACAGCACGCGGACTGACAGAAGCGGCTGATTTTCATTCACATGAAAGGGATGGTTAAATGCTACGCTCAATGTACTCAGGAATCTCCGGAATGAAAGGTTTTCAGACTAAATTAGATACGATTGGTAACAACATCGCAAACGTTAACACATATGGCTACAAAAAGGGACGAGTGACGTTTCAGGATATGATGAGTCAAACGATGTCAGGTGCACAAGGCCCAACCGCAACACAAGATGGCGATGGTTTGAATGTTCGTGGTGGGTTAAACCCATCTCAAGTCGGTCTGGGCTCTCAAATCGGATCGATTGATACGATCCATACTCAAGGAAACAGACAGACGACCAATCGTCCGTTAGATCTAGCACTGGAAGGGGACGGCATGTTCGTCATGGCGGAATCCGGCGAGGAGCCGATTGACACGGTCGGAAAAGAAGTGGACCTTGAGACCGCCAACTTGAGTTTTTCAAGAGCCGGAAACTTTTATTTGGATAACGACGGGGCCATCGTCAATAACAATGGACAGTATTTAGTTGGCCAGTCATACCAAATTGAAGAAGAAGGACCGAACACACCTCTAGAAGCTGGAATCATCACCGTCCCGACAGATGCTCAGAGTTTCAGTATTCAAACAGATGGCACGGTAAACTATATCGACAATGCGGGGAATTCCAAGGTTGCTGGACAAATTCGCTTGGCCCAATTCTCCAACAGCAGTGGTCTTCAAAAGTTGGGATCAAATGAGTTCCAAAATACGAATAATGCCGGCATTTTTAATGACGGGGACGGTTTTAATACGATTGATGACTTATTGGTAGCGGGTCAAGACGGGACCGGTCAAATGGTATCAGGCGCTCTTGAAATGTCGAACGTCGACTTGGCGGAGTCATTCACCGAAATGATCACCGCTCAGCGTGGGTTCCAAGCGAACACAAGAATCATCACAACGTCAGATGAAATTCTTCAAGAGCTCGTCAACTTGAAACGATAAATAAAGGGGGCAGGGGGGGCTCTATTATGAGCCTTCCCTATCATTATGATCTCATTAACAAGATTGAATGGAGATACGTTCACGTTTAATGCTATTTACATAGAGCAGCTTCAATCCAACCCGGATACGACGATTACGACGACCCAGGGAAGGAAATTCGTCGTCAAAGAACCGGAAGAACTGGTGATTCGACGTATCAAGAAGTTTTATAAGGAAATTGGACTGTTCAGAATCGTTGATCGAGTAGAAGAGGATGGTTAGATGAATATGTTTAAAACGATGATCATTATTTTGAGTACCCTCACCGTCATTGGCGTAGTCGCATTGATTCTAGTATTCAATTTAAATGGTGACCCGAATGAAGCGAGTGGAGAAAGGTCGATTGATGAAATCCGCGAATCATCTCTTCTCACTGAGGAGATCACGACGGATTTAGAAGATGGCAACTTCATCCGAATCAAGTTCCGCATTGTGACAGATAGCAAAGATGCGTTAGAAGAACTGCAGAAAAGAGACTTTCAAATGCAGAACGTCCTAATTAAGGAGCTTGCTGTGATGGATGAAGAAGCTTTTAAATCTGGATTATCCAACTTAGAAGAAACCGTCAAGCTGAAACTGAACCAGCTCATGGAAGAGGGGAAAGTGACAGACGTTTACACGGTGAATAAAGTGCTTCAATAGCTAGATGAGTAAACGAAGGGGGTGAGGTTTTGGCAGATGAAGTTCTCTCGCAAAATGAGATAGACTCCCTCTTATCCGCCTTATCAACAGGAGAAATGAACGCTGAGGAGTTAAAGAACGAAGAAAAAGAGAAAAAGGTACGAGTATACGATTTCAAACGTGCCTTACGGTTCTCAAAAGATCAGATTCGTAGTTTATCGAGAATACATGAAAACTTCTCCCGATTATTGACCACGTATTTTTCTGCTCAACTACGGACGTATGTCAATATCGAAGTTGCGTCTGTCGACCAGCTTCCTTACGAAGAGTTCATTCGTTCCATTCCAACGATGACCATCTTGAACATCTTCAGTGTTCCTCCTTTAGAGGGGCGGATCTTAATGGAGTCTAATCCGAATATTGCTTATGCGATGTTGGACAGGGTGCTTGGAGGTAGAGGGAGCAGCGTCAATAAAGTGGACAACTTGACGGAGATCGAGACGACGATCATGTCTCATCTATTTGAACGCTCTTTAGAGAATTATCAAGAGGCGTGGGGGTCGATTGTCGATATCGATCCAATGCTAGAAGAGTTCGAGGTAAACCCGCAGTTTTTGCAAATGGTGTCACCGAACGAAACGGTAGTCGTCGTATCTTTGAATACGACAATTGGGGAAACGAGTGGAATGATCAATATTTGTATCCCGCATGTAGTCCTTGAGCCGATTATTCCGAAATTATCCGTCCACTACTGGATGCAGAAACAACAACCGAAGGAACGAAACACAGAAGAAGTGAATGCCCTCGCCAAAACGATACGTGGTGCAGAGGTGGATGTCCGTGCCTTATTAGGTGAATCAGACATGTCGATTGAGCAATTCTTAGGCTTGAAAAAGGAAGACGTGATTCGTCTCGATCAGCCAATCGACCAGCCGATGCGAATGAAAGTAGACGATGAAGAGAAGTTCTACATTCAACCAGGGAAGATGAAAAATCATCTCGCTGTTCAAATTATCGAGGAGCTAAGAGGGGAGGCCGAACAAGATGAATGATGATATGTTATCTCAGGACGAGATTGATGCGCTACTGAATGGTAGTGATGAAGAAGAGGAAACACACGAAGAACAACCAACTGCGAACCTTGATGACCAGCTATCGAACTTAGAAGAAGATGCGCTGGGAGAGATCGGGAATATTTCTTTCGGAAGCTCGGCAACGGCGCTTTCATCTTTACTTAACCAAAAGGTGGATATCACAACACCGCAAATATCTGTCGTTCAGCGTCAAAAGTTACCGAACGAATTCCCGAAGCCTCATGTAGCGATTGGGGTTACCTATACCGACGGCTTTTCCGGCGAGAATGTGCTTGTGATTGGTTCGACCGATGCGGCGATTATCGCTGATCTTATGCTTGGTGGTGATGGGACTTCGCCAGATGAGCATTTGAATGAAATCGCACTTAGCGCTGTTCAAGAGGCGATGAATCAAATGATGGGGTCTGCGGCCACAAGCATGTCTACTATCTTTAATAAAAAAGTAGATATTTCTCCACCTACTATTGATGTTTTAAATTTAGAAGAAGACCAAGGGACGGAACAAATTCCAGATGATGAGATCCTAGTGAAGGTGTCCTTCCAGTTGCGCGTGGGCGAGTTGATTGATTCCAACATTATGCAATTGATTCCAGTTGGTTTTGCTAAGGACCTAGTCGATCAATTATTGAATCCCGATCAGGCAGAGGAAACAACAAGTCAGTCTCAAGCGACAGAACAATCAAACCCTGCAGGGCAGCAGCAAACAACCGCACAGCCAGCGGCGCCACAACAACAGCAGCAGGCACCTGCTCAGACTGAGACTCAACAGCAACAAGTGCCACAGCAACACACACCATATCCGAATCAACAGCAGGCAGCACCAATGTACGAACAACCACCACAGCCCCAAGCCCCACAATTTGTAGGCGGGCCTCAAGGTAGAGGGGTGAACGATGCGGATATTCAATCTGCTCAGTTTCAGAACTTCGAGCAAGTACAACTGAGCAACAATGAGCACAGGAATTTAGATATGCTCATGGATATTCCATTAAAAGTGACAGTAGAACTTGGACGTACAAAGCGTACAATCAAAGAAATCCTAGAACTTTCCGCTGGCTCTGTCATTGAGCTAGACAAGCTGGCAGGAGAACCGGTTGACATTCATGTGAATGAGAAATTGATGGCTAAAGGAGAAGTTGTCGTCATTGATGAGAACTTCGGTGTACGAGTAACAGATATCTTAAGTCCTAAGGACCGATTGAGTAAATTACGATAGGGGAGGCAACACAAATGGCAGAACGTATTTTAATTGTAGACGACGCGGCATTTATGAGAATGATGGTAAAAGATATTTTGACGAAGAACGGGTATGAGATTGCAGGGGAAGCAGAAGACGGTAAGAAAGCGGTGGAACTGTATAAAGAGCAACAACCCGATCTTGTCACGATGGACATTACGATGCCTGAGATGGACGGGATCGCAGCATTGAAGGAAATCAAGTCAGAGAACCCAAATGCAAAAGTCATTATGTGTTCCGCTATGGGGCAGCAAGCGATGGTCGTAGATGCAATCCAGGCTGGAGCAAAAGACTTTATTGTGAAGCCATTCCAGGCAGACCGTGTTATCGAGGCTATTCAAAAAGCATTAAGTTAAAGAGGTTTTCCTATGATTCACACAACGAGAATGATCCTAGTATTCATGATTATGTTTTCTTTATTCCCTTTTGTCACCCATGCTTCTCCGACGGTGTTCGAATGCACAGAGAATCCGTCAATGGAAGGGTGTACAGACAACCCAGCAGGTGATTCGACAGAGTCGGAGTCTCCTGCTGGGGAGGGAACAACGGATGCTTCAGATTCTGAGCCATCAATAGCAGGGACGATAGTGAAACTAATCTTAGTGTTACTGCTTGTGCTGGGTATGATTTATGGTTTATTGAAATTCTTTAACCAAAAAAACAAGCTGTTCAGTCGAAACCGGACGATGGAAAACCTAGGTGGCATGAACTTGGCACCAAACAAATCCATTCAAGCGGTACGAGTCGGTGAACAAGTGTTTATCTTAGGGGTAGGCGACACCGTGCAGATGGTTACGGAAGTCACGGATGAAAAGACGAAGACGTCTCTCGTCAATCGAGAGGATAACCAGCAGAAACCATCGATGACCCCGGATTGGATGAGTAAGTTGAAGCGAACAAAAGCAGACACATCACAGTCATCGACCATTCAATTTCAGCAACTGTTTGAAAATCAGCTTAACGACATGAGAGAGAAATCTAAGGAAGCAAGGAAGAAGCAGGAGGATCGTCATCATGAATGAGTTTATTGACATATTTTCTAATTCTGATCCTGAAAGTGTCTCCACTTCTGTCCGCTTGCTTCTATTATTAACCGTCTTGTCGATTGCCCCAGGGATTTTGATCTTAATGACGAGTTTTGCACGCATCATCATTGTCTTGTCATTCGTGAGAACGTCACTCGCGACACAGTCGATGCCCCCAAACCAAGTGCTGATCGGTATTGCGTTGTTCCTCACGTTCTTTGTGATGGCACCAACGTTTCAAGAAGTCAATGAGCAAGCTTTGACGCCCTTATTTAATGAGGAAATTACCTTAGACGAAGCCTATGAAGAAGCGAGTATTCCGATGAAAGACTTTATGGGAAAACATACGCGGCAAAAAGATTTGGAGTTATTCATGAGCTATACGGAGATGGAACGTCCGGAAACGATTCAGGATGTCCCTTTGACCACGCTCGTCCCAGCCTTTGCTATCAGTGAATTAAAGACGGCGTTTCAGATGGGTTTCATGATTTTCGTTCCGTTCCTCGTCATTGATATGGCTGTCGCGAGTGTCTTAATGTCCATGGGAATGATGATGTTACCACCTGTCATGATTTCATTGCCGTTTAAGATTTTGTTATTCGTCCTTGTTGATGGATGGTATTTAATCTCTAAATCTTTATTAGAAGGGTTTTAGTGTAGGAGGTCACCGTAGTGAATAGTCAAATGGTCATCGAGTTTGCCAAAGAAGGTATTTATACTGTACTGATGGTTTCAGGCCCATTGTTGATTTTGGCTTTGGCTGTTGGGTTGCTTGTCAGTATCTTTCAAGCCACAACTCAGATACAGGAACAGACGTTAGCGTTCATTCCGAAGATTGTAGCCGTTATGATCGGAATGGTCTTTTTTGGTCCATGGATGTTATCAAATATGGTCCAGTTTGCGGCCAATGTCTTTAATAACTTAAACGTCCTGGTAGGATAATCGATGCTTGAGTCGATTAACTTCAACCAGTTACCAGGATTTTTACTTGTGTTTATAAGGGTTACGTCATTTTTTGTAACACTCCCTGTGTTTTCATATCGGAATGTTCCGACGAAACATAAAGTCGGTTTCAGCTTTTTTTTGGCACTAATTATGTATTTTACGATTCCTATGCCGGAAATTTCGGTCGACTCGAACTATCTGATGCTTTTATTTAAAGAAGCGGCGGTGGGGATTGCGGTTGGATTGCTCGCTTATATCATTCTCGGGGCGATTCAGATTGCTGGTGGATTTATTGATTTCCAGATGGGTTTCGCCATTGCGAACGTCATCGACCCTCAAACGGGTGCACAAAGTCCGTTGATTGGACAGTATTTGTACATGATTACGCTACTATTTATTTTGGCGGTAAATGGTCATCATTTAATGATTGACGGTGTGTTTTATAGTTATGAACTTATTCCGATTGATCATTTCCTTCCTCTACAGGATGAAGGATGGATTTACTTTATCATTGATTCCTTCAACCAGATGTTTATCATCGCTTTTTTGATGGCGATTCCGATTGTCGGATGCTTGTTCTTGGTCGATATTGCCCTTGGAATCATTGCCCGAACGGTACCGCAACTGAATGTTTTTGTTGTTGGTCTACCACTGAAGATCTTCGTCGGTTTGTCCGTTTTAGTGATTGCGATGGTCTTTTATGTCATGTTGATCAGAAATTTATTCGAAACCATGCTGACAACGATGCGTGGGTTCATGCAGATCCTTGGAGGCTGATGCTATGGAGTTTCTAAAATTAGATCTCCAGTATTTTGCTGCAGATGAAAAAACAGAAGAAGCGACACCTAAGAAAAGGGAAGATACGAGAAAAAAAGGACAAGTTCCGAAAAGTCAGGATGTCAATACTGGCTTCCTTCTCATATTAGTTTTCGGAGCCCTGTTTTTGCTTGGACCTTCCATGAAGTCAACCATGACAGGGATGTATGAACACGCGTTTCAGGAATACATGCTTTGGGATTTAACCGAAAATCAAGTCCACATGGTGTTTGTTGAAATGACGTGGGAAATCAGCAAAGTGATTGCGCCGATCTTCGGTATTGCCATTGTCGCTGGTGTAGCATCGAACCTGCTACAAGTGGGGATCATGTTTACTGGTGAGCCTTTAAAAATGGATTTGAAGAAGTTAGATCCTATTCAAGGGGCTAAGAAAATCTTCTCGGCAAGGGCCCTCGTCGAACTAGTCAAATCGTTATTAAAGATCTCCATGGTCGGTGTCATCACGTTCTCTATTATTTGGTGGAATAAAGACCATATGATGAATGCATCCCAGAAGTCGGTCGAGGCAGCCTTAGCGTTTTTTGGCAATACGACGATTATCATGGGGCTTGCATCAGCACTTGCACTCTTGGTTTTATCTGTGCTCGACTATACATATCAACGCTATGATCATGAGAAAAACATACGGATGTCGAAAAAGGACATTAAAGATGAACATAAGAATATCGAGGGTGACCCTCAAATCAAAGCAAAAATCAAAGAAAAGCAGCGGCAAATGTCATCAGCACGAATGATGAGTGAGGTACCGGAAGCGGATGTCGTCATCACGAACCCAACGCACTATGCGATTGCTGTTAAATACGACGAAGATCGTTCAGACGCACCAATTGTCGTTGCAAAAGGTGTCGATTTTGTCGCTCAGAAAATCAAGGAAATCGCGAAAGCAAACGATGTGATGCAGGTCGAAAATCGTCCTCTTGCACGTGCGCTTTATAGCGACAGTGAATTAGACCAACCAATCAATGAGGAGTTTTATAAGGCGGTTGCAGAAATTCTAGCTTACGTGTACCGCTTAGAGAAAAAAATGTAACAAAAAGGAGTGACCCCTATGTCAGCAAGAGATTTATCCGTAATTATCGGCGTTATTTTAATAATTGTCATGCTCGTCATCCCATTACCTGGGTGGCTCCTTAGTTTTTTTATCCTCATTAACATTACGTTAGCTCTTATTGTCATTTTAGTATCGATGAATATGGATGAGGCGCTCAAATTCGCCGTATTTCCGACACTCTTGCTTCTACTCACATTATTCCGCTTGGGTCTGAACGTTTCGACGACTCGGTCGATTCTATCAGAGGCGGAAGCAGGTGGCGTGATCGCGACGTTCGGTACCTTTGTTATCGGAGGAAACCCCCTCGTCGGTTTCGTCGTCTTCATTATTTTAGTGATCATACAGTTTCTTGTTATTACAAAAGGTGCCGAGCGGGTATCAGAGGTTGCTGCGCGTTTCACCTTGGACGCCATGCCAGGTAAGCAAATGAGTATCGATGCAGACTTGAACGCCGGCATGATCAATGAACAACAAGCTAAAGATCGTAGAAAGAAGATTGAGAACGAGGCCGATTTCTACGGGGCGATGGATGGTGCGAGTAAATTCGTTAAAGGAGACGCCATCGCAGGAATCATCATTGTTCTGATCAACATCATCTTCGGACTGATTATCGGGATGGTCCAAATGGAGATGTCCTTTGGGGAGGCGATTGATACCTATATGCGTTTAACCGTCGGAGACGGACTGGTCAGTCAAATTCCAGCGCTCTTGATCTCGACCGCTACAGGGATTGTGGTTACTCGAGTCGCTTCAGAAGGTAATTTAGGTACGGATGTAACGGCGCAATTGCTTCGTTATCCTAAACTTTTATACATTGCTGGTGCAACGATTTTCTTGCTTGGGTTAACGCCGATACCATTTTTCCTGACGACACTGATTGCAGCAGTTCTTGTGTTTGGTGGCTACTGGCTTACAAGACAAAGTGAGGAAGAAGTCGAAGAGGAGCCGGAAGAGCTTGATGAAGCAGAGGGTGACCAAATGAAATCACCAGAAAATGTGGTCAATCTCATTTCGATGGATCCAATTGAATTTGAGTTTGGGTATGCATTGATTCCAATAGCCGATACGAACCAGGGGGGCGACTTGCTCGACCGTATCGTCATGATTAGACGGCAGCTTGCCATCGAACTTGGTATCGTCATTCCGGTCGTCCGGATTCGAGACAATATCCAGCTCAGCCCAAATGAATACAGGTTGAAGGTGAAAGGCAATCAAGTCGCACGGGGTGAATTGCTCCTCGATCATTACTTGGCGATGAGTCCAGGTGATGATGACGACATTATTGATGGCATCGAAACGAAAGAACCGGCATTCGGATTACCAGCGAAATGGATTGCTGAAGATCAGAAGGATGAAGCTGAACTGTCCGGTTATACCGTTGTGGATCCACCTTCTGTTGTATCGACGCATATAACCGAAGTCATCAAGCAACATGCACATGCGTTGCTCGGTCGACAGGAAACCCAGCAATTGATCGACCATTTGAAAGAATCGTACCCGATCTTAGTTGATGAAGTAACGCCGGACCCACTTTCAATCGGAGACGTACAGAAGGTTCTTGCGAAATTATTACGAGAGAATGTATCGGTCAAAAACATGCCGGTTATTTTTGAAACACTCGCTGACTTCGGGAAGATGACCAATGATACAGAATTACTAGCTGAATACGCAAGACAATCGCTTGCCGCACAAATTACGAATCAATATATGAAGGAAGATCAAAGCGTGAAAGTGATTACTGTTGCAGGGAAAGTTGAAAAACTTATTGCTGAGCATATCCAGCAAACCGAACATGGTAGTTACCTCGCGCTAGATCCAGAAGCACAACAGACAATCATTAGTGCGGTAGCTGAACAAGTAGAACAAATGTCGTTACAAGAAGAAACTGCGATTTTACTTTGTTCTCCAGCCGTCCGTATGTACATGAAACAATTGTTAGATCGATTCTTACCTCAAGTCGTGGTTCTGTCCTACAATGAACTTGAGCCAACTGCAGAAGTCCAAAGTGTAGGGGTGGTGAATGTTGCATGAAGGTAAAGAAGTTCCAGGCAGCCTCTATGCCTGAAGTGATGAAAAAAGTAAAAAAAGAATTAGGTCCGAATGCCGTGATTTTGAATTCCAAAGTCGTTAAAGTCGGCGGTTTTATGGGCATGTTCAAGAAGACTCAAACGGAAGTGATTGCTGCAGTTGAACCGGTTCAAAGTCAACCGCAAGTGAAGAAAAACACGAAGCCTAAAAGTCAAGAGACGGTCCTACCGAAAGTTCATGATCAAGCAAACTCTGAAATCATGAAAGAATTACAGTCACTGAAAGCTATGGTCCGGAAACATGAGGAAGACCGTATACCAGAAGGTTACGGAGATCTATTTGAACAACTATTGGACCAGGAAGTAGATGAAGAGCTAGCGAAGCAGTGGTTAAACACTATAGCTGCAGCAGAAGGTGATCCCCACCCTTCAGGGGACCTCCTCGTTCGCCATGTTTATGAGCAACTGAAACATCTTCCTTTTGGTAAGAAGGAGTCACAAAAACGTTTTGTGCACCTTGTAGGCCCGACCGGCGTAGGGAAAACAACGACAGTGGCAAAATTGGCAGCTGATGCGACACTGAATAAGCAATGGAATGTCGCTCTTATTACAACCGACACGTACCGAATTGCTGCGATCGACCAATTAAAAACATACGCCGGTATTCTGGACCTTCCACTTGAAGTTGCCTACAACATGGAAGATTACGCCGCAGCTCGTGAAAAGTTTAAAGACTACGATCTCGTGCTTGTGGATACAGCTGGCCGTAACTTCAGAGATCCGTCTTATGTAGAAGAGTTGGATGAATTGATCGACTTCAGTCAAGACACCGACACGTACCTTGTTCTATCTCTTACAAGTAAGTACAAAGATATGAATGATATTTATGAACAATTTCAACATCTTCCGATCCAACAACTCATCTTCACGAAAATGGACGAAACATCAAGCTTTGGTAGCGCTCTGAATATGGTGATTCATCATGAGGTCGGCATTGCCTATTTAACAAATGGTCAAGATGTCCCGGATGATATTATCGAAGCGACACCTATGCGATTGTCCCGCCAAGTTGTGGGGGGGATTCGTTTATGAGTGATCAAGCCGAACGCTTGCGTAATCGTCTGAAACAAACGCACTCACAGACAAGGGCGAGGACGATCGCGATTGCCAGTGGCAAAGGGGGAGTCGGGAAGTCGAATTTCACCATCAATTTTGCATTGAAGTTAATAGAAAAGCAGAAGCGCGTCCTAATTATCGATATGGACATAGGAATGGGGAATATTGATATTCTATTAGGTGTTTCTCCAACCTATTCTTTTGTCGACCTTTTCAACCATGGCCGAACTATCCATGATATTATTGAATCAGGACCAAAGAACCTGTCTTATATTGCAGGGGGATCTGGTCTAACTAACATTTTTCAGTTGGATGAAGAGAAGTTTAAATACTTTCAATCTCAATTTGACAGCCTAATCGCATCTTATGATTTCATTTTGTTCGATATGGGGGCAGGAGCGACGAATGATAGTCTTCATTTTATAACGGCTGCGGATGAAGCCATTGTCGTTACCACTCCAGAACCTACATCCATTACCGATGCTTATGCGATGATTAAACACCTTGTCAGAAGAGAGAATACCCTACCTATTTCTGTGCTCGTCAATCGTTCTCTAAAGGAACAAAGAGATTCATCGTTCACGCGTTTACATATGGTTGTCGAGCGTTTTTTAGATAAACAAGTCACTCCATTAGGGGTAATTCCAGATGATCGTGCCGTTTTGAAATCGGTCAACCGTCAAGAACCCTTTGTATTGGCACATCCGACAAGTAAGGCGAGTAAATCGATGGAGATCGTCGTAAGAGATTATTTATCTCAGCAAGAAGGGATAGAAGGATTAGTTGAAGACTCATCCTTTCTATCAAAATTGAAACGATTCGTATTTGAGAGGTCATGACCATGGAAAAAATTAAGGTATTAATCGTTGATGATTCAGCATTTATGCGCAAAATCTTAACAGATATTTTAACAAGAGACCACCGGATAGAGGTCATTGGAACCGCAAGAAATGGTCAAGATGCTCTAAAGCGAGTGAAGGAATGGAAACCAGATGTCGTCACGATGGATGTCGAAATGCCACAAATGGACGGGCTTGAGGCGTTGCAAATGATCATGAATCAAACCCCAGTTCCAGTCGTCATGGTTTCCAGCCTGACCAAACAAGGAGCCGAAAGTACAATCAGAGCCATGACACTTGGAGCTGTCGACTTCATACAGAAGCCATCTGGGCCGATATCATTAGATATGGAGAAGGTTGAAGATCAGGTGGTAAAAAAGGTACTGGTTGCCAGTCGAGCGCGGATTTCAAAAAGCAAAGAAATAGCAAATGATCCTCCTGTCATAAAATTAGCAAAGCGGAAAGCGTCTTTGACCCAAACGCCTGTCGTTGCAATCGGGACATCGACTGGCGGGCCGCGGGCATTGGACCGTGTGGTCACAAACCTTCCAAAGACGCTCCGTGCACCTGTTGTCATTGTTCAACATATGCCGAAGGGCTTTACCCGGTCGTTAGCTGAGCGCTTGAATAAACAAGCAGCCGTTCTTGTTAAAGAAGCCGTACATGGGGAATTATTGCAAAATGGTTGCGTGTACATCGCCCCGGGTGGAGAGCATATGACGGTCGTGAGGCGAGAAGGTGAACTTTTCATTCAGCTGGACGAAACAGAGCCCATTTTCGGGCACCGTCCATCCGTGAACCGCTTGTTTTCTTCACTCGCACACGTAGACGATATTAGTGTTTTGTCCGTTGTGATGACCGGAATGGGGGCGGATGGGACGGAAGGTCTTGTCACGTTGAAAGAGAAAAAGCCCCATACATACACGATTGCGGAAGCAGAGGAATCATGTGTTGTGTTTGGAATGCCCAAAGCCGTTATCAAATCCGGACTCGCCGATGAAATTACACCAGTGTCTGAAATTAGTCAACGCCTTGTCCAAGTACTTGGAAATTAGAGGGGGAACAAATAAACATGGAAACCAATCCTTATTTAGAAGTCTTTATTGATGAAAGTAAAGAGCATTTACAAGCCATAAACGACCATTTATTGAAGCTGGAACAAAACCCTCGAGACTTAGCCATTGTCAACGAGATCTTCCGCTCTGCCCATACGCTGAAAGGTATGGCTGCAACGATGGGCTATCAAGACTTAGCGAGTTTGACGCACCAGATGGAGAATGTTCTAGATGGTGTACGAAATGAAAAGATTCTCGTAGATGGAAATATGCTAGACGTCGTTTTTGACTCGGTCGATGACCTTGAAGCCATGGTTGTCGATATTGCTGAGGGGGGTTCAGGTGAAAGGAATGTGGAAAAGGTCGTAGCCAAACTCCACTCCATTGAAACCGGTGAACCGATAAAACCGGAATCGAGCGTAGAGCAGGTACCGGAAAAAGAGATACATAGTGAGAAGTCTACGATGGAAGTAGATGAGTTTACCTTAACGGTTTTAGAACAATCGGCTGATCAGCAATTAAACAATTTCGAGGTTGTTGTGTCCTTGCGAGATGACTGCATGTTGAAAGCGGCACGCGTGTATATGGTGTTTGAAGTGCTTGAACAATTAGGAGAAGTGGTGAAGTCTGAACCTACGGTCGAACAATTAGAAAACGAAGAGTTCGAGACAAGCTTCACGGTTCTGTATATCACTCAGGCAGACAAAGAAGAAATTGAAGCGAAAATCAATAAAGTGTCAGAAATCGAAAGTGTAACCGCCAAACCGTTCTCTATTTCCCTTTATACAGAAACTCAGAAAGAAACGGTAACGCAGCATTCTGAAGTTCCAGAATCCACGCCAGAGCAAACTCAAGAATCTCCATCGGCTGTTGCAACAAAAGCTGAACCGAAAAAAGAGGAGTCTCAAAAGCAAGAGGAAGCTCAAACGAAGCAAGTGGGAAATAAAACGATTCGAATCAATATCGACCGCTTGGATGTATTGATGAACTTGTTCGAGGAGCTTGTCATTGATCGTGGGCGCTTGGAGCAGATCTCGAACGATTTGAATCATAATGAACTTCAAGAAACTGTAGAGCGGATGAGTCGTATTTCAGGTGACTTGCAAAGCATTATCCTAAACATGCGTATGGTCCCGATCGAACAAGTGTTCAATCGATTCCCACGTATGGTTCGTCAACTGTCGAGGGATTTAAATAAGAAGATCGACCTTCAAATTGTAGGTGCCGAAACAGAGCTAGATCGAACAGTCATTGATGAAATCGGTGACCCTCTTGTCCACCTTATTCGCAACGCGCTTGACCACGGCGTGGAGAGTCCAGAAGACCGCGTAGCTAAAGGGAAACCGGAGACTGGAAAATTAGAGCTGAAAGCCTACCACAGTGGGAACCACGTGTTTATTGAAATAAGTGACGATGGCGGTGGCATCAACCGTGATAAAGTGATTCAAAAAGCTGTAGGAAATGGCGTCGTGACGGAAGAACAAGCCATGAACATGAATGATAAACAAGTATTCGAATTGATCATGGCGAGTGGATTCTCGACCGCCGATACGATTTCAGACGTATCTGGTCGTGGGGTCGGGCTGGATGTAGTGAAAAATACTATTGAATCTTTAGGCGGTAACATCACCATTGATTCAGCCCTTGACCAAGGAAGCGTCTTTTCCATTCAACTACCTCTGACGTTGTCGATTATTTCCGTCATGTTAGTTGAAGTTCAAGAAGAGAAATACGCTGTTCCTCTCTCGTCGATCATTGAAACGGCGATTGTGAAGAAAGAGGACATCATGCACGCGCACAATAAAAAAGTGATTGATTTCAGAGGAAAAGTGGTTCCGCTTGTGTTCCTAAAAGATATCTTTGAAGTTCCAGAGACGATCGAAGGAGATGAGTATTACTCTCTTGTCATCGTTCGAAAAGGAGATAAGATGGCTGGACTAGTCGTTGATTCCTTCATAGGTCAACAAGAAGTTGTATTGAAATCTTTAGGGGACTATTTATCAGGTGTGTTTGCCATTTCGGGGGCTACGATTCTAGGTGATGGACAAGTAGCTTTAATTCTTGATAGCAATGCCCTGATTAAATAGTGCAACATGCGGAGTGAGGAGGCCATCTTGTTATTTTGATGGGGATCAGAATAGAAGGTGACTACCATACAAGCAAATAAAAAGGAGTGGTTCAGATGACGCAAGATAGCAAAACCTTAGTCAAAGTGATTGTTTTTCAATTGCAAGATGAAGAGTACACAATTCCAGTCGATGCTGTAGGTTCGATTGAGCGTATGATGCCGATTACTCGAGTCCCTCGAACAGCGGCCTTCGTGAAAGGTGTCATCAATCTAAGAGGGGTCGTAACACCGATCATCGATCTTAGAGAGCGCTTTGGGCTTGAGCATATGGAAGAGACGGAACAGACGCGTATCATTACCGTAACAATCGATGGTATGGCAGTCGGATTGATTGTCGATGCCGCAAATGATGTACTTGATATTTATGAGGATCAAATTGAACCACCACCAGAAGTCGTAGGAACGCTCGAAGCAGAGTACATTCAAGGGGTTGTGAGGATGGACCATCGATTATTCATCCTTCTGAACATGTCTAAAGTGCTGTCGAGTGACGATATCAAACAACTCCAAGAAATTGATGTGTAAATCGGATGAGCTTTGAAGAACGCCTGACAGCAATTCATCTAGATGTATTGAAAGAGATCGGAAACATCGGAGCAGCCCATGCTGCCACTTCTCTATCTAAATTATTGGATCGAAAAGTGGATATGCATGTGCCTGCAGTCCGTCTTGTCGAGTTTGATGAAGTCATGGAACTTGCCGGTGGAGCAGAAAATGAGGTTGTCAGTGTTTTTCTTCGTATTGAAGGAGAGGCGCCCGGAAGCATATTCTTCATCCTTTCTCCAGAACAAGCTGAGCTATTTATTAGCCAAATGACAGGTATTCCCTCGTCAATCTACGATGGATCCGACGAGCTTGCTATTTCAGCATTGCAGGAGCTCGGCAATATTCTATCTGGTTCCTATTTGACTGCTTTATCTGATTTCACCAATTTGGATATCTATCCATCTGTCCCTTCATTGTCGCTTGACATGGTAGGAGCAATTTTGAGTTTCGGTTTAATTGAACTTTCACAAGTGAGCGATCAAGCCATCGTCATTGAAACATCACTTACAGACTGCAGTGATGACAAGTCCGCTCCGATTGAAGGGCACTTCTTCTTATTCCCAGACCCGCAGTCGTACTTACCTTTATTCAAGTCCTTAGGAGTATCGAGCTATGAGTGAGGTGCTCCGGTTGATTAAAGTAGGGATAGCCGATGTCAAAATCGGATCTGCTCCTGATAAAATCCGTACGTCTGGCTTAGGTTCTTGCGTCGGGGTGATCCTTTATGATGAAGTGAAACGGGTTGCCGGAATGGCTCATGTGATGCTTCCAGATTCAACGATGGCGAAACAAGGGAGAATTAATCGATTCAAATATGCTGACACAGCGATGGATGATTTGCTCGGGATGTTGATCGAAGCGGGGGCTTCTAAGTTCCGGCTCAAGTCAAAACTCGCCGGAGGTGCACAGATGTTTCATTTTAAGTCAGAGAGTGATTTGATGCGCATAGGACCTCGCAATGTAGAAGCGGTGAAAAAGAAGTTGCTACACTACCGTATCCCGATTATATCCGAAGATGTTGGAGGGAAAAGTGGGCGAACCATTGTATTCGACCCTGAAACCTCGCGCCTTCACATACGGAAAGTGAATCATGGAGAGGTGACGATTTAATGGCTGGAAGCGTCCTATTTAATCTTTTGTTCGCAGTTTTCGGGTTTTTGTTCATGTTTCTATTTTCTTTGACGGCGAATGTCTGGCAAACGTCGATCATTCGTGGAACAATCGGCTTCTTTCTATTTTTCATCGTTGCTTTTGTGTTCCGCTTGCTATGGGAACTCATCAGTGAGGATAAAGAGAAAGAAGCTGTGGACATGGATGGGAACGAACATGAAAGACAAACGAGCGAATCGGGTGAGGTAAAAGGGTCAGGGGAATTGCCAGAAGCAACGGCGAAACAAACGTCCGAAATGATTCGATCTCTATTAAGTGAAGAAGAGGCTAAGACTACTACTAATGACTAGAAAGAGCGAGGGGGATTACGATGGCAAGCTGTTTGTCTCCTCAGGAACAACAATTATGGGATTTATGGACAACCCATCAAGATGATGACGCTGCGAACCAGCTCGTTCAAAAGTATGACTATCTCGTAAGCTATCATGTCCAGAGAATCTCAGCCCATTTACCGAAAAGCGTAAGCAAAGACGATGTCAGAAGCTTGGGGATGTTCGGACTGTATGATGCACTTAAGAAGTTCGATCGTCAAAGAGATCTGAAATTCGACACGTATGCATCATTTCGTATACGCGGATCGATCATGGACGGTCTGCGGAAAGAGGATTGGCTTCCCAGGTCGGTTCGAGATAAAACGAAGAAAATCGAACAAGCAGCCGAGCGCTTAGAGCAAAAGCTGCAGCGTCCAGCAACTTCTGAAGAAATCGCAAATGACCTCGGTTTGCAGGCAAGTGATGTAGAGGAAACAATCAAAGATTCCTTATTTGCAAATGTATTATCCATGGAAGAGAAACCGAAAGATGGTAAAGATGACCATAAAGAAGGCATCGGCTACTCGATTCCTGACCATCAGACGATTACACCATCAGAATCCATTATACAAACAGAAAACTATGAAGAACTATCCCAACAAATACAAGGACTGAATGATAAAGAACAAATGGTGATCAGCTTATTCTATCACGAAGAGCTGACGTTGACTGAAATTGGTCAGATTATGGAATTAACGACATCCAGAATTTCACAAATCCATGCCAAAGCCATTTTTAAACTGAAACATGCGTTAAAAGACATCATTGAGTCCTAGTATTCCAAGGAGGAGACAGGAACATGGAACTTCAAAACAAATTGAAAGTGTCCGTCTCCGGTGATGGATTGGAAGCTTATGTTGATCTCCTGGACCCGATTGAAGAATCGACTGAGGCAGACCTTCTTTCTTTTTTGGAAGAGAGAAAAGTGACATTCGGTGTTCTTCATGAAGAGATCGGCCGCATCGCAAGTGACGATGGATCAGTCGAATACCCATTACTCATTGCGGTTGGAAAGCAGCCCGTTCATGGCAAGGACGGAAAAGTCATTTTTGATAAAGAAGTGAACTTTGAAATTGATGAGCATGAAAAAGCGAGTTTCAGAGACATCATTGCGATACCCTCTGTTCAAGAAGGTGAACGGATAGCGGCGATCGAACCCCCTACAAACGGCAAACCTGGGACAAATGTGTATGGAGAGGAAATCGCTCCTAAACCAGGGAAACCAGCTCAATTAAGGGCAGGGAAAAATACGACCTTTAAGCGATCAGATGATGCCTTTTATTCCAGTATCGATGGTCAGTTAAGCTCAGATGAACGTTCGTTACAAGTCCAACCCTTATTTGAAGTGAACGGGGACCTTGATTTACGAACTGGCAACCTTGATTTCGTTGGTTCGATTATGATCAATGGGAATGTCCCAACCGGCTTTCGTGTCTTTGCCCAAGGTGATGTCACCATTTATGGGATGGTAGAGGGTGCTACAATTACAGCCGGAGGATCCGTTCATATTTCAGAAGGAATTGCAGGACTTGGAAAAGCAGTGATCGAGGCCGGGCAAGATATCCGTGTCGGCTATATTAATCAGGCTACCGTAGAAGCAGGACAAGATTTATTTGTCGAGTACTCCATTTTACACAGTGATTGTGTAGCTCATCGAAGCGTGTATTGCCAACGTGGACATATTATTGGTGGTACGATATCTGCTGGGGTACACATCGAAGCGAAAGACATCGGCAATAGGATGAACACCCCTACAGGACTTTATTTGGGTGTGAATAAGAAAGTAGAAGAGAAACGTTCTAAATATAATCTCTTGTTAAAAGCGAAGCAAGAGGATCAAACGAAGTTAGAGTTGATTGGTCAAAAGTTAGAAGAAAAAGAGCGTACGAGTGGTGAACTATCAGCCAAAGAACGGATTACTAAGTTGCGGCAACGCAATTCTCTAGCTGCTGTCGAAAAAGAAACAGATGAGCTGAAAGAAACCTTGGAAAATATGAATGTAACGATCGGTAACTTGACTGAAGCAAGGGTTCAAGTGAATGGAAAGTTATACGGTCAGGTTCATTTAGGGTTTGGAAAATATCAACACCAGGTTCGTAGTGAATATAGACAAATCTATGCGTTTCTTTCTCAAGGTGAGATCCTCTTGCGGTCCATTGAGTCATAACGGCAGAGGATCTGAGCCTGAGCCTGCCTCCATCGCTGTTTGATACCAATACAAGACGACATACAATAACTGTAAAGGAAGTGTATGGATGAGTTGGAAATCTGTAGAGATGCAAGTCGCCCTTCCCAGAGTTCAGGATGCAGGTAAACTTCAAGAGCAGATCGCACAACGCAATCCTACCTTGCAACATTTTGTCAGTCAGAAGCAGGAACAGTTAGACAGGAAGAAGCGGGTATCCGTCATGAATTCAGAAAACGTGGAAGATGCTCTTGTGAATGATGAGGGCCCTTCACAAACGCCTTCACTAAGTGAGAAGGGGGCGAACGTAAAAGAAGAAACAATCGACCATCCTTTTTTAGGAAAGCGGGTCGATTACAGTGGGTGACAATGAATGACGATTTTTTTATTAATCATAAGCTTTATCCTTGATGGCATTTTACTTATCGGTTTGTTCATCCTGAGCACTAGAATCAAAAAAACCGAAGAACTGGAACTGCGTCAGAAAGAGATTGCCAGTGAAATCGAGGGCATGTTCTCGTCATATCTAATGGAAATTAAAGAAGAGAACAACCGAATGGGTGAATGGGTGAGAGGGGACAATCACCAAATGGAGCCTCATCGGAAAGCTGAAACAAAGGTTGAACAAGATAAGCCACCAGTCGCTAAACAGTCAGAACCGCAAAATAGGGAAGTCTACCAGCCACCTTTGCCTGAGGAGAAGGCTACAACGTATCAACCCTCCGTCCAGTCGCAAATTCTAGAATTAAGAAAGAATGGCTATTCTTTAGATGAAATCGCTAAACGTTTAGATCGAGGTAAGACAGAAATCGAGCTTCTTCTAAAGTTTCATCAAAAAAATTAGCAAATAAACTTGATAGAACATGGTGCTTATGGTATATTTACTTTCGGTGTCAATACACACGTCTTTGGATTTCTTTGTCGGTTGCTCTCTTTAAGAGAGTTGGTAAAGAAAGATGATCAAGACGGAGGATACTAAAAAAAACCATTCAGGAGGAACAAAACATGTCTGTAATTTCTATGAAACAGCTATTAGAAGCTGGTGTTCATTTCGGACACCAAACCCGTCGCTGGAACCCGAAGATGAAGAAATACATCTTCACAGAGCGTAACGGAATCTACATCATCGACCTACAAAAAACAGTGAAGAAAGTGGACGAAGCTTTCAACTACGTTAAAGACGTAGCAGCTGACGGTGGAAACATCCTATTCGTAGGTACGAAAAAACAAGCTCAAGATACAGTGCGCGACGAAGCAACTCGTTGTGGCATGTACTACATCAACCAACGTTGGTTGGGTGGAACACTAACAAACTTCGAAACAATCCGTAAGCGTATCAACCGTCTTAAAGACATTGAGCGCATGGAAGAAGACGGTACAACTGACGTACTTCCGAAAAAAGAAGTCGTTGATATGATGAAAGAAAAAGATCGTCTTGTTAAATTCCTAGGCGGAATTAAAGA
Organism: Halobacillus locisalis; assembly: GCF_013694105.1. GTDB lineage: Bacteria > Bacillota > Bacilli > Bacillales > Halobacillaceae > Halobacillus > Halobacillus locisalis. The sequence continues at coordinate 787,609 of NZ_JACEFG010000001.1, read as the reverse complement.
AATGAAGAGCCTTCCATCTGCAATGTTCGTAATCGACCCTCGTAAAGAGCGTATTGCGATTGCTGAAGCTCACAAATTAAACATTCCAGTCGTTGGAATCGTGGACACAAACTGCGATCCTGACGAAATTGACTATGTAATCCCTGCAAACGACGACGCCATCCGTGCCGTTAAATTGCTTACTTCTAAAATGGCAGACGCTGTTCTTGAAGCGAAGCAAGGGGAAGAAACAGAAACAACTGAAGAAGCTGAAGCAGAAACAGCTGCTGAGTAAGGATTCAAAGGTGATAAGGGGGTATACCTTTTATCACCTTTTTTAAAGAAAAACAGAAGCGACTGTTTAGCGGCGTTTGGACTGGACTAAGCTGTAGGAGATAAAGGAAACACTGAGAGCGTAGCAATCAGATGTTGACTTATCGTACAGAAGCGAAGGAAGTTTCACTAGTCGCTAGGAGCTGAAGTTAAACAATGAAAAACGGAAGTGACTGCGTAAACAGTTCTTCAATTGTAAGACAAGCTCGGACCTCCGAGCTTCAATATATGCTCATTTACTTAAGGAGGCTTTCAAAATGGCTGTAAACGCTAAGATGGTAAAAGAACTTCGTGAAAAAACAGGTGCTGGTATGATGGATTGTAAGAAAGCACTAACTGAAACAGATGGAGATATGGAAAAAGCGATGGAATGGCTTCGCGAAAAAGGAATCTCTAAAGCTCAGAAGAAAGCAGATCGTATCGCTGCTGAAGGTGCTGCTGCAATCGAAATCGATGGCAACACAGCTGTTCTTTTCGAAGTGAACTGTGAAACAGACTTCGTTACAAAGAACGATTCTTTCAAATCTCTACTAAAAGAATTAGGTACTCACCTTGTTTCTCAAAAACCAGCTGACGTTGAAGAGGCGCTAGAGCAGCCGCTTCATGGTGAAGGTCAGAAGCTTGGCGATTACATCACAGATGTTATTGCTAAAATCGGAGAGAAAATCTCTCTACGTCGTTTCTCTATTAAAGAGAAAACAGATAACGATGCATTCGGTGCTTACCTTCACATGGGTGGTAACATTGGAGTGCTGACTGTTCTTGAAGGTTCTACTGATGAGCAAGCAGCTAAAGACGTAGCGATGCACGTTGCAGCGGTTAACCCTCGTTATGTATCTCAAGATCAGATCCCTGAAGAAGAAGCAAATGCAGAGCGCGACATGCTTAAAACACAAGCGTTGAACGAAGGCAAGCCTGAAAACATTGTAGAAAAAATGGTTGAAGGCCGTCTGAACAAGTTCTTTGCAGAAATCTGCCTGCTTGAACAAGACTTCGTTAAAGACCCAGACCAAAAAGTGAAGCAATTTGTTTCCGCTAAAGGTGGACAAATCAATTCATTCGATCGCTTTGAAGTAGGCGAAGGTATGGAAAAACGCGAAGAAAACTTTGCTGACGAAGTAATGAGCCAAGTTAAAAAGTAATAATGGACCACATAGGGGACACAGTCGTGTTCCCTATTTTTCAAAACTGCTACATATCTTTGAGGTAGCACCATAAGAGAACTATAGCAACCACACGGGAGGTAACTATGACTACTGCTCGCTATCGTCGTATTGTATTGAAACTGAGCGGAGAGGCCCTTAGCGGTCAGGCTGGTTTCGGTTTAGAACCAAGCATTATTCAATCCGTTTCTCGTCAGGTGAAAGAAGTCGCTGAACTCGGTGTAGAAATCGCCGTTGTTGTCGGTGGTGGAAACATCTGGCGCGGGAAAGTTGGAAGTGAAATGGGGATGGATCGAGCGAATGCTGATTACATGGGCATGCTCGCAACGGTCATGAACTCGTTGGCACTTCAAGATAGTTTAGAGAACCAGGGGATTCCAACCCGTGTTCAAACATCCATTGAAATGAGACAAGTCGCTGAGCCATATATACGTAGAAAAGCCATCCGTCATCTGGAGAAGAAACGCGTGGTAATCTTCGCCGCCGGAACGGGTAACCCGTATTTCTCTACTGATACAACCGCTGCTTTAAGAGCAGCCGAAATCGAAGCGGATGTTATTCTAATGGCTAAAAACAACGTCGATGGCGTATATACCGATGATCCAAAATTAAATGAAGATGCCAAGAAATATGATGAACTTTCTTACATGGACGTGCTGAACGAAGGTTTAGGCGTTATGGATTCAACGGCATCGTCTTTATGTATGGACAATGACATCGATTTACTGGTATTCTCTATTACAGAAGAAGGTAATATTAAAAAAGCCGTTATGGGCGAAAATATCGGAACCATTGTTAGGGGGAAATAATCATGTCAGAAGCCGTGATTAATGAGACAAAACAACAAATGGAGCAAGCGGTACAAGCTTACTCCCGTCAACTTGCGACTGTGAGAGCAGGTCGTGCGAACCCATCGATTCTTGATAATGTATATGTCGACTATTATGGTGCTGCTACACCTTTAAACCAGCTTGCACAAGTATCGGCACCAGAACCACGCTTGCTTGTCATTACTCCATATGACAAGAGTGCTATTGCAGAAGTAGAAAAAGCGATTCAAAAGGCGGATTTGGGCTTATCCCCATCTAGTGACGGTAATATTGTTCGCATCAATATTCCTGCACTGACAGAAGAACGTCGTAAGGACCTTGCTAAAGTCGTTGGGAAGTATTCTGAAGAAGCGAAAGTACAAGTTCGTAACATTCGTCGCGAGTCCAATGATCGTCTGAAAAAGCTTGAAAAAGATGGCGAAATGACTGAAGATGATCTTCGTGCTTTCCAAGATGATGTTCAAAAAGTAACCGATCAGAACGTAAACAAAATCGATGAACTTGCTAAAACAAAAGAACAAGAAATCATGGAAGTGTAAAGATTCCATTCTGTATGCCATAAGGTGTATAAAGCCGCGCTGTTGATGTTTGGCAGCGTGGCTTTTCTTTTGTGCGTAAGCATAAGGATTTCGGTTCAGTAACCTTTGTCATGATAGTGCCTGCGCTTTTCAATCGTTTCGGCATGGTGTAGGATAATAGTATATAATGAATGGAACAAACGGACTGGAGGATTAAAGATGCCAATCAAGTTTCCATTTGCAAGAAAACTTAAAAATAAAGATTCTTTCGTCCAGCCAGTAGGGCTTGACCAAACTCAAATTCCTAAACATGTGGCAATCATCATGGATGGAAACGGACGATGGGCAAAAAATAGAGGAATGCCCCGAATCGCTGGACATAAAGAGGGAATGGGTGTCGTTAAGAAGATTGTCCGTTTTGCTTCTGATATCGGCATTGAAGTATTAACGTTGTATGCATTCTCAACAGAAAACTGGAAGCGCCCTAAGAATGAAGTCGAATTCTTAATGAAACTACCAGTCGACTTTTTAAATACATATTTGCCTGAACTCATTGAGCGTAATGTACGGGTTCAAACCATTGGAGACTTTGATGTACTGCCACCTCATACAAAGAAAGCTGTAGAGGAAGCCATCGAGCGTACAAAAAATAACGATGGGCTTATCTTAAACTTCGCGCTGAATTACGGAAGCCGATTTGAAATGGTCAATGCAGTCAAGCAAATTGTATCCAAAGTAGAGAGTGGAGAAATTGCGTATGCAGATATCGATGAAGATGTATTCTCATCAGAGCTGTACACGTCCGATTTAATGGATCCGGATCTGTTGATTCGGACCAGTGGGGAACAGCGCTTAAGCAATTTCCTTCTATGGCAGCTTGCTTATGCAGAATTCTGGTTCACCGAAGTGTACTGGCCAGATTTCACGGAGAACCATTTCGAGAAAGCTCTCTATGATTATCAAAATCGCAAACGTCGTTATGGCGGAGTATAAGGTGTGAACGTATAATGAAACAAAGGACTATTACAGCCGTTGTAGCGGCTTTGATTTTTATACCGATTGTCTTCTTAGGAGGCACGGTCTTTAAATTATTTGTATATGTTATTGCAAGTATTGCTCTCCTGGAGCTCGTGAGAATGAAGAAAATTTCAAGGTATTCCGTTGCCTCAGGACTCGGGTTGCTTCTCATGTGGGCGCTCATGTTCCCGTATAGTGATTTGGAGGGCTATGTAGATCTTACAGAGTTCATCACTAAATCAGAGATCACATTATTAGCGGTCCTCATTTTATTGAGCTACACCGTACTTGTAAAAAATCGATTCACGTTTGACGATGCCGGCTTCTTATTGATATCTGTCATTTATATCGGTATGGGGTTCAATTATTTAATCGAAACACGCAGTGGAGGTCTTGAGTATTTGTTCTTTGCTCTGTTTGTCGTTTGGGCAACAGACACAGGCGCTTACGTATTTGGACGAGCTTTCGGTAAGCATAAACTTTGGCCGCAAATCAGTCCTAAGAAAACGATTGAAGGGTCCGTCGGTGGTATTATTCTCGCCTGTATCGTCGCCGTCGTATTTCAATTGACAGCTCCTCTTGACCATTCGATGCTGATCGTTTTACTTGTGACGATTCTGATTTCAATCGCGGGACAAATCGGAGACTTGGTCGAATCGGCATTCAAGCGTCATTACGCTGTAAAGGACTCAGGTAAAATACTTCCTGGACACGGTGGGGTTCTTGATCGATTTGACAGCTTGATTTTCATCCTGCCGATTCTCCACTTGATTAACTTTATTACACCGTAGGGGAAGGAGTTCGACAATTATGAAGCAGATTGCCTTGCTAGGAGCGACGGGGTCGATTGGCATCCAGACTCTGGATGTCATTCGTTTACACCCGGAAGAGTTCAACTTGTACGCGATGGCTTTTGGAAGAAACGTTGATAAAGCTTTGCCTCTCATTCGAGAATTTCAACCGCGTCTTGTCGTCGTCCAAGATGAAGAAACGAAAGATCAATTAGCTAAACATATTGATCAACCGATTCTTATTGGGGCGGATGGTTTAATTGAAGTCAGTGTTGTCGATGATGTAGATGTGGTCGTCAATGCCGTAATGGGAAGTATCGGACTTCCAGCTACGTTAAAAGCGATCCAAGCTAGGAAGGTTATCGCGATTGCAAATAAAGAAACACTCGTGACAGCTGGTCATCTAGTCATGTCAGAAGCGAAGAAATACGGTGTCGATCTTTTGCCTGTAGACAGTGAACATTCAGCGATCTATCAATCGTTAAATGGGGAAAGTAAGCAGGATATTCATAAGCTGATCATTACGGCTTCAGGCGGAAGCTTCAGAGACAAGTCCAGGGAAGAACTGGTTGGAGTAACTGTAGAAGATGCGCTCAATCACCCGAACTGGAGTATGGGCGCAAAGATCACGATTGATTCGGCCTCTATGATGAATAAAGGGTTAGAAGTGATTGAGGCGCATTGGCTTTTTGATGTACCCTATGATCAAATTCATGTTATTCTTCATAAAGAAAGTGTCATCCACTCGATGGTGGAATTCGTGGATAGAAGTGTCATGGCCCAACTAGGGACACCCGATATGAAAGTTCCGATTCAATATGCGCTGACGTACCCGAATCGCTTGGATTTGCCGATGACAAAACAGCTTGAATTAGAAGAAATTGCGACATTGCATTTTGATAAGATGGATACTGTCCGCTTCCCTTGCCTTCGGATGGCTTATGAAGCTGGTCGAGCGGGTGGTTCTATGACAACGGTGCTCAATGCCGCGAACGAAGAGGCTGTTCAACTGTTCTTAGAGGGTAAAATCTCGTTCTTGGAAATCGAAAGTAAGATCGAACGAGCATTAGAACAGCACCAAAGGATTCATAACCCGGACTTGTCAACCATACTTTCTATTGATAAGGAAACACGAGAACGAGTTCGTTTCCATTCTTAATACGTAACTTTGTTATGCAGCTTTGTGAATGTACAGGAAGATCTCTTTTCTGTTCAAACGTACAAGAGAACAAAATAAACAGAGTTCAATAAAAGGAAGGTGCTTCATTTGACTACTGTGATTGCATTTATACTCATGTTCGGTTTATTAGTGTTTGTACATGAGTGGGGGCATCTCATTTTTGCCAAACGTGCGGGCATGCTCGCAAGAGAATTCGCGATCGGATTCGGACCGAAAATCTTCGCTTTTACGCGAAATGAAACGCTATACACCATTCGTCTATTGCCTATTGGTGGATATGTAAGAGTGGCCGGGGAAGATCCTGAAATCATCGAATTGAAAGCTGGGCATCACATTGGTCTTGAGTTCAATGACGATGGCAAAGTTAATAAGATCATTGTGAATAACAAATCTAAACATCCCTATGCACGCGTCATTGAAGTCGAGCGTGCGGACCTGGATCATCGTCTCGTCATCGAAGGTTATGAAGTAGATGAAGAAGAGAAGTTGTTCTTTGAAGTCGATCCTAAAGCGATGTTCGTGATGGACGAAAAAGAAACACAGATTGCCCCGTATGATCGTCAATTCGCTTCAAAGTCTGTTCCACAACGTGCCATGCAATTATTTGCCGGGCCAATGATGAACTTTGTCCTAGCGATTATCTTATTTATGATTCTTGGCTTTGTTCAAGGCGTACCATCTGATCAAGCGAAACTAGGCGAAATTCAAGAAAACTCACCTGCCGATGAGTCAGGACTCATGGTGGGGGATGAAGTGGTTTCGATAGATGGTGAGTCGGTCAGTACATGGGAAGAATTTACGATGATCGTTCAAGAGCATCCAGAAGAAAGCATCCTGCTGACCGTGGAGCGTAATGGAAGTACTGAACAAATAGAAGTGACTCCGGCATCGGTTACAAACCGTGACCAAACGATTGGGCAAGTCGGTGTTACAAGAGCTTTTGAGGATTCGATTACTAAAAAATTGACGTTTGGCTTCACGCAGACGTATGAGTGGACAACACTGATCTTGACGAATCTAGGTAAACTTGTGACAGGTCAGTTTTCACTAGATATGTTATCTGGACCAGTCGGCATCTATGATGCGACGGACCAGGTGGTTCAAACAGGGCTCACGAATTTCGTGATGTGGATGTCTATTTTGAGTATCAACTTGGGTATCGTTAACTTATTACCATTACCAGCTTTAGATGGAGGTCGATTGATCTTCGTTGGGTTAGAGGGAATACGTGGTAAGCCAATCGATCCGCAAAAAGAAGGAATCGTTCACTTTATCGGCTTTGCGTTACTTATGTTGCTAATGCTTGTCGTAACGTGGAATGATATTCAACGACTGTTTCTATAAAAGAATGAGCTGGAAGCCCTCGTGAGACAACAGCTCACCAAAGGCTTCCAGCTATTTTTATTTCTACTTTTCTGAAAACACATCTCTATAATGCGATAGGAGTCCATCGATAAGCTGAAACGTAAGAGCTGGACTTTCCTAGAAGTAGAAATAAAGAAAGAGGATGGTCTGAGCGGAAGTCGACGTTTCCAAATCAAGCATTTTTAGATACAATGATAGAAGAATATTTCTTACCAATGATATGGATTGAATAATAGAGAAAGAGTGAGGTGCAAGAGATGAAACAAAGTCAAATGCTTATTCCAACTTTAAAAGAGAATCCAACCGATGCTGAGATACAAAGCCATCAGTTGCTTGTACGGGCTGGTTACATACGTCAGATTGCTTCAGGGATTTACAGTTTCCTTCCGATTGGCCGCCGAGTTTTAAATAAGGTGGAAAACGTCGTTCGGGAAGAAATGGAGAAAATCGGAGCTCATGAAATGATGATGCCGGCCCTTGAACCGTCCGAACTTTGGAAGGAAACGGGACGTTGGAACACGTTCGGCTCTGAATTAATGCGACTTCATGATCGACATAACCGTGAGTTCGCTCTAGGTGCAACACATGAAGAAGTCATTACGAGCCTTGTACGTCATGAAGTGAAAAGTTACAAACAGCTTCCTTTGACGGTATTCCAAATTCAAAACAAATTCCGTGATGAAGCACGTCCCCGCTTCGGACTCTTGCGTGGTCGTGAATTTTTAATGAAAGATGCTTATTCTTTCAACGAATCCTACGAGAGCTTAGATGAAACGTATCAAAAGATGTTTGATGCTTACTCAAATGTGTTTCGCCGCTTAGGCTTGAATTTCCGTGCGGTTATCGCAGACTCTGGCGCTATGGGCGGAAAAGACACACACGAATTCATGGTGTTATCAGAAGTCGGAGAAGATGTCATCGCTTATTCAGATACATCTCGCTATGCTGCTAATATTGAAATGGCACCTGTCGTCACAACTTATGAAAAGTCGACGGAAGCACCAAGAGAAATCGAGAAAGTGGCTACACCTGACCAGAAGACGATGAAGGATGTCGCGGAGTTCTTAGGTCATGACCTTGAACAAGGATTAAAATCGATTCTCTTCCAAGTGGATGAAGAATTTGTGTTGGTGTCGACTCGCGGGGACCATGAAGTGAATGATGTGAAACTGAAAAATCTATTCGATGCGGACATCGTGGAACTAGCTTCAGAAGAAGATACGAAGAAAGTGATGGGAACAGGTTTCGGTTCGATCGGACCAGTCGGGGTGAGTGAAGACGTCAAAGTCGTTGCAGATCTTGCTGTCGAAGCGATGGTCAACGTATCTTGTGGTGCCAATGAAGAAGGCTTTCACTTTACGAATGTGACTCCAGGAAGAGATTTTGAGGTACATGAGTATGCAGATCTTCGCTTTATCGAAGAAGGAGATCCATCTCCAGACGGCGAAGGAATCATCAAGTTTGCCCGAGGAATCGAAGTCGGTCACGTCTTTAAGCTAGGCGAATTTTACTCGGAGCGAATGAACGCGACGTTCTTGAATGATCAAGGGAAAGCGAAAACGATGATCATGGGATCATACGGCATCGGCGTCTCTCGTACTCTTGCTGCCATTGTGGAACAGTACCACGATGATCGAGGCATTACGTGGCCTGCGAACATTGCGCCGTATCAGGTTCACCTTTTATCATTGAATCCAAAAAAAGAAGAACAAAAAGAGTTGGCGGATCAATTGTATGATACACTTCTCGAATCAGGCATCGACGTCTTGTATGATGATCGGAAAGAACGCGCCGGCGTCAAGTTTGCCGATAGTGATTTATTCGGAATTCCGGTTCGCATTACCGTCGGAAAACGCGCAGGAGAAGGCATAGTCGAAGTGAAGGAACGAGCGACTGGTGAGCAGTCAGAATTGCAACGTGATGAGATCGTAAGTTACGTCAAACAATGGTACAATGCCTAGAATGGAAAACGCCCAGACACGTCGGTGTCTTCCGGGCGTTTCCTTCTGTTTAGCATCGATTTTCGAATAGAACACCGAAGAGAGGGTGAGTCCCTATGAGCGTAAATGGTCAAGAAAAAATGCATTATTTATTGGAACAAATCCAGTTCCCACATGACTTGATCGAACCTCATTTTAAAGATAGCTCATTAAAAAAACTAGTTGTCATCCAAGAAAAGAAACAATGGCATTTCTATTTTCAATTCCAGCGCCCATTGCCACCATCGGTCTATGACTTATTCACTGGCAAATTGCTAGCCACATTCAAGCCGATTGCCGATGTCGACTGGACCATTGAGACAACAAATAAAGAATTAACATCAGACCAAGTGGTTGAATATTGGCAAAGCTTTATTAAAACCATGACGGACCTATCTCCAGGCTATAAGGATCTCTTAATGGAACAACTCCCTGAAGTTAACGGGAACAAGGTTATGTTAACCTGTAGGAATTTAGCAGAAAGTCATGCGGTTAAGAAGCGAATCGAATCCCCCTTCCAAGCCTATTGCGCGCGCTCTGGATTACCCGCTCTTCTATTTTCAACCCGTGTGCAAGAGGAACAGGAAGAAATTAAGAAGTTCCAAGAGGAGCGTCAAAAGGAAGATAGAATTCTTGTTCAACAAGCGGTCAAAGAGCAAGAAGAGAGAGCGAAGGATCGTGACGACTCGAAACCAAAAGGTCCCGTTGAGATCGGATACAAAATCCAAGAAGATCCCGTACCGATGGAAACGATTGAAGAAGAAGAGCGTCGCATGACGGTTCAAGGGTACATTTTCGATACGGAAGTGAAAGAACTCCGCTCGGGCCGTCACCTTCTATTATTAAAGGTAACAGACTATACGGATTCCTTTTCTATCAAGATGTTCTCTCGCGGCGACGATCACGCGGATCTTTTCAAACACATTCAAAAAGGGATGTGGATCAAGGCTCGTGGAGGAATCCAAACAGACAACTTCACCAATGAACTAACGATGATGGCGAATGATATAAATGAAGTGAAGCCCAAAGTACGCATGGATGAAGCTCCTGAAGGGGAAAAGCGTATTGAACTGCATGCTCATACGACGATGAGTATGATGGATGCTCCCGTATCTCCTTCCAGATTAATCGGAAAAGCGGCAGAGTGGGGCCACGAGGCCATCGCTGTTACCGACCACGCTGTTGTCCAAGCTTATCCAGATGCTCATTCCGCCGGTGAAAAGAATGGCATCAAGATTATTTACGGCATGGAAGCGAATTTAGTCGATGACGGGGTGCCGATCGCGTATGAAGAGCAAGATCGCGATCTCGAAACAGATACGTATGTCGTGTTTGACGTAGAGACCACAGGTTTATCTGCTGTATATGATAAGATCATTGAACTTGCCGCTGTTAAAGTGAAAAACGGTGAAATCATAGATCGTTTCGAGCGCTTTGCGAACCCCCATCAACCGTTATCTCAAACGACCATTGATTTAACAGGTATTACCGATGATATGGTAAAGGACGCTCCTGAAATTGAAGATGTCCTTCGTGATTTCCATGAATGGATGGAGGATGATATATTAGTTGCTCATAACGCCAGTTTCGATATGGGCTTCTTGAACGCCGGGTTCCAAAGAATCGATATGGGGAAAGCGAAAAACCCTGTAATCGATACTTTAGAACTGGCACGTCTACTTGTTCCAGAGTTGAAAAATCATCGTTTGAATACACTCTGTAAAAAGTTCGATATCGAGCTTACACAGCACCACCGAGCCATTTACGACGCAGAAGCAACAGGCTACTTGCTTTGGAAGTTATTGAAAAAAGCGATGGAACGAGAGATTACAAACCACAAAAATTTAAATGACTATATGGGAGAAGGGAAAGCTTATCAGCGATCTCGTCCATCACACTGCATCTTGCTCGCTACCAATAGCACGGGGCTTAAGAACATGTATCAATTGGTATCTGAATCACACATCAATTATTTTTATCGTGTGCCACGAATTCCTAGATCACGGTTATCGAAACTTCGTGAGGGAATTTTAATTGGCTCTGGTTGTGACAAGGGCGAAGTATTTGAAACGATGATGCAGAAGTCAGAAGAAGAAGCGGAGAAGGTCGCTGAATTTTATGATTATATCGAAATTCAACCACCTGGTAACTATTACCACCTCATGGAACGTGACCTCGTTCAAAACGAATCGCAGATCTATGACATTCTAAAAAGAATCGTCGCCATGGCAGAAAGGTTAGGAAAGACGGTTGTCGCAACGGGGAACACGCATTATGTAGAGCCGCATGAAAGCCAATACCGTCAAATCTTGATTAAGTCTCAAAACGGAAATCCCCTGAATCGACAGACGCTTCCTGAGGTGCATTTCAAGACGACGAATGAAATGATTGAGGAGTTAAGCTTTCTCGGCAAAGATAAGGCGAAGGAAGTTGTAGTGACGAACACCCATACCATTGCCGGGCAGATCGGGGAGGTCACACCGGTCAAAGAGGACTTGTACACGCCGAACATCGAAGGTGCAGACCAGGAAATTCGTGAGATGTCTTACAACAAAGCTGAAAGCATTTACGGCAAGCCTATTCCGGAAATCGTCGAGAAGCGCTTGGAAAAAGAGTTGAAAAGTATTATCGATAATGGATTCGCGGTTATTTACTTGATTTCACAGAAACTTGTAACGAAATCACTTGATGATGGATATCTAGTAGGATCTCGTGGGTCTGTCGGTTCTTCCTTTGTCGCGACGATGACCGACATTACCGAGGTCAATCCACTGCCTCCTCATTACGTTTGTCCGGAGTGCCAGTACCATGAGTTCTTCACGGATGGTTCTGTCGGTAGTGGCTTTGACTTGAAAGAACGAGATTGCCCCAAGTGCGGAACAGCTTTCAAAAAGGACGGACAGGATATTCCGTTCGAAACGTTCCTTGGTTTCAAAGGTGATAAAGTACCGGATATCGACTTGAACTTCTCAGGTGAATACCAGCCACAAGCCCATAACTACACAAAAGTTCTCTTTGGTGAGGAAAATGTGTACCGTGCTGGAACGATCGGTACAATCGCAGAGAAGACCGCTTATGGGTATGTGAAAGGGTATGCCGGAGACAATCAACTACAGTTGAAAAACGCAGAGATCGATCGACTAGTTAGTGGTTGTCAGGGTGTGAAGCGTACGACAGGACAGCACCCTGGTGGAATTATCGTCGTGCCAGACGATATGGACATCTTCGACTTTTCACCTATTCAGTTCCCGGCGGATGATACAAAATCTGAGTGGCGTACAACGCATTTCGACTTCCACTCCATTCACGATAACTTATTAAAGCTTGATATTCTCGGGCACGATGACCCTACCGTCATACGTATGCTCCAAGATCTAAGTGGGATCGACCAAAAGGAAATCCCTGTTGATGACGCTGAAGTGATGAAGATTTTCAGTGGACCGGAAGCCCTTGGCGTTACCTCTGAACAAATCATGTGTAAAACCGGGACTTTAGGTGTTCCGGAATTCGGAACACGGTTCGTCCGTCAAATGCTCGAGGATACAAAACCGAGTACGTTCGCCGAACTTGTCATCATCTCCGGGTTATCGCACGGAACCGATGTATGGTTAGGCAACGCTGAACAACTAATTCAAGATGGCATCTGTACGTTGCCGGAAGTAATCGGTTGTCGTGACGACATTATGGTCTACTTGATGCACAAAGGACTAGAACCATCGCTTGCCTTTAAAATCATGGAATTTGTGCGTAAAGGTCGTGGCCTACAGGACGAATGGATTGAAGAAATGAAGAAACATGGTGTACCGGATTGGTACATTGACTCCTGTAAAAAGATCAAATATATGTTCCCGAAAGCTCACGCAGCGGCCTATGTATTAATGGCTGTTCGGATTGCGTATTTCAAAGTTCACTATCCTATTTTTTTCTATGCTGCTTACTTTACGGTTCGCGCCGGAGACTTTGAGTTAGAAACGATGGTGAAGGGATCTGAAGCCATCCGAGCTAGAATAAAAGAAATCCAACAAAAAGGATTTGACGCGACACCGAAAGAGAAGAACCTCGTAACGGTCCTTGAGTTATCCCTTGAGATGTGCGAACGTGGATATGGTTTCAAGAATGTCGATTTATATCGCTCAAGTGCAACAGAGTTTCTAGTGGAAGATAATCAATTAATTCCGCCATTCAATGCGGTTGACGGACTGGGAACGAACGCCGCGATCAACATCGTCAATGCTCGCGAAGACGGAGAGTTCTTATCCAAACAAGACTTGAGAGAGCGTAGTAAGATTTCAAAAACAGTGCTTGAATACTTGGATAATTTCGGGTGCTTAGAAGGCATGCCCGATGAGAATCAGCTCTCCCTCTTTTAGGACTGAGTCGCTCAGGATCTCATGATTAAAGGGGGAGACCTTTCCCTTCGATGCTTAGGTGATTTGCATATTTTAAGCATGTATGGTATATTTTTTATGGTGTTAAGAGCGATATGAACGACCGAAAGAGTGGGGCAACCCACTCTTTCGTCATATTTATTGCAGAACTTTTGATTTTGTAAAGGCATGAAGCCTGAGTGACCCGAACCGCTATGATCCTTTGTCATAGCGGTTTCTCATGGCTCTTCAAACCCCTCTAGATTGACACGAAAAAATGAAATGATTGAGAACATGCCATACTAAAGCTAACAACATATTTTTAAGGGTTCAAAAGGAGGGAAGCACATGAGCAATCATGTTGTATCCGTTACAGAAAGACTTGTTCAACCGATATTAAATGAAATGCAATTAGAGTTGGTCGATGTTCAATTCGATCAAGAAGGCTCAAATTGGTATTTGCGCGTTTTTATCGACAAGCCAGGCGGCGTCGATATTGAGGAATGCGGCCAAGTATCAGAGAAATTAAGTGAACAATTGGATGAAGAAGATCCGATTGACATTGCCTATTTCTTAGAGGTAGCTTCTCCGGGAGCGGAAAGACCACTTAAGACGGAGAAGGACTTTGAGAAATATGTTGGCGAATACGTGTATATGAAGCTTTATGAGCCGATTGACGGGGAAAAAGAATTCGAAGGTACTTTACAATCGTTCGAAAATGAACTGGCTGTCGTCGAAATCCGTATTAAGACACGGACAAAGCGTCTGGAAGTACCATTTAATAAAATCGCCAAAGCCAATTTAGCGGTAAGCTTTAACTAAAGGGGAGGAAGACAGTTGAGTAGTGAATTATTTGATGCCATGAATTATTTAGAGAAGGAAAAGGGCATCGACAAGAACTTATTGTTGGAAGCGCTTGATGCAGCGCTCATTTCCGCATACAAAAAGAACTTCAATTCTGCAACGAATGTGCGTGTAGATATTAATGAAGAAGAAGGCACGATGAAGGTCTTCGCAAGGAAAGAAATTGTGGAAGAGGTCATGGATCCTCAACAAGAAATTTCTTTAGAAAATGCAAATGAAATCGACCCGAACTACGACATAGAGGATGTCATTGAAGTGGAAGTAACACCGATGGACTTCGGTCGTATTGCGGCTCAAGCTGCAAAACAGGTGGTTACACAGCGCGTACGTGAGGCCGAACGTGGCATCATTTACGGTGAATACGTAGATCGAGAAGAAGATGTCATGACGGGAATCATCCAGCGAAAAGATCCTCGTTTTGTCTATGTAAACCTTGGGAAGATTGAAGCCCGTCTACCTGAAGGGGAACAAATGCCGACCGAAACGTATGAGGTTCATAACCGCTTGAAAGTGTTCGTGACAAAAGTAGAGAACAGCAACAAAGGTCCTCATATTTACGTGTCACGTACACACCCAGGCTTACTGAAGCGTCTTTTCGAAATGGAAGTACCTGAAATTTATGATGGTACAGTTGAAGTCATTTCGGTAGCTCGTGAAGCAGGGGATCGTTCGAAGATTTCGGTGTATGCAGATAACCCAGAAATCGATCCGGTTGGTTCTTGTGTTGGTCAGCGTGGGCAACGTGTACAAGCGATTGTCAATGAATTGAAAGGCGAGAAAATCGATATCGTGCAGTGGTCCGAAGATCCTGTCGAGTACGTATCGAATGCCCTTAGCCCATCAAAAGTCGTCGAAGTCCTCGTAGACGAAGAAGAAAAAGCAACCACTGTCATCGTCCCGGACTATCAGCTGTCCCTTGCTATCGGGAAACGTGGCCAGAATGCACGTCTAGCTGCTAAGTTGACGGGGTGGAAGATTGACATCAAGAGCGAAAGTGAAGCCCGGGAAGAAGGGATGCTTTCTGAAGATGCATCCGTTGAAGAAGATGTAGACCTTGAAGACTAATGGTCTGAAGAATAAGGAGGGGGAGACGATGACCCGTTCCAAAAAAGCTCCTTTACGTAAATGTGTGGTTACACAAGAGATGATTCCGAAACAGCAGCTCATCCGCGTTGTTCGCAACAAAGAAGGAGAGGTCTTTGTTGACGAAAGCGGAAAGAAAAATGGTCGTGGTGCTTACATTTCTAAGAGCATGGAGGCCATTGAGCGTGCAGAGAAACAAGAGATCCTCAATCGTCATTTAAAGGCGAAAGTCGATTCAGATATCTATGAACAGTTAAAAACGATCGTAAAGGCAGATAAATGATGAGTGGCGGATATTTAAATTTACTTGGACTCGCTGTTAGAGCAGGCAAATGCACGCTCGGCGAAGAAGCGATCGTCCGAGATATTCAGAGAAAAAAAGCAAAAGTCGTCCTCATTGCCAACGATACGGGAAAACAAACGAAAAAGAAGCTAACAGATAAATGTAGCTTTTATAATATACCTTGCTATACGGTGGACGATCGGGATACATTATCACAATCCATCGGAAAGGCGGGGAGAGTTGCGATCGCAGTTCTTGACCAAGGCTTTGCGAAAAAGTTGCAATCGCTGCTCGATGAATCTATTCGGGGGTGAAGATTGATATGAGTAAAATGCGCGTATATGAATATGCCAAGAAAAACGAATTATCAAGTAAACAAGTCATCGATAAACTACAGAAGATGAACGTAGAAGTGACAAACCATATGTCAACTTTAGAAGATGACGTAGCTAGCAAATTGGATAAAGAGTTCGGTAAAGGACAACAGAGCCAGAAGCCTGCCTCAAAGCCGAAGAATAATCCAAAACAAAACAACAATCAAAAGCCGAATAACAAGAAAAATCAGAAGCCGAATAACAATAAGCCGAACAATCAAGGCAAACCACAGCAGAAGAAACAGAAGGCAGCAACACCGGAAAAGATTACGTATTCTGGTTCATTAACTGTCGGAGAACTCGCTGAAAAGCTAGGAAAAGATTCTTCTGAAATCATTAAGAAGCTCATGTTCCTTGGTGTGATGGCCACGAAAAACCAGGACCTTGATCCAGACTCGATCGAGCTGATTGCAGGTGAGTATGATGTAGAAGTCGAAGAGGAAGTCATTGTCGATGATACAGACATCGAGAACATGGTCTTTGATGACGAACCTGAAGACTTGCAGGAGCGCCCTGCTGTTGTAACGATCATGGGTCACGTCGACCATGGTAAAACAACACTTCTAGACCGCATCCGTGATGCTAAGGTTACAGAAGGTGAAGCTGGCGGAATCACGCAGCATATTGGAGCCTACCAGATTGAAGAGAATGATAAGCAAATCACATTCCTTGATACTCCAGGTCACGCCGCTTTCACAAGCATGCGTTCTCGTGGTGCACAAGTAACGGATATTGCCATTCTTGTAGTCGCTGCTGATGATGGTGTAATGCCACAGACGAAAGAAGCGATTAGTCACGCTAAAGCTGCAGGTGTACCAATCATCGTAGCTGTCAACAAGATGGATAAAGAAGGGGCCAACCCTGACCGTGTCATGCAAGAGCTTATGGAATATGAATTGATCGCGGAAGAATACGGTGGTGAAACGATCTTCGTTAAAATGTCTGCTGTTCAAGGCGAAGGTATTGAAGAACTATTAGAAATGATCGTTCTTGTATCTGAAGTCGAAGAGTTGAAAGCCAACCCTAACCGTATGGCTTACGGTACAGTCATCGAAGCTGAGCTGGATAAAGGGCGCGGACCTGTCGCGACACTTCTTGTCCAAAATGGAACACTGAACGTAGGGGATGCCATTGTTGTAGGGAACACACACGGACGTGTGCGTGCTATGGTCAATGATATCGGTCGTCGCGTAAAAGTCGCTGCACCATCTACTCCAGTTGAGATCACGGGATTGAATAACGTCCCACAAGCAGGAGATCGCTTCCTTGCTTTTGAAGATGAAAAGAAAGCCCGTTCTGTCGGAGAAGCTCGTGCTCAGAGAGCGCTGGAAGAAAACCGTAGCGCAACTGCGAGGGTTAGTCTAGATGACTTGTTTGAGCAAATCAAACAGGGTGATATCAAGGATATCAATTTAATCGTCAAAGGTGACGTTCAAGGTTCGGTTGAAGCCCTAACAGGATCTCTTGAAAAAATCGATGTTGAAGGTGTGAAAGTTAAAATCATTCACACAGGTGTCGGTGCGATTACGGAATCAGACATTACTCTTGCTTCCGCTTCTAACGCCATCATCATCGGTTTCAACGTGCGTCCTGATGGGAATGCTAGAAAAGCAGCCGAAAGTGAAAACGTAGAAATCCGCCTACACAACATCATTTACAAAGTGATGGAAGAGATCGAGGCGGCTATGAAAGGGATGCTCGACCCTGTATATGAAGAGCAAATCGTTGGACAAGTGGAAGTACGTGAAGTCTTCAAAGTGTCCAAAATCGGTACAATTGCTGGGTCGTATGTAACGGACGGTAAAGTGACGCGAAACTCAGGTGTCCGCGTCATCCGTGACGGTGTCGTCATTTACGAAGGTGAAATTGACGCGTTGAAACGTTACAAAGACGATGCAAAAGAAGTTGCTCAAGGATATGAGTGTGGAATAACAATTAAGAACTTCAACGACATTAAGATCGGTGACATCATAGAGCCATATGAAATGAAAGAAGTCGAGCGTAAATGATATTAAGCGCTGAAGTGGAATGCTTGATCTATGATTCTCAGTCGCTGAAGGAAAAGCGCTCGGTACTAAAACGGGTGATCACAAGAATTCAAAACGAATTCAACGTATCAGTCAGCGAACTCGAGCATCAGAATCTCTGGCAGCGGACCACCATCGGTCTCGTTACCATAAACAGTGATAAAGTCATTGCAGAGAAAACGATTCAGCAAACCCTCGCGTTTATCGACTCTTTTCCGGAATTGGAGCGTGCGGATACGCTGCTGGAATGGTTGTAAAATATTGATCAAGACTTGCGTAAAGCACCTTTTTTCGAGGTGCTTACGCTTTTATGGTTTTTCTTTTGTGCAAAGTAGTCAGTTTATGATTTACTTACAGCGTAGATCAATACTTGCACGGTTTAACAAAATGAGGTGAACAAAGATGAACGATTTAAGAGCAAACCGTGTCGGTGAGCAAATGAAAAAAGAGCTCAGTGACATTCTTAGCAAAAAAATCAAAGACCCTCGTGTAGGGTTTGTCACCGTTACAGAAGTCAAGGTAACGGGTGACCTTCAACAAGCAAAGGTGTACATTTCTGTTCTCGGAGACGAAAAACAGAGGCATGATACCCTAGTCGGTCTAGCGAAAGCGAAAGGCTTCATTCGCTCTGAAATTGGTCAGCGTATACGCCTTCGTAAAACTCCTGAGATCATGTTCGAGTTTGACGAAGCGATCGAACGAGGCAATCGTATTGAAACGATTATTCGTGACCTTAATGATACCGATAATGAATGACTAGAATCCGTGCTATCATAGCACGGATTTTGTCTGTATATCGATGACTTTACTGGAGGTGTATGAAATGGACGGCATTCTTCCTTTATGGAAACCAAAAGGCTTTACCTCCCATGACTGCGTAAGTAAAGCCCGAGGCATGATGAAGACAAGAAAAATCGGTCATACGGGGACGTTAGATCCAGACGTTGAAGGGGTATTGCCCTTATGTGTAGGCAAGGCGACGAAGATCGTTCCCTTCTTGACAGATACTGAAAAAGTGTATGAAGGAACTGTGACGCTCGGGTATTCGACAGACACTGAGGATGCTTCTGGTGAAACGATTGAATCAAAAGCTGTTGATCCTTCTTTAACAGTAAAAGAGATAGAGAACGCATTACTTTCCTTTCAAGGAAACATTACTCAAACGCCACCCATGTATTCAGCAGTAAAAGTGAATGGTAAGAAGCTATATGAATATGCGAGAGAAGGAATCGAAGTAGAACGACCAACTAGAACGGTCACCATTGAAGAAATATCACTGTTAAACAAGGACTTAGTCATAGACGGAGACACTGTGTCTTTTGGGATCCGTGTGGTATGCTCAAAAGGTACATACATCAGAACGCTTTGTGTCGATATAGGAAAAGCTTTAGGCTATCCAGCCCATATGGCTTCTTTAGTCCGGACAAAGACAGCAGACATAACGGCAGCTGACTGTTATACGTTCACGCAAGTACAGGAAGCAGCCGATCAAGACCAACGTGACTCTGTTCTGCTTCCTCTTGCTCGCGGTTTGACTCATATGCCCTCGTGGGATATAAGCGATGAGTATGTATCATGGATTCAGCATGGTCGAGTACTCGAAAAACCAAATGACCTTGATGCAGACACGTTTAATGTCAAACACGGGGAAGATGTTTTAGCGATTTACCAGCAGCACCCTAGTAAACCGGGATTAATTAAGCCCGTAAGAGTATTTTGACCATAGTAATGAGAAGCAGGTGATGAGAGTGAAAACGTTCCGCTTATCCCAATCTTCAGCACACGGATTACGAACTATTGAGCCGAGTGTTGCCGCTGTTGGGTTTTTTGATGGTGTCCATCAAGGGCACCAAGCCGTTATTACAAAAGCAAAAGAAAAGGCTGCATCTATGAATACGAAGAGCGCGGTCATGACGTTCGACCCGCATCCGTCTGTCGTGTTGAAGAAAGGCAAAGTCCATGCCCATTACATTACACCCCTTCGCGAAAAAGAAGAGATCCTCGATTCTATGGGAATCGATTATTTATTCGTCGTCACGTTCGATCAAGCTCTAGCTCAGTTATCTCCACAGCAATTTGTCGATGACTTTTTTGTGGGATTGAACGTGCAGCACGTCGTGGCCGGATTTGACTTTACGTTTGGTCACAAAGGGAAGGGAAATATGGAACAGTTGCCGGAATTGTCACAAGGAAGATTCTCTCAAACGGTGATACCGAAAGTGGAAAAAACGGAAGACAAAATCAGTTCCACCCGCATAAGGGCAGTCTTGGACCAAGGTAAGGTAGATGAAGCGATCGAATTGTTAGGTCGTCCATATGTCATGCAAGGTATTGTTGTAAATGGAGAACGACGTGGGCGTACAATCGGTTATCCAACAGCGAATATTGATGTGGAGCATGACTATTATGTACCAAAGATCGGTGTGTATGCTGTAATTATTCATGTCAACGGTCACAGTTACCCGGGTATGGCCAATCTAGGTGTCAAACCAACATTCGAAGGAGATCGGGAACCGAACCTGGAGGTACATCTATTTGACTTTGATCAGGATCTCTATGGCAAACAAGTGCGAGTGGAGTTTCACGTAATGGTTCGTGAGGAGAAGCGTTTCGATGGGGTAGATGCATTGAAGAATCAACTGGCTGATGATGAATCACAAATTCGTCATTTTTTCGCATAGATTCAACGTTTCCCTTGCATTTTGTCTGCAAAAAATGTACTCTATAGTATGGAACCTTCGCTTGGCGATTCGTTACTCCGACGTCCGCTAGGGGAACGGGAATTCTAAAATATTTTATGGAGGTGTAGCTAATAATGGCTATCACACAAGAACGTAAACAAGAACTAATCAATGAGTACAAAACTCATGACAACGACACAGGATCAGCTGAAGTACAAATCGCTGTACTAACAGAGCAAATTACGAACCTGAACGATCACCTACGCACGCACAAGCAGGACCACCATTCTCGTCGTGGATTGCTTAAAATGGTAGGTAAGCGTCGTAACCTATTGAACTACCTACGTAATAAAGACATTACACGTTACCGTGAGTTAATCAAGAGTCTTGGCTTGCGTCGCTAATGTATCGAGAAAAAGCGGGAGATTTCCCGCTTTTTCTGTATGTTTACATAGATTCGGGTGTAAACTGACGATAACGCCTTCCTTGTGATTTATCATTAATCAGCCTGTGCGTCACTTGCTGCTGACTCATTCATTTGCTTGGGATCAGCAAAACGCCTGTGCTTTTCTAAAGTGTCTAGCTCCGGCGCCTACCCTCTCGAGGTCTTAAGTCAATGAGTTCAGGAGGAAAGACCACCTCCTTACACTCCTTGGCTTAAGCTTGTCGAGGGTGAACAAGGCGCCTGCGCTTTTCTAAAATCAATAGAGTTATTTTTGAGAGGAGTAAGTTCTTATGGCAGAAGAAAAACAAGTGTTTTCAATTGATGTAGCTGGCCGCACGTTTTCTGTTGAAGTTGGCGAATTAGCCAAACAGGCCAATGGTGCAGCCCTCATCCATTATGGAGATACAACTGTCTTATCTACCGCAACGGGTTCAAAGGAACCGAAAGATCTTCCATTTTTCCCTTTGACTGTGAACTATGAAGAGCGTTTATACGCTGTAGGTAAGATTCCTGGAGGGTTCATTAAACGTGAAGGCCGTCCGAGTGATAAAGCGGTTCTTGCCTCACGCCTCATTGACCGTCCTATTCGTCCGATGTTCCCAGACGGTTTCCGTAACGATGTACAAGTCATCAGCTCAGTGATGAGTGTAGATCAAGATTGTTCATCTGAATTCGCAGCCATGATCGGCTCATCCATTTCACTAGGTATTTCTAATATCCCGTTCGCTGGTCCAATTGCTGGTGTAAATGTTGGCCGCGTTGATGGCGAATTTGTCATTAACCCAACGATTCAGCAACAAGAGAAAAGTGATATTACGTTAACCGTTGCCGGCACGAAAGATGCTGTCAACATGGTTGAAGCGGGTGCGGAAGAAGTTCCAGAAGCGGATATGCTTGAGGCGATCATGTTCGGACATCAAGAAATCCAACGTCTAGTCGAATTCCAGGAAGAAATCATCTCAGCTGTTGGTCGTGAGAAGATGGAAGTTCAACTCTTCGATCTCGATCAAGAATTAAAGGCAGAAGTTGAAGAACAAGCGACAGACGCCATCGTTGCTGCGATCAAAACAGAAGAGAAGAAAGCCCGTGAAGCGGCTATCGACGAGGCGAAGAAGGAAGTCATCGCATCTTACGAAGAAAAAGAGGCCGATGAAGAAACGTTGAAAAAAGTCGGGGACATTCTTGAGGACATGGTGAAAACCGAAGTCCGTAAACTGATCACGAAAGATAAAGTGCGTCCTGATGGGCGTGGAGTAGACGAAATCCGCTCATTATCTTCCCGTATTGGTTTACTTCCTCGTACTCACGGTTCAGGTCTATTCACTCGTGGACAAACACAGGCCCTTAGTGTGTGTACGCTTGGTGCACTAGGTGATGTGCAGATTTTAGATGGATTGGACCTTGAAGAATCTAAACGGTTCATGCACCATTATAATTTCCCTAAATTCTCTGTCGGGGAAACAGGACCGATTCGTGGACCTGGTCGCCGTGAAATTGGGCACGGAGCGCTCGGTGAGCGTGCATTGGAGCAGGTGATTCCTTCAGAAAACGATTTTCCATACACGATTCGTCTTGTATCGGAAGTATTGGAATCCAATGGCTCGACTTCACAAGCGAGTATTTGTGCGAGTACCCTTGCCATGATGGATGCTGGAGTACCGATTAAAGCACCTGTTGCTGGTATTGCTATGGGACTTGTGAAATCCGGTGATGACTACACCATTCTTACTGATATTCAAGGCATGGAAGATGCTCTAGGCGACATGGACTTCAAAGTGGCCGGTACAGCTCAAGGTGTCACTGCTCTGCAAATGGATATCAAGATTGATGGTCTATCTCGTGAAATTTTAGAAGAAGCTCTCGAGCAAGCGAAAAAAGGGCGTATGGAAATTCTGGGTCATATGCTAGACACGATTCCTGAAACACGTACAGAGCTATCTAAATATGCTCCTAAAATCATGACGATGAAGATCAACCCTGATAAAATTCGTGACGTCATTGGACCAAGCGGAAAACAGATCAATCAGATTATCGAAGATACTGGCGTGAAAATCGATATTGAACAAGACGGAACGGTATTTATTTCTTCGACGGATGCCGACATGAACGTTACGGCACAAAAAATCATCGAAGACATTGTACGTGAAGTCGAAGTCGGCGAAATTTACGACGGTGAAGTGAAGCGTATCGAGAAATTCGGTGCTTTCGTAGAGCTATTCAAAGGGAAAGACGGACTTGTCCACATATCCGAACTAGCTGAAGAGCGCATTGGTAAAGTCGAAGATGTCGTTTCCATCGGTGATACTTTACGTGTCAAAGTAAAAGAGATTGATAATCAAGGTCGTGTGAACCTTTCTCGTAAAGCGATCTTAATCGAAGAGAAGAAGAAACAGGAAGAAGAAGCTAATAACGAATAAAAAGGATAAGGACACATGGTCTTTCCATGTGTTCAACAACATCCTTGTAGAGGAAAAGAAGCTGGACAGCCAGGTTCTTTTTTTTTGTCCTTTTTTCTATTCAAACTGATTTACTATCTATATATTCAACAATCGGGCAGTAATCTTGAACACTTGATTTCGAGATGTTGCTGGGTTCGTCACCTTATGAGGAGTAGGGGGTGGTTTTGAAACAACTCGCTTTCCTGCGGGGGGACCGGCAAGCCTCCTCGGTCGTTGCACTCCCTGTAGGGTCTCGCCTAGGTCCTTCTCCCGCGGGAGTCTCACTGTTTCAAAACCACCCCTATCAAAATGTAGTGGAACGAACCTCCTACATGAACAGTGGTTGGCTAGCAAAATACCCGCACAGCCGCTTTTTTTGAGGTGAACGAGCTCATCTGATGTTTCCGTTCCCCTCATAAAAGCAAGAAGGTCCGGGAAATGGCGAGACTCCTGTGGGATGTACATGACCGGTGAGATCCCGCAAGGCGAAGCCTGAGGAAGCTCAGCACATGCCCACGGAAAGCGAGTCATTTCCCGGACCTTCGAAAACTTCATGAGGTAACGGAAATCACCAAAACATCTCTAAACGGTCTCTTCAAGATAAGGGGGATTGTCTTGAACAATGGTAGCGTTATTGTTCTAGGTGAGGATCGTTGGTCATACACTTTATCTAGGGGTGTTTGCTATGACACAATACCATGCGTCTGCTATCATCATTTTGTTTTTCTTCTTCCTCGGAATCGGACTAGCTTTCTATACGAATTCTGCGGAGGAAATGCCCGTTTATAAAGCGGATGAGTTGTATGAAGAAATTAAAGAAAGTAAACCAACGTACGAATGGGAAGCCAAAGATGCTACACTTGATTCGGTTTGGAAAAAGACACCTGGCATTAACGGTCGAAAAGTAGATGTCGAAGCATCTTATGAAAAGATGAAAGAAAATGGAGAGTTTGATCCCAAACGGCTTGTTTTCAAAACGGTGTCTCCAAAAGTAACGATGGAAGATTTGCCGATTTCCCCGATTTATCGTGGAAATCCAGAGAAAGAAATGGTCTCCTTTCTTATTAATGTTTCTTGGGGTGAAGACTATTTGCCTGGTATGATCAAAACCCTCTCTGAAAAAAATGTAAAGGCGAACTTTTTCATAGATGGTGCTTTTGCCCGCGATTTCACGGATCTTGTGCAAATGATCGATGAAGAAGGACATACCATCGGAAGTCATGGTTTTGGACATAAAGATATGGGAAGAATGTCTAAGCAGCAGGCGATAGTCAACTTAGAAACGGCAAACGAGTTTCTATTCGCATTGACAAAGCAGAAAATCAGCTACTTTGCTCCTCCATCAGGAAGCTTCAATTCAGCTACGGTTGAAGCCGCTGATGAATTGGGTATGGAGACAATCCTGTGGACGGTAGACACGATCGATTGGAAAAAACCGACGAAAGACGTACTTATCGAGCGAGTAACCAACAAGGTTCACAACGGGGCCACCATTTTAATGCATCCGACGCAAGTGACAGAAAATAGCCTATCAGCTCTTATTGATCAGATTAGGGAAAAAGGGTACCGCATTGGTGCTCTTCCGCAATTACTAAGCCCAGAAAGGTAAGGGGGGATCGGACATTGTGCGATTGAAGTCTCTTGCGAAAAAACAAGTCATTGATATTGAAAATGGCCAAAAGCTCGGTATCTTAGGAAATGCAGATTTGGTCTTTGATCCTGAAACAGGATCGATTCTTTCATTGGTCGTCATCAATCAGTCGATGATGGGAACTTCGAAACAAGCGTTCTCTATTTCATGGGACCAAATCGAAACCATCGGAGAAGAAACGATTTTATTAAAACGAGGTAAACAGTAAAGCATTTCCCGTTCATTAGGGAAGTGCTTTTTTCATGGCATAAAAACGGTAGGTCAACAAAAGAAGGAGGCTGAGGTTAATAACAATGCCATATCCTTTACAACACGTACCATTCGTGTCCTGAAGATCCGTCAGTCTTCGTATTCGTGTTGCTTGGGCGACTTTTGTTGATTTCAATATCACTAACTTTTCGCTACGGCATAGGATACAAAGAGATAAGATCATAGAAAAAAGGAGACATCCGGCATGCTAACAGGATACCACGTTGCTATCATAGGGGGCGATGCCCGGCAGATCGAAATCATTCGTCGTTTGAATGAATGGGATGCTACGGTTTATTTAGCCGGGTTTGACCAATTAAATGAAAGTTTCACAGAAGCCGTCGACCTTGACTTTGACAGCGATCAAGTAGAGAAACTGGATGCCATTATTTTACCCATTCCTGGTACAGATGATGAAGGTAAAATCGATGGGATCTTTTCGAATCGACTCATTCAATTGTCTGAAGAGTGGTTGAAGCGCACACCCAAACATTGTCAAATATTCACAGGAATCACGAATTCTTTCTTAACGAATCTAATGAAAACAGTGGATCGTTCTTTACACCCGCTGATGGATCGAGATGATGTAGCGATTTACAACTCGATACCTACAGTGGAAGGAACGATCATGCTTGTTATTCAACATACGGATTTTACAATCCATGGTTCAAAGTTAATGGTTCTAGGCCTCGGTCGCGTCGGTATGAGTCTTGCTCGTATATTTGACCATATTGGTGCTGACGTATCCGTTGGTGTCAGATCATCGAAAGCAATGGCACGAGTGTACGAAATGGGGCTCACACCGATCGATATGAATAAGATACATGAATCCAACATGGAATGCGACATTCTGATCAATACGGTTCCTCATCTTGTGGTCGATCAGCAAGTGATTAAACAATTACCTTCCCATGCTCTGATTGTAGATCTTGCTTCCAAACCAGGAGGAACAGATTTCACTTTTGCTGATAAACGAGGGATCAAAGCGATTTTGGCACCAGGTCTTCCAGGGATTGTCGCCCCGAAGACGGCTGGAAGAATCATTGCAGATGTGATGTTGCGCATTTTGAAAGAGCAGAATAGAAAGGAGAATTCGAATGAGTAGCTTAAAAGGAAAAACGATAGGATTCGGACTGACAGGATCCCATTGCACGTATCATGAGGTCTTTCCGGTTATGCAGCAATTGGTGGATATGGGAGCGACTGTTGTACCGGTTTTGTCTTATACCGTACAAAAAACAGATACACGATTCGGTGAAGCGGCCGAACATCTTGAAACAATCAAAAAGATTACGGGTGAGGAATTGATCATGACGATTCCAGACGCCGAACCACTTGGTCCGAAACGACCACTCGACTGTATGCTTATTGCTCCGCTTACAGGAAATTCAACGAGCAAATTTGCGAATGCATTGACGGACTCGCCGGTACTGATGGCAGCGAAAGCAACACTTCGAAATGAAAGTCCAGTGGTTGTTGCAGTCTCAACGAATGATGCGTTGGGTCTGAACGGAGTGAACATTATGCGATTGATGGCAACAAAAAATATTTACTTTGTTCCACTAGGGCAGGATCATCCATTTAATAAGCCTAATTCCTTGGTTGCTGATATGTCATTAATCCCAGAAACGATTGAAGCAGCTCTTGAAGGCAAACAGCGCCAACCAGTTCTTATTGAAAGATATCCGAATTAATTCAACTTTTTCATAACAGTGGAGCAGATAAATGTGATAGAATGACAAAAATAGTGACCTATCAAACAATTCTAACAATCGTCACATTTGAAAGGGGTATACAATATGAGTCAGTCACACACGTACACCGTTGCCGTTGTAGGCGCTACAGGAGCGGTCGGGCAAAAGATGCTCGAAACCTTAGAAGACCGCAATTTTCCAGTACACGAATTAAAACTTTTATCTTCCAGCCGTTCAGCGGGGACGAAGGTTGTCTTTAAAGGCCAAACCCTTGTTGTTGAAGAAGCGAAACCAGAGAGTTTTGAAAACGTGGATATCGCTTTATTTTCAGCAGGCGGATCAGTCTCGAAGTCGCTTGCGCCAGAAGCAGTCAAACGCGGGGCTTTAGTGATCGACAACACAAGTGCTTACCGTATGGCTGAGCATGTACCCCTTGTTGTTCCGGAAGTCAACGAAGCAGATATCGAACACCATCAAGGCATTATTGCCAACCCGAATTGTTCCACCATTCAAATGGTCGCAGCACTTGAACCTCTCCGAAATTCTTTAGGGTTGAATCGAGTCATTGTATCTACGTATCAAGCGGTGTCAGGAGCCGGAAATGAGGCTTCAGAAGAACTTCGTTCACAGTCACAAGCCTTCCTGAATGGGGAAGATCTAGAAGCCAATTTACTACCTGTCAAAGGAGATCAGAACCATTATCCGATTGCGTTCAATGCTTTGCCGCAAATCGATTTGTTCCAAGAAAATGGTTATACGTTCGAGGAAATGAAAATGATCAATGAAACGCGAAAAATCATGCATAGTCCTGAATTGGCTGTTGCAGCCACGTGTGTCAGACTGCCATTTTTCACTTCTCATGCTGAAAGTGTGTATATTGAGGTAGAGAAGTCAGGAGTTTCGGTTGATGATGTTAAACAATTGCTAACCAATGCGCCTGGAATCGTTCTCGAAGATGACCCTGCGACACAAGCCTATCCTACACCACTCAGTGCTGCTGAGAAACGAGATGTGTTTGTCGGGCGTGTCAGAAAAGACCTGGACAATGATCATGGCTTCCATTTATGGGTCGTCTCGGATAACCTGCTTAAAGGAGCGGCTTGGAACAGCGTACAAATCGCTGAACGTGTCGTGGCGAATGGTTGGCTGTAACTCTTAAATAAATTGAGGTGGCCAAATGAAGCTACTTGTACAGAAGTTTGGAGGAACATCCGTCCGGGATCAAGACAGTAGGTCCCGGGCGATTGCTCATGTAAAGAAAGCTCTTACTGAAGGGTATAAAGTAGTCGTAACGGTCTCAGCGATGGGGAGGAAAGGAAGCCCCTATGCAACCGACACGTTACTCAGTCTGATCGACTATCCCGAAACAACATCCTCTTTAAGGGAAGTCGACCTCCTTATGTCTTGTGGAGAAACTATTTCTTCCATTGTATTCGCACATGAATTAAGTAAGTCGGGTACCCCAGCTGTCTCTCTTTCTGGAGCACAAGCTGGATTTTTAACGAATGAAGAGTTTACGAAAGCCAAAATTATCCGCATGAATCCTTCTCGCATTTTTCAGGAATTACAAACAAATGATGTCGTCGTAGTCGCTGGTTTCCAAGGTCAAACAAAGCGGGGCGAAACAACCACGATCGGGCGCGGCGGGAGTGACACGACGGCTGCGGCCTTGGGTGCTGCTTTATCTGCTGAATTTATCGATATCTTCACTGATGTGGATGGTATTATGACGGCCGATCCAAGAGTTGTTGAAAACGCCCGCGCCTTGAACGTGGTGACCTACAATGAAATTTGTAACTTAGCGTATCAGGGAGCTAAAGTCATCCATCCGAGAGCTGTAGAAATCGCGATGTATGCGAAAGTGCCCATCCGCGTACGCTCCACGTATTCAGATTTACCTGGAACCCTCGTTTCCGGTACAAAAGACGACCGACTAGGTCAAGACCTTACAGAAAGAGCGGTCACTGGGATCGCTCACATGCTCGGTCTGACCCAAATTAAAGTCCAATCCAAAAAAGATCCTTCCAAATTACAATCCGATGTATTCAAATCTATGGCATCTGCCGGAATATCTGTCGACTTCATTAATATTTCTCCAAGTGGCGTCGTTTACACCATCGAACATCGATATGCAGAGCAAGCGAAGTCGATCTTAGAGCAATTAGGCTATGAACCAGTATTGAAACAAGGATGTGCGAAAGTGTCGACGGTCGGAGCGGGTATCGCAGGTCTACCTGGTGTAACCGCAAAAATCGTTCATGCGTTGACAGATGTTGGCGTACAGATCTTACAATCAGCCGATTCACACACAACCATTTGGGTGCTGATCAAAGAAGAAGACTTGATCTCCGCTGTCAATGCCCTGCATAAAACCTTTCAATTAGACCTCGTAACACTGAAAGGGGAAGTTCCAACATGAATTTTGGAAAAATATTAACGGCGATGGTGACGCCGTTTGATCAGAATGAAAGCATCGATTTTGAGAAAGCGACAGTCTTAGTTGAACATTTACTTGAAAACGGATCGGACGGTCTGGTTGTCGCTGGAACGACAGGTGAATCTCCGACCTTGACCGCGGATGAAAAAGTAGCGCTTTGGTCTCACGTCGTCAAAACGGTAAACGGCCGTGTACCGGTCATCGCTGGTGCTGGAAGTAATAGTACGCAAGGGACAATCGAGCTTTCTAAACGGGCGGAACAAACTGGTGTCGATGCGCTGATGATTGTCGCTCCTTACTACAATAAACCGAATCAAAAAGGGTTATACGCTCACTACAAGTCCGTCGCAGGTGCAGTCGACACCCCGATCATGATTTACAATGTGCCTGGAAGATCCGCCGTCCGAATTGAACCCAAAACAATCATTGATCTATCAAAAATCGATAACATCGTTTCAGTCAAAGAAGCGACGGGTGACTTAGACGGAATGGCGCAGATCATTGAACATACGAATGAAAAGTTTAGTGTCTATAGTGGGGATGACCACTTAACTCTACCTGCTTATGCTATTGGAGCAAATGGAATCATTTCTGTATCTGCTCATGTCGCAGGGAAACAGATGAAAGAAATGCTCAATCTATTTGACGTTGGAAAACAGAAAGAAGCTTCAAAAATCCACCGCACTTTACTACCTGTTTTCCAAGGGATGTTCTCTGCACCATCTCCTGCACCTGTCAAAGCCGCACTTATTCATGCTGGAATCGATATAGGAGGTATGAGACTTCCTCTTGTGCCATTAACGACGGAAGAAAAGTTGAATGTGTTGTCATTCATGAGGAATTTATAGAGTTTAAAGCCAGCGGTCCATCGCTGGCTTTTTATTTTTCTCTTTAATGTTGAATCAAGACAATCCCCCCTATATTGAAGCCTTGAAGGTGAGGTGTTTGGATCCTCTACTGAAGTAAGAAAAGGGCGTGGTGGGAAATGACTCGCTTTCCCGCGGGGGAACCGTCGAGCCTCCTCGGTCGTTGACACTCCCTGTGGGGTCTCGCCTTGGTCCTTCTCCCGCGGGAGTCTCGCCATCTCCCCGTACTCACTACAAAAGTCTCGAAATTGAGTGTTCCATAATACTGCACGATTCTTGAACAGAAACCGTATAAAACATAACAGAATGAAACTTGTGCGGTCCATTCGCATTTCTTTGTATGAGAGTGTATCTGAAAACCCATACTACCAGAAAAGAGTGAAAGGGGTCGTCTAATAATGAACATGAAAGGTTCTCCTCAAGAAAACGATAAACAACAAGATCAATCGAAGTCATCCATCGTAGATAAGATTCAACAGCTAGGTCAATCCAATGTTCCTCAACCGGCTGATTCGAATATTCACGTACTACCCGTAATAGGACAAGTGGAGGGGCATGTTCAATTACCTTCCCAAAATAAAACGACCAAATATGAACACCTCATTCCACAGCTTATTGCAATCGAACAAAACCCTAAAATAGAGGGACTAGTCGTTTTATTGAATACGGTCGGTGGAGATGTGGAAGCAGGACTGGCTATATCAGAGATGATCGCATCTTTATCCAAACCGACGGTATCCATTGTGCTTGGTGGTGGTCATTCCATTGGGGTCCCTATCGCCGTGTCCGCGGACTACTCCTTCATTGTTGAAACGGCAACGATGACGATTCATCCAATTCGAATGACGGGTCTTGTCATCGGAGTGCCCCAAACATTTGAATACATGGACAAAATGCAAGACCGTGTCGTGAATTTTGTGACACACCATTCTGATGTTGATGAAGAAAAGTTCAAAGAGTTGATGTTTGCAAAAGGGAATTTGACCCGCGATATCGGTACAAATGTGGTAGGGCAGCAAGCGGTGGACCACGGGCTGATTGATGCAGTTGGAGGCGTGAAGGAAGCCATGGAGAAGTTGAATCAAATGATTGGTGACAATAAGGGTCCTGAAAATCAGGTGGTCCAATGATTCTTTATACACCTCTCAGTGAACATGATATTTTTCCAAGGCAAGATGAATCGAATGTCGTATATCACAAGCACAAAAATTGTCCTGTTAAGTGTATGGATGATGGAAATGGGAAAAGGCAGATTGTACAAGTGCTTTCAACAGACCCTTCCCATTACATGGATCCAGAACTTCAACCAGGTCAATGGTTGGACTCGTAACAAATCCACACTAGTGGTATAATAAGGACTATGTCAGGATGTCGAGCTTGTTTTCTTTGATTAAAAAGAGAAGACAATCGGCATCCTTCTGTTTTCATTTCAAAACAAAGACGCTATCAAGTCAGGAAACATGGAGGTGGGAGTATGGCGAAAAAACGAAAAACAAAAAAGAGTAAAGGCTTAAAACAACAGGTGAAATTCGAACTGATTGGACTGCTATTCTTATTCATTGCAGTATTCGGGAGCGGAGCATCCGCTATCAGTGATGGGGCTGTTCCTGGAGGACTCGAGCGTATTTGGCAGTTTCTATTTGGGGTGTGGTATTTTCTTGCATCTCTCTTTTTCCTTGTAGTCGGAGTTTATTTGATGATTAAAAGAAATTGGCCGACTTTTATACATAAACGAACGATTGGTCTATATATTATCCTGTCTGCGGTTCTCTTATTTACACACTTGGAAACGTTAGGCGACGACCTCGCTACTGAGGGCGGTTCGATTATAGCGATGACATGGGACCGGACGACTATTATGATGAGAGGAGAGGGCTCCTTTTATAGTATTGGTGGAGGTCTTGTTGGAGCGATCCTTTTATCCATTACGTACTATTTATTCTCAGGAGTCGGAGCAGCTATTGTATCGTTTTTCTTATTGCTCATCGGAATCCTTTTCATTACGGAACGTTCGATCGGAGATGTGCTGGCTAAAGTTGGTGCTAGAATGAAATCGGTTGGTCAAGAACAATTGAAGCGCATAAAAGAAAAGCGTGAACAACAAAAGTCGTTACCTGATGAACAAGAGGAGACGACTACGGTGATTGAGATGGAAGACGAAGGCGCAGAGGAAGAAGAACAGACCATTGAAGAACCAATTATTCAAGACTTCACGGATAACAAAAGCTATCAGGCAGAGGTGGACGAAGAACCTAAGCCAACGAATGCTGAAGCAAGTGAGGATGAGGGAGAAGTCAGTATTGAGAAATCTATGCCGACAGCCGAATTGGAAAACTTCGATTATCAGCTGCCTACCTTCGATTTATTGGATGAACCTACATCGAGCCCTCAGAGCCAAGGCCGTACCCACATTCAGGCAACTGTACGAAAGCTTGAAAAAACGTTCCAGAGTTTCGGGGTCAAAGCTAAGGTGACCAAAGTTCATGTGGGTCCTGCGGTAACGAAATATGAAGTATACCCTGATGTAGGAGTGAAAGTAAGCAAAATCGTCAACTTGAATGACGACCTTGCACTTGCTCTTGCCGCTAAAGACATCCGAATAGAGGCACCAATCCCCGGCAAATCTGCTGTCGGTATTGAAGTACCGAACCAGGAAGTATCCATGGTCTCATTAAGGGAAGTATTGGAAACAGGTAAATCAAAACCAGAGGCGAAGCTAAGCTTTGCTCTTGGACGCGACATTTCAGGAGAAGCGGTCATGTCCGAGTTGAACAAGATGCCCCACTTACTTGTGGCCGGTGCAACCGGTAGCGGAAAGAGTGTGTGTATTAACGGGATCATTACGAGTATCTTAATGCGTGCAAAGCCACATGAGGTGAAGATGATGATGATTGACCCGAAGAAAGTAGAGCTCAATGTTTACAACGGCATTCCTCATTTGCTCGCACCTGTTGTCACCGACCCGAAAAAAGCCTCACGAGCACTGAAGAAGGTCGTCTCTGAAATGGAACGACGCTATGATCTGTTTTCAGATACAGGAACAAGAAATATAGAGAGTTATAATGAGTATATTAAAAAGTACAATGCAGAACATGAAGAAAAGCAACCGCAGCTTCCTTATATTGTCGTACTCGTCGACGAGCTCGCCGATTTGATGATGGTTGCTTCAAATGAAGTCGAAGACGCGATTACAAGACTCGCTCAGATGGCCCGTGCCGCGGGGATTCACTTGATTATTGCCACACAGCGACCGTCTGTGGATGTCATCACAGGTGTAATCAAAGCGAATATTCCTTCAAGGATTGCTTTTAGTGTGTCTTCCCAAACAGACTCCCGGACTATTCTTGATTCAGGAGGAGCAGAAAAGTTGTTAGGGCGAGGAGATATGCTATTCACACCTGTTGGATCCAACAAACCGACTCGTGTGCAAGGGGCCTTTTTATCCGATGAAGAAGTGGAACGTGTTGTGAACTTCTGTGTAGAGCAACAGCGTGCTCAATATCAGGAAGAGATGATCCCGGAAGAAGAGAGTGAAGTGAAGCAAGAAGTAGACGATGATTTGTATCCAGATGCGGTCCAAATGGTTGTCGAAATGCAAAGTGCAAGCGTCTCGATGATACAGCGCAGGTTCCGTGTAGGATACACGCGTGCCGCTCGTCTTATTGATGCTATGGAAGACAATGGGGTTGTGGGACCTTATGAAGGCAGCAAACCCAGAACTGTCCTCGTTTCTCAAACAGAAGAACAATCTTCATAAACTAGTAAGCTATGACTCTACATTGAGTCATAGCTTTTTTTATGTCGCATGAATGGTGTAAGATGAGAACAAGGTCGTTTCCATAAAAAGAAACAAATAACAAAAAAATAAGTCTTTCCTCATATTTAAGATCAAAAAGCGCTTTCAAATTTACACTCTATTAACGAAATCTATAAAAA
This sequence comes from Halobacillus locisalis, assembly GCF_013694105.1. Taxonomy (GTDB): domain Bacteria; phylum Bacillota; class Bacilli; order Bacillales; family Halobacillaceae; genus Halobacillus; species Halobacillus locisalis. The sequence continues at coordinate 753,059 of NZ_JACEFG010000001.1, read as the reverse complement.
TGTCCTAATTCTATTTATTTATTTGTAGAAAAGTGTTATATTATTCACGAAATATGATGTGTCGAACGTCAGATGTCAGACTATTAAGAATGGAAGCCCATTATGACTTGGAGTGAAAGGTATGTCAATTAGGCAGGATACACGACACCTGTACTTGCAGGTAATAGAGCAAATTAAACGAGATATTGAAAACGGTATCTATTTAGAGAAGCAAAAACTACCATCCGAATTTCAGCTCTCAAAATCGCTCGGAGTCTCTCGTGCTACCTTACGAGAAGCCTTGCGAATTCTAGAAGAAGATGGAGTCGTGACTCGGAGGCACGGGGTAGGAACGTTTGTGAACCCTAAACCGCTCTTCACTTCAGGAATTGAAGAATTGAATAGTGTCACAGGAATGATTAATGATTCCGGTATGTTACCAGGGTCTCAATATTTATCTGCCGATCTCGTTGAAGCAACAGAAGAGGACAAGAAACGCTTCGCTCCCGTTGAGTTACATAATATAGCAAAAGTGGAGCGTGTGAGAACAGCTGACGAACAGCCTGTTGTTTTCTGTGTAGACAAGATTCCAGAACACCTTATTCCGATCGATCATGTCCGAGAAGCGGATTCATTGTTTTCTACATTAGAAGATTACACAGGAAAGCGGATTGGATACGCCGTTACGCATATTGAACCAATTGGTTATCATGAACGAATTTCACCGATTCTGAACTGCGAGCCTGACCAAGCTCTCTTGCTATTAAAGCAAATGCATTACTCGGAGGATGATGTACCGATGCTCTTGTCTTCTAACTATTTCAGGGCAGATAAGTTCAGTTTCCACGTTTTACGAAAACGAGTGTAAGGGCTTACAAACTTTGAGGAGGTGAGGCTTCGCCGTATAGAAAGAATGGCTTGTCGTAGCAATGTGTGTAACTTTAACAAAATTAGGGGGTAATTTTTTTGTTTAAAAATCGTTGGTTCGTATTGTTTGCACTATTATTGTCTATTGGTTTAGTTCTTGGAGCTTGTGGAGCTTCTGATGATGACGCCGGAAACGAAGAAGATAGTACAGGCGGAGATTCAAGTGAAAATACCGAAGAAGAAACCTCTGAGGAGAACGCTAGCGGAGACTTCTCTGTTGCCATGGTTACAGACGTAGGTGGAGTAGATGATAAATCATTCAACCAGTCTGCATGGGAAGGTCTTCAAGCATTCGGAGAAGAGAACGGCATGTCTAAAGGTGAAGGTTACGATTACGCACAGTCTGAAAGTGATGCGGACTATGTAACGAACATCAACCGTCTAGTACGTCAGGATTACAACTTGATTTACGGAATTGGATACTTATTACAACCGGCTATCGAAGAAGTAGCATCTCAATACCCAGATACAAACTTCGGTATTGTGGACTCTGTAGCTGAAGGTGACAACATAGCGAGTATTACGTTTAAAGAACACCAAGGTTCTTTCCTTGCCGGGGTAGCTGCTGCTAAGAAAACAGAATCCAACATGGTTGGTTTTGTTGGTGGAGTTGACGGCGCGTTAATCAACAAGTTCGAAGCAGGTTTTGTTGCGGGTGTGAAATCAGTAAACGCTGACATCGAAGTTGACGTTCAATATGCTGAGAGCTTCGCTGCTGCAGATAAAGGTAAACTAATTGCTTCCAACATGTACGACAAAGGCGTTGACGTCATTTATCACGCTTCAGGAGCGACAGGTAACGGCGTATTTGCACAAGCGAAAGATATTAAAAACAATGATCCAGAAGCTAACGTTTGGGTTATCGGTGTTGACCGTGACCAATACGAAGAAGGAGCAGTTGGCGACACAAACGTAACCCTTACTTCTATGGTTAAGCGCGTTGACATTGCTGTTCAAGACGTAGCTACACAAGCGATGAACGGTGAGTTTCCTGGTGGAGAAGTTCTTGAGTACGGTCTATCTGACGATGGTGTAAGCATTGCTCGTACAAATGAAGAAGCCATGACAGAAGAGATCATCACAGCGATTGAAGAGTGGAAAGAAAAAATCACAAATGGTGATGTTGAAGTACCAAGCACACGTGAAGACCTAGAAACTTATGTGAATTCTCTATAAGTTGATTTCAGAAAAAGGCTGGTGTAAGCCGGCCTTTTTCTACTCATAAAGGAAAATCATCAAATGAAGTGGCTCCGGCCCTCTTCATTTGATGATTTTTTCAAGAGAAAGCTCATTTGGAAAAATATAGAGAGTGAGGGGAAGCGAATGGATTACGTAATTGAAATGCTGAATATTCGTAAAGAATTTCCGGGTATTGTGGCAAATGACAACATCAACTTACAAGTGAAAAAAGGCGAAATCCATGCTCTGCTAGGTGAGAACGGGGCAGGGAAGTCAACACTCATGAACGTGTTATTCGGCCTTTATCAGCCGGAAAAAGGCGAAATCCGCGTTCGAGGGGAACAAGCGAACATCACAGATCCCAACATAGCCAACGACCTAGGTATCGGTATGGTGCACCAGCACTTTATGCTTGTGGATACATTTACCGTTACGGAAAACATCGTTCTTGGTAGTGAGCCCAAACGAATGGGGCAGGTCAACTTGAAGCGGGCGGAAAAAGAAGTGCAAGAATTGTCAGAACGCTACGGTTTGAATGTTGATCCGCGCGCGAAAATCCGCGATATTTCTGTGGGGATGCAGCAACGTGTAGAAATTTTGAAAACGCTGTATCGTGGTGCAGAAATCTTAATCCTAGATGAGCCGACCGCCGTACTTACACCTCAAGAAATCAAAGAACTAATTGACATCATGAAGAGCCTCGTTTCAGAAGGCAAGTCGATTATTCTGATCACACATAAACTGAAAGAAATCATGGAAGTCTGTGACCGCTGTACAGTCATCCGAAAGGGACAAGGGATCGGCACTGTTGAAGTTTCTGAAACAAACCCGACAGAACTTGCTTCCTTGATGGTCGGTCGCGAGGTTAGCTTCTCGACTGAAAAGACACCTGCTGATCCGAAAGAGACATTTTTGTCAATCAAAGATCTACGCGTAAAAGATGTTCGGGGTGTGGAAATGGTTAAAGGGTTGAATCTGAATGTCCGCGCAGGTGAGATTGTTGGGATCGCTGGTGTGGATGGGAATGGTCAATCTGAACTGATCGAAGCCATTACAGGCCTTCGAAAAACAGAATCTGGCGATATTAAACTTCACGAGAAAGCGATAACAAACTTGACTCCTCGTAAAGTAACGCAGTCGGGAATATCTCATATTCCGCAAGACCGTCATAAATTCGGTCTCGTTCTTGACTTCCCAGTTGGAGAAAATATGGTGCTGCAAAGTTATTATAATGAACCTTTTTCTAAAAACGGTGTCATGAACTTCAAAAACATCTATAAAAAAGCCAATGAGCTCATTGAAGAGTATGACGTACGTACCCCAGATGCTTACACAAAAGCACGTGCTTTGTCTGGAGGAAACCAGCAAAAAGCCATCATCGGACGCGAAGTGGATCGTTCACCTGATTTGATCATTGCGGCACAACCAACACGTGGTTTAGACGTTGGTGCCATTGAATTCATCCATAAGAAGCTCATCGAAGAGCGAGATAAAGGAAGAGCCGTACTTTTGCTATCGTTTGAATTAGAGGAAATCATGAACTTGAGTGATCGTATCGCCGTAATGTTTGATGGGCAAATCGTCGCTGAAGTGAAGCCGGAAGAAACAAACGAACAAGATCTCGGGCTACTTATGGCAGGAAACTCCACTTCAAAGGCGGGTGGTGAATAACATGTTATTTTCAAACCGTATGATTAACATATTAATTCCCATTATCTCAGTTGTTCTAGGCTTACTTTCTGGAGCCATCATAATGCTTGTCTTCGGATACAACCCCATAGAAGGGTATGCCGCCCTTTGGAACGGTGCCTTCGGTGACAGCTATTTCTTAGGAGAAACGCTTAGGCAAGTCACTCCATACATCTTATCTGGTCTGGCCGTTGCTTTCGCATTGCGAACCGGTCTATTGAATATCGGGGTAGAAGGGCAAGTATTTGTAGGTTGGCTTGCCTCCGTTGCCGTAGGTATATCTTTTGATTTACCTATGATCATTCATTTGCCTTTGGCTATCCTTGCCGCAGCATTAGCAGGGGCTTTCTGGGGTTTTATACCCGGTATCTTAAAAGCTAAACTTGGTGTACACGAAGTTATTGTCACCATTATGATGAACTATATTGCTCTTTATATTTCTAATGATATTGTCCGCAATGTGTTAACAGACGGAGAGGATCGTACCGCTGAAATTGCGCCTTCTGCGTCACTTGCGTCAGAGTGGTTAGCGAGTATGACGTACTTCTCACGTCTTCACTATGGGTTAATTGTTGCTTTGTTCATGGCACTTGTCATGTGGTTCGTTTTGAATAAAACGACACGTGGTTTCGAGCTTCGCTCTGTAGGGTTCAACCAAAATGCATCCAAATATGCGGGTATGAGCGTAGGGAAAAACATTGTATTGGCTATGGTCATTTCAGGCGCTTTTGCTGGTCTTGCTGGTGCAATGGAAGGCCTTGGAACGTTCGGTTACATGAACGTGAAGTCTGGGTTCACCAATATCGGCTTTGACGGTATTGCTGTAGCCTTACTAGGGGCGAATATGGCTTTAGGTGTTGTTCTTGCAGCCTTTTTATTCGGTACTCTAAAAATTGGCGCATTGAACATGCCTACAGAAGCGGGTGTGCCGACTGAATTGGTTGAGATTGTCATAGCTTTAATCATTTTCTTTGTCGCATCCAGTTACATCATCCGCTGGGCGTTCTTACGTTTCAAGAAGGAGGGGAAATAAATGGGGTTCATAGATATTATAGCTTCGATCATACCAGCTGCCATGGTGTACGCTGCCCCTCTGATTTTCACAGCTTTAGGTGGCGTCTTCAGTGAACGTTCTGGAATCATCAATATAGGTCTAGAAGGGCTTATGGTCATGGGGGCCTTTGTGGGAATCGTCTTCCACTTAACGTTTTATGATACTTTCGGGGCAGCTACGCCTTGGGTTTCCATTTTTGTAGCGATGATTGTTTCAGCTCTATTCGCTTTAGTTCATGCCGTGGCCTCGATTACATTCCGCGCGGATCAGGTGGTTAGTGGTGTGGCCATTAACTTCCTGGCGCTCGGTATCGGCTTGTTCTTGACGAAGCAGTGGTATGATAAAGGCCAAACAGATATGGTGGCCAGACCGTTTTATGCAACAGATATTCCGTTATTAAGTAAAATTCCGATCCTTGGAGAATGGTTCTTCTCAGGTTGGTATATGACATCGTATCTTGCGATTATCTTGGCTTTTGTAGTTTGGTTTGTCATTTTCAAAACACCATTCGGTCTTCGTTTACGCTCTGTAGGGGAACATCCGATGGCTGCTGACACAAATGGTATCAAAGTGTATCGTATGCGTTACATTGCTGTCATGCTCTCAGGTGCACTAGGTGGCCTTGGTGGGTCTGTATATGCATTGACAGTTGCATTGAACTTCTCTCATTCAACAATTGTTGGACAGGGGTTCATGGCGCTTGCTGCCGTTATCTTTGGTAAATGGCATCCACTAGGTGCACTCGGGGCAGCCATCTTCTTCGGGTTTGCTCAAAGCTTAAGTATCTTCGGTTCTGGTTTACCATTACTTGAAGATGTGCCGCAAATCTTCCTATTAATAGCTCCATATGTATTGACGATTCTTGCTCTTGCCGGTTTTATCGGTCGGGCAGAGGCTCCGAAGTCACTCGGAGAACCGTACATCAAAGGAAGTCGATAATAAGATCTGCCCGGTACTTTTGTGCCGGGCTTAATTTTTTACATTTTGAATCATATACCTTAGCATAAGACGTACGGATTAATAATCCGATAAACGTCCATAATAGAAAAGAAGTAGAGGAGGGTGTTCAATGAAATTAACCGAAGAGAAATTGCTAACTAAACAAGGGTATCGTTTACATATTCTACCTAGCAATAAATACAAAACTATTTCCATTGTTGCCAAGTTCAAAGCACCATTAAAAAGGGAAGGAATCACCGAGCGGGCGCTTTTGCCTCACGTTTTACAAAAAGCGACCAACAACCATCCCAATGTTCGATCACTACAATCAGCTTTTGAAAACCTATACGGGACGGCTTTATCAAGTGATGGATCCAAAAAAGGTGAGAATCACGTGATCAGTTTCCGCATGGAGGTTGTGAATGAAGCGTATTTAAATGATCAAGAGCCTATTTTAGAAGAAGCAATGCAATTGTTCCACGAAGTCCTGTTCGATCCTAAAAAGGAAGGGGAGGGACTTGATTCAGCAATTGTAAATCGAGAGAAACAGACACTTGAACAGAGAATCACATCCATTAAGGATGACAAGATGAGTTATGCAAATGTCAGACTTATGGATCACATGTGTGACGGCGAACCATATTCGCTACACGTCCACGGTTACCAGGATGACTTATCCTCTATCACACCAGAATCGTTGTACTCGTATTATCAGTCCATGATCGCTAATGACCTATTAGATGTTTACGTGATTGGGGACTTAGATGAAGCGTTCATTGAAAAAATGACGGATCAATATTTCTCAAGGGAAGGTAGTTCAAACGAAGATAATGATCAAGTAGCTGAAACGAAACAGGTCGATGAAGTGAAAGAGATTGTCGAACGTGAAGAAGTCAACCAAGGTAAGCTTCACATCGGTTACCGCACCTACACGAAGTTTGGCGATGACGATTATTACGCTTTGCAAATATTCAATGGGATATTCGGAGGTTTTCCAAGTTCAAAGCTGTTTATGAATGTCCGTGAAAAACACAGTCTTGCCTACTATGCGGCTTCCCGTTTTGAAAGTCATAAAGGACTGTTGCTAGTTTTCAGTGGTGTGGATCCGAAAGACTACGATCAGGCGAAATCAATTATTTTAGAGCAGATGGATGCCATGAAGAATGGGGACTTTACAGAAGAACAAGTCAATGAGACGAAAGAACAAGTCATCAACCAGCTTCAGGAAACAATGGACAATGCGAACGGTCTCATTGAGGTGCTGTATCACCAGATGATTTCCGGGGCCGAAATGCCTGCGAATGAATTGATGGATAAAATTCGTAATGTCACTAAAGATGACGTTGTTAATATGGCGAATAAAGTAAAACTGGATACGATTTACTTCTTAACATGCCAAGAGGGAGGGGAATAATCGTGGAAGAATTAGTATATCAGCAAATGAATGAAACGGTGTACCAAGAAACGATGGATAATGGTTTGAAAGTATTTTTACTCTCCAAGCCGGAAATGGCGAAGACGTTCGGAATTTTCACCACTAATTATGGTTCGATCGACCAAACGTTCACTCCGATCGGGAAAGATGAACAAGTGACCGTCCCTGAGGGAATTGCCCACTTCTTAGAACATAAACTATTCGAAAAAGAAGACCGAGACGTTTTCCAAGATTTTACGAAGCTCGGTGCTTCAGCGAATGCGTTCACGTCCTTCACGAAAACGGCCTACTTATTTTCTGCTACGAGCCATATCAATGAAAACGTTCAAACGTTGCTTGATTTTGTTCAGGACCCTTATTTCTCAGAGGAGTCGGTCGAAAAAGAAAAAGGGATTATAGCACAGGAGATTCGGATGTATGATGACCAGCCGGATTGGCGTTCGTTCTTTGGTACGATTCAAAGTTTGTACCATGAACATCCTGTCAAAGTGGATATTGCGGGTACGGTAGATTCCATTCAAAAGATTACAAAAGACGATTTATATACATGCTACGAAACGTTCTACCACCCTTCGAATATGACGTTATTCGTGGCAGGGAACATCGATCCTGAATCAATGATGAAACAAATCCGTGAAAATCAGAACGGTAAAGAGTTTCCAGCAGCGCCGCAAATCAACCGTTCATATCCTGACGAACCGACAAGCGTAGCTGTAAAAGACAATTCCATTACAATGCCTGTCACAACAGCTAAGGCTATGGTCGGTGTCAAAGAAAATGTAAAAGAGTTATCAGGAAAAGAATTGTTACGTGCGGAATTATTATCGGAAATGATTCTCGATTATTACTTCTCTAGAAGTGGTCCTTTTTATGAAGAATTGTATAAAAATGACTTGATCGATGATAGCTTTTCTTTTGAGACAGAACTCGATCGTCAGTTTGGATTTACCATCTTAGGTGGAGATACACGCAAACCCGAACAGATGACCAAACGCGTGAAAGAGATGCTTCATGAGTTGAAAGAGGCAAGTATCGCGGAAGAAGATTTCACTAGGATGAAACGCAAGAAAATCGGTCAGTTTATGCGCGCCTTGAACTCTCTTGAGTTCATCGCTAATCAGTTCACCCATTATCATACGCTGGGTGTTGACCTGTTTGACGTATTACCGGTCATAGAATCCCTAACGAGTCAAGACGCAGATGAATATTTACAGCACTGGATTAAAGAAGAAGCGATTTCTGTGTTTCAGGTGAAGCCGCAAGATGCCTAAGCGTTGCCTTGTCATCGGAGCAAGCGGAGCAATCGGCTCAGCTACAACGAATAGACTGATTGATCAAGGCTATGCCGTCGGTGTTCATTATCGTTCTAACTCAGATATCATCAACAAATGGAAAGAGACTGTCCCGAATGATCAATTTCTTGGTGCCTACCAAGCAGATTTGTCGACTGAAGAAGGTATAGAGGACTTCTTACACCACGTCGATAGTGATTGGGACGCGCTTGTGTTTTGTGGGGGACAAGCCTGGACTGGCTTGTTTCAAGAAATGGTTCTCGATGAAATGAATGCTTTATTTTACGTGCACGTACAGTCCGTATGGCGAATCACTCATAAGGTGCTTCCTAAGATGATTGAGAAAAAACGTGGGCACGTCATAGTCGTCTCGTCAATCTTTGGAGAAGAAGGGGCTAGCACGGAAGTCGTTTATAGCTCTGTAAAGGGAGCTCAAATCAGTTTTGTTAAAGGTTTGGCAAAAGAGGTCGGTCCAAGTGGTATTTACGTTAATGCTGTGACCCCAGGATTAATTGATTCTCAAATGAATCGTCACCTCGACGATTCAGAGCGGGAAATGCTGGAAGAAGACATTCCTCTTGGCAGAGCGGGAGACCCCGCTGAAGTTGCAGATGCCATCGAGTTCTTATTGAGTAAAAGATCTAGTTACATCACAGGCCAAACGATTAAGGTGAACGGTGGCTGGTCTTAATATATTTCTTTGAATAAAACTACCTGCCTCCTCTCATACTAAGGATGAAAAAACTTAGAGGAGGTAACAGTGATGTCTGTTCTTGATAATTTTGATTCATGGAAAGACTTTTTGGGAGATCGTTTGCATCAAGCGGAAGGCCAAGGGATGGAAAATCGTACGGTGAACGAGTTAGCGTTCGAGATAGGGAATTACCTAGCTACGTCCGTCGATGCTAAGAACGAACAGGAAGCCGTGCTTCGCGATCTTTGGAACGTGGCTGACGACAAAGAACAACACGCCATTGCAACCATGATGGTTAAGCTTGTTCAAAACGAAGGTAATCAACAGTAAAGGAAGCCGAACCGTGCAGAAGAATTCTGTGCGGTTCTTTCTATGATATAAAGAAAGCACAAAGAAATCTGGATTTTTACAAGCTGGTGCTTTCTTATTCTGTAAAAATCATTTATGATGGTAAAAGAGTGGAGTTTATCACAGTTTGACAAATGACGACAATAACTTCCAGAGGAGTTGTGCTATGGAGAAGAAAGAATGGTACTTAGAATATGAAATCCAATACAACCGCCCTGGACTTCTAGGAGACATATCTTCGTTACTTGGCATGATGTCAATCAACATTGTGACCATCAACGGTGTCGAAAATTCTCACCGTGGCATGCTTTTGTTGTGTAAAGAAGAAGAGCAAATGACACGATTGAAATCCATTCTTGATACGATGGATACCATTAAAGTGACGAAACTAAGAAAGCCAAAACTTAGAGACCGCCTAGCTGTCAGGCATGGCCGTTACATACATAGTGATGTCGATGACCGGAAAACATTTCGGTTCAATCGTGAAGACTTAGGGTTACTTGTAGATTTCATGGCTGAACTCTTTATGAAGGATGGCCATAAACTGATTGGAATTCGGGGGATGCCACGTGTCGGAAAAACCGAGTCCGTGGTTGCTTCGAGTGTTTGTGCCAATAAACGTTGGCTTTTTGTCTCAAGTACACTACTAAAACAGACTGTACGAAACCAACTCATTGATGATGAGTATAGTGAAGATAATCTCTACATCATTGACGGAATCGTTTCAGCTAGAAGAGCGAGTGAGCAACACTGGCAACTCGTACGGGAGATTATGCGCTTGCCAGCAACGAAAGTGATCGAACATCCGGATATTTTCGTTCAAGAGACCGAGTACAAAATGGATGATTTCGATTATATTATCGAGTTGAGAAACAATGATGATGAAGAAATTACTTATGAAACGGTAGAGAAACCAAGCATGTCCATGAATGATGGATTTTCTATGTTTGATTTTTAAAAGCGATGGATGGTGTTATACATGGAGATGGATATAGGATCTAGACTGAAAAGTGCCAGAGAACAGAAAAGCATGTCTCTGGAGGAAGTGCAGCAAACAACGAAGATTCAAAAGAGGTATTTAACAGCGATTGAAAACAATGAGTTTCAAGTGCTTCCAGGAAAGTTTTATACAAGAGCTTTCATACGGGAATATGCCTCTGCGGTCGGCTTGGACCCAGAACAAATCATGGAAGAGCACAAGAACGAACTGCCATCGTATGAAGATGAAGAGATTGTTCAATACAGTCGTGTACAGAAATCTAGACAACAGACCCAGACGAAAAAAACGGGTGGAGGGTTTCGGTTATTCCCTGGTATCTTGACGGTTCTTGTCGTATTGGCCATAGGATTTGCGATTTATATGTTGGCTATCCAAGGGGGAGGATCGGCTGATAACAGTGATCCGGCTAGCCAAGAAGGCACGAATAATGATATTAGTGTGCCAGAAGAGACCGAAGAGGACCAGCCAGAAGAAGAGAATAATGAAGAAGAGCAGCCTTCTGAGGAGCAACCCTCTGAAGAACCTGAGCCCGCTCCAGAGCCGGAACAACCCGAAGAAGAGCCGGAACAACCTGAAATCACTATTGAATTGACTCAACAGGGGACTGGCTCCTTCCCAGAGCATACCTATACGATTACAGGTGTGGATCAACGTACAGCAAGCATTGAACTGAGCGGAGATGCCTATCTTGATATCCAGGCACCAAAGGGTGGAGAAAGTTTGATTCAGCCAGGAATCATTACGGCGGAACAATCACCGCTTACATTAGATTTCTCAGGGCAAAATCAACTCTATGTGAAAACAGGAAGTGCGCCGAATACGTCGGTCGTCATTAATGGAAAGGCCGTACCTTTCCCTAACCCAGAACAATCGACACAAAAATTGTTACTTAATTTCGAGTAATGAAATCAAGACAAGGCTGCCTAAGAAAACCTCCACGAAACAATCTTCGTTTGGTTGCTCTTGGCAGCCTTTTACTAATTCCAGGAGTGTGAATGTATGAATTTGCCTAATAAAATCACGTTATCAAGAATTTTTCTCATCCCCATCTTTATTGTGTTAATGAGTGTGCCGTTTGACTGGGGAACGTACCAAATGGGAGAGAGAGAGTTGCCTGTAGCACACATGATCGGGGCCTTATTGTTTATTATTGCATCCACGACAGATTGGATTGATGGTCAAATCGCACGAAAGTACAATTTAGTTACGAATTTGGGAAAATTTTTAGATCCACTGGCTGACAAGCTACTGGTGAGTGCAGCGCTGATTCTCCTGGTAGAAATCGGACTGGCCCCTGCTTGGATCGTCATTATCATCATCAGTCGCGAGTTTGCTGTCACAGGCCTAAGACTAGTAGCCGCTGGTGAGGGGAGTGTACTTGCAGCAAGTCAAATGGGCAAGTTGAAAACAACCTTGCAGATTCTTGCTATTTCTCTCTTGCTTCTCCACAACTGGCCGTTTGCATTCGTTTCATTTCCTTTAGGAACCATTGTACTTTATGTAGCGGCGTTTATTACGATTTATTCTGGCTATGATTACTTCAAGAAAAATTGGCATGTTATGAGGGATTCGAAATGAAAACAGAAATCATCGCTGTCGGAACGGAATTGCTGCTTGGTCAAATTGTCAACACGAATGCTCAATGGATTTCTAAACAGTTGGCGGCTGTTGGATTACCCACTTATCATCAGACCGTTGTAGGAGATAACTATAATCGTGTTTATGAAACTTTCAGGACCGCCCATAACCGTTCAGATATCATTATCGTAACAGGTGGACTTGGCCCAACAGAGGATGATATGACAAGAGATGCGGCTAAACCCATATTTAAACAAGAACTGATTCAACATGAACCTTCGCTCAAGAAAATCGAAAAGTATTATGAGATGAATAACCAAACGATGACGGAAAATAACCGGAAACAGTCACTTGTTTTTGAGAATGCTCATGTACTCATGAACGAAGAAGGTATGGCTCCTGGTCAAATAATTGAAGTGGATGGGCGAACGTGGGTATTCTTACCCGGCGTTCCTCGTGAAATGAAAACGTTGATGAACGACCATGTCTTTGAATACTTTAAAAAAACCTTTGATATCAAGTCTGAGATCATGTCTGAAATGATGTGGTTTATCGGGATCGGAGAATCCACACTCGAAGATGAGCTTTCGGATTTGATTCGTAACCAAACCAATCCGACCCTTGCTCCACTAGCAGGAGAAGGGGAAGTGGGGATCCGGTTGACCGCTACTGGTGAAACGGATGATGAAGCACGACAACACATCGAATCCATGAAAGCCACTATACTGAATAGGGTTGGGTCCTACTATTATGGTAGTGATGAAAAAACGATCGAAGAGACGGTACGTGACCTATTGAAAGATAAACAAATGACGATCGGTTCTGCCGAAAGCTTGACCGGAGGACTATTCATGGAAAGGTTAATCTCCTTGCCTGGTGCTTCTTCGGTCTGTCAGGGAAGCCTTGTAGCTTACACACCGTTTACGAAAGAAAATGTCATTCAGGTTCCGAAGTTTATCATAAGGGAATTCGGAACTATCAGCACCGAATGTGCGGAAGTGATGGCATTGAATGCCCAAAATTTATTGTTTGCAAACGTTGCGATCAGTTTCACTGGAGTCGCTGGTCCGGAACCAAGTGAAGGGCAGGAACCGGGAACGGTATTCATTGGCGTTCAAATCGGCGAACGTAAGCCGCAAGTGCATTCATTCCATTTTGATGGAACACGAGATAAGATACGAATGCGCGCCGTCAAAAAAGGGTATGAATTAATTTATCATGCCTTAAAATAGCAAAATTCATGCCAGGACACATGCGGAATTTCATGTTTTCCTTAGACGAAAATGAAAAACCGCATGTGTTTTACTATAAAAAAAGGGAACATTTATTCGCTTTTTTAGTTGGCAAATGAAACAAAACAAGTTATGATAGGGATAGAAATTTCGAAAGGCGGTATAGTATGAGTGATCGTAAACAAGCATTAGATATGGCTTTGCGCCAGATAGAGAAACAATTCGGAAAAGGTTCCATCATGAAATTGGGAGAGAATGCGGAGCAGAGAGTCAACACTGTGCCAAGTGGGTCATTGGCCTTGGATGTCGCTTTAGGTGTAGGAGGATACCCACGTGGTAGAATTGTAGAAATTTACGGACCGGAATCTTCTGGTAAAACCACTGTCGCACTTCATGCCATCGCTGAAGCGCAACGTCATGGCGGCCAGGCAGCATTCATCGATGCAGAGCATGCTCTAGATCCTGTTTATGCGCGTGCCTTGGGTGTCGATATTGATGAACTATTACTTTCTCAGCCAGATACGGGAGAGCAAGCGCTCGAGATTGCTGAGGCGCTTGTGAGGAGTGGAGCTGTGGATATGGTTGTGGTCGACTCCGTTGCTGCACTTGTACCCAAAGCAGAAATCGAAGGCGAAATGGGAGACTCCCACGTTGGTCTTCAAGCTCGTTTAATGTCACAGGCTTTACGAAAGCTATCTGGTGCCATTAACAAGTCGAAGACGACCGCAATCTTCATTAACCAAATTCGTGAAAAAGTCGGTGTCATGTTCGGTAGTCCTGAAACCACTCCTGGTGGCCGTGCTCTTAAGTTCTACTCTTCTGTTCGACTTGAAGTACGTCGAGCTGAGACGTTGAAGCAAGGGAATGAAATGGTTGGTAATAAAACACGCCTTAAAGTAGTTAAAAACAAGGTGGCCCCTCCGTTTAGACAAGCAGAAGTCGATATTATGTACGGAGAAGGGATCTCAGCAGAAGGTGAATTATTAGACATCGGAACCGATCTCGATATCATCCAGAAAAGCGGTTCTTGGTATTCCTATAACGATGATCGATTAGGACAAGGCCGTGAAAACGCGAAGCAGTTCTTGAAAGAGAATGTTGATGTTTATGATGAAGTGAAGCGTCTCGTCCGTCATCATTACGGCATGGACGGCGAATCGCAATCTGAGGAAAAAGCGGAAGAAAGTCAAGAATCACTAGATGTGTAACTACCCAAAAAAGCAGTACCTGAGTAGGTGCTGCTTTTTGTACATATGCTGCAGCGAGTGGAAAAAATTAAAAGCGCTCCGAGGAATATTAATATAAAGCGCCGAATAGTCGCTATTATGCATGAAGGTGATCAGTTTTCACCTTGATACATAATTTTAATTATCAAGTATAGATGGTCGCTTCTTTGACCGATAATGAAAACAGAGGGACGGCCAATAAAAGACAGATAGTTTAAAATATTTCAATTAAAAGGTCGGAAGATGTGAGGATTCCTTGACATTCCTCATAAGCAGGCATAAAATGAATGTGTATCATTTTCATCTTTATACCCTTATATTAACGAAATGTAACTGAAAATGAATCGTTTGTAATTACCGACAAACGGACCAAGTTCATAGCAAGAGGAGGTGAAATTATGGATAATATGATATCCTCGCTCATCTTCATTTTGCTTGCCATTATCGTCGGTTCTGTTGTTGGTTATCTTATTCGGAAGAAGATTGCGGAGGCGAAGATTTCCAGTGCTGAAGAACTTGCGAGACAGATTGTCGAAGAAGGTCATCGCAATGCGGAATCAGCTAAGAAGGAAGCTCTTCTTGAAGCTAAAGAAGACAACCAGAAATTCCGTCAGGAGGCGGAAAGTGAAATCCGTGAACGCCGTTTAGAACTGCAGAAAACTGAAAATCGTCTAACACAGAAAGAAGAGAATCTTGATCGTAAGAGTGGTACGCTAGATCAGCGTGATCTTTCACTCGAAAAGAAAGAAGAAACTCTTGCCGAGAGACAACAACAAATTGAAGAAGCGGAAAGCAAAGTGGAAGCTATGCTTCAAGAACAACAAACTGAGCTTGAACGAGTCTCAGGTTTAACGTCAGACCAGGCGAAACAAGTCATCTTGGAACGAGTGGAACAAGAGGTGTCGCATGAGTCAGCGCTCATGATCAAAGAGGCGGAGAATCGCGCGAAAGAAGAAGCAGACAAGAAAGCGAAGAGCATTCTTTCTCTTGCTTTACAACGTTGTGCTGCTGATCATGTCGCGGAAACGACGGTATCTGTTGTCAATTTGCCAAACGATGAAATGAAAGGGCGAATCATCGGTCGTGAAGGCCGAAATATTCGAACTTTAGAAACATTGACAGGCATTGACTTGATTATCGATGATACACCAGAAGCGGTCATATTATCAGGATTTGACCCAATTCGACGAGAGACAGCGCGCTTGGCTCTTGAGAAGTTAGTACAAGATGGCCGTATTCACCCAGCGAGAATCGAAGAGATGGTAGACAAGTCTCGTAGAGAAGTCGATGACTATATACGTGAAGTCGGGGAAGAGACGACGTTCGAGGTTGGAGTACACGGACTTCACCCAGACCTTGTGAAAATCCTTGGTCGTCTGAAGTACCGTACGAGTTACGGACAGAACGTTCTCAAACACTCAACGGAGGTCGCTTACTTATCTGGACTACTTGCTGCTGAGCTAGGTGAAGATGAAACGCTCGCTCGTCGTGCTGGACTACTTCACGACATCGGAAAAGCTATCGACCACGAAGTCGAAGGTAGCCACGTTGAAATCGGGAAAGAATTGGCTACGAAATACAAAGAGAACGACACGGTGATTAATGCGATTGCATCTCACCATGGGGATGAAGAACCAACGTCGATCATTTCTGTATTAGTAGCTGCGGCAGACGCACTATCTGCTGCTCGCCCGGGAGCTCGTAGTGAAACATTGGAAAACTACATCAAGCGTCTTGAGAAGCTCGAAGAAATCTCTGAATCTTATGATGGGGTTGAGAAATCCTTCGCTATTCAAGCTGGACGTGAAGTTCGTATCATGGTTCGACCTGACGAAATTGACGATCTTGAAGCAACACGATTAGCCCGAGATATTCGAAATAGAATCGAGGGAGAACTCGATTACCCAGGTCACATCAAAGTGACGGTCATTCGCGAAACACGATCTGTGGAGTATGCGAAATAATAGTAATGAAGCGGCCTCTTGATAGGTCGCTTCATTTCTTTTTAAAGAAGAAATATCCTGACAGTGCAACACACTTAAAAAGAATAGAGAACAAAGGATGAGTAGACAAATGAGACTATTATTTATAGGAGACGTTGTAGGAGCTCCAGGACGGGATATGGTAGATGAGTATGTTCCGAAACTGAAACAGAAATACCAACCTGCCGTTACGATCATTAATGGAGAGAACGCAGCTTCAGGGAAAGGAATCAATGAAAAGATCTATCGTCGTTTCTTAGAAAAAGGCGCACAAGCCGTGACGCTTGGAAATCATGCTTGGGACAAAAAAGAGATTTTTGACTTTATCGATGATGCGGAGTACTTAGTTCGTCCGGCAAATTTCCCCGAAGGCACCCCAGGTAAAGGTCTGACATTTGTAAAGACACCAAAAGCAGAGGTAGCTGTAATCAATTTACAAGGACGGACGTTTCTGTCCCCCAATGACGATCCATTCCGGAAAGTGGATGAGTTGATAGAAGAGGCGAAAAAGCGAACACCTATCATTTTCTTAGACTTTCATGCTGAGGCAACGAGTGAAAAACAAGCGATGGGTTGGTATGTCGATGGTCGCGTCAGTGTCAATGTTGGAACGCACACCCATATTCAAACAGCAGATGAGCGGATCTTACCAGGTGGTACAGGATACATCTCAGATGTTGGGATGACAGGGCCGTATGACGGCATTCTCGGTATGGACCGTGAAGCTGTTTTGAAGCGCTTCCTTACAAATCTCCCTGTACGTTTTGAAGTTCCAAAAAAGGGAAGAACACAGTTAAGCGGTTTCTTGGTTGATGTAGATGACCAATCAGGAAAAGCCACCAAGGTGAAGCGGATTCTGATCAACGATGACCATCCATTCTTTGAATGATTTGAATTTTTTGAAAAATTACCTCATAATGGATATTAGGTAAGGAATATTCTACATCCCCAAGAATATAGTAGTTATGGAACAACTATAGTGATTGAAGGAGGAGCTAGTAATGGAAGTATTAAAAGTATCAGCAAAATCCGTACCTAATTCAGTAGCAGGAGCACTGGCAAACGTTGTGAGAGAACGGGGAACCGCTGAAATCCAAGCCATCGGTGCTGGTGCACTGAACCAAGCTGTCAAAGCCGTTGCAATTGCCAGAGGGTTCGTGGCACCGAGTGGGATGGATCTAATATGTATTCCAGCTTTTACCGACATTATGATTGATGAGGAAGAACGGACAGCCATTAAGCTGATTGTTGAACCTCGTTAATGAAAATTGGTTAACCTACCTTCAAAAGTAAAGCCGCACTCCTTAAAGGGAGGGCGGCTTTTTTATATTCATTCATATTTATAAAAGATTTATATATAATCAAATGTCCTTTTGGAGTGGACAACCAAATTTGATTATTCATAGATTCATGTTAAAATAGTTTCTAAAAGAGGTTTTAAACCTTATTTGATAGAGTGGGAGTGTTCACTGTGAATGGAACAATGAAAGCAATTGTTAAACATCATCGCGGGCCAGGAGCAGAGCTGCAAGACGTAGCGATTCCTAGCATAAGTGAAGATGAAGTACTTATTCGAGTTAAAGCCACATCGATTTGTGGTACAGATGTTCATATATATAATTGGGATGAGTGGTCAGAGAGCCGCGTGAAACCACCATATGTCTTCGGTCACGAATTCGCTGGAGAAATTGTAGAGGTGGGGGAAAAAGTCCATACTTATAACATAGGCGATTATGTCAGTGCTGAAACACACATCATTTGTGGTCACTGCCCCCAATGCTTGACAGGGAAATTCCATATTTGTGAAAACACACAAATAATTGGTGTCGATACTCAAGGGTGTTTTGCTGAATATGTAGCCTTGCCTGCCAGTAACCTTTGGAAAAACCCTAAAGACATGCCGACAGATATCGCATCGATCCAGGAGCCAATGGGGAATGCTGTCCATACAGTACTGAATGGAGACGTTGCGGGAAAATCAGTTGCTGTGATCGGATGTGGACCGATTGGCTTAATGGCTGTAGGCGTTGCCAAAGCAGCAGGAGCATCTCAAGTCCTGGCGTTCGACTTGAACGATTATCGTTTAGAGTTGGCTAAAGAAATGGGAGCTACGACGACAGTTAATTCTGGAAAAGAAGACCCTGTCGATATAGCAAAATCATTGACGGATGGTCACGGTGTTGATGTCGTTTGTGAAATGAGTGGTCACCCAGTAGCCATGGACCAAGGATTTAAAATGATCACAAACGGAGGGCGCGTATCAATATTAAGTCTTCCGACAAAACGCGTCAGTCTGGATGTAACCAATGATATTGTCTTTAAAGGGGTCGAAGTGCAAGGAATTACGGGAAGGAAAATGTATGAGACGTGGCAACAAGTATCACGTTTGCTACAATCAAAACAAGTCGACGTAAAACCGATGATTACTCACCATTTGAAATTGGAAGAGTTTGCACAAGGCTTTGAACTGATGAATGAAGGTAAATGTGGAAAAGTCGTTTTACACCCATAATTTGAGGAGGAATCTTTTATCATGAAAGGCTTTGAATATTTACAAGAGCAATTGGATGAAATGAGAGATCAAGGAACATTCAGAGAGTTAATCCCTCTGGAATCGGCTCAAGGTTCTAAGGTGACGATCAAAGGCAAGGAAGTGATTCAACTTTCTTCTAACAACTACTTGGGACTAACATCTCACCCTAGAATGAAGAAAGCGGCAGAACTTGCGAACGAAGAATATGGTGTGGGAACAGGTTCTGTTCGTACCATTGCAGGAACGCTGAAAATGCACGAGGACTTCGAAGAGAAACTGGCGAAGTTCAAGCATACGGAAGCGGCTTTAGTTTTCCAGTCAGGGTTTACGACCAACCAAGGAGTCTTGTCATCCATTCTTGGAAAAGATGACGTTGTGATTTCAGATGAATTGAATCACGCTTCCATTATTGACGGGATTCGTCTAACGAAGGCTGACCGTAAAATTTATAAGCATGTGGACATGCAGTCTTTAGAAGATGCCTTGAAAGAGAGTGGCGATTATCGAACTCGTCTCGTCGTAACAGATGGCGTCTTCTCGATGGATGGAAACATCGCTCCGCTTCCTGAAATTGTCGAGCTTGCTGAGAAGTATAATGCGTTGATCATGGTGGATGATGCACATGCTAGTGGTGTCCTAGGTGATAATGGTCGTGGTACGGTGAACCACTTTAACCTTGATGGTCGTGTCCATATTCAAGTCGGAACATTAAGTAAAGCGATCGGTGTTCTTGGTGGATACGTAGCAAGCACAAAAACGCTTCGTGAATACTTGATTCATAAAGGTCGTCCGTTCTTATTCAGTACATCTCATCCACCTTCTGTCACAGCAGCGAACGATGCTGCGATTGATGTATTGCTTGAAGAGCCGGAATTGATTGAAAAACTTTGGGACAATACCAAGTTCTTCAAAGAAGGATTGCAAAGCCTCGGGTTTGATACAGGAATCAGTGAAACACCTGTTACGCCTGTAATGGTGGGTGACGATGCGCTTACTCACAAATTGTCTGATCAATTATTCGAAGAGGGTGTATTCGCTCAAGGGATTGTTTTCCCGACGGTGCAACGCGGACAAGGTCGTGTACGTACGATTGTCACCGCTGAACATTCGAAAGAAGAGCTTAAAGATGCTCTAGACGCTTTCGAAAGAGCTGGAAAGAAACTAGGCATCATCAAATAGTCACACTAGGCATCTAGGTTGAATCAATAACCTAGATGCCTTTTTACGTGAGACTTTTACTAGCTTTCAAAGTGGAGTGACAGTACCTCAGTATATATGGCTTACTATAAGAGAGAAAGAGCACTTTTTATGGAAATACGAAGTGTTTTTTGTGTAAATAAATAGAATGACTTAAAATTAAAGTGAAAAATTGATATAATGATACAGTTAGAAGGCACGGCTCGAAAGGAGATCGCGATGAACGAAGAGCAACGAAAGGAAATGTCGCAGATTCAGTCTAAAGACCCGAACTCCGCGGATCAGAACAATCTAAACCGCATAAAGCAAAAAACGAGCGACGATTTCATGAAATATTTTGAGACCACATATCAACCTCCGAACATGCGTGATGCGCAGAGGAGAAAGAAAAAAGATACAGATGTCCTATATGACTTTTCTATTCCAGAGGACATGGACCAATCAGGTTCAGGAAAAAAATACATGATCCGTACGTATGGATGCCAAATGAATGAGCATGATACTGAGGTTATGGCAGGAATATTTGAAGCGATGGGCTACGAATCTACAAGCAATACGAAAGAAGCGGACGTTATTCTATTAAACACGTGTGCGATACGTGAAAACGCAGAGAACCGGGTGTTCGGTGAAATCGGTCACCTCAAACCATTGAAGCTCGAGAATCCCAATTTAGTGCTTGGTATATGTGGTTGCATGTCGCAAGAAGAATCCGTTGTGAACCGTATACTTAAGAAGCATCCCTTCATCGATTTGATTTTCGGAACACATAACATACACCGGTTACCACAATTATTGAAAGAAGCGATGTTTGGCAAAGAAATGGTCATTGATGTCTGGTCTAAAGAAGGCGACATCATTGAGAATCTTCCACGCTCCAGAAAAGGTAATATTAAAGCCTGGGTCAATATCATGTATGGCTGTGATAAATTCTGTACGTACTGCATCGTTCCTTATACACGTGGTAAAGAGCGAAGCCGTATGCCGAAAGACATTATTCAAGAAGTGCGCCATTTGGCTGCCCAAGGCTATAAAGAGGTCACACTTCTCGGCCAAAACGTCAATGCTTATGGCAAAGATTTGGACATCGAGTATGGCTTAGGAGATTTGATGGACGAACTTCGGAGCATTGATTTACCGCGTATTCGTTTTACAACGTCTCACCCGAGAGACTTTGACGATCGTCTTATTGAAGTTCTGGCAAAAGGCGGAAACATGCTCGATCATATTCATTTACCGGTACAATCCGGAAATACAGATGTGCTGAAAATCATGGGGCGCAAATATTCCAGAGAGGAATATTTAGAACTTGTTGGTAAAATTCGCACGGCGATGCCGGAAGCGACACTTACCACGGATATTATCGTAGGTTTTCCGAATGAAACAGCAGAACAGTTTGAAGATACGATTTCTCTTGTAGAAGAGGTTGGATTTGAACATGCCTATACCTTCATTTATTCGCCAAGGGACAACACGCCCGCAGCGAAAATGAAAGATAATATACCAATGGATGAAAAGAAGGCCAGGTTGCAACGGTTGAACAAAATTGTCAACCAACAATCGGCGGATGCGATGAGTCAATATGAAGGTGAAATCGTCGATGTGCTGGTTGAAGGGGAGAGTAAGAATAACCCTGATGTACTCGCTGGGTATACGAAACGTAATAAACTGGTCAATTTCCGAGCGCCTGATTCAGTCATCGGACAAATCATTCCAGTTAAAATAATTAAAGCGAAGACGTGGTCTCTAGACGGAGAGCTCGTTCAAGAAAAGGTAGAGGTGAACTAAATGGCACAATACACACGTAAACAAGTGGTAGACGAAGCACATAAATTAGGAAAAATGATGGCTGATATCGAGGAAATCGATCGCTTTAAACAGCTTGAAGCGAAATTAAACGACAACCTTAAAGTTCAAGCGCATATAAAGAAAATCAAGGCGCTACAAAAACAAGCGGTGAATTTTCAAGCGTATGGTAAATCAGAAGCTCTGAAAAAAATTGAAGGTGAAATTGATCGCCTACAAGAAGAGTTGGATGAAATTCCTGTTGTAGCGGAATTCAAAGATTCACAGATGATCATCAACGATATATTGCAAATGGTGACGAACACGATCTCACGAGAGGTGACGAATGAAGTGATCCGCTCAACAGGCGGAGACGTATTACAAGGTGAAACGGGATCGAAAAGTCAAAATGATGGTTGTAGTCATTAAAAAAAGAACAAATTTATTAGCTGAACGTACTGATCCGCCAAGGGTTTATCCTATTGGCGGATTTTTTTGTACAATTTTATAGGCTCTTGCATAGAATGAATTAAACACGTCCTTAGGTCATGTTAGTTAGTCACCATTCGCCCAACCCCTGCATAGGATGGGTGGTAGAATAAGGAGGAGTGAAACCCTATGTCATTTTTTGAGCGTGATTACAGGGAAATCATTACAAAAGCTGTAATTGGAAAAGGTAAAAAGTTTACGGAATCGACGCACACCATCAGCCCTTCGCACCGTCCGACGAGTATCCTGGGGTGTTGGGTCATCAATCACATCTACAATGCTAAGAAAAAAGGGGAGCACGTTGAAGTATCGGGTAGTTACGATGTCAACGTTTGGTATTCGTACAATGATAATACGAAAACCGAGGTAGTCACAGAACGGGTGAACTATTGCGACCATGTGAAATTAGCTGTGAAAGACGATAATTGCATCCACGACGACTTTGAAGTCATTGCTAAAGTCGTTCAGCAACCCAATTGTCTAGAAGCGAACATTTCTGGTAATGGCCAGAAAATCGTAGTCGAGGTAGAAAGAGAGTTCATTGTCGATGTTATTGGTGAAACGAAACTTTGTGTCAAAGTAGATCCTCATGGGTGCAACCATGATGACGATTACGACTATGACTTATCTTCGGACGATTTCTCAGCAATCGAAACGGACTTTTTGCCATCATCAAGTAGTAGTAGTCATGAATCGCACGATTAATGCCTCGCCCCTCCGGCGAGGTTTCTTTTTTTACATACATCTCTATTTCAGAATAGGGCAGTTATTTGGAATACTTGAATTTGAGATGTCCTGGTCCGTCCATTCATGAAAGAGTCTGGAGGGGAGGGAAAACAGTCCGCTTTCCGCGGGGAACGCTGAGACTCCTCGAGCTAAAGCTCTGCGGGGGCTCAGCCTGTTCCATTTTCCCGCAGGAGTCTGCCTGTTTTCCCTTCCCTCCATTCGATATATAGGAGGACCGGATCTCAATTCGGACATTTCTCCCTAATTCGGATACATGATTCGCTTTATCGGACATTTCCTCAGCCTATTCAGACAATAGGGTGGTCCGACAATATTAATATGGATAGGTGTGGTGGGAAATAAGGAGACTCCCGTGGGATAAGGGCTCAGGCGAGAACCCACAGGGAGTGCAACGACCGAGGAGGCTCGGCGGCTCCCCAAAGGAAAGCGAGTTATTTCCCACCACACCCTAGACTTACTTTCGTAGAGGACCAAGAATCCTCAAATTCGAGACTTTAAGGTATGGGGGATTATCTTGAAATATTGAAATAGATAAGAAGAGGTAATGACGGGCGTCAGTTTTTTCCTTGGTTCGACAACAACCGTCTATGCTATAATTGAGGTACTTGAATTTTGTACGTTTTGGAGGAAAATCGATGGCACACTATACACCTATGATGCAGCAATACTTGAAGATTAAAGCCGATCACAAAGATGCGTTTCTATTTTTCAGACTCGGCGACTTTTACGAAATGTTCTTCGAAGATGCACTGGCCGCATCGAAAGAATTAGAGATTACTTTAACAAGTCGGGACGGCGGAGGCGAGGATCGTATTCCAATGTGCGGAGTACCTTACCACTCGGCTGAAAACTACATAAAGCAACTGGTTGAAAAAGGGTACAAGGTCGCAATTTGCGAGCAAGTGGAAGATCCAAAAGCGACAAAAGGCGTCGTGAAGCGTGAAGTCGTTCAATTGATTACCCCGGGAACGGTAATGGAAGGAAGTATGTTGGATGAGAAAGAGAACAACTTCCTTGCTTCATTGAGTGAATTTTCTGATGGTACATTTTCCGTCAGCTACAACGATCTTACAACAGGTGAAACGAGTGTGGCGTTAATCACCGGTGGTTTTGATGCAGCAATGAGTGAATTGTACAGCCGACCTGTCAAAGAAGTCGTAGTCGCTAGTGATTTTCCAGAGCATTATCAATCAATGTTAAAGGACCGGTTAGGTTATACCGTTTCCCATCAGGATGATGTGACTATCCAGGAGTCTTTTCAGCCATTGATTAAAGACATGAACCAAGATAAACTCATCCACGGATTTGGTCGCTTGTTGCAATACATTCAGCATACTCAGAAGCGTTCCCTTGACCATTTACAACCTGTCAAAGTTGTCGAATTGAAGGAGTACATGACGCTGGATATGTATTCAAAGCGAAATCTTGAGCTTGTAGAAACGTTACGTAAGAAAGGGAAATCTGGAAGCCTCTTGTCAATTGTGGATGCCACGATTACAGCTATGGGGGCTAGGTTGTTAAAACAGTGGATGGAACGTCCGTTGTTGATGCCATCTGCGATTGAAACCCGTCACAATCAAGTGGAAGGATTTCTAGAACAATTTTTCGAACGCGAATCACTCCGAGAACAATTGACTTCTGTCTACGATCTGGAGCGACTAGCTGGACGTGTGGCTTATGGAAACGTAAACGGTAGAGACTTGATTCAACTCCGAAACTCTCTTAGGAAAATTCCTGAAATCTTAGAAACGCTGGAACAATTCAATCACCCTTCTATCAAAGAGTTATACCGGAGCATTAATCCATTGGAGTCATTAAAAGAATTACTGGAAGAAAGCATTGCGGAAGATCCACCGAGCACCATTAAGGATGGTGGACTGATTTGTGATGGTTTTAACGAACAGTTGGATGAGTATCGATTTGCCTCTAAGAATGGAAAGCAATGGATTGCTGAATTAGAGAAGAAGGAACGCGAGAATACGGGCATAAAAACGCTGAAAATTGGATATAACCGTGTGTTCGGATATTATATCGAAGTGACAAAAGCGAATTTGCGTCATCTTCCTGAGGGCATGTATGAACGGAAGCAGACACTGACGAATGCGGAGCGGTTCATTACACCGGAATTGAAAGAAAAAGAAACGTTGATTCTCGAAGCTCAAGAGAAAAGCGTGGAGCTCGAATACGATTTGTTCCTTCAGGTGAGAGAACAAGTCAAAGCTTATGTGAACCAACTTCAGCAGCTGGCTGAAGAAATAAGTCGTATCGACGTGTTGCAAGGGTTCGCCCAAGTGGCAGAAACGAACGATTATGCTAGACCGACATATATCGAAGGACGAACGGTCGACATAAAAGAAGGACGTCACCCCGTCGTTGAAAAAGTTTTAACACAGGATACGTTTGTACCGAATGACATTTTTATGGATGATAAAACGGATGTATTATTGATTACAGGACCGAACATGTCTGGTAAAAGTACGTATATGAGGCAGCTCGCCTTGACAGCTATTCTAGGACAGATGGGATCGTTTGTACCTGCGACATCAGCATCCATGCCAGTTTTCGATCAAATTTTCACACGGATTGGGGCAGCGGATGATCTAGTGTCCGGTCAGAGTACTTTTATGGTAGAAATGCTAGAAGCCAATCATGCTCTTAGTCATGCGACAGAAAACAGTATGATTCTGCTTGATGAAATTGGTCGTGGGACGAGCACGTATGATGGAATGGCCCTGGCCCAGGCAATTGTGGAGCATATCCATGAACAGATTGGCGCCAAAACATTGTTCTCGACACATTATCATGAACTCACTGCTTTAGAAGAGCAGCTAGAGCGTTTGCAAAATGTACACGTTCGTGCAGAAGAGTATGAAGGGAACGTCGTATTCCTTCACCAAATTAAAGAAGGCCCAGCGGACGAAAGTTATGGGATCCACGTTGCCAAGCTTGCGGATTTGCCAACCGAACTGATTGACCGAGCAACGGAATTGTTGGCACAATTAGAGAATTCAACTCAAGAAAATCCTGAGAAAGTGGAAGATGATCATGATCAACAATTAAGTTTATTTGTGGAAGAATCTAAGCCGAAAGTTGAAAAGAAACGTGAAGCTTCTACCATCGAAAAGCACGTCGAGAATTTAAACTTGCTAGAAATGACACCGATGGATGCGATGAATGAATTGTACCAATTACAAAAGCGCATCAAATCGTAAAGGGGGACTATACAGATGGCGCGGATTCAACTGATGCCCGATCATCTATCTAACAAAATAGCTGCAGGCGAAGTGGTTGAGCGTCCAGCCTCTGTTGTGAAAGAATTAGTCGAAAACAGTATTGACGCCGGTTCTACATGGATAACAGTCGATCTTACAGAAGCAGGTTTACAGCGTGTGCGTATAACGGACAACGGTTCAGGGATGGAAGAAGAAGATTGTGAACGTGCTTTTTACCGACATGCTACGAGTAAAATCCATGATGAAAATGATCTGTTTCATGTAAGGACTCTAGGGTTCCGTGGAGAGGCCTTGGCGAGTATTGCGGCTGTCAGTCGGATGAGCATGCAGACATCAACGGGTGATGCTGCCGGAACCAAGCTTGAAATTGAAGGTGGAAAGTTAATCAATAAAAGTAAGAGCGATGCCAGGAAAGGTACGGATATTATCGTTGATGAACTGTTCTTCAATACACCTGCTCGCTTAAAGTATATGAAGACGATTCATACAGAGCTTGGGCATATTACGGATGTGATGAATAGAATGGCGATGGCCCATCCAGAAGTAAAGTTCACACTCCTTCATAATGAAAAGCAAATTTTCCAAACGAATGGACGCGGCGACCTTCGTCAAGTGGTAGCAAAAATTTACGGCATGAATGTTGCCAGAAAACTAGTACCTGTCGAAGCTGAAACACTCGATTTTAAAGTGACAGGATATGTGACGAAGCCGGAAGTGTATCGAGCTTCTAAGCAGTATATGTCAACTATTATTAATGGACGCTACATTCGTAGTATTCCGCTCAATAAGGCTATTCTCGAAGGGTATCATACGTTGCTCCCGATTGGAAAAAGTCCGATTGTTGCTTTAAATATAGAAATGGATCCGATTTTGGTTGATGTTAACGTCCACCCATCTAAACTCGAGGTTCGTTTTAGTAAAGAGAAGGAATTGTTCGATGCTGTAGCAGGAGCTATTCGTAGTGTTTTTCGAAAGGAAACGCTTATCCCGACTTATGAATCAGAAAAAGAGAAGCCTAAAAAAATAGAATCGACACAACACAGCTTCACATTCAATGAAGTGCATAGGGAAGAAGCTCACCAAAATAGAGAACAATCAATCAATGATTTAATCGGGCAGATGCCGCCGGAAAATCAAGAAACAAAAGCGGACTTTTCTGAGCACCAAGACGATGTATTACACGAGATGACGACGAATTTTGATGTCCAAGAACCCATAGAAAAATCGATTGACCAAAAGGAAGATCACAACCGTGTCCCGACCATGTACCCAATTGGTCAATTGCACGGGACTTATATTCTTGCACAAAATGAAGAAGGTATGTACATTGTCGATCAACATGCCGCCCAGGAAAGGATCAAGTATGAATTTTTCCGAAATCAATTAGCTGAAGTTGATCACGAAGTTCAAGAACTTCTAGTACCCATGACGTTCGATTTCTCGAGACAAGAAGCTCTGCGAATTGAAGAATATCAGAGTTCGCTTGAAAAGGTCGGCCTATTCTTTGAACCGTTTGGAGAAAACAGTTTTATTATACGTAGTCATCCTCAATGGTTCCCGAAAGGTTTTGAAGAGGAAGTCATACAGGAAATGGTTCAGCAACTGATGAATGAAGACAGCATCGATATTTTGAAAATCAGGGAAGAAGCAGCCATTCTCATGTCCTGTAAACGATCGATCAAAGCCAACCATTACTTGAATCAAACAGATATGTTCCGGTTGCTTGAGGATTTACGGCAATCGACGGATCCGTTCACATGTCCTCATGGTAGACCGATTATCGTATTCTTTTCCGAGTATGAAATGGAGAAAATGTTCAAGCGGGTTATGTAGCTCTTGAAATTCATGAAGTCATAAAAAAGCTGGACACGGTTGTCGTGTTCAGCTTTTTTATTCCAGTTTTTCTTTCATTTTGTCAAGGGCTTTCGACTCTTGGAGGTATATTTCATAGTGGCAAAACGGACAGGAGACGGGTTGATTCATCCGACGAAGATCGGCAGCTACAATTTCAATAGGCTTCCCGCAATTGGGGCAAGGAAATGAAGTTTTTTTCACCATTTCAATTTGACCTCCCTTTTTGTACAATTTCGACAAGAAGATGGAATTTCCTTTAATAAACAGGAATTTCCATCTTCTTTTGTACTTATATGTGGATAGGGGAGGGGAGTTCGGTGTAGGAGGAGCTGTGAGTGATTAACTTTTGATTTATGAACAAGGTCGTGGTATGAAAAATCTCCCGTTAACCAAATCAATGGTTAACGGGAGATTTCTTATGTGAAGTAGCTAAGAAATATGCTTTTGTTGAAGTAAAAATTTAAAGTAATTATCAATTTGTTTGATCTCATCAGGCTGAATACCGAACCAAGCTTTTTTATCGAAAAAGACCGGTTTGTCATATCCTTTTGTTTCAAGCAACTGTTTGATTTCGCGCATTTCATCTTCTTTCTGATCACTCAAACCGAGCAAATAGTCCGCTGTTGTGTGGAGAGCGTGAGCGATTTTCGAAAAATCCTCTAAATCTGGTGACGTATAATTTCGTTCCCAGTTTGATACAACTTGAGCCGACACACCTACTTTTTCAGCCAACATCGTTTGAGTTAGATGCCTTTCTTTACGTAACGAGCGAATTCTTTCATGAATCACTGTTAGGTGCCTCCTTGTTATCAACTCTAGGAAACGATCGACGGCTTGAATGATTGCTTCACTTTCGGTCACCATCATATAAGTTTCCCAGGAAAATTACGGCCATTGGCTACCATGAACATTCAGACTTTTTGCGCTTTTTATCACTATATCACAAACTAACGAAATGCGATAGTCTAACTAACGGATTCTTTGAATTTAACTAACGGATTACGTTAGTATGAGTAACGGATTACGTTAGTTCAGCTCTTGATGTATGATGGTTGAGGGATTCATGTATAATAGATGGAGGATGAAAGGAGGGGGAATTTATGAAGCATACGGTTATTTCTGTTGTAGGGCCAACAGCAGTAGGAAAGACGAAGTTGGGTGTGGAAATTGCCAAGAAATATAATGGTGAGGTCATCAGTGGCGATTCCATGCAAATCTATCGTTCCATGGATATCGGAACGGCCAAAGCGACGGAAGAAGAAATGGAAGGGGTTACGCATCATATGATTGATGTGAAAGATCCCGATGAAGATTTCTCCGTTGCGGAATTTCAATCGACTGTACAACAGTTGATTCGGGAAGTGCACGCTCGAGGTAAACTTCCTGTCCTCGTTGGTGGCACAGGCCTATACATACAAGCGACGCTTTATGATTTTCAATTCTCGGAGGAGAAAAAGGATGAACAGGTGATTGAACGTTTGGAATCTGAAGCGGCAACCTATGGCATGGATGCTATGTATGAGCGTTTGAAATCACAAGATCCAATGCAAGCAGAAAGAATCCACCCGAATAACCATCGCAGGGTTTTACGTGCTTTAGAAGTGTTTGAAACGACGGGAAAAGGGATGAGTGACCATCAAAAAGAGCAGCCGAATGAATCACCTTTTCATCCGGTTCTGATCGGGTTAGAAATGGATAGGGATTTGCTATATAACCGCATCAATCGGCGAGTTGATCAGATGATGGATGAGGGGTTGCTTGAGGAAGTGAAGTCTCTTTACGACCAGGGACTAGAGGACAGGCAATCAATGAAGGCCATCGGGTATAAAGAATTCATCCCGTACTTTAAAGGAGAGTATTCTCTGGACCGTGCTGTAGAATTGCTTAAGCGTAACTCACGAAGATATGCGAAAAGACAATACACGTACTTCAGAAACAAAATGAATGTCGACTGGTATGAGGTGACCGAAACAAATTATCGAGATAAATTTGAAACAATTTTGGCAGATTTAGCAGGAATGCTGGAAGATGACATCGAAAGATACTAATACAGATAGAAATAGAGGAGGAAGATCCATGGCTCAATCCGTAAATATTCAAGATAATTATTTAAACCAACTACGCAAAGAACGTATGCAAGTAACCGTCTTTCTGCTCAATGGCTTTCAATTGCGGGGGATAGTTAAAGCTTTCGACAACTTCACCGTTTTACTAGAAACGGAAGGGAAGCAACAATTGATTTTCAAGCATGCCATTTCGACGTTCGCTCCAGTGAAAAATGTATCACTGGATAAAGAATAAAGTCTTTGATATAAGTGCATACAAAAACAACGGGCGCTGATGTTCAGCGCTCGTTTTCAACTTTTTGGGCATTTGTCACAGGTGCATTCCTTGTTGCGTATGATGAAGGGAAACGAGGAGGGGATCGGTATGCACCCGCAGGCTAAAGCGGCGACCATTAATATTGTTTTGAACGAAACGAAGGAGAAGTCCATTCCCATAGCTCCTAAACGTGAAGCAGAATATTCGCAAGCTCCATTCAGACGAATTGATGAATTTTTTTCGAGTGTTACCGGGATGGAAGACTTGAAGGCAAGAGTTAAAGAAATATATGCACAGGTGCTCATTTCGAACAAACGCAAAGCAGTTGGTTTGAAATCGAATGCACAAGTGCTGCACATGATCTTTAAGGGTAATCCTGGTACTGGTAAAACGACGGTTGCACGGATGATTGCCGAATTGTTCCGAGAAATCGAAGTGCTGGAAAAGGGTCACTTTATAGAAGCAGACCGAAGTGACTTAGTGGGGGAGTATATTGGCCATACGGCAAAGAAAACCAAAGACCTCATACACAAGGCGCTAGGAGGCGTTCTTTTCATTGATGAAGCCTACTCGCTTGCGCGCGGGGGTGAGAAGGATTTCGGAAAAGAAGCAATCGACACCATTGTGAAATGCATGGAAGATCATCACGACCAGTTCATCATCATTTTGGCTGGCTATCCAAATGAGATGGATGAATTCATGTCTATGAATCCTGGGTTAGCGTCAAGGTTTCCTATCCAGCTTCCGTTTTCAGACTACACGGCTAAAGAACTGCTTCAGATTGCTGCTGGTATGCTTCGGGAGCGCGATTATTATATGACACGAGATGCTGAAACGAAATTGTATCATCATCTTGTTGATAAAAAATCGTGTTCTTATCATAATTTCTCAAATGCGAGATATGTTAGGAATGTCATCGAAGAAGCAATACGGAAGCATGCGTGGCGCGTTGTGATTAGTCCGAACCCTAAAAAATCGACACTGATGACGTTGCAAGCGGACGATTTTGAAGAAATGAATCACTCAGGTCCTTATCTATAATGGTAGAAAGATGTATTGCGCCGGTCTTTTTGATATGATAGATGTGGATGAAGGTATAGAAGAGAAGGTGTTAACATGTCGGAAAAAGAATTAGTCGTATTAGTTGCTCGTAAAGACCCGAACGAAGATGAAGAACGATTTCAGTCGTCGCTTGAGGAATTGCAATCGTTAACAGAAACAGCCAATGGGGACGTTTGTACGATTCTTACTCAAAAACGAG
Organism: Halobacillus locisalis; assembly: GCF_013694105.1. GTDB lineage: Bacteria > Bacillota > Bacilli > Bacillales > Halobacillaceae > Halobacillus > Halobacillus locisalis. The sequence continues at coordinate 721,087 of NZ_JACEFG010000001.1, read as the reverse complement.
ACCGGGTCCACCCGGCTACATATGTCGGAGAAGGGAAACTCACAGAAATTAAAGAAGCTGCAGACGAGGCCGGAGCAGATCTCGTGATTTTTAACGACGAGTTATCTCCCGGCCAACTACGCAACATTTCTAATAAAATAGAACGGCGCGTCATTGATCGTAGTCAGTTGATCCTTGATATTTTTGCCAGTCGAGCCCGTACAAAAGAGGGGAAGCTCCAAGTTGAACTTGCTCAACTGCAATATTTATTGCCTCGCTTGGCCGGCCAAGGAACAGAGCTCTCCCGCTTGGGAGGTGGGATCGGAACCCGCGGTCCTGGTGAGACAAAGCTCGAGAGTGACCGTCGCCACATTCGCAGGAGGATTGACGACATAAAGAACCGGTTGGATACGGTTGTTAAACAGCGTGAACAATACCGGAAACGCCGTAAAGAGAATCGAGCATTCCAAATAGCGATTGTCGGTTATACAAACGCAGGGAAGTCGACTTTCTTTAACCGTGTCACAGAAAGTGATTCGTTCGAAGAGAATTTATTATTTGCTACATTGGATCCGCTAACACGTCAAGTAAGTCTTCCTTCAGGCTTTCAGGCGCTTCTTTCGGATACGGTCGGTTTCATTCAAGATCTACCGACGACACTCATTGCTGCTTTCCGTTCGACGTTAGAAGAAGTGACTGAAGCAGATTTTATTGTTCACATGGTGGATGCCTCACACCCGGATCATCTGCAACAAGAAAAAACGGTATTGAAATTGCTTGATGATTTAAACGCAACGCACTTACCGATTGTCACGGTGTATAACAAGAAAGACCTCTTGGAGAATGATTTCATTCCAAGTGCACATCCGTCGCTTACTGTAAGTGTACACGATCCAATTGACAGGACGAGGATTATGCACAAAATTGAAGCGGTGTTGCAAGACGAATGGGATGAGTACGACATCTTCCTGGCGGCATCAGAAGGTAAGAGGATCCAACAATTCAAACAGTACACAATGGTTACATCTATGACCTTTTTCGAAGAGAAAGAAGGCTACGCCTTGCATGGGTATATCCATCCTGAACATCCAATGAAACATCAGATTTTATAAAAGGTAGGCAAACAACAGCATGACTATTGAGACTATGATTACTGAAACAGAAGAAGCAATCGAACAACAACATAAACAAGTGAACAAGATGGTGGAATACAATCAAGAGAAAGTATTGCATGCTTTTCAGGCGCACCGTGTGAGCGATTCTCACTTTAACCCTACAACAGGATACGGGTATGATGATTTCGGGCGGGACACGCTTGAGGCGGTCTATGCTGATATATTCAAAGCCGAAGACGCTCTCGTCCGTCCTCAGCTGATATCTGGTACACATGCCATTACCACTACGTTATTCGGTGTGTTGAGACCAGGGGATGAGTTGTTATACATCTCCGGAGAGCCATACGATACCTTGGAAGAAGTGATTGGTAAAGAACAAGGAAAAGATACCGGTTCCTTGAAAGACTTCGGGGTTTCTTATCATTCGGTTCCTCTAAAAGACAATGGCGGATTCAACCATGAGGCAATTGAAGCGGCGATTGGACAAGACACAAAAGTCGTTGCTATTCAACGTTCGAAAGGATATGCAGATCGACCGTCTTTCACGATTGATGAAATAGAGTCTATGATTACGCTTGTTCGCGAATGGAAATCCGATGTCATTATTTTTGTCGACAATTGTTATGGTGAGTTTGTTGAAGCGAAAGAACCAATTGAAGTCGGTGCAGACTTGATTGCAGGGTCACTCATCAAAAATCCTGGAGGTGGCCTTGCCCGTATAGGCGGCTATATCGCTGGTCGTGAAGACTTAATTGAGCAGTGCAGCTTCCGGTTGACTGCTCCGGGGCTAGGAAAGGAGACGGGCGCCAGTTTGAATAGCTTGCAAGAAATGTATCAAGGGATATTTGTTGCCCCTCATGTTGTAGGAGAGGCTCTTAAAGGAGCTATCTTCACGGCGAAGTTCCTGGGTGCATTGGGCTTTGATACGAATCCATCATTTGATGCCAAGCGAACGGATTTGATCCAGTCCGTCAATTTTTCAACGAGTGAACAGATGGTTCGTTTTTGTCAGGCTATTCAACAAGGATCGCCTATTAATTCCCACGTTCTTCCACACCCTAGTCCGATGCCAGGGTATGAAGACGATGTCATCATGGCAGCTGGAACATTTATACAGGGGGCTAGCCTTGAGTTGACCGCTGACGGTCCGATTCGGCCGCCATATACAGCTTTTGTGCAAGGTGGATTAACGTACGCCCACGTTAAAATCGCGGTTACGAGAGCCGTGCGTCATCTAGTGGGGGAAAATGCCGTACAATCACGATAACAGAAATAGGGTTCAACATGAGTTATTTGTGTAAACATTCCTAACACGTATTGACATATAAGTTACTTATTTTATAATTGAACTATGATTCTTTATGGGGAGGTGGCACGTCGATGAGTGATTCGATTCGTCGTTCTATGCCGTTGTTCCCGATGGGGATTGTTCAATCTTTAACTGATCTTTCTGCAAGGCAGATCCGCTACTATGAACAGCATAAACTTGTTGAACCAGCACGTTCAGAAGGAAATCGTCGTTTGTTTTCTTTCAATGATGTTGATCGTCTTCTAGAGATTAAGAGTCTTGTAGAAAAAGGCGTCAATATGGCGGGCATCAAGCAAGTGTTACGATTAGCGGATAAGCCTGAGAACGATGCATACGATGAAGGTCGTGTCGAAGAAGTTCACAATGAATTATCTGAGAAGGAGCTTCGTCGCATGTTACAGCAAGAACTTTTCACAGCGGGAAGTCAAGGTAAGCTAGGTATTCGTCAAGGGGAACTATCAAGGTTCTTCCATTAAATTTGCTTTAGGAGGCATTGTTTTATGGGGTTATCCAGAGAAGAAATTTACAAGAAAATTGATGAAGAAAATGTGAAATTTATCCGCCTACAGTTTACAGATATGCTAGGCACAATCAAAAACGTAGAAATTCCATTTAGTCAATTAGACAAAGCATTGGATGGCATGATGATGTTTGATGGTTCATCGATTGAAGGGTTTGTTCGAATCGAAGAATCCGACATGTATCTAGTTCCGGATTTAGATACATTTGTCGTCTATCCTTGGACATCAGAAAAAGGGAAAGTCGCACGATTCATTTGTGACATCTATAACCCCGATAAAACACCTTTTGAAGGCTGCCCACGTTACAACTTGAAACGAAACTTAAAGAAAATGGAGGAGCTTGGGTTCTCTGCGTTCAATATTGGAACAGAGCCTGAATTTTTCCTGTTTAAACTAGATGAAAAAGGCGAGCCGACGATGGAGCTGAATGATAAAGGTGGATACTTCGACCTTGCTCCCACAGACCTTGGTGAAAACTGCCGTCGCGATATTGTGCTTGAGCTCGAAGAAATGGGCTTTGAAATCGAAGCTTCTCACCATGAAGTTGCTCCAGGACAGCACGAAATCGACTTTAAATATGCGGATGCAGTCAAACACTGTGACGATATTCAGACATTCAAGCTCGTCGTAAAAACGATTGCTCGTAAACACGGCCTACACGCAACGTTCATGCCAAAACCATTATTCGGTGTAAACGGATCCGGTATGCACGCGAATATGTCCTTATTCAATGAGAATGGCAATGCCTTCTTCGATGAAAAAGGTAAAGATCAACTATCTGAAGTCGCTTATCAGTTCACAGCAGGCATTATCAAGCATGCCGTAAACTTTACTGCGGTTACAAACCCTACGGTCAATTCATTTAAACGTCTTGTGCCTGGATATGAAGCGCCATGTTACGTCGCTTGGTCTGGTCAGAACCGTAGTCCGTTGATTCGCGTACCGACTTCACGTGGCTTAAGCACACGTATTGAGGTGCGTAGTGTAGACCCAGCTGCTAACCCATATATGGCGATGGCTGTGTTGTTAGCTTCAGGACTAGACGGAGTTGAAAACAAATTAGAAGCTCCAGCTCCTGTTGACCGTAACATTTATGTTATGGACAAAAAAGAACGTGAAGCTCACGGTGTACAAGATTTGCCGGCAACGCTTTACGATGCGCTTGTTGAGTTGCAAAAAGATCAAACGATGGTTGATGCCCTTGGCGAACATCTATTCGAACACTTTATTGAAGCAAAAGAAATCGAATGGGACATGTTCCGTACTCAAGTCCACCCATGGGAACGCGAGCAATACTTACAAACGTATTAATAGATGAGAATCCCCCTTTTAAAAGAAGGGGGATTTTTTTGTAGCTAGGAAACCAAGTTTATCCTTAGACTCATATAGAGTGAAGATAAAGCTCTTTCGATTTACGAATAATTTATTATGTAAAGAAAAAAAGGGGGGCAGACGGATGAGGGAAAGCTCGAGGTGTTTTTTGTCATGATGATTTCGAGTCTGTTTCTTAGTGGGTGATCGCTTTTAAAGGACATGAATAACACGTAGAATTATGTAAATGAAGCAGCGGAGTATGCAAATGAAGTTTTGCAAGGGAGCGATATGTACCTAAACAATATGGAAAATGTACACTTGATCCTTCATAGAAAATACGTAATTGTTCCAATCATTGCGTGAAATCCAAAGCATTGTCAATCATATTCAATAATTAGGAAATTAACCAAAAAAGGTCTTACGCTTAGACGTAAGACCTTTTTTGGTTTAATGCACCGTTCGATACAGACCGACAACTTTGCCTAGAATCGATACATCATTGATGATAATCGGATCCATTGTGGCATTCTCGGGTTGTAGACGGATGTGGTTTCTTTCTTTGAAGAAGCGTTTTACCGTCGCTTCTTCGTCCTCGGTCATTGCTACGACAATATCGCCGTTTTGAGCGGTTTGTTGTTGACGCACAACGACCATATCCCCATCTAAAATGCCTGCTTCAATCATACTCTCCCCTTGTACGATCAAGACGAACGTGTTGTCCTCTGATCCAGCCAAATTGCTGGGAAGTGGTACGTATTCTTCAATATTCTCTACAGCTGTAATCGGTGATCCTGCTGTAACTTTACCTATAACAGGCGCATAAGCAGCTTCGCTACGAGGAATGCTCTGGTCTTCTTCTAGTTCGATGACTTCGATAGCCCTTGGTTTCGTAGGGTCACGACGAATATAACCTTTTTTCTCAAGCCTTGATAGGTGTCCGTGAACCGTTGAACTCGAAGCGAGTCCAACAGATTGCCCGATTTCCCTTACGGAAGGCGGGTAGCCCTTTAACATGACCTGTTCTTTAATATAATCTAAGATTTCTTGCTGCCGCTTTGAAAGTTTACTCATAGATTCACACCTCGTACATAGATTTATAGTAACCACATTGTACCATGCATAGAATAAGAATACAAACACGCGTTCGAATAAAACGGTTGACAAGCACATACGTTCGTATATAATGGAGATACAAACAAAGGCGAACAGAAGTTCTTAGGAACGTTCGTTCTCAAAATGGAGGGTCTATTGATGTTTAATAAGCTATCAAAACTAGATGTCACGTATATGGTGTTGTTTGTAGCGAGTTTAGCTTTTCTATACTTTTCGATGGTCACTAGCGGCTAACATATATTATGCTAGGGAGTAGTTTAAGTAGAGAGGACCAGACATCATGAGAGTTATCCTATATTGTCGTGTAAGTACAGAAAAAGAAGCACAAGTTTCTTCATTAAGGAGACAAAGAGCTGAGCTGACGAATATGGCCGAAGCCCACAACATGGAAGTTGTGGATTGTATAGAGGAGCAGGCAAGCGGATACGAAATTGAACGGGACGGTATTTTCCGCTTGCTCGACTACTTCTCTAAGGATGAAGCTGATGCACTCTTAATCCAGGATGAGACAAGGTTAGGTAGAGGGAACACTAAAATTGCCTTGTTCCATCAATTAAATAAGCTTGGTATTCAAATTTATTGTTTATCTCACGAAGGAAAACTTGAGTTTTCAGAATCAGACTCAATGGTCCTTCAAATTGTAGGGATTGTTGAGGAATACCAAAGAAAAATACATAATATGAAGATTCGAAGAGGGATGAAAAAGGCTGTCGATAACGGGTTCGATCCTGCAGCAAATCTCTCTAATCAACATCTTGCTCCTGGGCGAGAGCGCATAGAGTTTCCTATTGAGGAAGTCGTACGTTTACGGAATAGTAAACTTACTTTCAAAGATATTGCGGCTACGCTTCGAGGGCTTGGGTATGACGTGTCAAAAGCAACTGTCCATCGCAGGTACCAGGAGTATGTTTCACTTGAAAAAAAAGCGAATAACCGTTACGATTATGAAGACAAGAGTCAATGATTCTTGTCTTTTTCCTTTGGAATGACTTAATGAAAAGGACACTATTACACAAAGGAGCTTGATTATGTTATCACAAGATAAATTAAATCGTATAAACGAGCTTGCCAATAAATCTAAAGAAGAAGATCTGTCGAAAGCTGAGAAAGAAGAACAGCAAAAATTGCGACAAGAGTATTTGCAAAATGCTCGTAAATCATTTAAAAACCAGCTTAAAGGTGTAACGGTCGTTGATCCGGCCGGGAATGACGTGACACCCGCCAAGCTTAAAAAAATGCAGGAGAATGAGCGAAAACATTAAATGGGAGAATCCGTACTTCACTTAGTACGGATTCTTTGTTTATTTTTCACAGAGTAGGTGAAAATAATCGACAGTACTAGTCATCTGTTGAAAATTAAGAGCCCGTGCTTGTTTCTTTTTTGTTTTCATTATAGGATAATACTTGGTACATACCAGAATAGAAAGGGGACTGTTTAACTATGGCAAACAGCCTTGAACAAACTTCCATTAATACAATCCGAACATTAACGATCGATGCAGTAGAAAAAGCAAACTCTGGACACCCGGGTATGCCGATGGGAGCGGCGCCAATGGCGTATACGCTCTGGACCGATTTTATGAATCACAATCCGAATAACTCAAAGTGGTTCGATCGCGACCGTTTTGTCCTTTCAGCAGGTCACGGTTCTATGCTTCTATATAGCCTTTTGCACCTTTCCGGCTACAACGTAAGCATTGATGATTTGAAAGATTTTCGTCAGTGGGACTCTAAAACACCAGGCCACCCGGAATTCGGCCACACAGATGGTGTTGAGGCAACAACAGGCCCATTAGGTCAAGGGATTTCCATGGCCACGGGTATGGCAATGGCAGAAGCCCACTTGGCAGCTAAATATAATCGAGAAGGCTACAACGTCGTCGATCACTACACTTTCTCAATCTGTGGTGATGGAGATCTGATGGAAGGCGTTTCGCAAGAATCTGCCTCTCTTGCTGGACACCTTGGCCTCGGAAAGTTGATTGTACTTTACGATTCCAACGACATTTCGCTTGATGGTGATTTGGACCGTTCATTCAGCGAGAGCGTTGAAAAGCGTTACGAAGCTTACGGATGGCAGGTCATCCGCGTGGAAGACGGTACAAATACAGAAGAAATTTCTAAAGCGATCGAACAGGCAAAAGCTAATACAGATCAGCCTACTATGATTGAAGTGAAAACAGTCATTGGTTACGGAGCTCCTACCAAATCCGGAAAATCTGCTTCTCACGGTGCGCCATTAGGTGAAGAAGAAGCGACATCTGCTAAAGAGTTCTACCAATGGGGCCATGAACCATTCCACGTTCCGAATGAAGTCTATCAGGATTTCAAAGACAAGGTTCAAAAAAACGGAGAAGAAAAAGAAGCCGCGTGGAACGATATGCTTGCAAAATATCGAGAAGCTCACCCTGAATTAGCAGCTGAGTTTGAAGCAGCTATGAATGGCGAACTACCTGAGGGTTGGACCGAAGAGCTTCCGACTTACAAAGCAGGAGAAGATAAATTAGCAACTCGCGCTTCATCTGGAGAAGCGATCAACGCCCTTTCCAAAGTCGTTCCTAATTTGTTTGGTGGTAGTGCCGACCTGGCAGGATCCAACAAAACAGCTGTTAAAGATGAAGAAGACTTTTCCAAAGCGAACTATGCTGGCCGTAACATTTGGTTCGGTGTGCGTGAATTCGCTATGGCTGCTGCTATGAACGGCATGGTACTTCACGGGGGATTGAAAGTGTACGGTGGAACATTCTTCGTATTCAGTGATTACTTGCGTCCAGCATTACGTCTTTCAGCATTGATGGGACTTCCTGTGAATTATGTATTCACGCATGACTCTGTTGCTGTAGGGGAAGACGGTCCTACACACGAACCCGTAGAACAATTATCTTCGCTTCGTGCGATGCCGAACCTTTCTGTCATTCGTCCAGGAGACGGAAATGAATCAAGTGCCGCATGGAGGCTAGCCCTTGAATCAGAATCCCACCCAACAGCACTTGTGCTTACACGTCAAGGCTTGCCTACATTAGAAGGTACAGCGGAACACGCGTACGAAGGTGTGAAGCGTGGTGGTTATATACTGGCTGACTCAGATAAGGAAGAGCCGGATGCTATTCTACTTGCTTCAGGGTCTGAAGTACAATTAGTCGTTCAAGCTAGAGAAGAGCTGAAGACAAAAGGCTATGATGTTCGCGTTGTGAGCATGCCATCCTTCGACCGCTTCAATCAGCAAGACAAAGCGTATAAGGAACAAGTCCTTCCTTCTAGCGTACGTAAACGCCTAGCTGTGGAGATGGGAGCCAGCTTCGGTTGGGAACGTTATGTAGGACTTGACGGTTCCATTATTGGAATCGATACGTTCGGTGCTTCAGCACCAGGGGATACGGTGATTGAAAACTTCGGATTCACTGTCGAAAATGTAGTGAAACATGCAGAAAGCCTAATGAATTAATAAATTTGGACAAGTCACTAGTTTCTAGTGGCTTGTTTTTTATTTGTATGGAGCTTGTGCTACCTGACAAAATTCGTACCCCTTTCCATTCATAAAGTGACAAATTTCATTCCGGTGAATCGATATAATACGGACAAGGAGTGAAGGCGAATGCAAATGGTGGTATTTTCGATCCGCAAAGAAATCGCGGAAAGATATTATTATAAAGTAGATTTAATGAAGCGATTTTTCTTAGAACTGATCCAGAGGCCTGAATCAATCGCACATGTTCGTCAGCTTCTTTACATTACGGAATCTTTTCCTTTTCATGAATGGGTAGTCAAACACTCACCACTCAAAGAAGGAGTGAAAAGAAGCTTAAGTCACGATGTTCCATTCTTAAAATCTTCTTCTTCCTATGGTATAATGGATAATAAGAACTATTGTTGTCTTTTTCAGTGTGAGAATCTTTGGCAAGCAGAAGCGATGGTGTTAGAACCTCTTCGTAGGTCATCTCACTCGTTTTATATCATTGAAACGAAAGGGGAACACTACGGGTGGCTCTCCCCGCTAGCAGGTCAGCGGTTACTCTTGTAAAACGTCTATTGTATTTCTGTAGGTGTTTTACTATACTGTTATGGGAGACAACACGAAGGAGGAAGACGAAGACATGACTTTGGGGATTGTATGGGTAATCATCATTGCACTATTAACCCTTGTCGGTGGAGTCGCTTTAGGCTTTTTCATCGCAAGAAGATATATGATGAACTATTTGAAAAAGAACCCGCCAATTAATGAACAAATGCTACGCACATTAATGATGCAGATGGGACAGAAACCATCACAAAAGAAAATCAATCAGATGATGCGTTCCATGAACAATCAAATGAAATGATTACAAAAGCCCTTTTCCTAATTAGGAAGAGGGCTTTTCCATTGTTCACAGATGTTTCATCGTTTTTCTCAAATGAATTTGATACAATGAAATTCTAGAACAGTATTGGAGGACTATTTATGTCTGATGTAAACATTTTTCTAGCATTCGGAGCGGGCTTTTTGTCGTTCATCTCTCCATGTGTGCTTCCGCTGTTTCCAGCATTCCTATCGTACATAACGGGCATGAGTGTTAGCGAATTGAAGGAAGACAATGGTATGTTGAAAAGAAGAAGCTTGATTCACACTATTCTATTCCTGCTCGGCTTTACTACGATTTTCTTAATTCTCGGTTTGACAGGATCTTATTTCTCGCAATTTTTCATTCAGAACGACACGATTATTCGCAGGTTAGGTGCCCTTTTGATGGTTTTCTTCGGTCTAGTGATCACAGGCATCTTTAATTTCAATTTTTTAATGAGAGATCGTAAAATCACGTTTAAGAACCGCCCCGTGGGCTATTTCGGTTCCTTTTTAATTGGACTGACATTCTCACTCGGATGGACACCATGCATGGGACCTATTCTAGGTGCCGTTATCGGCTTAGGTGCCGATCAGCCGGATCTATTCTTTGTTTTGATGGTTGCCTATTCTCTTGGTTTCTCCATTCCTTTCTTACTTTTGTCCTTCTTTATTGGCAAATTGAACTGGATCAAACGTTACAGTGGAACCATAGTAAAAGTGGGGGGATACGTCATGATATTCATCGGAGTGGCTCTTTACTTTGATTGGATGACGAAGCTTACCTCTTATCTTGCAGGAGTATTTAACTTTCAAGGGTTCTAATCATGGATTTTTCTGTTTTTTTGTAATATGATAAGAGTATTGAAATCAAAAAAGGAGTATACGTATGACCCGAACAAATGACATTATTCTCAGAACAACAACGACTTTAATCGCATTCATACTCTTAGGGTTTTCGATTTACTTATTCTTCGCAGGGCACAACAAGCCAGGGGGCGGCTTTATTGGAGGTCTAATGACATCCGCTGCGTTCGTCCTCATGTATATGGCTTATGGCTTCCGCTCGTTGCAGAAGATTCTCCCTATTAATTTCCGTTTCGTCATTCCAGTAGGACTGATCATCGCCGTGGCTACAGGCATCGGTTCTTTTATTTTCGGTGAACCGTTCCTAAGTCAGACCTTTGCCTATTTCCAGCTTCCTGTATTAGGGAAAACGGAACTGGCTACTGCACTACTATTTGACCTTGGGGTGTACTTAACGGTAATTGGTGTCACGATGACGATTATTCTCACAATAGCGAATGACCGTGGGGAAGAGAGATAAGGGGGAGCGTTCATGGCTAAGGTATTAGTCGTCGATGATGCTAAATTTATGCGCATGACATTGACGAACATATTACAAAAGGGGAACCACGAAGTCGTGGGGGAGGCAGAGAATGGTTTAGAAGCAGTGGATTTATGCCATTCCCTTCAACCTGACTTGATTACGATGGATATTACGATGCCTGAAATGAATGGTATCGAAGCCCTGAAGAAAATTAAAGAATCCTCAAGTGATGTGAACATCGTCATGTGCTCTGCGATGGGACAACAAAAGATGGTCGTAGAGGCGATTGAACATGGAGCGAAAGACTTCATCGTCAAACCCTTTGACGAAACACGCGTGCTTGACGCGATTGAACGTGTGTTAAGTTAGACGTAATGAACAGATCAGAAAGTGTGAAATTGTATGTTATGGTTCATTGCTAGTACGGTACTTGCTGCCTGTATGGCAACAGGGATGATTTTCATTCGAATGCGCGCAGCAAAGAAACCGGCCAGTATTAAAAAAATCATTTTACCCCCACTCTTCATGAGTACTGGGGCATTCATGTTTATTTTTCCTATTTTCAGAGTTAGTTGGAGCCAGGTAATAGAAGCTCTTCTAGTTGGAGTGCTTTTTTCGATTTTCCTTATACGGACCTCTAAATTCGAAGTTCGGGGAGAGGACATTTATCTAAAGCCTTCAAAATCGTTTATCGCGATTTTATTTGGTCTCTTAATATTAAGAATTATTCTGAAATTGGTGATTGGTCAGACAATTTCATTCGGAGAGACGAGCGGGATGTTCTTCTTGTTAGCCTTCGGTATGATTCTGACGTGGCGCCTTGCGATGCTGAGGCAATACATACGCTTAGAAAAGACCATCACAAAACAACAAGCAGTAGAAAAAGTGTAAACGCCGATTCGGTTGTTTACACTTTTTTTGATTACGCTTCTTTCCCTTTCAGCAATTCGAGAAAAAGGGGTCCGATGTTTGTTCGTGGCAGGGCATACTACAAGTTATAGGGCACGAAAAAACCACATGATGCACTCATGTGGTTTGTGTAGCTTTATAGTTGCGTTCCAGCAAAGGTTCATAAGGGGTAAGGTCAATTTGTTTTTCTTCCAGCTTCTTAATCAAAAATTTATGATCACGTTTAGGCGTCGCCAAAATATACCCTTCAATGATTAAGTCTTGATTCATTTTGCGTTTTTTCTTCTCAAGAGCAAGCTGTCCGATCCGACCAGCAATCTTTTGTCTGGCCACATCTCTGAATAGCTCTGGTACAGGAGAGACGAGCTCTTCTAAAAAGGCTTTTTGGTCCTTGGACCACATGTGTTTCGTTTGGTCAACATAGTATTCTTCCCAGTCGATAATCGATTTACCATCCTCTTTCGGCAAACGCTTCAAGAATTTGCGGAACATGAAAAACCCGCCGATTCCCATTAGTGTCACCATGATGACGATCCAACCGACGATAAATAGGGCAAACACACCTGACATGCTATCACCTGTTTCATTTCTAAGTAGTCTTATTCTTTTATTATAAAAGGTTGATTCATTAAAAACAAGACAAGCAGGGGAACAACAATAGAAAGAGAAGAAAATACGGCAAAATCCGAAAAGTTTGCACATTTATTTTACTTATAAATCGTTTTCATTTACAATTAGGGGTGCAGATTTGTGAATTCGATTCGATCGAGACGCAAATGTACCATTATTTGGGGAATGGGGAAGCGTCTATCGCTTCGCCATTTAATATTGATGAGGGGGTAAAAGGAATATGGCTAGCAATGCATATAATGCTCGCAAACAATTTGACTTAAACGGCCAAACGTACAACTATTACGACTTGAAGGCCTTAGAAGATGCGGGACATGGTAAGATTTCCCGTCTGCCTTTCTCCATCCGTATCCTTCTAGAATCTCTTTTACGTCAACATGACGGACGTGTCATTAAAGATGAACACGTTGAGAGTCTAGCAAACTGGGGAACTGAAAAATCTAAAGGGGAAGACGTTCCATTCAAACCTTCCCGTGTAATCTTGCAAGACTTTACAGGTGTACCTGCTGTTGTCGATCTTGCTTCACTAAGAAAAGCGATGGTTGATATGGGAGGAAGTCCGGATGAAATCAATCCAGAAGTCCCTGTAGACCTTGTTATCGACCACTCGGTACAAGTAGATAAATACGGTACACCGGATGCGTTGAATGTAAATATGGAATTAGAGTTCGAACGTAATGCCGAACGTTATGAGTTCCTACACTGGGCACAAAAAGCGTTCAATAACTATCGTGCTGTCCCACCTGCAACAGGGATTGTACACCAAGTAAACTTAGAGTACCTTGCGAATGTTGTTCATGCGAATGACAATGGCGAGGGTGGAATTGATACTTACCCAGATACATTAGTCGGAACAGACTCACATACAACAATGATTAACGGACTTGGCGTCCTTGGTTGGGGTGTTGGTGGTATTGAGGCAGAAGCGGGAATGCTCGGTCAGCCCTCTTACTTCCCGGCTCCAGAAGTTATTGGTGTGAAACTGGTAGGCAGCTTCCCACAAGGAACAACGGCCACCGACCTTGCTTTAAAAGTTACGCAAAAACTTCGCCAGCAAAATGTTGTTGGCAAGTTCGTTGAATTCTTTGGTCCTGGTCTTCAGGAAATGCCTCTAGCCGATCGTGCGACGATCTCCAACATGGCACCGGAGTACGGTGCAACATGTGGTTTCTTCCCTGTTGATGGCGAAACGCTCGAATACATGCGTCTAACAGGCCGTACGGAAGATCAAATCGAACTTGTTGAAGAGTACTCGAAGAAAAACAATCTATGGTTCGATCCTTCTCAAGAAGATCCAGATTTCACTCAGCTTGTTGAAATCGATCTCGGTGAACTTGAGCCGAACTTGTCTGGACCAAAACGTCCACAAGATTTGATTCCATTGTCTCAAATGAAAGAATCATTTGAGAAGGCGATCACAGGACCAGAAGGAAACCACGGTTTCGGTCTTGATAAGTCTGAGTTCGACAAAGAAGTCGAAGTTCAGTTCGAAAATGGAGATAAATCTGTGATGAAGACGGGTGCGCTTGCTATTGCAGCGATCACGTCATGTACGAACACGTCTAACCCACACGTAATGCTTGGAGCGGGACTTGTAGCGAAGAAAGCTGTAGAGAAAGGACTGGATGTTCCTGAGTACGTGAAAACATCTCTTGCGCCTGGATCTAAAGTTGTAACACGTTACCTAGAAGATTCCGGTCTAATGCAGTACTTGAACGAACTTGGATTCAACTTGGTTGGATACGGTTGTACAACATGCATCGGTAACTCCGGTCCATTGCTACCTGAAATCGAAAAAGCGATTGCTGATAGCGACTTAACAGTTTCTTCCGTCCTTTCTGGTAACCGTAACTTTGAAGGACGAATTCACCCACTCGTTAAAGCAAACTACTTGGCATCACCGCCACTAGTTGTCGCTTATGCGCTAGCAGGTACTGTTGATTTGGATCTGAAAACTGATTCATTAGGTAAAGATAAAGATGGCAACGACGTCTTCTTTAATGACATTTGGCCTTCACAAGAAGAGATCAAAGAAGAAATCGCGCGTGTTGTAACGCCTGAGATTTTCCGTAAAGAATACGAAAGTGTCTTCAACTCAAACGAAAAATGGAATGAAATCAACACGACAGATGAGCCGTTGTACGACTGGGATGATAAGTCGACGTATATTCAGAACCCACCATTCTTCGAGGGACTATCTAGTGAACCAGAAACAGTGAAGCCGTTAAACGGCATGCGTGTTGTCGGTAAATTCGGTGACTCTGTTACGACGGACCATATTTCTCCAGCAGGTGCGATTCCGAAAGATATGCCAGCCGGTGAATACTTGCAAGAAAATGGTGTGAGCCCACGAAACTTCAACTCTTATGGTTCCCGCCGTGGTAACCATGAAGTGATGATGCGTGGTACGTTCGCTAACATCCGTATCCGTAACCAGTTAGCTCCGGGCACTGAAGGTGGATATACGACTTACTGGCCTACAGAAGAAGTCATGCCGATTTACACGGCGGCTATGAAATATCAGCAAGATGATACACCTCTCATGGTCATTGCCGGGAACGATTACGGTATGGGAAGTTCTCGTGACTGGGCTGCCAAAGGTACGGACCTACTTGGAATCAAGACAGTCATTGCAGAAAGCTTTGAGCGTATTCACCGTTCAAACCTTGTTATGATGGGGGTTCTTCCATTGCAATTCAAAGATGAAGATTCCATCGAGAGCCTTGGGCTGACAGGTCGCGAAACATTTGACGTACAGGTCGGTGAAGATGTTAAACCTCACGACTTAGTCAAGGTAACAGCTACCTCTGAGGACGGGGACAAGAAAGAGTTCGATGTTGTCGCTCGTTTCGACAGTGAAGTAGAAGTGGACTACTACCGCCATGGTGGTATTCTACAAATGGTTCTACGTAACAAATTAACGAAGTAATGGAATGTGGCCGTCCTTTTTAGGACGGCCTTTTCTTGTGACAATTTTCGCAGAATCTTCCCTAGCTTCTTTACAAGGGTTGTTCATGTTGGATAAAGTAATACATAGAATATATTAGCAAGGGTCTTTAGAAAGGGTGTGTAGCCCATGTGGAAAAAAATCGTTGCCTTGATTAGCTTACTTGCTCTCATTGCATTCGGAGTATACAGCTATATTGATGAAAAAAAGGCCGAAAAACAAGCGGAAGCGGAACGTAATTCAGGCGGCGCAGGCATGGTTGCCCCGAATGCCCCGAGCGGACTGAAGGTGGGACAACTCGCACCAGACTTTACGTTGCAAACACTAGATGGTGACGAAATAAGTCTTTCTGATTTACGCGGAGAAAAAGTGATGATCAACTTTTGGGCGACTTGGTGTCCTCCATGCCGTGAGGAAATGCCGGAAATGGAGAAGTTCCATCAAGAATTCGGCGATGACGTACAAGTGTTAGCTGTAAATACAACAGGCTCAGAAACAAAGAAAGATGCCGTTCCTGAATTTGTTCGTGAAGGCGGATACACATTCCCGGTTTTACTGGACAAAGAATTACAAGTGACGAACGACTATCAAGCCATTTCGATTCCAACGACGTATTTTATCGGAACGGATGGTGTCATTCAACAAAAAAGAAAAGTGGGACCAATGACATATGAGTTTATGGTCGAAATGAAAAATGCGTTAAAATAGGGATAATTTTCTGTGAACATGGGAACTCTTTTATTAAAGGAGAGATTTTCATGAGAAAAACACAATCTAAATCCCTAGAAGAACGTATCAAAGAAAACATTCGCTCTATTCAGGAAGACCAACAATTATTGGACCAGATTGAGGATCGTATCGATCAGCGTCATCACGAGCGTCTGAAGCAAATCCCATCGTAAGGTAGGGATTTCTTTACATAAAAAGGGACCTCTATGGGAAACGTAAAGAAGGCTCCAAGAGAGTCAAATGTATGTTCACAGGAGGGGTATCCATGTCTCACAAGCAACAGCACATGGCTAATGAGAAGCCGAATCCGGATAATCGATCAGATAATGTGGATCGATTGCAGGAGAAAGTACAAGACACCATTGAAAATATCGAAGCTTCTCACGACGCACTCCCATATGCGACAGAGGATGAGAAACGAAATATTGAAAAGAAAAACAAACGCAGAAATGAGTCCTTGCGAGCGATGCGTGACGAAATTAAGGAAGAAGCACGCTACCAACAATATTAATGCTCTCAAAAATCCGTTCTCTACTATAGAGAGCGGATTTTTTTGTTTTCTACTCTACCTGTCGTCTGTACTGCATTATAAGGGATTCTCACTTTTGTCTATGATAAAATGAATACGTGGTCGAAAGGAAGTGTATGCTGATGGAACAAGAACTAAAGAATTGGAACTCGATTGATGAACAACCACCGATTACAGAAATTGAGGCATTGCGCTATTTAGATAAACAACACATAGAAGACAGTGAACAACAAGCACTTCTTTATGCGGCGTTAGCGTATCATCGAATCAAGCGACACCCTGAAAAAGATCCGCTTGCAGATCAATTTATCGATGAAGCGAGAGTGTTGCGTCACAACCATACATTAATCAATGACTTGTATGAATCCCAGCAAATAATGAAAGCTTATAGCTTGTTGAAGCAAACCCCTCTCGAGCAGTGGGTCCTTCATGAGACGGATCATGATTCGGCAAAGGGAAAAAAAGCCCGTGCCATTCACGAAGACGTAATCAAGCTTAAAGGGCAATGGGATGCCGATTTAGCTCAAAAAACGATCATTGATGCGTCTAGTCGCTTGCAGCTTTATCAAGATGTGTACGAGAAATTGGAAGAATTGGAAGAGATGGTTGAAGGTGCAATCTCATCTATTGAGAATCGGCGCATTCGAATTCCCGTGATAGAAATAAACGAGCGAACGAGAAAGTTGTCGGATGACCAGGATGAACTATATAAAAGGTTGCCTGCTTTCTTAACTCATCAATCCACTCAAAATCCTTTAGAAGCTTTTGATCAGATGGTCGGTTTACATGATGTCAAAGCTTATATACGTAGGTATTATCATTTTCTTAAATACCAGCAGCGCAGAAAAAGTTACGGGTTTTCAATGGTTGATGAACCAGGATTGCATATGATAATTACCGGTAATCCCGGGACAGGTAAAACTACGATTGCGAGATTACTGGCTAATATTTATCACGAACTCGGCATTTTAGACACGAAAGAAGTCGTAGAAGTGAACCGTTCTCATCTCGTTGGATCGTATGTAGGGCAAAGTGAAGAGAATACGATGAACTACGTCAAACAAGCGATTGGCGGGGTGTTGTTCATTGATGAAGCTTATAGTTTGAAAAGAGAAGGCCAAACAGGTAATGACTATGGACAAGCGGTCATTGATACACTTGTATCAGCCATGACAAGTAAAGAGTACGGAGGGAAGTTTGCTGTCATCCTGGCTGGATATCCGGAAGAAATGCGCCAATTTCTCTGGTCGAATCCGGGCTTGAGGAGTCGTTTTCCGGAACAAAATCATATTCAATTGCCGGATTATCAGATGGAAGAATTGACTACAATAGCTGAACAGACGGCACTAGACAATGACTTCTTCTTTACACAGCCCGCGCTGAATGAATTTACATCATTAATTGATCAGGAGCGCGTAGACGATTCGTTCGGAAATGCTCGGACAGTGAAAAACTTAGTTCTGAAAACCGTATTCCAAAAAGGCGCTTCGGAGGCGGAGAGAGATAAACACCATTGGCTGGATCATATGAGGATCAGTACGGATGATTTAGCTTGGGACACTTCATTGAATGACGAAGAGCGTTCACCAATGGATCGTCTTGATGAACTGATCGGTTTAAGTAACGTCAAAGAAGAAGTTCGGAAATTATCCTCATTTGTTCAAGCTCAGCAACGGCGGAAAGAGAACGGCTATCCCGTTGTACCGATCCAACTGCACTCCGTATTTTCAGGAAATCCAGGCACAGGTAAAACGACAGTAGCAGACATTTATGCAGGAGTTTTAAAGCAGTGTGGGTTGCTTAAGAGAGGGCATATGGTCGTTGT
The DNA here is from genome assembly GCF_013694105.1 of Halobacillus locisalis. Taxonomy (GTDB): domain Bacteria; phylum Bacillota; class Bacilli; order Bacillales; family Halobacillaceae; genus Halobacillus; species Halobacillus locisalis. The sequence goes on along the minus strand of NZ_JACEFG010000001.1, from coordinate 702,519 downwards.
CTCGAGAAGTGATCTCGTCGCAGGTTATGTAGGGCAAACGGCGATAAAAACGAAGAAAAAAATTCGTGAAGCCCTAGGGGGCGTGCTCTTTATAGATGAAGCTTATGCACTCCACAACGGCGGGCGTGATGATTTCGGAAAAGAAGCGATTGAAACCCTCGTCGATGAAATGACGAAACAGAACGAGAATTTAGTCGTCATTTTAGCTGGTTACGAGCGGGAAATGGAGCAGCTAGTGGAAAGTAACCCTGGTTTATCCTCTCGTTTTAAGAAATATTTCCGGTTCCCGGACTATGATGAACAAGAACTGATTGAAATGACGCATTACCAAGCAGGGCAATATGGCTATCATTTTAATGAATGGGCGGAGTCCTTTTTGTTAGAAAAATATAAAGATCATAATATTAGGGGCAATGGTCGCTTCGTTACGAATCTAGTCAATGAAGCGATTCAATTCCAAGCGATCCGTTTGCTTGAGAGTGAAACGGTGGATATGAATGAGTTGGAACTTAGTGATTTAGAAAATGCCTGGAACACGGTGAGAAGGGAGTCTTCATCATGAAGATAGTAGAAACCCCAATACAAGTAAGGTATCAAGAAACAGATATGATGGGCGTCGTTTATCATGCCAATTACCTCGTCTGGTTTGAAATCGGACGGACAGCGTTTGTCGATGCTCTTGGCTTTAAATATTCGGAGATCGAGAAAAAAGGAGTGCTTTCTCCTGTCATTGATGCAACGATGAGTTTTAAAACACCGGTTCGTTACGGGGATGAGGCTTATGTACGAACGTGGGTCAAGGAATATGACGGGCTGCGTGTCACGTACGGTTATGAAGTGATGCATGGGAATGAGGAGATTGCGGTTACAGGGGAAACGAAACACGTGATCGTCAAGCAAGAGAACTTCCGGCCTGTATCGATTAGGCGTCGTTTTCCTGAATGGCACCAAGCCTATCTCGAAGCCATGGAGTCCGATTCCTAATGGCTTTCGGACTGAAGCGCAAAGAGCTCATGGAGTGGAAAGCGAGAGTAAACAAAGGGGAAATAGCTTTTCTGACTCACTTTTGGATTGATGAACGGTTTCCGGAATCTGATACGGTTACGAAAGTCGGAAGTTCTGATATAGAGGCATTGATCAGATGGGGGAAGCAGTATGGTCTAAAACCGGAGTGGATTCACAATGACCCGCGATTTCCACATTTTGATTTGTTCGGTGAAACGCAAGCGCATATTTTAAAAGCAGAGCATCAGGTTGAACAAATGGAGCGGTTTAATATCAAACCAAGAAAAGACGCTTGAATCAGGCGTCTTTTCTTCGTGAATAAAATGATCAGTAGACTTTTCACAAATGAGAAAAACAAAGGAATCCAGATGTAAAGGCTTACAGAAATCGTACATTTATCAAACGGGTTCAGATACAAATTGAAGCGGATCGATCTGACTTGAATCGGTCCCTATTTTTAAGGTTCTGCTGCAAGGGTGAAATTTCCTTTATTACTTCCACTTAAAACTTAGTAGTAACTCCGAATCCTAATATCAAAAAACAATCAATAAGAAGCGGACATAAGTTGTTAAAGTGTATAATTAGCTACAAAATAAAGATCCCCGCTGTTTAGTGAAACCTTCACAGCGGGGGTTGCTATAAGTACATTACATATGACCGAAGAATTTCTCTGCTTTTTCAAGGTAAGGTTCTTGATCTGGCGTCATTTCGTATTCTTCTACAATCGCATCGACAGGACAAACGGATACGCATGCCCCACAATCGATACACACTTCCGGATCAATATAAAACTGATCCGGCCCTTTAGCTATGCAGTCAACCGGACATACGTCAACACACTCACCAGCTTGCTCACCTTTACAAGGACTTGTAATTACAAAAGCCATCCATTTTCACCTCCATCTATTTAGACTGACGTAACATTCCATCATGAAAAACGGAATGCCGTTTCAGTTTATTCAGCGGGGGGACCGAATTTGCCAGCATGAAAATCACGGAATGCTTCTTTGATTTCATCCATGGAGTTCATGACGAAGGGTCCATAGGGGACGATTTCTTCTTTAATCGGTTCACCAGAGTACACGAGGACTTTCGTCCGGCGGTGGTTGGAGGAGAGTTTCAGCTCACTATCGTTAGATGATTTCCCATCTTCTCGATAAGTAAGGGTCGCGACATCATGTTTCTGCAATGATGATTCTTCTTCACCCACATTCAAAGCACCGGATAATACATACATAAATGCGTTATGATTTTCAGGTAGGTTCAATGTATAATCGCTATCTTCTGAAAGATGGATCTCAGAAAGAGTGAAAGGTACAACGGATTTCAGTGGACCTTCAACACCAGCAATAGAGCCTGAGAAAACTTTCAACGAACCACCTTGGAACAAAACGACGGGGGCATCTTCAGAATAAACGTTTTGATAGCTTCTTTCCGTATCCCTTTTATCCTGAGGTAGGTTAAGCCATAGTTGTAAAGTGTGAGCAATATCATCCTCTACACCGTCTTCCGCGTGCCTTGCCGCTGATCCAGCATTCATGTACTGCACATCACCAGGTTCTAATATGTCACGGCCTCCACCATTATCGATATGCTCTAAACGGCCGTCTACTACATAAGTGACCGTCTGAAATCCTCGGTGTGGGTGATCTGTAAATGTCCCTTTTTTGAACCAGTCTTCGGCCATTAATATGAAAGGATCGAAATCTTTCCATTGATCAACCGGAAGAATCCAACCTTTTTGTATCGCGGGAAAAGGCATCTCTTCATATTGTACAGTCCACTGGTTCTTAACACTTCTCACAAAACGTTCTTCGCTCATTTAGAAGACCCCTTTCTTTTGTGGGGGAGATGTTAATGTTATTCGTACTGAAATCCCGGTTCATTCCACTTCTCGTCAAGGTTGACTGAAAGAGAGTAGTCTCCGAAGTACCACTCATCGTCCGCTTCGACGAAGAAATTGATTTTTCCGACTTTCGTTTCGGCAATGGGTTCATTTGGTTGTTCAAAAGCAATGCCTAGTGAAAACCCAGGCTGCAAACCACCTACACCGCCATACCGGACATAAAAGCGGAGATTGCTACTTTCTTCGACATCGAGTTCTTCCTCATACCATTTAGCTGCTTCTTCGGTTACGGATAGTTTCATTGTCTCAACTCCTGTTCTGTTCTACGAGTGTTGTTACCTTTAACGCTTTGATGTAAACCTCTAGAAAAAGAGACATCCTGAGCATCTGCCCAGGATGTCATGAACGTTCCTCCGTTTTATCTGGTACGGGATCGAATCCACCTGGGTGGAAAGGATGGCATTTCAAAATACGTTTCACTGTCAAATAAGAACCTTTGAAGAAACCGAATCGTTGGAAAGCCTCTAGCCCGTAAGCTGAACACGTCGGTTGGAAACGGCAACTCGGTGGAAAGAACGGACTGATTCCTTTTCGGTAAAAACGAATCACGGCAATCATTATATGTTTCATTTATGGTTCGCCTTATTTGATTTCTTGCTTTTTGTCGTAGCTAAGGGTAGCAACTGCGTCATGAAGGTGGATCGATTCTTCGTTTCGGCAAGAAACTTCAAAGGTCTCCACGAAATCATACTCATATAAGTCAGCTGCCACTAATCGAACGATATCTTCGACAAAGCGTGGATTTTCATAAGCTTGTTCCGTGACCATTTTTTCATCCGGACGTTTCAGAACCGGGTGGATTCTTGCGCTTGCATTGCTTTCAGCCGCTTCTAGAAGGGCAGCTTTCCAGTCCGTTTCTTGTTCATCGAAATCATCCGTCAACTTCACGCTCATCGTTACATTTCCACGCTGGTTATGGGCACTGTACTCACTGATTTCCTTCGAGCAAGGGCATAGTGTCGTGATGGTGCCTGTCAACGTACACGTCACATCATGTCCTGTTTCCTTGTCGTATTCAACTCGGATGGTTGCATCCGCATGGTTCATTCCTGCCAAATCAGAATAAGGACCGCGACGCTCAAAGAACCACGGGAAGGAGACTTCGACTTCAGCATCCGATTGCTTTAATCGACCAGCTAATTCTTCTGTGAAGGATTTCAACGTTGTAAGATCGATCGCGAAGCCTTCTCGGTGATATTTATCCAATTGTTCGGTGAAGCGGCTCATGTTTGTCCCTTTACTCCCTTGGGTAATGGAGGAACCGAATGAAAAGGTCCCGATGGTCGTCTGAATCTCTGGGATCATTTGACTAGGGATTGTGATCGGGTGTTTGACATTTGAAATACCGACCATATCAATATTGAATAGAAAGTCTTCTCGTGAGTTTTGTAAATCGGCCATTTTGGACTTGTCCACAGGCTTCGTCCGCGGACCAGGTTCTACAGAGCCGAATAATTTATGGCGTTCGTCTTTCGATGGTAGTTGTTTATGTTGTTGAAGTTCAGTTTTGTTCATAATAAGGGCTCCTTTCAGGCCATCGTTGTCATGTAAAGTATATAATATGTATTTCCCAATATACAATTGATTGACTCACAGCAATGCGTTTCATAACTTTATCGTGCCTTAAGTGGTTTTAAATGATTCAAAAGAGCCTGTGCATGTCCTACACAGACTCCTCTATTATTACATCCAGGTAATCTTCGGTTCCGTTTTATTCATGATTCTCTGTATATTCGCACGGTGCCTATAGATGACAAAGATGGTGAACAATGAGAGGACGATCATCAATAAATAGTCCTGCACAAGCAGCGTGGCGATCACACCAACGACTCCACTGACCATAGAGGCAAGGGATACATATTTACTTAGGTAAAGAACAATAAAGAAAGTCGCTAACAGAACCCCAAAAATGAGCGGGTTTACTCCGAGTATGACGCCACCCGAAGTAGCCACTGCTTTACCTCCTTTGAATCCAGCGAATACCGGGTACATGTGACCAATGACTGCGAATATTCCGATGACAAGCGTGATGACATCCGCTCCTAAGTAGAAAGGCAGCGCTGCAGCGAGCGTTCCTTTCAGAATATCAGCTAGCGTCACAATGAGTCCTGCCTTGATTCCCAAGACCCGGAAAGTGTTTGTCCCTCCTAGATTTCCGCTTCCATGTTCACGTATATCTGTATCATAACCAACTTTACCGACGATGAGACCTGATGGGATTGATCCGAGGATGTAAGCAACAAGGCCATATAATAGATATTCCACGTTATTTCATCTCCTTCACGTCTTTCATTTAGTTTATCACGAGCTTTGAGTGGAAAGAACCGGTTTCTAGCATTCCCTTAGCGTTTTGTTGATAGAAAACAATTCCATTTTTTGACGAATTTCGATATGATGGGACACGGGGAGGAGAGACTAGATGAATAAGAAAATAACAAGAAACATTCTCCTTACTACAGTATTGATCCTCTTGGTAGTAGCGTCTGTAACGCTCTATATAGGGTATCCTTTTACATCGAATGAAAAAGTAAATGTTAAGGGGACGTCGATTATTTACCAAAATCAAATTGTGGAAAATGAGAAAGTCAAACGAATCGACGAGGAAGCGTATGTACGCTTTTCATTTGTCAAAGAAACCATTGATCCTACAATTGTGTATGACCAGCCTTCACAGTCGGTGATTATCACAATGCCAAGAGACGTGTATCAATTGCCGACTGGAGAAGGGGCATATGAACTGAATCAGGAAGAATACGACCTTCATTTCCCCGTAACCACATCAGAAAACGGGGAAACGTGGTTGGCTGTGGAATGGTTAAGAAAAGTCTATCCTATGTACTTTCACTTAAGCGAATACGCCTTATCCATATACGAAGACGATTCGACTAGGCAAGTGGCAGAGGTAATAACAGGACTGGAAGAGAAGCAAACGAAAGTTCGACAACAATCAGACATAACATCTCCTTATTATATCAATTTAGAACCTGGTGACAAGGTTTATTTAATAGGAGAGGAAGACTCATTTTATAAGATTCTCACGGAACAGGGGTATAGTGGTTTTATAAGCAAAGATGCCGTCGACAACATCGAAACGATCACGTTACAAGCAGAAACAACTCAACAATCCCGAAAAGACATTACTCGCTTAGAAAAACCTTTTCATGTGACATGGGATGCCATATATTCAGCAGCCGCTACTCCTAGTGAAGTAGAGTCAAAACCAGGTGTTGACGTTTTGTCTCCTACATGGTTCTCACTCATAGATGAACAAGGGAGCATCGAGAATTTCGCTTCCACCGATTATGTAGAGTCTGCTCATGCTCAAGGTGATGAAGTTTGGGCGCTATTTTCTAATGGGTTTGACCCGGATCTTACCCATAAAGTGCTCCCATCCTTCGAGAAACGACAGCATATGATTCGACAACTGTTAGATTTCGCACGCATTTACAACTTAGATGGGATCAATATCGATTTTGAGAATGTCTACCTCGAAGATGGGCCGTGGCTTACGCAGTTCGTAAGAGAACTCACTCCACTAGCACATGAAGCAGGGTTGATCGTAAGTGTCGACGTCGCTTTTCCAAATGGAAGTGCCCAATGGTCCAGGTTCTTGGAACATCAAAAGTTGGCGGAAGCGGCCGACTACTTAATGGTGATGGCTTATGATGAACACTGGGCAAACTCACCGGAAGCAGGCAGTGTCGCAAGTCTTCCATGGGTTAGAGGGAACACAGAAGCCTTACTCGAGCTGGTTCCTTCTGAGAAATTGTTGCTTGGTATTCCTCTTTATACTCGTCTCTGGACCGAAGAAACGCTGGAGAATGGCGAAGTGGAGGTGTCTTCTGAGTCCTTCAGTATGGAAGAAGCGGCACAATGGATGGCTGAGCGCCAATTGACTCCAGAGTATAATGATGATACAGGGCAGAATATCGTCACCTATAAGGAAGGGGACAAAACCTATACGATTTGGTTGGAGGATGAAACGTCTATTAAAAATCGTATTGAGTTAATGAAGAAGTTTGACCTTGCCGGCCTTGCAAGCTGGAGTGAATCGTTCGCTGATGAGCAGGCTTGGAACGTCATCGATCGACAGCTGGACACGGATTGATTGTAAAGCGTACCTTATTGGTGCGCTTTTTTCGACAATTAGGGATGAAAAATATTCGAAACATTTGCAAAAAGTTTCGGATTATGGAAATCTGGGAATATATGATTTTATTGTATTAAAGGAGGTCTTGGATGATTACATTTAATGATGTGACGAAAACATATCCTGATGGGACTACAGCCCTCAAGGATATTGATTTACATGTGAAAGAAGGAGAGTTACTAACCCTTATCGGCCCAAGTGGTTGCGGGAAGACGACGATGATGAAAATGATCAATCGCCTGATCAAACCCACTGAAGGTACCATTACAATACATAACAAGGATATCGAAGAGTACAACATTCATGAATTGCGTTGGAATATTGGGTATGTATTGCAGGAGATTGCTTTGTTCCCTCATATGACGATTGAAGAAAACATTTCAATCGTACCAGAAATGAAAAAATGGAAACGAAAAGATTTGTCCAAAAGAATCGATGAGTTAATGGATATGGTAGGACTCGACTCAAAAAAGCACCGTAAGCGTAAGCCAAGTGAACTATCAGGAGGTCAACAGCAAAGAGTAGGTGTCATCCGTGCATTAGCAGCCGATCCTGATATCATCCTGATGGATGAACCGTTCAGTGCCCTCGATCCCATCAGTCGGGAACACTTGCAGAAGGATATCAGGCAGCTTCACCAAGAGATTCAGAAAACGATTGTATTTGTGACGCATGATATGGACGAAGCGATGGCCCTTGGGGACCGCGTTTGTCTCATGCAACAAGGAGAAATTGTCCAGCTCGATACACCACAGAATTTGATTCTTCATCCCGCCAACGATTTCGTCAGGGACTTCATAGGTAGTCGTAAATCTCCTTGGCAAACTGCCGTGGATGTCATAATGGACCAGAAAAAAAGTCAAGTACTCCCTGAGAGCGAATGGAAAAAGGGGACTACTCCTCAAACTGGAACCTATGCTCTTAAGAATGATAGCGGAGAATACGTAGGGAGTATTCATGAAGGATCTCCTGTCGAATTGTCGACGATTGAAAATAGCTGGACACTGAGAGAAGCGATGACGATATTCGAAAAACAAAGTTACCCACTTCTCCCCGTCGTGAAGAAAAATCAATTGATCGGTACACTTTCCTATAAAGACATCGCCCTTTATCTGAAGAGCCAAGTGAAGGAAGAAAACGGGGTGGTGCAATCATGAGTGAATTTTGGAGAGTATTCGAATCAAGACAAGATCTTTTGGTAGAGACATTGTGGGAACACTTTCAAATCTCGATCATAGCCCTCGTCATCGCGACCTTAATTTCTGTCCCCCTTGGTCTGTTGCTTACGCGCAGCCAAAGGGTCGCTGAACCGATTATTGGAGTGACGGCTGTATTGCAGACGATTCCGAGTTTAGCTGTACTCGCTTTTCTCATTCCTTTTGTAGGTATTGGAGAAACCCCTGCTATTATTGCCCTTACAGCCTATGGTTTACTCCCGATTCTCCGTAATACGTACACAGGAATAAAAGAGGTCGACCCTGCTTTGAAAGAAGCAGCGACAGGCATGGGGATGAATTCGTTCCGTCGATTGTCCAAGATTGAATTGCCACTTGCGATGCCGGTCATTATGGCAGGTATTCGAACGTCTATGGTACTGATCGTCGGTACAACGACAATTGCTGCCTTAATTGGAGCAGGTGGATTAGGTGAAATCATTCTACTTGGACTGGACCGTGGTGGAGATCCGAACCTTATCCTCCTTGGTGCGATTCCAGCCGCTTTACTTGCCATTATCCTAGATATCATTCTTCGTTTATTTGAACGAACGTCAGCGAAGTCAGGCTTCCGCTCTCTTGTAAGTTTGTTAGTCATTGGAGTCTTGATTGCTGTCGGACCTTTATTGTTCAGTCAAGAGAGGGAGAACGATTTAGTCTTGGGTGCTAAACTAGGATCAGAACCAGCCATATTAATTAATATGTACAAACTTTTGATTGAAGAGGAAACCGACCTTCAAGTTGGACTAGAACCGAACTTCGGGAAAACGGACTTCGTCTTCAGTGCCCTTCAGCAAGGTAGTATCGATATTTATCCTGAATTCACAGGAACAGCTCTTGTTGCCTTATTGGAGCAACAAGCGAACTCGAATGAACCACAGGAAGTGTACCAGCAAGCAGCAGAAGGCATGTCAGAGACTTACGATATGGCCTTTCTTCAACCAATGCAATTCAATAATACTTACGCAGTGGCTACCACTCAAGAGTTAGCTGAACGGTATAATCTAGAGACCATTGGCGACCTTCAACCTGTTCAGGATCAACTTACCGCAGGTTTCACACTTGAGTTTAAAGATCGTCAAGACGGGTATCAAGGCATGAAAGAGCTCTATAACTTGAATCTAGGCGAAGTGAAAACGATGGATCCAGGTGTCCGTCAAACGGCCATTACGACTGGGGAAGTTGATATTATTGATGCCTATGCAACTGCAGGGTATATGGTTGACTTGAACCTGAAAGTATTAGAAGATCCAAAGAACCTGTTCCCTCCATATCAAGGTGCTCCATTGATGAGGCAGGAAACACTTGATCGCTATCCTGAGATAGAGGATGTATTGAATCAGCTCGGAGGCAAAATCACGGGAGATCAAATGCGAGAAATGAACTATCAAGTCGATTTTGAAGACCGGAGCCCAAGAGAAGTAGCGAAAGAATATCTTGTAAGTGAAGGTTTGATTGAAGAATAGGAGGTCACCGATGACTTTTCAAAACCCATCTAAAGAGACGATCCAAAGCGTATTAAAGGATTCTAAAACGATTGCCGTTGTGGGGTTATCTGATAAGCCGCACAGGACTTCATATCAAATTAGCGAGGCGATGAAGCAAGCCGGTTATCACATCATACCTGTCAATCCGACAATCGATGATTGGCAGGGAATTGCAGCCTATGATTCTCTAAGTGACGTCAAAGAAAAGATCGATATTATTAACGTATTCCGTCGATCTGAATTTTTACCGGAACTTGCTAATGAAGCAGCTCAGATTGATGCCAAATCGTTCTGGACCCAACAAGGCGTTTATGATGAATCTGCGGCTGAAACACTTGCAGAAACAGATCAAGTCGTCATTATGGATGTTTGTATCAAAGTAGCTCATGCTCTGTATATATGAGTTAGGAGAGACTGTCGGCCTTTGTCGACAGTCTCTTTTTTGTAGAGAACTCACGAATGAGCAGAATGTAGAACCGTAGAAGTGTGGTAAGATAAAGGGTAGACGTATGTAAGAACGTGCTGATGGGCCATGATGGTTAAAGGTTTATCATAGCTTTTTGAAAGAAATATGTTTGCGAAAACGCGTAAAATCGCTACAATATAACAAGCGATCATTTTTTTCGGGCGTTTACATAAACGAACGTTTGTTCTATCATAGGAAAAGGTACATAACGAGAAGGGAGCCGATGGCAAATTGTCGAATCAAAATCAAAATTATTCAGATGATTCCATTCAAGTACTAGAAGGCCTAGAGGCTGTAAGAAAGCGACCGGGGATGTATATAGGGTCCACCGATCATAGAGGACTTCACCATTTGGTTCATGAAATCGTAGATAATGCTGTCGATGAAGCGTTGTCAGGCTTCGGAGATGAAATGACCGTCATCCTTCACAAAGATGGAAGTGTGTCGGTACAAGATGAAGCACGTGGCATGCCGACGGGGATGCATAGAACAGGGAAACCGACACCGGAAGTCATATTGACCGTTCTCCACGCAGGAGGGAAATTCGGTCAGGGTGGCTACAAATCCAGTGGCGGACTTCACGGTGTTGGAGCATCTGTCGTCAATGCTTTATCTGAGTGGCTCGAAGTGAGGATTTGTCGCGACGGAGAGAAGTATTACCAACGTTTTGAGAACGGTGGCATACCGGTTACGTCTCTAGAGCATCAAGGGGCGACAAGAAAGTCCGGGACAACCATCCGCTTCAAACCGGATTCGACCATTTTCTCTGTGACTAAGTTTAACTTTGAAACGCTATCAGAGAGATTACGCGAAGCGGCATTCTTGTTAAAAGGATTTCGCATCATCTTAGTCGACGAACGACAAGAGACGGTAAAAGAAGTGTATCAATATGATGACGGTTTAGAATCTTTCGTCGCTTATTTGAACGAGGAGAAAGACACGTTGCACCCGGTCGTTTCCTTTGAAGGGGAACAATCAGGGATTGAAGCGGATTTCGCCTTTCAATTTAACGACGGTTTTGCTGAGAACATCCTGTCTTTCGTCAACAATGTTCGTACGAAAGATGGAGGGACACATGAATCCGGTTCTAAGACCGCGATCACCAGAATTTTCAATGATTACGCAAGACGAGCACAATTATTGAAAGAAAAAGAAAAGAACCTCGAAGGAAACGATATTCGTGAAGGCTTTACAGCTATTGTTTCTGTTCGGATCCCAGAAGAACTGTTGCAGTTTGAGGGGCAGACGAAGAGTAAACTCGGTACGTCAGAAGCCCGATCGGCAGTCGATGCCATTGTGGCTGAAAAGCTGAATTACTTCTTAGAGGAAAACCCAGATGTAGCGTCCATGCTGATCAAGAAAGCGATCAAGGCGAAAGAAGCACGTGAAGCGGCACGTAAAGCACGTGAAGATGCACGATCTGGCAAAAAGAGAAAACGCAAAGATACGTTATTAAGTGGAAAACTGACACCTGCTCAATCTAAAAATCCTCAAAAGAATGAGCTTTATCTAGTCGAGGGTGATTCAGCTGGAGGTTCCGCAAAACAAGGCAGGGATCGTAAATTCCAAGCTGTACTGCCATTAAGAGGTAAGGTCATTAATACAGAAAAAGCAAAAATCGCGGATATCTTTAAAAACGAAGAGATCTCAACGATCGTCCATACCATCGGGGCTGGAGTCGGTGGCGATTTTACTCTAGAAGACTGCAATTACGACAAGATCGTCATCATGACAGATGCAGACACAGATGGTGCACATATCCAAGTGTTATTGCTCACTTTCTTCTACCGTTATATGCGTCCACTTGTTGAGGCAGGGAAAATCTTCATTGCTCTTCCCCCTCTTTACAAAGTGTCCAAAGGGAAAGGCAAGAAAGAAAAAACAGAGTATGCATGGGATGAAGATGGCATGCAGAAGTTATTGAGAGAATTTAAGAACGGGTACACCATTCAGCGATATAAAGGTCTTGGTGAAATGAACGCCGATCAATTATGGGAAACAACGATGAATCCAGAATCACGTACGTTGATTCGAGTAACCATTGATGATCTCGCGCGTGTTGAACGTCGCGTCACGACATTGATGGGAGATAAAGTGGAACCTCGCCGCAAATGGATTGAATCCCACGTCGCTTTTGGTCTAGAAGACGAGGCAAATATTTTAGAAAACGACAAAATCCAAGCGTAAAAGGGGGATTTTCTGTTGGCTGAGGCAGAAAAGTATTTAGATTTACCACTAGAAGAGGTCTTAGGAGACCGCTTCGGACGATATAGTAAATACATCATTCAAGAACGGGCACTACCGGATGCTAGAGATGGGTTGAAACCTGTACAGCGCCGGATCTTATATGCGATGCACCAGGAGAAGAATACCTACGATAAAGCCTACCGAAAATCAGCCAAAACGGTTGGTACGGTTATTGGTAACTATCACCCGCACGGAGACACATCTGTCTATGATGCGATGGTCCGTCTGAGCCAGACGTGGAAAGTGAGAAAGCCGTTAGTTGAAATGCACGGAAACAACGGGAGTGTGGATGGCGACCCTCCTGCTGCCATGCGTTACACGGAGGCTCGTCTTTCTGCTATCTCATCTGAGTTGCTGCGTGATATTGAAAAGGAAACCGTAGAATTCATCCCGAACTTCGATGATACAATCAACGAACCAACGGTACTTCCAGCGAAGTTCCCTAACTTGCTCGTAAATGGGTCTACAGGTATATCAGCAGGGTATGCAACCGAAATCCCACCTCACAATATCGGGGAAGTCATCGACGCCGTAATCATGAGAATCGATAAGCCGGAAGCAGGCGTACCTGAGCTTATGAAAAAGCTCAAAGGTCCGGATTTTCCAACAGGTGGGATCATTCAAGGTGTTGCCGGCATTCAAAAAGCGTATGAGACTGGAAAGGGGAAAATCGTCCTTCGTGGTCGTGCAGAAATTCAGCAGCAACGCGGTGGACGTGAACAGATCGTCATTGATGAGATTCCCTACGAAGTGAATAAAGCGAGTATGGTGAAACGCATGGACGAACTTCGTCTTGATCGTAAAGTTGAAGGCATCACCGAAGTGCGGGACGAAACCGATCGAACAGGCCTTCGTGTGGTTGTCGAATTGAAAAAAGACGCGAACAGCGAAGGCGTTCTGAACTATTTATACAAACATACCGATTTACAGATTTCGTATAACTTCAATATGGTGGCCATCCATGAACGAACTCCGAAACTCATGAGTCTTCCGATGATGCTCGATTCCTATATCAAACACCAAAAAGAAGTGGTCACAAGACAATCGCTATATGATTTAAATAAAGCGAAGAAGCGAGCACATATTGTCGAAGGGTTGATCAAAGCGATCAGTATCCTGGACGAAGTGATTGCAACGATTCGTAGCTCAAGTGATAAACAAGACGCCAAACAGCGTCTCATGGCCAAGTACGAATTTTCAGACGAACAAGCTGAAGCGATTGTCACATTGCAGTTATACCGTTTAACCAATACCGACATCACCGCTTTGCAATCGGAAGCGGCTGAGCTTCAGGAACGAATCGATTATTTAGAGCATTTACTAGCTCACGAAGGTGAACTATTGAAGGTGATCAAGTCCGATTTACGTTCGATGAAGAAGCAGTATAACGATCAACGTCTGACGCAAATCGAAGACGAGGTCGAAGAGCTGAAAGTCGACCTTGAGGTGACGGTAGCGAGCGAAGATGTTCTCGTGTCTGTTACGAAAGACGGGTACATCAAACGCACAAGCTTACGTTCCTATGCCGCCTCCAATGGCGAGGATTTTGCGATAAAAGACGGGGATCATTTGCTGCGGTTAATGGAAGTAAATACGACGGATAACCTCTTAGTCTTCACTAACTTAGGTAAGTATTTGTTCCTTCCGGTTCATAAATTGCCGGACATCAGATGGAAAGACCTCGGACAATACATCGCTAATATTGTTCAAGTTGAAAAAGAAGAGTTCATCATTGATGCTATACCCGTACGTGAATTCACGGAAGATCGATATTTACTCTTCTTCACGAAGAACGGAATGGTGAAAAAGAGTGAATTGAAGCTATATCAAGCAACGAGACATTCGAAAGCGCTCGTCGCCATCAACTTAAAAGGCGATGATGAAGTCGTGGATGTTCATGTTACAGATGGACATTCGAACATCTTCATCGCTTCGAACAGAGCTTATGGCCTATGGTACACAGAAGAAGAAGTCAACGCTGTCGGTCAACGGGCAGCAGGAGTGAAAGCCATCACGTTAAAAGAAGATGAGGAAGTCGTCTCAGGACAAGTGTTTGACCCGAATTCTGACCCCTCCATTGTTTTAGCGACACAACGTGGGGCAGTAAAACGAATGCGACTGAAAGAATTTGACGTAACGTCACGCGCTAAACGGGGTGTGCTTATGTTGCGGGAGCTGAAGAAAAACCCACACCGTTTAATTGACGTTCATTTGGTCGGTCGTGAAGATGAATTGATTCTGAAGACAAACAGACAAGAAACAAAGACCCTTCGGCCGATGGATTTGAAAGCGAATGATCGTTATAGTAATGGATCGTTCGTAATCGATACGGATGAGCAGGGAATCGTGGAAGAGGCCTGGGAAAAACCAACCTACCAAAAGCCCTTCGCTATGGAAGATCATGAAGAAAGCTAAGATTATCGAATAGGCAAAGTGCATAACCTGGTGAACCACTACATTAAAGACCATTGCTCTAGTTTAGGGCAATGGTTTTTTAATGAAAAAATGATAAAGATGTTTTTTAGTAATGAGCACTTCGTTCTGCCAACGAATAAGCTCTCCTTTTAAATCAATCGCATCCTTGTTTGTATTTTCAGAAAACTGTGATAAAATGAAGCTATATTCAGCAGATTGGGGATGGTGTATGAGAGATTTAAAAGAAGAGATTCTGCAAACCTCGCTTGATTTATTTGATTTACACGGGTTTCATGGAGTGAGCGTCAATCAAATCGTTGAAGCTTCCGGAACGTCAAAAGGTGGGTTTTATCATCATTTCCAATCCAAGGATGAGCTCCTTTTCGTCATTCACGACACCTTTATTACATATGTATTTAAGGAAGCGCAAGCGGCGAATGTCCATCACTCATCCCCGACGCAGAAGATTCAGGCGATCATCCATTCATTCGTTCAAGTCTTTGACTTATATAAGCCTCATATTTCTGTTTTCTATCAAGAGAGCACGTATTTGAAGCCTGCCTACAAAGCACAAATCAAACAAAAGCGTGATGAATTCAAAAATATGATATTCCTTGTAATCAAAGAAGGCCAAGAAAGTGGAGAGTTCAGACGAGAGCTTCCTGTTGAAATTACAGGGATGGCGGTCTTAGGTATGGTGAACTGGATCTATAAGTGGTATAAGCGAGATGGCGCTTATACGATTGACCAAATCGCAGAAGTTTTTACCGATCTCACCTTACATTTTTTACTCCCTAGTTCGAAAAGTCCTGCATCCATGGAAGATCTGTTGCACGTTCCTTTTTTTTACGACAATAAGTAAACGCTTACAATTTATTTTTTTGTTAAAAACAGACCAACTAGTCGGTCTTTATTCCTTGAGGAGGAATCGTATGAATTTCGAATTGACGAAAGAACAAGAAATGACACGGAAGATGGTCCAGGATTTCGCTCGGGATGTCATTCAGCCACGTGCCATTGATATCGATCGAAATGCTGAATTTCCAGAAGACATTTTTAAAGAAATGGGCAAATTGGGGTTGTTAGGTATTCCTTTCCCTGAAGAGTATGGAGGTTCTGGTGGAGATACCGTGACATACGCACTTGCCGTAGAGGAAATTGGACGTGTGTGTGGTTCAACAGGTTTAAGCTATGCAGCGGCTGTTTCTCTTGGAGCAAGTCCGATCTACTACTTTGGAACGGAAGAACAAAAACAGGAATTTCTGACCCCGCTTGCTAAGGGAGAAGGATTGGCTTCCTTCGGTTTAACCGAACCTAATGCCGGTTCAGATGCTGGTGGGACACAGACTAGAGCGGTCTTACAAGGAGATCATTACGTGATCAACGGGGAGAAATCATGGATTACCAATGCTGAATATGCCCGTTCGATTACCGTAACGGCCGTTTCAGGTAAAAGAGAGGACGGTAGAAACATCATCTCCGCTTTCATCGTGCCGAAAGATACACCTGGAATGAAGATCACAAGCCCGTATGAAAAAATGGGAGTTAGAGGGTCGAACACATCTGAAATCATACTAGAAGATGTGAAAGTACCAAAAGAAAATATTTTAGGCGATCCTCAAAAAGGGTTCAAACAATTCCTTCATACCTTAGATGGCGGCAGGATTTCAATCGCGGCTCTCGCTGTGGGAATTGCCCAGGCATCTCTTGACCGGGCACTAGAATATGCAAAGGAAAGAAAACAATTCGGTCAGCCGATCTCAAACTTTCAAGCCATACAGTTCAAATTAGCCGACATGGCCATGGAAGTCGAACTAGCTAGGAACATGGTTTTGAAATCGGCTTGGTTAAAAGATCAAGGGAAGAATTTCACGAAAGAATCCGCTTATGCCAAGCTATTTGCGTCTGAAACGGCCTTTCGCTCGTCTAACCAAGCGATCCAGATCCACGGAGGATACGGCTATATGCGTGAGTACGAAGTCGAACGTTTCTTGAGAGATGCAAAACTTCTAGAGATTGGTGAAGGAACATCAGAAATTCAACGGATGGTCATTGCTAGACAACTCGGTTGTTAAATAGAAAAGGAGGAATTATATTGTCTTTACTTGAATTAACCGTTGGACAGCTGTTGGAGAAACAAGCGGCTGCTCACCCTGATCATGAAGCATTCGTGTATCCAGAGAAAGACATAAGAAAAACCTATGCAGAATTCAATGACATGACGAATGAAGTCGCAAAAGGGCTGATGAGCCTCGGCATTGAAAAAGGGGAACATGTAGCGATGTGGTCAGATAACAAGCCGGAATGGCTTCTATCTCAATTCGCTTCTGGAAAGATGGGCGGAGTCCTTGTGACGGTCAATACCAATTATCGTGCACAGGAACTCGAGTATTTATTGAAGCAATCTGACTCTTCCACTCTAATTCTTGCAGAAGAATTCAAAGGTACATCCTACATTGATATTTTGAAAGAGATCTGCCCAGAACTGGAAAGCTGTGAGAAGGGAGACTTGCAAAGTGAACGGCTTCCGTTTTTGAAGAATGTTGTCGTATTGAGTGACAAATCATATCCTGGTTGTTATTCGTGGCAGGATCTTCTGGATATGGGGTTGACGATCAAAGACGAAGAATTGGAAGCTCGTAGCCAATCGTTATCCTATAAAGATGTCATCAATATGCAGTACACTTCTGGAACGACTGGCTTTCCAAAAGGGGTCATGTTGAGTCATGACAATATCGTCAATAACGGGAATCAAGTAGCAGATTGTATGAAATTAACGGAAGAAGACCGTCTGTGTATTCCGGTTCCGTTTTTCCATTGTTTTGGTTGTGTCCTCGGTACGCTCGCTGCTGTATCGAAGGGGTCGACAATGGTCATTTTAGAGCAATTTGATCCGAAAAACGTGCTGAAAGCTGTCAAAGACGAGTCCTGCACGGCGCTGCACGGGGTACCGACGATGTTCATAGCAGAGCTCAACCATCCAGACTTCGAAGAGTTGAAGCCGACCACGTTGCGAACGGGTATCATGGCCGGATCAACCTGTCCTATGGAAGTGATGAAAAGTGTGATGGAGGATATGGGTGCTGACGAAATTACCATTGCCTACGGACAGACTGAATCTTCGCCTGTCATCACTCAAACGAAAGCGGATGACCCGATTGACCTTCGAGTAAGGAGTGTGGGAAAAGCTCACCCCAATGTCGAAGTGAAGGTCATTGAGCCAGCGACTGGAGAAGAAGCAGAGCGAGGCATTCCGGGAGAACTATGCACGCGTGGTTACTTAGTTATGGAAGGCTATTACAAAAATGAAGAAGCGACTAGTGCAGCAATCGATCCTGATGGTTGGCTTCACACGGGGGACATTGCCGTGATGGATGACCACGGGTACGTCGAGATTACAGGGCGAATGAAAGATATGATCATCCGGGGTGGCGAAAATGTCTATCCGCGTGAAATTGAGGAATTTTTGTATCAACATCCTGACGTGTTAGATGTTCAAGTCGTCGGTATTCCCGATCAGAAGTATGGAGAAGAAATCATGGCTTGGATTATTCCGAAAGAAGGAAAGACCATTGATGAACAGAATATCCGGGAATTTTGTGACGGACGAATTTCTAAACACAAAATCCCGCGCTATATCCACTTCACGGATGAATACCCAATGACCGCTAGCGGAAAGATCCAGAAGTTCCGTCTACGAGAGAATGCATTAGAGTTATTAAATACCCACCGTTCATGAAAGGGGCGAATTGTTATGTTCAAAAAAATCTTAATTGCGAACCGTGGAGAGATTGCTGCGCGTATTATTCGCACGTGCAAGCGCCTTAACATCACCACGGTTGCGATTTATTCAGAAGCGGATCAAGGTGCACCTTATGTAGCGATGGCAGATGAGAGTTATTTGATCGGGAAGCCCCGTGTGAATGAATCGTATTTGAATATCGACAAAATTGTAAGCGTCGCCAAAGAGTCAGGAGCAGAAGCGATTCATCCTGGCTATGGGTTACTAAGTGAGAATACCGACTTTGCTAAGCGGATCGAGGACGAGGGCATCACCTTCATCGGTCCACGTGCAGACGTCATTTCGAAGATGGGTGACAAAATCGAAGCCAGGAAAGAAATGAAAAAGGCAGGCGTCCCGATTATTCCCGGTACGGAAGAAGCGGTGGCGTCAAGTGAAGAAGCGAAGGAGTTTGCTCAATCGTTTGGATATCCAGTCATGTTGAAGGCTTCCGCTGGTGGTGGTGGCATCGGTATGCAGGCCGTTTTCAATGACGAAGAACTGGAAAAAGCGTTTGAAGGCAACTCGAAGCGGGCGAAAGCCTTCTTTGGAAACGGAAGCATGTTCATCGAGAAGCTGATTGAGAACCCTAGACACATTGAAATTCAAGTATTGGCGGATGAACACGGCAATCGAGTCTACTTATTCGAACGTGAATGTTCTATTCAAAGAAGGCATCAAAAAGTCGTGGAGGAAGCCCCGTCTCCTGTTCTTTCTGAACAAACAAGGAAGGAAATGGGCGAAAGTGCTATGAAAGCCGTTGAAACTTTGAATTACACAAATGCGGGAACCATTGAATTTCTTGTAGACGACCAAGAGGATTATTACTTCCTTGAAATGAATACGCGCCTGCAAGTGGAGCACCCCGTTACAGAAGAAATCACGGGAGTGGACCTAGTTGAACAACAGCTTCTTGTCGCTTACGGAGAAGCATTGACGATCGAACAAAAGGACTTATCTATTCAAGGCCATGCGATTGAAGTACGCATTTACGCAGAAGACCCCAATACGTTCTACCCGTCTCCCGGTCAGTTGACGAAATTGAAACTTCCTGAAGGCGAAGGCATTCGTCATGAACTGGCGGTTCACGGGACATCAGAAGTGACACCATTTTACGATCCGATGATCGCAAAGCTTGTCGTACATGCCAATACGAGAGATGAAGCGATCGAGCTTATGTCTCGGGCCATTCACTCATACGAAATAGAAGGAATCAAAACCAATCTGACCATGCTGAAGCGAATCATTACTCACGATCGGTTCAAGCAAGGGGACACCAAAACTACGTTTATTCAAGACTACTATCTACCAACGTTAACGAACCACTAAGGAGGAGCTTATCATGAATGAAATCAAAGCATCGATGGCAGGAAGTGTATGGAAACTTGTAGCAGCAGAGGGAGATCAAGTCAACGACGGTGATGATATCGCTATCTTAGAATCTATGAAAATGGAGATCCCTATCCCAGCAGAAACTTCAGGCACCGTGAAGGAAATTAAAGTGAGTGAAGGGGATTTCGTAAACGAAGGCGACATCATCGCCATCATCGAGTAGGAGCGGATACGATGGAAGCATTACCTAAGCATGTCACAATCAAAGAGGTCGGCCCGAGAGACGGCTTACAGAATGAAAAGGTAGAAATCGATACGGCTGACAAGGTCGCTTGGATCAATCAGTTATCAGAGACCGGCCTGTCTTACATTGAATTCAGTTCATTTGTTCATCCGAAATGGATACCGCAATTGAAAGACGCGAAACAAGTGGCATCAAGTATAAAGCGGCACCCTGGAATCACTTATGCCGCCCTCGTTCCGAATCAAAAAGGACTGGAGGCGGCTCTTGAGACAGATGTTGATGAGGTTTCCATATTCATGTCGGCAAGCGAGACCCATAATAAAAAAAACATCAATAAATCAATTGAAGAAACGTATCCGATTTTGACGCAAGTGGTGGAAGAAGCGAAGCAAGAAGGCAAGACCGTTCGAGGCTACTTGTCTACCGTTTTTGGTTGTCCTTATGAAGGCGCTGTTCCCATCCAACAAGTAATCGAGGTGAGCATTAGACTCCTCGATATGGGGGTTGATGAACTATCACTTGGAGACACGATTGGCGTGGCGAATCCTTTGCAAGTCGACCGGACATTAACCGAGATACGCAAGCAACTTTCATTCGACCAGATTGCTATGCATTTTCATAATACACGAGGTATGGCGCTTGCGAATGTACTCGTATCTTTAGAACACGGCATTACAACCTTTGATGCATCCGTAGGAGGTCTTGGTGGCTGTCCTTATGCCAAAGGGGCATCTGGGAATCTAGCAACGGATGATCTTGTTCACATGCTGCATGAGATGGGGATTGAAACTGGCATAAATGCTGAACAATTGACGCAGTCAGCGCTCTATATCCAATCGAAACTCGGAAAATCGTTGCCGAGCCATCAAATGCAAGTTTGTAATAAAGAGAGGGTGTAACCGATGACAAACCTCGTCACTTTAGAAGAAGTCGAAGCCCATGTCTATGTTTTGACATTAAATCGCCCTGAAGCAGCGAACGCTTTATCTCGTGATGTATTAGATGCCTTAGCTGAACGAGTAGATGAGCTTAAACGATCCTCTCAGGTTCGAGCTGTAATCGTGACCGGAAGCGGTTCCAAAGCATTTTGTGCTGGAGCGGATTTGAAAGAGCGTAAAGAGATGGATGATGAACAAGTCATTCAAGCTGTAACGAAAATCGGCGAGACGATTAACCTCATCGAAGAAATACCCGTGCCGACCATTGCGATGATCAATGGTGTAGCATTCGGTGGAGGCCTGGAACTCGCTCTTGCCTGTGATTTACGCATGATGAGTACGTTGACTACCGTAGGACTGACGGAAACCTCACTTGCGATCATCCCTGGTGCGGGTGGGACCCAGCGACTCAGTCGCCTGATTGGTCTTGGCAAGGCGAAATCTATGATTTATACAGCGAAACCTGTCGATGCCGATCGTGCCTATCAAATCGGATTGGTGGAATATATCCATGATCCGCAAATTCTATTTGAAGAGGCGAAAGATCTTGCTTGTACGATTGCAAGAAATGGTCCCCTTGCGATGAAACAAGCCAAAAAAGCCATCAATACGGGATATGAGACAGACCTTAGAACCGCTCTTGAAATCGAACGTATTTGTTATCAACGCACGATTCCAACGCACGACCGGATCGAAGGTTTACAAGCGTTTAAAGAGAAACGAAAACCCGAATATAAAGGAGAATAGAGGTGGAGAAAACAATGACGAGCAACCAAACATTTGAAGAACGAGTCAAACAGATTGAAACAGGTGGTGCTGAGAAATACCATGACAAGAACAGAGAGAAAGGAAAGATGTTCGTCCGCGAACGTTTAGAACTCCTTTTTGATGAGGATTTATCCATAGAAGATGCGTTCTTTGCAAACTGCCAGGACGGTTCACTTCCAGCCGATGGTGTCGTGACAGGCATCGGAAAAATAAATGGAGAACAAGTGTGTGTGATGGCCAACGACTCCACGGTCAAAGCAGGTTCTTGGGGAGCACGGACGGTGGAGAAGATCATCCGCATCCAAGAAACGGCCTTGAAACTCAATATCCCGATGCTTTATTTAGTCGATTCAGCTGGAGCCCGTATCACGGACCAAGTGGATATGTTCCCGAACCGAAGGGGAGCCGGACGGATTTTCCATAATCAAATCAAAATGTCAGGGCGCGTCCCACAAGTATGTTTACTATTCGGACCCTCTGCAGCTGGCGGTGCTTACATTCCAGCGTTCTGTGACATAGTCGTCATGGTAGACGGCAACGCGTCCATGTACTTAGGTTCTCCGAGAATGGCGGAGAAGGTGATCGGTGAGAAAGTAACATTGGAAGAAATGGGCGGCGCGAATATGCATTGTTCCGTGTCAGGATGCGGAGATGTATTAGCAGAGGATGAGCAAGAGGCTATTTCTTTCGCTCGTCGTTATTTAAGCTACTTCCCTTCCAATTACTCGAAAAAGCCCAAGGTTCAAGAAACGCTAGCGCCAGCTGAATTTGAAAAGACTTTGGAAGAGTTGATTCCAGAAAATCAAAACGCACCGTTTGATATGTATCATTTGATTGACCGCTTGATCGATGAAGGCTCCTTCTGTGAGATCAAGAAAAAATTCGCCCCAGAATTGATAACGGGATTGTCACGCATCGACGGGCGTGCTGTAGGGATCATTGCCAACCAGCCACGAGCTAAAGGCGGCGTCCTTTTCCCTGATTCAGCTGATAAAGCAGCCAAATTCATTCAGCTGTGTGATGCGTTCAATATTCCGCTCTTGTTCCTTGCTGATATTCCAGGCTTTATGATCGGTACCAAAGTTGAACGTGCGGGCATCATCCGTCATGGAGCTAAGATGTTATCAGCCATGAGTGAAGCGACGGTTCCGAAAATCTCTGTGGTGGTTCGAAAAGCGTATGGAGCTGGACTGTATGCGATGGCGGGCCCTGCGTTCGAGCCTGATGCCTGTTTAGCACTACCGACAGCTCAAATTGCTGTCATGGGACCGGAAGCGGCTGTCAATGCTGTCTATGCGAACAAAATTGCAGCATTACCTGAAGAGGATCGACCGGCCTTCATAAAAGAAAAACATGAAGAGTACAAAGAAAACATTGATATCTATCGTCTAGCATCTGAAATGATCATCGATGATATCGTTCAACCGAACAACTTGAGAAAAGAGCTATCAACAAGATATGAGGCCTATGATCAAAAAGAAGTCACATTTACGCACCGCAAACACGGTGTGTATCCTGTATAAAAAAATCCCCCTGAATATTACTTCAGGGGGATTTTTTCATGCTATGACTGACTGGATTGTAATCCGATTGCCCGGATTTGATTAACGGCTTCAGGATTTTCAAGCGCACTTAAATCACCAGAAGGGCGGTTCAAATATGCAGACTTGATGGCCCGGCGCATCACTTTAGCATTGCGAGTCTTCGGTAGATCATCGACAGCAAAAACTTTTCTAGGAGCTAACGCTTTACCCAGCTTTTGTTCTAAATGAAGAAGAATCTCTTCTAATAGTGGATCACTTTTTTTCTCTTTCAGTACGACAAAGGCTACGGCTTCTTCGCCTTTAACGGAATGTGGAATCCCAATCACGCCTGCTTCAATCACCTCATTGTGTTCAACGAGTACAGACTCGACTTCTGCTGGTCCTAATCGCTTTCCGGCTACATTCAACACATCATCAGACCGTCCCGTTATCGTATAGAAACCTTCTTCATCAACGATGGCCCAATCTCCATGGACCCATGTATCTTTAAAACGGCTCCAATACGTATCTTCGTACCGCTCATCATCTTCATGGAACCCTTTTGTCATTCCTACCCAGGGCTGACGCAACACCAGTTCACCGACATCTCCCGTTATAGCATGGCCATGTTCGTTGAATACCCCAACGTCCATACCAGGAAGTGCCGCATTGAATGTGACAGGTTGGATCGGCTTGACGAGCACATTACCAAGCATCCCCCCTGAGATTTCTGTACCTCCTGAATAATTGAAAATCGGAACGCGGGATTTTCCGACATGCTCAAACAACCACTGCCATGGTTCAGGGTTCCATGGTTCACCAGTAGAGCCGATCATTTTTAATGAATTCAAATCGTGTTTCTCAATCCACGATTCTCCGTGCTTCATCATCGAACGAACGAGAGTAGGAGAGATCCCAAGATGAGTCACTTGATATCGTTCAACCAATTCCCATAGTCGATCAGGCTCTGGAAAATCGGGAGTGCCTTCATACATCACAATCGAGGCACCATTCATCAGACCACCATAAACTAAGAAAGGCCCCATCATCCAGCCCATATCTGTATACCAGAACAACGTGTCGTCTTCTTTCACATCCATACAAATGCCAGCATCAAATGCTGATTTCGTTGGGAAGCCTGAGTGAGTGTGTACAGCACCTTTCGGCTTTCCCGTCGTACCGGATGTATAGATCAGCATGAAAGGATCATCTGCGTTTTTCACTTCTGTTTTGTAATCGGTTACATTTTTCTTAAGCGCAGACCATTCTACGTCACGGTATTCATTCCATTCCACTTCACAACTGGCTCGCTCGACAACAATCACGTGTTCAAGAGAAGGGCAGACATCCGCAGCCAAATCGGCTTCCTCTTTCATAGCAACTGTTTTACCACGGCGATAAAATCCATCGGCTGTAATCATCGCTTTTGACTTCGCCGCTTGAATACGCGTTGCGATGGCTTCCGATTTATATCCGGAAAAGGCAGGGGAGAAGATCGCCCCAACTTTAGAAATCGCAAGCATCGAAATCAACGTCTCAGGAATCATCGGCATATAAAGAGTCACGACATCATTCTGATCGATACCCAAGTTTCGTAAACCATGAGCAACTGTATTCACTTCTTGATACAGTTCTTCATAGGTGAATGTTTGTTTATCGCCATTATCCCCTTCCCAATAGAGGGCGACTCGCTTCTTTGTCTTGGGATTCATGGCCCATTTATCGAGTGCATTATGGACGACGTTCATCTCTCCACCAATAAACCAATTGGGATAAGGAATCCCTTTAGACAAATCGAGGGTTTCATCATAAGATCGGTACCATTCGATGCCAAGCTCTTTGATCGCTTCCTCCCAAAACCAAGATATATCGGACACAGATTGTGTATGAAACGCATCGTAATCTTTAAAACCTAGTTTATTCATCCATTGATATAGACGCGTCTGTTCTTTTTGTTCATCTGTTGGTGTCCAAGCGTGGTTGTATGTAGACATTCATGACAACTCCTTTTCTTGAATAATCTGAAATGTTCTACTTCTATTATAACTGAATATTCATTCAGACGTAACATTTATGACATTTTCACAAAAAGGATATTCTACAAATTTTTTAAAATTATTGAAGAAATAACGAAACTTTTATACCATGGTAATCGTTAGAATAAGTACCGTTCATACATATAAAAACAAAAATGGATGGAATTTTCGTACGAAGGGGAGTCATCATTATGTTAGAAGGAGCATTATCTATCATCATTCTATCCGTCATCGGTGTCATTGCTGTTGTCGGAGGGATTGTTACGTTTGTCATCTTTAGGCTTCGCTACAAAACAGCGAGCTCAAACGAAGCGTTGATTGTGACGGGCCCGAAACTAGGGGACCCTGAACAAGAAAAGAATGTCTTTGAAGATGATAACGGGCGTTCTGTTAAAATCATCCGTGGTGGAGGATACCGTCTGCGTATGTTCCAAACGGCTACACCGATTGATCTGACGTCATTCCAATTGCAGGTTAACTCAGAGAAAGCCTATACGAAGGAAGGTATTCCTGTACGTGTAGCGAGTACGGCCGTGATCAGTATTGGTAGTGAACTTGCTATTATGGCAAACTTTGCTGAGAAATTCTTAGGGAAAAAGCAGGGAGAGCGCGAATCGGAGTTGAAAGACGTTCTGAATGGTCATTTACGTTCTATCATTGCTTCCTTGCCGATCGAGAAAATTTACAATGACTTCAAAGAGGTCAATACACAAGTGAAGAAAATCGCGGAATCTGACCTTAAAGGAATGGGCTTCGAGATTACATCCTTCGCTTTGAATGATGTAGAAGATGTAGACGTCGAAAATGGTTACATCGATGCTCTCGGTCGCCCTCATATTGCTGAAGTACAGAAGAAAGCCAATATGGCAGAATCCGATGCAACAAAAGAAACACGCATTTACCAGGCGAAGAACGATCAAGAGGCTCAAGATGAAGAAAACCGTCGTTTGACAGCGGTGGCAGAGTCTACCAATGAAAAAGAAATCAAAGAAGCAGAATTCCAGAAAGAAGCCAACCGCGCTCGTGCTAATGCAGAACAAGCAGGCGAAATCGAACGTCAAAAACTGGCACAGCAAGTGAAAGAAGAAGAATTGAAAGTTCAATATATCGAGAAGCAGCGTGCTGTTGAACTCGAAGAGGAAGAGAACAAACGTCGTCGCTCGATTGCAGACGCAGAAGCCTACGAAGTTACAAAACGTGCACAGGCTGAAGCCGACAATGAACGTATTAAAGGGGAATCAGAAGCGGAGGTCATCCGTCAACGCGGGCTTGCAGAGGCAGAAGCCAAAGAACGTATGGCTCGTGCTATGGATGAATACGGAGAAGCGGCCATTATGGAAATGCTTCTCAACGTGCTCCCTGATTACGCAGAAAAAGTCGCTGCACCTCTTTCTCAAATCAAGGACATGAAAGTCATTGATATGGGTGGAAGCGGTTCTCAAGGTGGATCCACAAAGATAGCCAACAGTGTCACTTCAACGATGCTCGGTATCCAGGAGTCGTTGAAAGAAACGACGGGCATGGATTTGAAAGCGATGTTAGAAAGCTACGTGTCTCGAGGAGCGGTCAATGGATTTGAAAATGAAGCAAACCGTTATGAAGAAGTGTCCGCTACACAAGAGCACGAACAAACAGAAGAACCAGTGGAAGAGCAAGAAAGCACAGATGTAGATGAACCAGGAGAATATCATTCGTAATCCGTTCTAGCGTGTAAAGGACATTTGTTCTTTACACGCTTTTTCTTGGTGTATATGGAAATCATGTGTACGTGCCAGTTTTATGATAGGAAAGGAACTGGGCCGAACTTTGTACTTTAACACTGTATTAATTGTCTCATTTCAGATTTAGTGGTAAAGTCAAAAACGAAGTACTTTTGAATCGTAAAAAGGATTACGACTATAATAATCCCAAGCGAAATCTAATAAATAACTAGTAGTATGTAGTAATGACAAACTTCGAACCAACGTCCAATCGAAGTCGTTGTATTGCCATTGATTACTTGGAAGTAAGGAGTTTTCCACTTTGAAAATCGCCATCATAACCGAAACATTCCTCCCCTCAACAGATGGAGTCGTCACAAGATTAAAGGAAGCTGTTAAGTACTTGCGAAGCCAAGAGCATGAAGTGGTCGTCATCGCTCCTGACTTTGGAGTCACAGAGTATGAAGGAGCGGTTGTTGAAGGGGTAAAAACATCAAAAATGCCATTTTATCGCTATCGTGAATTTTCACTACCACAACGAAAAGTGAAGGATTTACTAAAGAAACATAATCCTGATCTGGTGCACGTCGTAAACCCAGCCATTGTGGGAGTGGCAGGTGTTTATTATGCTGATAAATTAAATTACCCACTGATCGCCTCTTATCACACCCACGTTCCGAAATACATGGATTATTATCGTCTATATCCATTGAAGCCACTCGTATGGTGGTATTTCAGGAAACTACACAATTATGCTCATATCAACCTATGTACGTCGAATGCTGTCAAGAAGGAGTTAGATGATAAGAACTTTCATAACGTGAGCGTGTGGGATCGAGGTGTAGCCGTCGATCATTACCACCCTCGGCATAAAAATGAATCGATGAGAGAAAGGCTTACAGAAGGAAAACCAGAGAACAAACTGCTTGTCTTTGTCGGTCGTCTTGCTCCAGAAAAAGAGATTCATAAATTAAGGCCCCTTCTAGATGAGAGAGAGGACATTTCCTTAGCTATCGTCGGAGATGGACCGGTCAAAAAAGAATTGGAAGAAACCTTCGAAGGCACCCGTACAGTCTTTACTGGATTATTGCACGGGGAAGAGTTGGCACAAGCCTTTTCTTCATCGGATGCATTGATTTTTCCTTCCGTTACCGAGACGTTAGGTCTCGTCATACTAGAAGCAATGGCATCAGGATTACCTGTGATTGCAGCAAAGAGTGGACCAACGATGGAACAAGTAGAAGACGGTCGCACAGGGTTATTGTTTGAGAACGAAAATACAGACAGTATGATCCAGGCAATCAAACGCCTTGAGGACGAAGAACTTTACGAGCACATGTGCAAGAATGCTAGAGAAGAAGCCGAAAAGTTCAGCTGGCAGAAACCATCGGAACAAATTTTAGATTATTACTTCGAAACGTTGGAAGTTTTCCAAAAAAGCCAATCCAAATCATCGAAAAAGTCTAAAGTAAAAGTCACGGAGTAACGATTCTCTGTGGCTTTTACTTTTCTTATGATCAGCGAATCCCTAGGCAAAAGCTTCATAAAAGCGCAACTTCGCAGAAACATCTTCATACCAATATTATTCTCTCTTAAAACTTAGTAGCAACTCCGAATGATTAATAAAAAAACAATCACCAAGATGAAGAAAGTACTATACGAACACATTTAAGCCTACCATAAACTTATCAAAAGGGAAGAGGGGGCGAACAAATTTGGTTTTATAACATGCAGAGTCACTGTCTTAGTGCGAAATTCAACCCAGTATAAATATGGAAGGTGTCAGAGCTTGGTAGAAGGACTGCACGAGCTGGATTCGTTTTTGTTCACGTCGTAGTGAGACAAAATATATTTATTACAGCTGTTCATAATGGAACTAAGATTATACATACGAAAGTGCGGCGGACCGATGATGAACTAGATCAACTGAATGGACATATATGAGCAACTGGTGATCCAATTCATACATAACGACACATTGGATGGATTAAGAAGACAAATGAAGAATGATTTAACGGAGATCTGGTCATGCTGAGTAAATTCTGAATGCATCAGTTAAGATCACAGTTTGCAATGATCAACGTATTGTTGAAATTATTTTATTTCGTCTCAGTATCACTAGTATACTTAATTATTGAGACATAAAAACCAAATCTTACATGACTGCCGATAATATATATTATGTTAACTAGATAAAAACAAATTATCGTGTTGGCTGTTTATGTCTTATCACCGCCCTTTTCTGTTACTTGTTAAACATTATTGATTTTACTCTTAGTCCGTCTACTGTACCATTATGATGCAACTGATCGCTGCTACGAATTAGTCTTGGATCGCTTGATGATTAATATGAAAGTATCGATTATTTACATAGCAGTTATTATATTTAAATTTTCAACAATCCGTAACCAAGACTTCACAACTAACCATCCGATCTATTTTCAGACTTAGCCACTTATTCGTTACATCTATCTTAGTCTATTGCTACATAGTCAATGCTCACGATAAATATATACCTAGTCACCCTAGACTTTTTAATATGTATGTTCGTTACGGCTCCAAATAGCAGCCCCCTTCACTTCCATCAACAAAACCGAACAATTGTTCTATCATGCTAAAAATAGCAATTTGGGTAGTAAATCAACGAAAATTAAAGGATTCCAGAGCAAAAAAATCAGCCCTCCTAAGAGAGCTGTCTCACATTTATTTTTTGTTCCCTAGCATTTTTTCAATCGATGACATGTCTTTTGGAACATTTCCGTTAACAATAGCTTTCACGAGTGCATCTTCTTTCTTTTTTGAAACCGGTTTGTTCGCGAGCGCAGATACTTTGCGAATGACTTTACGGACTGTTTTTTCGTCTTGGAAGTCAGCATTTTGCAATGATTGAGCTAACTTCATAATATCGTCCATTTTGACTCCTGTCTTTTTCTCGATGTTTCCAAACATAAGATCTCCCCTTTTATTATGAAACTATGATTATCTTATGGATGGATAAACAATCGGTATATGCATTTGTACTAGTTCTTTCTTAATTTTCGAATTTGTTGTAACCTTTAGACTAGAAACACGTCTAATTGGATGAAATTAGAAGAAAGGATGGTGTACGTATGACAAAGCGTTCGATTATAGGATTATTAAGTATCGGAATTGTCGGGACTATGATTTTATTCTTAATCAGCACAGGTAGTGGTGTTTCAGCAGAGAACCTTGAATCCAAGCTCGACGTTCCAGTAGACAAAACATGGACGGTGAATTTCTCCCAGCTCATGGATGACTCTAGTTTTACAGATGAAACTGTTAGAGTTTTTAACGAAGACGGCCAACAAGTCTCTATTTCATATGAACTAGCAGAGAACGATCGTGAACTTCTCATTCACCCACCTGAGAGTCTCTACTTACTTAACGAATCCTACACCTTAGAACTATCACAACAGATTAAAAGCCAGTCAGACGAATCATTAAGAGAGGACGTTACATTCCAATTCCACACAACAAGTGAAATTCCTACTATTGAGGATGGCGAACAACTCGCCGAGCTCATGAAAGAAAGTATAGAGCGCGATTCCTTTGCCCAGCCGGAGGCGGCGACTGAGGAGTCAGATACAAGTAGCGATTCTAGCGGTAGTAACCAATCAAGCGCCGTATCAGAGACCAACACTCAAGTTGAAGGCGTCGATGAAGCAGACATCATTAAAGCAACACAAGACTTCACCTACTTCGTCAGAGATGGCGAAGTGACCATCACAAGCAACGCAGCACCAAATGCTGAAGTCGTGGCATCTATAGTCGAAAAAGACTTCCATCCGAATCAACTTTATGTAAAAGGAGATCAATTAATCGTCATAGGCCACGGGCAGTTTTTCGATAAATCCACATTCGAAAAATATGACATTGCGCCCTCTTTATTTTATGGAGGAACGGCTGAAGTAAGGTTGTATGACATATCAAATCCGAGCAAACCAGTGTTTCAACGGAACATTCAACTATCAGGCTTTGCAAATACATCACGCGTGATAGACGGCCATTTATATGTCGTAGCCAACCATCACACCTACTTGGACCCTAGAGAAGAGAAAGAAATGGATTTTCGACCTCTCATTTTTGATTCTTCTGTTCATGAAAATCCAGAGAGAATACAATATGAATCCATTCACTACTTTCCTAAGAAAAACATGAATAACTTTATGACGCTTGCTTCTATTCCTCTCGATCAACCAGACTCAAGTGTTTCTATTGAAAGTTACTTGGGAGCATCTGAAGATATTTATGTGTCTAAAAACAATATGTATGTGACTTCAACGGAAGTGAAACGCTCGGAGAAAAATGGAGAAATAAGATTCGAGGACGTACACACAAATGTTAAACAGTTCAGCATAAAAGACGGAACCGTAACATTCAAAAATGAGCAGCATGTACCTGGTCGAGTACTCAATCAATTCTCTATGGATGAGAGAAATGAAGTCTTTTCGATTGCAACCACGACTGGTAATCGCTGGAGATCAGAAACCCCTTCTCGGAACCACCTCTTCACCTATGACCTTTCCTTGAATCGTTTAGGTTCTGTTGAAGGATTAGCCGAAGGAGAGCGAATTTACAGCGCACGCTTCATCGAGGACCGTGCTTATCTCGTGACATTTGAACAAGTCGATCCGTTGTTCGTCATTGATCTTAAAGATCCCGGGAACCCGAATGTACTCGGGAAACTGAAAATCCCAGGGTTCAGCAATTACCTCCACCCTCTTGGTGACAATCATGTACTAGGCTTCGGCCGCCAAACAGAGCTTGTCGATAATCCGGACGGGGGAGATCCATTCGTCCGCACAACCGGAATGAAAATTTCCATGTTCAATGTAGAGGACGTAACAAATCCTGTTGAACAAGACTCTGTTGTTATAGGTGGATATGGTTACTCAGAGTTGAATTACAACCATAAAGCGCTCTACTGGCATCCTGAGAAAAATATATTCGGCTTACCAGTTAACGCTCATAATCCGGAGGATAAAACACACTTTAACGGTGCTTACCTATTTGAGGTGGATAAACAAGATGGCTTAAGTGAGAAAGCGAACTTCACACTTCAACCAGAGGGAAAAGAAAATTGGTACTACTCTCTGAGACGTATGATTTCAGTCGGGGATGACCTTTATGCCTTTTCGGATAAAAATATGAAAGCATATGATCTGACGGAGATGGAAGAGTTGCAGGAACTGACTTTTCCAACACAACCCAGCCCATAATTTTAAAAAAGGAACAAGATACTATTCTTGTTCCTTTTTTTATGAGTGTATGGTTCTTCGGATTGATAAGGGTAACCTAGGTAAGATGCCACTTCTCTGTGAACGTCGATAAATAAGTCGCAGAGTGTGAAGAGGCAGCTCCACATCTCATCATAATTACTGTTTCTATAAGAATAGGAATAATCATCCCATCTTTCCTTGCTAAGATAACTTTCTAAGTATTTAGCTTGACTCCCTACGTTTACACGAAAATCATGTTCTACACCTATAGACCAAGATAGCATCCTCTTAGCCATTTGCCTCACAGGCCCCTCTAACATCGCTCGGGCATAAGGCATTTCCTTCCTCCATAACCCTTTTGCCACATATGTACTCACCCACCAAAATTCATTGCTACAAGCATTCAGCTCTTCTAGTGAAGGCTTTTTGACGAAATAATCCGATTCCTGTGATGCAGGAAGGTTGTTGAACTGTCCATCCTTATCCACCAATACTTCGGTTAAACTGTCTAAACTTTCCCGTTCCTTTCGAACATGAAGGGTTAAATCAATCCGATTTCCGTCCATAAATTGCATCAAATACGCAAATTTATTTTCCCTATGAGCTTCCATGTACACTGGATTCTGATCTGGACATTGCATAATTAGAATTTCACCGAAATCCTCTACCCAAGAATGATCGCTTTTGAAGGTGTCTAATTCAGTAACAACGTATACAATGTCGAAGTCCTGAAAAGAGTCCTTCTTAGCATTCGGACTAGCCCGCGATCCATTAAGTAGCACAGCGCGTACACGTTCATCGTTTTCAGCTATAAGGATGATCGTTTGAAACACTTCTTCTTCCTTACGCATCTCCCTCACCTCTTGATTGTAATTTGGATAAGCATCTCTTACACTTAATATCTACACAGTCTTATTTTTGTAGGAGGAATATAATCTTGAAAAAAGCAATCTTCTTCTTGTTGGCTATATGTGCGACCTGGTTAAGTCTACCGCCCAAAAAGGCTTATGCGCCGGCAAGGGCGAGAACTCAGCTGCTGCCGGGAGATTTACTGTTTTCTCCAATCGGAAGACAAGAGTCCAGATATGTAGGACACGTGGGGATCGTATCAAAAGATGGCTACGTCGTTCATTCTGTTCCAAGCGGCTTGATGAAAGATCCAGTCGATCACTATTATAGGAAATTTCGTGTTGTCAGCGTTTATCGAGCTGATGAGTCCGATGCGGGTCAGCAAGCATCTGCTTATGTAGAAAGTTTGTTCCGACGTTTTCCTAATGCTCTTTACAAGGTGAACACCCCCCTTGGAACAGACGACGCGGTCCAATATTGCACCAAAATAGTTTGGCAATCGTACTATTACGGAGCCGGAATCAACTTAGGTCGTTTACCATCTAAAATGCGTGC
The DNA here is from genome assembly GCF_013694105.1 of Halobacillus locisalis. Taxonomy (GTDB): domain Bacteria; phylum Bacillota; class Bacilli; order Bacillales; family Halobacillaceae; genus Halobacillus; species Halobacillus locisalis. The sequence continues at coordinate 668,663 of NZ_JACEFG010000001.1, read as the reverse complement.
CGTTCATCCTTCTCTCCTAAAGAGGAAGAGACAGTTAAAGAAGAAAAGTTAACTTCCTTCTTTAATCTGTGTCAGAAAAGCTTCTTCCGGAACGAGCTCAATAGAGTGCCCTTGAGCGAGCAAGGTCTCAGCGCGTTCTAGTTTCTCTGTCAATAGACCGTTTAGATAATCAGTATAGGTTTTATCCCCAATGACTAAATAGTTGGTAGAAGCTTCTACGTAATTTTGGACTCTGCCGCCTTTGCTTGTGATTTGTGTGATTGCCTCATCACGTTTGAGTCCTCTCAATTTCCCTGTAAGCACGAAACTTGAGCCATAAAAAGGATGAGAACGATCAGCATTTGCTGCAATATAATCATATGCCGATGGCTTTTTAGCACGTTTCTTACTATTTCGCCTAGCTGGTTCATAGCCACCTTCGTACATCATTCCGTTCGTCGTTTGAGTTTTCTCAACTAGCTGTTTTGCTGTGGTTGCATTCAGGTCCTTGGCTGCATGCATAAAGATCCGGGCTGCAGCGCGTGCATCGTCTAACGCTTGGTGGTGGTTCAAGTGGATCCCTAAATGGTCAGATACGGCTTTCAAATTATACTTCGGTAATGACCACGTTTTCTTAGAAATATTTAATGTGCAATTATAAGCAAGCATGGGGTAAGGAAGATCATACTGAGTCAATACGGCACGCAAAACAGACATGTCAAATTGGGCGTTATGGGCAATAATCAATTTCCCTTCGACCATGTGTTTGATTTCATTTTCCCAGAGATGTTCAAATTCATTGGCATCTTGGACATCTTCTTGTCGAATGCCATGAATACTAACATTGATGGGAGCAAAATAGTTTCGTTTCGGTTTGACCAACCGGTAGTATTCTCGTTTTACTTCTCCTTTTTCATATTCAACCATGCCTATTGAACAAACGCTATCTTTAGATGAATTGGCGGTTTCAAAATCCAAGGCTATAAAATTCATTCTTCATCCCCTCTCCTCTTAACTATCTGTTATTGTTGTTCTACCCTAACTAAAGTGAGCGATAACCAAAAAGCAGCCGTTAAGCACTGCGCCTATCCCCGTTGTAAATCATAAGAACCCAATTCATTTAGAATTGGGTTCTTATATCAATAAGTAGAAAAGATATCGTCCACAGATTTACGTGTTTTATCCTTCGGTTTCTGATCGAAGAAGCCTAAGTTAATAAAACCTACAATTTTTTCATCAGGCTGTACGCCAAGCATGTCACGCACTTTAGGTTCATTGATTTGAGGAGGTGTTTTCCAGACGACACCGAGTTGTTGCTCCCAAGCTAGTAGCTGGAAATTCTGAATCATACAGCTAATCGCTGCAAAATTCTCTTCCCATTGCTTCTGACGAGGATCCTCTTTCATGACTGCAAACATAAAGGCAGCTGGTTGGTTGAACATTTCTCGCTTTTTGTCTTGAGAATCTTTCGGGAAATGTTTAACGAAAGATTCAATAAAAGCTTGTTTTCGATCACTCGGAATGAAAATAAAGCGCCAAGGTTCACGCATACCATGCGTTGGAGCCCATCTGGCATCTTCTAACAGCTCTTTCACTAATGATGTCGGAACTTCTTGATTTGTATAACCGTTCTTGACGGAGCGGCGCTCTCGAATGATTTTTGCAATATTTGACTGGATTTTTTCCAATTTCCTCACCTACACTTCTTAGTCTCTACTAAAATGATAATTGTTCTCAATTATTCTGTCAACTTGATTCACAGATACTTAGACATATGTAAATCTGTTGTTTCAAACTTTAATCGATTATATAAGTGAATAGCTCGCTGGTTATGTCCAAACACATGTAAAGACAACTTATGGACGCCTTGGTCCCTTAAGTAGATCTCCAGCTCTTGCAAAGCACTTTTTCCTAACCCTTTCCCCTGATTAACTTCAAAGATAAGAAAATTATAAATAAACGCTTCTTTTTGCTTGTGATCAGGGTCAAAGTGATACCAAAAGTAGCCGATATTCTCGTGGTTTATTTGGATGGACAGAAAATGATGATTCGCAGTATGTAACCCATTCGGTAGTAATTGATCAAACGTTTCCTTCGATTTATCCAAAGCTTCTTCTTCAGTCCATGTGCCAGCCTTCACTTTCTCACTAGCGTAATGTTCCTGTTCCCCTTCCATGATGCGGTTGAATTCTATTTCATTCATCGGAACTAATGCAGTCATTAAATTCCTCCTATGCAAACCTTTACTTTATCGTACAATCCGTTGTACTAAATGGCAAGAACAACCGTGAATCAGCCATTAAAAAAGGATAGCCTCTCATGGCTATCCTTCTCACCTCTTATTCAAATAAATCCGTATATTGCTCATATCCTCGCTCTTCTAACTCATCTTTCGGTATAAATTCTAACGCTGCAGAATTCATGCAATAGCGCAAACCAGTCGGCTCAGGTCCGTCTTCGAAAACATGGCCGAGATGAGAATCCCCGTGCTTACTACGAACTTCAGTACGAACACCTAATAAACCAGGGTCGTCTTTCGTAACAATATTTTCAGGCTCAAGGGGTTTAGTGAAGCTCGGCCAGCCGGTTCCTGATTTATACTTGTCTATTGAACTAAATAGAGGCTCACCTGAAATCAAATCAACATAGATGCCCGGTTCTTTTAAATCCCAGTAAGGATTGTTATACGCCTTTTCCGTCCCATCTTGTTGGGTGACTTTATATTGGATATCCGTCAATTGATCTTTTAGTTCATTGTTTGTAAACGTTTTGGTTTCCCCTCCATAGGTTTCCACTATTAATCGATCGGATGGCGATGAACTCGTGCTCTCACCCGATAGACGATTAAATGCCCATGGTGCGATTGCTACGGCTATTGCAACAAAAAGAATACCAGCCCACATCATCGGTTTTCTCATCCTTTTCCCTCCTTATGAGGAATGGTTATTTCAATCATAACATTTACGCATTCATCTCTAGAAAGATTCTGCTCATCCCTTATGAAAAAGGAGATAGTTGGTCATCCTATAATAAATGATGGAATTGGGAGGAATGAAGGTGCGTTACAGAGGTATTCTTATGATACTCATTATTAGTGTAGTCGGTTGTACGGCAAATAACCAACAAGAACAACCTGAGGATTTAGTCGTCACACCGACAAGCTATGATGTGAGAGAGAAGTCTGATCCTTTATTTGAATATGAGCGGTTCAATTTACTGGTGGACTATGAGGATGAGTTACAATATGAAGTCAATTTTGATCAACAACTTAAAGTAGCACAGATCAAAGAGTTGAAAGATCAAAATGTTATTGGTAAAGAGGCATTCAACCAACTCTCCCCTCACTTGATGGAAATGAGTTTTGATGAAGACACGCCAGAACATGAGGTCATACGTGAAGTACTTGAGATCTTAGGTTTGAAAGAAACATTTCAAGAAGTAGTACTTGATGTTAAGTTCGAGAATGGAATCGAAAAACTGTATAATCAATAAAAGATAAGCCCTAGATCTTTGATCTGAGGCTTATCTTATTGTTGTTTTTTTAATAAATGTTCGGAGTTGCTACTAAGTTTGAATCAAGAATCATGCTTGATAACCGTACGGTTATCCTGCTGTTCGACTTTGTTTTCCTTCATTAGTTTTCCAAGTGCACGCTTAAATGCTGATTTACTGATATGGAAAGTGTCGCGAATCTCCTCTGCGTCGCTCTTATCATGAAAAGGCATCACACCATCGTTTTCTAATAGATAGTCAAAGATCACTTCTGCATCTTCTTTTCTACTTTCTTGTTTCATCGGTCGTAAAGATAGGTTGATGGTTCCGTCTTTTTTCACGTCAATGACACGTGCCTGTAATGTTTCACCTAGACGAGGTTCTTCTTTTCTCTCCGTTGGATGAATAAAGCCACGGTACCCTTCACCAGTTAATACTGCAGTTCCTGCTTTGGTTGCCTTATACACTCTTGCCATCACGTCCTGGTTCAGAAGGTCATCAGGAGCTTGTTCAAGATCGTCCATCACTTCTCCCTCAGAGATGGGTTCCGCTAGAAGACGACCCTTCTTATCAACTTCCAGGCTTACAAAAAGATGATCGCCTTCTTTCGGCCATACCGTTTTAAGTAATGGCAAGTCATCTTTAGAAACGAGTATATCTTTGTGCTCCAGTCCAATATCAACAAACGCACCAATATGAGGCACGACTTCTTTTACTTCCGCCCAACCGTAAGAATCTCTTGAAGGTTGAGGTTGTTCCATGGATGCTGCCGGTTTTCCATTCTTGTCCACATAAATAAAAACGTCTACTTCCTGATTCAGCTCAATATCTTCTCGAGCTGCTTCATCCGGAAGAACCAGTTTTTCTCCTTGGACGTCCAGCATAAATCCATTCGTTATTTTCTTCTCTACTTTTGCTTTTTGTATCGTACCTAACAGGTTATGATTCATTTTTTTCGCCTTCCTTTAACAAACGATTATCACGTATCCTCACCTTAGTGTACACAAGAATACTACGAAAATCGACAAAAGTCCGCATTTATTTTAAATAAGAAAAAAAGTGTGGCAGATGCCACACTTTTCATCGTGATTAATACCACCAAGAAGCTCCCACAATAATAAGGAGAATAAACAAAACGACGATCAACGCAAATCCTCCACCATAACCTTTACTCATAACCAAATCCCCCCTTTACTTCTATATATGTAAAAGGTAAGGAAGTGGTATGGGTGAAAGAACTAGAGAAATGGTTGGCTTCATTTTGTTTGGTTGTCCTTTTTCACATCAGCCTTCAGTCCAAAAACTTCTGCAAGAAGACGGTAGGAATGCTTCTTCTTTTCTTGATCGTAGATGTTGGTGATGACTAGAAATTCATTGATTTCGTACGTGTGTCTGAGCTCAGATAATTGCTCATAGACCTGCTCAGGAGTTCCAATCACGCATCTCTTCCGGTTCTGTTTAATTTTTTCTCGCTCGTTTTCCGTAAAGGGGTAAGCCTTCACTTCTTCCGTTGAGGGAACACGCGTATCAATACCTTTCTCAACTTGTAATAACCACATATCCTGACTCAAGGCAAGCTCTTCAGCTTCTTGTTCTGTTTCAGCACAAACAACAAAAATACACGCATTCACCTGAGGAGAAAGGAAGGGATACGTAGCTTTGAATCTTTCCCGATACGTTTGTATGGCTTTCTCTCCATGAGTCGGGTCGATGAAATGACCAAATGTAAAGCCTGTCCCATTCACAGCTGCATGCTTAGCCCCCCGGTCGCTGAGCCCTAATATCCAAGTAGGTGGCTGCAGAGAGGTTTCTGGTCTTGCTCGTACACCATAATAATCGTGCCCTTTAGGAACATCATCATAAAGGTAGTAATGCAACTCTTTTACTTGTCTAGAGAACGAACTTAACGGTTTTTCGACGCCGTCCGTTAACGCTAGTCTTGTTTTTTTACCACCACCTGGTGATCGTCCTAACCCTAAATCAATACGTCCAGGGTAAAAGACCTCCAATGTACGGAAGCTTTCTGCCACTTTCAAAGGACTGTATTGAGGAAGCAGGACGCCCCCCGAACCTACTCTGATGGTTGAAGTATGAGCAGCAATCTGACCAATTAAGATATCTGGTGAAGTACCTGCTAGTCCATTCGTATTGTGATGTTCGGCTACCCAATATCTGTAATAGCCTAATTGTTCAGCGTATTGAGCTAGATCGATTGTCTGATGTAAAGCGTGGCTTGCCGTCCCCCCTTTTGATATAGGACTTTGATCCAGAATACTCAAGTTCATAGGGGTTCCTCCTCGTCTTCTTAACGATAGACATCTTTCATGATTTTCTGTAGAATGTCTATTTGTTCTTCAAAAAGGATTTTGTATCGTTTTTTCAGAACATCGAATTCTTCTTTACCTTGATCGGTCAAATAATACCAATACACCTTTTGTCTTTGCTTCTCATGAGACTTATAGTCTTCTTTACGGTATAATAGCCCTTCCTCTGTCATCTCATGGAGCGTATCTAATAAAGTGGAAGGCGCCGGAATCCAGTTTTTCGTGAGTTTCTTGAATTCACCTTTAAAGTGCTCACTAATCATGGGTTGAGATACTTGCAAAAGGTGCATAATATAAAACTTTGTAAATTGAGCAGCACTCATGTTAAGCGCAAACCGTTTTGGATTATTTTTATGAGACAAACCGATCCCTCCTCTAATATGATTCACCTTAGACTTATTTTACAATAGAGGAAGTACCTGTTGTCCAATCATACGCACATTCGTTCGATAATCAATGTTTGTTGTTTTTTAAACTGGTTCGGAGTTGCTACTAAGTTTAAAGTGAAATTATTCATTTATAAGGAAGCCAATTTTTCCGAAATTTCGGGAATTACGGACGTATTCAAAAGCCTCAATATGCTGGTCGAGCGTAAATGTGCGATCCAGCTCCGGCTTAATGTTATGTTGCGTAATGAAATGGAGCATGGCTTTGAACTCTTCAGCACTCCCCATCGTCGAGCCTAGCAAATTGTATTGTCCGTAAAAGAATTCGCGAATATTGATTTTCACTTCATCGTTTGTCGTTGCACCGAAGGTCACGATTGTTCCTCCCTTACGAATGACTTCCAAGGATTTCTGGAACGTCGCCTCTCCAATGCTTTCCAATAATAGGTCGATTGATTCACCGGATAACGATTCTTTCCAATCGCTATTCGTTTCGATTGCGACATCTGCACCGAGCTCCAAAGCTTTCTCACGTTTCGTTCCTGAGCGGGATGTGACGACAACACGCGCTCCGATAGCTTTAGCAAATTTCAAGGCAAAGATAAGTACACCACTTCCGATTCCCGGCAACATGACCGTTTGATCTTTTTGCAGTTTTCCACGAGTGAATAATGCTCTATAGGCTGTCAATGCTGCAAGAGATAAGACACCTGCTTCCTCAAAGTTCAAGTGCTCAGGCTTGGTTTCTAGGTGTTCCTCGCTACAAGCATAATACTCCGCAAACGTTCCATCATCAGGAAGACCAACAATTTCAAAACCTCTTGGTGGAGCTTCACTATTTTCTATCCAACCTAACCCGGGGTTGATGACAACCTCATCACCTATCGTAAATCGAGTCACCTGATCTCCTGTTTCCACAACAATGCCTGAAGCGTCCGAGCCTGGTATAAGAGCAGGGTCTTCTCCTTTATGTCGTTTCTCAACAACGGCTACATCCCTGCGATTCATCCCAGCCGTCTTCACTAATACTTTCACCTCATTTTGCTTTAAACCTGGTTCGTGTACTTCCTTTACTTTTAACCCCTCGATACCATCTAGATTCTCATGTACAATCGCTCTCATAGGAATACCCCTTTCAATACGGTATGTGGCTCTAGTCTATCAATAAGCACTGATGAAGGCTAGTCAGAGCAATTCTACACAAAAAACCCCTCATTCTCTTTTTACATTCAGAGAATGAGGGGGGGGAATCAGTTAAGTACTTGAACGGTTACGGACCTGCGACCGAAATTTAATGCTTCATTTCGATTCGGAATAAAGACATCGATTCGATTGCCGTTAATAGCACCACCAGTGTCACCAGCAATGGCCGTCCCGTACCCTTCTACGTAGACTGTAGAACCTAGCGGAATCACATTGGGATCAACAGCAATGACCTTTTGATTTGGATTTGCTCGCAAGTCTATTCCTGTCGCCGTAACTCCACTGCACCCGTTACAATATGCTGTATATGCAGTCGCTTCTGCTGTAAATTGCTTCACGACACTATTATTCTTTTTAGGTGAAGATGTGGTCTTCGCTTTAGGAGTTTCAGAAGACGTTGACTGAGTCGATGATCCTTGAGAACTTGCCACACCTTTCGTAGACAGTGTCTGCCCTGGATAAATGGTGGTAGAGGAAAGGTTGTTCATCTTCATTAGTAGACTGGATGTTGTACCTGTTTTGTTTGCGATTTCCCATAAGGTGTCACCAGATTGTACGGTATAAGTATGTGATGAATCAGACGTAGATGCTTCTTTTGTTCCTGATATCGTTAACGTCTGAGCCGGATAGATAATATTTGATTGTAAACCATTCCATGATTTCAATTGATCGACCGTAACATTGTATTTTTGTGCAATCCCCCAAAGGGTATCTCCTTTTTGAATCGTGTACTGCTCAGCACTCACAGCCGTGGCAAAAGTACAAACAAAAGCGACAGTTAAAAATAAAGTGAAAATCATTTTTTTCATTATTTCTGCCTCCCCCTTATTTCGGTGATCCGCTTTTCGGATGACCTTATGGTTACAAGATTACCAGAATCAAACAAGAAGAGAAGAACAGGGAAATGACAGTTTCTTATCAAACATAACACGAATATTTCATTAGAATGACAAGCTTGGATATCACTACTAATTTGCCCCATAAGAAGTCTTAAGACTTGTTTTTTCGTGTAAATTAGACGTTCTGAATGCGAATTTCAAGTCCAATTCGACTTCAACCAGATAACCAAAAAAAAATCGTCTCAAAGAAAAAAAGTCTGCCAGGTGGCAGACTTTTTTTCAGAGTGTTGAGCAAGTCACTTTCGGTTCTTCCAAGTTGAGAAGGGGCCGGTGGCGGGGAAACGACTCCCTCTCCGCAGGAGGCGGTGAGCTTCCTCGTTCGCTACGCGACCTGCGGGATCTCACCCAAGCCTCAGCATCCTGCAGGAGTGTCGACGTTTCCACGCCACCTTACTTCAGGAAGGCTGAACCTCTAGAGAATTCAACGACAATGAGGGTCTCTACGGATGACCGCATCATGCTGCTTGGCGAGGTTCCGTTCCACTATTTATCGCATAATGGGATGGAAAACGGGTAGACTGCCGCGGGAGAAAGGACTCAAGGAAGACCCCATAGAGAGTGTCAACGAACGAGGAGGCTTGCCGCAGGAAAGCGAGTCGTTTTCCTTCCCACGGTATTCTTATACAATCTAACAGAACCGTTCCACTGACTTCTGCAGGCAGCCTGAAAAAAAGTCTGCCAGGTTGGCAGACTTTTTCTTTACTACATTGATGCTAATTGTTTTTGTACGTCTTTGTCAGCTAAATATTCATCGTAGCTCATCTCTTTGTTCATCACTTTACCGCTTGGTGTAATCTCAATGATGCGGTTCGCGATTGTTTGAACAAACTCATGGTCATGCGATGCAAAGATGACAGAGCCTTTGAAATTGATCAAGCCTTTGTTTAATGATGTGATTGACTCGAGGTCCAAGTGATTTGTCGGCTCATCCAAGACGAGTACGTTTGCTCCTGACAACATCATTTTAGATAGCATGCAACGAACTTTTTCTCCACCTGAAAGAACGCTCGCGTTTTTCAATGCCTCTTCACCAGAGAACAACATACGACCAAGGAAGCTACGCAAGAATGTCTCTGTTTCGTCTTCAGGTGAATATTGACGAAGCCACTCGACAAGGTTCTTATTAGATCCTTCGAAGAACTCCGAGTTGTCTTTAGGGAAATAACTTTGTGAAGTTGTAATGCCCCACTTATACGTGCCTTCATCCGGCTCCATATGTCCCATAAGAATCTCAAACAGGGTCGTTTTTGCCGTTTCATTGGATCCGACGAGGGCAACTTTATCATTCGCATTCAACGTAAAGCTCACATTGTCCAATACCTTGACACCATCGATCGTCTTCGATAGATTCTCGACCGTTAGTAAGTCGTTCCCGATTTCACGATCTGCCTTGAATGCAATATAAGGATACTTTCGTGATGAAGGTTGAATATCATCAAGCGTGATCTTTTCGAGTAATTTCTTACGGGATGTCGCTTGTTTCGATTTGGAAGCGTTGGCGCTGAACCGCGCAATGAACTCTTTCAAATCGTTAATTTTCTCTTCTTTTTTCTTGTTTTGTTCCTGAGCCATCTTCATAGCCAGTTGGCTTGATTCATACCAGAAATCGTAGTTCCCCACATACACTTGAATCTTACCGAAGTCTAGATCCGCAATGTGCGTACAAACATTATTCAAGAAATGACGGTCGTGCGAAACGACAATGACCGTGTTTTCAAAATCAATCAGGAAGTCCTCAAGCCATTGGATTGCTTTAATATCCAAGTGGTTGGTAGGCTCATCAAGAAGAAGAACATCAGGATTACCAAATAGGGCTTGAGCAAGTAGGACTTTCACTTTTTCAGATCCGGCCAGTTCACTCATTTGCTTTTCATGAAGAGCTTCACCAATTCCAAGTCCCTTTAATAAACGAGCAGCATCGGATTCTGCTTCCCAACCATTCATTTCAGCGAATTCACCTTCAAGCTCTGCGGCACGCATGCCGTCTTCTTCCGTGAATTCACCTTTCATATAAATGGCATCTTTTTCTTTCATGACTTCATATAGTCGTGTATGGCCCATGATGACCGTATCCAACACTTTATATTCATCATATTCGAAGTGGTTCTGTTTCAATACCGCTAGGCGTTGATCTTTCTTCAAAGATACTTCACCTGTTTGGGCTTCAATTTCACCACTCAAAATCTTAAGAAACGTTGACTTCCCTGCACCGTTAGCTCCAATTAAGCCATAACAGTTTCCAGGGGTGAATTTTATATTGACATCTTCGAATAATTTTTGATCGCCGAAACGAAGACTTACATTGTTTACGTTTAGCATATAGAAAATCCTCCAGTTAATGAATGTACATCACTTTTGATTATACCATTCATATGGAGGATAGAACAAACTCGTTTATGATTTAAAGTATTCTTTCTCAACTAACCACTCACGAAATAACTGGTAATCACGCTCAACGATTTTTTGATAATGGCGCGACCAAAGGACCAACTGATGACGGAATAGTTTTTTCTCTGACCCAATCGCATCCAAAATCGCACCTTCACTGTGATAGTCCATAATCCCTTCATCGATATCTGCATCTGCTCTAGCATGAGATTTGGCACTGATTTTCGCCATCGTCCTCACAGTCCGCTTTACATCTTTATGGGATGTCCAATGTTTATCCTTCAATTCCTTTGAAAAAGGAGAACGCTCGCGCACATAGAAATCTCGACCTCGGAAAGAGAAATATCCTAAGTACGGGTCAGCTTTATGGTGCATGGCCCGCTGGGTATGAATCACTCTGCGGCCCTGGTGTTTATTGTCCTCCCAAAATTGGTCATCGTATGAGAAGAAATAAGCCGGAATAGGTGTTCGAGCTTCTTTAGCCTCTAAAATGATGTCATCTTGATGATCACCCGAATGTTCACCCTCGATCAAGATGTAATAACGTTCCAATCCGGTCGAACCAATCCCTGACCCCTTTTTCTTGACGACATCCTTAATTCTGTAAAACCTTTCATGTTGCTTTGTTGTTGGGTCTAATGACTTTATGTAATCCTTCCAAGCGGAAGCCAAGTCATTTCGCTCCTGTTTAGAAACGGATGATAATTTCTCTTTCCCAATATCAAATGAACGAATCGAATCATGATCGACAATGGTTTGTTTGTCTAGCTCATGTGAATGCTTACGCTCTTCAAGCTTCTTTAAAGTCTTCTTGATCGGTCCCTTTGTATTTTCAACGGAGAATTCTAGCGAAACTGGATCCTCATCGCCTTCTTCGAAACGTTTCAGTTGTTTCACATATGCCTTTAGATACTCCTCTACAAATGCATCCTGTTCTTCCGGCATCCATTCATGCTGAGCGGTCATCAGCCGAATACTAACCACCATCCGTAAAACGTCATAAAGATAAGAGCCTAAATAACCTTCATCAAAATCATCAACATCAAAAACGATGTGATGATCCTCATTCTGAAAGCCACTGAAGTTATCAGCGTGCATGTCCCCCATAATCCACGTTGGGCGATCGGTCGGTGTATGAAAAGCGAATGGAAGATCGATTACATCATAGAAAAATAAATACGCACTGCCTCGGAAGAAGCTGTATGAATCCATACGCATCTTATCGTATTTCTTACGCCTACTGGATTGAGACAATTTCATAAGTTCTCCGTCGAATTGATCCAGAATCGTATTGATCGTTTTCTTTCGCAGTACATGTTTGGTGGAACGTACTCGATCAGCTTGCTGGTCCATACTTATTCCTCCTTCATTTACCTGACGTTTTCCCCTATTATTTTTTTCGTAAACAAAAAAGCGGACGTCTTTTATAGACACCCGCTTCTCTGTTATTTATCTGCTTTATGGTAAAGACTGTTGTTCTCTACCACTTGAAGGACTTTGTTTTCTTCTACCATATTACTCCCGCACATTGGACAAGTGTTCTTCTCGTTGGTTCTGAAGTTATCTCTCATCCAGCAGTTACAATCATCGGATTCACATACCCAGATTTTTGTTTCTTCTTCTTTAATTTCTGCCTGATTCTTTTTACCGAAAGCCATCTATGAAGCCTCCTCTAGACATAAATTATGTAAAAGAGACTGACTTATGGGGCCAGTCTCTTTTCTATTTGGAATTTAAAGTTTAGTTACGTTTGCAGCTTGTGGCCCGCGGTTACCTTCAGTGATTTCAAACTCTACAGACTGACCTTCTTCTAGAGACTTGAAACCTTCTTCGTTGATTGCGCTGAAGTGAACGAATACATCGTCTTCTCCTTCAACCTCGATAAAGCCAAAACCTTTTTCCGCGTTAAACCACTTCACTGTACCTGTTTTCATAGGAATGGATCCTCCAATATTTCGTAAAATTAATATGCGTTTTGCAAGATAGAAAAAATCACATATTATAAAAAGTACCAATCTCTTGATCACTCTTTATAATAGGTGATTCTTTAGTTGGTATGCTCTTTCCCTTATTGAAAACTATACTATGATTCACCGGTGAAGTCAAGTATGCGCGCTTAACATCCTACATAGTCAGTCTATCCAAAAGTCCTTCCAATTATACCAAAGTTTATGCTTTTTCTATAATTCCACAAGCAATCCGCTTCCCTGATTTTCCGGACGGTTGCGATTGGAAATCGTCAGGCCCCTCATGAATGATCACCGACTTCCCAATGATGTCGTTCACATCAAATCGATCAGTGAAGAAGATCATTCGTGCGCGTCCCTGGTTGGAAAACAAGACAGGAAAATCGCCCGCATGGTTTCCGTGCGGCTGACCATCCGGATTCCAATGACCTCCGGCACTCTCAAAGGGATCTTTGCCATCACCGATTTCACATACTCCTTTTTCATGAATGTGAAAACCATGAGGTCCTACTTGTTTACCGTTTTTCTTCTTCATGAACTCTGGCAACCCTTCCACTTGAACAAACACTTCCACTCCGTATGGCATTTGATAAAACTGCATGGATCCTTTTAATTGTGGAGCTAAAGGACTGCTCAGAAAATCGACTCGCGCAACACTTGATGCATAGGTTTGCCTATATGAATACGGTTGATACATACGTGATCCCTCCTCTAGTTTATATTTATGTCATCACACTGAGTATATGTCACATATATTAAAACAGCCCCGAAACCAAAGAAGGAGGAAGGTTTCTTCGGTAACAGGGCTTCTACTATAGGTTATGCACATGGGGGATTAATTAGAACGCGAAATGATGCTATCCACATGTTCCTGTTTTTGAGTCAATTCTTGTACATCGACCGTGTGGTTCAAACTATACCTTAGCCTCTCGAAGATGGCATCAATTTGATGTTGCCATTCTACCCTGTGGGTTTCGTATTGACTTTCCCAGTGGTTTTGATAATAGGTCTGGATCGTTTGTTGTTCCTTATGGAGCGCTGCTTTCAATTCAGGTGAAATACGCTTCAAGAGATCTTCTTTCAATTCCTCTTTCTCATTTTTTTCAAAGAAACTACGTGTGTTCTTAAATTCTTTTGAAAGACTGTTCACTTCTTTATCAGACAACGACCAGACACTTTCAAACCGGGGAACGTCCAGCGGTTCCCATTCAGGCATCTGTAACCGTAAGGCGTTCTCTATTGTACGTAACTCTTTCTCTATTCGGTCTTTTTCATTCACCATCATATTTTCGAGCATCCGTTCAATCCTTAGACTGACAGCTCTGAGCTCTTGCTTCATCTCAAAGTTGATGTCCTCTATAAAATGTTTGATCGATGACTGGACTTGTTCTCTAGGAGGTGCGTCTTTCCCATTGATCGTTGCTGGATTGACGTGTTGCTTAAATAGATCGTTGGCATTCAACATCATCCGCTCATGTACGTAGTGGAGTTGTTTAGTCGCCTTGTTCTCAATTTGTTTTAAGTCAGATGTAAGATCTTTTGGCTCGAATCGTTTATTCGCTCTCTCTTTTTCTTCTTTTAGACTTTCTAAGCGATTGGCTCGCTCTTGTTCATCTAAACGAGCGTAGTCAATAAAGGATTGGATAGTTTGGCTTACGGAATCCATATCTTCTTTAATGGATTCGATAAGAACCTGCTGCAACTCCTCTTCAAGGAACTGTTCAAAACAATCTTCGAAAGAATCTAAGCTTGAAGGAAGTTCCGACCGCTTCTCTTGCAAAGCTTCTTTACTGGACAAAGAGAACAACCTGGGTTGTCGAATATGAAAACCTTGCAGCTGCTCTTTCACATACCGCTCCACGTGCTGTAATTCTTCGTCAGATTCAGCCAGGTCCGCCGCATTCAGTATGAAGAACATCTTATCCATAGCAAAACTGTCTTTGACCCTTCCCAACTGGGTAAGGAACGATTGATCAGCTTTAGAAAAAGGATGATTATAATACGTCACAAACAGAATCGCATCTGCGTCTTTGATGTATTCGAACGAGACATCCGTGTGTCTCGCGTTTACAGAATCCGCTCCCGGCGTATCAACAAGTGTAACACCAGCTCTTGTCCACCGGCAGTCGTAATAAAGTTCCATCGATTCGATAAAACAAGAGAAAGATTCATCTGCTACATACTGACTGAATTGTTCCCAAGGGATTGTTATTATTTTCCCAAGTTGTTCACTCATATGGTCGTACCCTTCAAGAAAAGCATGAATGAAGGCACGGTTTTTATGAGATAATTTCATCCATGCGTCATCCGTCAGCTCCTCCAAACGAGAACGAATGTCTGAAAGCTGATGCCCTTCTACGCCGATTTTTTGTAAGGGATCTGATAAATCATCGATGAGCTCGTTCTCTTTTTTTACGCTCACCCGAATCGTCTGATGCGGGTGCATAGAGTCAGGTGGTGATATTTTATTAATCGTCGCCGTTGTCGGATTAGGTGAAGCGGGAAGTAGTCTATCTCCTAATAAAGCATTGGCGAAAGAAGATTTCCCTGCACTAAACGCCCCAAATAATGCAACGGTGTATCTACGATTTCTTAAACGGCTTTGTTTGGAACGAAGTTGTTCGACTAATGTCTCAAGCCCCTCTATCGAATCGACAGCTTCTATAAGCTGATGCACCGTTTCCATCACTTCGTTTTTCGAGGAAGGTTTTTTCTCAGACGTCACTTGATTTGTTTCAGCTTGTACGTCTTCTTTTCGATTTTCACTGGGAGCTGTAATGGTTCCTGTTGTCATTCGGTTTCTCCGTTTCAATAATTGATGCTCCACATGATCTTTCATATCTTCTAATGGTTCAGGTTTCTCGAACCAATGGTCAATCTTCGCCCATTCGTCCGCCTTATTTTCTTCGATACGTTGAAGCTGATTTTGAATATGATGAAGCTCTTCGACCGCTTCATACACTTCTCTACTCTCTTCACGCCTCTTCTCATGCTGCTCTTCTAAGGCATCGTTGAACGCTTTCCACCAACTATGAATATGGGTCTTCATTTCACGTTTCACATCTTTTGACACCTCATCAGTATAACGAAGCACATAAGCTCCCGTAACAGAAGCTCCTGACTCGACAAGGTCGTGCAACCTAGAAGGGGCATATTCGAACGATTCACTTTGGACAAGCTGAAGAAGAGAAGGATCTCCGATATCGTACGCTTCAATCAACCGGACCATCCGCTCCCGTAATGGCCAAACCAAGTTCTTTTCAACGGTTTTCATCAAATGTTCGTGAAAGACTTTCTCACGTTCTGCCTGTTCGTCTTCTGTCTTCTGCTTGCTGAATAAAAAGCCGACTTTAAAACCGGGTTGAACAGATTCCAAAAATCGTTCGGCCTCCTCGCGTAGTTGACTAGGCATCAAATAGGCATTGGGGATGAACGAACGTACTTGGTCATGGAAGGATTCCTCTGCTTCTTTTTGAAGTTGTTCAATATCAGGATAGCCATCCACTGCCCCTTCAGGTACGTGGAGAGCCAACTCTTCGTATCTCTCTTCTAGCTGATGACGTTCTTTATCCTTCTTTTGATCCTCACTGGCTTGGTATTCACTTACTACCTGTTTCAAAGAACGGAGAATCTGCTCCTCACTCTTTTCAAGGCTGCCATGGAATAGCGATTTAAAGTCACGTTCAAGTGTCGAATATTCATTTTGCTTCAAGGAAAAATCTCTAAGCGAAACGTAATAGATATGATCTACCTGTATTCCCCATTGGTGAAGGGACTCTTTAACACTCGTTTGGAACGACTTGAAAGGAAGTTCTTCTTCATCATGTTTATCGATTTGATTGATGACGATGGAGAAGGGCGTACCACGTTTCTGCATTTCAAGCAGGAACTGCAGATTCACTTCTGATTGGACATGGTTATAATCCATCACGTAATACATGTAGTCCATTACATGTAACGACGACTCTGTAATCAACCGGTCTGCATCATTCGTGGAGTCTACTCCTGGGGTATCTAATAGTGTCACGTGCTCCGGAAGTCCCGTCCCCTGGCGACTGATATCAACGCGTGTGATTTGCTCTCCGTCTTTACACAACGCTTTAACGGTATGAAAAGGGATCTCACCAGAATATTTCACTGGTGCATCTTCACGAAAATAGGTGATCGTATAGGGATCCCCTTCTGTTAAATGCACAATATTGGCACTCGTTGGTATCGGGCTTGATGGTAGCAAATCACGTTCTAGTAATGTGTTGATCAAAGTGGACTTCCCTGCTGAGAAGTGTCCAGCAAATCCGATCATGGTTTGCTCTTGTTCTTGTTTCTCGATTAAATCTAGGATTTTTTCGCTCGTATTCGAATCTAGATTTTCAAATTGGTGATAGAGGTACTGTAACGTCGTTGTGGTCGTTGTCATTGTGACAGTCATAAGCGGTCTCCTTTTGTGAAAGTGTTTCCAACTTTATTTTACTGTGAGTGGAAAGGTTTTCTCAAGTAAAGAAACCGTTCAGCCATCTATATATGGGATTCTTTCAGAAGTATTCAAAGAACCAAGCATCCGTTTCACTGTCGTTCGCCTGCCTTCAAGCCAGTCTTTGAAATCAAAGAATACAGGGTTCGAGTCTCCACCGAGGCCGAAGAAAACGTGTAACCGCTCCTTGTCATAAATAGCCGTATGGATGGTACCAGACCACCGACTATACTGTTCAGAGAAGATGGGACCGCGTGATTCATTTAAGTATTGAAAAGCATCGCGCGCATTCTCGATTCGATCCACTCGCCCTTCCATAGCGAGCAAGCGCTCTTCTGAGTCACCCAAATGTCTACGGTTCTCATTCTCTAAATCAGTAAAGTGATTCGTACAAACATTTCCGCTTCTTACCTGAACCCCTCGCGGCGAACCTTCTACAATTGCTGAGTGCTTCTGTCTGTCTGAAATGACATAGTTGAAGGAATGGCGATGAGGAAGCTCTTTCAGTAAGACCACCGCTTCTTCTGTCGTCCGACAATTTTCCAATATGATTCGTGTTAAGGTACAGCAAATAAACCCATCTAAAGGTTTTATCCGGTTAACAAAATTATAGCCTATACACAAGCCGAAAGCGTTCATCCCATCCGTTCGGCCGATCACCCGTTGGCTTGGTCCAATGGTCGCCACTCCATTATCCGGCTGGAACAGGATAAAACGCCCCTCATAAGTTTTAGGGTGATAATCATAATTCCGGGCAAATAGATCTTCGGCTGTGAAAATGGAACATCCGCTATGGGTCCATTCTTGTTGCCAACCACTATATTCATGCACCGTATCCTCTAGTGACCATCCAAGACCGTCGGCCAAACCATTCAGTTCCTCTAAAAGACCCGGACTATATCGCTCTAGCATACGCTTCGCCACTTGAATATCAACCGTATATTTACGCCTTGATTTCCCCCTCCTTTGTTCATGACTCCGAAGAAGAGGGGAGGCTTGCAGCCGTTTCGCTTGCTCAAGGCCAAAATCATAATAGCTGCCTCGAAACTGAATCACTTCACTGAATACTTGCTTCATGCTGATTCCTACTTTCTATGATGATAGCCACTGAGCTAATGATTGGTGCATTTCCTCGTCATGGAGAATATGATTATGGTCCGTATTTTGTATGATCTCAACCGACTCATGAAACTTTTGGTCATACCATCTCGCTAATTCTTCGGCATCGACGACTTCATCGTTCGATCCTACACATGTTTTCACTTTGCCGTGAAGGTTTTCAAATAAACGGTCTGGTAACGTTTCAAGGAACCTGGAGGAAAGTAAACGAAAGCTTAAGGCTAATTTACCTTTCGCATCAAATTCATCAGGGATCTCCGCAACGGTTTTATATGAAAAGTAAGGAATTTTAAACTTATAAAGTGTCATAAGTAACAACGTTTTTTTGGTGTAGACTGTATAATCAACGTCTGTTTCTGGCTTAAATTGGTTCGTTGCTTCATCTCGATAAACAGGCAAGGAAGGATGAAAGAAAGGAGACAAGAACAAATAATAATCTGCTGCTTGAGGTTGATGTTCAATCAAGCGCAAAATATTCGCACACCCCATCGAATGGCCTGCAAGAACAATGCGATCGTACCCTTGTTTTCTTACATTATGGATAAAGTCCAATAAGTCCTCGTCATATTGACCGAAGTGACTCAAATCCCCCCGTTTATTCAAGCGATCATATCCCCTCAATATAGGTAAAAACACATCGGCATCTATTTTGAGCGCATCGCACATTTTCCTGTGATGTTCCAGTTCAGCCGTGATGCCGTGAATCATAATGATGGCTGTCGTATTCTCCTCATTCTTTTTATAGTAAGCATATTGCAATTTCGAAAAGTCTCGTGCTCTATAGGTGAACCATTTTTCTTGAACCATGACAGCGACTCCTTCGTTATCTGTTTTTTATGATCATAACTAGTTTTTGCACGTCTTTCTTTCATCGTAATTCTCTTCTTTTCGCTAAAACCAAAATGAAATTTGTCTTCATAGTTGTTCAAGATGCCTGGGTAAGGGAATCCAGTATATTACAATAACCGGCACTCCCATCACAAGTTTTAAATATGTGCGGTTATGCTCTATAAATCTCGAGTAGAAACAATCCCATAATTCCCTTCAGCAGATGTCACAGCATCTATAATCGCTCGTTCCACAACATAGGTCGAGAGTGCGGAAAGTGCATTTAGATCGACTTCCACTGTGGCGCTACTTAAGAAAAAAAGTGTGTCGCCATCCACGAAAGTATGGGAAGGGCGAAGCGCACGGGCAAAGCCGTCATGCGCGATTGAAGCTAATTTATTGGCTTGGGGTTTCGTAACGTTCGCATTGGTTACGATAGTACCGATTGTGGTATTCCCGCTAAATCGATTCGTTTTCGATGTCGTCATCTGATTGAGTAATTGTTGTTCTGTGTTTAAAAATACACCATCTTGTTGCAGACCGGCGACCATTGTATTCGTTTCAGGATCGAACACATCACCAAAGCTATTGACGGCGATCACCGCTCCGACTTGCAATTCACCGACCTGTATAGCAAACTGCCCTACACCACTCTTCATAGCATAGTCATTGCCGAATAACTTTCCAACAGACGCACCCGTGCCGGCCCCTGCATTCCCCGACCTAAACGACTCGTTTGAATAGGCATCTTCACACGCCTTAAACCCCATCTCTGCGGAAGGGCGAATGTGAGCGCTTCCCACGTTCAAATCAAATAGTATAGCACCAGGTACAATCGGAACGCGAGCAACGCTGACATCAAAACCTATGCCTTGCTTCTCCAAATACTCCATGACACCACTCCCTACGTCGAGTCCAAACGCACTACCTCCAGCTAAAAATACACTATGTACGTTCTCGACCAAATTCTCGGATTTAAGTAAATCCGTCTCCCTCGTTCCCGGTGATCCACCGCGCACATCGACACCTGCTATTGCGCCTTCAGGGCATAAAATAACCGTACATCCTGTCGCCGCTTCTATATCCGTTTGGTGTCCGAATTGAAAAGCGTGCAGATCTGTTACCTTAATCTTGTTCATATCATCTCTCCTTTTTGTTTTCGATTAGACTGAACTGGGGAAAGAATATCGTAAGACGTTAGGAGGTGCTTTCTTTGGTAAAAAAACATATGATTGCGCATGGACGCGTACAGGGTGTGGGCTTTCGTGCTGCTGTGAAACAACTTGCGACGGAACTGGATATTAACGGATGGGTGAAGAACAAGCATGACGGGACCGTTGAGGTGGAAGCGACAGGAGATCCAGGTCAGCTCGAAAAACTTGAACAGGAACTAAAAGCGGGTCCGACACCCTTCGCTAAAGTCAATCACTTAGACGTATCGGATGCAAAAGAAAGTGATGAATATACATCATTTAGCATTCGATCCTAAAATCTTTTATTGCTCTTTATGATGAAGCAGACCGCAGGACATGTCCTGCGGTCTTTTTTATTGGTTATGATTGATGAAGAGGACGTACAATGATTTCATTTACGTTTACATTCGATGGTTGTGTTACTGCATACGTCACAGCTGAGGCGATATCCTCCGCTTCGAGAGGTTGCATACTGCGATCCTTGAACATCTCCAACACATCTCCATCGGTGATGTGTTCCGTTAACTCTGTATCCACTGCACCAGGTGAAATGTTCGTCACTCTCACATTCGAGCGGGCCAACTCTTTCTCTAAGCCCATGGATAGCGCTTTGACTGCATATTTAGTCGCACTGTACACGGTACTTGATGGGAAGACTTCATGACCGGCTACAGATGACACGTTAATCATATGCCCCGAACCTTGTTCAAGCATGTCAGGTAATGCAGCATGAATACCGTATAGTACCCCTTTTATGTTTACATCGACCATTTGCTCCCACTCATCAACATGATCGTTTTTCAAAAATGAAAGAAGCATAACGCCGGCGTTGTTCACGAATACATCCACACTTCCGAAAGATTCTTTCGTTTGTTTCACTAGATTTTCAACATCTGCTTTCTTCGTCACATCCGTCTCGACCACTTTCGCTTCTGTCCCGTGCTCTTTTTGGATTTCTTCTGCGAGTTCTTGTAATCGCTCCGAGCGACGAGCCGCTAACACGACATTCGCCCCCTCTTTCGCCAAGTGATGGGCGATGGCTTTACCGATTCCGCTACTCGCTCCGGTTATGATCGCTGCTTTGTTTGTTAGTTTAGACATCAATTTCCCTCCAAATTCAGATTTCTTTATATACCTACCCGTTATGAAGCGAAACTAAGCATATGATCACCACTGAAGAGCATTCCATAAGGTTAGAATCCACCTTAAGCACCCGTGCAATACGGAAGTCAAAATTAAAAAAACCGTCTCGCAATTATACGAGACGGTTTTGGTATGTTTATTGTTCTTCAAAGAACTTACGGTTGATTTCGATGTATTGCTTTTCCTCTTCTGGAACCTCATCTTCAATATAGATAGCTTCGACTGGACAAACGGCTTCGCAAGCCCCACAGTCGATGCAAATCGCTGGATCGATATAAAACATATCTTTTCCTTCTTCAATACAATCTACCGGACATACGTCCATGCATTCTGCCGCTTTCTCATCTTTACATGGAGATGTAATTACAAATGCCACTGTATTTCTCCTCCTTTTACATCATTTAAAGTGCTTATATTATTATATTCACCTGAAATGGCTTAGATAAACACCACAATATATCATAACCATTATAGAAAAAAATCGCAATTCTTCCACAACAATCCCTGTTAAAGTATCACAACAAAAAGATTATTGATCCCAAACACGTTCGACTGTGTATTCGCCGGCATACTTCTGCACAACGAAGACATCTGGACGAGACAGACGCTTCCAATGATAGAATCCGATCTCATGGTTATATTTCTGTAACAATAGAGCGAGGAGGTTTCCGTGCGTGACGAGGAGGACATTGCCTGACTCTTGGTCTTCTAATTCTTCGATGAGGGAAAGCACGCGCTGCTTCGCTTCTTTGCTAGATTCGCCACCATTCATTTTCAGATCATGATCCTGGAAGGTGTCATGAAGAACCTCTTCCCAGTCATCTAACGGCTCATGACTAAGAATCCTCTCTTCCAACCGATCATCGGTTTGGATGTTCAATCCTTTTTTATGTGCAAAAGGCTTAATCGTTTCAATTGCCCTTAAAAAAGGACTCGAAATGATTTTGGTAACTTCATAACCGGACCGATCAAGGAATTGAGCAAGCACTTGTGATTGTCTCACCCCTTGCTTTGTTAATGGGGAATCTTCATGCTGTCCCTCTGTTTCGCTGTGGCGCACTAAAATTAGTTTATTCATACAATCTATCCTCCCCTTTCCTTCATCTTATCCTTATTATCGCTTATGGAACAAGTGTTGACAAGGAAGGCAAGGGAAAAATGTCACTTTTTATACACTTGTTTTCCTCTATGCCAGGTTTCCAATACTTGGATCTGATGAAGATTTTCCGATTCGACTTCAAGTGGGTGTTGGTCCAACCACACGAAGTCAGCTTGATAACCAGCTTCTATTCTACCCTTTTTTGCTTCCATGTATTCAAGTTCAGCCGGAATTAACGTGAATCCTTGGTAGGCACTTTCCAAAGAAATCTTTTCTTGAGGCATCCAACCACCTTCTGGTTTCCCAGTCAAATCGGTACGGTTAACAGCCGCATGCATCGTTACAAATGGATTGATTGATCCGATCGGTAAATCGGAACTGAGTGTAACGGGGATATGTTCACTGATCAGGCTTTGAAAAGCATCACAGTAAGGTAAAAGTTCTTTCGGCGTCCACTTGCCTTTTTTATCCCACTCTTCAAGTAAGAAAGAAGGCTGTGTTTCGATATATGGCTTTACCTTTCTTAACCGATCGATTAAATCGGGAGCAAGTGTTTGGGCATGGATAATTCGATGACGCAACTGTGTGGTATGCGCTTCTTGCTGCTCTAACGCCTCGATCGCTTGCTCGATTGCTTTATCACCAATCGCGTGCATCGCAACTTGCATACCGTTTTCTGAGGCTACTTTTACCATCTCATTCAACTGATCTTGTTCATAAATCAGCGTACCCTCTGTAGAGGGAGCGTCTGGATACGGATTTCTCATCGCTGCCGTGAATAACCGTTGGGTGCCATCAAGGAAGATCTTAATTGCTCCCACTTTCACTTGTTCCGTCCCATCACCAGTCCGCTTCGTGCTTCGCTCTAAGTAATCGTGTAAATCGTTTATATTGAAGATATAGTGATGTAGATGCACATCAACAGGCAATTTCCCTTCTTGCTCAAGCTCGGTATATGCTTGCCATAACTTTGGGTATGAACCGATGAAGTTGATATCATCTGTGTGAAGTGATGTAATCCCGTGCTCACTCAAATGAGGCGTGGCGGATTCGATGGCCAACTTCGCATCTTCTACGGACCTCCCAAAAAAGTGGTGTTTGATATAATGGACAGCTGTATCTTTGAATCTCCCTGTCCAGTTTCCATGCTCGTCTTTCTCTTTGAATTCTTCTGGTTCCTTCTCGAAGGCTTCCTCTTTCTTCAGCAGTTCCATCGCTTGTTCACTGATGACACATTCATGGCCGTCTTGATGCATGAAAAAAATGTATGCATTGACTTGGATCTCACTAAGGTCTTTTGCCGTCAATAAATGATCGATATCGGTGAACTTGTCATCATTGAATCCTTTACCGAAAATCCAATCATACTCTTGCAACTTATCGTAGTGGTCCTCAACCAGCTGCTTCATTTCTTTCCAGCTAGTCACTTCTGTGAAGTCCAGTTCTTTTTTCAACAGACCATAACGCAGCAAATGCATATGGCTATCATTAAAAGAAGGCGCTAAGACACGCCCATTCCCGTCTACCATATCACCTTCTTCTATGTAGGGACTGTCATGGACTTTTGTAATTGTATCCCCCTCTATTTCGATTGCACGCAAACCTTTTTTCTGTTCTGGCCATTCCGGCTGATATAACCTTACATTATTTATAATCAACTGAGTCACTCCTTCTACCATTGTCTCTCCTTCCCTTCCCCGAATGGCACCATCTATAAACCAAAAAAAACAGAGAGGCCATAGACCTCTCTGTTACAATTCTTTGAAATATTCTTTGTAGAATCCGCCCATGCGACCCGTATTGTCAATGACGAAATAAAATTCTTCGCTTTCATTTTTCACATCGTAGACTTTGCCTTTAGTCAGCACAGAATCAACGACGAATTTCTTAGCATCGTTATGCACACATTCGATTTGTTTGATTGTGGGATTGTTTTCCCATTGTTTATGAATCATATCTTCTCCTCCTTGTAACTACGTCCTTCTATCATACAGAAAAGAGGAAAAGGTCTCAATGATAACTTATACGTTTGATGCGTACCATGCAGCACCGGCTTTAACTTCCGATTCAGTTAGACGGTGACCCATCTGCTCCCAATGATCCGTGACGTTTGCTCCTGATTGTTCAAGAAGCTCTTTCAAATCAACGGTTTCTTGGGCTGGACAAATCGGGTCATTCTCCCCCGCTCCGATGAATACGGGGATACCTGATTGGTCAGGTAGCTGGATGCCTCTTCTTGGAACCATCGGATGGAACAGTAAAGCGGCTTCTAAACTATTCTTATAATGGAAAAGCAAACTACCCGCAATGTTCGCACCGTTTGAATAACCTACCGCAACCACACGATTCCGATTGAATCCGTACTCAGCTGCTGCTTCTTCAAGAAAAACGTTCAATTCATCGGTGCGTTCAATGAGATCTTCTTCATCAAACACACCTTCTCTGAGTCGCTTGAAGAATCTCGGCATGCCATTTTCCGACACATTCCCACGTACCGATAGAATCGCTGCGTCAGGATCAATCAATTCTGCTAGAGGAAGCAAATCTTGCTCCGTTCCTCCCGTTCCGTGTAATAGTAACAACACACGCGAATCGTCTGATGACCCTTGTTTAAATATATGTTTCAGTTTCATTATTCTGATCCTCCTTTATTTACAAATGATCATTCCTTCTACTTTACACTTTATCTTTAATTCGAGATATTGTCAAAGAAACGACTCAACGGAGTTTCGGTAGTCCCCATTTGAATAACAGGGGCAGTAACAAAACAATCGTTAACAGACGAATGGTCTGCAAGGAACTGACGACAGATGGTTGACCTCCCGTCTCTTGAGCCGTGATCGCCATTTCTATGAGTCCTCCTGGTGCAAGAGCTAACATAGCGGTTACTCGATCCATTCCAGTCCAATGACTGAGAGCCATACCTGAAACGATTCCGACAGAAATGATGATGACAGCGAGCAAGAAATAATAGCCACAAAACTTCCCCGCTTTTTTCAAATCGCTTATCGACACCGAGTGACCTAGATGGACTCCAATCACGACTTGCGAGGCGATAAAGAACAATGCTGGTAATTCAAAT
Source organism: Halobacillus locisalis (assembly GCF_013694105.1). Taxonomy (GTDB): domain Bacteria; phylum Bacillota; class Bacilli; order Bacillales; family Halobacillaceae; genus Halobacillus; species Halobacillus locisalis. Next base: position 643,090 of record NZ_JACEFG010000001.1, on the reverse strand, counting down.
ATTGCGACGCCATTCGCCTGCAAACCTCCAATAATGAGCATAGGCAAAATCACGAGCGCAGCTGGGACTACATTTCTTAGTCGGTATGAAATCCAAAACAGGACCACGTATAGGAACAGTGTCCACACAGGTCCATTCACAGATGCTTCATCCACGTAGGTCTGAGCGGGCACCGAGAACCATCTGCTGACGATGAAGGGGACTATAAACAAAACCGCTAGTAGACGAATCGTGTGAAAGATTGTCACAAGAACCGTATTGGCTTTCAGGGATTCACTAACGGCAATCATCGCAGATAATCCTCCAGGTGCGGCACCAATCAGGCTTGTCGTCTCGTCAATTGAAGTATGCCTAGCAATGCCATAGGCAAGGCCTAGACTGACTATGATCATGACCATGCTTAAGCCTGTGTATGGAATAAAGTAAGGACCGACAAGAGAGAACGTCTCAACCGTGAAGGTCAGGCCGATTTGAACGCCGAGCAACAAGAAAGCGACGTTCCTTGCCTGATACGATTGACTTGTTCTGCCTCTCAGCAGGGCCTTGTACAAAAACAACCCCGTTACGGGACCTAGAATCCAGGCAAGCGGTATATGAATAAGCGAAAATGCCCAACCTGAAAGCAATGCAATGCCATACGACCATACATAGGACAGCAAGACTTCACTCCTCTCTATAAATCTCGTTTCATTAGGACGGAGAAGAATCGTGATTCGTCATACCATTTTCGATGATTTCAAATAATTGGCGTGCCATCGATTCCACCCCCATCTTCTCACGGTTCGGAAACAGAATCGAATGGAAAATGATATCGCCGAGGAGCCCTGAATCAATGGACTGTTTCCATGCCCCTTGCTCCTTGGCCGCTTCGATCCATCGCTTCATGAGATTATAGGTCCGCATTAAATCCACATCCAACTCTTCTTTATAGAACATAGCAGCATGTTTATCACTCGATTGCAAATCTCTGATCATTCGATCGATTTGATGCAGCTGGGTATGTTCAAGCAAAATGAGCAAGAGCTTGTAGAGTTTTTCGTTAGCAGGTAATGAAGCAGGTATATTCTCTACTTTTTGATTCATATCATCCATCAATCGTTTCATGTAAGCCAAAAGAAGGTCATCTTTGTTTTCAAAGTATTCATACAAAGTGCTCCGTCCAACGTCTAACCGGTCCGCAACTTTTTTGAAATGAACACCTTGCAGCCCCTCCTCTTTCAAAATCTCTTCTGTTACGTCAAATATATCTCGTTCTGTTAATGCTTTTTTTCTTCCCACTTTCGTTCACCTCTCATCTGCTTTTAGTATATCACTTTCGATGAAGCACATAGGAATAGAGAGATTCACGACAGCCGATTCAGTTAAAAACTAGTAGATCTAACTGTCCTAACGTGATGGACGACTTTCTTGAAACAAAAAAATTCAGGCGCTCATCTGCGCCTGAAAAGATCGTTCATTATTTGAATAGATAGGTAAGATAACCATACCCTCTATCTTCCATTTCTTCTTTCGGGACAAATTCAAGAGCAGCTGAGTTAATGCAATAACGCATACCACCTTGATCTTTCGGTCCATCATCAAAGACGTGGCCCAAGTGAGAGTCTGCCTTACTGCTTCGTACTTCGGTTCGAATCATACCATGTGTCGTGTCCATTTCCTCATCTACTTGTTGTTTCTCAATCGGCTTTGTGAAACTCGGCCACCCACAACCCGCATCATATTTATCCGTCGAGCTGAATAACGGCTCCTTTGAAACAATGTCAACATAGATTCCTTCATCTTCATGATCATGATACTCATTCATGAATGGACGTTCCGTTCCATTTTCTTGCGTAACCTTATATTGAATATCCGTGAGCTGCTTTTTGAGCTCATCCTGATTCTTCTTGTAACTCCAGTGATCTTTAATAAATCCTGCTCTTCCGGAGCCTTTTTTGTAGCGCTTATAATGAAACTTGTTTTTCTTATAATAATCCTGATGTTTTTCTTCTGCCGGATAAAACGTCTCAGCTGGAAGAATTTCTGTCACAATCGGATTCTTGAACAAGCCTGAGTCTTCCATGCGTTTCTTACTCTCTTCAGCAATGAGCTTCTGTTGTTCATTATGATAGTAAATGGCCGTTGTATAAGATTCACCACGATCGGCGAATTGTCCACCTGCATCTGTCGGGTCGATTTGCTGCCAGAACAATTCCACGAGACGTTCATAGGGGAAGATGTCTGGGTCAAAAGTAATTTGTACAGCTTCTTTGTGACCCGTCGTCTCGGTTATGACTTCCATATACGTCGGGTTTTCTGTGTGACCACCTGTATAACCAGAAACGATGGATTCTATACCTGGTCTTTCGTCGAATGGCTCAACCATACACCAGAAGCATCCACCTGCAAAAGTAGCGTGTTGTAATTGTTTGTTCATATTATTGTTCCTCCCTTAAGAGAAAACTCACAAAGGAGCATTCCGCTCTATGATGAATTTTTATTTTTAACGCTTGTCCCTATTCTTTCGGATACAAGAAAAAAAATCAAGCCACATGCACAGCCTTAGATATATAACTTCGGCTGTGATGTACCTTGATTTAAAGATCTCGATGATGAGCTCTCTTTCGATGATGTAGACGACTCCCATTCATATGAGGACTCTTTAGAGGTAGCACTCTCAGATCCTTCATCCTCATCATCAGGCATATTCATCAACTTGACCATATTGATCATGGCAGGAATATTTTTCATCAGTGGACCATATTGCTGAACCATTGGCGCCGCACTTTGCATTGCTTTTAAAGCCGTCTGCATATGCCCGAGCCACCCGACTCCACCTGTCTTAGCCGCGGTACCTGCTGCACCTAACGCTTGTGTCCCAGCGTTCGCTCCACCCGTAAGTCCCGGAAGAGAGAATCCGGGTCCTGCAAACCCATAAGGTGAAAATCCTGGAACACCGAAACCTCGTGCGCCTGCTTGCATGGCTTGACTCGCCATCGGAGCATAGGAGCGCATCGCTTGAGGCGCAACTTGTTGAAAGCCGGGAAAGGCCCCTGAAGGAGGATACGGTGGTTGACCGATTGGGAACATAGTGACCCCTCCGTAATCTTAGAATACTTTAGCATATGCTTTTCGTCTAAACTGGTTTGGGCTTTATTCAGCTTCTGTCGGTAAAGACCAATCGATTGGTCGCTCGCCGTTCGCTTTGAGAAAATCATTGGTCTTTGAAAATGGGCGGCTGCCTAAGAATCCGCGATGGGCAGCAAGGGGACTTGGATGAGACGTGGCAATAATCTTATGCTTCGTTTCATCGATCCCTTTCCCTTTCTCTTGTGCGTGTTTCCCCCATAATAAGAACACCACCGGGCTCTCTCTCTGATTCAAAGATTCGATTACCGCATCCGTAAACCGCTCCCATCCTATACCCTTATGGGAATGGGCTTGATGCGCTCTGACCGTTAACACATTATTCAGCAGCAATACACCTTCACTCGCCCAAGACTGTAAGTTTCCGTGATTAGGAGAAACGATTCCTAAATCGGTCTCTAATTCTTTATAGATATTCCTTAAGGATGGTGGTATTTTCACACCAGGGCGAACACTGAAACTGAATCCATGCGCTTGATGAGGTCCATGATAAGGGTCTTGGCCGATGATGACCACTTTCGTGTCCTTAAAAGAGGTTGAATCGAGCGCCGAGAAGATCTCATCCATCGGGGGATAAACCGTTTCTTTCTCATATTCTTGTTTCAAGTAATCTCTTAATCTATGGTAATACTCTTTTTCGAATTCTGGCTCGATCACAGAGGACCAATCATTCTCGAATTGTTTCAAAAGTCTCCCTCCTCAAATCGTGCAGGTAGATTGATTATTGACCAACTATTTCCCGGGGAAGCGCAGAAGATGACAAATCCAGAAGCAAGTTGCGTCATGTTTTAGCTATTTTTGTAGAAATGCGCATCATTGAAAGACAAAGCTGACTCGAGACCCTTCCGGACCACTGTCAATTTGCAGTTTTGCAGGGATTTCTTCTTTCAATTGTGCAACGTGGGAAATAATACCGAGCATCCGATTACCATCTTGAAGTCCCCGTAAACAGTCAATGGCTTGTTCCAAGGAAAGGTCATCAAGCGTACCAAACCCTTCATCAATGAAGAGCGTATCTAGCTGTACCCCACCAGCATGGGATTGAACGACATCGGCCATACCTAAAGCCAAACTTAACGAGGCTTTGAATCCTTCTCCACCTGAAAGTGTCCGGACCGAGCGTTGTTGACCTGTATGATGATCAAGTACTTCTAGGTCTAAGCCGCTTTGCGCCCCCCGCTTCGCTATTTCGTCACTTCGGATTAACTGGTATCGGTGATCGGACATTTGATCAAAACGCAAGTTCGCCTGAACAAGGATTTCATCTAGGAATGCCGCAAGCACGTACCTTTCAAGAGATAATCGAAGAGCGTTGTCACCGCGTGCAAGTTGAGCGAGCTCGGCGATATCATAATATCGCTTCGCTAAATCCCCTTGCTCTCTGATTAGTGTGTTGAGCTGTTTTTGGACCGCTTCATTTTGCTGATAAGCAAGGCGGTGTTCATTCAGCCGCTGTTGTTTGATGTTCAATTGTTCTTTGCTCGTTTCCCATTCTTTTAATCGCGCCTCTAGATCCGGTCGCACTACCCCTTCTAACCTTGCCTTCACGTCTTGCATACGATCTTGGAGGATGGCTTGTTCTTTCATGTAGGCATCGATTTCGCCTTGCTTGCGATCCACTTCCCCTTTTTCTAAAAGTGCTGCATGATACTGATCCATAGAGGAAAAGCCGGATTGAGCAAACGTATGATCGAATTCTTGTTTACTTTTTTGCACCGCTTGCTCAACTTGTCTTTTATATTTTTCCCCTTCTGATTCAGACACTCTGATTTGTTGCAGTTGATCGCGTGTTTCATGATAGCGCTCATAAATGGTCTGCCATGTCTTCGTTGCCTGTTCATAGGCGTTTTTTGCTTTGACAATAGCTTTATCGAGTTCAGCTTGATCGAAAGTATCCAACCCTTTTTGCTCTTGAAAACTATCGATTTGAGTCTGGTTTCGGACGCTTTCTTCTTTAGCTCTAGCAATGGTTGTTCTCATGGTTTCAATACGCTGACTGAGTTCTTGTTCCTGTTTTTCCAATTGCTCTAACTGCCGCTCGCTTTCTTCAATGCGCTTCCACTCTGCATCAGCATGGGCGACATTCTTCTGTGACGTTTTGAGCGCTTGTTCCGTATCTTCTAATTTTTTGCGAATCGTTCCTTCATCTAGATTCTCTTCACCAAAACCCGCGTCTTCCTTCAAGGCATCCATTAATTGTCGCTGGCTTTCCCCTTCGGCTTTCACCTCAACCAATTGTTCTTGTGCTCTCGAATAACGCTCTGACGTTTTTTGAAGCCGCTGCTTCATTTCCTCGACCCTTTGATCGTCGGGGACGGATTCCGGCTTTGAAGCTACATTTGGGTGGTGGGACGAACCACATACGGGACAAGGCTCATCTTTCTCAAGCTTCAAGCTTAATCCGTAGGCGTGATGCGACCTAATGTTATCAAGTACTTGTTCGTATTCTTTACGCGCTTGTTTTTCTTCGGTTTGCAACGATTTGTACTGAGTCATGAACGTTTGATAGGACTGTCGTAAACGGCTTAGTTTTTTCCATTCCTCAAGAAGACGATGAAGATTTTTCACTTCCGTATTTTTTTGATCTCTTTCTGCAAGGTAAGCATACCGTTTCTCCGTTAAACCTTTTTGTTCTTTTGTGATGGACTTGAGCGCATTTTTCGCTTCAACCAATTCTTTATGCTTCACCAACTCTTGATTCAGGTGATTTTCTTTATGGTTAATTTCCTGGTTCTTCTCTTCTTGTTTTCTTTGTAATTGAAGAAACTCTTGGAGATGGTCTTTCTCTTTCAATCTTCTTTCCCACTCCTGCTTCAATTGCTCACGAACTGTATCTTTCCCTCGTTCTTCTTCATATTCCTCTTCAATGTGTACAAAACGTTCTTCTAACTGTTTTCTCTTAGACGCTTTTTCCACTTGAGCCTTCTCAAGCTGCTCTAGTTCTTTCGATCGACTGACCCATTGCTTTTCGTAAGGGGCCACTTCGTTCGCCTTCTTAGCCCATGCCACCGTTTCTTTCAACTTTTCTACTTTTTCTCTTTTGGCTTCTAGTTGCTTCGACGTTTCCTCCAACTCTTCTCGAGTTTGAAACAATGCATCGATCTGTTTTGATGTTTGATAGGCTTCTTGGTTCTTCTCGACGATTTCGGTTTGCTCTTCTATCATTTTGTATTGTTCATCTAAGAACGAATGTTGATCATTTAAGCGAGTGGTAAGTCGTTCAACGATTCGATCAGGTTCCATATTTTCAAGAGATTCCTCTGTTTCGATACCCCAATGAATTTTGGCGACTTCTTGATCAATCCTCCACCTGAACTGCTCAATGCCAGATTCTAGTTCACTAGCTTGTTTTTTGAAGTGGTCCGTAAGCTCTGAGTAAAAGTGCGTTTTGAAGATCCGCTGCAAGATTTCCTCACGCTCTTTACTATTTTCTGAGATTAAACGTCTGAATTCTCCTTGAGGAATCATGATCATTTTTCGGAACTGCTCATAATCGAGGCCTAGAATATCTTCAATATATTCATTCACTTCTTTAATTTTGGAAGCAATGAGACGTTCTTCTTCATCTGTAACGAGAAACAATTCTGTACGAGCCGGGTCTTCTTTAAACCCTTCCCCTCGCTCTTTTTTACGAAGCTGCTTCGGCATACGAACGACACGGTACCCTTTCCCGCGCAATTCAAAATGGAATTCGACAAACGTTGGATCATTTTCATCAGCGAAATGGCTCCGCATCGAATCTTGATCACGGTCACTTCCACTAGCCCGTCCATACAAAGCAAAGCACATCGCATCAAAAACCGTCGTTTTCCCTGCACCCGTAGGACCGGTGATCAAGAAAATGGATTCCTCACCTAGGAGGGAAAAGTCAATCATTTGCCGATCGCGGTAAGGGCCGAAAGCATTCATCGTCAAAGTAAGCGCGCGCATTTTATTTCCCCCTCTCCTTGTCTTTTATGGTCTGAATGGCTTCCTTAACGATCTGGTTTCGGTATTCTGAAATCTCCGTCCCTTTGATATCTTCATAAAATGAGGCAAACAATTCCTCATGAGAACGTTTTTGCCTTTGCTTCACCTTTTCCAATTGATCCAACCTTGTGGAAGAATGAATCCGTTTTCGTTCTAGATATAGAATATTCGGATACACTTTTCGCAATTTCCCCATCGGATCGATCAGTTGTCCGTCATCAAGAAGGCGAACATGTAAGTAGTTCGTTGGTTGATTCGTAGCTTCTCCTTGAAGAAGGTCTTCAAAGTAACCTTCTACTATTTCAAAGTCTCGCTCTGGTTGTAAGGCGACTTTTTCAATGGATGAGACACCCGATTCCTCCATTTCGATCGCTGTAACGGATTTCTTATGATTGGCTTCTGAAAAGGAGTATTTAAGGAGTGATCCACTATAACGGATGGTTTCTTTCGTTACGCGTTGAGGTTGGTGGAGGTGACCTAAAGCAACATAGGTGAAGTCTTTGAATAAGTGGGCATCAATGTAAGGACTCCCCCCAATCATGGATAGACGCTCCTCCGATTCTGATTCCATCCCGCCCGCAAGAAACGCGTGACCAATCCAGATATGGCGCTCATCCATGGAAAAGCGTTCCTGTATATCTTCAATCAGTTTCACAGCCGCTTCTTGATGGCTTTTAATGGATGGATCTTCAAATACGTACGCGACTTCAGCAGGCTCTACATAAGGAATCAAATGAAAGTGAACAGGTCCATAAGAATCATGCAACGTTACGGGCTCTCGATCTTTTTTTAATTTGGAATCGAGAAACAGCCCTTGTCTTTTAAACAATTCCGCCCCGAATTGCAAGCGATCCGGACTATCATGATTGCCCGATATCGCGAGTACCGGGATATTGAAGTCATTGATAAGCGTCGTTAGGGTATCATTTAAAAGCTCGACCGCCTGCTTAGGTGGTATGGAACGGTCATACAAATCACCTGCAATGATGATGGCATCCGGCTGTTCTTCCTCTACAATGTTAACGAATTGCTCGAGCATAGAGCGCTGATCCTCAGTCATATGGACATTGTGAACAATCTTACCTAAGTGCCAGTCTGCTGTATGTAATAATTTCATAACCTTTCTCCTTTCTTATCATCTTTCCTCAACTTCATACGCTTCATAAAGGCGATCAAACACGGATAGTGCACTTGGAAACGGTGCATTCCATTCCAAGTATCGACTGATTTCATCATAAGCTTTCGCTTGTTTTGGAAAACTATGGTCTTTAAACATCCATTCGGCTAATCTTTTTTCATCATCCAGCTGTTTATTCCCTCTGTATCGCATCATGTAATGATAAAATGAACGCATCGATGATTCTCCTTTTTAGTGGATTTTCTCTATTTTTATCACGGAAAGCTTAGATAGGCAACGCATAAGCAACCTGTACCGCGTTGTGCGGACGGCGAGACAAACGTCTCAACGTTTTCTTTGCTGATATCGTCCATAAAAAAGAACCCCCCGATGTAGAGGGATTCTCGGGTTATTCATCATCTTGTTCCATGAATTCTTGATGGTTTTTCAACTTTTTGCGATACACGATTCTAGACAACACAATGCTCACCTCATATAACAGGATGAGAGGCACAGCTACCACTAGCTGCAAGATGAAGTCAGGTGGAGAAATGATGGTTCCAATGATTATGAGTATGAAATAGGCATATTTCCTGACTTTGACTAGAAAAGCAGGATTGACAATTCCAAGACTCGTTAAGAACATCATCAAAATCGGAATTTCGAATAATACCGCAAACGGGATCGTCACTCTGAATAGGAATTTGAAATAACGTTCTACCGTAAAGATTTCATTGAACATGCCGTCGTTCAAGTTTAACAAGAACGGGAGTATGAATTGAATGAAGACAACGTATCCAAAAGCGAGCCCACCAAGAAACAACAGGAAGATCGCAGGTATATAAGATAAGGAAACGCGTCGTTCTTTCGGTGTCAACGCTGGTTTGACAAACAACCAAACTTGCAAGCTCATAATAGGCAGAGTCCCGATGATGGCCACGATACTCGCAATGGTAAATATGATCCAAATAATTTCCCCTGGACTCGTCATATTCAATTGAAAGGGTACGTCTTGCATGAAGAATGTCGTAATGGGACGATGATACACGAACCCTACAACGAAGAACCCTATAAAGAAGACGAGTGTCCAAATGATGCGACGCCTCAACTCACTTAAGTGATCGGTCACATTCATTTCAATATCTTGACTGATTTTTTCCTCTGACATTACATCCACCCCCAGGCTTCTTTACGCCTGACAAAAAGAAGATGTAAGAGGCCTCCCCCTTACACCTTCACTATTTATTTTATTCGTTCTTATTCTTGCTTTCGACCTTCTGGTTCTGATTGTCATCATCAGACATGATGTCACCGGTTGCTTTTTTAAATTCTTTTAAAGAGCTACCAAATGCTTTTCCGATTTCCGGAAGCTTGGACGGTCCGAACACAACAAGAGCAATGATCAAAATCAAAATAAGACCTGGTACGCCGATGCTGGATAGCATGGTCCATCACTCCATTTTTTGTGGGTTTCCCCTACTTTTTAGTATCTTCTTGTTTATCATCTGTTAAATCACGGGCAGAATTTTTGAATTCTTTTAATGTTTGACCAGCCGCTTTCCCTATTTCAGGAAGCTTCTTCGGCCCAAAAATGACGAGAGCAATCGTCAAAATCAACACTAAGCCCGGTATGCCGATACTCGACAGCATGGTTTCACCGCCTTTGTCAAGAGAACTTCTATCGAAGAACTCGTTGAAACTATTAAGTATTACATCCCCATCATATCATGTTCTACTTTAAATGTCTTTTAGGTCTAGAAAGTTTTTACCATCTTCTCTGCTTGTCTATATTCTTCTGGCGTGTTCATGTTGAAAAAGTGTCTCTCCAGCAATGTAGAAGACAACCCAGTAAAAGTATCTACATACATGACCGAAATGTCACCGAATAGTCGGGTCATTTTTCGTTCTCCTTCGCTCAGTAAAGACCCAAGAGGTTCGAAAACACTCTTATGGTATATCCCGGACAACGGTTGGTGCCTGCCTTGATAGACCGGAATGATGGCTTGGGGAGCTTCTGTACGTTGCTCAAGCAGATAGTGATAGACAGCTTTTTGAATAAAGGGTGTATCACAGGCAGACACAATGAACCAGTCTGCTGATTCCTCGTACATACCAGCATGAAGGCCTCCCAGGGGACCAGCATCTTGAAAGAGATCCCCTTTCACCTCATAACCTTTTCTCGTTTCATTGGAATTGACGATCATGGATGGTGTCACCTGTCGTAATTCCTGTGCAATCCTGTTTAGAACGGTTTGCCCTCCGAGCATCAGTGAAGCCTTATCTTCTCCCATTCTGGTTGAACCCCCTCCAGCTAGAAGAAGGCTTGTGATGGTCATGATCCTACTCTTTCATAAGTACGGAAATAATAATCATACGGATTCTTTTCGTCTTTTTGACCTTTTGTTTCTGCTACGAGCTTCCAATCGTCCTTATTAAACTCTGGGAAGTATGAATCTCCTTCGAAAGCTTCATCAATATACGTCAAATACATGCGGTCTGCATAAGGCAGCATTTTCTCAAACAAGACGCCTCCGCCGATCACAAACCATTCGGTGTCTGGATCATTTTTCTCAAGCTCGAGAATTTCATCGATGGAATGAATGACTGTACAACCCTCACGATCATAATCAGGATTAGATGTGATGACAATATGCTTTCTGTCCGGCAAAGGTTTCCCAAACGATTCAAACGTTTTACGTCCCATAATGATCGTTTTGCCTATCGTCATGTCTTTAAAGAATTTAAAATCGTTTGGAATATGCCAAGGTAAATCATTGTCCTTTCCAATCAAACGGTTCTTGTCCATAGCAAAAATAAATGAAATCATCGTTCAAACACCTCCATAATATTAAACAGCGACGGGCGCTTTAATTCCCGGATGGGGATTGTAGCCTTCGATTGAAATGTCCTCCATTTCAATATCAAAAACACTTCTTACCTCATCATTTAGCTTAAGCGTTGGTAACGTTTTGGGTTGTCTTGATAATTGTTCATGAATTTGATCCACGTGATTACTGTAAATATGAGCATCTCCAAGTGTATGGATGAACTCACCTACTTCAAGGTTGCATTCATGGGCGATAAGATGTGTAAGCAAGGCATAACTTGCGATATTAAACGGAACACCTAAGAAGATATCAGCACTTCGTTGATACAACTGGCAGGAGAGCTTCCCTTCCGCTACATAGAACTGAAACATCGTATGGCAAGGGGGAAGGGCCATGTTCGACGGCACATCTTCAGGATTCCAAGCGGTCACGAGGTGACGTCTAGAATCTGGATTCGTTTTAATCGACTGGATGACATCTTTAAGCTGATCGATGGTTTCTCCTTGAGAAGTTTTCCACTGCCTCCACTGTTTTCCATATACCGCCCCCAAGTCGCCGTACTCTACAGCGAAGGCGTCATCCGTCAAGGTCCTCTCTTTAAAAATGGCCATCTGCTCATCGTATTGAGCCTTGAATGCTTCATCCGTTTGACTTCTTCGTCCGAAATCCGTCATATCAGGACCCTTATAGTTTTCACTTTCCACCCATGTTTGAAACGCCCATTCATTCCATATGTTGTTATTATGCTGCAATAGATAGCGGATATTGGTATCTCCTTTGATAAACCAGAGCAGTTCACTGGCAATCAAGCGGAAGGGAATCCGTTTAGTCGTCAGCAACGGAAAGCCTTCTGCTAAGTCAAAACGCATTTGATGTCCGAATACGGAATACGTGCCCGTTCCTGTTCGATCCCCTTTTTTTGTGCCTTGTTCTAATACGTGCCTGCATAAATCCAGATAAGCTTGTTCATTATGACTCATTTTGTCGTTTCCCCCTTGATGTTTTGTTCCCGTTCGTACTCTCGTAAAAATTGTAAGACGAGTTCATGACGATGGCTCGCTTCTCTCTTCCCGCTAGTCGTATTCATTAACGAATGTATACGAAGCAATTTATCATGGAAATGCCGAATGGACGTAGGCTCATCTGGATCGTCGCTATGTAACAGTTGCCCTTTGGAGCCGCCAAAAGCAAAGGTGCGCGCAATTCCTATTGCTCCAATCGCATCAAGACGGTCTGCATCTTGTACAATTTCGGCGAGGCGCGTCGTCGGCTTTTTTCCTTTTCGATAGGAGACCGTGTCAATCGCTTCCTCTACTGCATTCACATCGTCCTTCGTCAGACCACATTCGAGCAGCCACTCCATACGCTCTTCTCTCGCCTGCTTAGGATCTTGCACCAATTTCTGATCATCGACGTCATGCAACCATCCGGCAAGCTCTGCCAGGAAGGGGTCCTCGCTTTCTTCTCTGGCGAGGGTTCGGCACCAAGTAGCAACCCGCTCCATATGATCCGGTCCATGCCCAGTCACATCTTTTGAGAACTTCATGTAGATGTATTCTTTCGTTTTTCGCAGCACATCTGATTGGTTCATAACTCCTCCTAAAATTGGAATAGGTCCATTTGCCTCGGATTCAAATCTTCATACGTAATGTTAAGAAGTTGCTGCAACTGTTTCGCATTATGAGCGGCATCTCCACCTGAATTATTATTAAACAGCAATGTTATTTCAGGTGTCCTCTCCTTGATTTCCTCTATACGAGAAGCCCACTCCTGTAGCTCTTCTTCATTATAGTTATACAAAAAACGAACACTACGCCAGTCACTGCGACCGTTCTTATTCCAACCATGCGTGTTGCGCCCATGGAAGCGGACCAACGTTTTGGAAGGATGTGTCGTCTCAAGTACTCGCGGCACTGATCCCATACCCGCCTGAGGTTCATCGCAGATTGTATGAATCCATTCATGTTCCTTCATAAAAGAGAGGGTTTGCTCGATATAGGCAGGTTGAAACCACGTCTGATTGCGAAACTCCAAAGCTAAGGGATAGTCTTTTAACCACTCGCGAATCAGTCTTAACTTTTGTATATGCTGTTTATTGACGTCAAACCAAGGCGGGAATTGAAAAAGAATCGCGTTCAACTTCCCTTGTTCCACCACTGGTTGAATCGACTCCTCGTAAGCCTTCATCAACTCCCTTGCTTCTTGCACTGTCCGTTTCTCCCGGTCATGACCGGTTAAACCACTGAACGCTTTAATCACGAATGAGAAGGCCTGAGGCGTTTGCTGTATCCACTTTTCATAATGTGATTGAGGTTGGATAGCGTAGAAGGCTGTATCTACTTCAACCACAGGAAAATGGGAGGCATACTCTGATAACTTTTCTTTAGTTTTAGATTGACTCGAATACAAAGACGGGTGATCGCCCCAACCGGTCAACCCGATTCGGATGCTCATCCTCTCCCTCCTTTCTTGATGAATACACTTGTAGACAAGTTTATCAAATGGCACTCTCAAACGCTATGATCAACTGCTACTTTACCATTCGGTTGCTAAGAATAGCAGACGATAAGAAACGCCGCTAAAAGAATGGTTATCTTCTAGCGACGTTTTCAGGTTGAATCCCGTCATACAAAATATTTTAAAATAGTCCCTTAATGACTCCTTCGTCCGTTACATCCATATTTAGGGCGGCTGGACGTTTTGGAAGGCCCGGCATCGTCATAACATCGCCTGTAAGGGCTACGATAAACCCTGCACCAATTGATGCACGTAATTCCTGTACGGTAATGGTGAAGCCGGACGGGCGACCTAACTTCGTAGGATCATCAGACAGTGAGTATTGTGATTTGGCCATACAAACAGGAAGATGGTTATACCCAAGCTCCTCAAACTGCTTCAATTGTTTTTTCGCCTTCTGAGAGAATTCGGCGCCATCTGCTCCATACACCTTCTTCGTGATTTTTTGAACCTTTTCCTCAATGCTATCTTCCAACTCATACGTGTGGTGCAGTGAGCTCGATTTCTCTTCGCAAAGGGTGACGACTTTCTCGGCCAAATCAATCCCCCCTTGTCCTCCTTTAGTAAACACATCCACTAGTGAAACCGGCACGCCTTCTTCCTTACACCACTCGAGAAGAAAGTCGATTTCCGCTTGGGTATCTGCTGGAAACTGGTTGATTGCAACGATGAAAGGAAGATTGAATTGTTGAATCGTCTCGATATGCTTCTTCAAATTCTGTGCGCCTTTTTCAAGTGCAGCAACGTTCTCCGTCTCTAAAGAAGCCTTGTCCACTCCTCCATGCATCTTTAATGCGCGTATAGTCGCCACAATGACGACAGCATCCGGTTCGAATTCGCCTGCACGGGTTTTGATATTCAAAAACTTTTCCGCTCCTAAATCAGCGCCGAATCCTGCTTCTGTGACGACATATTCCCCTAATTTTGCCGCGATCGAAGTAGCCATCACACTGTTACAACCATGTGCGATATTCGCAAAAGGGCCACCGTGAATGATGGCTGGCGTATTTTCCAATGTTTGAACCAGATTCGGCTTTAAGGCGTCTTTCAATAATAACGTCAAGGCGCCTTCGAATCCTAGCTGTGCGACATTAACTGGCTTAAGGTCATATGTATAACCGATGACAATATCAGCTAAGCGACGCTTTAGATCTTTCAGGTCGTTAGCTAGACACAAGACCGCCATAATTTCAGAAGCAACCGTGATGGTGAAGTTGTCTTCACGAGGAACCCCTTTGACAGGCCCTCCCAAACCAACAATCACTTCTCTCAAGGCGCGGTCATTGATATCCAGAACCCGTTTCCATTCAACCCTCCGTGGATCGATATTCAAGACATTACCCTGGTGGATATGATTATCTATGAATGCAGATAAAGCATTATTGGCTGTTGTGATCGCGTGGATGTCTCCCGTGAAATGGAGGTTGATTTCATCCATCGGAACGACCTGTGAATAACCGCCTCCAGCGGCACCACCTTTCACACCCATTGTCGGCCCAAGTGAAGGTTCACGTAAAGCAATGACCGCATTTTTGTTCAAATGATTAAGCGCTTGTCCTAGACCAACCGTTACGGTCGATTTCCCCTCCCCTGCCGGAGTCGGGTTTATGGATGTCGTAAGAATGATTTTCCCACGCGGACGGCTTGAAAGTTTACTTAATAATTGATCAGATAATTTAGCTTTATAATGACCATATGGCTCCCAATCCTCTTTGCTGAGGTCTAACTTGTCTGCTATCTCTACGATCGGCTTCATCTTCGCTTCTAAAGCGATTTCAATATCAGATTTCATTATTAGTCCACCTTTCATACGATTTCACTCTTCATTGTAACTCACGAAAACCCGTCCGATATCAAATTTATTGAAAAAATCTGTGAAAAGAGAAAATTCTTCTTATATAAAGCTTTTAACACTGCCAACTTTTCTTATCAAAAGATATCTACGCATCCTCCTTAAAATTCGCGATTTACAAATTCATTAGCACTTGTTGACGCTGAAAATGGATTGCGATATATTGGGTGTAAGCAAATAAGTAATACGGAATCATAAATAACAGTAGTTCCCATAGAAGTGCTCGGTGTTTAGATTCCGTGGCCGCTATGGGATTTTTTATGGTCATTACTGTTTGTTAGTAATTCCCACGTGTAACGTGAAAGTTTTTAGGAGGATTCGTATCATGCAAAACGGTACAGTAAAATGGTTCAACGCTGAAAAAGGTTATGGCTTCATCCAAGTTGAGGGTGGAAACGATGTATTCGTACACTTCTCTGCTATTAATGAAGAAGGTTTCAAATCCCTTGAAGAAGGTCAAGAAGTCACTTTCGAAATCGTTGAAGGCGACCGCGGCCCACAAGCGGCTAACGTTGTTAAACAATAAATAAAACCCAAGCGGTGATCCTACTTACAGGGTCACCGCTTTTTTATAGAAAACGTTGCATGACCGTTTTCCTACTCTCCCCTCGAACAGCACCTCGGTAATTTAGGAATACCTCAATTAATTATTGGATTGATTCTTGAAATAGTAGCGCTAAGCCTATATAATAGACGGCTGTGCAACCGCGGTTCGAGAATTCCCGCGCTACCAAAACTAAGGAGGTAACGAAACCATTGAGTAACGAACTATTATGGATACTATTCGCTCTCATAAATTTTACTCTTTTATTAACGATGTATCGTCTATTCGGAAAATCCGGTTTATTCGTTTGGATCGGGATGTCTACCGTTCTTGCGAATATTCAAGTCGTGAAAACGATCGAAATCTTCGGTTTGAACGCCACACTCGGAAACATCGTCTATGGCACGGCTTTTCTAGCCACTGACATATTGAATGAAAAATACGGCAAAAAAGAAGCACGCAAAGCGGTATGGATGGGGTTTTCAACGTTAATCTTACTAACGGTCATCATGCAGCTGGCACTAAGGTTTCAACCTAGTGAGAATGATATTGCCCAACCAGCACTGGAAACGCTGTTCGGCATCGTCCCATCTATTGCGATTGGTAGTTTAATTGCCTACATCGTAAGTCAATACTTTGATGTCTGGCTTTACGCTCGCTTGAAACGGGTATTTACAAGTGACCGCACTTTGTGGATCCGAAATAACGGAAGTACTATGGTCAGTCAACTACTCGACAGCGCCATATTTTGCGCGATTGCCTTCTATGGTCTCTATCCATTTGATGTATGGTTGGAAATCTTCCTGACCACCTATTTGATCAAATTCGTGGTAGCGGCCATTGACACACCATTTCTTTATATTGCTAAACGTTGGGATTGAATCCTTCGTTAGAGGAGTGAAGAAAATTGATTACGGTATTTACTGATGCTGCCGCAAGTGGTAATCCAGGACCAAGTGCAGCAGGCGTAGTTATTAAACAAGGCACGCATTTCACAGAATACAGTTTCTTTTTAGGAGAATATTCCAATCATGAAGCTGAGTTTTTAGCTGTGATACGTGCTTTAGAACTTTGCAAAGAACAATTTCCGAATGAAATCATTTCGATCCGCTCCGATGCTAAAATCGTGGTAGACACTATGGATCAAGCCTTTACGAAAAATCAACGGTTCCAGCCTTACGTAACGATGATCCAACAATTAGAACCTCACTTTGCTATGGTGTTTTATAAATGGATACCGGAAAAGCAAAACAAGCAAGCCGATCAGTTGGCTCGTAAGCAATTGAGGAATGTATAAAAAAATCTCGGGGGATGATTCCTCCGAGATTTTTTTGTATAGAAGATCCTTCATGCATTGATGAAACATCGCATCGAACACCTCTTCTTAAGCCTCCGTTACGTGACACGTTTAGATGAAAGCCCACGTTTCTCTAACACTTCGTACGCCTGCTTTTTGGTCTTGATACTATCTCTTGCAATTTGTTCTAATATTGCAATGAAAAAACTCGGATCGAATGCATGCTGATACTTTAGTGTTGACCTGACAGCAATCATCGTTTTCCATTCCGACGCATTAGTCGAATTTTTACCAAAGTAAATGAAATGAATGTCCTCATCGGATAGCTTAAACCCTTTTGACCATAAATCCTCTAAATAGTAAGCCAGTGCATGATCGTTATTCATAAGACGCTCCTTACTTCCGTCCGTTTAGATGTGCTATATGTTGACTATGTATCGTGCTTCAATGCCGTCTCCTCCGTAGTCGACAGCATTCGTTCTTTTTCACCATTATAACAAAAAAACAACCAGACATATGTTATCTGGTTGAAATCGTATGTTCATATTTTCGTTTATGTTCTGTTGAAGATGATTGATTGTTGCCTCGAACAATACTAATCACCGACTGAGCGGGAACCGAGCCTAGTTTTGCTAAAATATAGACCATAAGCCAACTATAAATGACAACGACGAGGAACGTGATCCATATCATTGCTTTCACCTCTAAATGATAATGATTTTCATTTCTGATTAGAGTATAGCAAATGGTTGTGGATGAGGCAAGTGAAATCTGAATACTCACATTCTTTCTTTCAAGGCACGTTCTTCAGCTGGTACTCTCACGGTCAGTACGAGTACATGTAATATCGGAAAGATAACGGCTGTCAGGTAAGCATGAAACAGCACAGGAATGACAAGAAGTTCGAAGAAAACAATCACATAGTTTGGATGACTCATAAACCTGTAGATCCCCTTCTGAATCGGCTCTTCATCAGGCAAAATGATTATCCGAGTATTCCACCTTCTTCCAAGAGTCGCAATGCACCAGATTCGCATCACCTGTAAAAGAATAAAGGCTACAAGGGCCACCCAAAATGACCATGTTAGCTGGAAAGGTGTCCAAAAATACTCTGCCGCTATGGACACAAAGAACAAACTATGAAGCAGAATGAACAAAAAATAGTGTCCCTCCCCCGTCTCCTTTCCACCTCTAGCCAACATCCATTTTTTGTTGGAACTCGCAATCGCAAGCTCACTTAATCGCTGTATAACCAAAAAGATGAACAATCCAATCACTAAAGGTTCCATTATACCCACTCCATACTGATCATTTCTGAACTGAAACCAGGACCCAATGACGTCATCATAGACTTTGTGCCGCTCTTAGGTCGATCCATCATCGCAGCATGAAGGACAAAATGGACCGTTGGTGAAGACATATTGCCATGGCGCGCAAGGACGTCCCTCGAATAAGTTAGGGATCGATCGGGTAAATGGAACAGCTCCTGATAGGCTTCTAGAACCTTTCTTCCGCCTGGGTGGGCAACAATAAAAGCAAGATCTTGCGCTGCCCATTGCCTCTCCTCCAATGTATCCTTCATATGCTGGCCCCAGAATTCACGCACCAAACGCGGAATGCTTTTGTTAAAAATGACTTCAAACCCGTGATCCACCACCCGCCAGCCCATGACATCGATGCTATCCCTCTTAATCCTCGAACTACCCTCACCTAGTTGAACCAGAGAAGACGATTGTTCTAAGAGTTCTGATTCGTCTCCTGCCAACAATACAGCGGACGCACCGTCGCCGAATAACGCTGTGCCGACAAAGTTTGCAATTCGGCGATCGGTCGCCTGAAAAGTTAAGCTGCACAATTCCACACATACGACTAGTACGTTTTTGTCTGGATGGCCTTTCAGCCACTCGTAGGCTCTTGCCACTCCACTCGTCCCTCCAGCACATCCGAGCCCGAATAATGGACTACGCCTTACGGAATCTTTAAACCCCAACTCATTGATTAAGTACGTATCGATCGTGGGCGTTGCGATCCCTGTAGAAGAAACGAAAATGATATGATCAATCTTCTCAGGTGCAATAGACGATCTCAATAAATCTGAATGCATACAGGACTTAATAGCATCCTTTGCATATTGGATTGATTTTTCCATATATAATTCATTTCGATCACGCATCCCATGAGGCAACTTAAACCAATCTAGACTTGCTGCAAATTGACGTTGATTTATTTGGGCATTCTCAAAGATCGGCATCAACCTTTTCTTCTCATGATCTTTTAAGGGAAAAAGCTCGTAAACAAGTTCTTGAACCGTCTGTTGATCGAAATAAAACTCGGCTTCTTTTATTCCTGAAGAAAGAATATAAGGCATCATGTACCTCCTTTTACTTATATTTTGCTCCATATAATGAAAAATTATCACAGGACTATGTCGAAATATGTGGTATGATAAACCTACGTCAAAGGGAAGTTCATTAGGAGGGTTACATAGTGTCTAATAGCCAATCCATTACAGAAGTCCTCAACGGCAGCTTAGATTCCGTCCACTCTATCTTGCCGTTTGAGTTAACCATCGATAGTCCAAGTCGCTCAAATGAGCCGGTTAAGCAGAATGAGCTGGGTGTTCTTATTGGCATGACAGGAGATTTGACCGGCCGTTTATTGATTGATGGGAGTCATACGAGTTTTGGCTTCGTTGGAGAGAAGATGTTCGGAATGCCGTTAGAAGGCGATATGCTTTATTCTTTCACTGGGGAACTAGCAAACATGATTGCGGGTCATTTATCTACGAAGGTATCCGAGCGTAGCATATCTATTGATATTACGCCTCCTACCGTTATTCAAGGGGAATCAAGCATCCATGGATTCGACCTTGCCTTCCATGTTCCTGTTACATTACAGGACGATCACAAACTCAAGTTAATATTGATGGTCGACAAAAAAAGCATGTAGCCAAAACGCTACATGCTTTTTTTAGCCTGCCGTTGAAAAGTCGGTAGATTAAAAACCGTAGATTGTCATGCCGCCATCTACAAACAGGGTTTGGCCTGTCATATAGTTACCTGCATCTGATGCAAGAAACACCGCCGCACCTGAAAGCTCTTCCAGTTTTCCTATTCTTTTAAGCGGCGTGCGCTCTAGTATCGCCTGTACATAGTCATCATCTTGAAGCAGTTCTTCCGTCAATGATGTCGGGAAATACCAAGGACCAATCGCATTGACATTAATTTGGTATTTTCCCCATTCGAGAGCCAAATTCTTCGTCATTTGAATCATGGCACTTTTCGTCATCGCGTAGACGACACCTGTCCGGAGTGCCATATGCCCTCCGACAGAGGAGATATTGATGATTTTTCCTCTCTTCTTTTTTTTCATAATCGATCCGGCATATTGGGATAAAAAGAAGGCACTCTTCATATTCGTGTTAATGATTTGCTCCCACTCATCTTCTGTTACATCCTCAGCTTCACTACGTATATTCATCCCGGCATTATTTACCCAGACGTCAATGGTTCTGCCGTCCCGAACGGTCTCTACTTTTTCTTTAATGACTTTATAGTTTGAAATATCCTCAGCAATCACGTAAGCACGGCGACCAAGTGATTCGATTTCCTTACTGACCGTCTCCAAATGTTTTTGATTTCTGGCAATCAGGATGACATCCGCCCCCGACTGTGCAAACGAAAGGGCAATGGCTCTACCGATTCCTTTTGTACCTCCGGTTACAACGGCCAGTTGTTCATCTAATCTAAAATCAGGCAAGTACATCATTATTCCTCCTCCATTTTTATTATCAAATAACGCTAAATTTTCGCTCTTTTACAAATATTCCTAGGGAGATTTACTTTCCCCTGTAAGTCCTCTAGAATAAAGGTCGTACTTAGAAAAAGGGGGCAATTCAACATGAAAAAATGGTTACTTGCTTTAGGTCTTACTGGAGCGCTCGTATTAGCCGGATGTGGCAGCGACTCAAACAGCAACGGAGATGACTCTGCAACTTCGGATGAGTCTCAAGAACAAACAGAAAAACAAGATGAAAATAATGTTAAAAAAGAGATTCTTAATGCTCAAATGAATGTAAAAGATACATTCAAACAATATCAAGCAAAGATTGTAGCCTATCAAGAGGCGGCTTCTGCTGAAAAGCCTGACGCTGAAGCAATTAAAGCAGCAGGTGAAGAAGCCAGAACAGCAGCAAACGAAGCAGCTGAAGAAGCAGCGAACTATACTGTCGAAGCAGACCTTCCTGAGGAAGTAAAAGCTCAGTACACAGAAGCTATCGCTTCTCTTCAAGCATACTATGAAGAAGCAGCAAATGCACTTGATGCTAATGTACAAGAAGCAGATTTCACAAAAGCAGAAGAACAGTTCACACAATTCAGCGATCAGTTGTCCGCTCTATATGAAGAAGCAGGCTTGTTTGCTCCAGATATGATGAAAGAACTTTCCTAATGAATAAAAGCCAGATGCGTATTGATCGCATCTGGCTTTTACTTTACACAGGACACATTAGAACTGGTAAATCTTTTGATATTTATCAGTCAAATAATTGACGATATGATCTGCATTCAGTCCTTCTCCCGTCACATCGTTTAAAATCTCCAGAGGCTTTTTCATTTTACCGTATTGGTGGATATGTTCCGTCAACCAAGACTTGATCGGCCCGAAATCCCCTTTTTGGATGCACGCCTCTACATCTAAATCCTCATTCATTCGTGTAGCGAACTGGGCAGCATACATATACCCAAGCGCATAGGATGGGAAATAACCAAAGGCCCCACCTGACCAGTGAATATCCTGCAGCACACCTTCTGCATCCGTGTTTGGCTCGATTCCGAGATAATCCTTCATTTTCTCATTCCATAGCTTCGGCAGGTCCGCCACTTCGATTTCACCACCAATTAAAGCTTTTTCCAACTCGTATCGCACCATGATGTGTAAGCAATACGTCAATTCATCCGCTTCGATACGTATGAAAGAAGGTTTCACTTCATTAATCGCCCGGTAAAACTGATCGAGAGGAAGCGATTCGAACTTCGGAGGAGCATACTGTTTAAACAGATCATAATGCGTTTCCCAAAACGCTTCTGTTCGTGAAATGAAATTCTCCCAGAACAATGACTGAGATTCATGTATACCCATAGAGGTACCGCCACTAAGAGAAGTGAAAGCCAATTCCTCGTCTATGTTTTGCTCGTACAGGGCATGACCTCCCTCGTGTATGGTACCGAATATAGCCGTACGAAAGTCTTGTTCATCATATTTCGTTGTGACCCGTACATCGTTGGTATTCAACCCAATTGCAAACGGGTGTACGGTCTCGTCCAGGCGGCCTGCATCGAAGTCATAACCCATACGTTTTAAAATTTCTTCACTGAACTTAGCTTGTTCATCCTTAGGGAAATGTCCTTCTAAGACAGTTGGATCAGGTTGGTTGGGAGCATGATTGATCTTCTCAAGTAAACCGGTAAGGGCTTCTCGAACCTTCGGAAAGACCTCATCAAGCACCTCGACCGTTACCCCAGGTTCGAAGTTATGTAATAAGGCATCATAACGATGGTTTTCATAGCCCCAATAATCGGCGAATTTGCGGTTATACTCGACAAGCTTTTCAAGATAAGGCTGGAAACTCTTGAAGTCATTGTTCGTTTTCGCTTCTTCCCACATCGATTCTGCTCTGGACTGAAGCGTAACATATTCACGATACTCGTCGGTCGGAATCTTGGCGGTTTTCTCGTACGTTTCTTCCGCTTCTTCAACCGCTTTTTGAATAATAGGGTCGTCTACCTTCCCTTTCAACTGATCAATACAATCCTTCATTTCATCAGAAGTCTGGATCTCATGCACTTTCTGAGATAGAACTCCTAACACTTCAGAACGGTGTTCCACTCCTTTTTTGGGAGCTTTTGTCCGCATATCCCATCCCATCAAGGCAATCGCCTCACTATAAGAGGTTTGTTCTTTCAGTAAAGATTTGAACTGCTCAATCACTGACTGTGACATATGAATGCATCCCCATTCCAAAATTGATTTTGTTAGGCATCGAAGCCTTTTTTATGTGTTGGATTCGACCTGATTTTCTTACCAAAATACTGGTAATAATCTGTCTTGATGAACCCGTTGAAGAGCTTTCTTTTCTTCGTCGCTTTCTGACCGTAAAACTTCTCGAACCCTTCGTGGGAAGTCAGGATATACACACTCCAAGAAGGATAGTCCCTCATAATTGTACCTAAGTCACGGTACATTTCTTCTACCTCTTCACGTTCATTCATTCGCTCACCATATGGAGGGTTTGAGACGATATATCCGTTATCCTCTTTTGGTTTAAAATCACTTACCTGCATTTGCTTCCAGGTAATCAAATCACCAAGACCCGCTTCTAACGCATTTTTCTTTGCAATTTGAATCAAATCGGGATCGATATCTGAACCTGTAATCTTGAGGGGCTGATCGTAATTCGCGGATTCTTCCGCCTCTTGAAAGGCATCATCCCAAACTTTTTGAGGGATAAAACCCCACCCCTCAGAAGCAAACTCTCGGTTAAAGCCAGGAGCTATGTTTTGGCCGATAAGCGCCGCTTCAATCGCAATGGTTCCGGATCCGCAAAACGGGTCGACAAACGGTTCATCTGGTTGCCAATTGGTGATTTGCACTAACGCCGCAGCCATGGTTTCCTTCAAAGGAGCCTCTCCTTGTCCTACACGATACCCTCTCTTATGTAGACCACTCCCGGACGTATCTAAAGTGAGCAAAGCTTCATCTTTATGAATCGCAATTTCGACTCGATAAAAAGCGCCACTCTCTTGCAACCAAGAAGCAATGCCGTACTTTTGCTTCAACCTCTCAACGATTGCTTTTTTAACAATCGATTGACAATCGGGAACACTATACAATTTAGATTTGACCGACTTCCCGACAACAGGGAACTCCCCATCTTCTGAGATGAATTGTTCCCAAGGTAAGGCTTTTGTATTTTCAAAAAGTTCATCAAATGTTGTAGCTTTGAACTTGCCGACTAACAACTTGACGCGGTCTGCTGTACGAAGCCAAAGATTCGCCCTTGGAATCGCTGAAACATCAGCCGTGAAGATCACCCGTCCATTCTCTACTTGTATATCTTCATAACCAAGCGCCTTTACTTCTTTTCCTACAATGGCTTCAAGCCCCATTGCTGCCGTAGCGATCAGTGTTACTTTTTGTGGCATGGGTACCCCTCCGTTTTAAACTATGTAATAGGTCATGACTAGTCACGCATCCTATCCCGTCGTTTACCCGGCCGAGGATACGGTTTTTAGCGTTAATATGCCCATTCATCTTTTCTAAAGTAGTAAAAAACCCTCCTAAAAAGAATTAAGACTTTTCAGAAGGGTGTTTTGTGCAATCATGAATGACCTTTGAATACTTTGTAAGCCATGTTCTGTTCCTTCGTACTGCAAACGGCGGTCAACCTCGTACTCCGGTGGTAATCATCTATCTGTCGATTGACGACCTCTTCGTCGGTTCATTTCCCTATAGAAGAGTGCCCCTACCTAATTTTGGGTTGCTCGCTCGTGGGGTTTACCTCGTTCCACCCAAAATATTTCTATTTTGGCTCCGTCACTGTGGCACTTTCAAGGTATTCATTCCCTATCCGAAGACGTAGGAATTTTCCCTGCCGTTAGCTTTAAGCTACCCTGACTTATGGTTTCGTCAGGCACGAACACTACAGACATCTCAGCCTGTGCGAGCATGGACTTTCCTCTGCATGATCGAGTCATACAGCGATTACCCAAGTATTCAAATGTTGTAAACGTCCGTTAAACGCACTTACATAGTATATCAGACGTCTTCATGTTTGTCACAGGGAAATAATTGGTTACTCATCTGCGTATTTTTTACCGAATACAGCTTTTTCTAGATTCGACACACGCTTTAAAATATCATAATTCACTTGATGGTTATTCGTATTCGACGGCTTTGCTCGTGCTGGCATTTCTCTAGCAGACATCTTTATTAACCGATCATTCTCATGTTGTAATCGTTCAATCTCTTGGCTGAATCGATCATAATCCTGAATAATCAAATCCAAATACTCGTCGACTTCTTCTTGGTTATATCCACGCATGGACGTTTTAAAATCTTTTTCAAGGATCTCTTTACTCGTTAACTGATACTGTTCATCGCTCATTATTAAATCACCTCTGTTTACCACATTACAACCATTTTTTCAAAACATGGGTGAAATGTCAATTGTCTTCATGACGCAAGCTCATTGACTCCAGTAATCAGGATCAGACATTCTCATTTCTTCGACCGTTTCCTCAAGATCCATAGGTGTTATGTATAGGATAGGATAATCAGACTTCTCCTGCTTTTCTTTCGCTATTTTCAGGAAATATTTCGGACTACCATCCGTTTCTTCATCAAATAGTACCAGTGAAGCATCTGAATGATCGACAAGAAATTGATCTTTTGCCCGAAATTGATAAGGACCATCATAACCTTTTTTATAGACCGGTTGAAAAAAATCTGCTAGCATCGTGACTTCTTCATAAATGGTTTGAATATCCTCTGGCCAACGTTCTTGCTGGTTTTCAAACGGGGGAAGGATTCCCATTTTCAAGTCATACCCCTCATCCTTCAAATCAAGCGCAACCTGTGCCGTCCATAATTCGACTCCCATCTGCCCTGATAGAAGTACCCACTCCAGCCCTTCTTCTATAAAAGAAATCAACCGCCTCTTGATCGTTTCTTTTACGAATTCGATTTTCTGATCGTTTGATTTAAATATGCCCATTTCTATAGGTTTATAACCTGTCACAACGAGTGTTTTCATCTCATCTCACATCCTCTCCCTTTATCTTATTAAAAAACGAAATAAGCCACAACACGGAGTTGCGGCTTTTACTTCTTATTCCATCATGCCGTCTTCCGGCATCATCGGCATTGGCATTTGTCCCTGCATCGGCATTTGACCCTGCATTGGCATCTGTCCTTGCATTGGCATTTGACCCTGCATCGGCATTTGACCCTGCATTGGCATTTGTCCTTGTGGTTGGTTCATCATTTGGAATTGTTCCATTTCCTGCGGAGAAGCATATTGCATCCAATCGTAGTCTGGAGATGATCCTTGAGGGAAATTGTAATCTTGTGTGCGGAAAGTATCTTGCTCTGACATCATATACGGGAAGTAATGGTAGTTGTTCAATAAGTTGTTGTTTCTCACTAAGACATGAGTGGGATGAATATAATCTTGATTCTCTACAAAGTATTGATCTACAACACAATGCTGCATCGGACAAACAATTGGACGACGCTGACAAGAGTGTGCCTGAGGGCCTTTCATTGATTGATGGTGCATACAAACTTCACTCCTTAACTATTAGTCTTTATCAGCGTATGTCACAAAAGAGTCAGATGTACTGGGCGATATCATCAATAATAGGCATTTTTTGCTGTCCTTATGATTGCTTACGTATGTATCTGAGTAAAATGAATGGAAATCGTGCGATTTGAAGTCATTCATATATGGAGCGATTTCGAAAAAGACATATAAAAAAAGACTGTACTCTCATACAGTCTTCACTTCTCTATTCTTCCTCTGGTAAATCCGATGCAGCAAAAGAAAATGGTAGAAGTTCATTCATTGGCAGAGATTTCGTTTCTCCATTCAAATTCGAAGTGTGAATCATGACATTTGAATCGAAAAACTCACTCATGACTTGTCTGCAAGAGCCACATGGTGGGACTGGTCTTTTCGTATCCGCTACAACGGCGATTTGTGAAAAACGATGGTAACCTTCAGAAATCGCTTTAAAAATGGCTACACGTTCCGCGCAACACGTTACGGGATAAGCGGCATTCTCTATATTACATCCTGTAAATAAGGTGCCATCTTCTGTTAGTAACGCAGCGCCTACAGGGAATTTGGAATATGGTGTGTACGCACGTTCTCTTATTTGTTTGGCTTCTTGAATAAGTTGCTGTTGATTCATTTCGGTGCCCTCCCTTTCAATTGGGATGCTAATTATATAGGAATTCTCCAACCTTGTAAAGCGATTTCATAATGAGAAACAAATAACACATTGAAGAGATTAAATAAATGACACAAGTGTCAAAAATACTTATACTTGATACAGCATTTAATTTAATTACGATCAAGGAGGAAAGTTGAATGGCAAAATTATTAGAATTCAAAAAAATTGTGTGGGTATTTATTGCATTGCTCATATTTACTGGCGTATTTACTTATCTACAACTCCCTAAACGGGAAATTCCAGAAATCAACGTCAATGTTGCGGCGATTTCTACAGTCTACCCTGGTGCTACACCAGAAGAAGTCGAACGAACGGTGACTAATCCGATCGAGTCCCAACTATTGAATGTACAAGGTATTGACGAGGTCACCTCAGCATCTACTACAGGATTTGGCTCTATTACGGCCACTCTCAGTGGAGATGTAGATCGTACGACGGTCAATTCTAAAATACGTCAAATCGTTTCGGACGTTTCAAGAGGATTCCCTGAACAAGTGCAGGATCCGTCGATCAACACAGATGTTACAACGTCAGCTGTTGCTTCCTACCATTTGCTAGCAGAAGAACGAGAAACGCTATACGAATTCAGGGAGCAAATCGATACATGGAAATCTGAGTTGACGGACATCGCAGGAGTCGAATCTCTTCTCATAAAAGGATTACCAGAACAAGAAGTGACAGTATCGTTGGATAATGAGGAATTACAAAACAATCAAATTGCTCCTTTTACGGTCATTTCAACAATTCAAAATGAAATTGCCCCTTCGGCGATTGGTACAGAACAAGAGAATGAAACCATATATCAACTTCTCTTCAACAAGTATTCCGATATAGAAGAGCTGTCTTCCCTGAACATCGGCACAGCAGCGGATGGTGAAAACGTTACCCTTTCCGATGTCGGTACAATATCTATTGAAAATAAAGATGCGCAAGACTTAATCACTTATGAAAACCAGGTGGCCCTTTCGATTACCGTATTAGCTGAGGAAGGCGTCAATATTTCCGCTTTGCAAGAGCAAATCACATCAAAACTCGATGGACTGTCTGAAGAGTTGCCCGATACTATATCTGTTGAACAATTCTATACACAAAGTACAATCATTGAAGAAGTGTTCAGCAACTTGATCAGCTCTTTCTCCATTTCATTGATCGCGGTCATTGTCATTATGATTTTGGGATTACCTATCTCCTCAGCATTGCTTGTGGCGTTAGCTATACCCATCTCGATCATCATAGGCTTAATTCCCTTACCATATGTCGGCGTTGACTTAAACCAAATCTCCGTTATCGGAATGATTATTGCGATCGGGATA
The DNA here is from genome assembly GCF_013694105.1 of Halobacillus locisalis. Taxonomy (GTDB): domain Bacteria; phylum Bacillota; class Bacilli; order Bacillales; family Halobacillaceae; genus Halobacillus; species Halobacillus locisalis. The sequence goes on along the minus strand of NZ_JACEFG010000001.1, from coordinate 614,514 downwards.
CTTGTAGATGACGCCATTGTAGTTAATGACAATATTCAACGAAGATTCCAGCTCGGCGATGGACCTTTAGAAGGTACGATTAAAGGCGTTAGAGAAGTCGGCAAGTCGATTATTACATCAACATTGATGATTATTTTCAGCTTCTTACCGCTAACGTTCTTGTCAGGCACAAACGGAGACTTTATTCGTGCTTTACCTTCTGTGCTTATCTTTACGGTTGTTGCTTCTACCGTCATTTCCTTGACCTTGATCCCAACCGTCCAATTTGCCAGAAAAAGAAGAGCCAAGAAACAAACAAAATCGAAGCAAGGTCTTCTCGGCGGTCTGTTCAATGGGCTCGAGCGACTTTATGCTGATCGTATATTGCCAAAAACGACAAAACGCCCGTGGTTGACTTCAATCTCAGGATTACTCATATGCGCTTTACTTGCTACATTAGCCATCCGGATCCCATTTGAATTTTTCCCGGCCGCGGATCGACCTGAGGTGACGATTTCAGTTGAATATCCTCAAGGTACTCCGATTGAAGAAACGCAAGATCAATTAGTGTCGATGGAAGAGTTCTTATTGAACCAAGAAGATGACATTACTGAAACCGCCGTTTATACCGGTTCTGGGCTTCCTAACATCTTCAGTTCAGGCTTGACAAGAAGTGGTGAGAATACTGGACAGCTACTTGTCCGTATTGATAGAGACTCAACTAGTGCAACGGAGTTTATCAATGAATGGGAGAATGAGCTACGAGAGGAATATAACCGGGCTGACATTTTCCTAGAGACTATCGTATCTGGTCCTCCACCCTCCCCGCCTGTTCAAGTCAAGATTCAAGGACCAGAAGTTGATCCTTTGATCGAGCAGGCAAACCAATTGAAGGAAGAAATTGAATCATTAGACACCACGGAAATCGTGACGTTGAATTCTTCCACCGATCAGCCGTTTATCGAATACAACCCAGACCGAGATTTACTTGCCGAAAATGGCATATCCATCGATCAAGTGACATCCCAGCTACAACTCGCGAATACTGGAATACCACTCGGTACATTCGATAATGGTGTTGATCGTTTACCAATTCAAGTGCTACTAGACGATGGAGACACTGAAGGTGTGAATTTGAATGAACTTGAAATCGTTGCATCCGCAGAACGCCAGACGAACCAGCCTCCTACGACACTTACACTCGATGAAGTGATTACGACGGAGGAGCAACAAAAAATCGGCGCCATTCCTCACTTGAATGGAGAGCGAACCATAACCTTGGACGCCTACCCAATGGATGGGGAGAGCCAGACATTCACGACCGAAGCGAATGAGATTGTCGATTCATTTACTGAACAATTGCCTGATGGATATTCCATTGTCGAAAGCGGTCAAACGGATGCACAAACGGAATTCTTCATTGAGGTATCAAAACTGTTTGTCATCGTATTGTTCTTGATTTATTTGACGATTGCCTTGCAATTCAATTCATTGCTCATGCCACTACTCATCACAGGTACTGTATTCTTAGCTGTGACGGGTGCAATTGTCGGCTTGTTTGTTACAGGTGAACCATTAAGCTTTCTTGCTACACTAGGTATCGTGTCCTTATCCGGGATCGTTGTAAGGAACTCGGTCATTCTCGTTGAATTCATTGAGCAGAATAGAGAGAGCTATGGATCCACTGTCGAAGCAGTCATCGAAGCTGGACGTGCAAGAATTCGCCCGATTGTCCTAACATCATTGACATCCATTGCTGCCTTGACACCGATCATCTTCACTGGAGATGTACTATTTAAGCCCTTAGCCATTTCGATCGTGTCGGGCTTGCTATTCTCAACTGTACTCACGTTATTACTCGTGCCAACATTCTACTTGATCATCGCTAAGATCACGGGGAAACAAAAAGTACAGAAATTAAGCTCTGAAAATTAAGCATTTTTCCAAATAGAAAAGGACGAAATCCAATGGATTTCGTCCTTTTTAGGCTGTTAAATAGGTCTCTGGAAAGAAAGACGTGTCCACGCTCCCTCCCTACTCATCTTGGAAGAACCGAAAGCAGCTCCGCGGGTACTCTTTATTCGTTCCAACTTCATATTGTTACTCTTTACTGTCATCTAGAATCATGTCCAACACGTAATGAGCGGATTGATGAAGTTCCTTAAAACGCTTAAGATCAACATCTAAGTAATAACTATGCAATATGATCATATCGATGTTTTCATGTGTTGATTTCACTTGGTTCGGATGCACACTTGCCCTCCGGTCTTTAACGAATGCTTCCGCCTCGTCCCTCCACGAAAGATTCATTTCAAACATAGGTGACGTTTCTTTTTTCACCTGTTCAAAAAAGGAACGGTCCGATTTATCAATTGGTCCTTCTGTATTTATAAAATGATGGTGACGCTCATCAATCAGTGTTTTTAATTGTTCGGTCAGCTTTACTAATGGCAACTCAATTCATCCCTTTTTTACCTTAACCTTATCATGACTTCCTCCACGTCAGCAATGTTTCAAACGATCGTTCGTTGTTTACGGACCACGTCATCAAGCAATTGATTTTTTTGTTGTTTCTTAACTTGCTTCAGCTCTTCCCTTAATTGAAATACTTCATCTTTCAGTTGATCGATTTGCTTACGATGAGAGACGGCCATGGTAAAAACAACCTCATCCGCCTTCAAGGATAAACGGCGTTCAAGCAAACCGACCTTCTCTTTGAACTGAAACAGTTGCTCTTCAAATTCATTGTGTGTTAGTGAACGATTTTTCACCAAAACGATCTCCCCCTTTTTATGGTACGTTCTAATTTCGATGTTCCATGCATAACTCCTTTAAGGATGACAAGACTAGAAGTAATGCAACAAATAAAGTCAAAAAACTCCGATGAAGAGGGGCTTCTATAATGCCGAAGAAAAAGCAACCAAAGAAAAAACAGCCGACACCGGCTAAGACGGATAACCCGAAACTTGCTGGCGAAGATTGTCCGGCAACGTGAGTATAGAATGAAAGTTAAAGCTGCTGCTATGTCCACATAGCAGCAGCTTTTTCTTAAACGCCCCCAAAAATAGTCGAAAAAAAACGAATTCCCTAACTGTATTCTGGATAACTCCCTTTAAAAATTGATAAAAAATGAAACCTATTCCATCGTCGAACGTCTAATATTATTGAGCGATATGGATAGGCTAAGCGGTATTTTTTTGATATGATACTCTCATGGAAATAGGGAGGGAGAATCCGTTGAATTATCCTAACGGCAAGCGCACCACGAAAACATTGAAACTGAATCAAAAACAAAAACCTGATTTCAGTAATCGAGGAATGACACTCGAGGAAGATATCAACGAAACGAATGCTTACTATTTACGAGAGGGCATTGCTGTCGTTCATAAAAAACCGACACCTGTTCAAATCGTGAACGTAAACTACCCGAAACGAAGTGCTGCTGTCATTAAGGAAGCTTACTTTAAACAGGCTTCAACAACAGACTTTAATGGAGTTTATCGTAGTAGGTATATTGACTTTGAAGCGAAGGAAACAAAAAACAAAACCTCCTTTCCCTTAAGCAATATTCATCAGCATCAAATCGATCATATGAAAGCCGTTCAAGAACACGGAGGTATTGTTTTCTTGATCATTAAATTCACCCCACACGATGAGGTGTATCTCCTTCCTTCCCCCACCGTATTCACGTACTGGGATGGCCAATGGGATGGTGGCAGAAAGTCGATCCCTTATGATAAGGTTCAAGAAAAGGGCATTCTCATCCCTTTTCATTATCAAGCTCGAGTCGACTACGTGAAAGCATTAGATAAGCTCTACTTTTGAATTGGAGGAAAGACCAATGGCGAATGAAAGCCAATCAAGAACAGCAAGAAAAAAACAGATGAAGGCTTCTAAAAAAGGAAAAAACAAGCCAAGAATTAAGAAGATTTTCATGACATTATTTATATTAGGTATTCTACTTGTTCTAGGAGGCGGTGGCTTGTTCGCATACTATGTATCAAGCGCTCCCGAACTTGACGAATCGCAATTATCAGATCCTTATTCTTCTAAAGTGTACGATATGAATGATAATCTGGTTGCCGATTTATCCGGCTCCGAGAAACGGACGAAAGTCACTTACGATGAAATCCCTCAACTAGTAAAGGACGCGGTCATAGCAACCGAAGACGCTCGTTTCTATGACCACATAGGTATCGATTTCAGAAGAATTGTTGCAGCAGTATGGGCGAACATTACCGAAGGTTTCGGAGCTGAAGGTGCTTCTACCATCACGCAACAAGTCATCAAAAGGTCGTTCTTATCTGAGGAAAAAACATTAGAAAGAAAAGTTCAAGAGCAGTATTTGGCCATCAAATTGGACCAAGACTATTCAAAAGAACAGATCTTAGAAATGTATTTAAATAAAATATATTACGGTGCCAGAGCTTACGGTGTTGCCGAAGCGGCCGACACCTATTTCGGAAAAAAGAATCTTGAGGAATTGACGTTACCAGAAGCTGCACTATTAGCTGGATTGCCCCAACGTCCGTCTGGTTACAATCCATTTGAAAATCCTGACCTTGCTCAAGATCGAATGCAAACTGTACTAAGTTTGATGGTTCAACATGGAAAAATAACACAACAAGAAGCAGACGAAGCGAAACAAACAAACGTAGAAGATTTACTCGTGACCCAAGATTCTCGCGAACGTACGCCATATGACGCATTCATTGATCGAGTCCAAGAAGAAGTACGAGAAAAAATGGATGGAGCAGAGATCTTTAAAGATGGGCTTAAAATCTACACGACCCTTGACCCAGATGCCCAGCAATCTGTCCAACGGATGTTAAGTAACGAAGGTCCGATTGCGTGGCCAGATGAGTCGATCCAATCAGGAGTTGCTGTTACAGATACCAAAACGGGAGCCATTCGAGCTATTGGGGGCGGACGTGATTATCAAACGTCCCAGTTCAACTTTGCGACAGAAATTGAACGTCAAGCTGGTTCAACTTTCAAACCGATCATGTCATATGGTCCTGCAATTGAGTACGACAAAATGTCTACTTACCACCAAATTTTAGATGAACCATACGAAATCAATGGAAAAGAAATCAATAACTTTGATAATCAATATAGAGGTTGGGTCTCTGCAAGATATGCATTGAGTCGCTCATTGAATATACCAGCTATGAAGACTATGCAAGAAGTAGGTATGGACCGTGCTAAAGGCTTTGCCGAGGGTCTAGGCATTGACTTTACAGAAGGTCGTGTCCTCCCGATCGATGCAATCGGAGGTGGAGATACCAATGTGACTCCTGTTCAAATGGCGGGTGCCTATGCAGCTTTTGGTAATGAAGGTGTTTACAATGAGCCTTATGCTGTACGTAAAATCGAGGTACCGGGTCAAGAAACAATAGATACCATACCCGAATCCAAGTCAGCAATGAGTAGCTACACCGCATTTATGATCTCAAACATGCTTCAAACAACAATGTCAGAAGGTTCAGGAAGACGTGCCAATGTACAAGGGCTTCCTGAAGCAGGTAAAACAGGAACAACGAACAGGGTCCTTGAGAATGGAGATGACATTGCACCTGACTCTTGGTTCAATGGCTATACAACCAACTATTCTATTTCAATATGGACCGGTTATACGGATATTAACACTGGATTATCACAAGCTGGGAAAGATATTCCGAAGCAGATATTTCAACCGTTGATGGATGAGTTATCGCAAGGAATCGACACACCAGACTTCACGAAACCTGATTCAGCTGTTTGGGTAGATGTAGAAGAAGGTTCCCGTCCAGCGAAACTTCCAAGCTCCTACACGCCAGGAAGTCAAATTGTGACGGAGCTATTCCATGTCGATAATCAACCGTCCAAAGTATCTAAGCAGTATCAAAAGCTTGATCCTGTTCAACAATTATCTGGAACATTCAATCTCGATACGCAGTCCATCAACCTCAGTTGGGCTTACGGGGACTCAGAAAATGTGTCTTACCGTGTTGATGTGTCAGTGAACGGTGGCCAGCCAACAGAGTTGACCACGACCGAACAGACCTCCTTGAACATTGAAAATGTTGAACTTGGAGCTAATTATCAATTTGCTGTATCAGCCATCAGTACGGATGGAAATGCACAAAGCAGTGATCCAGTAACGGTGCAAGTTCAGACAGGTGAAATAGAAGAGGAAAATCCGGATCAAGGCGACGAGCAAGACAATGAAGAAAATGAAGACCAGAACAATGAAGATGAAAATCAAAATAATGATGAGTCTGATGAGCAAGACGACTCAGGTTCTGGCAATAACGGAAATAATGGAAGCAATAACAATGAAAATGATGACACGGACGACAGTGGAAATAACAACAATGGCTCTGACGACGGTGGCAGTGGCAATGACGACGACTCCCAAAATACGGGCGACGATACAAACACTGACGATCAGGCAGCCTAAAGAGAAAGAAACAAAAAAGGTACGATCAGCTAGACTGCTGATCGTACCTTTTTAATTGATTCAAAAGACTACTTTGAATGAGCTTTCTTTTTCATCCTTTTCTGTCCTTCTCTACATAGAGTCAATAGAGAACACTCTTCACAATTCGGACGCTGTGCTTTACAGTGATACCGACCAAAGAAAATCATCCGATGATGTGTTACACTCCACTCACTTTCGGGTATTTTTCTCATTAATGTCTTTTCTACCTCTAGTACGGAATCCTTCCAGCGGCAAATGCCAAGCCTTTTGGAAACACGCTCCACGTGTGTATCCACCGCAATCGCCGGTTCATCGAAAGCAACGGAGGCTACGACATTTGCTGTTTTTCGCCCAACACCCGCTAAGCTTTCCAATTGTTCCTTCGTTCGAGGTACCTGTCCATCATATGACTCGATCAACGTCTGCGAAAGTTTTTGGATGTTTTTTGCTTTGTTTCGGTAGAGACCGATCCGTTTCACATCCTGCTGCAACTCCTCTAACGAGACTGACACGTAATCCTCGGGTGTTTTGTACTTTTCAAACAAGCCTGGTGTCACCTTATTCACTAAGGCATCGGTCGCTTGTGCGGAAAGCACAACAGCAACAAGCAGTTCAAATGGATTGGTATGATTCAACTCACACTCTGCTTCTGGGTACATCTTTTCAAACACATCTAAACAATATCGGATTTGCTGTTTGTTTAACATGACAATACTCCCCTTATGAATCGTCCTCTAACCAATTGTAGTATAAGGATACATCCCGTTTTTGACTGGGTTGCGTCTTTTTCATCTGAGAGCCTTGTCGGAACTGTTTGCCATGTTCACGCGCCTGCTCTACCGTTCGCACACCTTTCTTCGACCATTCCCTTAGAATTCGATCTATATATTTGAAATTCAACTTTCCCATCAGTACAGCCTCCCTTAAGGCCGCTTTGATCAAGGCTGGGGATTGTTCGTCTTCATCTAACCAAATACTGATGGTTTCAATCTCGAACGGGGAAAGTGGACGACCGAATTCCTGTTCGAACAGTGGAAAGATATTCTCGTCAAAGGATGGTTGATGGTTAGGTGTCTTCGTTATCGTAAATAGCTTCTCCCACAACGGTTCTAAGGAGTACGCTTCAATCAAAATCTGCTGTTCATTCTTTTTTTGTTCAATCGCAAGCATTTGCTTCTGAATCAAACGCCTTAACGCTTTTGAACAGTCTTCGCTTGATAAGGTGACAGTTTCAGCCAGCTCTTCGGGTGTCGGGAAGTCATTGCCTCCACTTCTAAAACGATGAATTTGCAACAGTAATACAAGTTCTTGTTCATCAATCCCGAGCGATGTGTATTTCATGAACAACTGTGAAGGGATGGATAGTTGTTGGTCGATCACTTGTTGAAAGCTTTGAAATTTACCCACTTGAACTCACCTCTTTTTTCTCATGATGATAGAGTAGGAAAAAAACACCGATGGCACACAGTGCGAATCGGTGTTTCCTCTTTGTATCGTTTCCTTAAGGGTAAAGACGATTCAATAGACGTGGGAATGGAATCGTTTCACGAACGTGTTCGACTCCAGAAATCCAGGCAACCGTGCGCTCAAGTCCCAGTCCGAACCCGGAGTGTGGAACGCTTCCGAACTCGCGTAATTGTAGGTACCATCTGTAGGCATCTCCTGTAAGGTCATGCTCTTCATAACGCTGCTGCATCAATTCTAAGTCATCAATTCGCTGAGATCCGCCAATGATCTCCCCATAACCTTCCGGGGCGATTAAGTCGGCACATAACACAACTTCTGGACGCTTAGGATCTGGCTTCATGTAGAATGCTTTAATATCAGCTGGATAATTGGTAATGAATACAGGCATATCAAAAGCTTCGGCAATCGCCGTTTCGTGAGGAGCACCGAAATCCTCGCCCCACTCGATGTCGTCAAATCCTTTTTCTTTTACCAACTGAATGGCATCATCGTAGCTGATTCGCGGGAATGGAGCTTTTATTTTCTCTAGCTTCTCCGTATCTCTTTCCAGCGTATCGAGTTCAATTTTACAATTTTGTAGAACGGATTGAACAACGTGAGAAACATATTGCTCCTGAACCTCTAAACTATCTTCATGATCCATGAATGCCATCTCTGGTTCAATCATCCAAAATTCAATCAAGTGTCGACGTGTCTTCGATTTTTCCGCACGGAATGTAGGTCCAAAGCTGAATACTTTCCCGAAGGCCATAGCCGCAGCTTCCATGTAAAGCTGTCCACTTTGAGACAAGTAAGCATCTTCATCAAAATATTTCGTATGGAATAATTCTGTCGTTCCTTCTGCAGAGGATCCCGTCAAGATTGGAGGATCTACTTTCGTATAACCGTTGTCATTAAAGAATTCATACGTAGAACGGATGATTTCGTTCCGAACTTTCATTACCGCATGTTGACGCTTTGAGCGCAACCACAGGTGACGATGATCCATTAGGAATTCTGTTCCGTGTTCTTTCGGTGTGATCGGATAATCTACGGCTTCATGGATCAATTCGAAATCTGTCACCTGCATTTCAAACCCAAGTGGAGAACGAGTATCTTCCACGATCGTACCTGTTACATATAAAGATGATTCCTGTGTCAGGCCCTTCGCTTCAGTAAACTTCTCTTCACCGATATCAGCTTTCACGACAATGCCTTGCATGAAGCCTGTTCCATCTCGCAACTGCAAAAATGCAATCTTTCCGCTTGATCGCTTATTTGCCAGCCACGCGCCTATCGTGACTTCTTCTCCCACGTACTTTGATACTTCAGAAATCGTTGTTTTCACAATAATACCTCCAGCATAACTTTTAAGATTGATGATTTTCGACAAAACGTTTAATCCGATTTGCCGCTTTTTCTAGTTGTTCGAGCGAAGTTGCATAGGACAATCTGACATTATTCGGCGAACCGAAACCTGAGCCAGGAACGAGCGCTACTTTCTCTTCATCTAATAGAGCTTTCACCCACGCGTCAACATCCTTGAAACCACACTGCTCCACAGCTTTTTTCACATTTGGGAATAAGTAAAAGGCACCAGATGGCTTCACACACTCTATTCCAGGAATGTCAACGAGCATTTGATGAAGGGCATCCAGTCGTTCAGAGAACGCGGTCCTCATCTCATCTACCGCTTTTTCATCTCCCGTATAAGCAGCAAGGGCTGCGTACTGCGCAATACTAGTAGGGTTGGATGTCGAATGGGAAGCCATATTGGACATCGCTTTAATGATGTCTTTCGGTCCTGCTGCAAATCCGATTCTCCATCCTGTCATGGAATGGGACTTGGATACACCATTAATAATAACGGTACGATCATACAAGTCATCAGACAGCTCAGCAATTGACACGTGCTGTTCGTCTGTGTAAATCAATTTTTCATAAATTTCATCCGAGATAATAAGCAAGTCGTGTTCTTGGCAAACTTGACCAATGGACTCAAGTTCTTCTTTTGAGTACATCATGCCTGTCGGATTACTTGGTGAGTTGATAATCACAGCGCGTGTTCTCTCTGTGATGGACTTTTTCAGTTGTTCAGGTGTGATTTTAAATGCGTTGGATTCCTCTGCCGCAACAATCACCGGGGATCCTTCTGCCAATTTGATTTGTTCAGGGTAGCTGACCCAGTATGGAGCAGGAACGATCACTTCATCCCCTTTGTTCAATAAAACTTGAAACAACGTGTATAACGCATGTTTCGCTCCTGTTGTCACGATGATTTGTTCATTCGTGTAGGTCAATTGTTGATCCCTTTTCAATTTGGTTGTGATCGCATTTTTTAATTCAGGGATTCCACCGGCCGGGGTGTATTTGGTTAATCCTTCATCCATAGCTCTTTTGGCTGCATCTAAAATATAATCAGGAGTATTAAAGTCCGGCTCTCCTGCTCCAAGCCCGATGACATCATACCCTTCCGCTTTTAATGCTTTAGCTTGAGCTGTGATGGCAAGCGTACTGGATGGTGTTAATGATTGTACACGATTAGCTAGTTGCATTCCCTTCACTCCTTTTATTTATTGATTCTGTTTGAAGGCAAATCTTTGATCGAATGATTGTCCGTCCAAACCGTAATAATTAAATACATAACGATCCTGTTGATCGATATACGTAATCTCAAAAACGGGTTCACCCTCTTCATATCCATATTGGATATCTCTAAATGCACAACCATCGCATTCTTCTTTCCAGATATCCTTCATTTCTGAAATGGATAGGTAATCCTCGTCCTGGATTACGTTTAATACTTTTTGGTCATCTACCTGAACATACACGAGTGCAGAACGACCATTGCCGACTGCTCCCTCCATGATATGTACCGTTTCCTTACCATGGTAAACGGACACGTCATCAATTGTCTCAAGCTCTGTCTTTTCTAAAACAAGCGTTGTTGCCTGTGCATGAGAACTAGTGCGGTCATGGTACACATCGATATAGATCCAGATACTCAAAGACAACCCAAGTACGAAGAGGATGCTAGTGATGATCGCCGTCCACTTCACCCAATCAGGTACGGTAAATGGTGAAGACTGCAGTTTCGTCATCTTCTTCATCAAGTGCCATCCCAAACATAAGATTTTGATCTTTTAATGTTCGATTCAACGTGTCGACCACTTTATATAAGTCATCAGTCTTTTGTATTCGTACGGTTGATAGTGTTTCCATTTTGTTGGACATGCTACTTCCTCCCAGAACCTTAAGTATTGATCCATTCTACTCGCTCTACATTATAACAGGAAATCTTGACATGTTGATAAAAACTCGCGAGATTACATCCACTCTTCCATCTCAACAATCAAATCACGTGTCGACTTATACGAGACAGGAACTTTGGGAATCGATGATAAGAAATACTTTCCATAGCGCGCCTCCATAATACGTTGATCACAAATAAAGACCACACCACGATCTGTACTCGAACGAATCAATCGACCGAAACCTTGTTTAAAGCGAAGAATGGCATGTGGTAATGACCTTTCCATGAAGGGATTCTTCCCTTCTTCTTTCAACTTGCGGTCTTGCATCGACTGCAAAGGTTGATCAGGTGGTTGAAAGGGAAGTCTGACCATCATCAGACAAGATAGGTCATCCCCCGGGATATCGACCCCTTCCCAGAAGGAACTCGTCCCAAGCAATATGGCTTGATCAAAAGCCTGGAAATTCTTCTTCAATCGGTCACGGCTCCCACTGGAAACCCCTTGTGCAAAAATCATAAACTCCTCTGGGTCAATGAATTCTCTTAACAAAGCGTAGGTTTTCCTCAGCATCTCATAAGAAGTAAACAGAACAAGCATCCGCCCTTTCGTAACATAGGCCATAGAATAAATGGCTTCACTGATGGCGTGGATATATTCTTCTGGATGCTTTCTGATATCTGGGAAGTCGTCGGGAACCATAACCCTTACCTGTTCGTCAAACGCATAGGGTGAGGCAATGACTTTTTCTTTCAAGCGTGGCGAACCGGATAGACCGATGGCCCTTTTCACATATTCAAAGGACTGATTCGTCGACAAGGTAGCACTTGTCAATATGACACTTTTTTTCTTCTGAAAAAGTTGCTTATTCAACCGATCTGCCACATCGAGCGGTTCGCTGAATAAATAGACAGCGTTGGATGCCCCTTCTCCTTCAACCTCTAACCACTTGGCGCTAGACTCTGCATCGATCGTGAAGTATCGGTCCAACCGCTCGATGACCTGCCTGCAAAAACTGACTTGTCCTTCCACTCGCGATAACAGCACTGCAACAGAAGAATCATCCACAAGTTTCGAGGTCAATGCCAAGTGGTTGTGCATCCGCTCCATACCGTGCATCAATTGACGCAATGAACTTAAAAATCTATCGCACATATCTTTAGATGTTCTAAAGAAGGGGTCCGACAGATCGTCTTGAAAGGATTGTTGAAGCCGACCTAAATCGCTTTTCGATGATTTATCTCGCCTCTGCCTTCTTTTCAGATGTTGAAACATATACCTGGACCATTGATTCAACTCTTCTTTAGCAACGTCCACAATCTTTTGGCATTTAGAGATTTCCTTGAAGAAATCCTCTGGCAATCCCAAGCCATTGTACACCTTTCGTTGATAAAGTTCTGTCAGCTGACTAAGTTGACGCTGCAATTCACGATAATTGAACTGCACACCGAAATAACGACTGGCAACAGCTTCGAGGTGGTGAGCTTCATCAATAATGACATGGTCATATACAGGCAGTCGTTCCTCTTCACTCATGATATCCAAGCTGAACAAGGCATGGTTCGAAATAATCAAATCGGCTTTTTCTGCTTTTTTCCTAGCCCAATCATAAAAGGATGCTTCCCCCACATGAAGATGTACCGTTTTGGTCGATTGTTCGGAGGACACTTTGTGCCAGAACTGTCTTCCATTTGACGGAAGCTGAATTTCATCTACATCTCCTGTCGTCGTTTCTGTCAACCACACTAGAATCATGGCTTTAGTCAATGCGATATCATAGTTGTCCTGTGAAGAGTGCTCAAGTTCATACGCAAAGTGAACAAGGCTGATGTAATGGCCTCTTCCCTTATACAAAACCGCTTGGATCGGACGATGAAACAACTTTTCGATTCGAGGAATCTCCTCTTCTAACAGTTGTTTTTGCAAGGCTGTTGTATGAGTTGTGACTAAGAGCCTCCGTCCCTTCTGAAGAGCTACATAAGAAGCGGCTAATAAGTAGGCTACAGATTTCCCCGTTCCTGTACCCGCTTCAATTAAAGCATGGTTCTCCTCCGTGAGTGCCCGATATATGGATACACTCATTTCTTTTTGTCCTTCTCTTGATTCATAATCATCGAATAGATTGGACAATCCTTTTTCAGAATCATACACTTCATGAATCCATTCTTCGAAAGGCGGGAGTTTCTTGTAGGTTGACGTGGCTGGTCGTTTTACGCCTTTTACGGGAATTCCGTGCCACAGATCATAAGGTTCGTCTTTCTTTGACTGGTATCTTCTCTCTTCAATGGCAACCTGGATGAATGGACGTAATTCACTTTTCAATTTGGGTTCAATCATCAATAGATAGTGAAGCGTCCTCTCAGGGAGTTGTGCTAGGCGAGCAAATAAGAAAGAAAATAAATCAGTGGTCGCCTGTGCATCGGATAGTGCTCTATGAGGACGGTCATGCCCCATCCCTAATTGCTCAGAGAGTTGTCCAAGTTTAAATGAAGGCGCCATAGGCAACATAATCCTTGATAATTCGACCGTGTCAATGAACGCATTATGTAAAGCTGGGTATCCACACCGCTTGAATTCCTCGTTAAGAAAGCCCAAATCGAATTCAATATTGTGAGCTACGATGTAACTGTTTTTCATAAGTTGATAAATATCATCGACAACCTCCGAAAATAAAGGGGCGTCGAGTACATCCTCCTCTTGAATGCCTGTTAAAGAGGAAATAAAAGGGGGGATGTCTCTTTCTGGATAAACCAAAGAAGAAAATTCTTGAAGAACTTCGCCATCTTCACTTAGGAGGACGATTCCGATTTCTATGATTCGATCTCCTTTAGAAGCTGCGTTTCCTGTTGTTTCTAAATCTACAATAGCAAATGTTGTCATGAGATCCCCTCTTTCTACCTTCCCAACATTGTTTCAATTAGATGACAAAAAGGAAGGACCTTGCCAACGTACCAAGGCTAAGATCCTTAATCTTTCGCTGTGAAGTTAATAAGGCAGTGCCGTTAACGGCGGCTCCTCTTCGACAATCTCCTCCACCTTGTTGCCTTCACCCATCAGAGCGATTCTAGGCTTGAAATCAGCGAGTTCATCTTCGCTAAGCATAGCATACGATACTATTATCACAATATCATCCGGTTGAACAAGACGAGCAGCAGCGCCATTCAAACAAACGACTCCACTTCCACGCTCCCCAGCAATGACATAGGTTTCAAGCCTTGCTCCATTGTTATTATTTACAATTTGGACCTTCTCATGAGGCAGTATCCCCACTTCGTCCATAAGGTTTTGATCAATCGTTATACTGCCAACATAATTCAAATTGGCTTCTGTTACACGTGCACGATGGATTTTGGCTTTCATCATGGTGCGAAACATCTGTTCTCCTCCTTGCCTTATTATCCGATTTCGAGCTTCCCCGTTTGATCAAAGACTACATTGTCGATCAGCCTGGCGCGGTCGTAGTAGACAGCAGCAGCGAGGATGACAGTCTGATTAATCTCGGTCACCGGTTCAAGCTCAGGATAAGACAGTAACTCAATATAGTCTATTTTACCACGAGTTCGACTGTCAAGAAACTGCCGTGTAGCCTTTATGACTTCTATCGGGTCTTTCGTGCCGTTCTCGACTTGTTTTCTTCCTAGATAGAGGGCTTCCTGAATCATCGGGGCCTCTCTTCTTTCTTGACTCGTAAGGTTCACATTACGACTACTCTTCGCAAGCCCGTCAGATTCACGAACGGTCGGAACACGTCTCAATGTAACAGGAATATTAAAGTCCTGAATGAGAGCATCAACCACTGCGACTTGTTGAGCATCCTTCATGCCAAAGTATGCACGAGTCGGACGACAGATATTAAACAACTTCGTAAGGACCGTGACTACACCTTCGAAATGACCCGGGCGACTTCTTCCACATAACACGTCTGCTCTTTTAGAAACCGATAGGTTCATCGACATAGGACGCGGATACATCGTCTCGTTATGAGGCAGAAAGACGAGATCTGTCTCGTATTTCTTTGCGATGAGTGTATCATGTTCTTCATCTCGTGGATATTGATCCAAATCCTCATTCTCACCGAACTGTAAAGGGTTTACGAAGATACTCAAAATCACATGATCATTTTCTTTTCGTGCTTCCTCGAGAAGTCGTTCATGACCTTCATGAAGATAGCCCATCGTTGGTACAAAACCAATTGTTTTCCCTTCTCTGACCCACTCGGCCGTTTTTATTTGCACATCTTCAATATTCGTTAAGATTTCCATCTACCTATTCTCCTTACCGCTTCGGTAACGCATCTGTATCCATCGTAAACGTATGTTTTTCTTCAGGGAATTGACCTGACTTCACTTCTTTTACATAAGAAGCCACCGCTTCCCCTAATTGTTGATTGCTGTCAAAATAAGATTTTACAAACTTCGGAAGACGATCCACACCGTATTTCAAAATATCATGATAGACAAGGACTTGTCCGTCACAACTCGCACCTGCTCCTATTCCGATCGTCGGAATAGACAATTCACTTGAAATCAGTTCAGCAAGCTGTCTCGGGACACACTCCAACACAACCGCCATCGCACCGGCAGCTTCGATTTGAAGGGCTTCTTCAATCAACCGCTCCGCTGATTCTTCGCTCTTTCCTTGCACTTTATATCCACCTAGTACGTGAACCGATTGTGGTGTAAGTCCTATATGACCTACAACAGGAATGCCGGCGCTCACAAGGTGTTCAATTGTTAGCAATACCTCTCCGCTTCCTTCAACCTTAAGAGCCTGCGCTCCCGTTTCTTGAAAGAGCTCTCTTGCATTCCTTAAAGAGTCTTCTAATGATATGTGATACGTCATAAACGGCATATCAACGACTTTGAACGTATTGGGTGCCCCTCTTGTAACAGCTTTCCCATGATGAATCATATCTTGTAATGTTACAGGAATGGTCGAATCATATCCGAGAACCGTCATTCCTAAACTATCTCCGACTAGAATCATATCCGCTTTTGCTTCTTCGGCCATCTTAGCTGATGGGTAGTCATAGCTTGTGATCATCGCGATTTTCTCTTGCTTCTCTTTCATTTCTCTTAATTGATGTGTATTACGCATCGTATCCTCCCTCTCCCCAGTGTATTTCTGCAGAATATAATTTCTCTACTTTTCCATAATCACGCTTTGCACGTAAGGCGCCGTCAGATTCTATCCCAATCAGAGTCGCTTCCCACGTGTCTCTCATAGTAGAGATGGTCACTCTCTCCCCAATCCGGTATCCATAGTGTTCCCATTTTGCCTTCACTTGTTCAAAACCTTTATCAATGAACTGATCATATGTAGTTTCGAAGGTTCTTAAAATCGATTGGATCGTTCGTTGAATATTCCATTCCATACCTGACTCTTCTTTTAAAGACGAAGCTTTGTGCGCAATGGCTGGCGGAAGATCTACAGCATCTTGATTTACGTTCATGCCAATACCTAAAACAATGTACTGAATACGGTCTTGTTCTGCTTGCATTTCTGTCAAAATCCCGGACACTTTTTTGTGATTTACGAGAATGTCATTCGGCCACTTGATTTGTGGATCGAGTGTAGACTCAGCAGCTACCATTTCCGCGAGGACGGTTGCCGTTAACAGTGTGATTTGTGGCGCTTGAACAGGTGGTAAAGGTGGACGGAGTAAAATACTCATCCATATGCCCTTACCTTGCGGGGAATGCCACTCTCTTGCCATGCGACCTTTGCCTTTCACTTGTTCATCTGCGATGACGACTGTCCCGTGAGGCTTTCCTTGTTTAGCCATTTGATGGACAATATCTTGAGTAGACTCAACTTGATCATAATGATAAAGTTGCTGCCCAATCCAAGCCGTATCCAACCCCCATTGCAAGGTGTTCCCACTTATTTTATCAGGATAAGATACAATCTTATACCCTTTTCGACGAACGGCTTCAATTTCGTAACCATCCTTCTTTAATTCATTCATATGTTTCCAAACGGCAGTACGCGAAATATTCAACGCTTCTGACAGTTGTTGACCTGATATATGCCCTTGTTCGTTTTCTAATAAATCAATCAATTGTTTACGGGTCGATTCCATTGCTGCACCCATTCCTTTATGGTTTCGTAATCATTCTTTATGTTCCCTTCGACCACAGTTCTTTCAATACGAGTCATGTACTCTTCAATCCAAGATCCCTTCTTTTCATCATGGAAAAGTTGAATCAAGTCAGCTGCTTGAAAAGCCAAATCTTTTCTATTTTCAATCGCCAGTTCATTCGCTTGTTCCGATAATTGCACCTGCCACCTATGATCTTCTCCATGGATTGCTTGAATGAGTCGTACAAACGACTGATCTAGAGAACGGGGCAAACGATATACAAGCCATGGTGTAATTGACGATGTGAGTTGAAATTCTTTGTATGCCATTCTGATGCTTTCAGCGCTATGCCGGATTTGATTGGACAATTTCCATTCTTTCACCCAATCCTTTACGTTCTCACCGATCCCTTTCTCAACAAAATAGGAGATGGCTTCCGGCCAGCTGTTTAGCGATACGTAAGGGACATGACTTTTGACATCAAACTGACTTTGGAAAAGAGGAAACTCCTCCATCATGCCGGTTGTACATAAAACATGAAAACCTTGTGAGAAATGTTGTCCTGCTAACAGCTTGATCATCTCATTTGCTATTCTCTCTATCGCAATATGCTTAAGAAGAGGGGCCTGTTCGTTGATAGCCTCTTCAGTCTTTGACTCAACCGTGAAGCCCAACTGACTTGCAAAACGGACGGCCCTGATCATACGCAAGGGATCTTCGAAGAACCGCTCTTTCGGATGACCGACAGCTTGTATGACTTTATCTTTAATCGCTTGCTGTCCACCAAAAGGATCAACAATGGTTTGGTCTTTTCCCATAGCCATGGCATTCATTGTAAAATCCCTGCGCGCTAGGTCCTCTCGGATGTCGCCAACAAATGTGACTTCATCTGGATGTCGAAAATCCTCATACCCTTCTTCTTTTCGGTACGTAGTCACTTCATAAGATTCTGAGTGATAACGGACCATCACTGTTCCGTGCTCAATCCCGATTGGAATGACCTTTTCAAATATGTTTTGAATTTCTTCAGGCCTCAAAGATGTAGCAATATCAACATCTCCGATTGGCCGACCGATCAGAGCGTCCCGGACAGCTCCGCCTACAATATAGGCTTCCCCTCCTGCCGCTTCAATTTCACCAATGATTTCGAAAGCCGAATTAAACATGGTCACGTTCCAATACCTGTTCGTATAAGGCTTCATACTGTTCTAAGATCGTGGTGGATGCAAACTTCTCTTGAACGACGGCACGTGCCTTTTGGGACATCTCATGCATGACAGTATCATCACCAAGCATTCTCGTTGCATAATACGCCATCTGTTCGACGTTGCCGAGCTCTGCAATGTAACCTGTCTCACCATGGTCGATCACCTCTGGAATCCCTCCAATATTCGTTCCAATACAGGGTACCCCACAAGCCATCGCTTCTAATAGAACTAAACCGAAGCTTTCTTTTTCTGAAGGTAATAATTTTAAATCAGAAATCGACAGTAAATCACTGACATTCTCTTGTTTCCCAAGGAAGAGAACGCGGTCTTCCAATTCAAGATCCTGAACAAGCTGACGACAATCCGAATACTCCGGACCATCTCCTACTAATAAAAGCTTAGATGGGATCTGTTTCTCAACTAATGAGAAGGTATAAATCACATCCTGAACACGCTTCACTTTCCGGAAGTTCGATATATGAACCATCACTTTTTCTTCTTCATTGATACAGTAATCCTCACGCAGCGATCGATTATCTTTCCGGAAATACTCACGTTCATCAACGAAATTATAAATCACATCGATTTCCTTCGTTGTATCTAACATGTCACGCGTCTGATCCACTAAACTACTCGAAACAGCTGTCACTTGATCAGATTCCTCGATGCCGAATTTGATCATTTGCTTCAAACTTGAATCAATGCCAAGGACCGTAATATCCGTTCCGTGCAATGTTGTGATGATTTTCACGTCCCTGTTACACATCTGTTTGGCTAAGATAGCGCAAATAGCATGAGGCATTGCATAGTGCACGTGTAGAATGTCTAGTTCTTCGCGGTTAATAACTTCTGCCATCTTGTTAGCAAGAGCTAGATCATACGGAGGATGCTGAAATACCGGGTAGTTGCTGACCTCCACTTCATGATAGTAAATGTTCGGATACACTTTATTTAATCTGAAAGGGACTTGTGTTGCGACAAAGTGAATTTCATGCCCCTTTTCTGCTAGTAGTTTACCAAGTTCTGTTGCGATAACACCTGACCCTCCGACTGTCGGGTAGCAGGTGATTCCGATCTTAGCCATACGTTTGTTCACTCCTGATCCTTCTTTTGTTTGACGACATTTCTCCAATCAAAATCACCGCGGTCTAAAGCACGGATCAGAATTTCAGATCCAGCTAAGTTTGTAGCAAGTGGTATTTGATGGACATCGCATAGGCGAAGCAAAGCACTGATGTCTGGTTCATGTGGTTGAGCAGTCAATGGATCCCTGAAAAAGATGATGATATCCATTTCATTTTCTGCGATTTTGGCACCGATTTGCTGATCGCCTCCGAGTGGACCAGATAGAAACTGATGAACAGGCAAACCGGTTGCTTCAGAAATCCGCTTCCCTGTTGTTCCTGTAGCGAAAAGCGTATGTTTCTCCAATATGTTTGAATAAGCGGTTGTAAACTGTACCATGTCTTTCTTTTTTTCATCATGAGCAATTAATGCAATGTTCATACCTTCGCCTCCTGTTAATCGAGTAAGTGTTCTAGTCCATACACGAGCTGATCAAGGCTCATCACTTTTTCAGAAGCGAGCTTTACTCCACTCATGAAGGACTCACGGTCATGGGAGTCATGCTTGATCGTAAGCGTCTGCCCTTGACCACCGAATATAACTTCCTGATGGGCAATCAGTCCAGGTAATCGCATGCTATGGATTCTCATACCATCGATTTCTGCTCCTCTTGCCCCCTCATGCGTTTCTTGTTCTTCTGGATGGCCCTGGCTTTGAGACGAACGGACCTCTTGAATGAGTTGGGCGGTCTTAATCGCGGTTCCTGAAGGCGCATCAAGTTTCTGATCATGGTGTTTCTCTATAATCTCCACATGAGGCATATGTTTGGCAGCCCATTTGGAAAACTGCATCATGAGAACCGCACCAATCGCGAAATTCGGTGCAATCACTGCTCCGATTCCCTTCTCTTCACATAGTGTTGAGAGCTCCCTCAGTTGTTGTTCTGAAAAGCCAGTAGTACCGACGACTGGACGAATGTGATTCTCAATCGCCCACTTTGTATGTACATAACCGTTCTCCGGGGTGGTTAAATCTATAAGAACATCCGCTTCCACTTCCATTAAACACGTTTCCGGATCCGTATAGATCAACGCTTCTAAAGCAGGAAGTCCCTCTATATCACGGACACGTTCCCCATCATGCTTCCGATCAATACACGCAACAAGTTCAAAAGTTTCATCTTTCTCAATCATTCGCAATGCTTCTCGCCCCATTTTACCACGAGGTCCCGCCACAATCGCACGAATTTTACTCATTTTCTACTTCCTCCTTTTTCGTCCAGCGATCTTTATCTCTTGTCTCGATCTTACCCATCGACTGTTCAAATGCCTCAGACAAATCTATATCCAGAGAATTAGCAAAGCATGTAAGAACAAACAATACATCTCCTAATTCTTCTGATAACGCTTTATCTTCTTCTGATGACTTCTTTGGCTTCTCACCATAACGATGATTTATTTCTCGTGCCATCTCTCCCACTTCTTCTGTTAATCTCGCTTGTAAACTTAAAGGAGAGAAATATCCTTCTTTAAACTGAGATATGTAACGGTCCACTCTCTCTTGCATTTCTTTCGTTGAATAGTTCATAGACGATCACTCCTTTGATTAAACGTAAGCATCTCTCTAAATGGTAGCCAAAAGGGACTCATTTGACAAATTTTTAGTTTATTTTTTTGTCGAAAATGAAGAAAATCCACTCATCGTTCATTTTTATGTCCCACAGGCATATTTAGGTGACTTCCAACCTTGGCGATGGCATATACATATTCATCACTGTTTTTTCTTAAATTGGTGGATTGATGCTTTCACAATCGTTCTCTATAATAGAGGGCGTGTATAATTTAATGGAGGTGACATCTATGAAAGTCTTTGGGTTACGATTAAAAAATATTTTCTTCATTTTAGTTGGTTCTGCCATCTTTTCATTCGGGCTGGTCCACTTCAACATCCAGAACGAGCTAGGTGAAGGTGGATTCACAGGAATTACCTTATTGCTTTTATACTTATTTAATTGGGATCCAGCTATTATGAACATCGTCTTGAATATTCCTGTCTTGATCGTCGGGTGGAGAATATTAGGCAGGAACACATTTCTTTATTCCCTCATTGGGATTGTAGCGGTATCGGTCTTCATTCGTCTATCACAAATGTATATGATTGAAATTGACCTTGCGAATGATCTGACGCTTGCTTCACTATTTGCCGGTGTCTTTATTGGTATCGGTCTTGGGATCATATTCCGATACGGAGGCACCACAGGGGGCGTAGATATTATTGCCCGTTTGATCCACAAATATCTTGGGTGGAGCATGGGGCGTGCGATGTTCATGTTCGATGCCGTCGTTATTTTCGTATCTGTTATTACGTATCTTAATTCGATTAAAGGCATGTACACACTCGTAGCCGTCTTCATCGGTGCCAAAGTGATCGACTTCATTCAAGAAGGGGCCTATGCCGCAAGGGGAACCACAATCATATCAGAGAGCAGCGATGAAATCGCAAAGCAGATACTGAAGGACATGGATCGTGGTGTAACGGTATTAGAAGGTCGCGGATCTTTTTCAGGAGCTAAGCGGGATGTGTTATATTGCGTAATCGGTAAAAACGAAATCGTCCGCTTGAGAGCCCTGATCAACCGGATTGACCCTCACGCTTTTGTAGCTGTCAGTCATGTACATGACGTAACAGGAGAAGGGTTTACATTAGATGAAAATAAAAATCCTCTTAACGACTAAGCTACAACTATCAATTGCTATAAAACCGATTTTTTAAACTCGAATCCTTACGTTCATCATGAATAAAAAAAGCTCCCTGATCACGATTCTGATCAAGGAGCTTTATTAGCGTTCGCTTACTCTTCGTTCATGCCTGCGAACATAAGAACGAAACGTACTAGTTCCATCAATGCAACCAGAGCCGCTGCAACATAAGTCATGGCAGCTGCATTCAATACTTTCTTCGTCTTCCGTTCTTCATCATTACGGATGATACCTGTAGAAACAAGCTGGCTCATCGCTCTATTTGAAGCATCGAATTCCACTGGCAATGTAACCAATTGGAATAATACGGCCGCTGCGAAAAAGATAATTCCTGCTAAAGCCAAGCCTGTCATACCGAATATAAAACCGCCGATGATCAGGAAGATCGAAATGTTCGACCCGAAGCTCGCTACCGGGACAAGAGCACTACGGAAGCGCAAGAAAGCGTACTCTTGAGCGTCCTGGATGGCATGCCCGACTTCGTGAGCGGCTACAGCTGCACCAGCAGCTGAACGGCCATGGAAGTTGTCAGAGGATAAACGGACCACTTTTGATCTTGGATCATAGTGGTCAGAAAGCTTTCCGCGGACTTCCTCTACTGACACATTATACAAACCATTGTCATCTAGGATCTTACGAGCTACTTCTGCTCCTGATAAGGATGAAGAAATCGCTACTTTTGAATATTTTTTATACGTTCTTTTTACTTTGGATTGTGCCC
Organism: Halobacillus locisalis; assembly: GCF_013694105.1. GTDB lineage: Bacteria > Bacillota > Bacilli > Bacillales > Halobacillaceae > Halobacillus > Halobacillus locisalis. Next base: position 591,540 of record NZ_JACEFG010000001.1, on the reverse strand, counting down.
AAATAGGGATAATCATAAGCAAAGCAAAATAGATGATAAAACTAGTGATACCCATCGTTCATTCCTCCGTCTTGGATGTTAATGTTGTTAGGTTGCTTAGATTAATTTTAGTCAAATAAATTGAAAAAATCAACTATTTTCGCTTTTTTGCGACTGTGTTTTTTTGCTTGCCAACCATCTTCGAACAGCCACATAAAATAGCGTTAAGATAATTGTACCTCCAATGACGATAGCTGTCCAAACTAATGCATCCAATTGAAACGATTCACGTTCTTTCATTTCCTTTAATGCCTTTAGGATCTCTTGTCTATTTTGTACATGGTCACGTATAACAAGTTGGTCCATAAGTGTATCGGTTTGAGATACGAGCGATTGATCCTCTACCACTGGCAATATAGGAAGTAGTTCATTCCACTGTTGCTCAATTTGATCTGCAGGAATGTAAACATTGCGAACCTGTTCTTCCATTGAGACAATCTGTTCCTGAATCCAAGTCTCATGGTCCTTAGCACTCAGAAACTCAAGCATTGTAGACAACTTCTCCGCATTTTCTCGATTCGTTTCACCATTTAATAATGGGGTGACGACTTCTGACCAGGCTTGTTCAGACTGCTTTGACTGTGTCTCCATATATTTTTCCACCTCCGGCACCCTCTTATGCAGTAGCTTGTCCGCTAAAGAATATCGGCCGTCCTGGATTAAATATGAGTATTGAACTGCAAAGCTCTGAAAATCCGGTTCAGAAGTTTGTCCTTGCACATTCGGTGTGAGTGTGAAAATCAGGGAACTGATCAAACATAGCAGTACCGCTCGTCCCATTTCACTTCTCCCCTCTCGTAAAAAGTCTTACAGAGAGTTTATGAGTGAGGGAACCTAATTAGAACGCACCTTTTGAGTTGTAACATAAGCTAGAGCAATGCACCCGATACTTAACCAAAACGTGAAATATCCGATTTCATTCATGTGTTCCATGATAGAAGGATAAACGGGCATCTGCTCAAAAACATAATCAATGACATCATTGTGAAGAGTCCAAATAGCGGCAAATACAATGTGTCTAACTTTGATCGCATAGAAAGGTGCATAAAGGACGGCTTGTATCGCCATAGCCCCATGCGAAATGATCAGCATGTAACCTGTCCAAGGAAGAGAGCCTCCGTAATCAATCAAAAGTAATAGGTTCATGACGACTGCCCATATTCCATACTTCACAAGAGTTACAAGAGCCAAGGCTTCTATATAAGGCACATGCCTCCCGAACAAGTAAAAACCTAAGAAAATCGTAAAGAACAGACTAGCAGTAGGACTATCGGGCACAAAAATGAGAAAGATTGGGGCTGTGTCGATCAATTGTGACTCATACCAAATATAACCGTAAATCGTTCCAAACAAATTGACGATAAATAACATCCACAAAAATAGACGATTTTGTAATATGTAGGAGATAAAGCTCTTCATGGGTAGGACCTCCTGAAAACTTAAGCCGCGCTCAGATGAGCGCGGCTTTTAAGTGTATGAATGTTCTTCTATGGACATTAATTACTGGGTGCTTATTATTCTTCGGATGATGATCCTTCTTCAGAAGAGCCCTCTTCAGATGATTCTCCTTCTGAAGATTCTCCTTCAGAAGAGCTCTCTTCAGATGATCCACCTTCAGAAGACTCGCCACCCTCACTGCCTCCACCAGAACCGGCATTCTTGATGAATTCAGCAAGTTGCTGAAGTTCTTCATCAGAACCATTGAAGATACCAGCAGGCATTGAACCGACACCGTTTACAGCAATGTCTTTAATTTCTTCGATTGATCTTTCTGTATCCATAAGAGCCGGGTAGTTCCCTTGTCCTTGCAAGGCATCACCGTGACAGCTTAAGCAGTTCGCTTCATAAGCCGCCCAACCTGGACCTGATTTATCAATCTCTGATTCTACAGCTTCGATGTTTACACCGTATTCTTCAGAACGCATTTCATAGTCAGCTTCGCTGACAGATTCGTACGTAAGCCAGAATGTAGCAATGACTCCAAGCATCATCAAACTTACAGCAATCGGACGCTTAGTCGGACGACGTTCTGGACCTGGATCTAGGAATGGAGCAAGTAATAAAGCTCCGAACGCAAGACCAGGCATGACAATCGCACCGAGTACAATGTAGTCACCACCAGCGAATTGATACTTCAGAAATTGGTATAAGAATAAGAAATACCAGTCAGGTAACGGAATATAACCAGCGTTCGTCGGATCCGCCTGTTGCTCAAGTGGAGATGGATGAGCCGCAGTTAAAATAAGGAAACCGATTAGAAACACTGAGCCTACAAGCCATTCTTTTAGAAGGAAGTTAGGCCAAAACGCTTCTGTACGACCCGGGTACTCTGAATAGTCTTTAGGTAAATTGGCTTTTTGTTCAGCAGTAACACGTGAGTCACCGACAAACTTCATCCCTTTTCCTCTATGCACAGCTTTCCCTCCTTTGTTACTTACATTTTATAGTGGACCAGAAATACCTTGCTTGCGGATCAAGATAAAGTGAAAGGCCATTAATCCGAACAAAGCAGCTGGCAAGAAGAATACGTGAATCGCGAAGAATCGAGTCAGGGTTTGTGCCCCTACAATCGATGGATCTCCAGCGAGTAACGTACGTATTTCATCACCGATGAGCGGTGTCGCCGCAGCGATTTCAAGACCTACCTGTGTTGCAAAGTAAGCTTTGTTATCCCATGGTAATAGATATCCGGTGAAACCAAGCCCTAACATGACGAAGAATAATAGGACTCCGATGACCCAGTTCAACTCACGAGGCTTCTTATATGCGCCTTGGAAGAATACCCGTAATGTATGTAGGAATAACATGACAATCACAAGGCTCGCTCCCCAGTGGTGCATACCACGAACGATTTGTCCGTAAGCTACTTCTCTTTGTAAGTAATACACGGACTTCCAGGCGTTCTCGATGTCTGGAACATAGTACATCGTTAAGAACATACCAGAAAGAATTTGTATGACGGTAACAAAGAACGTCAATCCGCCAAAACAATAAACAAATGCTGAAAAGTGGTGTGCGGGGTTAACATGCTCAGGTACCTCGTGGTCGGCGATATCACGCCACAACGGGGTAATGTCAACACGCTCGTCCACCCAATCGTAAAGTCTTTGTAGCATGATCTACGCCCCCTTTCTTGATTTAGCGTCACCAAGGTAAAGCATGCCATCTCTCACTTCATGTTCAAACATAGGAAGTGGTGCCGTCGGAGGTGTACCAGGTACGTTGACACCATCCTTCGTATAGCGTCCAGCATGACAAGGACAAAAGAATTGATTCGGATATTCTTCATTTGACGCCCAGTCTACTGTACAACCTAAGTGGGTACAGATCGGTGATAATGCAATGATTTCATCATTGTCGTTTCTGTACACCCAAGCCGTTTTTTGAATTTCTGATTCATACCAGGCGTCCACCTGATTGATCGTCCATTCAAAACGTTGTGGTTCGTTCGTAATTTCATCAACCGACACAACGGATTTCAAGTCTCCCCCTTCTTGCGTCTGCAAAACGGGATCGATCGCAAAGCGTACCATTGGTGCAAGCATACCGGCTGCCATAAAGCCGCCAACACCAGTCAATGTGTAGTTTAAAAATTGACGACGGGATACTCGTTTTTTATCGCTCATTTTCTTCCCCCCTCTATGCGGTAATCCATGCGACATGGATTGTTTACACACAGTTTACTAGGACATTACCATGATAGCGCAATCTTTGGGCCGGGTCAATAAAATATCAAACCTTGTCGCAACTTTTCGATTTACCAATAGGATTGAATGAATTCACTGATTTCACGGGCTTGTTCCTTTACAAAGGATTGGGTCTCCGTCGACTGTACATTTCCTGTCTGGATCCCAGGCACCCACAGAAGATGGCCGTCCAAGTTTTGCTCGTGTTTCTTCCATTTTACATCAAACGTGAACAAAAATACATGTTCAAAAGGCTGCTGCTTAAATTGACTGATCCACTGATTAACCCGCTCGATTTCCGATGCATGGCTCCCACTCATATAATGGTAATCAGGAGATAAAAATATTCGACCTCTATACTCTTTTTCTATCACGTTTGTAAACACTTGATTCAATTCACGGAGAAAGGCCTGTTTTGAGAGGTCTGTATCCGAAGATGGATCAAAAGGGATCAACGGAACGATGACCGTATCAATGTATTCTTTCTCTGGTAAGTATTGTGCAACATCCGTTTTTGACAAACGCATGTCCATCCCCCCTTTTATGACTATGTCTCTTTATTGTACTCGATAATGAAAAAGAAAAGCCAGGAAAACATCTACGATGCTCCTGGCTTTTCTTTTAGGAGAAGGCATTCAATTCTTGTCTGATTTTATCAAGCTCCGTACATAGTCTCTTGAATTCCATACGGTCGCCACCTATCAGTGCTTCGTCAATGCGACTTTCCATTTGCTTCTGCCGGTATCTTAATAAACTATGGGAAAGGAAGCGATTCGCTTCAGAACGATCCCTGTCATTCAAATAATAATCTTTAGGAAGATAAGGGTTCTCCTCAAGGACCAGCGCGTATTTTGAACATTGCTGCGCATTGTCGAAATTCATTTGAATATACACCGGTTCATCTTGATTCATGCGTAAATCATGGAAGGATTTTTCTGCGTCATTCGTCATTACTTGCCCTTTATAGAAGCGGAATGGCGGATCCGTGACACCTTGAGCACTGATTTCCATACCTCTAGGACAGAACTTCACTTCGTTGACGAAATGGACACTCGACAATAATGTTTCGTGATTCATCAAATAGTTAAGAATCCAAACACTCTCTCTCTTCTTTAACTGAAAATGATTCAAAAACCAACGGACGAAATCTTTTTTTTCATCTACGGAAATAGGTGTTTGCATAGGCGCCCCTCCTGCGCTTATTTACTAAACCATTATTCTTCTAGCTTCAGCCGCTCTACAAAGTCTTCAATCTCTGTATCTGTAGGATCAATCGCCAAGTACGCCTCAAATACTTGCTTAGCATCTTGCATGAGACCTTCTTCAACCAAGAAGTAACCATATGCCTTCAAGAAGTCCGTGTCCTCTTTCAACGATGGGTAAGCTTGACGGTATTGTTCTAAAGCCTCCTTGAACTGCTCTTCCTCTTCGTAGGCTTGTGCAAGTTCCCATAAATAATTAGGGTCTTCTTCCCCTAGTGTAATCAATTGATTGATCAACTCAATGATCGCTGCATGGTCTTCATCGTTTTTGTAGTTTTCAATTAGGAAGAGAACCGCTTCTTTATATCCAGGATCGAGCGCTACAGCCTCACGCATGTATTCATAGGCCTCTTCTTTATTACCTAAACGGTGGGTAAGAGTAGCGGTAAGATGATACAATTCTTTGTTGAACTCATCTTTCGCAAGTCCTTTCTTTGCCATGTCCAGAGCCTCGTTCGGCATCCCTTCCGAATCATACGCCTGTGCCAAGTGAGGATAAACGGATTGGAAGTAGGGATCCTTATCCATAAGGTTCTCCCACACTTTAATGGCGATATCATTCCGGTTCGCTTGAAAAGCAACGAAACCATAACGGAACATGACATCAGGGTTTTCCTCCTCCACTTTCTGGAACATTTCTAAGGAACGTTCGAACTCCCCATTAGCCGCATGCGCCTCAGCTAGTCTAGTCGCGACTTCGATATCTCCAATTACAGGCTCATGGTGCATCGCATTTTCATAAAACGGGATACTCTTTGAATACTCCCCATTTGAAAAGGCTAGCTCACCAAGAGCAAAGTCAATGATCGAGGAGTTCGGTTCTACTTGCTTCGCCATATGCAATTTTTGCTCCGCTACTTCATATAATCCCTGAGATTGGTACAAGTCAGCTAGTTGTACAAGCGCCTGGAGATAGTCCTCATCTTCTGGACCGAACTGATTCAATAGATCGATGGCTTCATCATCTTCGTCTAAGTCGATGTGAATCTCTGCCATCATCACTTTCAATTCTTGTTCTTTAGGATAGCGTTGAATGAGCTCTTCTAACACCGGCTTCGCTTCATCAAGCATTCCCCACTGAATGTAGAGTTCAACGATGGTAAAGCGCTCTTCTTCATCCGCTTCTGGTAGATATTGTGTTAATGTGTTTATTGCATCTTCCGTCTTATGTTCATCCATAAGACGGACAGCTTTGTGTATTTCCTCCATGATGACATCCTTTCTCTTTTAAACAAAATGCTTGTGAATATTCACTTTCACGTGTGATCCAGGACGTTGATCGACCATGGTTTGACTAACCTGTGAAATCCGTCCATCCATAACCGTCACATTTGGAACAGCATCATGATATCTGAATTTCGTTTCTTCATCAAACGTTGCGCCCTCACCAACCCAGTACAAATTATAGTCAGCTTGACCACCGGCGGCAAACCATCCACGTTTAGGATAAATGCCACTATCCTTCAAATTTTGGAATGTCAGCCATTCATCCTCCTGAAGATCTGTTAAGTTAATGATACCATACTGTTTGCAAACAGAAGACCATAATTCTTGATAGTTGAACGAGGTATTCTCTCGATCTTTGACGAAGATTGTCAACGGCATCCGTTTATAACTTTGAGCTTGAACGATCCATTCCCAAGCGACCTCTTGCAAGTCTTCCCTTGACGCAACCTCAACACATAAAAAGGGGCATCCTTTTCGAGAGAAATACCGGATCATTTCCGGTCTCAAAATTTTTGAAGGGACAACGGGGGATACCATGTAATGAAGAGGTAGACCTTTTAACTTTTCAATAAATTGGTCATAAACCTCCCTGTAGTGACGTAAGCTAGACACTAGGTGTTTAACAACGAGTAAGGTACACCCTCTTTTTATGTACTTTACAGCGGTGTCTTGAATGGTATCCGTTTCTTGTAGTGGTGTGTGAATATCCGTCATAACATGTCCGGGAGTCACCACGAATCCCTTCGTTTCCAGCTCAATATAACGACCAGTACCAATACGGTCTCTCACAAAGCGATCATCAAAAACGGTAACATCCAGATCATGGTCTGTATCTTCTTGAAACGACCTCCTAAACCAATAAGCTCCCATACGATGAAAACCTCCATTGGGCTTTTTATATCGTATGAGAGCAAAGGGCAATCTATGAAGTTTTCTTGTTTTGTAATTGAGCTAAATGGTCAAAGAACGTGGGGTAGGAAATATTGATGCAATCTTTGTCCTGAATTACGACTGGCTCATGACTGATCAATGAAGCAACAGCCCCCATCATCCCTATACGGTGATCACCGTAAGAGTCGATGGATCCTCCTTGTAGAGATTGACTGCCATGGATGACCATACCGTCTTCCTTCGCCTCTACATTCGCTCCAAGCGTTGTTAAAGTGTCAACTACAGCAGCGATACGATCCGTTTCTTTCACCCTCAATTCTTTAGCATCCTTGATCACCGTTGTACCCTGAGCTTGAGATGCAGCAAGAGCCAGAATCGGAATTTCATCGATAACGTTAGGAATTAGATCCCCCTCCAGCGTGATCGCTTCCAGTTGTCCATATTTAATGGTAACATCCCCTACTGGTTCATCACCGACATATGTATGAACGTGACTGGAAATCTTGGCACCCATCTGCTCGAGCGCTTGGACAATTCCGTTTCTCGTCTCGTTCAGGCCAACATTATTGATCGTCAGTTCACTTCCAGGTGTAATCGCAGCGGCTACTAAGAAAAATGCAGCGGAAGAAATGTCCCCCGGCACCCTTATGTCGGAAGCTTTCAGTTCTTGTCCACCTTTTATAGAGATGGTGGGTCCATTGACAGTGAGTTCGACACCAAATTGAGGCAGTAACTTCTCCGTGTGATCCCTCGTTACACCTTTTTCAATAATAGTAGTTTCACCCTCTGCAAAAAGACCAGCAAGAAGCAAACACGACTTCACTTGAGCACTGCGAACCTTTAACTCATGACGCATTGCCTGCAATGGACTTCCTTGAAATGCTAAAGGGAGGTAGGAACCATCCTCTCGACCGATAACGGTAGCTCCCATTTCTCTTAACGGATTTACGACACGGTCCATTGGACGTTTTGATAAGGATTCATCACCGTACGCCGTTGTAAAAAAGGGCAATCCAGCTAGCACACCACTCATTAACCGCGCTGTTGTTCCAGAGTTTCCGAAATTGATAGGCTGGGTAGGAGCTGACAACCCTTCTACGCCTTTGCCTTGTACTGTTAAGGTACCTCTATCCTGCTCGATATCCACCCCAAACTGGCGGAATGCTTCTACTGTCCTCATGCAATCTTCACCTGTTAAGAAATTGGTGATCTTAGATGTTCCATTCGCCATCGCCGAGAAGATAACAGCTCTATGGGAGATTGATTTATCGCCTGGAACTTGTAAATTCCCTCTTAACCCACCTGTAGCCGGATACAGTTTTCGGTTGGTCATCAAATTCCTCCTCTCATTGTTGAAGCATGACTTCAAACTGATGATTCTCAAGCGTTTCTTTACTATCGTATTGGTCTACACTTGTTGCGAAACTAATGCGTAGTACACCTGTAATACCTTCGCGTATTTCAAGAATTTCAATGTTCTTTATACTGATTCCTGCTTCTGCAAGCAGCCCGATCACCTGATGGATCGCACCGGGTTGGTCATGTATATCGACATAAATATCATAAAAAGCGGGGATCGCGCCTCGTTCTTTTGCCGGCAATCCATCACGATAGTGCTTAGCATCTACCAAGTATTGATAGGTCAACTCACTTTCCTTTTCAGATAAAAACTGCCGGACTTTCCCCATTTCATCCATCCAATCGTCCAACATTGAAATCAGCAAATCACGGTTCTGGAAGAAAATATCTTGCCACAATGTTGGATTACTGGATGCGATTCTCGTAATATCCTTAAAACCTCCGGCCGCCAAGTGTTCGATATAAGGATGCGTTTCTTGCCACTCTTTCGCTTGATGGACAAGCGAGGAAGCGATCAAATGCGGAAAATGGGATATGACAGCGGTCATCTCATCATGTTCTTTAGTAGTGAACGTTAAGAACCGCGCATCTGTTTCTGAAAATAACTCCTTAAGCCGATCCGCTTGTTGCTCACTAGCGTGAACAGAGGGCGTGAGAACATAAATCGCATTCTCAAATAAGTGCGGCTTTGCAGCCGTGTAGCCTTGCTTATGCGAGCCAGCCATCGGGTGTCCACCGACGAAAGATAACAAAGGATGGTCCCACTCGTTCGCGGCCTTCAACACCTGGTTCTTTACAGAGGAAACATCCGTCACAAGCAGCGGCTTGTGTAAGTTGATGGATTGCAACTGTCTCAAATAATCAATTGTAATCGATATTGGCGTAGCCAACACACATACATCCGCTTCTTTGACAGCTGTTTCAAAGTCTTTCATCGCCTGATCGATGACCCCTTGCTTAAGAGCCATATTCAATGTATCCTCGTCTTGGTCGACACCGATGACGAGACGCCCCTTTTTCTTCGACACATTCATTGCCAATGAGCCACCAATCAATCCAAGTCCCACAATAACCACTTTCTCCGTCATGTTATTTCACTCCTGAAGCAATCTTTTGTTTCATTTCCTCCTGAATATTCTCCATATCTTCTTTTTTCCCAATGGTTAACCGAATCGTGTTCGGCAACCCTAGCGCTTCACCAGAACGAACAATGAACCCTTTGGTCAATAAATGCTCAAACATTTCGTCACCGCTGATTGGTAAATGTACAAGCACAAAGTTGGCTTGAGAATCATAGTAAGAAATGTCATTTTGGTCACAGAAATCCATGAATGCTTGTTTATTCTTCCTATTTTCCTCAACAGACGTTTCAATGAATGTTTGGTCGTCTAGAGCCAAAATAGCGGCAGCTTGGGCGACAGTGGAGGTGTTGAACGGTTCCCTAGATGGCTCGAGTACGTTGATGACTTCTGGTTGACCGACACCATACCCAATACGAAGGCCCGCAAGACCATACGCTTTGGAAAATGTACGTAAGACCATAAGATTAGAATGGTTTTCTATTGCGCCTAACGAATCAAACGCATCCTCGGCTTCTAAGTATTCGTAATAGGCTTCATCGATAACAATAAGAACATGTTCAGGACAGCGATCAATCACAGACTGGAGCGTCGGTTGATCGATATGAACACCTGTAGGGTTGTTAGGTGTACAAATCCAGAGAACCCGAGTGTTCTCATCCACCTGATTCAGCATTTCTTCAAGGTCATGATGTCCATCTACAAGAGGAACCTCACGAACTTCAGCTCCTTCAATCAAGGCATTATGACGGTATTGTGGGAAGGTTGGTGTCGCCATGACCGTATTGGCACCAGGTTCAAGGAAGGTACGGCAAATAATTTGCACGACTTCATCCGAACCGTTCCCGAAGATCAATTGCTCCTCATCCACCTTAATAAAGTCAGCGACTTTTTGACGGATGGTGGCTGCGTATCCATCAGGGTAGATTTCTAACTGAGAAATTAATCGAGGCAATTCTTTTTGAACTTGTGGAGAAAAACCATACGGGTTTTCGTTGGAAGCTAGTTTTACAATCCGATCCAATCCGTATTCTTTTTTCACCTCTTCAATGCCTTTACCTGGTTTATAGGGTTTCATGGTTTTCAATATTTCTTTTGCTTTCATCATCCTTCTCCTTTCTTTTTCTGCAGATCTGGTCGGAGCTTCGTTGCTTCATGATGATAAATGTGTTCAATCTCCTCCTGATGCTTATCCGTTTCCACAGTAACCATAACACGAATGCACATTGGTAAGCTCGCGGGAACAGGTATTTCACGCATACACATTACGGGAACATGTGTCCATCCATCCAACTCCCTTAATGATTTAGCTGGAAAAGTGTCATTCAAATCCTCGGTCACCGTGAAATAAACGGAGGCTACGCGCTCGGCAACAATTTCATTCTCAGAAATAATGTCTTCCATCAATGCAACTGACTTCTCGATGATTTCATCAGCTGAGTTCCTAGTCACTGTTGTGGCTCCTCGAACTCCTCTTATCATACGTTCACCACCTCCGTCTGGAATCGATGTAACTCAGTCAACAGAACGTCGTCCTGAATAGGTACGACACAAGCCTTTCCGATTTCATTGAGCAATACAAAATGAACCTGTTGATTGACTGTTTTTTTGTCGACTTTCATTCTCTTTAGCAATGCAACGGGCTGAAGTGATTGGATCGAAGAAAGAGGATACCCGTTACGCGCCATCCAATTTACATAATCTTTTATTGGCAACCCCGATGCATTAACTCGCGTCTCGCTTAGCTGCAAGGCGAACAATAAACCGATGCTAACCGCTTCTCCGTGTGTGATCTCTCCATACCCTAGCTCCGCTTCGATCGCGTGGGCTAGGGTATGGCCTAAGTTGAGGAACTTACGCATGCCTTGTTCTCGTTCATCTTTTTCTACAATACTCGCTTTGACGCGAATCCCTTTCTCTAAATCACCAATTAATTGATTGTCCTCAAGCGAAGTGATGGATCTACCGAGTAGTTCCTCCAACCACGCTGAATCACTTAGCATAGCATGTTTCATCACTTCACCGTAACCTGATCGCAACTCTGTTTCCGGCAACGTTCGTAAAGTTTCAATATCATAAAGAACTTGAACCGGGCTATAAAAACTCCCGATCAAATTTTTGCCTTGCACATGATTAACTGCTACTTTCCCACCTACACTACTATCGTGAGCAAGAATGGTTGTAGGCATTTGAATAAAATCGATACCCCGTAAGTAAGTCGAGGCAACGAAACCAGCCAAATCCCCAATCATTCCGCCACCAAGAGCTATAATAAGGGACTGCCGATCAAGGGATGTTTCTATACAACGGTCCAACAACTCTTGATACTTCCCCATACTTTTAGACGCTTCACCTGATGGTACGAGAGCAGTGTGTACAGTCGAAACCTTCTCCATACTTGTGACGACGTCCTGCAAATAATGCTCAGAAACATTTCGATCCGTAACGATGAGAACAGATGAATAAGGTTTTGTTATCCATTTATCCAGCTGATGTCTAACCCCTGTTTCGATTACGACATCATAATTGTGTGATTGAGAACGAATGCTCAGCTGACTCATTAGAATGCCTGCACTTCTTTTCGGTAATCGTCAACAGCTCGCTTAAGACGCGGGAAATAATCGGCTGGGAACTCCTCGGTGATCGCTTTAGCCAGTTCAAACGCAACAATGTGTTCCATCACAACAGAAGCAGCAGGTACTGCGCATGAATCTGATCGTTCAATACTCGCCTGAAACGGTTCTTTCGTCTCAATATCTATACTTTGTAACGGCTTGTAAAGGGTCGGAATCGGCTTCATGACACCTTTTACGACAATCGGCATACCCGTTGTCATTCCTCCTTCGAATCCACCCAAACGATTGGTCCGTCTATAGTAGCCGCGTTCTTCACTCCATAGAATCTCATCGTGGACGTCACTTCCGTTGCGACGTGCCGCCTCAAATCCGATTCCAAACTCAACACCTTTGAATGCATTGATGCTCATGACGCTACCGGCAATACGTGCATCCAGTTTTCTGTCATATTGAACATAAGAACCAAGGCCTGGTGGCATACCTTCTACATAAACTTCACAAACGCCACCGATCGAATCGCCTTCTTTTTTCGCTTCATCAATCGCCGTCATCATTTTCTCTGCCGCACCTTCGTCAAACGTACGGACTGGAGATGCTTCTGAGATCTCCCTGCGTTCTTCAAGTGTTAGATTCTCATCGACGTCACTGACAATCCCGGCAATTTCTCGTACGTAACCTGCCACTTCAATCCCTAACTCTTTCAGAAGAACTTTTGCAACAGCACCTGCTCCTACACGCGCTGCTGTTTCGCGTGCTGATGACCTTTCGAGCACATTCCTCATATCCCTGTGTCCATATTTCATTCCGCCGTTCAAATCGGCATGACCTGGCCTTGGTTTTGTTACCACTCGTCTAAGTTTAGTCTCTTCAGGTATCGGGTCTTCACCCATAATGTCGGTCCAATGCTTGAAGTCGTCATTATGTACGACAAGCGTAATCGGAGATCCTAATGTGTAACCATGACGTACTCCGCTTGTAATATCTACTAAGTCTTTCTCGATCTGCATGCGTTTGCCTCGACCATAGCCGCCTTGACGTCTGATTAAAGACTCATTGATCTGTTCTCTCTGAAGTGGCAAATGAGACGGCACTCCTTCGATAATAGTCGTCAATTGTTTACCATGTGATTCACCAGCTGTTAAATAGCGCATAGACAACGTCCCTCCTGTAAACTGAAAAACACCTAACATTCAGTCATAAATTTTACGTATTACTATATCATACGCACGATTGTTTGTGTTCCGCAAATATTCAAATTTTTATAAAAAGAAGTCGGAAAGCGCTTCCGACTTCTTTTTGTCATCTTTTTTTGTAAAAAAATGTATCAAATACGTCAAATCCGTATTTACTCGGTGAAAAGATCTGCTCAGTACTTCCGACAAAAAACATGCCTCCGCGATTTAAAGATTGACTGAAGTTCTGGTAGATGGTCTCTTTCGCTTCTTCCGTAAAATAAATCAACACATTACGGCAGACGATCAAATCGCATTGGCGTTCGTAACGATCCGCCAGCAGGTTATGTTTTTTGAACGTGACGCACTTTTTAATATCAGGATGTACATGATAGAACGCTCCATCTTTGGTGAAGAATTTCCGCTTCATTTCCTCCGGGGCCTCTTTTAAAGATCGTTCAGGGTACACCCCTTTTCTTGCTCTATCCATTGCATTGTCATCAATGTCTGTGGCTATAATCTCAATTTGATTAAGCGGAAGAAATTGACTTAGGATCATAGCCAACGTATAGGGTTCCTCCCCTGTTGAACAAGCTGCACTCCATACTTTGATCCGCTTCTTTGTACTCAATAAATCTGGAATGACTTTTTTCTCCAACACTTTAAAACGCTGCCGGTTCCGGAAAAACTCAGATACATTAATGGTCATACGGTCCAGAAGTTCATCAAAGAGTTTCGGATCCTTACCCAATGCATCAAAATAAGCGGAGAAACTGGAGTAGCCCCTCCGATCTCTTAAAGACGTTAGACGACGTTTCATCTGTGCCTCTTTATAAAGAGATAAATCAATGCCTGTTTTACTATGTACGCGTTTTTTGAAATCTGCATATTCTTGCATATGTGTCATAGACCGAAAGCTCCTTCACATCTAGTCTCTTTAAGATTACTCGATGACATTTCTAATGTAAATGACTAAATGTTCAGCCTACTGAGAAATCTAACAAGATTGAATATTTAATAGTTTGATTGAGCGCAGTTGATCATACAGGTCACACTTGTACCATACCCCCTTATCTTGAAGACTTGAAGGTGAGGTGTGTGGGTCCTCTACTGAAGTAAGAAAAGGGCGTGGTGGGAAATGACTCGCTTTCCTGCGGGGGAACTGCCGAGCCTCCTCGGTCGTTAACACCCCTGTGGAATCTCACCTGAGTCCTTCTCCCGCGGGAGTCTCGCCATTTCCCACCACACCCACCGAAAATAGTTAGTCGAACCATTCATTGATGAAAAGAAGCACGTCTGTCTGAATAGACTGAGTAAATGTCCGATAAATTGCCGTTCTTGTCCGAATCGTAAGGAAATGTCCGATATAGAGGATCACTTGTCCTGATTGAGCAGATAGATGTCTGAAATCGTGCATCTGTTGTCCTGATTGCTTAGGTAAATGTCCGAATCGGGGTGCGTTCATCCAATACATCCCCCTGGAGTCGCATTGTTCACGGGCCCCACTTTTTTTTGGGGGGTGATTTCGAGAGACTATTTTGGCAAGGGGAGATGGGGAACGGGGAGACTCCTGTGGGATTAAGTGGGACAGCTGAGACCCCACAGAGAGGGGACTGCTTGTATATACTTCCTTGCTCCCTTGCGCTGAGAAAGCTTGCTACAGAGCGATACGAGCAGACGCAGGCGCACGTTTTTCATCTCGAGGAGGCTCAGCGCCCGCCCCACGGAAAGCGACTCGTTCCCATCTCCCCCATCCTCACTACAAAAGTCTCGAAATTGAGTGTTCAACATTACTGCCCTATTCTTGAATAGGATTGAAATAAAAAAAACCGCCTTAGCAGGCGGTTTTTCTAGTGTATAAATCTACAGATTAGTAGACCCATGCAAGGTTTTCTTTTTTGTAATCAACCATTTGATCCTCGTTAAAGAACAAGTTGATTTCTCTCTCAGCGCTTTCTGGTGAATCAGATCCATGAATGACGTTTTTTCCTACAGTGACTCCGAAATCTCCACGAATCGTCCCTGGTACTGCATCTTGAGGCTTCGTTGCACCCATCATTTGACGGGCTGTCGCGATTACTTCCTCGCCTTCCCATACCATCGCAAATACAGGTCCAGAAGTAATGAAGTCTACTAGTTCTCCAAAGAACGGCTTATCACTATGTTCCCCGTAATGCTGCTCAGCTAGCGTACTTGGAATGACCATTAACTTCGCTCCGGCCAATTTGAATCCTTTTCTTTCAAATCTTGCAACGATTTCTCCTACTAAATTGCGTTGTACACCATCAGGTTTTACCATCAAAAAAGTCTTTTCCATGTTCTACACCTCATTTATGTATAATGTGAAAGCGCTTTTAATAAGTGCCATAGAAAAGTCTAACAAATATTGCTAGGGAAGGCAATAGTGTTAGGCTCTTCTTTTTCCTATATACTTCGCGATCCCCTTCAATGTTTGCTTGGCACGACCTGCTGGCAGCTTCTCAAGGGACTTATATGCCTTTTGCAAATAGCGATCGCTCACCTCTAAAGATCGCTCAATCGATCCATTCGTTTTGATTTCTTGAATCAATGGCGCAATCGTCTCTTGTGTCAGTGTATCTTTATAAAGAAAAGCCTCTTCTAGACTTCGTTTGAAAGCAGGGTTCTCCATTGAATAAAGAACTGGCAAGGTGATATTCCCTTGCAACAAGTCTCCACCAGCCGGTTTACCAAGCTCTTTCTCAGAGGCCGTAAAATCGAGAACATCATCAATGATTTGATAGGACATCCCAACATAGTACCCATACATCCATAAGGCTTTCTCATGATCGGGAGAAGCATTTGAGGCAATCGCTCCTAAACGACAGCTAGCAGCAATCAAAATGGCTGTCTTACGCTTTATGCGTCTCAAATAGGACCTTAGGTGTTGGTCCGTTGCGTATTTGTCTCTGATTTGCTCTATTTCCCCTAGACATAAGTCCACCATCGTTTTCGCCAGTGTCTGATGTGCTCTAGGATTATCAAGGGCAGACAAGTTCTCTAAAGAGCGCGCAAAAATGTAGTCACCCGTGTACATGGCAATGCGGTTATCCCACCTGGACTTGATTGTCGGCTCTCCTCGTCTCAGTTCTGCTTCATCAATAACATCGTCGTGCACAAGTGAAGCGGTATGTATTAACTCTAAAGAGACAGCGACGGATTTCATCTTTTCGATATCATAGTCCCCAAACTTCCCAGAAAGAAGGACAAAAACCGGACGAATACGCTTTCCGCCAGCTTGCAACAACTGACTCGATGCCTCTCTAAGCACAGGGTTATCTGATTGAATGGTTTCATTCACGGCATTCTCGATGATTGATAAATCATTCTTCAAGAATGAATAGATCATGGCTAATTTCATGGGACTTCATCCTTCATTCATGCTTTTCTCCCATATGCATAGCGGCAACGCCACCTGTATAGGACTTTACTTGTACATATTGAAAACCGGCGTCCTTAAACATCAATTCCAACTCGTGTTTATCAGGGAAATCTTTTGCAGACTCGTGCAGCCAACTGTATTCTTGATAACTCTTAGCGAAGACTTTTCCGAACAAAGGCATAACATTTCCGAAATAAAAGTAATAGATAGATTTGAAAACTGGGTTAGTCGGTTGGGATGTTTCCAAGCAGACTACCTTACCCCCAGGTTTAACAACACGGTACATTTCGCTTAGGACCTGTTGGTAGTCTGGGACATTGCGAAGACCAAAGCCGATCGTGACATAATCAAAGCAGTTATCCTCAAAAGGTAACTCCATCGCGTTTCCATGCTCGAATTCGACATGGCTAATACGCTGTTTCATTTTTTTCTTAATACCGACCGAAAGCATATTCGCACTGAAATCCAGACCGATAACCTTTCCCGTTTTCCCCACTGCATCAGCGAGGGTCATCGTCCAATCACCTGTGCCACAGCAGACATCTAACACGTGATCGCCAGGGGATACTTGCATTCGTTTCATTACATCTCTACGCCACAGACGGTGCTGCTGAAAAGAAATGATCGAGTTCATTGAATCGTAACGGTTATAAATTTTTTCAAACACGTGGTGCACGCGTTCGGACTTAGCTTGTGGCTCCATATTTACCCTTCCTCCGCAATCTGTGTCTGATTATATTGATGGTGTATAGCAGAGTGCATGTAAGATTTCAGCCAAGTAAAGTGAATCGGCAATTGAGACACAGAAGTTTCCAGTTTGTGGATGTTATTCTGTAACATTCGCTCGAGGTTGACCATCACTTGACCTCCTCCGAGACTACCTTGACGTGTCATCAACACATGCAGTAGCGGTGAGAATTTCCCCTGCTGATAGCTTCGCTTTTCTTCTATCAGGCGTTTAGCTAGTAACCATTCGCCTGCCATATCATTGATCGAAGACTTTTGAACGTAAGAAGCTACTCGTTGAATTAATAACGATTCGACCTTCTTAAGTCCGTTCAAAAACTCTTGAAACGATTCAACATCTTTATAGTATAGCTCCATCTTTAATTCATTGATTTCTTTGATGGCTCCCGCCAAAGTATGAATCATAGGTATGTCATCCAATTGAGATAACAAGTAATAGTAAAGGCCGCTATAGTAATCCCCTGCTAGAACCGTTAATTGACGATTACGAACCGTTTCACGGTCATCATCGGCCTCGGTTAACGTGACGAGGTCATGGGTATCAAGCGCAATTTGAACGAGCATCGTCGTCACGATGTATTGTTCTTTTTTCACAGGGGAAAGTCTGGTGTGATCCATGATTGAAGATAAAAGGACAAGTTTATCTTCATCGATGGTCGGTTCCTGTATGAACTTGACCAAAAAAGGGTGGCGAACCTTGGATGCAATTTTCTCTTTTAATTGTTTGATATCTTTATGTGAAGAATTCAACTCGATCACCTTGTCCTTCCTGAACAATTGCCATACTTAGTATAGCACACTTCCCTGTGATTACGCTTCCTATGTACCTTCAGAGAACGTGTTATTCTGCCTCGTTAGTCATCTCTCCGTGACTCGTTTGGATCACAGCTTTTCCGCGAACTTTGACAGCTGATGTATGTTCTGTGAATTGTGCAATCATCACTTCTCCACGGTCGAGTTTCTCAGAGTGGTGGAAGCGAGTGTCTGTTCCACGTGTTAGCCCAATCACGTTCACCCCATCTTCTAGGGCTTTAATGACAAAGAAATCATTGTTGTTTGAGTTCATAATCGATTCTCCTTTTTTAACTACTATCTCTCACCTATCGTTCCATGTCAAAGCATCTACATGTAAGTGGTTTTGAAAATAAGAAAAAGGGTGCAAGTTGCACCCTTTTTCTTTAGCCCTATGTAGCTATTATTTAACTGCGTCTTTAAGGGCTTTACCAGGTTTGAAAGCTGGAACTTTGCTTGCAGAGATTTCAATCTCTTCACCAGTTTGTGGGTTACGACCTTTACGAGCCGCACGTTCACGCACTTCAAAGTTACCGAATCCGATAAGTTGTACTTTCTCACCATCTTTTAGTGAATCCATGATAGATTCGAATACAGAATCAACCGCTGTTGTTGCATCTTTCTTAGAAAGATCTGCTTTTTCAGATACCGCATTGATAAGATCTGTTTTGTTCATGACATTCACCTCCTCTCAAGAGGGTTAATCTCATTCAAGTAGATGATATCCACTTTAAATGTGTATTTAGCAGTCATCATGTGATGACAAGCCTTATATTAAACGAGTTTCTGAGGAAATTCAATAGAGAATCCTTCAACAATCGCGTTACAAAGCGATTCGGACGCTGAATTCCTCTTCAGTTCACAAGTAGCTTATCATAGATGAAAACCATTCGCAAGTAGCTCAAACCCTTGTCATCAAAGGGTTTACGTACATTGTGCCACTCTATTAACGTTATATACGACATGAAGATACATTTTTCCTTTAATCAGGGATATTTTTTCGAAAAAAAATTAAAACGGCCCCTCTGGGAGCCGTTATAATATGATGGCAATCATGCCACCGGAGCCTTCATTGATGATACGCTCCAGTGTTTCTTGTAGTTTATACCTTGCGTTTTCCGGCATAAGTGCAAGTTTCGCCTGGATCCCCTCTCTGACAATTGAGCTAAGCGAACGCCCAAATATATCGGAGTTCCAAATTGATAGCGGATCTTCCTCGAAATCTTGCATTAAGTACCTCACTAATTCCTCGCTCTGTTTCTCTGTGCCGATGATTGGTGAGAACTCTGATTGTACATCTACTTTAACCATGTGGATCGATGGAGCTACTGCTTTCAACCGGACACCGAATCTGGATCCTTGGCGTATGATTTCCGGTTCATCAAGGGACATATCTTCTAAACTAGGAGCTGCTATACCGTAACCTGTTTGTTTGACCATTTGCAAGGCATCGGCCACTTGATCATATTCTCTCTTCGCATGGGCAAAGTCCTGCATGATTTCAAGAAGATGATCCTTACCACGTATTTCTTCGCCGACAATTTCTTTCAAAACATGATCGTAGAGGTGCTCAGGAGCTTGTAAGTCAATTTCAGCGACACCTTCCCCGAGATCCATTCCAGAAATATGGGCTCCAGTAATATGTTCATAATGATCGAAGTTGCCGATCACAGTATCTACATCTCTGAGTCGTTTAATATCTTTAACTGTTTCTTCAATCGCACTCTGCAAATTATTTCTCAACCAATGCCTTGAATCAAGCACCATGACCCAGCTAGGAAGATTTACATTCACTTCGAGTACAGGAAATTCGAACAAGGCTTCCCTTAAAACATTGTGTACATCCTTCTCACGCATACTTTCTACAGATAGCGCCAGTACAGGGATATCGTATTTTTCAGCTAACTGGGACCTCAGACGTTCTGTGCTGTCGTGATGAGGTTGAGCAGAGTTCACTACCATAATGAACGGTTTCCCTACTTCACGTAGTTCTTCAACAATTTTTTCTTCTGCTTCTACATAATCTGCACGTGCGATTTCTCCAATCGTACCGTCCGTCGTTACGACAATTCCGATTGTAGAGTGCTCTTGAATCACTTTTTGAGTACCGATTTCAGCCGCTTCATGGAAAGGTATAGCCTCTTCGTACCATGGTGTATGAATCATCCGAGGGCCATGCTCATCTTCGTAACCGACAGCCCCATTCACCGCATAACCGACGCAGTCAACCATCCTCACTCGAATGTCCAAGTGTTCGTCAAGCTTGATCGTAGCTGCTTGATTCGGTACAAATTTAGGTTCTGTTGTCATGATCTGCTTTCCTGCAGCGCTTTGCGGAAGCTCATCCATCGCTCGTTCACGTTCAGACTCTTCTTCCATGTTAGGTAATACAACGAGTTCCATGAATTTTTTTATAAATGTAGACTTCCCAGTACGCACAGCCCCTACGACGCCTAAATAAATATCTCCATTTGTCCGTTTGGAAATATCACTAAAGATATCTACCTTTTCCAAAGGATCCCCTCCCAAATAAAATTTCACCATCATACAAGCCTAGACAATCTAAGTCTATGATGTTGTCCTATTGAAATATGACTGAATCCCAAAAATGCGTTGAGTGGAGATGGAATGATATAGGAAACGGTCAGGACGTCAACCTACTCTATATGTATCTTCAAACGGTCGATTTCATGTCTTAAAAATTTACTAACGTTAATAAATTCTTGATCGTAGGGCCTTTAATCATTCAAATTCGATCATTCTTGAATCAGAAGGACTCATGAAGATTTTTATTGTTGTATCATGTTCTGTTTTTATTCAACTATCAGTCAGGTATCTGGAATACTTGAATTTGAGGTGTTATGGTCCGTTCGTTCATAAGAGAGTCTGGAGGGAAAGGGAAACAGCCCGCTTTCCGCGGGGAACACTGAGTCTCCTCGAGCTAAAACCCTCCGGGGTCTCAGCCTGTTCCATTTTCCTGGAGGAGTCTACCTGTTTTCTCTTCTTTCCTTGCGATATATTGGACGAACGGACCTCAATTCGGACAAACGACCTTCTATATCGGACATATGCTAAGCCTATTCAGTCATAGGTCACATTTTTTTCGGACACCTAGTTTTTTCAATATCAGCAAGGCCACAATCTCCTCTTCAATGAATCGTCCGACTTACTATTCTGGGTGGGTGTGGTGTGAAATGGCGAGACTCCCGCGGGAGAAGGGCTAAAGGAAGACCCCACAGGGAGTGGCAACGATCGAGGAGGCTTTCCGGTCCCCCCCGCAGGAAAGCGAGTCATTTCCCACCACACCCTATACCTAATTTCGAGGAGAGCCATAAGTCTCCATTTCGAGTCTTCAAGATATGAGGGATTATATGTGGTAAGATAAAATATCAACTTTCAACTATTATGTATTAAATAAAAAACCGCTCCCTTTAAAGGAAGCGGTCATCTATTAAGAACCCTGATGTTCACTCATAAATATAGGTTCTCCATCTTGAACGGTGTACTCATCTGAATAACCAGGCACAAATGGTGCGTGATCCGTTAATAGATAACGAATATCCTCACCTGACTGGTATTGGTGTTCTTGCTCGTTTAAATACGTATATAAGTCTTTACGATAATCAATCAACACTTCCCCCGCAGCGTTCAAATACACAGGTAACATCTGCTGGGAGTAGGGACTATCGATCATCGGTGGTTCATCCAGGCCGATTTGCTCGTGATCCAACTCATATACACCTTTGGCTATTTGATCTCCAAATGGCGGATAGCGATTATCTTCCTGGTAAAATTGCACTTTTAACTGAAGAGATCTTAATGTTTCAGTATTTCTCAAATCTAATACTTTTACAGTAGGATCAGTTTCAGGATGAATGATGACATATTGGTAATACCCACCATTCTCAAAAGAAGTCCCGGGAAGTTCCCCAATCAGACCCTGTTGTTTCAACTTACTGAAATCCAATTGATATTTTTGGAAGATTGGTGTCTCTTGTGGTTTCGTTTTGATAGGCAATAACCCATTCTGATTGGTCTGGTATTGATCTACTGCATTTTGAATGGTCTCTAACTGCACCTGGCTTGGCACCTGATTCTTTTGTAACTCTGCGTTTGGATAAAGACACCCGGTCAATACCATTAGCAATAAAGGTACGACCATTAACTTTAGCCACTTCATGCTGTGTCCTCCTTTTTCACGCTGTTGGTCCACTGAGAACGATATAAAAAATAATGATCCCGCCGAGAATCATAAAGATATAAGCTAAGAAAGCAACAATTCCAGAAAAAACACCTGATAGTTTATGTCTACTTAAATAAATCAACCCGACAGCTAAAAATAATGAAATCATGCCACCGAAGGAAATATACATCTTAAGCATGGATTCAGACATCCGTTTTCCCCCTCTTCATGCGCAAATTGCTCCTGACATTATACCACAAATTGTATCAAAAGCGGAAGATGAGATGAAGGCAATTACGCACAACGTCAAGCTCTGTTCTAGAGGTATGTAGCCGTTCACATTTATACGTGAATGCCATCACTTCCCTTTAATGTCCACAAAAAAAGACCGGAGCATAAAAACGCCCCGGTTGACTAAATAATTCCCGCTCAGCTCATGTGTAATGATTGCTGCGAGTTATTCTATGCACTTTTTCGAAGGACTGCCTCATCAGGAGCCCATAGTTCATGAATTACTTTAAAAACTTGCCTAGCGTATTCATATCAAGAGGCATATTTTGCTTTGTAATGGCTTCGACGATTTTATCTTCCTTTTGTTTGGAAACCGGCTTATTTGCCATTTTCGAAAGCTGGCGAATCAATCGCCTGACCGTTTTCTCGTCAGTGAAATCTGCATTCTGAACAGAGTTCGCCACAGAGAAAACTTCATCCGCATCAATATTCGCATTCTTTTTCAGATGGTCGAAAATATTCTTCTGAAAATCACTCATGAATAGTTGACCTCCTCGTGCATTGGGTTCTGGATAGTATATGCACGGAGGCCCAAATGGTTCAGTTACTCATTCATATGTTCATCAAGAATATTCGTTAAGTCTTCCATCTCATGTCTGCGGATACGCGTCATCAATTGATCGACGACGTCTCGAGGGTCTTCGGAATCGAACAATATACGATAGATGCCTCCTGTGATCGGCATTTCGACTTTCTGGGTTTGCGAAAGTTGGTATGCCGCTTTCGTTGTTCGCACACCTTCAACGACCATACCCATTTGTTCCAACACTTCCTCCAAGTCATGACCCTGCCCGAGCTTGTATCCTGCTCTCCAATTTCGACTATGAGAACTTGTACAAGTGACGATCAAATCCCCGATTCCTGTCAATCCGGAGAACGTTAAAGGGTTAGCTCCCATGGATGTACCAAGACGAGCAATCTCAGCAAGCCCTCTTGTTATGAGGGCTGCCTTTGCGTTATCACCATAGCCAAGCCCATCAGAGATACCTGCACCGAGCGCAATGATATTCTTTAAAGCACCACCTAGCTCAACACCTACAATATCAGGCGACGTATAGACACGGAATTGGCGGTTAATGAATAAGTCTTGGACACGCTCAGCGACTTCTAAACGCTCAGCTGAGACCGTTACGGTCGTCGGTTGTCTAAGACTTACTTCCTCCGCATGACTTGGGCCTGAAAGAACAACCACATCATCGTATAGCTCTTCCGCCATTTCTTCACGGACGATTTCTGATACGCGCTTATACGTTTCCGGTTCAATTCCTTTGGAAGCATGTGTAATCGTTACTTTGCGATCGATTACTTGATTTAAGTTTTGGCAGACCTCTCTGATCGCTTTTGTTGGCACGACAAGTATGATATCGTCCGCATCTTTCACGACAGCGGATAGCTCGATATCAGCCACAATTTGTTCAGGGATACTGATTCCTTGTAAGTATTTATCATTGGTTCTTTTTTCGTTGATTTCATCAGCTAATTCTTTACGGTGCGCCCATAAACCAACTTCATGTCCGTTATCTGCTAGAACGATGGCGAGAGCTGTCCCCCAGCTCCCGGCACCTAACACAGCTACTTTCCCCATCTTATCTAGCTCCCTTCCGTCACTTTAACTCCGCCTTCTAGCGAAGATTTTAATTGGAGTTCCTTCAAATCCGAATGCATCACGAATACGGTTTTCAAGGAAACGTTCATACGTAAAGTGCATCAACTCAGGCTCGTTTACGAATACCACGAATGTAGGTGGCTTTACAGATACTTGAGAGGCATAGAAGATCTTCAACTTCTGTCCTTTTATCGATGGAGCAGGGTTCATAGCTAAAGCATCCATGATCACATCATTCAGAACATTCGTCTGTACACGTTTGGCATGGTTTTCACTAGCTTCAAGTACACGCGGTAATAACGTGTGGATTCGCTTTTTCGTTTTAGCAGATAAATAAACGATCGGTGCGTAATCCAAGAATCTGAAGTTATCTCGGATCTTATCCTCGAATTCCTTCATCGTTTTCTCTTCAACTTCCATCGTATCCCACTTGTTCACGACAATGACAACCGCTTTTCCGGCTTCATGTGCATATCCAGCAATTTTCTTATCTTGCTCTTGAATACCTGTATCTGCATCTATAAGCGTTAAAACGACGTCGGATCGTTCTATAGCTTTCAGGGCTCTCATAATGCTGTATCGTTCTGTGGATTCGTACACTTTTCCACGCTTACGCATACCAGCTGTATCGATAATGACATAATCCTGATCGTCTTTTGTAAACGGCGTATCAATAGCATCGCGCGTCGTTCCAGGTATTTCACTAGCGATCACACGCTCCTGACCAAGCAAGCTGTTCACTAAAGAAGATTTGCCGACGTTCGGTCGTCCAATCAAACTAAAGCGTATTGTTTCATCATCTTCCATTTCCTGTTCCCTTTCAGGAAAATGCTTAATCACTTCATCAAGCATATCCCCAAGACCTAAACCGTGTGTACCTGAAATAGGGAAGGGTTCGCCGAATCCTAATGAATAAAATTCGTAAATGTTCTCTCTCATTTCAGGGTTGTCCACTTTGTTAACACCTAAGACAACTGGTTTATTCGATCTGAATAAAAGGTTTGCGACTTCTTCATCGGCTCCTGTGATGCCGTCGCGTCCGTTTACCATGAACACGATAACGTCTGCTTCATCAATCGCAACTTGAGCTTGTGCTCTCATTTGAACGAGAAGCGGTTCATCACCGAGTTCAATCCCTCCAGTGTCAATCAGGTTAAAGTTCGTTGTAAGCCACTCGGCCTCTGCATATATTCGGTCTCTTGTCACTCCTGGTGTATCTTCAACAATGGAAATTCTTTCACCGACGAGCCGATTAAAGATGGTTGATTTACCAACGTTCGGTCGTCCGACAATCGCTACTACTGATTTTCTCATGAAAGGATCATCCTTTCTTCTATTCTGGTTTCATTATTTCATGTTCTATTCAGTGTGAAAAGCTGTTTGTAAGGCTTTTGCTTAAGCACGATCCTTCTTAGTCTCTTATTCAGCCGCGTGAGTTTCGGCCAATTCGCTCAAAAAAATACTGCTCTCCTAGGGATCAGCTGAGCCTGAGTCCGATAGAACAGCAGAAAGCCATTAACTCTATTATTTTAGCAAATTTATCTACAATGTACAATTAGTGCTTCACGATGATGTACAAATGGTCGCTGAGCGCATGGGCAATTCCATCAAGAATAGCCTCCAAATTCGCTGCCACAGCTTCCATCTCTTCTTTCGTCTCACAAGTGAAGACAGCTGCACTTCCCGCTACTTTATTTGTTTTTGTCGTAACAGCCGCCAAGATCGCTTTCTCCATTTTCATAGCCGCCGCCTCCTAATCAATCTTTTTTGATGGCATTTGAATCGCATTTTCAAGAACAGGAACAGCCGAGATGACTTCTTTTGCACGAAGCGGATCCTGCAATTGAGGTAATATGAACACACCAATGCGCCCATCATTCAAGTCGCGCTTGATTAATGGAACAAGCGCCGGAGTACCCGAATCACGAAACACACCTAAAGAAACGGAAACATCGTGCAAAATCGCCTGTCTTTGACCGAGGTTCGCGATTGTAGACCTTACGCTGAAGGACTTAGGAGTCAATATAAAGCCCATTCCGTATTTCAAAATCTCTTCTTGGCGCTCAGGCAGTCCGATGTTCATAATGTAAATATTGTCGACATACAGCCCCGCTCCATCGAATGATAAAGTCGACTCTTCAACTGTGACGATGTCCGAAAGCTTCGACCCGCTCATCCAAAACGTACACATAATAAATGCAACGATAGCCGCACCAATTGCCACCCACAAGTTGACAGCCAAATAACATAGAGTCACAATGAATGAGGTGAAAATCACTAAGTAATTTCGACTTTCGAACGCTACAGCTATGCCCTCAATATACGTATTTCCTCTTGGAACAAGCTCGAAAGCATCCATTTCTGTTAACGTGTTTCTTTCCATATTCCTTACTTCTCTAAATTGAGAAGCAGCTAGTGTTAAAAATGTCACCGCAGTGAATTCCTTCTCCATGATGGAAGGGATGGCAATTGTGCCTAAAGATGCAGCGATGAAACCTAAAGACAAGTGAATGATCTTTCCATGTAGATAAGTTGGATATTGACGATAATCTGTACGCAGCATATAAACCCGCATTGCTGTCCCTACCAAGATACCGAATAAAATGGGATACGTGTATTCATTCACACCGGTGCAGCTCCTTTTCTAGATGAATTTCTTTTGACCCATCGTTTCAACTGAAATATAGCGTGAAGAACAAGTATGGTAAGAAAACCTTTCATCACCAAAAGCAAAGTTCCATTCATGGAGACGACTGCTTCCATCTCATACACAGAAAAAACGAGGGTTGACCATAGCATTCCCAAGCCGTTGATCATCAACCATAAACCGAGAACACTTAGTAAATCTTGTACAAAACTGAATAACAAATAAATGCTTATAATGAACAACGGGTAAAGAAAAGGGAATTGCAACCATAGTGGAGCAACGACAAGAAATAATTGTGCAGCAGAGTAGCCGAGACTAAGTAAAAAAGGCCAAAAGTGTTGCACCATTCTTTTCTTCTCTTTCACCCATAAATTCAAGCCGAAGACAAAAAGAAATAAAGGATGAAAAAACAGAAACCAATTATGGTTCAACATTTCAACGGAATATAAACACATGGCCACTCCTGTAAAGCAAAGAACGCGTTTCTTAAGAGAGTCACTTTCAATATAGAAAAATACAATAATCACGATGAGCCATGCGTACCAATAAAAAGATGCGGCCATATTAACCTCCCCCTCCCAACTATTATGGCGAACCCAAGTGCACTTTAAACTTTCACACAAAAAAAGCTTATGACTACATGTAGTCATAAGCTTTTTCGATATTAAAGACGTTGGTCCGCCCATTCTTTTGTTCGCCCATATAATACATAAGCTTTATTTCTGAAATCAGGGATTCCTCTAGCATTCATTAGCATCATTGCGATTTTCACTTCACGGTGAATATGCTCGATTTCTGTAACCAATGCGTCCTTACCTTCATCAATAAGAACTTTCAGCAGTCCCCCGGCCATCCCAAAGGCTTTGGCACCAAGAATAAGAGACTTCACCCCATCAAGCCCATGACGTACACCGCCGGATCCAATCAAATGGATATCAGGGAAATGATGGCTTAGTTCAAGGATCGACATCGGTGTCGGGATTCCCCAATTGTTAAAGGATGCAAGTGGTTTTTCTCTTCGCAGATTTTCTACTTTAGAGAAATTAGTTCCACCACGACCTCCAACATCAATATAACGAACTCCGATACTTCTCAGTGTGCTGACGCTCTCTTTCGATATCCCATACCCGACTTCTTTCACAATAACGGGTACAGTAGACTTCGTTACGATCTGTTCGATATTCTTCAACCGCTCCGTGAAATTACGGTCCCCCTCAGGCATGATCATTTCCTGTAAAGTGTTAATGTGTATTTGTAAGGCATCTGCCTGCAACATATTTATAGCTTCTAAAGCTTGTTCCGCATTGGCTTCGCTACCTACATTTGCAAAAATGGTACCCTCAGGATTCATCTCACGAACAATTTCATATGTTTTGCGTTCCTCAGGGTTTTTCAAAGCAGACATTTGCGATCCGACAGCCATTCCAATACCCGTTTCTTTTGCTGCAATAGCTATGTCACGATTAATCTCCTCTGTTTTTGCTCCACCACCGCCAGTCATAGCATTGACAAAAAGAGGGGAACTTAATGAAAGTTCCCCTACCTCTGTACCTATATTTAAAGAATGATAGTCTAGGTTAGCTAAACTCTGGTGAACAATATCCATATCATCGAAATGATTATGGTGTTCTCTTTCGTGACCTAGCGCATGGTGGATATGGTCAATCTTCCTTTCAGATCTAGACACATCCATCACCATCTTATTATTTTTTATACTTGTCTAATTTATCACCAATCATATCACTTAGTGAAAATCCGGAATTGTCATCCTCTTTCTCATACTGCTGAATATCTTGACGCTCTTCATCGCGTTCAAGTTCCTTCATGCTTAGTGATAGTCGTTTAGCATTTTCGTCTACATCTAACACTTTCACTTCTACTTGTTGCCCTTCTTCCAATACCTCATCAGGGGTACCGATGTGACGATTGGAAATTTGTGAAATGTGTACAAGTCCTTCTACTCCAGGAAGCACTTCAACGAAAGCACCAAAGCTCACTAAACGGCGAACCGTTCCTTCTAACACTTCGCCTGTTTTCACTTTGTTCTGAATATCGTGCCACGGTCCAGGCTGTGTCGCTTTAAGTGAAAGGGAAATTCTTTCATTATCACGATCAACAGACAGAACTTTAACTTTGACCGTTTGACCTTCTTCCACCACATCTGAAGCTTTCTCAACATGTTGATGAGAAAGTTGGGAGATATGTACGAGACCGTCAATACCTCCAAGGTTTACGAACGCACCGAAGTCTGTTAAACGCTGAACAGTACCTTCGATTTCTTGACCGTCTTCAAGTGATTGAAGGACGTCATATTTTTTTGCAGATTCTTCTTGCTCAACAACAGCACGATGAGAAAGAATAACGCGGTTCTGTTCTCGATCCAGTTCAACGACTTTCAAGGTAAGGCTCTTACCTTTGTAGTCCTCAAAATCTTCAACATAGTAAGTTTCGACTAGGGACGCAGGAATAAATCCACGAAGTCCGATATCCACGACAAGTCCGCCTTTTACAACGTCCTTTACCTCGGCTTCGAAAATTTCACCGCTTTCAAATTTCTCTTCCAAGTCCTGCCAAGCTTTATCGGCATCCACAGCACGCTTGGATAGTACGATTTCGTCATCTTCTACTTTCTTAACTTGCAGCGTCAGCTCGTCTCCTTCACTGACAGCATCAGATGCTTTTTCTACATGAAGGCTGGATAATTCACTTATAGGGACAATACCCTCCACTTTATATCCAACATCTACGAGGACCTGTTTTTCTTCAATCTTCACGACTTTACCAGTCACGATGTCCCCTGCAGAGAATTCTTTCATTCCAGATACTTCTTGATTCATTTCATCCATACCAAGCTACCTCCTTCAAATTCCGACACAACCGAAATACAGAAATGCCCTTTTGTCTAACTTCTAATATTTAGCGCCGTTTGTCAAGTAATTACCTCTGTTTATTGATTAATTTTATGCAATTGTCTGATTTCTTCCATAATCCGATCTGTAACAACTTGTGCAGAGGCTTTTTCCTCGCGATATTCCGTCATATCGATCGGTTCACCATAAACAACTTTAAGAGGTTTGAACTTTTCATACGGCCCGATAATGGCACACGGAACGATATAAGCATTTGAGCGGAGCGCGAAAAAGCCTGCACCAGCAAGTCCTTTTCCGATTTCCCCATTCTTTTGCCTTGTTCCTTCCGGGAATAACCCTAGTGCATGATGATCTTTCAATACTCCAAGACCTTTACGGAGTGCATTTCGGTCGCGCATGCCTCGTTTTATTGGAAAGGCATGAACTCTTTTCAATATTCCCCCAATGAAGCGGTTCTTAAACAATTCTTCTTTTGCCATGAAGTAGATGTTTCGACTGCTTGTAATCCCGACAATGGGAGGATCGAAGTTCGAAATGTGGTTGGAACAAATGATCACGGGACCTTCTTTCGGTATGTTTTCTTTCCCGACCACCTTGATGCGGTACAAGGGATAAAAAATGACTGTACAAAGAAACTTACCAAGTTTGTAGAGATTCATGCTTCAATCCTCCTGTTCTTCCGTCTTCTTCACGATGTCGATGATCCGATCAACGACTTCATCGATTGATAAAGAAGTAGTATCCAACTCAATGGCATCCTCCGCTTTTAAGAGTGGGGAAGTTTCACGATTTGAATCGAGATCGTCACGCTTGCGGATTTCCTCTTTTAACTGCTCTAGATCTGACGAAAAGCCTTTTTCTACATTTTCTTTGTATCGCCGTTCGGCACGTTCTTCGACGGAAGCTATCATGAAGATTTTGACCTCAGCATTTGGAAGTACATGCGTACCTATGTCACGTCCATCCATGACTACGCCTTGTTCCTTAACTAATTGTTGCTGACGATTGACCATTTCTTCTCTAACGTGCTTGTGCTTTGCGACAATCGATACTTGATTGGTTACTTCGTTTGTCCGAATTTCATCGGATACGTCGCGTCCGTTTACCATCACCCGTTGACCCTGATCGGACTGAACGAGTTTTAAATCACTCTGTTTTAATAACTGCTCTAGAGCACTTTCATCCTCTAATGATATTTTCTCTTGGAGCGCTTTCCAAGTTAATGCGCGGTACATAGCCCCAGTATCCACATAGATAAAAGAGAGTTTTTCTGCTACTTTTTTAGCGACGGTACTCTTTCCTGCAGCCGCTGGACCGTCAATTGCAATTGTCATTGTGCTCATACAAAACCTGCCTCCATCTTTCCATTACTAACATTAAAAGCATCCCATTGATCGAAAAATTTTCATGATCTATCGCCTGTCTGATGCTGTTTTCGTGGTGTAATCAATGTAAAGAATAACATAACATTTTATGAAAAATCCATCTTATTTTGCTATTGTAAACGTCGCCTGCGCATATGCATCTGCTGCTCGAAACAGAACTGAATGACTTTTTGTCTATGTTTATCTAATATATCATCGAATTCTACTGACACTTTAGGCGGGTTACTGTTCTTTTGTTGAATCACTCGAATGACAGTTCCTCTCGTCTCAACATAATAATACTCCCCAGAATTCATCCCAAGGATTAACATCATATTTAAACCCTCCCCCTCCTTGAGTGCTCTAGTTTTAGGCTGGACAACCGCTACACCGCCTCCACTAATATCCGATGTAACCGTGGTATGCGAGCCTTCTTCCCCCATTATCGAAACATCAACGGACGTCTCTACACGTACGTATCTTCTCCTCTGAATGCGTTCAAGTTTTTCCATACCAGGAAACGTCAGAACGATGACCGGAATATTCAACTTTTTGCGTGCCACCACTTCTGTTTCAAACCAATATACGGATTGATCTTCGCCAACAAAACTCGCTTGAAACTGAGCACCTTCCATAAAAAAGCCCGTCTTACCAGTTGAGGTGTGTACAGGGTAGTCGATATATATGTATTCACCTTGGAAATCAACAAGCTTGCACTTGTATTTATCCTCTTCTTCTTCTGGACCACGATCCACATCTAAATTTATAGGCATTCCAATTTTGATAATTTCCATGTTTATCCCCCTTGAACACGGCTCTCTCATGCATATAATTATCTCATCCTTTCTTAAAAAATGGAAGAGAGTAGGTATAAAGATTTAAATCTAAAGTAAGTTGAGGCTTTTTACCCATTATCACCTATAATGTCCACAGAAAGAAAAAAGCCTTTTCAATGTGTGAAAAGGACTTAATTATCCCAAGAGTAGCCGAATATGTAGAACGTTGTTCAATAATTTTAAAACGAGCGGTAAGCCACAAAGACTCTCCGCTCGCTCTTTGGATTTCACACTTATACACCCTTTAAACTTCTTCATTGAACTTCGTTTCTGATTTCTTCATGGTTTCTACTTTCTCTTCATTTCCATTGGTTGCGTTTATGAATATGCGATAGGTCGTTCCTTCCATCGTCGTGAGGAATTCATAGCATAGGACTTCCTCTTTAATATCATTTTCAATGACAGCTAAACGATGTTCTTGAATCTCGAGCTGCGGATTAACCCTAGACCGCGCCTCCTCTTCGGATAGTGTTGGAGGGTTGATCGCTCGCTTATTATGAAAATTGAAATATTCGCGTGCGGATAGCCCTAGAACTTCGCCATTATCTAAAGCCACCTTCACGACCATAGCGTCTGGATAATATCGAATATCATCTTTTGTGTGAACAAAACGGAAGATTCCGATCTTTTCGTATTGACTACTTTCGACGAGCTCCAATGATTCGACATCTAGTTGTTTCACATACTTCTTCGCCTCGTTTGAAGCTTCATGCAAACTGATTTTCGATTCCTTAACGGGACGACTGATCATCACCGTTAATGGATGACCGCCTTTTTTCGTTAAGTCTATATAGCCGTTTTTCTCGCCGTCTTGGAATGAACCGGTGATGGTCGGAACGTCCGCTCCTTTACCAGAGCTTGTCATCGTAAGTTTGGATTGATCCACATCTTCCAGCCATCGACTTGCGATTTTCTTGGCTTGCTTTTCAGAGATTTCATTACCCGTAATAAACTTGTACTGTTTATCTGGACCAGAAGAACCGGTTCCTGTCCCTAGCTCTGTTGTTTCAAATCCATCCACGGTTTTTTCAACCGTTTTGAAGCCGTTCACAATCGTATTATCCCCTACCTCATCATTCGTTGCCAAAGCTAGTTGTACATCCATCCAACGAAGGTTGTCTTTAAGTACAACGTTTTGAACTTTACGAAGTTCATTCTTAATTTCTCTTGAATACTCATGTAGCTCTTCCAACTTCTTGACTTCATCTTCGCTCAATGGTTTTTTCTCCAAATCACGCACGGCTGTACGATAGGCAAAATCACCAATTTGTGATAAGAACTCTTCCGTTTTGTTGAAAGGCATAAGGGTCAAAGGTAATTGCCCAACGTCACTATTGGCTTCAGATGTGACTTTCCATATTTCAGCAAGTTGCGGGGATAATTGCTGACGGGAATTCATTGCGAGAGACGCCCCGATTTTATCGTGTAGCAGTTCCATATTGTATGTGAGTTCGTGAAAAGCTCGCTGATAACTATTTTCAGCTTGAATGAGCACAGCATTTTTATCTTGGTTTTCTTTATACCCCCACACACCAGCACCAATCGTCGTAATACTTAACAGCGCAATGATGATCGTTCGAATCATTTGTCTTGCACCTCCTATTTACAAAAGACATGTTTTCCGATTTGTTTGATTTGTGGTCGTGTCCAGATCCAGCTCGACGTTGCAGTATTAGGGTTAAAATAATAAATCGCTTGACCAGATGGATCCCATCCGTTAAGTGCATCTAGGACGGCTTCTTTCGCCGTTTCGTTCGGCGTCAGCCATATCTGCCCATCACTGACGGCGGTGAAAGCTCTAGGCTCAAAAATGACACCCGACACGGAATTCGGGAACGAAGGACTGGATACACGGTTAATAATCACAGCCGCAACAGCTACTTGACCCACGTATGGTTCTCCTCGCGCCTCACCATACACAGCATTTGCCATCAATTGTATATCATTTTGAGAATAGCCACTTGGCACATTGACCGCGGTCGGTTCATCAGGTTGTTCGGTCACTTCATTCTCTTGCTGTTGTCCTTGTTGTTGTCCTTGTTGCCCTTGATCAGACTGTTGTTCCTTTGGGACACCTCCGTAATAAGTGAAGTCGTTCCCTTGGCGAATCTGCTCTTTAACAAATCCCTCATCATAATTGCTTGCTTTGTTCAATTTATCTTTCACTGCCTGACCAACAAGTCCATCAATCTCTAAACCGAATTCACTTTGAAAATTTCGTACAGCCCAGTAAGTACCCCAACCGAATACTCCATCGATTTCGCCATTATAGAAACCGAGGTACTGCAACCTAGACTGTAATTCAATCACGTCATCTCCAGTAGCCCCTTGCTGAATGACCTGATTGGAAAATGCATGAACGGGTTTTACATTCGTCCATTCTGAAAGAGGCATGACCATCATACTAAAACCTAAAACGATGATGACTGTTTTTTTCCATATCATCCCTGTACACTCCTGACCTTAATAATTTTCATCCTTCTCTTACAGTTCATTGATTCCATGAAGTTGCAAAAGGCCGACGAAACCGCTCACCTATCCTTACAAAGATCCCAGTTTCTCTTCATAGGGCTAGTTTTCGACGAATGATGAAAGTTATACATGTCAAGTCAGCTACAAAGACGATTAAGTGATGCAAGTCTCTGCTATTTCAGAAATCATATCCTTATCTTCGTTCACTAAAAAACCTGCCGAGATTCGACAGGTTTCTAAGGTTTCAACAATTCTTCATGGTGCTTGTTCGCAGCTTGTATCTTCCTGAATCCAATGACCCATAATACAATCATGAAAGGAGTAATCCAATAGAGCCAGGTTTGTTCACGAACCGTAATGATATAGTCATAAAGTGTATGTAAACTGACAGGAATCATCAATGCAAAAAATAGACACAATGTAGGATGAGCGTTAGTGAATTTGGCTTTTCCTATATAAAAGCCCATTATGATTCCGAATAAAGCGTGGGAAGAAACGGGAAAAATAGCCCGTAACATGGCAATTTCTATTCCATTGGCAAAAAGATAAATGATATTCTCAATCGTCGCGAACCCTAAACTGATCGCGACAGCATAAATAATGCCATCGTAATGATGATCAAAAGCTGAATGTTGATAGGCCACAAACAACAAAAAAAACCATTTGAAAAATTCTTCAATTAATCCAGCTAAAAAAAAGGACTTTAATAAAGGCGATTGAAATATATTCTCCGCTTCAAACGCATACTGGATGAACATAATCGGAAAAACCATAATAACCCCGATGATGAACATGCGTACAATCAAGGGCAAGGGTTCTAATTCTATTTTCTTACTCAAATATATAAATGTCATGATGGCTACGGCAGGAGAAATGGCCGCAGTTAGAATGGCCATAATCAATCAGCCCTCTCTCTTTCTTTCACCTACGTTTCATCGTATCATGGAAAGGAAGGAAAGGAAACAAATGAATGGAAGTTGGTGGTAAAGATGAAAAGGATTTTAGTGTTACATACTGGTGGAACAATATCTATGAAAGAAAATAAAGAAACAGGAGAAGTAAACACCTCTGAAAAGCACCCATTAGATGAAATATCCGCGATGCTTGCCAGGGAAACAGAAATAGAAGATGAGATCATCTTCTACCTCCCCTCTCCCCACATCCGCCCTGACCATATGCTTAAGTTAGGACAAAGCATACATGAGCGGATGGCGAAAAAAAACTATGATGGAGTGGTCATTACACACGGAACCGATACTTTAGAAGAAACGGCTTATTTTCTTGATTTGTTTTTGCAAACGAGAAAACCAGTTGTCGTCACAGGTGCTATGCGTTCAAGTAACGAAATCGGCTCAGATGGATTGTATAATTTGTTAAGTGCTATACGTGTGGCAAGTTGTGATGAGGCTCAAGATAAAGGGGTACTTGTTGTGATGAATGATGAAATTCATACAGCTCGAAACGTAACGAAAACATCAACAAGTAATGTGGCTACATTCCAAAGCCCTCAATATGGGCCAATTGGGATTACAACGAAGACGGATGTATTCTTCCATCATAAGATGACACGTTACGATTCCTACCCCATTCAGAGCATTAACAAGAAAGTTTCTCTTATTAAGGCGTACGCCGGGATGGACGGTACGCTCATTGATGCCGTAAGAGAAAGCGGAGTTGATGGTATGGTGATTGAAGCGCTAGGGCAGGGAAACTTACCTCCGGATACGGTAGAGGCCGTTCGAAGAACCATCGACCATGGCATTCCGATCGTTCTCGTTTCCCGTTGTTATCAAGGGGTCGTTCAAGATACGTACGCCTACGCCGGTGGTGGTCGTCAGTTAAGGGATATGGGCGTTATTTTCGCCAATGGCGTCACTGGTCCAAAGGCACGGATTAAATTGATGGTTGTCTTAGAAATGACGAACAACCCGACGGAATTGCAACATATGTTCAGCTAAACAAAATCCCCGAAACTCATAGTTTCGGGGATTTTACTATTCTTTGTTACGGATGGACTGTGCGATTTTACCGCCATGATGGCGGCCATTTTCTATAAAGATCTCATTATTGTTGTATCCTGCCGCAATTACTCCAGCAATATAAATGCCTGGCACGTTCGTTTCCATCGTCTCTTCTTTGAAATTCGGTCGACCCGTTTCTTCGTCCATTTCTACTCCCATTTCTGTTAAGAAGCTATGATCTGGTCGATACCCGGTCATGGCGAATACGAAATCATTTGGAATGCGTCTGATTTCTCCTTCACATTCATACACCAATTCAGTGTCGGTAATTTCTTGAATGTTAGCGCAAAACTCCATATCAACGATACCCTTGTTGACTAACGCTTCAAATTGAGGCAAGATCCAAGGTTTAATACTCTTAGAGTATTCACTACCGCGATATAAAACCGTAACGTTAGCTCCAGCTTTCTCCAACTCAAGTGCGGCATCGGCAGCGGAGTTCTTACCACCGATGACGGCTACATTTTTCTGGTAATAAGGGTGCGCTTCTTTGAAGTAGTGCATCACTTTAGCCAGCTCTTCACCTTTAATCCCCATATAGTTCGGTTGGTCGTAATAGCCGGTAGCGACTACAACCTGCTCAGCATGATACTGTCTCTTCTCACCAGTATTCTTTACAGTAGAAATGGTAAATCCTTGATTCGTTTTCTTCACTTCTTCTACTCTCTCAAAGGCATGTACATTCAGCTTTTCCCGCTCAGCGACTGCCCGGTAATAAGCGAGGGCTTCATTACGTACCGGTTTTTGACGTTCTGAGATAAATGGAATGTCTCCAATTTCTAGTTTTTCACTGGAACTGAAGAATGTTTGGTGAGTCGGGTAATGGTAAATCGAGTTCACAATATTTCCTTTTTCTATAATGAGAGGCTGGATTCCTTGTTTTTTCAGCTCTATTGCTGCACTCATCCCACAAGGACCCCCACCAATGATAATGACTTTTTCTTGTTGCACGTCTGTCACTCCTCTTTCTTTACAAAAGTGCCCATCAACTATTGTAGACGCTGTATCATTCATCGAAGTGGACGGACACTACGTATTAGGGCGTCCATTTTAAAAGAACAAAAAATAATCTCCTACCATCACAATGATAGGAGATTACTCTTGTCAAATCAACCTATATCCATCCACGGAACCTTGAAGCTTCAGCCATCTTCCTCACACCTACCATATAGGCTGCGAGTCTCATATCCACTCGTCTGGTTTCAGCAGTTCTATATACATTATCGAACCCTTTAACCACGATTTTGTGGAGCTTTTCTTCTACTTCTTCTTCTGACCAGTAATATCCCTGATTGTTTTGAACCCATTCAAAGTACGAGACTGTCACTCCTCCTGAGGAAGCCAAAACGTCGGGTACAAGTAAAATGCCACGTTCTGAAAGAATCCTTGTTGCGTCTAGAGTTGTTGGGCCATTGGCAGCTTCGACTACGATGGACGCTTTTATGTTATAAGCATTGTCTTCTGTTATTTGATTTTCAATCGCTGCCGGTACAAGAATGTCACAATCGAGCTCTAGAAGCTCTTCGTTTGTGATTGTATTTTTGAACAGATTGGTTACTGTTCCAAAACTGTCGCGGCGATCTAGTAAGTAATCGATGTCGAGTCCATCAGGATCATGAAGACCACCATACGCATCAGATATACCGATGACTTTCGCGCCACGGTCGTGCATGAATTTCGCAAGGAAACTACCTGCGTTTCCGAAACCTTGTACGACGACGCGTGCACCTTCAACTTCAATTCCTTTTTTCTTCGCTGCTTCTTCGATACAGATGGTGACACCTTTGGCCGTTGCCGTTTCACGACCGTGTGATCCTCCAAGTACCAGTGGTTTTCCGGTAATGAATCCAGGGTTATTGAATTCATCAATACGACTGTATTCATCCATCATCCAAGCCATGATTTGAGAGTTTGTAAATACATCAGGCGCGGGAATGTCTTTTGTCGGTCCTACGATTTGACTGATTGCCCGAACATAACCACGACTCACACCTTCAAGTTCGCGGAAAGACATTTCGCGTGGATCACAGACAATACCACCTTTACCTCCGCCATAAGGAAGGTCGACAATTCCTGCTTTCAAACTCATCCAAATGGAGAGTGCCTTCACTTCCTTCTCTGATACACCAGGGTGGAATCTGACGCCACCTTTTGTAGGGCCTACAGCATCGTTATGCTGGGCTCGATAGCCAGTAAAGATTTTTATTTTATCATTGTCCATGCGTACAGGAATACGCACCGTCATCATTCGTACGGGTTCTTTCATCAGTTCATAAACTTCATCAGGATACCCTAATTTATCAAGTGCTTTTTTAACCACGGTTTGCGTGGACTTTAACACGTCTAATTTGTCGTTTTGTTCGTTTGCAGTATCTGTTGGCTTATCGGCTACCATCCATTTACCTCCTATATGCATCCATTCACGTAAGGGTCTTCTTTCAGTCAATAGTATACACGCTCACCTCTATAATGGAAAGGCAGAAACGGTTAATTTCTGTTCTTTTCAAAAAGAATTTGTAAGCGATTACACGAATCCCTATTTACCTGAAGTCGATAATTCGACAAATTTCTGGATTAACTCGTCGTAGCTCCAACCAATTTCCAGAGCGGAGTCTGGGAACAGACTCGTTGGAGTCATACCTGGAAGTGTGTTGACTTCGAGGATAATCGGTTCATCGTTTTCATTTATGATGAAATCAACACGGGAGTACACGTTGCACCCTAATTCCTGATGAGCAAGAACCGCTTCTTTCTTCAATCGATCAGTCAGTGACAAATCGATCGGTGCTGGTACGATATGTTCACTTCCACCTGGTTTATATTTTGAATCAAAGTCATAATAATCATTCTTTGGAATGATTTCAATCACTGGAAGCGCCTGCTCTTCACCCTGACGACCAATCACAGGAACTGTGACTTCTCGACCTTTAACATATTCTTCAACG
The DNA here is from genome assembly GCF_013694105.1 of Halobacillus locisalis. Classification (GTDB taxonomy): domain Bacteria; phylum Bacillota; class Bacilli; order Bacillales; family Halobacillaceae; genus Halobacillus; species Halobacillus locisalis. The sequence continues at coordinate 552,075 of NZ_JACEFG010000001.1, read as the reverse complement.
AGAATAGTAGAATCAGAACTTGCGGCTAATTGGATCGCTTCCTCAATTTGGTCATCTGTTTTTACGATGGTAAGGCCGAGTGTGGAGCCTTCCTGGTTTGGTTTGACGACAAAAGGTAGCGAGAATTTTTTTCGAACATCCTTGATGATCTTCATCGTATCTGTTTCATCTGTCACAGGATACGCTTTACTCTTAGCTATTTGGATATTATTCATAGAGAAGATTTGCTTTGCTTTCGCTTTATCCATTGCTAATGCAGAGGCTAAAGAGCCAGAGCCTACATAAGGAAGACCCAGCATATCTAAAAGCCCTTGTATCTTACCGTCTTCTCCAAAGCGACCGTGCAGCCCTATGAAGACGAGATCGACATTTAATTCAAGGACTTCTTCCAATCGCTCGGGCGAGAAATCGATATCTATGACCTCATGGCCGTTATTTTTTAATGCTTTTATAATTCCCTTACCCGTGGATAAAGAAACCTCTCGTTCACCGGAAGTGCCTCCGTATAAAACCGCAATCTTCATAATCTACACTCCATTTCTATCTGCAAAAAATATTGGACATACTTTATCATAGTAACACGTTCTTCTATGCTCTTCTATCCATAAGTGACAGAAGCATACCAAATATCGAACAAACAAAAGGAACGAGGCTACAAGAGCATCGTTCCTTTTTCAACTTATGAAAAATAATGGTGAATGGTTCGGCAGGCATGGCCATCCATGATCGTTTTACCGTATTCCATTAAACGATGAGATGTTGCTGCGGATGCTGAAGCGAACTCAGACATTAAAGCAATAACTTGGTCTTGGTCCAAATGCCAGACATCTTCGTCAGTCAACAACATATAATAATCATCGTTATAATGGTAGACACTTCCACCGTCAACATTCAATCGATGGAGTTGAAGACCCGCCTGAATGACATCTTCAAAGCGGTGGAATGAAAACATCATTTCGCTGCTTTCATCTAATGTGACTTTCATCTCTAAATAGTCCTCTTCTTCTTCTAAGTCTACAGGTTCACTTCTTGTGACAATGATCAGCATGCCTTGAGCTTGTAGCAAATACACTTGGACAAGTAGTACGCCAGTAAGCTCTTCACCTAGTTCAATGCCAGCGTCATACATCATATCACTAAATATACGATGGACACTCGGCAAATCACTCCATAGCTCATCGCGAGATAAGCCTCTGTCCGTTAAATCATCAAACGTCAGAAAGATTTTAAATTTCTCATTTGTCATTCTTTCTACTCGCACATGATCGCCCCCCTGTCACAATGTGTTTATCTATATCTTATGATGTTTGTTATGATTATGGCACCTTTTTTCAAATTATATCGAACCCATATTCACAGGGGCAACCTTAAATCGTATATTTATTATGCTCGGAGTTGCAACCACTTCTCCCAATCTTTCTTAGAATTACCTACAATGAACGGTTGAATTCGTTTTCTGTCTAATTCGGACAACCTGTCATAAGCATATCCACCCAGGCCAATTTTCAATTCAGGAAACTGTTTTGATAATGACTCAGCCAACCGAACGGTTATGGGGATATTCTTTTTCAGGGTACAGGACATGAACATGTACGTGGGATCAATTTCTTCGATCACAACATCAATGTCTCCACCTGCAATGCTCTGACCTAAGTACACGACATCGTAACCTTTTCTTTTCAAGAATAAAGCGAAAATGAGTAAACCTAGTTCATGGCGCTCATTTGGCCCACACACAAGCAGGGCTTTCGGCAGCATTCCATCGGTCGGAATGGACAGAAGCATCATGCCGATTCTCGAACGGATAAATTGAGTGGCGAAATGCTCATGAGCACTTGTAATTTGATTCTCTTCCCAAAGGTCGCCGATTTTAACTAAAATGGGACCTATGATATCAATAGCTACGGTTTCCGGTGTGAAGAGACTGAAGGCATGATCCAGTTTCGCTTGGGCATCATTTTCATTGAAAGAAAGTAAGGCATCAAGGAGGTCATCGCCGATTTTATCTAGTTGGTTTGTATGCTCTGACTCATTCGTTTCTGTAAACACTTGATCATTACTCTCAAGTAACGTTACTGCTTGGGAGATTGTGAAGCCCTTATTTACTTTCTCCATCAGCCATTTCAAGATTCTTATATGATCATCGGTGTACAGGCGGTGTCCGGCCTCATTCCGGGAAGGGCGAATCATTTGATAGCGCCGCTCCCAAGCACGAAGCGTACCCGGCTGTATACCGATCATTTGAGAAACGGCTTTAATGTTATATTTCGGTTTCGTATTCGCCATAGGATTGCCCCCACACACTATATTTACTATCATTATATCGTTTGTGCAAATGTCATGTAAAATTTGTATATTCTCTATAGCCCACTCGGGCGCCGAATGGTTAGAATATGACATTCTGCAGTCGTTCCCAGACGTAATGGCCAAACTGAGGTCCCATACCCTTCACTTACGAGCAGATGTCGACTCGCATAAGTACGAAATCCTCCCCTTTTATAAGGTCCAAATCCAAGAAATCGAATTTGCCCACCATGTGTATGTCCACTAAGAACGAGATGAAATCTCTTTTGGTCCTTTTTATTCATCCGTTCATACACGAATGGATCGTGGACACAAAGAATCTGGAAGCAATCTGAATGATGAATCTGTGCCATAGTATGTCGTGGTCTCAAAAAATAGGGATCCATGCCACTAAGCATAAGAGGAGATCCGTCTTTATGTTCAAAGACGTCATCTTCATTGCTTAAGACTTGAATGGAAAATTCCGTTAAAACTTCTAAGAGTTCGCTTTCTTTTAGTTCATGGTCATTATTGCCTGGCACAAAATAGATTGGTACTTGGAAATGACGGAGTTTATCAAGGTTTGTTCTCAACTTTTCGAGACTCGTCCGTTTGTCCACGAGGTCTCCGCCGATGATGATTAAGTCGACTTCTTTCACTTGAGATAATGTACCCTCTTTGATAATCCGGTTATGTATATCTGATATAAAGAATAGTGTAAGAGGAATAGTTGATGGAAAATGCGAATCTTGCACCACGTGAGTGCGTACATGATCATGCTGAGATTTAAAAAACATATAGAGCAACAATAGGACTCCTATAGTGATGATGAAACTTATAATCAAACCCAAGAAGAACACCATCCTCAGAAAGAGAGTAAAACACATCTTATCACAAAAAGCAGCCTAAGTGAAAGAAAAAAAGACCGCTATGCCACCCATAGCGGTCTTTGCTTATACCTCTTTTACACTCAAAATACGGAATCCAGACTTCTCTAGCTTCTTCGTGAATGTGTCAATATTGTCTTTCTTCTCAATTTTCAAGACGATGCGCCTTGCTAATTTGTCTGTTTCATCGAATGTCGCGAGAGAAATAATGTTTCCGTGATAACTCTGGATGATATCCCCTAATCGTTCAATACGCCCTGCAGACTCCTCTGACGTAAAGGCGATCCGAATGCCAGCCCTCTTCACTCCAAACGCGCTCTCGAATTGTTCAATAACGTCATACCTTGTGACTAATCCAAGAAATTCTTTATTCTCATTGACCACCGCTAAAACAGGAAACCCTTTGAAAGAGGGTAAGGTACGCTCAAACACCTCTTCATCATGAATATAAAGGTCCTCATGATCTGCAATATCTCCAGCAGTAGTTTGACTGAGGAATTGTTCTTTTGACTGATTTCCATTAAAGAAAGAACGATAAATCGTCTCCTTGGAAACCATCCCTTTAAATATTTTACCGTCCAATACAGGCACGGAATCGATATCATGCTGATTTAACATCTCAAGAACCGTATTCAACGGATCAGCGCTTCTTGCCGTGTATGATTTATGCGACGGCTTCATAATCCCTTTGACAAACATCTCATCACCTCGTTGATAGTCTTTTCTACTCTTAATTCTCTATGTATCCTACAGATTCCTCCCCTCTTTTAAAGAATAGCCACAGATTCTGTTGCATAAAGTGTGTTGATGAGTAATGGAAGGTGATGATGAAGTGATGAATACGCCAACGAAGTGTTATCAGCCATATCACGGACCTTTTGATCCATGCCCACCAAGGCCATACGTTTGTTACTCGACGCCTCCTGACCTGTACATCGGTTTCCAGCAACCGAGCATGCCACAGTACTCCTTGAAGGAAGCTCTCTATAAAGGGACATTGTGGCCCGCTTTTTATGATCCTTTCCCGGCCCCAGCAAAGAGAGGAGGCAATCATGAGCAAGCAAAAGACCGTTAACCGCTATGAACTGATGGAAAAAATTCAAATGGTCGATTTTGCCTTGGTGGATCTTACTCTTTATTTAGATACTCACCCTCAAGACTCTCAAGCTATTCAACAATTTAACCAATTAGCTGTTGAAAGTCGGGACTTGAAGCACGTGTATGAACAACATTTCGGGCCCCTCAGGCAATATGGGGCAAGCTATTCAGGTTATCCATGGAACTGGAAGGATAGCCCCTGGCCGTGGCAACTATGAGTGAGGAGGACGCTTGATGTGGTATTATGAGAAGAAGTTGCAGTATCCAGTCAAGGTGACCGAATGTAATCCTAGATTAGCGAAGTACTTGATTGAACAATACGGAGGAGCTGACGGTGAATTATCGGCCGCTCTGCGCTACTTAAATCAGCGGTACACCATTCCAGACAAAGTGATCGGACTCTTAACAGACATTGGCACGGAGGAATTTGCTCACCTTGAGATGATTGCGACTATGATTTATAAGCTAACCAAAGATGCTACGCCGGAACAAATGAAAGAAGCCGGCTTAGGAGCGCATTATGCAAACCATGATCATGCTTTATATTACAGTAATGCAGCTGGTTCACCGTGGACAGCTACTTACATCGCAGCTAAGGGTGACCCCATAGCCGATTTATATGAGGATATTGCTGCGGAAGAAAAAGCGAGAGCGACTTATCAATGGATTATTAATATGTCAGATGACCCATGCTTGAATGATAGCCTCAAGTTCTTGCGGGAAAGAGAAATCATCCACTCCCAACGCTTTCGAGAAGCCGTCGAAATACTTAAATTCGAGAAAGATAGAAAAGTATTCTTTTAGCTTAATCCTTACACCTCCTTCCATTTCGGAGGTGTTTTTAGTTGTCTACCGTGACTTGCTCATGCAGGGGGTGTTCTTCGATGATAGAAGGATTCTCTGATGAACCAAACCACCGGTCCCAGTATGGAAAAGAAAGCAGGATCGCAGCTATAATAACAAACCATAAGAACAGGAAGCGAATCCACATACTACTGATTTTCCATTTTGTTTTTTTGGTGCGTTGTTGGTGGACTTCACTTCTTGGAGGTAGGTCAAGGACGTCCATTCCCTCTTTAAATCCACCTTCTTCTTTGTAGGTACGTAATGACTCAGCTTGATCCTTTGATTGATGTTGACTCTCCATTTTCCCGTCCCCACTTTCCGTAACGAATCCACAAACCTAACACAGCATCCACAATAAAGTGAGCCGTGATGGTCACCGTGAGACTTTCTGTGACTTCGAATAAATAGCCAATGTAAAAGCTTACTAATAGGACAGAAATGAGAAGCACCGGTTTGGTCAAATAGCGAAAATGAATGACAGCAAAGACGATACTTGCAATCACGTACCCAAATTGAGTATGAACAACCCCTCTAAACAGCATTTCCTCACTAATCGCGATCAGTAACGTAAGAAGAATGACACTTGGGGTCGTCCGGTTCTTAAACACTTTCTCATTAATGCCGCCATCGTCATAAAACCGTTTAGGTAAACTATACAGAAGAGTGAAATCGATGAGTAGAATCAGAAGTCCCGGTATAACCCCGTACCATACCCACATGGATGGAGAGATAGGGAACAGACTCATCCAATCAGACCAGTAAGCATCAAAAAGAAAAAGACTTGTCACTAAAGCGATTGAAAGTAGAATAATTTGTGTGGCTATCAATTGAATCGTGATATCCTTATCGCTCATTTGTTGGATGATTTCTGCTTGACGTTTCATGGTTGCCTCCTCTACCAAACACTAGAGCTAATCGTTCTTCCCACGTTCGTGTGCTACTTTTCTTCTTTTGCGTTGACAATTCGAGTGCATCAATATCGAAAGAACAAGCATCGCAGCACGCTACAATTGGTGTCCTCACTTCGTCTTGAAACGGGCGATATAAAGCTTCCCTGCGGCACTCTGTGTGGTGAATCCAGTCAATCATTTCTTTTAACTTTGATTGTTTATAATGCCACCTTTCTTGAACCACCTGTATGATGTCACGCACTACATGAGGGTGATCCGGTTTATTTATGACCTCCCTCCCATCTATCACGCCTCGTTCTTCTAATTGATATTTGATAAAATTCCATTGGGATTCCGAAAGCCGTAACCTTTCTCTGACAAGCTCATCTTCAGGCAATGGCTCGTTCGATGAACGGTATCCATTAATATGAGAAAGAATATGATTCACATCCGCTTTCTCCGGAACTTCACTCTCAATCAGCATTTGTGGTAATAAATGATCTTTTGCTGTATGAAGGACCAAGCTCACACAAGGATGGCCATCTCTACCAGCACGCCCCACCTCTTGGATGAACGACTCAAGTTGTGCTGGGAAATGATAATGAATGACTAAGCGAATGTTCTTCTTGTCTACCCCCATACCAAATGCACTTGTACAACAAATCACATCCAACTGATCATTCATGAACTGCTGCTGGACAAGCATACGATCCGTTTGCTCCATCCCACCATGATAAAAGGCTACACGTCTTGTTCCTATTTGTTGCAGTTCAGCGGCTACTCGCTCTGCCCACTGCCTACTTGAAAAATAAATCATCGTCGGCGCATCATTCTTAGCTATCACTTGTTTAATCTGCTTCACTTTCTCACCAGGAGACGATACATGTCTTACCGCAAAACTGATATTTGGTTTATCCATAGGATAAATTAACTGCTTCATTTCCGGCCTATTTAGTTTTTCTTTGATATCTTCCTGTACTTCAGGTGTGGCCGTCGCGCTAAGAGCTAAAACTGTAGGGTCTCCGAGTTGGTGAATCACGCGATGCAGTTTTAAATAGTCTGTTCTGAATTCATGTCCCCACTGGGAGATACAATGTGCCTCGTCAATCACAAATAAATCTACAGTCGCTTGTTGCAACCTTTCAATGAGCCAATCGTTCTGGAGCATCTCGGGAGATACATAGATGAGTTTATAACGTGTTACATTTTTCATCGCATTCATCCGTTGTTCTCGGTCCATGAAACTATTTAAAGCGATCACTGATTTATAGCCTTGTGATTTTAGTTGTTTGACTTGATCGATCATTAAAGAAATCAAAGGAGATACAACGACAGTAATCCCTTCCTGAATTTGAGCAGGAAGTTGATAACAAAGTGATTTTCCGGTTCCAGTAGGCAAAATACCGAGCACATCGTCACCACGTAACACGTCCTCAATGATGGTCCGCTGTCCTTCACGAAAAGTCGAGTATCCGAATGTTTGTTCTAAGTAGTGGGTCAGATCATGCATACGATGTCCCTTCTTTCGAAAAATGTTGATGATGGGCAAGGGTCAGACGAATTTGAAAGTAGCTGAATTCACCGTTCAACCCTTGGTGTATTTGCTTCAGACGTTTTGTTTCTAACGACTCTGTCATAGAAAGAATCAAAGATTGTCCCTCGATCGAAATAAAGGAATCAATTGAAAAATCAGGAATGACTAGAGCCGCTTCAACTAGATGATCTTGAATTGTACTTTTCTTTAAACGCCGCTTTTTCATAATTTCATCGATTGTCCATCCTAGCTTTATATAATAATACGTACGGTTCGCCGACTGTGTAATCAATGTCGAATCACCTAAACCTTCTATGCATTGAGAAAGGATCGGAAACGAACTAGGGTACTGCCGGACTTTTTGTAAGAGGTAATGATACACATGTTGAAGATAAAGGTGAACGTCTTCTTTACTCAAACCACTCTCTGTAGAAAGTTGTTCATATGTGAGGCCAATGACCCCATTCCCTGTTAACCGAGAACTGAACACGTAGGCTTCTCTAGTCGTTCGACCGGATAAGAGAGTGTGCAGTTCTTCATGAAGGGAATCTACAAACGAATCTGTCTGGCCTTGATAGGATGCATAGATCCCTCTCACCCATGACTGTGTTGGTGCGTCATCGATAATCGGAATGAAAGACCGCCTATTGTTGGTGATGTTCGTCATCGTCTGAACGAGTAATAGCAGACGCTTTTCAAAGACCGGTGTCATCTGATGGTAGGTTAATCCCTGAAAGTAAGCAATCGCCGATGCGTCGATCTCCTGGTAACCTTTTTCTCCTACTTCAGTCAAATGGACGAATTGCTGATCGTTCGTTTCAATCATCCCTTTCTGCTCCAATTGATTGAAGTAATGGTCAAGCTGATGTCTTTCAAGGGATTTATAAATCCCAAAAAACCCCTCCAAAGCATACCCCTTTGCATCCTGCATCGTTTGTGAAGATCGTTTTCCAGTCAATAAATGATAGATGCCTGAAATCGTTCGCTCTGCTTGAATGTGGTGTACACAAGTTAATAGAATCGCCTCAAACACTTCGGTCACTCCCTCGTTCATTCGAATTGTTTCGTTGAAATCGGTAGACCAGCCATTTACAATAGAAGATGTATGTAAGGAGGTACAAAGTCTTGGCTAAGTTCACGATTGTTGATAAAGATACATGTATTGCTTGCGGTGCTTGCGGTGCAGCCGCTCCAGATATTTATGATTATGATGATGAAGGAATTGCATACGTTGTTCTTGATGAGAACGAAGGAACAGAAGAAGTACCGGAGTTGTATGAAGAGGATATGGAAGATGCCCTTGAAGGATGCCCTACGGATTCTATAAAGATTGCTGATGCACCTTTTAACGGCGATCCACTCAAGCATGAATGATTAGGACCCCCTTCTTATGGAAGGGGGTTTTAGTTATGACTCAATTCAGAAAAACGCCGCTTCACCTCTTCCTCATCGAAGCTCGAGAACCAGCGCTGGTGATGATGATCGATGATCCGGTAATGCTGACTGATGACATTTTGCTGAAGAATAAACGAATCGTTCTCCTCGAGCGATTGCCACCACACTTTCCCGCCCATTGTCTGCCCAGAAGGCCTTTCTACTTGATCGTGCGCAAGCGTCTCTACGATTTCAAGCGGCGCATCTCCAAGCAGCCCTTTCAACACTTCACTGCCTTGAAATAATGCACATACGGCAACCACGGTCGTCCATCCGGCAATCGTCCGGCCTTTTTCTATTTGTACCAATGTCTTTTTTGATAATCCTAAACATTCAGCCATACGATTTTGGGTATAGCCGGACTCCACTCGGATCAATTTCATTTTTTCAGACACTTGCATCCTCAATTGTTCTTTATCCATGATGGATCGTTCCTTTCTTCACATCTCTATTATTTTAACACGAGAACAAACCCTGCACCTATCGAAAAGCAAAAACCCCCTCACAACAATGGTGCAAGGGGACTCAGGCTATGGTTGAAGTGGGTTGATCGAGTTCGGTACTTCTATTTGTTGCTGGTAATTATATATGGAATCTTCCCTAGGACTTATTCCCGTAAACAAAACATGTTCAAACCCGTACTGTTTGGCTGTCATCAATATGGCTTCGACAGCGGTAATACGTTCTTGCGGATCCTTCCATTCATTATGAGTGAGATTGATTTGTACCGCATTTCCCATTCGTTCAATAGAGGAAAAAGATACGTGATCAGGTACCGGAGCCTTTGTTGCAGGACGGTCTTCTTTCATGTTTTCCACCGCTTCTTCAAAACTCCCGTTAAAAGCTACCGGAACTAAGAAGCGTTCTCCCGTTGTACTCGTGAATATATGATAAATGTAACGCCCCTCTGCAATAGGGGAGATTTCCTCGATCTCGCCGAAGTTACCTAAGTTAACAGGCTCACCTTCTTTCGTTCTCAAACGAATTGAATCGGCATCATAGGCGGCAGCTCTCCATTGAATGGAGCGTGCGACCGCTTGATCAATTGCGCTACCATTCGAGACAAAGTCGGTAGGAAATACGACTTCCACCTCATCTTCCAGCGCTGTGAAAGTATAATCTACTTCAACTTGAGTTAATCCATATAAATCAGGAGAAAAAGAGCTTGGATCGGAGTCTTCCGTTATCCACGTAACAGGTATCAGGACTTGCCCTTGTGAATCGAAATATACTCTTGGGACGCCTTCTGAAGTGGTTGTGTACCGTTCAACAGCGAGTGGCACGGGATCACTCGTCGACTCCGTTTGTTCTTCTCTATCAGCCAGTTCTTCTTCTGCTTGATCACCGGTTATTCCCTCATCAGATGAGTGATCGGAGCCACTTTCCTCACTAGTCTCTTCTCCGCTACTTTCCGTATTTCCCTCCATTGATGACTCCGCACTTTCAGATGTCGATTCCTCATTAGAAGATTGAGAAAATTGTCCACTCATCGAACTGAAAATAGATGGAACAATCATGACCAGAATAAATAGAACGAATACCGATGCGAAGGCGGGCACAATCCATTGAGGTTTTGGCCTTTTTGGTGCGTGCATCCGATTGTTGATTTGTCTGTATAAGTCGTCTTTGTTTTGTTGATCTTGAATAGGTGGGAGGTTTTTCAGTAACTCCTCGATCTGGTTGTCATCATAGGACTTACGCTTCACGTTGTACCCCTCCTTCCTTCGATTTTTCCAGTTTATTTTTCAACGCTTTCATTCCTCTATGTTGGGTTGTCTTCACTTTGCTTTCACTCCAACTCAGTACTTCGGCTGTCTCTTGAATCGACATGCCTTGGATGAACCTGAGCACAATGACACTCCTCTGGTCTATCGTGCAATCATCTAAAGACTTGTAAACCGATTGCATCTCCTCATTTTGAACAGCTATCTCCTCTGGGAGACGGGATTGATCTTTCAACTCCTCGCCTTTTTCTCCCCAATCAAAAAAGTCCATAATCCGTTTTCTTTTTCTCTTCTGTTTACGGAAATAATCGATTGTCACATGGCGAGCCACTGAGAATAGCCACGTCTTTTCACTACTGCGTCCGTCAAACGTGTCATAAGACTTCAATACTTTCATGTAAACATCCTGGACTAGATCTTCAGCTAAATCCCGGTCTTTGACCATGTAGATAATGTATTGGAATAAGTCCTGATGATACTTTTCGTATAATTCATCAAAGAACGGTTTCACATCTCGTACCTCCTGCTCATTTATATAGTCGTTCTATGTATTAAAAAGTTACACTTCTATCTTAATATGAGGATCTAGAAAAAGAAACCATTCTTGACTGTTCCACTTTCACTCAAGTTAATGTACATTAAACTGAAAAAAGCATCTGGCTATCCGCCACACGCTTTTCAGGTTGTTGAAGAAGGTAGTGGAACGGTTCTGTTAGATTATATAAGAATACCGCGGGATGGAAAACGACTCGCTTTCCTGCAGGGGAGCCGGCAAGCCTCCTGCGGAAAGGGAGTCGCTTCCACGCCACCGGTCTCTTCTCAACTTGGAAGAACCGAAAGTAGCTTTCTCAACAATCTGAAAAGCGTCTGGCTATCCGCCAGACGCTTTTCTACACTTTCGGTATCACTTGTAATTGATTTTCATACCTTTGGAACAACTTGGCTAATACAGGAGAAAGCACTAGAATGAACACACTGTTGGAAACAGCGTGGTTGATATCGAATGGTAGCCCCGCCAGATAGTAGGCCCAGAATGGCTGGCCCGCTGCTCGCATTGTGAGTGATATGATCATTCCAAAAAAGAATCCACTCAAAGCACCATAAACGGATAAAATCCATGTCGGTGTGGTTTTCCAAACTTTACCGAGTACACCCGCTCCTACTCCGATAAGAGACCATGCAATGATCTGCCATATTGTCCATACACCTGTTCCGAGCACCATGTTCGATACGAATGTTGTCAATAATGCCATCACAATGCCGGCTGATGGCCCCAACCAAAATCCGGTCAAGATGATGATGGCCGTGACCGGTTGGATATTCGGGAACTGTGATAACGCGACTCTTCCTGCAACGGCTAAAGCGGCAAGCATCGCAATCAATGTCATTTTATACGTATTCATTTACTGATCATTCCCATGAATGGTAATCAAAAACAATATCGTCTCCTTGTTCTAATTCATATTCCCCAGCACCGACCATCGCTTCTTCTCCATTGATTGTATAGGTCCATGCCATTTTCTTCTCTTCGTCCATCGATATGCCTTCAATGCCATTGATAAAGCCTTCACTCACGTCCACTTCGAAAGTATTTTCCATCGCCTCAAGAAGTGTTGTACCTTGTTCTACCGTAACTTCTTCATTCGCCATTTTCTCTTCCCCATTGTTTTGAGATAAAGTGATAGTGGCGCTGATTTCCTGCTTTGCTTCTTCTTGGGTAGCCCCTGTTCCTTCTTGAACAGATGAAGTTCCACAGCCGGCGAGAACCCCTAAAGCCAGGCACAGTGTTAAAGCTAGTGAATAAAGTTTCTTCATGTGATATTTCCATCCTTTCCGTTTTGGAATTAGTTCCATTACTGGATAGAAAGGACGTTGGACAACGACGGCTCTGTTATGTACCCCACCTCAAAAACAAAAAAGCTTGCCCTTGATAAACAAGGACAAGCTTAAGACAAACCAGATAGGTGCCACAATGGTGGCAGAAGACCGATCGGTTGTCTCAAACGCTCAATCCCCGAAGCTTTGAAACATCAGATTCGGCAGGTCTACTGACTCGTGCGTCACCCTACTAAGGATCCTTCCCGCGATCATCGCAGTGGAACTTCCTTTTCGTCAACACTTACAGTTGCGAGGACAGTTCTGGCTTTCAACCAGATTCCCTTTTCAGCCTGAAACAGGCACCTGAATCCTACTAATTTAATTCCTACTTAAACTCTACCTTAACTAAAGAGAATAAGCAACCTACTATTCCGTCATTTCTAGATCTTTGGGGAGACGAAAACTGAATGTCGTTCCTTCTTCCCATTTACTATGCACGCTGATCGTTCCGCGGTGTGCTTCTACGATATTCTTAGCGATAGCAAGCCCGAGTCCTGTTCCCTTTTTCTGAGAGGTATGATCCCGCTTTCTCGACTTATCTGCTTTATAGAAGCGCTCAAAAACAAAGGGTAGATCCTCTTCTGTAATCCCTTGACCAGAGTCATGAACAGAAGCAATCCAATCTCCATCCCCTTCATCAACAGAAACGGTTACAAATCCGTTCGCTTTTGTATGACGGATTGCGTTATCAATCAAATTCGTGAACACCTGCTCGATCCGGTCTCCATCGAACACGACAGAACCAAGATCCGCGTTCATTTCTAGCGATAGCTCAACTCCATGTTCACTCGCTATTCCGTGAAATTTCCGGATGATCTTGTTCATATAGGGGATCATATTGATTTCTTCCTTATTCAATGTGATATGCCCTGCTTCCATTCGAGCTAAATCTAATAGCTCATTCACGAGGCGGCCGATTCTCAGCGATTCATCGTGTATGATCTGAGCCAGTTCATTTTTATCTTCCTTGGTTTCGGCAATATCATCAACGATTGCTTCACTATACCCTTGAAGCATGGAAATCGGAGTACGCAATTCGTGCGAAACATTCGCAATGAAGTCTTTACGCAATTTATTGAGCCTCCGCTCATCTGTCATATCACGCAAAACCGCCACAGCGCCTCGTACTTTGAAGCGGTCATATAATGGCGTCATGATGATGACCCATGACCGCCCTTGCAAAGAAACTTCCGTCATCGTTTCCTCTTCTGTACGAATGACTTTTTCAAACAACTGTTGAAGTGGTTCCGGTAATCGAACAGGGTCTGTTTCGGCCAGCGTATTTCCCGTCTCTTCGAAATGATAAGCTTCTAAGTATTGTTGGGATGGAGGATTTGAAATCAGCACTTCTCCCTCTCGGTTGACGGTAATGACACCATCAGCCATCGACCGCAAAATCCCTGATAATTGTTCCTTTTCTTGATTCAATGCGTTGATATGGAATTTCAATTGCCTTCCCATACGGTTAAACGCCATAGCGAGTTCCCCGATCTCATCGTGTGTACGGATCGGTATCTTTGTATGAAACTCTCCTCTGGCGAGCTCCATCGCACTTTCCCTCATTTTAATGAGAGGTGAAGTAATTCTTGTGGATAAGAAAAAGGCAAATATCGTCGTTAAAATAATGGCGATACCGGCACCAAGAAAAATGATTTTTGTCGTTTGTTCTGAGGTTTCTTTAATGGTATCGAGCGACTCATAAACGAAAACGGCTCCCGATTGATCCGCTAAGGGGGTTCCAACCACCATTAAACCCGTATCGGTTTCCTCTAGATCCGCGACCATTTTCACATCGCGTCCTTCCTCAAGCACAGTCGAAAGCTCTTCATTTGAAGAGAACCATTCGTAGTCCATATCAGGCAGGTCATCAGAATCACTTTCAGCCGTCATAATGTCTTCAGAATTGAATACAATAACGGCTCGACTCTCTGGATCTTTTACTAAAGAAGCAGTAGACAGCATCAAGTCACGGTCCTCATATCTCTCCACTACTTCAGAGATTTTTGAGGCCGTCTGTAACAAGTGACCTTCCGCTTCTAAGACGTGATAATTTTGAAAGAATTCTAATAGTAAGATTGTCAGAAAAACCAATACAGACGAAACAAGCAGTAGGATGGTAAACCATAGCTTCCCTACAACACTACGCCAAAACATCACTCGCCATTAACCTCAAATTTATAACCGATCCCCCACACTGTTACAATCATACTTGCTGCCTCTCCAGAGACTTTGCTTAATTTCTCACGCAATCGTTTAACATGGGTATCGACAGTCCTTAGATCGCCAAAGAACTCATATTGCCATACTTCTTTCAACAATTGTTCACGATCGAACACTTTATCAGGAGATTGAGCCATGAAATTCAATAACTCATACTCTTTAGGGGTCAAAGCGACTTCCTTTCCATCTGCAGTTACACGATGAGCATCATTATCGATGGTCATATGGGGAAACACAAGGACATTCCGTGCTGACGTATCCGTTTCAAGAAATCGTGTTGTTGAGGCGCGTCTGAGCAACGCTTTCACACGTAAAACGACTTCTCTAGGACTGAAGGGTTTGACGATATAGTCATCTGTTCCTACTTCAAATCCTTGAACACGGTTCGCTTCTTCCCCTTTCGCAGTCAACATGATGACAGGGGTAGCTTTTTTCTCTCGCAGTTCCTTGCACACTTCAATGCCATCTTTTCCTGGTAACATCAAGTCGAGCAATATGACATCATAGTCGTGCTGGAGCGCCTTTTTTAAGGCATCTTCTCCGTCTTCTGCTTCATCGACAACGTAGTCTTCACGCTCTAAGTACATTTTGATTAATCTGCGAATGCGTTCTTCGTCATCTACGACCAACACCTTTGCTTCTTGTTCCATCGCAAGTACCTCCTTATGATCAAATAAAACAAATGACAGGGGACGTTCACCCCCTGCCTCCTGTAGTTCTTCTTATCGATTTCATTTCATTATGCGTACGAGTGTAAACCTGAGATGACTAGGTTAACGACAATCAAGTTGAACATGATAATCCCGAATCCACCGACAGCAAGCCAAGCAGATTTCGTTCCTTGCCATCCTCTAGACAAGCGAAGGTGTAAATAGGCAGCATAGAAGAAGAATGTGATTAACGCCCATACTTCTTTCGGGTCCCAGCCCCAGAAGCGATCCCAAGCTTGTTGAGCCCAAATCATAGCGAAAATCAAAGCGCCGAGTGTGAAGATAGGAAATCCGATTGCAACAGCACGGTACGCCACTTCATCTACCAATTCTGGATTTACCCTTTTCAGCATAGGTTGAATAGATGCTGCAATTCGTTTTCTTAATAGTAAACGCAACAAGCCATATAGAGCAACTCCACCGAAGATCGACCATAAGAACGTATTAAGCTTCTTCGCAGCATCTTGCCCTTTCATCCACTCAGGAGCACTGAATAAGGGGCTCATAGCCTCTGTAGATAGAAGTTCGCCGCTTGCAGGTCCTACAATGGCCGGAAGTTCATATGTGATTTCAGCTTCTTGTCCATTCACTGGTGCTTGGAACGTTGCCTCATACTCCATCGCACTGAATGTTGTGGAAATGATAATAAACGCAATTGTAGCGACTAGCACATACAAGACGAATTCTAACCAGGAAGTATGTTTTGATTTATTTGTCTGGTCGACTTGTCTAATCAAGAAGATTAGGCCTGCAACAAAGCTGACCGACAAAATCCCTTGTCCAAGTGATGCCGTCGTCACGTGGATATATAACCAGTGGGACTGCAGAGATGGGACGAGTGGGGATAGTTCAGTCGGAAACATGCTAGCAAAGGCAATCAACAATAAGGCAACCGGCAATGCGAATAATCCAAGCCAATTGACGTGATAGATAAAATACAAAACGATGAAGGCAAGGACAAGCATCATTCCAAAGAATGTAGTGTATTCAAATAAGTTACTGACAGGTGCATGTCCACTTGCCGACCACCTTGTGAAAAAATAACCGGCTTGGCTTAAGAATCCTATGATTGTGATGACGATTCCAATATTTCCAGCCATTTGACTACTGCCTTTTTCTCTATCGCGGATTGTCCCTCCGAAGAAGAAGGTAGCGATTAAATATAAGAAAAAGGAAGCATATAGTAAATTACTACTTATTGTAAGCATATCTACCATGTTGATCCTCCTTACTTATCGTAGTGTTCTACGATTTCATTTCAAACTGATCGACGGGCTCTTCAATTCGAGTGCCCTCAACGGCCTTGCCGATATCTCTTCGTAGTGCAAACCAGTTCTTGTTCGTATGCCCAGCAATCCACACTCCATTTTCTTTTGGTTGCAGCCATATACGACGGTGATTCCAATACATTCCTTGGATAACACCAATCATAAAGATGGCCCCGCCAAGCGCAATGATTGGAAGTGTGTAATCCTTCTTCACTGTCAACCCGGTCACATCACGTACATCGAAATTGACGAGTCCCAGCTTATACTGATTGTCACCGCTGGCATCGATATTCGCACCGATTCCCAAGAAGCTCGTCTCAGGTTCTGATTCACCGGGTGGATAAAGATTGAACACGAAGGCTGGATTTTTAGGAAACTTCGAAACGGAAACAGGACGACCATCGTTCATCTCATACTCTGGGTAGTAGTTTTCAATGACTACATTATACCCGTTACCAAGTTCATATTCCGTTTTCGGATCCGTTAAATCTACTGTGAATTCGCCATAGTTTGTATCTTCATCTTCCTTATCATGAATCTTAAAGGTCATTTCGCTAAATTCATTCAATTGATAGCTTGCTTGATATAAAGCAAACTCCTCGAATTTAATCGGTTGGTTCATCTTAGCTGATGCTTCTTTCAACACTTCCAGCTCAGGCTCTTTGCCTGGCACAATATCATCCACACGCTCATAAATCACTGCATCGGTTTGAAAGTTCTTCGGAATCGGCGCACCTTGATTTTGAATAGCGTCTTGGAATCGCTCATCATTCTCATCATAGGTTTCTAAGATGAAATCTTTATTCTCGATATAGTACTTGCCCTCCGTACCGCTGATTACAGCGGTTTCACCTTCTCTGACCCATACGAATTCATCAATATATAAGGCTGGTACAAAGCGCAACAATGCACCAATCAAAAACACGATCAAACCGATATGATTCACATAAGGACCCCATCTTGCAAAGCGGTTCTTTTCTGCCAGCAAGTGGCCATCCTGTTCGAAAATTTTGAACCGTTGTTTCTTCAAATTCTGTTTGAACCGCTCGATATCAACGTCTTCCGATTCTGTACGGCCGAATACACGTTGCTTTTTCATAAAGGTTTCGTGTCGTTTCGGTTTTTGTTTCTTCAATATTTTATAAAGCGGGAAGAAGCGATCGATACTGGCAATAATGATCGATATCCCGATCATGGCAAGCAAAATCATATACCACCATGAAGTGAATAAGTTGTGGAAACCTAACTGGTAATAGATTTGACCTAATAGTCCGAATTGATCTTGATAATGAGTAGCCGGGTCGACATTAGGCGGTATGTACATCTCTTGTGGAAAGATTGTACCTACAGCAGACGCAATAACCGTGGTCACAATCAACCACACACCCACTTTAACGGATGAAAAGAAATTCCAGACTTTATCGACAACCGTACGATTATATGTCTGAGATCGCCGCGCAGTACCGTCGTACCGCATATTCAACAATTGTTCCCCTTCATTCCCGTCAATGTGCTGGTTTCCCTCAACAGGCTTCCCGCAGGATTCACAAAGGACTGTACCTTCAGGGTTTACATGCCCGCACTCACAATTGATTTGTCTCATATTAAAACCTCACAATATTGAATAGACTTACTCTGGAGTGATTTGTTGGAGGTAGCCATCTAACTTGCTAAGCGTCAGTGCTCCGCGAACTTGCTCGACAATTTCACCTTCAGGATTAATGAATATGGATGTCGGGATGGGACCAATCTGATAAAGGTCCATCACTTGACCGCTTTCATCACGAAGAATCGGGAAAGTGAGTCCATACTCTTGCAAAAACCTTTCCACGACAATATCCGTAGAGTCCAAATTGATCGCCAGGATCTCTACTCCCTGGTTTTCATACTTGTCGTATAGTTCTTCCATATATGGCATTTCATCCTTACATGGTTCGCAATACGTGGCCCAGAAATTCAACATGACTCCTTTACCTTCTAAATCCCGAAGATCAACCGTCTCATCCGTCCCAAATTTCTTCAGTTGAAAGTTTGGTGCCTTTTCTCCTTTGGCAATGACGGCATCTTCTCCGCCAAGGCTTGATACGACGGCAAATACAACGAGACCAGCCATAACGAGAAGCATGGCAGAACGAAAGATTAAACGTTTTTGTTTTTTCTTAAGTGTTGATTCTTTCATGTACTTCACTCCCAACCCATTATATCATTGTTTGGAAACGTTAAATTTGAACGTTATTCAACATTTTCTTCCGCAAGCTTTCGTAACTGTTTTACTTCATGAGGTTTTAGCGGCCTCGAGTCCCCTGCGTTCATTCCGTGTAAATCGATCATCCCGTAACGCTCACGCTTCAGCTTGTCCACAGGGAAACCGAGCGCATCGAACATCCGGCGAACTTGCCTGTTCTTGCCCTCGTGCAAAATCACTTGGACAATGGCCGTATTTTTCTTACCATCCGTCGACATGACCTTTGCATGAACGGCTTTCAAATACTCCCCGTCTGCGGTTACCCCTTTTTTCAACTTTTTAATTTGGTCAGAAGTCGGAATACCTTTCGTCTTAACAACGTACACTTTGTCAACCTCGTGACTCGGATGCATCAGTTGATTGGCGAATTCACCATCATTCGTCAGCAGCAAGACACCTGACGTATCATAGTCCAATCGACCGATCGGGAAGATCCGTTCTTTCACTTCCGGTAAAAAGTCCGTTACGACTTTCCTTCCTTTATCATCTTTTACACTTGAGATGACTCCGCGAGGCTTGTAAAGCAAGTAATACACGGGTTCTTCTTTATCGATCGGAATCCCGTTGACTTCCACGTCATCATTCGAGCTTACTTTCGTCCCAAGTTCTGTTACGGTTTCTCCGTTCACGGTTACTTTTCCTTCTGTAATCATTTGCTCTGCTTTTCTTCTTGATGCTACACCAGCATGTGCGATCACCTTCTGCAGTCGTTCCATGTTTGCCATGGGACCGTCACCAACCTTCTATTTACATATTATTTTTTGACAGGATAAGAAACCTCGTCGTCCTTACTGACAACAAGGCTTTCACTCACCTACATTATACACATTTCCCAGTCAAATGAGAACAATAGCGAGTAAGCTCATGCGTTGTCGATCTTGCATGTTCATAATTTGGACAATAAAAAAACATCCTATCATTGAAATAGGATGAACACAACAACGATTGCTGCTATTATACCAACTAAATCTGCCAGTAGTCCAACTTTCAAGGCATCCCCCATCCGTTTAATGCCCACAGCACCAAAATAGACCGTAATGATATAGAGAGTTGTATCTGTACTACCTTGCATGGTAGAGGCAAGTTGGCCAATCAAAGAATCAGGCCCGAATGTGCGGATTAACTCTGTCGTCATACTGAGCGCCGCCGTCCCCGAAATGGGCCGGATGAAGGCGAGGGGGAGAATTTCTTCCGGTACCCCTATCGCTTGCATAAGCGGTTCGAACACCTTCAAGATCGCTCCCATTGCACCGGATGCCTGGAAAATGGCAATGGAAACCATCATCCCAAGTAAGAAAGGTAACAGGGATATGGCAATCTGTATCCCCTCTTTACTTCCTTCGACGAATACTTCATAGGCTGGAACTCTCTTCCACGTAGCCATTGCCAATACGAGGAGGATGATGCCAGGTATGAACCAAATACTAATCATGGTTCAACATCCTCGTACGCCTGTAATGGAAGAATCGATCAATCAACAATGCCGCACATGTCGAAATGATGGTCGCGATAATCGTCGCGCCTACAATACTCGTCGGAGCAACAGAGCCGTATTTCATGCGGATGGCGATGACGGTGGTCGGAATCAGGGTCAGAGAAGATGTGTTGATGGCAAGAAACGTGATCATCGAACGGCTCGCTTTATCAGATCCAGATAATCGTTTTAATTCTTTCATAGCTTTCAAACCCATAGGTGTCGCCGCATTGCCAAGCCCAAACATGTTTGCGGTCATATTGGATAAAATATACCCCATAGCTGGGTCGTCTTTCGGTATATCCGGGAATATCTTTTGAACAAAAGGACGAAATAAAGCGGCAAGCCCCCGAAGCAACCCGGCTTCCTCTGCTATTTTCATTAAACCTAACCAAAAAACGAGTACACCCGCTAAACTGAGTGTAATCATGACAGCTTCATCTAAAGTGGAAAAGATCGCTTGGTTCACTTCTTCCATCGTGCCATTAAAGGCGGCAAAGATAATGCCAACACTAGCAAGCAATACCCAAATGAGGTTTACCATAGCGAAACCCCCGTCATATCCTTAATGAAGTTCAGACATTCATGGATCAACCCCTGACTTGGACGCTCATCTAATACATGTGCTTTCAACAGTGGGGTATCCCCTATCGAATAGTGCGTCACTCCTGCAAGATTGCCTGCCTGATCAACAGGATAACGGTAGAAATCGGCTTCCAATTCTTCTTGTTCAGTTAAGGACAAAGGAACATAAACATCCCTCGGAATATAATACTCTTCCCCGTTCGCCTCAATGATTCCTTTACTTTGGAGTTTCACGGTTTCAAAGTTTTCGAATCCCCACTCATACATTCTTTGATGGTCATTCCAATCGTCTGGAGCATTCAGCGTAACCGCAATCAGTTCTAATCCATCCTTCTCGGCACTACTGACTAGTGTGCGACCCGCTTTTTTTGTGAAGCCCGTTTTCCCACCAGTCGTCGGTTCATAATACTTGGTCAATAGTTTGTTTTTGTTCATCCAGGCGTAGTCCCGGTTATCAGAGCGATACTTCTCACTGGACGTCACTTCACGGAACGTATCATTTTTCATGGAATAAGCCATTAATAGGCCTAAATCATAGGCGCTAGAATAATGGGTTTCTCCATCCAATCCATGCGGGTTCTCAAAATGACTGGCATTCATCCCAAGCCATAAGGCCTTTTCATTCATCATTTGGGTGAATCCCTCTACACTGCCCCCGACGTGTTCAGCGATAGCAACTGCCGAATCATTTCCAGACCGAAGCATCAATCCGTAAACGAGGTCACGCAAAAGAATCTCCTCATCCTCTGTTAAATAAATGGAAGAACCTTCTGTTCTGACAGCACGACTGCTTACATCCACTTTTTCTTCAAGTTTGCCAGATTCAATGGCAATAATTGCGGTCATGATTTTGGTCGTACTGGCTATCAGAGAAGAGTCATAAGCATCTTTTTCAAATAGAACACGTCCAGATTCACTATCCATCAATACAGCGTGTTCAGCCGAAACCCCAAGGTTGGGATTAGCATGTCCCGTGGTAGGAAGTACTAGTAAAAGAATGATAGGTATGATCATGCAAACAGACATATACTTTCGCAAGAGGTGTTCCTCCCTATTCTCGTCATTTATTCCACTCTATGCTAGGATTGACAAGCTTATGAACTCGTTTTAACAAGAATCAAATCAGGAAGGACCAGCTGCCCTTAACAGCGGATGGTCATCCTTTGTCCGAATCACCCTTAAAGGAGTCCGATAAAGCCCACTTCTTGTCCGGATGGAAGGGATAGTTGTCCTGAATACTCCCTACTATCCTCTGATAAACTCGAACCGGTGTTTGAAATAGCATTCTTTTTTAAAAAAGAGCCCTGCTAATGATAGCGGGCCCTTTTATTATTCCTCGTCAAATTCTGTAAACTTCTCAAAAAATAAATCCGCCTCATTCTCCACATCCTGCTGTTCAATAAACTCTGAGAGAGGAGGAAGCTCGTCTATTGATGTCAAACCAAAATAGGTGAGAAACTCTTTCGTTGTGCCATATAAGATTGGACGCCCGATGGCATCTTTACGACCTTTCTCTTCGATGAGCCCCCGATTGACAAGGGTTCTTGTGGCATAGTCACTTTTCACGCCTCTGACATCATCGATTTCAATTCTTGTAATAGGCTGCTGATAGGCGATAATTGCAAGTGTTTCGAGGGATGCCTGTGATAACCTTGTTGAACCGGGGGAATCGAGCAATTGCTTATAATAGGAAGCGTGCTCAGGCTTTGTAGTTAAATGTAACGTCCCTTGCGCGTTCATAATCGTGATGCCTCGGTTTTTCTGTTGATAGTCCATCAACATTTCATCAACGATGCTACCCAGTTGACTTTGGTCCATTTCCATCAACGTGCTTAGCTTTTTTATCGTCATCCCCTCTTCTCCTGAGGCGAATAGTAATCCTTCTATGATTGCTTTGTACTCTTCTAACTCCATGGTAGTTCCTCCATTACTTATTCGGCGGGATAAACGACCAATTCTTCAAAATGCTGTTGTTGTACACAGATGATACTTCGTTCTTTCATCAATTCCAATAAAGCCATAAAAGTCACAACAATGTGTGGACGTGTTTGCTTTTCAAATAGTTGAGTAAAAGGGGTTCCTTCTGATGACAGCTGTACACGTTGAAGAATATCGTCCATACGTACTTGAATAGGTATTTCATCTCGTTGTATCTTCGTTTCTTGCTTACTTTGAACTTTAGAACGTTTCAATAATTGACTCATCGCCTGGATCATATCGTAGACGGACGCTTCCCCTTCTTTGATCTCAGGAGTCTGTTCTGTATCTTCTCTCGTCATAGGAGGACGAGTATAGATTCGGTTCGCTTCTACTTCTTTTTCTTTCAATTGATTGGCTGCCTGTTTGAATTTCCGGTACTCGATCAGACGGCGCATCAGATCCTCACGCGGATCTTCTTCCATTTCTTCCTCTTCGACGGATTCAATAGTTGGATTAGGAAGTAGCATTTGGCTTTTCATAGCAAGCAAAGTTGCTGCCATTACCAAATATTCACTGGCAAGGTCCAGTTCGAGTTCTTGCATCGTCTGGATAAATTGCATATATTGATCGGTGATTTGCGAAACGGGGATATCATATATATCGATTTCATACCGATGGATAAGATGGAGCAACAAGTCCAATGGCCCTTCAAACCCATCCACTTTCACTTGATAACTGTTTGTCATAACATTCGTCCTTTATCTCTGATGCCACCCCTTTATCGTACCAGAAATCCGGGTGGTCGTTAATCCTCTATTTCATTTGCCCCTCCATCACGTGATTCGGTACAATAGTGTAGAGCGTGACTGGAGGGAAAGTATGTATCCTACTCATTATATCGAATTTCTGGCGCATTTTCATGGAACGCGCGACTATTTTGAATGTCATGAAGTTTTGGAAGAATATTGGAAAGATAACGACCTAAAAAATCGAGAGTCTGTTTGGGTCTTTCTCATTCAAGTAGCCGTCGGTTTTTATCATCATAGGCGCGGAAACTTTAGAGGGGCCGAAAAATTGATGAAGCGCAGCCAAGTCTATGTAGAACGTCACGGCCACCTACTACCTTCTGTCGGGCTAGATAAGTTTGAAATGAAAGAACTCATCAGATGTGAATTGAAGCTACTGTCCAATTCCAAGCCTTATCAAAGTATCCAACTCCCCATCACAGATCCCCAATTGCTACGTAAGGTCAGAACCCAATGCGTTTCGTGGAGGGTCCCTTTCAATCAACCTAGCCCGATGGACGAGGCCTTGATAGATAAACACCGTTTAAGGAACCGTTAGAGCAAAAACCCAACGCACGAGCAAATATCACATGCTGATTTGATCAGCGTATCGTGTCTCATGATTTTCTACCATGAAAAAAAGGAGGTGTCCTTAGTTAGACACCTCCTTTTTTTATAGTTGTGATGACGGACGTCCGGTCCCACATTTCTCAATGAAAGATTCCGTTGCCACGTCTGCACACACGTCATAGTCTTCAAAAAGATCTGTAACACGCTCAATCATCTTCTTCCCAATTCCCATATTCCTGTGGGAAGGATTCACAGACACATGTTGGACCACGACCTCGTCACCATCGATGCGAACACCGACAGCACCTAAGATATCTTCATCTTTCCAAAGAAATAGATTCCACTGATCATTTGAATCATATTCTCTAATGATTTCTTGAAGCATCTTGACGTCCGATACTTCCGGCATGAAAGATAAGAGTCCCATGGCAATCTTTTCAAATGATTTCTTATATCGAATTAACATAATAACCCCTCAATTATGAAAAGTGAAGATGGTCATTCCCATCTTCTCCTTTTCCCTTCATTGTCCATCCACTTCATTCACTTATTTCATCAATATCCCGAAGTAGGTATATGTGCCCCAAGCGAGGCTTATAATAAGCAGAATCGCGAATAGTGTCCAATTTTTCTTTTTCATCTACAGTCCCCCGTCATGGGTGGTTAAACACCTAGCTAATAGAATAGCGGATGACTGCTCTGAAATCAACCCGTTACGAACGAAAGGCTTCAAAGAAACGATACCCATCAGACTTTCTTTCTTTCAATTGAAACGGGAGACAGTTGACGATCGCTAGATAGGCATTGAACCAACCAAACCATAGGGCATGACTTGACAGTTGATTCCAGGGCCCCAATAAAATGGTTGCCGCAACGATCCCATTCAGGAGCGGCCCACCTAAGCTTACACATGCTTTTTCTACTTTAGAAAATTGTATGCGCTTTTCATTCAATGAGTGCGCTCCATGAAAGAAAATTATATGAAAGTGAATACGGACACGCTTCACGGTAATCGAAAAAAGACGTTTACCAGAACCAATCGTTATTTCCGATTGGTCTGCACGAGACCATAAAGCTGGAAGGACATGACCCCATTCATGAATCAAAAGACTAAGGGGCGCGGTCCAAAAAATAAGGATAAGTAAACGATCGATCATGACCTTTACTTAAGCTTTGTCTTGAACTCTCACTTTTTGCATGACGTCACCCATGCGGACGCGGTCGACTGTATCTACCCCTTCAACCACTTTACCGAAAACGGTGTGTCTGCCGTCTAGGTGAGGCTGCGGTGAATGACAAACGAAGAATTGGCTTCCGCCTGTATCTTTACCTGCATGCGCCATAGAGAGCGTACCGCGTTCATGTTTGTGGGGGTTACCCTCTGTTTCACATTTAATTGTATATCCAGGTCCGCCGGCGCCTGTCCCATCTGGGCAGCCACCTTGTATGACGAAATCGGGAATTACACGGTGGAACGTTAGTCCATCGTAAAATTCCGTGTTTGCTAACTTTTCAAAGTTTGCAACTGTATTTGGTGCTGCTTCATCGTAAAGTTCAACCACCATTTGTTCTCCATTTTCAAAATCAATTGTAGCTTGTTTCATTTGTATTACCCCTCTCTGTGCTCATATGATACATCTAGTCGTGTCATTTCTTGATACGCTTCTCTACGCACGACAAGTTGGTGCGATCCTTCTTCGACAAAAACGACAGCCGCTTTTTGAAAACGGTTGTAATGGTTTGCCATAGCATAACCATACGCCCCTGTAGAGAAAATCGCAAGTAAATCTTCATGCTCAACTTTTGGAAGCGCCACATCCCATATTAGCATATCTCCTGATTCACAGCACTTGCCAGCAATTGAATAGGTTTCATCGATTCCCTCGTGCATTTTATTAGGAAGAACCGCTTCATATTTTGCACCGTATAACGCAGGTCTAATATTATCTGTCATGCCGCCATCAACTGACACGTAGGTCCTCACATCTGGAATGTGTTTAATCGAACCAACGGTGTAGAGCGTCGTACCCGCTTCCCCTACTATGGAACGGCCAGGCTCGATCCAAATTTCCGGGACAGGATAACTTGCAGCAGAGGACAACCTCTTTACCTCTTTGATCAGTGCATGGGCATAGTCATTCAATTCTAGCGGATCGTCCTCACTCGTGTATTGAATGCCGAAACCTCCGCCTAAATTCAAAACGCCTGCCGTGTAGTCGAATCTCTCTCTCCACTCTTCAAGCGTTGCAAAAAGCTTTTGTACCGCCATTTCGAAGCCTTGTGTTTCGAATATTTGGGACCCGATATGACAATGAAGTCCCATGACATTGATTAACTCATGATCCTGCATTTTCAAAAATGCTTCTTCCGCCTGACCGCTCGATAAATCGAAACCAAACTTCGAATCCTCTTGGCCTGTCAAGATATAATCATGTGTGTGTGCTTCAATTCCGGGGGTGACCCGCATCAGTACATCCATCGTTTTGTTTTTCTCTCTTAGAATGTATGTCAAAAGCTCGATTTCATAGAAGTTATCGACGACGATACAACCGATGTTATGTTCAACCGCCATTTCAAGTTCCCGAATACTTTTGTTATTTCCGTGCATATGAATTTTCTCGACCGGAAAACCCGCCTCTAAAGCCGTATGTAATTCCCCTTCAGATACGACATCTAAGCTCAACCCTTCTTGATGGGCTACTTGAACCATGGCAACCGAAGAAAACGCCTTACTGGCATAGGCTACCTGCGCCTCCACCCCATACTCTTCGAACGTGCGTACAAAGGCACGAGCATTGGCGCGGATTTGACTGACATCATAAACGTATAATGGCGTTCCATAATGTTCAGCTAGGTGTTTGGCAGGAACACCTCCAATTAGCAACTGTCCCTTCTCATTAACGCTTTTATTTCTCATGACCTCTCCCCGCCCTTTCTGAAATTAACCTAGCATCTATCCATCATCCTCGATCTTGAACGACCGATATTCTACATCCATAATTTTCTGATTCCACAGTTAAAAGAAAATGTTCCTTTAAGAATAAAAGGAACATTCCATCATTTGTTTTAATTTATCACATTGCTAAAGGACGGGCAATACGATTATTTTTGCCTTTGATTATTCTGAGGATTGGTAATACTCGGTCTGACTTTCAACATCGGCATGGACATCCTTAATACGATTTGAGAAGCAGCCTTTGCATTAAACGGTAAAAACGGCCACAAATATGGGGTATTCAGAGATCTTATACGTGCCAGCAATAGAATATAGAACGCCATTCCGATCATGAATCCTTTCACACCCAAAATGGCGACAAGTATGACGAGAGTAACCCTCGACATTTTATTCGCGATAGAGAGTTCATAACTAGGTGTTGCGTAGGATCCGATCGCGCTAACCGCTACATACAAAATGACTTCCGGCACGAACATCCCCACGTCAATCGCGATTTGCCCAATCAACACGGCAGCAATAAGTCCCATTGCGGTCGATAATGGAGTTGGGGTGTGTATCGCAGCAATCCTCAGCATTTCAAGTCCGAGATCAGCGATCAGGATTTGTATGACAACCGGTATGGTACTTTCTTCATTCGGTCCGATGAAAGATAACGCTTCAGGCAACAAGTCGGGTTGCATAACAAACAGTATCCATAAAGGAAGCAAGAACACAGATGATAGGATTCCAAAAAAGCGGACCCAACGTACAAAGGTTCCTACAATAGGAGACTGTCTGAATTCCTCTGCATGTTGCACATGGTGGAAATAAGTCGTTGGTGTAATGATGACACTTGGTGATGTATCGACCATAACGATGACATGACCTTCAAACAAATGGGAGGCCGCCACATCAGGTCGTTCTGTGTACCTGACGAGTGGAAAAGGTGTGTACCCCTGATGAACAATATACTCTTCCAGCGTCTTGTCGGCCATCGATAATCCATCGACATCAATACTCTGTATTTCTTTTTTTAGACGCTCTACTAGTCCGGGGTCCGCAACATCTTGAATATACGAAATACAAATATCTGTCTTCGACCGCTCACCCACCTGCATAATCTCATTACGCAAACGCTCGTCCCTTATCCTCCGCCTTGTGAGTGCTGTGTTCTCTATGATGTTTTCTGTATAGCCATCACGTGATCCACGAATGACTTTTTCGGTATCTGGTTCTTCAGGAGTTCTTCCAGGATAAGAACGCACATCGACGATTAGTGCTTCCGTTTCCCCATCAATAAAGATGACGATGAGTCCTGACAGTAATTGAGTGATGCAAGTTTCCATAGAATCTACAGCTTCTACTTGCTGATGAGGGATGTCATTCTTAATACGTTGGAAAACGGTTTTCTTTTCATTCGTTTCTGTACCTATTTCAAATAGTTGACGCATGAGCTCGACAATGATCGGTGTCTCACACAATCCCGTTACATAGTACACATTTACTTCTTTATCTAGAATATGAAGCGTGCGAAAACCGATGTCGAATGATTGATCGACACCAATTCGATCTTGCATGAATCGTCGGTTTTGGTCCAATTTCATCACTATGGGTGTATTCGTATCCGTAGGCATCCGTCTCACTCCTCTATGCCTTTTTAGCCTCTCGGTTTAAAGATTACAGCTACTAAGAAACCGAACAAGATGGCAGAAGCAATACCTGCCGATGTCAACTCGAATATTCCGATTGCAATACCAATGATTCCATGCTCATCAGCTTGCTCCATCGCCCCATGTAAGAGCGAGTGACCGAAACTTGTAATCGGAACAGTAGCTCCAGCTCCGGCAAAGTCAATCAATTTATCATATAAATCAAATACATCAAGGACGGCACCAGCTACCACGAATGAACTCATTACATGTGCAGGTGTCAGCTTGGCAACATCCAATAACAACTGACCGATGATACAAATACCACCACCTACGACAAACGCCCAAACGAAGTTCATGATTCCTCCCCCTTTGCTAACACAACAGCATGCGCAATCCCAGGAATCGTTTCTTTTTGTTGAATCATGGTCGGACTCATCAAGGCTCCCGTTGCAACGACGAGTATGCGTTTATACGTTCCATTTTTTAACTCATCGATCAATTTTCCGTACGTCACAACAGCTGAGCACGCACATCCACTGCCTCCGCTGAATACGGGCTGATCACTATGATAGACCATCAGCCCACAATCATCGTGAACCTCAGAAACGTCTAATCCATCCTGTTTTAATAAATCCCGTAATATGGGGGTTCCAACGGCTGATAAGTCCCCTGTTGCAATCAAGTCATAATCCTCCGGGACACGCCCCATATCTTCGAGGTGCGTCTTAATCGTACTCCACGCAGCTGGGGCCATAGCAGAACCCAGGTCAAAAGGGTCCTTCAGTTTGTAATCCATGACTTTCCCGATTGTCGCCGCTTCTACTTTTACAGCTGAAGGGGTGGACGACAATAAAGCCGAACCGCTTCCCGTTACCGTATAAGTGGCTGTTTTCGGCTTCTGTCCCCCGTACTCCGTCGGATAACGAAACTGTCTTTCCGCTGTTGCGTTATGAGAACTGACGGCTACCATCGCCTGTTTGACAAAACCTCCTGATACAAGTGCTGCCCCTGTTGCTAGTGTTTCCATACTTGTTGAACAAGCCCCGAACATCCCAAGCATCGGGATGCCTAATTGACGCGCCACGTAGTTTCCTGTCACGTTTTGATTTAATAAATCACCAGCTAGAAACAGGTCGATCGCGGACTCGTCAACCCCCGCTTTTTGGAGACAAGCATGAACAGATTCCATCATAAGCGCTCGTTCAGCCAATTCCCAGTTGTCCTCTCCACAATGAAGTTCATCGAAAATACGATCAAAATGATCTTTTAACGGTCCTTTTCCTTCTAAAGGGCCAACCGAAGTCGCAGAGGCCTGAATGTAGACAGGATTTTCAAATGACCACGTTTGCTTTCCAGTCTTTGTCATGATGATTCCTCCTAGAAAATAAGCTGCCAAACATAGCGTATAATCCCTAATACGTACGCGGATACAACGCCGAAAACAATCACCGATCCGGCTAGCTTAAACAGGTTCGATGCTACACCCAGCACATACCCTTCGCTTTTATATTCAAGAGCAGCAGAAGTGACAGAATTGGCGAAACCTGTAACGGGAACCGCAGACCCGGCGCCAGCAAATTGGCCGAGTTTGTCATAGAACCCAAATCCTGTCGCAAGTGCAGCTAGTAAGATCAAAGTGGCAACCGTCGGATTTCCG
Organism: Halobacillus locisalis; assembly: GCF_013694105.1. Classification (GTDB taxonomy): domain Bacteria; phylum Bacillota; class Bacilli; order Bacillales; family Halobacillaceae; genus Halobacillus; species Halobacillus locisalis. The sequence continues at coordinate 521,480 of NZ_JACEFG010000001.1, read as the reverse complement.
GCTTCTTCTTCACTAAAATCGAACCAGTGGATATACATCTCTGTTAGAAGTTCACCGAATACGCAGATCAGCCCCCCGATAATAAATGCTTTTACACAGTTCATTACATAAGGAGGTTTGGGTTGATACTTCTTGCTCGTCTGTTCAAAGTTTTTTTCGTTCATTTTTTCATCCATAGCCTTTTCCTCCTGTTGATTGTTGTGTTACCCCGTTGTTCAATCACCGCCAGAAGAGCACCCATTGAAAGAGCGATCCTGCAATCTTGCCTAAGACCAGCGCCATGACTAACGGAATTAAAAAGCCATCAATCCCTACGCGCTTGAACAATAGAGGAAACACATTCAGTACTTCTGTCAAAGCGGCCGCAAGCATACCTATAAAAATACCGTGAAGTAGGCCCCATACAACTAACCCGACAATTGTTATTTCGATACTGGTATCTCCAAAGGATAAATAAATTCCACAGAAGACGCCCAGTATAATCGCTGATTCATAAACCCTTAACTTCGATTCGGTGCGGCTCAGCTGCATAAGGCGAGGGACGATACCTAATACGGTCAAAAATGCTACGAAACCAGTCCCTACAGCCAATCCGGATGCTAGACCAATTAATATTTCAATCATCCACATGCTTGTTTTCCGCCTTGTTTTCATTTATAGCGACATAGTGATCCAAATCTTCTTGATATTTGAATATCTCCACTTCCATAGGGCTAGGCTCTTCATTAAATCGCTTTTGAAACCAATGATTGAAAAACAGAATCATTCCAACGCCAAGACCAATCGAATACGGGACCTGTATCCAGAGAGGGTGCTCTGACTCCTCACCGGTCAACATGTAGTGCAGTTTCTGCTGCACTTCTAGCATGCTCACATCAAAGTGGAAGTTCATGATCGCCATCGCAGCGCCGATAAACAACAATAACCAAATCGCAGAAATGATGAGAAGCGACGGTTTTTTTCTCTGTTTTTCCACATGCAAGACGCATTGATTCGGTCCAATCAGCTCAACATCTAAATGTGGGTACTTCTGTATAACCTCATGGATGACAGAGACACCATCGATGATGACGATATTCCGATCCTCTGGACATACTTGATGCAAAATAAGTGAGTTTAGGTTTGGCATATACCTTCTCGGACCTGTTATTTTAGCGATTTGTCCAAGACGTACAGTCGAAAGAGGCGGAACATAAAACGATTGCTTCATTCTGATATACACAGGAGTTGCCATCACGTTGCCCTCCCCTGCAAGTTTTTCATGCACTTATTATGTGTGAGCAAGTAAAATTCATGCGAAATCACATAAAAAAAGCTGAGCTCCTAAGAGCTCAGCTTCAACTTGTATCATTCATCGTTTCTTTCATATCCGCTAAAATCTTCTTCTCAAGTCGAGATACCTGGACTTGTGAAATGCCTAACCGTTCCGCCACTTCCGTTTGTGTTTGGTCTTTGTAATAACGAAGATAAATGATTAGACGTTCTCTTTTGTCCAATTTCTCCATAACATCTCGTAATGTAAGATGATCAAACCACCCATCATCTTTCTCTGCAATTTGATCACCGAGTGTAATAGGATCGCCTTCATTCTCGTATACGGTCTCATGAATCGATTGAGGGGGTCGTCCAACTTCCTCCGCCTGGACGACCTCTTCAGGAGTTAAGTCGAGTGCATCCGCCAACTCATTCACCGTTGGGGAACGGCCATATTCCTTCAGTAACTCTTCTTTCTTCCCACGAATTTTATGATTCAATTCTTTCAAGCTCCGGCTCACCTTCACACTGCCATCATCGCGTATGAATCGTTGAATCTCCCCAATAATCATCGGCACAGCATAGGTGGAAAAACGCACATCGTAGCTGAGGTCGAATTTGTCGATGGACTTCAACAACCCAATGCACCCAATTTGATATAAATCATCTTGATCATACCCGCGTCTTAAATACCGCTGAACGACAGACCAGACGAGTCGGGTATTGTTTTCCACTAAGAAATCCCTCGCACCTTGATCACCGTCTTGACTTTTTTTGATAAGGGCTTTCACATCACGGTCACTGAGCCGTTCTTTTGTTGTATCTCCCATAGATGGACCTCAATTACACAGAGCCTTGGTGGAGGTCAACTGCTTTTTCATATGAACAGTTGTCCCTTCACCAGGCTCTGACGTAATCTCGACATGGTCCATGAAATTCTCCATGATGGTGAATCCCATGCCAGAGCGTTCCCATTCCGGTTTCGAAGTGTACAAAGGTTCACGAGCCATATCTACATTTTCAATCCCGTTGCCTTCATCCTGAATCGTGATTTCAATGGATTCACCATCAATAGAGCATGACAAGCGTACTTTTTGATCTGCTTTCTCTTCGTACCCATGGATGATCGCATTCGTCACAGCTTCTGATACAACCGTCTTAATATCAGTCAACTCCTCCATTGTCGGATTGACTTGACTGATGAAAGACGCAACAGCTACGCGAGCAAGAGACTCGTTCTGACTGATACTCAAGAACTCAATCGTCATCTCGTTTCTCATGAAGCCACCCCCAACATTTCCAAAGCAAAGGTTTCATTATCAACGAGCTTGACGATTTTGAACATCCCTGATAAATCGAATAATCTCCGGACCTCTGGGGAAATCGAGCAAATGACCATTTCACTTCCAGAAGCCTGCACTTCTTTATATCGACCTAGCATTACTCCAAGGCCTGAACTATCCATAAAGGTGAGTTTTTCTAAATTAACGATTACATGTCCGACATCGTTGTTCGCAAGCTCTTGCTGCCACGCTTCTCGAAGTCGGCTCGCCTCATGATGGTCTAGTTCGCCTTCTAATCGAACAAGCAGAACATTTTCTTTAACAATAAAATCTACATGAAGACTCATTAGTTTCCCTCCTCGATCTAAATAAGAGTCACTAAAGTCTTTCGTATTTTATCCTGCCTTTTCCTGCTCGAAAACAATACTAGTGGTTATATGCTAAAACCTTTGAAAGCTCGTCAAATTTCTCCACGCGCGTTGCCACAGGGTACCGAAATGAGCACGATCCACTGTTTCCTTGGATTCTAAACGAACTTTGGCTATTTCTTCTCCGTTATGTGTCACTTTCACCCATCCCATATGAGCACCTTGTTCGATTGGTAAATCAGAGGATTTTGTCACTTCAATACTTGTCTCATATTGACCTTTTTTCTCGTTCTTTTTCTTAAGAATGACGACATCTTTTTCTGGAGAAAGTTCAACCTCTCTCGGTTCACCACGCGTAATGTTAAGCGTTTCTAACGAATCATCCTTGTCATGCAGTTTCACACCCTCATACTGTCCAAACCCATAGTCAAGCAGGCTTGTGACATCCGCATTCCGTTCCTTTGGTGTCTTGGCTCCCATAACAACGGCGATCATATGCAAGTCATCACGTTTTGCAGAAGCGGTCAAACAATACTTCGCTTCTTGAGTAAAGCCTGTTTTCAGGCCATCCATTCCAGGATATGATTTAATCAATTTATTCGTATTGACCAGCCAGAACTCATTCTTCTCGCCTTTCCGTAAATAATCATCGTATATCTTCGTGTACTTGGTCACTTCATCATGTAGCAATAGCTCCCTAGCCATCACAGCCATATCATGCGCTGTGCTGTAGTGATTTTCAGCCGGTAAGCCAGTCGGGTTTTCAAAATGTGTATCAGTTAAACCCAAGTCCTTCGCTTTTTTGTTCATGGCTTTCACAAAAGCCTTCTCTGTGCCTTCAATCCGTTCTGCCATGGCGACACTTGCATCATTTCCAGATGCAACCGCGATCCCTTTCAATAAGTCCTCTACCTTCATTTCCTCTCCTGCCTCGAGGAAGATTTGTGAACCGCCCATTGATGCAGCATGTTCACTTATACGCACCTTCTCATCCAACGTAATCGTTTCTTTTTCAAGCGCCTCCATGATTAATAGCAGGGTCATGATTTTAGTCATACTGGCTGGAGGAAGTTTTTGATCGGCGTCTTTTTCATACAATGTCATTCCGCTATTTTTCTCTAATAAGATGGCCGACTTTGATGAGTCAATGAGTTCGTCTTTCTCTTCACCGAAGACAGTGGTTACGGGGAAGAGAGTCAGAAGCAAACTAGCTATTACAATCGTGCTGATGAAATTTCGCATAGGTAAGACCTCCATTTTGCTGTAAGTGTCCCTATTTTTCCCAAAGGAAAGTCTTCTATGCAAAAATGAGCCATCAATCGTAAAAGCAGTCTTTGTTCCAACTACTATTAGTAATAGGAAGGGGGTGGTGGCTGATTGAATAGACAGAGTAAATGTCCAATAAAATACATCTCATGTCCGAATTAGAGGGGAATGTCTGATTTAGAAGATCGCTTGTCCGAATTGAGCATATGAAAGTCTGATATTGTTGATCAGATGTACGATTCGCTTCGGGAAATTTCCGAATTATGATCAAATTCTGTACGCAACAAAAAAACCCCGAAGCGAGGCGCTTCGGGGTTACAGCATTACTTGATAATATTGTGAATTAACGTCGGTTTTTCAACTTGGTTGTCAGAAATAGAATACGCTTCTTTCACCTTATCAACAGACGCTGTCGGGTTTTCGTCATCACTATGAAGGACAACAAGTGCTTCTCCTGCTTCAACAGGGTCACCGATTTTCTTCTTCAGTGTAATCCCGACACCGTGGTTGATTTCGTCGTCTTTGGTTGCACGACCGGCACCCAGGTACATCGCAGCAATTCCAATTGATTCAGCATCAATAGCTGATACGAAACCACCCTTGTCAGCTGTCACTTCGATATCGTGCTTCGCTTTAGGCAATTTATCTAAATCATCAATCATAGAAACGTCCCCACCTTGCGCTTCAATCAATGTACGCAGAGAGTTGAACGCTTTACCATTTTCGATGTTTGCCTCCAGCGCTTTGTAGGCCTCATCGTAAGACTCAAACACTTCTGCAAGAACTGTCATGTGAGAAGCGATCTCGAGCGACAATGTACGCAAGTCTTCAACATTACTACCTTGAAGGATCTCAGCCGCTTCTCGAATTTCGTTGGCGTTTCCAACTTCATAACCAAGAGGTTGGTTCATGTCGCTGATGACAGCAACCGTGTTTCGCCCCAAGTTATTTCCGATATTGACCATTTCTCTTGCCAAGTTCTCAGAATCCTCTAAAGTCTTCATGAAAGCACCGGATCCTGTTTTGACATCAAGCACGATACTATCTGCACCAGAAGCCAATTTCTTACTCATAATCGAGCCTGCAATCAAAGGAAGAGAGTCAACCGTTCCTGTAACATCACGCAGCGCGTAGAGCTTCTTGTCTGCTGGGGCCAAATTGCCGGTTTGTCCTGCAACGGCAAGCTTATGAGTGTTTACGTTCTCGATGAACTTCTCTTTTGTCATTTCAATTTCCAAGCCTTTTACAGACTCTAGCTTATCGAGTGTACCACCAGTGTGACCAAGGCCACGTCCTGACATTTTAGCAACAGGAACACCAACGGATGCCACAAGTGGTCCTACGATGAACGTGACTTTGTCACCCACACCACCAGTCGAGTGCTTATCCACTTTGTGACCATTGATACCTGAAAGGTCAATGGTTTCTCCCGAATCAACCATAGCTTGAGTCAGTGTGGCTGTTTCCTCAGGCGTCATACCCTGGAAATAAATCGCCATCGTTAACGCAGATGCTTGGTAGTCAGGAATTTCTCCTTTGGTATAACCTTCTACAAAAAATTCTATCTCTTGTTTCGTTAACTGCCCGCCGTCTCTCTTTTTGACGATGATGTCGTACATTCTCATATCTATCACCCTTTACTTTTTAATCCGGATTTAACGCGCAGCACCCTCATAACGTTGACGTGTAAATGGTGGGCAAGCATTCATATCCGATAATTGAATCAAATAACCATTCCTATGTTTTATGCTGGCAAAGTTTTTAGCAACTCTTTAACAAACCCTAAGAAATCTTCACGAACTTGTGTCGTTGTTTCGATGACCTCATCATGTGTCAGAGGCTGGTCAAGGATTCCCGCAGCCATGTTTGAGATACAAGAAATCCCAAGCACTCTCATTCCTGCATGATTCGCTACCATAACCTCAGGAACGGTGGACATTCCAACGGCGTCTCCACCAAGTGTACGGATCATGCGTACTTCGGCTCCTGTTTCATAGGCTGGACCTGTATTTCCAACATAGACTCCCTGTTGTACTTTCAGGTTCAAACGCTCCGCACTGTTTTTGGCGTGCGTGATCAAGTCACGGTCATATGCCTCAGACATGTCAGGGAAACGGGCACCTAGCTTATCATCGTTCGGCCCGATCAATGGACTGTCCCCCATATTGTTAATGTGATCTGTAATGATCATCAAGTTTCCTGGTTCGAAGCTTTCGTTCACTCCACCAGCTGCGTTCGTTACAAATAGGGTCTCAACACCAAGCTCTTTCATGACAAGGACAGGAAATGTAACCTGTTGCATGTCATACCCTTCATAATAATGGAAGCGGCCTTGCATGGCGATAACTTGACGTCCTTCTAATTCTCCAATTACTAATTGACCTTTATGACCGGATACAGTAGATTCCGGAAAGTGAGGAATGTCACCGTAAGCGATCGTCATCGGATTTTCGATCTCTTCTGCTAGTACTCCAAGACCCGATCCGAGGATTAAGCCAACAGTCGGCTCAACCTGAAGTTGATTTTGAATATGATCAGCTGCTTCTTTTACGTGTAATTGATACATGTTCTCCACCCCTATTGAATGTCTTTTAGAAAGCTTTGTCCGTGTTCAGGCATTTTAATCGAAAAGTTCTCAGCAATTGTTGCACCGATATCCGCAAATGTTTGACGCTGTTCCAATTCTGTCCCTTTCTCAATACCATTGTAGTAAACCACAAGCGGTACTAATTCACGTGTATGATCTGTACCGTGGTGAACAGGGTCATTACCATGGTCTGCTGTGATAATCAGTAAGTCGTCATCTTTAAGCTTGTCCAACACTTCAGGAAGGCGCTTATCATAAGCCTCAAGCGCTTCTCCATAGCCTTGTGGGTCACGACGATGACCGTACTTCGCATCGAAGTCGACAAGGTTCAAGAAGTTCAAGCCTTTGAAATCTTGATCCATTGATTCAACCAATTTATCCATACCATCCATGTTGTCATTTGTTCGAATCGCCTCGGTAACCCCTTCTCCATCATAGATATCAGAGATTTTCCCTAATGCGATGACATCAAGGTCTTGATCGGCCATCTCATTCATGACTGTTCGGCCAAACGGCTTCAATGCATAGTCATGACGATTAGACGTACGTTCGAACTCACCAGGCTCACCAATGAATGGACGAGCGATTACACGACCGACCATGTACTTTTCATCACGAGTGATTTCACGGCAAAATTCACAGATTTCAAAAAGTTCTTCTGGTGGAATCACTTCTTCATGTGCAGCGATTTGCATAACAGAATCGGCAGATGTATAAATGATTAGATCTCCGGTTTCCATATGATGCTCACCAAGTTCTTTTATAATTTCAGTTCCGGATGCAGGTTTATTCCCTACGATGTTGCGGCCGGTCTTCTCTTTGATTTGATTCAATAGTTCATCAGGAAATCCATCAGGGAAAGTTCGGAATGGCTGGTCGATATACAGACCCATGATTTCCCAATGACCTGTCATGGTGTCTTTTCCGTTTGAGGCTTCTTTCATTGTCGTATAATGTGCTTTCGGTGCTGATGGTGCTTCGATTCCTTTAATCGAACGGATATTACTTAATCCTAACGATCCCATATGCGGCATGTTCAGACCACCCATATGGTCCGCGATGTGTCCTAGTGTATCCGCTCCTTTATCACCGAACTGTTCAGCATCGGGAGCTTCACCGATCCCTACAGAGTCCATAACTATTAAAAATACTCGGTTAAATGATTTCATTAACGATCCCTCCTATATGTTAACTTCCCATATTCCGCAAATTTTACGCTTAGGCCTTAGTTGTAGGATGTCAGACAACTCAAAAGACAAAAAAGTGCTTACGCTCGGGGATGATACGAGCGATAAACATCTTTTAATCGCGTTTTGCTGACGTGTGTATATATTTGAGTCGTGGATATATCCGCATGACCCAACATTTCTTGAACGGCTCTTAAATCCGCTCCATTCTCTAATAGATGGGTAGCAAAGGAATGACGGAGCGTATGCGGTGTCAACTCTTTTGAAATCCTGACTTCTCGAGCAACCGCTTTCAGAATCTTCCAAAATCCTTGCCGTGACAGCTTGTTGCCATGATGATTCACAAACAATTCGTCCGTCGATTTATGTTTGACTAAAGCTGAACGACCATGATTCAAATAGACTTCAACTGCTTCTTTAGCCATATCCCCTAATGGAATGATCCGTTCTTTCGATCCCTTCCCAAGACATCGAACGAATCCCATCGTCAAGTGCAGGTCACTGACTTTGAGCGACACCAGCTCACTTACACGTAATCCCGTGGCGTAAAGCATCTCTAGCATTGCTTTATTGCGCGCTGATAAAGGATCATTCGCAGATATGCTGAGCAGCTTGTCTACATCCTCTGAAGAAAGAACCTTCGGTAGTTTCCGTTCCTTCTTCGGCGTTTCAATATGAAGACTTGGGTCTTGGTTCGCTACTTTCTCTCGGACGAGAAACTGATGATAGAGACGGATAGACGAAAGGAGTCTGGCGATTGTAGCCGTTGAGCGTCCCCGGTCATTCAATGCATACATGAATTGCATGATATGCGTACGCGTAACCTCATCCCATGTTTGTATATCGGATTCTTTTTGCATAAATGTCTGATACTGCGTCAAATCACGCTTGTACGATTGAATGGTATTCGGAGATAGTCCCCGTTCGACTGTGAGGTAATGGAAAAAATCTTCTAGTGCATCTTTCATCGTCGATCTACTCTCCTAATCGGAAAAATACCGATAAACGATCCATCCAATCGAGTTCAACCGGCTGGTAGACCTTAATTGCCGTCCCTCTGGGTGGGTCGTATCGATGCTGCCTCTCATACTCTTCATGTACCATGCGCAAAGCAAAGTAGAATACACACGTACAAATTGTAAATACAATGATTACTTTTGTTAAGTCTTGTAGATGAGCACGAAGATTACTCACTTGTAGCCTCCCCTTTTACCATGCTTTTGTAAAAGGATATGCCCAAAACAGGTCTAACTATACATAAAACCTGTTGTCTACGTTTAACCTACACGATTTTTTTTGGTTTGTAAATCATTTTCATCATTTTTTGCAAGCGCTCTATGTAGACGAAAAATAAAAGCCACTATGGTGTACATAGCAGCTGTTCATTCCTATGAGTTGGATTCATTCGCAGAAGCCGCTACAGCTTGGGTCTGGCAGACACGGCATACTCCATGGAAGGTTAAACGATGGTCTTTTACTTGAAATCCCCACTGGCCTTCCACAATTTTTTCGACATCACCCAGCAAATCTTCTTCGATTTCTTCTACTGATCCACACTCGATGCAGACCAGATGGTGGTGGAAGTGTTCTGCGCCTTCTTTGCGAAGGTCATAGCGGGAAACACCATCCCCGAAGTTTATCTTGTCTACAACTTTTAGTTCAGATAGTAATTCTAATGTACGGTAAACAGTAGCTAATCCTATTTCAGGCGCTTTCTCTTTTACGAGGAGGTACACATCTTCAGCGCTCAAATGATCCGTTTCATTTTCTAAGAGCACACGTACAGTGGCTTCTCGTTGTGGTGTTAACTTATAACTCTGAGAATGGAGTTGTTTCTTAATTCGATCAATACGATGTTCCATCGGTTCGTCCCCTCCCTCGCAATTCCACTTACATTATAAGCAGAGACAAAACGAGTGTCAAATTATAATCATTATAATCTATCATCTAAAAATGATTATTATCTGAAAATGATTATCATCAATTTGCTATTCATATATCCATCTTAACACATATTCTAAAATCGTATTAGAGAAAAATACTTCTACGGCTGATGATACTGTTAAAATCAAAAGAAGAAGACCAAACAGGATGCTATATCGAACCAGTCCCTGCAAAATAGGTTGGTGGACACGCTTGATGAACAATTGTTTGCACAGCGTCAACGAAAAAATAAGGGCGAGAGACCCTGCAATCAAATAGACGGGAATAATGATGATGTTTTGAGGCGCGATGGAAGCCGATGAAATCAGTAGCCCGTACCACCCCATTTGGTTGACGAGAAACCCGACCGAAAATCCGACAACAAGCCCCTTTATGAAAAGCAATACGGTTATGATCGGCATCCCGATCACTGAAATACCCAATAAAAACAAGAGAAGCATGTATTTCATATGATAAAGTACGCTATCTTTAAAAAGCGTGGCCTTCCCCACTCCACCCGTATTGATGGATTGTTCAAAGAACTGTTTTAAGTAAAAGAACAAATCCTGTTTTTGTACAAAATTCATACTGTTCACGATCACTGCCCCGAAGACCATTCCCATAATAAAAAGAACGAAAATGAACACAAAGATGTTCATGTGGCTCTGGATATCCCGTTTTGCAATTCTTACGCCTTGCTGCATCGAAGTCCACCCTTTCTCTTAAACGTCTACCATCAATCTATGAAGCAAACACCAAAAGTAGACCCAATAATCGAAATCTACTTCTGTTTATTCTTCATGGTCATCTATAAGGAAACATACAAAAAGCCTGACATTTCCCTGCCAGGCTGAGTGTACTATCATCCATGATGGTTCTAGCATCTCGAATCGTTTACTAGAAAAGAAATCGGAATCATCTTCATTTGAACCGGGAAGGGTCCTATCCTATATCTACGCTTTTATTTTCCCGTATTTCCCACCCCCACCTGCTTCGACTGATAATTCCCCTCTTCGCATTTGGAGGAGGAACATAAGCGTTTTTTCGGGCAAGACCTTCCGTAAATCACACTCCGGAACTTCATGAATGACCATCATCTCTGACTCGAATGTCTCCAATAGTCGTTCATACGTTCGATGTCCAATCCCCGGAATAGCTGATAAGAGCACTTGATGAACGTAGGGTGGACGCAAACGATTTTGCGTTGACCCTTCATGTAATTCACGAATACGATCAAATACGCCGTTGATGATCTTTTTGGATCCACAGAATGAGCATGGTTCTTTCGTCGTCACAGCTTCATGAAGACATTTGGCACAAACCGTCTTGTGATACTTTCCCATTCGAGGGTCTAGACCATAATTTTTGATCAGCTTTCTTCCTTTATCTTCTTGAAGAGCTAAACGCAATTCTTCGAAACTGGCTCTTTCCAACTTAAGTTGCTGGTACTCACGAGCAAGATTTCCAAGAGAATGGGCATCTGAGTTCGTTACATAAGTGAAAGGCTGCAGTTCAAGTAGTTGATCCGCCATCATGGTATCGGCGCTCAATCCTAGTTCCACAGCATCAATTTGATCAGGATCGAGCACTTCTTTCAATGAGTGTTGTACACCTTTGCCATACAAACTTTTAAACGGGGTGAACATGTGAGCGGGGATAAACAAGCCTCCATGCTCCCTTACGTATTGCTGAAGCTCTCTTCCAGTTCCGTAAAAACGCTGAGTGCTGAGGTTGATATTTTTCATTTTCCTAGACAACCAAGTGCTGAATGCTCTCATATCATCTAAGTATGGAAAATAACATAGAACATGAAGGGGACCGCTGCAACTGGCGTCATAAATTTCGATTTCTGACCCTAGTATCAGGACGGTGTGCTCAAATTGAATGCCACCACCTTCAAGCTCCTTCGCTTTACCCTCTTCAATCAATGATGCTATTTCATCTTGAACGGAAGGGGCTTGGGCATCGACTACCCCTACCATCCCCAACCCTTTTCTGCGACTTGCTTCCTTCACGATATTTGTAACGGTCAATGATCTGGCCCCCGTAATTTTGACGGGGCGATCATTCCAGTCACGACCTACATGAATATGTAAATCTGCGAAAAGGGACTTCACTTCGCACCTCGTAGTTTCCAATAGAGGAGTGCATATGCTGTTTTCGCATCATGAATCCTTTCGTCCTTCTCCATCTGTTCAGCTTCTTCTAATGTAAGTTCCAACAATTCTACAAACTCATCCTCATCACCAGCCGGTCCCTCTTCTAACTTCTTCAATTGATCCGTGAAGTATAGGTGTACGATCTCATCAGCAAAGCCCGGAGATGTGTAGAACGATGTTACTTTTTCGAGATGATCTGACGTATATCCCGTCTCCTCTTCTAGTTCTCGCAGTGCACAGGATTCAGGAGATTCATTTGGTTCTAGTTTACCTGCTGGAATCTCGACCATGCTTTTTTCCATAGGTTTTCGATATTGTTCTACTAACACAAGTTTACCTTCATCTGTCAGTGCAATGACAGCCACTGCCCCTGGATGCTTGATTAACTCTCGTTTAGATGTATTCCCGTCGGGTAAAGTAACACTATCGATATCAAGCTGAACAATTTTACCTGTATAGATGGTTTCAGTATGGTAGGTTTTCTCTTCAAATTTTTTCATTTATTCGCATCCTTCCTTTATTTATGTAACGCTATTTTACCATAGGAGTGGATGAATACAGGAATGATTCGGTATGCTTATCAAGAAGAAAGGGTGATCATATGAAGAAGCGACAACTAGGAAATTCAGATTTATACGTATCAGAAATCAGCTTAGGATGCATGTCACTAGGAACAGATAAAGAGGATGCAAAATCGATGATAGACCGTGCACTGGATGCCGGCATCAATTACTTAGACACGGCGGACCTCTATGACTTTGGTAAGAATGAACAAATTGTAGGAGAAGCGATCCAAGGGCGGAGGGAAGATTTGGTGATTGGGACTAAGGTCGGCAATAACTTCACGCCTGGTGAGGAAAGTTGGACGTGGGACCCATCAAAAGAACATATCAAAAGCGGTGTCAAAGACAGCCTTCACCGGTTAGGTACGGATTACATCGACTTATATCAATTGCATGGCGGTACCATAGAGGACCCTATCGATAAATCGATCGAAGCTTTCGAAGAATTAAAATCAGAAGGCTACATTCGAGAATACGGCATATCGTCGATTCGACCAAATGTCATTCGCGAATACGTAGACCGCTCGAACATCGTCAGTGTCATGAGCCAGTACAATGCGCTGGATCGTAGGCCAGAAGAAGAAGTGCTCGACCTTTTACATGACCACAATATCAGCCTACTTGCCCGTGGGCCGCTTGCGAAGGGCATGCTTTCTTCTAAAGGAAGTGGTGTAGCCAGACAAAAAGCAGACAACGGTTTCCTTTCTTACAGTCATGAAGAAATGCTTGATTTGACTAAGAAATGGCAGGAGTTCAGCAGCGAAGAACGAACACCTACAGCATTAGCCCTACAATATGTACTTCATCACCCTGCTGTTGCATCTGCCGTATTTGGTGCAAGTTCTCTTGAACAAATAGAGGACAACTTGACATTTCTGAACTCCACTGAATTAACAGAACAAACTTACAATCGCATTCAGTCGCTGACTAGAGCTGTTACCTACGATAAACACCGTTAACCTTATGATTATGATGCAAAACGCCTCCTCATTAAATGAGGAGGCGTTTGTATTTACTTCCAAGTAGACTGTAATACACGAATCCAGTTGCGGTATGTAATTTTACTTATATCCTCTTCTGATAGTCCTTCTTGACGTAATTGCTCGAGTAGCAGCGGAACCCCCGTGATATCCTTCATCGCTTCAGGAATCGTTGCGCCATCAAAATCAGAACCTAATACCACATGGTCAATTCCAATCCGGTCAATGACGTAATGGATGTGCTTAGTGATCGATGTGAGTGGTATATCGGCATCAATTCCCCCATCTTCCCTTAGCATATTGACGACATACGTAATGCCTACCACACCGTTTGAATTTCCGATTGCATCGATTTGTTGGTCCGTCAGATTACGAGAGATCGGACATAGCGAATGGACGTTTGAATGGGTCGCTACGAGCGGAGCGCTCGAGTATTTGGCCACATCCCAAAACCCTTTTTCATTCAAATGAGACAAATCTAACATGATTCCTAACTCATTGCATTTCTTTACGAGAGCTTTACCAAGGTCTGTGAGTCCTTCCCCAATATCAGGGGAAGAAGGGAAGTGATAAGGAACTCCTGTACCGAATAGATTCTGTCTGCTCCATACTATTCCCAGTGAACGGAGGCCTGCTTCATAATAGACGTCCAGCGCATTGAGTTCAGCATCAATGGACTCTGCCCCTTCTATATGTGCAATGGCACCGAATTGATCGGTATGCAAGCAATCTTCTAGGTCTTCAACCGATCGAATGAGCTTCACACCGCCATCCGATTCTCGCTCTGCCTTTATTAGCCGTGAGAATAAGCGGTGAGTCGTTGGCTGACTGCTTTCGATCGGGAGCGGATCTGGTAGTGGGAATTCATAGCCATTATCCGTTTTACACTCTTCAAAAGGCGGCATGCCTTCAGGGCTCGGGCTGAACATGGCAAAAAATCCAGCCTTCATCATCGACTTTTTGGCTCTCGGAAGATCGATGTGTGTGTGTTCATTTCCTTTTAATAACTCTGTTGTATCCTCTACACGCAAAATCGTGTCGTTATGACCATCTATGAATGAATAACTCATCGAATGACTCCCCTTTCGGTTTCTTTTACACACTATATTCATCTTATCATTTATTAAGTGTATCATCGGAAAGTTCTTAGTTATATAAAATTCAAAAATGAATGAATAAACCATAATCTCAAAAAAATGTAGAATGAACGTTAAAATTTTTTCGACAAAAGAGGACAATTACTTAGGTATTCCCCCTTCTAATTTAGAGTTATTCTATTCTATTCGACAAAGTAAGACTCAAAGATCACGTGTTATGCATATGAAGGCGAATCCTGTTGATGAATTCATGTTTACCTTTCAAGAAAAGACGGTATATGCTATGTAAGAACAGAAATACTTCGTCCGTTCGTCATGGCCTGTACATCAAACCATTCTTAGGAGGAGAAAAGAATGAAAATTCAAGCAGGTATTTGGTGCAAACTGACAGTTCAGGATAAAATGATATTGTTAAAAGGGATCAGTCAGAAATCTGTTGTCCATAAGAGTGCATAAAACGGTCATGACGTTACGCGACCATTTTTCACCTCTCACCTACTTATAACTTCTGGATTAGTCTACTGAAATGTCGACTTGTTCTCCTAGGAATAAACCTACTACACTACAGTAGGTTTATTTGTCGTCTCTCAACTTTAGTTTACATAATAATTATATAGTCTCCTTGTTTTTCGTGTATCGAAATAACTATTGCCTCCTACTATGATTCAAGAGTATAATAGTCTAATTGATTATTATACTCTTGAATCATAGTAGGAGGCTTTTTGATGGCTTCAAACGGCTATAATAAAATTCTGATGGCTGCCCTTTTGCTTGCAGGTTCTTTTATAACGATCCTTAACCAAACACTCATGATTACGGCCATTCCACCTATCATGGAGGAAATGAGTATTTCTGCGAATACAGCCCAGTGGCTTACGACGGTATTCATGCTCGTAAACGGTGTTATGATACCCGTAAGTGCGTTTTTAATAGAGAGATTTACAACAAGGCAATTATTTATAGCTGCTATGAGTATTTTCACTGTAGGGACTGTTATTGGTGGATTAGCGTCGAATTTCAATATTCTTCTATTAGGACGAGTCGTTCAATCAGCAGGTGCTGGTGTTATGCTCCCACTTATGCAGACTGTTTTTCTCATGATTTTTCCAGTTAACAAACGTGGGGCTGCTATGGGATATATCGGCCTCGTCATTTCCTTCGCTCCTGCGATTGGTCCTGCCTTATCTGGTTGGGTGACGGCGAATTACTCATGGCGCTTGCTGTTTTGGATTGTGTTCCCACTAGCGCTTATGATTATCGCACTTGCCTATTTCGTATTAAAAAACGTAACAGAGCTGTCTAATCCAAAAGTAGATCCTCTATCCATTGTCTTATCTTCAATCGGGTTTGGTAGTCTTCTTTATGGATTCACCGTTGCGGGTAATTCCGGATGGAGCAGTCCTGTGACCATTTCAGTCTTGGCTCTCGGTGCGATTACCCTCTTCGTCTTCATTTTACGCCAATTGAGGATGGAGCACCCGATGTTAGAGTTTCGCGTTTTCAAATATCCAATTTTCGCTATTTCGACCGTTATTGCGATGATTGCCTTCCTCGGTTTAATTGGAGCGGAAACACTCATCCCTTTATATATGCAAAACATGCGCGGGTTTTCGGCTTATGAATCAGGTCTCGCCTTACTACCTGGTGCAGTCATCGTTGCTTTTATGTCTCCGATTACAGGACGGATTTTCGATAAGATCGGCGCTCGTTTGCTTTCGACTATTGGACTCACCATCATCACTGGGGCATCCGTAGCGTTTTCTTTCTTAAGTATCGAAACAACGTTCTGGACGATTACCATTCTTTATGCTGTCCGGATGTTCGGTTTATCTATGGTAATGATGCCTGTAACGACCGCTGGACTCAACCAATTACCGAAGAAGCTTATCCCTCACGGTGCTGCCATGAGCAACACGATGCGCATGGTTGCCGCTTCTGTAGGTACTGCCATTTTAGTCACGGTCATGACGACGACGGAAAAGAATGCGATCAATACGCCTACCATTGAATACCCAGGGATTCACGGGGTAAATATCGCCTTCATGGTCGTTTCTGGTCTTTCGCTCGTGGGTCTGATTTTAGCTGGTTTTGTGAAAAAAACGAAGCCACCTGAAGAAGATGCACCAGTGGAGAACGTAGAAACAGAACGACATGCACAAGAAGCGTAATATATTTTAAAGCCAGAAGAGTGCTCTTCTGGCTTTTTGTATGATCGTATATAAATATTTTGAAACTTTTGGAAAGTTGCATACGTAAAAGAAGTGTAGGAGGGTTTCTTATGACAAAATGTGAAAACTGCGGTTTTGAATGGAGCTGGTGGACCTGTGTGAAGAAGTCTATACGCCTCACAAGGGCGATGCAGTGTCCGAACTGCCGTAAAAAACAGTATCAATCCACTTCATCCATGCGAAGAACCTCGTTGATTACGATGATTCCCGTGCTCATCATCCCGATTACAGTCTTATTTAATATTCCTCTCATTTATGCTGCTCTATTAGCGCTTGTATTATTTTTCTCAGCAATAGGGATCAGTCCTATGACCCTATCCCTCTCAAATGAAGAAGAACCACTATGGTAATGGTTACTTGTGGGGCGATGGTCTAGATTACCTTTCCGCCTTAATGAAACACTCGATCTAACGAGTATTTTTCTAATTGTATTTGAGTGCGCTCTTTCAGGATCGCCTTGGCAAGTTCAGCTCCCACAAAAGGACCGCTTGTCAGTCCAGAGGCCCCTAGCCCATTGGCAAGCCATACGTTATCATGACCGGGCACCTGGCCTATGGCAGGTAGTGAACCTTTTGTGAATGGACGAAAACCCACTCGTGTTCCAACATATGATGCTCGTGATAAGCCCGGAGAAACGGTCAAAGCCTTTTCGAGCAGTTCATGAACGGCCGACATCGTCACTCTGGTATCGAATTCTGTTCCTTTTTCCTTTGTTGCCCCAATCACGACCCGACCATCCGGAAATCCTAATTGATAGTGACCAAACGGTGGGAGCAACACCGGCCAGTCATTTGTATTCGCATCAGAAAGCTTAAGGTGAACAATTTGCGCCTTTTCAAACGTTACATTAGATCTCAACCCTAGTGTCTTGAATAATTCATTCGACCAGGCTCCGTTTGTTACGACGATTTGCTCAGCGTAGTGAATCTCACCTCTGATGGTCACCCCGACGACGCGGCCTTCATTCGTATGAGCCAAAGCCTCCCCTTTCACAAAGCATGCTCCATATCTCATAGCTGCCCTGAGTAATGCTTGATTGATCGCCTCTCCATTCACTCTCGCGCCACCACTAATGTATAAAGCCCGGTAGGTTTCGTCTAACACCGGAAACTGCTCTTTCGTCTCCTTAGGTGATAGTTTGCTCAGTGTACCCATTTCCGGCGCCTCTTCTTTTCTCTTACGTGCAAGTTCCATTTTCTTATCCAGCTTCTCTTCTGTGTCAAAAATGTTAATTGCCCCGACTTGACGGTATCCTGTTTCTGTCTCGCCTTCTTCCTTTAGATCACGAATCAATTCAGGGTAGAACTTCGCCCCTTTCAGCACGAGGTCATACCATGAACGATTCGAACGGTTGGTTAACCATGGACAGACAATACCTGCCCCAGCTTTCGTTGCCTGGCCAGCATCCTGCCTGTCAACAATCTTGACCTTCACGCCTTTTTTTGACAAATGATAAGCTGTCGATGCACCTAAGATCCCGGCTCCAATAATGATTGCTTCCTTCATAACAACACCTATTTCCTAACATGATACTGTTGATTGTACAGGTAGTGAAACGAATCAACAAATCCTTATTGCAGGTGTTCCGCATAATGGTTGATCGCGCGTTCATATTTCTTGATGTTTGCATCGTGTGTTGTATGGAGCAAGGTCAATAATGAAGTTCTCAGCGCATCCGCTTGTTGATCGGCTGAAAACAAGATGAGTGAATGAAACACCTTGAGTGGTGCATAGTCGGGAAATTGACGCACGCCCTCTTCGATAGTCTCAAGTGCTCGGTCATGGCGATTCAATACATTAAACGAACTAGCCAAACATACATACGTATCAGGAAGCAAATCTTCACGTACGTCTAGGCTAATGGCATTTTCATAATAGGCGACCGCTTCCTGTTCTAATCCAAGGGCATCGTGACATTGTCCACAGTGATGATGCAGCTCTGCGTTTGTAGCGTCAGAATCAATCAAACTCTTGAATAAAGGCAGCGCTTCTTCTACTTGTCCCATCTTCTTTATGTGTAGTGCCTTATCTAGTTCATTCATTTGTAAACCTCCTTCTGTGTTGTAGATAATGCTATGAATTTTCTTACGTCAGATGCACATAGCTCTAACCCCTTAATCCAGAATCCCGGCTCTGTAATGTCTTCATGTAAATAGGTATGCGCGATGTCTTCTACGGACATACAACCGGAGTTCCTTAGGAGTAATTCATAGTCATCCTCAAACGACTCTCCCTTTTCTCTGCGTTTCGCCATTAAGGATAGTGCGAAAAGATAACCGAATGTATAAGGATAATTATAATAAGGGGCATGGGGCAGGTAGAAATGTGGAATTCCTGTCCAAAACTGTGCTGGTGGATCTACTACCGATCCTTGATATGACCGTTCCCACGCTTCTTTCATTAACACATTCGTACGCTCCACCGACACAACTCCCGCCCTTCTTTCTTTTTCGAATGAGTGTTCAAATAGAAAACGGGACCGTATATTCATAAAGTTCATCACACTTCTTTTCAACTTCTCATCTAACAAATACAATTGTTCTTCTTCACTATGCGCCTCGTCCATGGCACCTTCTAGGACCGACAATTCAGCGAAGGTCGAACTAGTCTCTGCTAGTGTCAGCGGATACATTTGGTTTAACCCCTCAACGCCGCTTAACTGATGATTATGAAAGGCGTGGCCAAGTTCATGGGCTAACACTAGAACATCTGACATAGTGCCCTTATATGTCATACTGATTCGGGATTCATTCGTCATGGGAAAGCCAGCACAAAAAGCATATGACCTCTTTTCTTCGCGGTCTTGCTCATCAATCCAGCTTTCTTTCACTGCGAGCTCCGCAAATGTTTTCAAGGATGAATTGGCCCTTCCAAAGTGGCGAAGGACGAAAGATACACCTTCTGAATACGTATAATTCCTTTTACTTGTACTCAAAGGAGCCCAGAAATCATAGTAAGGCAGTCGCTCCTTACCTAATAGATCAGCTTTTTCATTTAAATAGTCTCGGAACAGGGGTATGTACGAATCTACGGCTTGCCACATTGCCTCTATCGTTTCCCGTTTGATGCGGTTTTGATCTAAGGATTCTTCTAAGCGAGTAGAATAGCCCGTTTGGTTGTTCTTTTTAATCGAATAACCGGTAATACGGTTGTATATCTGCGCTATAATATCCTCTTGTTCCCTCCATCCCTCTTCTAACGCATAGAAAGAACGTTTCCTTAAATGAGCGTCTGAACTTGAGCGGAAACTGAGGGCTTGTGCATAAGAAAATTCTTGATCGTTTACACAAAACTTCATACGAGCGACAACTTTTTGGTAAAAGTTCCCCCAAGCATCAAGACCATCACTCGATAAATCCTTGATCAACTCCTGCTCTCTTTGATGGAGTACCCGCTGATCGTGCCATCTTTGCAGGATATAAGCATAGTGACGAGTCCCTTCGTGTTTAAGTAAGTCTCTAAAGGTCGATTCCTCAGCTGCTGCCACTTTCGTTTGAAGTAGATATAACAAATGATTGAACGATTGCTTGCAAGCTGACCCGTAGATCTCATAAGATTGACTGTCGTTGGTAGATCTGAGAACAGCAATCAAGGATGTTAATTGTGATACGCGCTTCCTCAATTCTGAAGATTGATTCAGCCAATCTGTCATCTTCACAGGTGATAGGGAATGTTTATTTATTTCTACAATCAATTGATCCATTTCCCTTTGTATCGCAACAGATTCGTATGTAAATCTATCACTATCCATAAAAATAGAGTCTTGTCGGTTTCTCATATTTTCACTCCTCTACGCGTCTTTCGACAGCTCTTTTGTTTTCTCCTTCCTCCTGACAAGATTTATAACATCTGCGTACACGTACAAAAAAACGCTTGAGCCCCTTTTAGGCCCAAGCGTGAAGACTTCATTATTCAACATAAGCATATTTGTACGTATAATCAGGCCCCATCGCGTTCGGTGTTACATTTTTGACGGAAGGATCCCATAGCTGAGCATGAGCTCGCTGGTAAAGAGGAGCAAGCACAGCGTCTTCTTCAATCAATAAACGCTCAGCCTCTAAGAAGGCTTCAAAACGTTTCACTGGTTGCTGAGCCAGTTCATCACCTGCTTGGCTGATCAGACTATCGTACTCTTCACTAGAGTAACCCGTCTTATTACTTCCACCATCTGTTACCCAAAGGTTCAAGAATGTGTTCGGATCAAGATAGTCTGGTCCCCACCCATAATTCTCTAAGTCATAATCCATGTTCTTATCCCGCTCTAGACGAACTTTGAAAGGTACACTTTCAAGTTGGATCGTCAGTCCCTCCAACTGCTCCAGTTGCGCTTTCAAATAGGCATCCAGGTTCTTCGAAACTTCTGTATCTCCACCAAGGAAACGTAGTTCCGCTGTCTCAATGCCCAATTCTTGTTTTGCTTCACTCCAAAGCTTTTGAGCTTCTTCTACATTCTGTTCAACTAAATCGTCATTCAGTTCCGTGAAATCTTCTCCTGTTTCTGGATGTTTAACAAAATCACTAGGCATCATTCCGTCAGCAACGACAGAACCATTGTTTAAAATGACATTGACCATACTTTGACGGTCGATGACATGTTGAATCGCTTTACGTGCTTTCGCATTTGAAAGGATCTCGTTTTCTTGGTTCATTTTAATGAAGAATGTCGTTGGTGCTTTTGCGACATGGAAATCTTCAGAAGAACGGTATTCATCAACGAATTCAGAAGAAAGGTTCACGCGATCGACCGCATCCGTCTGATAAAGGTTGACCCCTGCTGCTACATCTTTGACGACTTTTACGTTGATTTTTTCAAGCTTTACATTGTCTGCATCCCAGTAGTCTTCATTCTTCTCCACAGTCCATCCTGCACCGTGGTTCCATTCTGTCATAATGAATGGTCCGTTTGAAAGAAGGGTTTCGGCGTCCAGCGCATACTTATCTCCTTGTTCTTCAACGAACGATTGATTTTGTGGTAAGAAGGTTCCGAATGCTGTCATTGATTTGAAGTAAGGTGTCGGTTTTTCTAACGTCACTTCTAGTGTATAGTCATCAACTGCCACTACACCGAGTTGATCTAGCTCCATCTCGCCTTTCGAAACAGCTTCTGCGTTTTTGATGACTCCGTTCATCATATAGGGACCGTATTCTGACCCTGTTGCAGGGTTTACAGCACGTCTCCATGCAAAAACAAAGTCCTTGGCTGTTACCTCATCACCATTTGACCATTTCGCCCCTTCGCGCAGGTCGAATGTGTATGTAAGTCCATCTTCACTTACTTCATGACTTCTCGCCATACCTGGTTCAGGTTGTCCATCGTTCCCAAGACGATAAAGACCGTCTTTCGTAGAACCTAACCACTGTGAAGCAATCGCATCTATTGTCATAGAAGAATCCATAGAAGGAATCTCCGCTGTCTCAACTAAGTTGATTTCTTGTTTCTTCGCTGTTGATGTAGAACCCTCAGCGGCGTCTGTCTCTTCACTCGCGCCTCCACAAGCAACAAGTAACGTGCTCATAAGGAGCATAAGGCTAAGTAGAATCGTTTTCGTGTGTCTCAAAAAAATGACCTCCTAAGTAATTTCGTCTGATGTTTTCGTGACAAGCACAAAATCGATTATACATAGTCCTACATATTTCAACAAAAGTCTGCCTTGTCTGATTTGAGAAATTATTTAGGTCTTTATTCATGATTCTAAAGAGATTTTTAGGTGTTTTTTCACATCGATTTATACAGTATAAATTGTATAAATTTAATAGACTGTTTTTATTTGAATTTAAATCCAATTTATTATGTATTTTGAACCAGTTCTGAAAGCCCCTTCAAGTTATTGCGTATAATGGACAAAGAAAAAGCCTAACCGAAATGGTAGTTAGACTCTAAACAAGTATGCTGCTCAAACCAAGGCCAAGCATCAGACCACCTCCACCTAGAAACACATAATTCCAAATGGAACGAGGGTTCTCATTGTACTGCAGGGCGCCCTGTACAATCATGTATAATGACAAAAACACAAAAAGAAAAGCGTACACATCCCAACTTGTGAAAATCATCAATATTCCAAAAAGAAATGCTGTCAACAACAACCCTTGAGCTACCTTATCCAAAAGTTGATTCATTGAGTGACTCTCCCTTCTGCGTGGATGGCAAAAGGCAAGTGATCCAGGTCTGTTATGTATTCATCTGCATGAGCACAATCGTATCGCTCATTCATGATCCAAAATCCCCTCATCCCGACAAATTGAGCAGCAGCTATATCATTCTCAGGATGGTCCCCTACGAACACCGCTTCATGCGGGGCGACTTGTAGACGCTCACAGGCTAAGTGAAATAAAGCAGGATCCGGTTTTTTTATCCCTTCCGTTTCCGATATGACAATGCTATCAAAATAACGGCTGATCCCTAATTTATGAATCATGGAAGCCTGCATCGTTTCACGACCATTTGTAATAATCCCGAGCTTGTAATGACTTTTTAGTTTCTCAAGCATAGGAAGTAGACCTGTGAAAGGCTGACAATACTCTTGAAGGTTTTCATTATAGTCCTCTAATAGATCCTCTTGGTTATAGAAATTGAACTCTTCCGCTAATAGAGGGTAAACTTCTGATTTCGGAGTGTACCCTCCACGATCCAATTCTATAAATCGCTTCATAAACCTTCGCTTTTCTTGTCCGTTCTGAAAGAATCGATTGTACTGATTTTCGAGAAAATATAACAGTGTCCGGTCCCTGTCTAACAGGGTTCCGTCTAAGTCAAATAGAACAGCCTTCATTAATGCCACCTCCATATTCTGTCATTGTAATGGAAATAACCCTAAGAGGGAAGTGTTTTATTTAAATATTCAAAAAATAAAAAACCTCTTTTATCATGTCATTTCTCTTGAAGAGGGGAAAAATTATGATTGAATTCGAAACCTTTTACAGAAGCTACACGTATAAAAAGAATAGCCTACATACAAATACAAGAGGCTTATTTGGAAAGGGGTAAGAACATGACTAAACGAATTGTCGCAAGTTTGATCGCGATTGCCGTACTTGTCTTGGGCATCGTATTCAACTTTGTCGGGTCTTTCATCGGTGATCAAATGAACAACTCTACACAAATGATGACGGCCAATGATAACCCAGATGAACGAATTATGGAAAACGGTTCAAACACGAACCGAATTGCACGAATCAATATTGAAGGAGCCATTATGAGTTCTCCTAACTCAGGGTCAAACCCCTTCAATAGTGGAGGATATCAACATGAGCAAATGATTAAGAAATTAGAAGCGATTAAAGAAGACAATTCTGTAAAGGCCGTCCTTCTTTATGTAAACTCTCCTGGTGGTGGAGTCTATGAGAGTGCCCAAATACACGATCAGCTGAAAGAAATTAAAGAAGCTGGTAAAACAATCTACGTTTCAATGGGAGGGACTGCGGCATCAGGAGGCTACTACGTTTCCGCACCTGCTGATCGCATATTCGCTTCTAAAGAAACGTTCACAGGTTCGTTGGGTGTGATCATCCAAAGTATGAACTATCAGGAATTAGCAAACGAATATGGCGTGAAATGGAATACATTCACAAGTGGCGAATTCAAAGACATCCTGAGTCCTACAAAACCAATGTCTGATGCAGAACGTGACATTGTTCAGGAGTTAGTGGATGAGTCTTATCAGCAATTTGTCGATGTTATTGCAGAAGGTCGAGACATGAGTGAAAGTCGTGTGCGCGAACTTGCTGACGGGCGTATTTACTCCGGAAGCCAAGCATTAGAGAATGGACTGATTGATGAAATTGGATTTAAGGATGACGCGCTGATGGCATTGAAAGAAGAAGTCGGTGGAAATCCTGAAGTATTCGAATACAGAAACAGTGTCGGTGATCTATTTGCCAACCTTCCATTCGCCAAAAGTTTTCTACCGAACAGCGACATCCGTTTCATAGAAGAATTAATTAGTCAACGTCAAGGACCGACCTTGATGTATATGTATAGTGAATAAGGAGGAGAATCGATTGCAAATCACAGAGCCACAAACTTTGACGAAAAAACAAAAAGATGACCTCCAACGATTGCTATATGCAGGCTTTTGGATCCGTTTTTTTGCCTATTTAATTGATTTGATCGTCGTATGGGGAATCAATTCGATTGTCACAAGGCCACTGATCAGACTAGCTGGTTTACAGGATGCCAAACTTTGGATTGATTTCTTCAGTGTATCGAACTTGCTTACGCTGCTCATCTTTTTCCTTTACTTCATTTTAATGACGAAGTACTTTCAAGCCACTCTTGGAAAAATGATTCTCGGTCTATCTGTCCAATCATTGGAAGGAAACTCGATGTCCACTAGTCAAATCATTTTTCGTGAATGCATCGGACGTTATATCAGCATGGCGATTGGGGGACTACCTTACATTGTCGTCGCTTTTACGAAGCGGCATCAAGGAATTCACGACTATTTTGCCGATACGTCTGTGATTAAGAATAAATTCAAAGAAGTGAATCTAACCCTTGATCACAATAAACATACCTCTGAAACATTAGTTGAGTCGTAACGATGTAGAGAACTAAAAAGACCAGAGCGATGCACGCTCTGGTCTTTTTTATTGCAAACATATTCTCATTTCATATAGCGGTACTCCATCAATTGATTGAGGATGTAAATTTCCTGCAGAAGCTCTTCTCCGATATTCGTCTCGAGCACTTTCTTTCGTTCCAGTTCCTTATCTACCAGTCTCTTCACTGATAAAACATCGGTTCCATTAGCCAGAACGTCCTCTTTAGAATGGAATTGCTTATGAGCAACGAGCTGCATCCCATAAGAATTAAATAACAAGGTATATCCCGCAATTCCCGTCGTGGACTGATAAGCTTTCGAGAACCCGCCATCAATGACGATCATTTTCCCACTCGCTTTAATTGGATTTTCCCCTTCTATCTCTTTTACGGGTGTATGACCATTAATGATATGGCCTTGATCAGGAAGAAGGTCGAATTCTTTAAGGATTTCACGACAAGTCTCTTCGTTCTCACGTAAGAAGTAATAAGGATTCTTCTTCTCTTTGTGTGTATTCTTGTCTTTGATGAAATACCTTTCAAACGTCGTCATCTTTCTCTTTCCAAAGAGGGATGAATATTCTCCTGTCCAAAGATACCAGGCCATATCCATCGCAAGGTCATCTGTCTTGTCTGGGTTGGCAAACGCATCACGTAAATAATACTCAAAGATATCAAGTAAATCGCGACCGCCATATGTTTTGTTCTCGATCGTCATCTTTTCCATATGGCCCTCTTCATCCAGCGGAATACAACCGTGAATCAGTAGATTGCCATTGTATTTCAAATAAAGACTTCCCTTTTTCATAAGAAAATTCATATGTCTTGATAGCTTTTCCGAATGTTGAACAGAAAATAGCAACTTATCTATTACCTGCTGTTCTTCTTCCAGCAATTGATCGGGTTGGTCAGGGTTAATCGTTGCAAAGCAAGGGTTGTCCAAAGGATAGGTTTCCCCGTTGATCGTAATTTCTTCTCGATCGTAATCAATATTTTCAAGTAGTAAACGCTCGGACATATTGAAGTACGGACGCCGCTTAATGATTGGACTTTCAAGTTTGAACTGAATCATAGCAATCGCTTGATGGATTTTCGTTATTTGAAGTTCTTCATGCTTAGAAGGCCGCTCATCCGCCTGCACCTTTGGTCGAAAAGATGGATTGTCCTCATAGTACTTCTCGGCAAGGTTGAGTAACGGCCTAAGGTTGATTCCGTAAACATCCTCGATGATCTCCAAATTCGCATACCTCGCACAAATACGAATGATGTTCGCCAGACAAACCTTCGATCCGGCATAAGCACCAATCCATAAAACATCATGATTCCCCCACTGAATATCTACAGAATGATAGTTGATGAGAGTTTCCATAATTCGATCAGGTTCAGGACCACGATCGTAAATATCGCCAACGACATGAAGGTGATCAACAACTAACTTTTGAGTCGTGTAAGAAAGGCCGATCATGAGCTTGTCCGCCTGACCGAGGGAGATAATCTGTTGGACAATCTTCGAATAGTAGGACTCCTTGTTGGCGGGATCGGCCGTTTTGTACAATAGTTCTTCAATTACATATACAAACTGAGAAGGTAACGCCTTTCGTAATTTTGAACGCGTATATTTAGAGGATGCGTAGGAAATGAGCTTCAACATCCGCTCAATCATCTGGATATACCAATGTTCTAATTGGGTTTCATTGTCAAAAGCATTTTTTATTAATTTTATTTTCTCTTCTGGATAGTAGACAAGTGTTGCAAACTCGTTGATTTCCTGCTCACTCAACTCATCCTGAAACAAGTCAGTGATTTTTTCTTTCACTTTGCCTGATCCATTTCTCAGGACATGCTGAAAAGCTCTGTATTCACCGTGCAGATCACTGACGAAATGTTCCGTTCCCTTTGGAAGGTTAAGTATAGCTTTCAGATTGATGATTTCCGTGACCACTTTTTCTTCACTATTATACTTCTGTGCAAGTAAGTCTAAGTATTTCGTATTCACAGTTATGTAACCCCTTTCATTTTGGAGTGCAATAGACAGCCGATTAATAGAGAAAGATTTCTGACGTACAGTGGATCGAGTGAAATCCTCTGACTATCTCAATTCTATGACGAACCCCCACAATCGACAAGCCCTAATTCCAAACACCTGCATTAAATAAGAGTTCCGGACCGTATCCGAAACTCTACCATTTCTCCTTCGCATTAGGTGAAGGTGCTCTGGGCTTCCTCATCGACGATACGATCCACCGTCAACAAGGTAGACTGGTCGAACGTTAAGGCGATCACCTCTGGCATCCGTAGCTGTTTCCAGAATTCGTAATCAAACCTGGAGTCCAGCGCGCCCATCGTTAAGGTCATGATATTTCCATGAGTTCCTATCACGACACGCTCCCCTTCATGCTTTTTCAAAACGTCATTCAAAGCGTTTGCACCTCTTTGGCGAGCCACTTGATTGGACTCTCCTCCCGGCCAAGAGAACGCTTCATCGCTCCAAACGCGTTCTATCGCTTCTGAGAAATTCTTTGCACTCCCTTCGATCAGCTTCCTTTCTTTGAAGTCTTCTATTACATGCACTTCTTTACCGATCTCATTGGCTAGAGGCTCAACGGTTTGTATGGAGCGGAGATAAGGACTTGAAAGAACATGATGGATGTTCTTGTTGGCTAACAAGTCTTTTACTTTCTCAGCGTCTCTTTTCCCGTGTTCAGATAGTGGTCGACTACGCTCTTTTTCTGTGTAGGTAGAGTGAGCATGGCGTACGAAATATATGATAGTGTTCATTGATATAATCTCCTTTAAAATCGATTCAGTACGATAGAGAATCTATAGCGATTTGGCTATATGATTTTTTTGCAACATAGCCACACTCTTTCCATAGATATATTAAGCTGAACTCGAAAGAATCATGTACTAGAACTTGTCTACTTTCACCTTTGAATAAATGCACGTATCCGTCAAACGCTTACCATCCACGGAACGGTCATCGTTTCGCATGATTCCCTCCATTTGAAAACCTAGTTTCTCTGGTATCGCCCGACTTCGAACATTCTCTGATTCACATTGAATTTCGATTCTTACCATGTCCAATTCTTCAAAGGCAAAAGTAGTCAGCGCTTCTACCGCCTCGAGCATATATCCATTCCCACTGTGCTTCGTGTCAATCCAGTACCCAATTTCCAGCTTCGGTACGGACCAGTCGATTTCATGAAATCCTGTGGACCCAATAAAAGCGCCTGTCTCTTTTGAAAAAATCAAATACCGGAGATTTTCTCGTGTAATAAACTTAGAAGCAGCCTGACGCGTATTCGTTTCTGTATCTTCTACTGAGGGATGCTGACGAGCAAAAGCAAGCCAAGGACTTAATTCAGCTAGGGATCGTTTAATAGCCTTGTTGATTTGTTCCCCGTCCCCCGACTGGGGCGCACGCAACAAGCAGCGTTCTGTTTCAAGCGATGTGCGTATGTTTTTAGTGATTGGATTCATTCATAACCATCCCTTTTATGTAAAATCATGTCACAATTATAATCAAACACCAATTTGCATATGATTTCAATATAAAATTCAGAATTCTCCAGCTCATTTTTCATTAGAATTCGTAAAAGAAGCATCATTGATAGCAAAAAATTTACGAATGTGATCAAAAAAACAGCCCTCTGTTTGAGAGCTGTCTTAAAAATTATAATTCCAGTGTTTCATACGCTTGATGAATGACTGGTCTTCTAACGTACACTTGATAAATGCAGGCGAGTCCAGTAGCTCCTTCTTTTCCACCGACACAACTGAGCGTCTTGGTTTTGATTTCTATGCCTTCATTTTTCAAAGCCCCAACCCTTTTATAGTAATGGATCAAATCATGGGTTGAGAATACAAGTTCCCAGCTTTTGTTGCCAAACAAATTCCGAAATGGCTTATGGATCATACGCGCCTTCTCCTCGTTAGCAAAGATAGTTTATTTTATGCTAATCTAATCGGAATTATCACTCTTTCTCAGCGTAGACAAGATGTAGAATATCACTGTATTGATGGACGCTTACTATGTAGCCAAGTTGCTCTAAAGCATGAATAAGTTGGGAGCGATTGGCGTACCACTCATCTTCAATTGCCCTTACGGCTTCCAAATTCCCCTCAGAAGCAAGCTTTTCCAACACACGCTTTCGATCCGCTTCATTCTCAAACATCAAGTCCGCAATCACGATGCGTCCTCTGTGAGCTAACACACGATCCATTTCTTCAACAGCAAGTTGTTTCTCTTCCTCCTCAACATGGTGAAGGGCGTAACTTGTTGTAATAAAATCCACTGATTGATCCATTAAGGGGAGCGCGAGGAAATGTCCGTTCCTCACATCAATAGAAGGGAATTTCTCTGAACACTTTTGCAACATCTCGTTGGATTGATCGACACCAATCACCGATACTCCTTTAGACAAAAACTGTGAGCCTAAATTTCCTGTACCAATCCCTATATCAGCCCCTACTTCTCCCATTCCCGCATCGATCAATCGAACCGCTTCCGCCAGTACTTCTTCGTAATGAGCATGGATATTGAAACCATATCCCTCTGTTTTTAAATCGCGATCATATGAATCAGCCTGGCTATCAAAATTCCAACGGTCGTGCCACCGCTTCCTCTTCTTCTTCAGGTCCTTCAAAATACTTGCTTTTTCATAAAGTGAATGACTTGCTTTGTCACAACTCTTCACCATTTCGTCAATAGTCGTAATCATATCTTTCATTTCCAACCACTCACTGTACAAAACTGAACGCTGACGATTCAAGTGGTGATCGATTGCATGCTGATCTTCTAAGGTTTCTCTGATCTGGGATGTAGACATCCCTACTTCTCGAAGCGCTAAGATAACGCGTAACTTTTCAACATGACCTTCATCAAACTGTCGATAATGATTGGCGGATTTGTAAGGGGAAATTAATCCTTTTTCTTCATAAAAACGAATGGTCCTCGGTGTCGTATGTACTAGACTGGCAATTTCTTTCATTTGCATCAACTGTCATTCCTCCTCTATGTATAAAGAATAAAGGTTGACGCAGCGTTAAAGTAAAGTACTTTTTTATTTTTTTATAGCACTCCCTACTGCAATGAGAAAAATAACAAAGAAAACCACTCCCACTCCTAACAACAGGTTCATCAAAATCGGCTCCTCCTTTGACGTTTTTTATTATTCTGGAATACGTGAACAATCATGCCTCAGTCCTTCTATAACATTCAACGGACCTCCACTTATGAGAAGTTTTGTGGAGGTCTGTGTGGGTCAAGATAATTGTAGAAGAAAAGTTTTATCACTATAAAATAAGGGGACATATAGATCACTGAAGAATTGTTCGATGCTATTTGAAAGGTCGTGCCCTATGAAACTGAATTATCTATTCGTTATGATGGCTTTTTATATTGGACTTGGCATTATTATCGGCATGTTATTCTCTCTCGTTCTCCCTCTTTGGATTACAGTACCTGAACAGGCGATGCCTTGGTTTTCCTTCGGCTTCGTATTAGCTGGTATTGTGTTGGGTCTTGGTAATTATCTCATATTTTCCATGTTTGTAAAAAGGTTCATCAAACACTTCCAGTGCGTGCTGAGATCTGTCCGAAACGGGGATTTGAGCGCGAGATCCAGACTGAAAAGTTCCGGTGTACTGGCTGAGTTGAAGCAGAGTGTGAACATGACCCTCGAAGATCTGGAGAAAACACAGCAAACCATGCAGCGAGATGAATTGACGAAACTACCAAATAGACTTTCCCTTCAACAATTCTTTCATAATCGAGAAAGAATCATCGGGACGTCATACGCTTTTTACTTCCTGGATATGAACGACTTTAAATCAATCAATGATACATATGGTCATCTAATGGGAGATAATGTTTTGCGCCATGTAGCTGATTCAATTAGGAAAGCCATCGGTAAGGAGAATCACCTATACAGACTTAGCGGGGATGAGTTTGTCATTCTCCACCAAACGTCTACCTATCTAGACGATGATATTCGTATGATGTGTCAAAAAATCACGGAGCCCTTCAACAAATCGATTACGATAGAAGATATACCTTTGAATATCAACCTCAGCATCGGTGTTTATCATTTTAAATATGGTCATGAAGATTTAGAAACCATAATGGATAAAGCCGACCAGGCTATGTATGAAGCGAAAACAAACAACCATAAAAAATATGTTGTCTTTCAAGGTGAATCTAGTACAATCAAACACCTCAGCTCCTCATCATGATACTCTTCTTACTTTATTCACCTACTCTGCTCTACAGGCAAGACAGCTCATTGTTGTTGTGATGAGCTGTCTTTTAACGTCTATCGCTCGATGAATCCATAATCCAGTGTTCTTTAAGATCACATCCATGGAACATACCTGATTCCATGGTTTGTTGATTCGTCCCGCATACCCTGAGCCAGATTCCCTGTACAGGAAGCTGACTGTATGAAACTTTCACTTTTCCTTCTCCGGATACCTTATAGGTAGCTCGTTCTTCTATATCAAAACCACGCCTCTCTGCACTAGAAGTGATTCGATAATAGTCCAACTCACTTCCCCATTCAGAGGAAGGGATATCGTCAATTAATTGAAAGAAATATTTGGGAGGCACATCGAATTCTCGAGCGAACCACCGATGATTTTCTAATAACTCTCTTCTCACAAGCAAATGGTCGTTCCCCTGATCATATTCTACCGCGTACATGATTGTATCTGGTGCTCCTTGAGTTGTTAGTACAAGGTTGATATATTGAAATTCTCCCTTATGATCGACCACAATGCGGAAATCACTAATCATCGTGGCCCCATCAATATCGAATTCTTTCTGTATCGATTGATAGAGTGGACTAAATCCATCGGTGTAAAAATTAGAATGTTCGAGTTCCAATTTCCGAGGTCGTTCCTCTAATCTTTCCTTTACAAATGGAAAAAGCAAAACAACAAACACGATTAGTAAACCGAAAACCAGCCATCTATTATTACTAAATCGGCCCTTAAGGTTTATATATTTCATCCTATCCCCCTATTTATCGAATTATGACCCTTAGAAAGTATGTATCTCCGTAAACAAAGGATATCTTTCCGAACCCTGTGAGAAATAACTTTATAAAATGGCGTTTATATCATCCATTCTAATTTCTCTTTGCAACGAACACCCACGATAAGAAAACAGTTGAAATAAATAATGCACTGAGTATTTGAAGAACTTCAATCGCATTAATGTCAATCATATTAAATTGTAGAAGCGTCATCATAATGAACATGTAACCTAAGATCGCAAAGAAAGAAAAAAACAACCCTTTGTACCGAATCAATCGCATTCGTTCATCTTTCTGTCTGAATTGTGGGTGTAAATAGCTCATACTAAACGCTATGACCGCCGTTGAAAGAAGAGGTAAAGAAAAAAAGGATATTCTATCTCCCGCAAGTAAACTGACGATCAAAACAAATAAAAATTGAATCGATAATATAGCGCCCATAACCTTAAACATCGTAGGATAATAATCTTTAGTCACTACTCTTCCTCCTCGTATATAAATAGTTCTTCAATCGAAACTTCGAAAATCTTCGCCAATTGGAACGCTAGCGGTAATGATGGTGAGTAACGGTCTTTTTCGATAGATATGACCGTTTGTCTTGAGACTTTTAGCATATGAGCCAGTCGCTCTTGGGATAAGGATTTCTCTTTTCTATATTGAGCAATTTTGTTTTTCAAATGGATATCCCCTCCTTCAAATACAGTTTATGGTAAATACCCCTTTACGTCAAGGAAACTTTACATAACAAAAGGACCTGCTGCAGCAGATCCTTTCAATAAACTATTCAATTTTTAATTCTTATAATTTTAGAGCTACAAAAACGAAGAGTTCTTTTTTCACCTAATGGAAGTGAATCATCAGAAATCACTCAGAGCGAATGAATTCCCCAGTGTGAGCTCCGATCCAAACGTTATTGACACCTTCAACACCCTCAACCGCGTATCGGTAAGTAAGCACCGGAGAACCATCACGCTCTTCTACTAATTCCAGTACCCCTTCTGCCCTGACCTTTAGATTTAGGTTGACCGAGGAGCGCGCTTTTCCTTCTGAAAGTACAGGCTCTCTCTCGATGTGTTCATTCAATGCATTTTGTTTGTAGACATCTGAGAAATCCATGCCTATAAGAGCCGTCTTCGATGCCGTGTGATGATAAGTAACGGTGACTTTCTCAAGTTTATTTACAACGTTATTTGTGACACGATAGATGGAAACTTCGACTGTATCTTTCTCCTGCTTTGTGAGTTCAGGCTTCCAAGATCTTTCCCTCCAACGATTCGTCCGTCTAAGGGCATCTTCTTTCATGTCTTCTACCGTTAGATTCAAAGACTCAGTTCGACCCAATTGATGTACTTGAAACCCTATCATATGACCACCGCGTACGGTTGCCGTTACCTCGTAGTCCCCCTTTTCCGTTTCGAAGTCGATCCGCTCACCAAATTGAGGATGCAGACCTCCGTTCCCACCACTTGATAATTGGAGTGTGATGGGTTGAGCGAACAAGGCAGACATCTCCTCGGCGACCGATTCATTTATGTTTTTCAACGACATTTCGGGTTCATCCTCAAAAATTATTCCTGATTGATGTTGGTCAACTAGATATTGATCAAACTCAGGATCACTGCGATTGGGAGAACGGTATGAGTCCCAAATCGTTTTGAATTCTCTCAAGCGTTGTTCAATCTTGTGTGTTTTCAATTGGTATCTATTCTCAAACAAAATAGACTCAATATCTTCAAAAGCCTCTTCACCCGCTTGAAAACGCTCAAGGATCGTCGTATTCAAATAGTTCCACTCCGTTTGTGATAACCCTTCGTCGTCCCATGTTTCAATGAGATAATTGATATATCCATATGTGCTTCTGAAATTAAAAGGGTAGTCAAGCGTCCCGTCTAATTCCCGTGGAATCCCCATCATATCTGGAACCGAACGATCAAGAATACGATTGCCACGTGATGCAACCGCTTTATACAATTGATCCAATGTAACGTCTGGTGAGCTCGAGGCAAGTGCTCTACTTATGTGCTCTGTCACCCCTTGATATTCCCATCGTTCACTTTTCGCCCAATCACGGTATAAATCTACTTTTTCACGATGATTCTCAATGGCTTGCGTCATAAACAAATAAGAACCAGCCGCTATCATAAACAAAACGGCGGCCACAACTTTCCATACGTGTTGCCTCATTTCCTTAACTCCTTCTATCTAAGCTGATCTGTGAAGTATTTACCTGTCTGTGCATGAACGAACACATCATCTACTCGTTGAACACCTTTAACTGGTATACGATAAAATAAAATCCTTTCTCCTTGTCTCACTCCAAGTTCGAGAGTAGGCTCGCCATTCAATGTTAGTTGTTCGGGTACTTTTTCTGTAGCTTCTCGTTTTGTCACAGAAGGGATTGGATCAGGAATTTGATGATCTGAATACCACTCAGATAAATCCATCTCTCTCAGCACAGTCTTCGAAGATGTTTGTTGATAGGTGACTTCGATATAATTATAAGGAACTTTCAAACCGCCCAGTTTCTCGTAAACACGAACCACCTGCTCTTGAGGATTTTGTTTGAAATTTTCATCGATATACATTTCAGGTATGAATGAAGTATCAGAAATGAACTTACCAACTTGATCGACGGCATTTCCTTTGACCTCTCGTTTCGTGAGATTCAAATCTTGCAGCGGGTTCGTATAGTGCGCTTCAAAGCGTAAAGGTAGCCCACCTTTTTTAGCTATCGTTAAAGCGTAAGGTGATCCATCAGCTTTTAACTCTAAGTATTTTCCATAGGTAGCTGAGAAAAAGTTCCCACTGCCTATTTGCTGTACGTTCGGATTACCTCCCCAAACAGGTCTCATCCATTCTTCAGATAGCTCGAATAATTCCGAATCAGATAGTACAGACTTCTCTTCATTTTTTCGCGCTGGTGGTGGGTTCGTATTAGAAGAGCTATAATTCGCATAAGTTTGATCGAGCTCCCTCGGCATAGATAGCTCCTGCCAGCGATAAGATAGCTCTTCAAACAATTCAATGACTTCCCCTTTATTCATGTGTTCCCCGTCATCAAAGACATAAGGTTCCATATCCTCAAAGATATCGATTACCACAAGTGTGCGTTCATGAATCACTTCTACTGTCTGCCACTCTTCTTCTGATAATCCTGTATCATCAGACGTATCTCGCAAATAATCAAAGTACCAATATATTTCCTCAAAAGGGCTACTGTAGAAGTTTCCTACATTTGAATCTAACGTCACTCTTAGAATATTACGTGATATGTAGCGGTTTCCTGCGTTGTACTCAATCGATTCCAGCGCTTGCTTCATATCTGCAGGGGAGCCTGCAACAAGCATCTCCTCTATATGACGTGCCATTCGTTCATATTCGATGTGCTCTTTCGTGATCCATTTTGCGAATAAGTCTTTGCTTTGGTTCTTCTGCTTTTGTATATCCTGATACACCCACACACTTCCAACTGCAAGCACTAATGCCAGAACATAGCTTATGTATTTCCATTTATGCTGTTTCATCAAATTTCCTTTCTTCATAAAATAGCTCTCCTCATTCTAGGACATTTGCCTAAACTTGAGAAGAGCCTATGTTTAATCATAATTGATATATTCTTGCTTCATGTGGACGCAAAAGTGTTTCATCAGCTTCCGAGTAATTAGATAGAAGCGGTTCAGTAGGTGGTAATGTGATCGAGTTTAGATCGACCGTATTTTCTTCATCTGCATGGTTCAGTAAAACGAGCCAAGTTTCTCCGTCCAAGCTACGTGTGTACGCATACACGTGTTCGTCGCCCCCAGATAGATCCTCATAATCACCATACACCATCACAGGGTGCTTCTTCCTTAGTTCAATCAACTGCTGATAGTAGTAGAACACAGAGTGTGGATCAGCCAATGCTTCTTCCACGTTAATGTCCGTATAGTTTGGATTGATTTTAATCCAAGGCGTCCCTGTCGTAAACCCTGCGTTATCCTCATCCGACCACTGCATCGGAGTACGTGAGTTATCTCTACTCAATGGCAGCAATTCCTCAAATACGACAGACGGGTCGCGTCCTTTTTCCACTTCTTCCTCATACTTATTTTTCATGGCTATATCTTGATAGTCTTCAATGGAATCAAAGCGAACGCCTGTCATCCCGATTTCTTCACCTTGATAAATATACGGAATCCCAGGAAGCGTATGCATCATAGTAGCGAGAAGTTTCGCTGATTCTTTTCTATATTCATTGTCATTACCAAATCGGGTCACTTGCCGGGTGTGGTCATGGTTATTTAAAAACTGCGAGTTCGTTCCTTTCCCCTTCAATCCTTCGTACCATCGATTTTGAATTTGTTTATATCGTTTCATATCCCAGGATGGCATATCATCGGCCACTTCAAAGTGAAACAATGTATGCAGTTCGTTACGATCCTCCCCAACATACAAAAGCCCATCTTCCGGCGTGACAAAAGGAATTTCACCTACAGTCAAAATATCGTAGTGACGCAATACCTTATCGTTCATTTCTTGTAAGTATTCATGTATGCCAGGGTTATTTCCAAGATAACTTAACCCTTCAGGATGTTCAGCATCCGGAAGCCCGTCTTGCTTTGCTAGTAAATTGATGACATCAAGCCGGAAACCATCGATGCCTTTGTCTAACCAGTATCGCATCATCTCATATATCTCTTCACGCATGTCTTCGTTCTCCCAATTCAAGTCTGGTTGTTCAACAGCGAATGAGTGCATATAATATTGTCCTGTCGTTTCGTCGAATGTCCATGCAGACGGTTCAAAATAGGAACGCCAGTTGTTCGGTGGTCCCCCATCTTTTGGATCTTTCCATATGTAATAATCCCGTTTCGGGTTCATCTTTGATGAAGCAGATTCCTTGAACCATGGATGCTGATGTGACGTATGATTGAGTACCAAATCCATGATCAAACGCATGCCACGCTTATGAACCTCATTTAAGAGCCGTTCCCACGTTTCCATATCCCCAGCCTTTTTCATGATTTTATAATAGTCCGATATGTCATAACCATTGTCGAAATCAGGTGACTCATAGCATGGGTTGAGCCAGATTACGTCAACCCCAAGCTTATGTAAATAATCAAGCTTATCTATCACGCCTTGTAAGTCACCATATCCATCACCATCTGTATCATTGAAACTTCTCCAGTAGACTTGATACACAACTGACTCTTTCCACCACGTTCGCTTCATAGCATCGTCCCTCTCTGAATAGTTTGATAACTTCTATTATAGCAAGAACGTAACGATCTGTAACGGCTTACAATAAAGAAGGAGGCGGTTTAGATGGACGAAGAATTGATTGCTATAGGAACAGTCATTGCTGCGATAAGTGCTACCCCTCTATTCGCTTGGACGACGGAGCAGGAAAAGTCCCTTAAGTTATGGGGAAACACACTTCAAGCTACAGGGAACGGACTGACCGCTGATGACATAGATACCTCAAGCATAGGTCAAGTAGCAAGTGTACTATCATCAAGCGGAAACATCACCGTGATTGCTGGTATTTTTAATGAAAATAATAGGAAAATCAGAACCATACAAGGGAATCAGCTTCAAGCTTTAGGTGCTTCGATTGCTTTAAGTGAAGGTGTGGAAAAAAATGAGCTTACTTTAATCATAGGGAACGGACTACAAGCTATTGGAAATGCCTTGCAAGCTGAGGGGGCAAGACTTTCAAAGGACGACTGGACTCTTCTGGGGAGCTGGATACAGGCAGCGGGAGCTACGTTGATTGCTGTTGAGGCGTACGAATAAGCTTTATAATCCAGGTTTCCAGACAGACTCTATCAGCCCAAAATCCCGCACTGTTGCTAGACATGTTACATCCGACAATAATGTGTAGACATGCCTTTCAACATTTCTACCTATGTACATTCCCTTGGCCATCCGCTTTCTTTTGTTTCAAAGGTGAAAACATAATCATAAATCCGAACCCTAATATGAAAGTCAGCATCGGATAGCCGATTGGAAACAATATAATGAAGCTTTCGCTTTGATTTGAAATCATCGTTAATATTGGGTCAGCTACAAATGGAAGTGAAACCAAAAACAGTACACAACCAATGCCGAACCACATTTTTCTCTTTTTCTCCATTTACTTCCTCTCCTAACGTTCAGTAATTCCAATAAGTATTAGCAAAGAAACAGCAATTACAAGACCGGCAGCATTCAGCACTGTGCCCACTAACAGGGAAATCCACCTCTTGGAGAAAACGGCAAACGCAATGCCTAGCGAGGATAAAACCAAAAGCATCCCCGTATAGAGTCCGAGATTTATATTCGGTCCTCTTACGATGAGAAACAACAACAGATTCATTCCGGCTATTACTAATGAGATGACACCCCGTTTATTCATTCGACATCTCCTCCAACTTCGTAATCGATGACAATTCCGTCTTAAGGTTATACATTCGATCCTTCCACCAGTAT
Source organism: Halobacillus locisalis (assembly GCF_013694105.1). Taxonomy (GTDB): domain Bacteria; phylum Bacillota; class Bacilli; order Bacillales; family Halobacillaceae; genus Halobacillus; species Halobacillus locisalis. The sequence goes on along the minus strand of NZ_JACEFG010000001.1, from coordinate 482,559 downwards.
CGTCCCTCGACACCAAGGTCTTGAATTTCTGTATAATAGCCTACCTGTAGAACGGTTCGCTCACCATGTAAAAAGACGAGTAAATAGTCAGGTAAAGCAAAATCCATGTTTGCCGTCGATGAACTCCTTGACTTGTGCAAGTCATTCACTAAGGTATCGATTTTCCCTTGGTCACTTATCGTTCCAATATGTTCTTCCGATTCCCATTTGTAAATATTCACCTGAGAAGGCGGAAGTTCGATGTCGAAGGGCTTCTTCTCCCCACACCCAGAAACGGTCACAGTGATCCATAACATCATCAGAATTAAGAAAAAACTGTTCAGCCTACTTCGCATCCGTCACTTCAACCTCTTCGGTCGTCTCCATCCCTATTTCCAGTTCAATGGTCCATTCATCTGATTCTTGGTCATAATCTGCATGTAATACATTCAAAGGCTCAGAGGAGTCCACTGTTGATAAGGATTGCTTTATCGCCTCCGACGCATGCAACTCAGCCCCATCAGGCTTGACGTCCTTTAGAATCTCAGGTTCTTTGGCGTGTGACTGAGCAGGAAAGGACTCTGCGACAGAAGTGTAAAGAAGGTGAACACGATCCCCAACTTCAACGCTCTCAGGTCGATTACTGAACCATGTGTGATCCACGAGCATCTTATCATCTTCTTTTAGATCGGTTACATAACCCGTTAGTTCACTTGGCTCAGATAGGGTGATCGCCAGTTTCATTTCTGTTTGATTATTCACCCACTCTAGCTCATCTTCCGTTAAAGTCTTCCACACCCTTAGTTCAAAAGCATCAGCAAGATTACAGCTGCCTACTCCAGAAATTTTGCTTATCTCATTTGAAAGTTCAGATGCCAACTTGAATTGTTTCGTATCCAACTCGTCCCTTGAATACGTAAGAGAGGTCGTTGCGTAGGCACCAGGTGAAAAATGTTCTCTCCCTACTTCAATAGATTCAAGAATAGCTGTTTTGATCTTTTCTTGCTCTGAACTCAACCCTTGTTTCAACCCAATGACTGTGGTTCCTTGAACAACACTGTACTCACCAACTGATTGTAGATCTTCAAAGGAGTAGCCTCTACTTTCCAATTCACTCATTAGAAACTCCCGATGTGTTCGTATTAAGACTTGCACATTTTTATACTTCTCAATTTCTTCTTCGGTAGAGTAATCCTTTATTATATCCGGTACTTCTGTAGGGTACTTCTTCAGTTCCTCTTCCGTTAAGTCAGTCCGCGTTATGCCTTCAACTGGGACTTCGGGACAAGAATCTATGAGCATGTTATAGGAATCCAGTTCCATTGCAGCTTGTTCTTCTTCATCTGTTTCTTCTAGTTGATCTGTTGATCTGGTTCCTCAACCGGCTCAGATTCACCACATGCACCCAACATAAACATTGAAAACAATATTATCGTTACTATTTTTTTCATTGATTCCCCTCCTTATTATTTATTTGTCGGTTGCAAATGGAAAAAGTTACATTAGACTTCAGTTGTGAAATGGATTTGTTGCAAGATCTGTTCAACTACTTGTTCAACTTGACTACCATTTGTATCTATGTAAGTTGAAAAATCATAAGTTTCATAGGCGTCTAAACATCTTTGAGTTTGCTTAAAGCACCAATTCCCTTTATCTTCTCCACGCTCACGTAACCGGTTGAATATAGTTTCTTTCGTTGCAGTTAAGCAATAATGATGGGTTTCAGATACTTTCTGAAAACCTGATCTAATGTACTCGAAGTAATCCGGTTTTCGAATTGTCATCGGAACAATCAAATGATAGCCATACGTTTCGACTAATCCTTCAGCCGTTTTTACAACGAGATTTTTCCATAGCAAAAAATCTTGAAAATCTCCAGATGGCGATTCTCTCTTCTTTAATTCACTCGGTAGCATATGGTTCAACATAAAACCGACCATCTCAGGATCGAAAATAAAACTATTCGGTATTTTTTTAGATAATTCTTCTGAAACCGTCGTTTTGCCTACCCCAAATGCTCCATTAATCATGATAATCATCTCTGTTACCTCCTTTAAATATCCAACCTTTACTTTTTCTTCAAAAATCGTAAAAAAACCTGCCTTTTCAGCAAAAAGGCAGGTTCGAGATTTATATTAACAAATAGTCGTGCTCGTAAATGTAGGAATAATTGATATCAATGAACAAGAAGTATTGATCTGTCAGTGGAAAGCTGAATGTACGAATCAACTCTTTCGTTTCAATATCTGAATAGATTTCTGACAGCGTACCTTTCTTCCACGTTTTCATTTGCATAACGTTTTCTAAAAAATATGGACGGAATGCCCAGTTGGAGCCCTTCTTGCTCGGCTCTAATTCCCAATTATCATCCCGTTTGCGGAAGTTGGCGGATATTTGCAATCCATCCCCATTACAGATGAACATCCTAAAGCTTTCTTCATCAAATTGGCTTGTCACCATATCAATAAATGGATCGACTTTTTTGGGACCATCCCATCTGGAAACCAATTCTTTTAACTTCTGCTCCCAGGAAAGAATCAAATTCAGTCGCCTTTCAACTAAAGCCTTCTCCCTTTGAATGTAATGATCTACTTTCTCTTCCACATTGATTCGTAATGAATCCTTCGAAGATAGATTGAATCGGGGTTCGGCTAAATAATACCCTTGATAATAACGACCTCCATGTTTCCATGCGAAGTAGAGCTGATGATCATCTTCAATGGTCTCAAACAGCATGGCAGCGCCTATACGGTTCGCGAGCATCGCAAGGGAATACATGATATCTTGGAACCCTTGTGCATTGTGGTTTCGGATGTTCATCGTGTCCACTTTCAAGAGATTCGGCTCTAGCTGACGGATACGATCAATATTTGAACTTTTTGCTCCGACGTGATCGACCGCGATTTGCACACCATACGTTTTGTAGTAAAGTAATAAATGATTGAGTGCTTCGAAATCCTCATCAAAGTCATGCTCTCTTACTTCAATGACAATTCTGTTCATGGCAAATCCTTTTTCCCTGAAATCAAGTAAGGTTTCTAGGAGCTCATCTCCATCATTCACCATCAATTGTTTAGCACTCCGGTTTATGAATACGAGACCTTTTGCGTCTTCATCCAACATGGCTTGAAGTGCGATATTCAGTAAATGTTGATCCACATCCACTTTGAATTCTTCCGGAACATCCGGATGGTGGAAGAATGAACTAAGGCTTCGCCACTTATCACCGTCATAATAACGTCCTAGGACTTCGTAGCCTTTGACATCATGACGAATGGCGCTGATGATTGGTTGATAAACTGGTTGCACATTATGTAGGTTTCCGATTACATCTAATGGATCCATACGACTCACTCCTTCAATTCCTCTTCTATTATACCATGAGAATTGCTAGAATGAACGGAGATTACGACTGATTTCTGAATATTCAGCCTTTAAGCCAACCACATTTCTCTTGCCTCATCATCTGTCAAAGAAAGTGCACGAATGAAGTACTTATGTACCGGCTCGTTCTGTTCCCATTGAACATAGCAGGCAATCAGCGCTTGAATGTCTCCATCAAAATGTTCATGTACAAGACGTGTTACGGTCTTCGAACTGCGCCAGTAATCGTAAAAAGCTGCACTAAAGGTTTCGCTTTTACCACTACGATACCCACTTTCACCAAACCGATCGAGCGTGTATTCCCCGTATATTTCTTTATAATTCTTAATTAGCTTGTCTTCAACGTTCTGGATGGCTTGAAATTTCGTCTCAGATAATAGGAGCTTCTTCGACAGATACTCACACATCCCTTCTTCAAACCACATATTTTCCTCATCCCCTTCAAAATCATCATGGAAAAAATCGGCATGATGAGTAAGCTCATGGGCGATAATGGCGGCGACATCCTTTGTATCCATGTTGTTATAATAATCAATGGCTACTGAATCGGTCGCTGACGTTAAAAAAATCTCCTTCCACGTTTCTACTCTCGGCTCGATGTGTATCAAATCTCTTGAAGTATAGGCAGGAATGGGAATCGTTGAATACAGCTCTGTAGCAGATTGAAGATCATGAAACACCACACCCCTCGGATAGTCAAAGGTTGTAATTTTCGCTAAAGCTTCGGCATAGTCATTCAAATGTTCGAGCAGAGATTGCCCTGCCGCCTCAATTAATTCCATTTGCCTTGTATCTGTAACAGAAACAGCATACTTCATAATGTAAAATCCTCTCTAATTCATTTATGTCTTGTGTAAATTTTAAGCTGTCACTAACTTTTCAATCAATTTCTGAAAGAATGTAACTTTATTTGGTATTCCATAACAAAGTCCTAGGGTTTTCATACTTATTGATTTGTTGGTTGTATTAAAATTCTCCATTAATTTCCTTTGTACATTGTTCAGGAACCTACATCATTTTACAATCTTTTATTATATACCCTGGACTTCATGTATTCCAAAAGACACTCGTCTAGAATTCGAGCGGTTAATTTTATCATTAAGCGGGTAATGTAGGTAAGGTGAGAGGAACAGTGAAATCAAATATCTTGATACAAAGACTTTAATCAAATATTATAGCTGTTGTTCTAACTATTATAGAAAGGATGTCCTACATGTTATTTCAAGACTTCTTACTAGACCAACACAAATTAGACAATCGATACGTCGTTGCACCTATGACACGAATAAGCGCTGAAGACGATGGTCACGCAAACGAGACGATGAAGAATTATTATGAACGTTATGCCAAAGGTGGATTCAGCACCATCATCACAGAAGGCATTTACCCTGACCAAACCTTTAGTCAAGGCTACAAAAACCAACCCGGTCTTGCGACTGAGTCTCAGATGAAAGCATGGCAACCCATTGTCGAGACCGTTCATAATCATGGGTCTATTATCATTGCTCAGTTGATGCATGCAGGAAGTCAAAGTCAGGGCAATAGATATACGGACGAAACGATTGCTCCATCCGCGATCGCACCGAAAGGGAATCAACTGGAGTTTTATGGCGGTTCTGGTCCTTTTCAAACACCTAGAGCCATGAACAAACAAGACCTAGAAGAGGCCAAACAATCCTTCGTTCAAAGTGCTTTGTTCGCTCAGCAAGCCGGATTTGATGGCGTAGAATTGCACGGAGCGAACGGATACTTGCTGGATCAATTTTTAACGGATTACTTGAACAAAAGAGATGATCAGTATGGCGGATCTCCGGAAAATCGTGTTCGTTATTTAGTGGAAGTCATTGATGCTGTAAGAGAGGCAGTAGGTCAGGACTTCACTGTAGGAATTCGTATCTCTCAAGCAAAAGTAGCAGACGGTGAGCATAAATGGGCCGGAGGAGAAGAAGAAGCAGAAACGATCTTTTCCACTCTCGGTCATACTTCTCTTGACTACATCCATGTCACGGATGGTCTGGGTACCGCTCCTTCATTCGGTGACGGAACAAAAACACTCGCTCATGCAGCGAAAGCTTACAGTCAATTGCCTGTTATTGCGAACGGCCAATTACATGACAAGGACAAAGCTCTGCAACTCATTGAAGATGAACAGGCAGACCTTGTTTCTATCGGCACTGGAGCCTTGGCCAACCCGGACCTTCCAAACAAGGTCAAAGACGATAAAGAGCTGAATGAATTTGATTTTCAAAAGATTCTATTGCCACTTGGAACAATTAAGGACCATGAACTCCAAGCGAAAATCTATGAATCATGATTCCTTCCCCCCAAGCGACTTTCGCTTGGGGGATTCCTTTGATCACTCGACTATTGGTACAGGGTAACTCAATGAATTCCCTCTTTTTAAATTCTCTTATTTTCCGGTTGTTTTAGCCAATACCTAAGACCTTTACCAGCATGAGGTTCATCATGGTATCTAGGGATCACATGAAAATGACTATGTAGGATGAATTGATTCGACACGTCCCCGACGTTCCACCCTAGGGTGTATCCATCAGGTTTAAAGGTCTCATCAATGTAACTTTTCGCTTTTTGTAATAAGTTATATGTATCTTTCCACTTTTTTTTCGTAAGAGAAAACGCATCTTCATGGTGTGCTTTAGGTACAATGACCCCTGAGCCTTCAAGCACGTCTTGATGTTGATTATGCTGAAGAAAATAACAGGTATCATTCTCAAATATAATATTTTGATCGACATCTTGGTCAGGATGGCAAAACGGACATACTGTCATGATTATTCTCCTTTATTACGAAATCAAACCCTATTCATCGATAGGAAACTCCTATTGTTTTGGTCATTAATGTACTATAAATACTCTTCTACTATTTTAGCGGCTACTCACGTTACCTAATAGATTCAACTACCTTATCACCAAAAGATCGAACATCTTCTAAATAGTCGTAGCCTTCCGGCGAGCCGAAGCTATTGAACATTCGGACAGCAACCACCTTCTTTTCAGGAATGACCAAAAGCGTGACACCCGTATATCCCAGGATCTGAAACGACCCCCTAGGCACAGCCCCACCTATTTCTGTTTTTGTCGACTCACGATTTTTCACAAACCATAAATAGCCGTTCTGAGGCGCATCTGATTGAATGCCATCAGGTGATTGAAGAGTGGTAGCAAGCCGGATCAGTTCCTTAGGCACGACTTGAATACCGTTGAGCTTCCCCTCATATAAATGAAGGTTTCCCCACATAGCAAGCTCCCGAGCAGACACGTACATATTCTTGTCATCACCCTTTAGACTTTGACTTAGCTGCCATTCTGAATCTTCTTCCGTTTTCAATATAACATCTACATGTTTTTCACCAGTTTCTGCATACCAATCAGATTGCGTCATTTGGAGCGGTTGAAATACCTCTTTATGTAAGATGTGAGAAACGGTTCTTCCCGTCGTAACCTCAAGAATTTCAGTCAGCGCCTCAATGCCAACCCCCTCATATGTCCACTCTGTTCTTGGTGGGTGAATGCGACTTACTTCTCCTTTTCGCTTCTCCAAACCGTGGGTATGCGTCAGTAGATGGCGAATGGTGGTCCCTTTCCAAATGGTTTGATCAACGTTCTTCAGTACTTTAATAACAGGTATGTCGATGTTTTCTATAAATCCATGATACACAGCATAAGCGATAGCGAAACCGATATAACTTTTTCTGACAGAGGCTACGTAAAATTGTGAATCCGCCTGAATGGATCGCGCATTTGAATGACTAGAGTGCCTTCCTACATATTCTTCGAATACGACCTTTCCCTCTTGCATCACAAGCGTCGCCGCACCTGTCCCCAGTACGCGCTGAAACGTATGTAAAACATGTTCATGAACTGAACCTAGCCTAGAATCACTCTTTTTTATAAGCAATTGAATCCCTCCCACTAGTCTATTACAATTCGACATGCCCCACCAAATCCCTCCATTATTTTAGATGCACTATTTGTCTCCACTTCTTTTCAGAGATAATATTTCAATATAAGAATGTTAGAAGACTTATAAGTTCTGTACAACATTCGTTAAATCTATCGTAGTGGGACATTGTCTTATTCGCAAAGCTACTTTTTGTGATGAAGCTTTCAATACGCTTATACAAGGAGCGCTTTGGTAAATATTATGTCACCATCACTCCGAAAAACTTTGATAGGTCCACACTCTTTCAAGGTCTGCTTGATCAATGATGGATGCAACGTTTAACCTATCCTCATCATGATTAAGACTTGTATCAGCCCCACATATGAAGTATGATAGAAATAGTGATTTTTTTTACAAGAGGAGCGTATATATGAAACCATCCATTTACGGATTGACGTTTGATCAGCTGACGGATTGGTTGATAGAGCACGGAGAGAAAAAATTCCGATCCAAGCAAGTTTGGGACTGGATTTACCAAAAACGTGTCACTCAATTTTCTGATATGAAGAATGTTAACCAATCATGTATTGATAAATTAGATGAACACTTCACAATTGAGACGTTAACAGAAGAAATTAAGCAGGAGTCTAAGGACGGTACGATTAAGTTTCTATTTAAGCTTGATGACGGAAATGTCATTGAGACAGTATTAATGCGTTTCAACTACGGATTATCTGTGTGCGTAACCACACAGGTCGGCTGTAACATTGGCTGCTCGTTCTGCGCTAGTGGTATCTTGCGTAAAAGCCGCGACTTAACCAGCGGAGAAATCGTTGAACAAATCATGCAAGTGCAGCACCACCTAGACAAACAAAATAAGGACGAACGAGTGAGCCACATCGTTGTCATGGGAATCGGAGAGCCATTTGATAACTACGACAACTTGATCGACTTCTTGAACGTCGTCAACGATCAAAAAGGTCTTTCGATTGGCGCGCGTCATATTACAGTTTCGACAAGTGGAATCGCACCGAAAATGTATGAATTTGCCGATGAAGGTATTCAAATCAACTTAGCTCTTTCTATACACGCACCAAACAACGAGCTACGTTCAAGGATTATGAAAATTAACAAAGCCTATCCACTTGAAAAACTTATGCCTGCAATTGACTATTATTTAGAAAAGACAAATCGTCGAATTACGTTTGAATATATTCTATTGAGAGATGTCAACGACCACGAGAAGGAAGCTCATGAACTAGCAAACCTATTAATGGATAAGAAACATCTTTCATACGTCAACTTGATCCCGTATAATCCAGTAGCCGACCACCCCTACGAACGAAGTGAAAAAGAAGCTATCCTAACGTTCTATCAGACATTAATGGATCGCGGAATAAAGTGCGGAGTTCGTACAGAGCACGGAACGGATATTGATGCGGCGTGTGGTCAACTTCGCAGTAAGCAGATTGAGAAGGAAAAAGCACGTAAGAAGAGAAAAATGCAAACAAGTTAAATCCAAAAATGCTCAGCGGAAATTTCCGCTGAGCATTTTTGTACTCCATCCCCAATAATATCTATTTTTTTGCAAGGAAGAACTACACCCCTTCACGCTTTAAACCCTTTTCTATACCTTTTCGATAAAAGAGTCGATCTACATCAACTAACGGAAAGCCTTCGGGAAGTTGTTCTCGAGAAATGGCTTCAAATCCACTCTTTTCATAAAAACGATGCGCTGCTTTGAATTGTGGTGTAGTACCCAAGTATATCTCGCTTGCCTTGTGTTCTGATGCCCACTGAGTGGCCGTTTGCAATAGATTATGTCCAACAGAGTAGCTATGGCCTCGATACGTTTTCTTTACGAACTTTTTTTTCAATGCAAATTGACCTTCTCCTAAATCGAATAAACCGATGGTGCCTATGACCTCTTCACCATAAATGGCAAACCAGAAGTTCCCTTTTGCCCTTTGATAGACTTCTTCAATCTCAAGCAAATCAGGCTGATCTGATTGTGAAATTTTTACCCCGAACTCTTCCTGTTGGATGGAGAGAATTAAATCAACGATTTGATTCAGATAACGACCTGAATACGGCTGGATACGAACCACTCCTGTTTCCATAAGCTCCATCACCTACCTTAATACTAGTTTTTAAAAAGTTAATACTAGGTGTTTATTTTCAAAAGTTTGTAAGTCGATGTATGTATAACCGTTTCTTTAAATACATAGTCCCCCGGACCATTAATCAGCTTGTTATCAATTACCTGATAGATAAGCCTTTGCCAAATAATAACCATGTACTGTGAACAATTGCGTCTGCACCAACTGGCGTTGAATCATGTCACAAAACTCGTCAAAACCGATCAATTAAATATGTATTTCTTCTGTCTCGTCTAAATCTTGATTATGTTTTTGTTCTGCACCGAGTATTTAAAATGTCTTCACTTTATTTGTTTGTAAAGCCGGGTTGACCATTACATTACCTAATTCAATAAGAGGGAGAGCACTTGAAAATCCCGTCTCTTCTCTTATTTCTCTAGCCATGCCCTAACTATCAGATTCACCTCAGTCCCTTTTACCTGCTGGGATCTCAAGAAAGGAATCCTTCCCTGCATGGCGATACTGGTTGACAAGTACGACGTTTCGTTGTTTAGTCAGAACAACTGCATTTACCCAGTCGGGGTACTCATGAACAAGATAGTCATCGATAATTTGTCCACCAGGCAACTCCACTATTTCTTTCTGAATATGTACAAAAGGCGTTTCAATGACATCCTCTACATGGCGTGTCTTCCATTTATTCATCCGCAACCTCCATATGACATATTTCCCCAATCATGTACATCACTTTTCAACAGCGATCACATCATAAATAAGGCTCTACCAATAGTCATGCCCATCGGAACTCCCATACTCACCCACTTATTCGATCTCCAAATAGCAACGGAAATAACAACTCCAGCCGCTAGCATGATTGCAGCACCAATAAAGGATAATATCGGCATCCGACTTGACTCAGCCGCTATCATCATCAACATTCCTCCATAAACACCGACTATCGGAATGATAATCAAAGGAGCCCGAAATGCTTTAAGTACTTGACTCTTATCCTCACTACTCAATGCCCTATAGTAGTTAAAGGCTATTAAAGCACCACATAATTTAGCCACTAACACAATGATCAATAATTCCATAACGATCACCTCATAGGACAAATTATTTTAAAGAACGAAGGAATCGTTCATCAATGAAACTGATTGACAAAACCAATAAACCCTTCCTTAGAGAACAATTTACGGTTATCCTCACATACGTGCTGAGCATGGTAACTGACATTATCCTTCTCCCAAAACATCGATGCAACATCCCCTTGCTCAACGAAATATCCTACACGACCATTAGCAAGCTCTACTTTCTCTGTTTGTTTTGGCGGACTTAAATTTCCTTCAACTGCCGTAATGGCAATCCCTTCTTTCGCTTCAGGTGCCGCGTATAAACTTAATGAATAGGATTCGGCATCGCCGTTAGGATAGGCACTGCTTCGAACGTCATAAGGCTCGAACGGAATTGAGGTTGGCAGTTCGACATGGATGGTTAACTGCTTCATATCTTCAGCCACTTCTTCGTGATCAAACGTTGATTCCGCATCAATCTGGTTCGTGCATCCTGTACAAATCAACAAAAACAGAGCGGACAATACGACGATGTGCTTGACTCTCATTGCAGTTTCCTCCCACTCTTAAATCAAACTTAATACAGCAACGGTGTATTACATACAACCAGTGAAATCAATAAAAACATATAGAACTTCGGATAGAATTTCTCATCAATACGAGTTCCCACATTTCTCTTCCCTCTCTATTCTACATGTATTAGCCAAAACTTCCAATATTTTTACAGTATGAATGTTCTGTTTCTCATTTTTTCCAACTCCATTACTATCTTCTTACTGATACGCAGGAGGGCAGTGTAATTCACTAAGAAATATCATTTTACAATTTTTTTAATTAAATGGTGGTCTTATAGAATAGGAGTTAAAAATTAACATTAGAAAGGTGCGAGAAATAAGATGAGCAATAAAGCGTTTCACATTTACAACACTATAGCTTTGCATTTATTGTTAGCTTTTAACCTTTTAGTCTTATTCGCCTTTGGTATGGAGAAGAGTAGCATTGGATTTTCAGTTTGGGTGCCAATAACACTTTCATCTGTCATGCGGGGGATTTTTTATTTCGTTCAATTCTCTCGTTCCAACAAAGCTTAGAGAATATCGTGGTTTAACGTTATGGTCGTGCTCGTATATTTCTAGCAGTCAGGTTTGGTTCAAGTTTTGGTGGAATGTTTAGTTAAACATAAACTATTTATCCGTTGTCACTTATAGAATAATCCTCAGAAAACAACCTACATTAAAAAGCACCTTCTTAAAAATGGAAGGTGCTTTTTTTAGGCAAATCAACACGATCTCAGCCCACTTTCAACCCAGCATTTGTAGATTATTTACCAAGAAAACCGCCATTCGATTCGATTGTTTGGCCTGTTATCCAGTCGGCATCAGCACTAGCGAGGAAGCGAATCAATTTAGCTGCGTCTTGCGGAACTCCAACCCTCCCTTTTGGAAAAAGAGGCAAGAACTGTTGCTTCAATTCTTCGTCGATCCACCCTGAATCCGTCGGACCTGGATCAACTGAATTGACTGTGATTCCGAGGGGAGCAAGCCCCACTGCCAAAGGATACGTCAAGGCTCTAATCGTACCTTTGGTAGCAATATAGGCTAAGTTGTCCGGATCAGGACCTCCGGATACGAGATGGATGATCCGTCCACCATGCTCTTTCGAGAACGTTTGTTCAAACCTCTTCGCGAAAGCTGTGCTTAGCAATATCGGTCCACGATTATTGATTCTATAATATGTATCAAGTGTTTCAACGTCCAGCGTACGGAAATTTGTATTCGTCTGGTATGTCGCATTATGAACGAGGACCGAAGCGACGCCCAAACGATTTTCAACCTCTTGAAGCAGACGGGTTGGAGTATCTTCCTCTCCGAGATCCAAGTGCATATGCTCAGCACGCACACCTTTTGCTTGTAATTCTTTCGATAGCTGATTCGGCCAATCCCCTTCACATCCGTTACCAGAAGATTCGTCATAGGGACTGAAATGAGTAAAAAAGATGTCAGCCCCTGCCTCAGCCAATTCATGACAGATCGCTGTACCGATACCTTTAGAACGGCTCGCTCCCGTTACAATAGCCACTCGTCCTTTCAATGTTTGCACTTCATCACCCTCCTATTCTTCAATACAAGAAAGCATTTCACAATCGAATATTCCAGAGCCCGATATATGCATTTCTACTTTTTCATTATACTAAATCCTTTCATAATAACGGCAACAAAAAAGGCTTCCTGCATGAGGAAGCCTTTTTTGGAGGAAAAAGAAATTATCTTTGAACGTTAGCAGCTTGCGGGCCACGGTTGCCTTCAACGATTTCGAAAGAAACTGTTTCGTTTTCTTCTAGAGTTTTGAAACCTTCGCCTTCAATAGCAGAGAAGTGTACGAATACGTCGTCTTGACCTTCTACTTCGATAAATCCGAATCCTTTTTCAGCGTTAAACCATTTAACTGTACCTTGTAACATAGTGTTACCTCCTGCGTGGATATTCTCCACATTGTATTACTATTATTGCCCTGCGTATTCATTTCAGACGAGAATAACGTTTCAGTTACCTTTTCTTTCATTCATAACCGAACAAGAATAATTAATCATTACTCTATCAGTGATCTCAGGTTTCGTCAAGCTTCTCAGACATTTTCCATTTCCATGAAGGGCTGCATTTGATCGGCTCGTTTAACAAGTCTCTCTATAGCAAATGCATTAACGTTTCACCATCGTAATGAATTCTGTCACATCGGTATGGAAATAGTCTAATCTTACAAAGCCAAGCTTTTCATACACTCGAATCGCACGAGCATTGAATGTCGCGACAGATAACCGGATAGGTGTTTTGCCATGTGTATGTATGATTATTGAAAGAACAACCTCACAAAAGTCGCGTCCATTTCCGCAACCTACATCATCCGGGTTCATCCCAAGCCCGATATCTAACAAAGCTTCTTTATAAACACCTTGCTTATGTCCAGCTGGAACTTGTGCTGAAGCACCGGTACAATAAAATCCAAAGAGGTGTTCTTGTTCATTGTAAAGCGCAACATAAGAGCCATTTGTGAATTCGTAAATGGTCTCTTCTTTGTCGTCATTATTATAAAGATCATAAGGAGGTTCATAGCGCCACTGCACTATTTCTCTAGCTTCATTCATGCCCATTGGCCTGCTGGTGAGTTGCATATAACTTACCCTCCTTAATAGATGACGTCTAATTCAATGCTGTCCTCACTCTTTACTGTTATGGTAATTATCACTTCAGTCGAATAAGGAACGAATGAATTTTCAAGCGTCACAATCTGTAAGTAAGTATTCCTTTCACTTTCTATGTTTCTCCAACCACTCTGTTTCCATATTAGCTGGTCACCATCAGGCTGAATAGTAAACTCCTGAGGCTCAGTCACAATGGTACCTTCTTCGTTCTCTAAAACAAGAAATGTTGCAGATACACCAAATGTTGCCTCTACCTTGCGATCATCGATAATAATCGGTACATTGTCTCTCGTTACGTTTACTACAGACTGGATACGTCCTTCATTTTCTTGACGTTTGAGAATGGTGACAGAGTCTACTGGTTTTGTAATAACGGGCACGTCTTCAAGAACTGAATCAAAGAAACTCAACATCTCCTCGTACCTATCTCCCTTGCTATTTACGATGTGATACGGTTTACCTTGTCCATTCTCCTCAAATACAACAAATAAACCTAACCCGCTCTTCGATAGTTCAATGGTCGATACATGCTTACTTTCCTTGTGTTCAAGATATGCGATAAGTGATTGCTTATCATTTCGGTAGGACTCCATTTCTTCAATCAACTCAGAGTCTTCCTCTTGATCGACTTCAACAATTTCCAATCCATTCACCATACTGAGAAATTCGCCTAACCGTTGTTCAGTCTTTAAAACCGCCCGCTCTGAAGCAGCGAATTCATAATCATTCACGTGCATCTCCACTTCTGTTACATCAGCCTTAGATGCGAGGAAGTCTTCTATCGTTTTTGTTTTGGTGTCTTCTTTATCTTGTTGGCACCCTACTGTTAGTAATAGTAAGGCTGTAACGAATAGTTTAACCAATAATTCCGGCTTCATTTCCTTCCTCCCCACATCACTTACTTGCATGTCCTCAAGTAAACAGATAATTCATGCGGTTGATCAGAGTACGTGTTCATGACGCTCCCCTTCAGCTTTTCTACAATCCCCCATCGACGATCAAGTATATGTATAAGTATGTGTACTCAAACCTCAATGGTCCGCTTTTATAGGGTCTAGTGGACATGCAGTCAAGGTAGATTCACAAAAGAGTTGCTGATGGTCCACCATCATCCTCCTGATACCATTTCACTAATTTGGCTAAGCTGCATCGCAACATTGACCCATGCCATGAATAGCGTGAACAAAGCACCGAATAACTGCCCCTTCTTTAAAGGCTCATCAATAAACCGATCTTGTAAAAATGAGAAAATCATGACAAATGCCGTACTGAAAAAGAAGAAGTAGTGGAGGAACTGACCCTCGACTTGATCTCTCAATCGAGACATTTTAAAGCTTTCGTCTTCTTCAAAACTTATATCAAGTTCTTTATCTTTGAGACCGTATAAGTCATTCTTCTGAATGGTGATGGTTGATGACTGTTCACCGATCCATTCATAGCCATTCGGTAAAAAACCCCATTGGTAGGCAAACAAATACCCCATACCTACACTTAAGATGACGAACAAAATACGAACTAGAACCCCTCGTACTTTCTCTATACTGGAGCGCTCATCCTCTTCCATTGCCGACCTCCTCTATAGTAATATTTCGAATGCAAATTGCGAAGCACAAATGTGAAAAAACTATAAAACGCAAAGTCTATGAACCTTATAGGTGTAAAACAAATTTTTCGTAAACCTGCAAACTCTATAGACAAGCGTACATTTTTGGCCTCGTATAGACATCTGAACTATACTAACTCCACACTTCTACATAATCTATTAAGATTACAATTTGAAAGGAAGATAATATGAATAATTTTAGAATTCAACAACAGATTGAGTGCCCTCTAATAGCATGTGTCGCTGGTTACGAAGTTGAATTAATCGATCCTGACAACCTCATTTATGAAATACGCAATATAGAAGCATCTAACGCCTTGAGTAACTGGATCATCGAATTGGACTTATGTCCATTTGAGAATTGCCTTGTAGGTGAAGTTTTTGACTTAAATGATGATCCGGTAGCACCAAATCAACAAGGAGTTTGTCGTTACCCCTCCCAAAACAACGAGAGGTTTGCCTGCACTGATCAAGCTCCTTGTGACGGAGTTATTACAGGTTTAAAGTTTGATGAACTGGATGATTTTGGTGAATTAAAAGCAGGATTCGGTCAACAGTTCCAGATTGTCATTGACTCAGAGTTTGAATTACATCCTGCATGTTTTCAACTGAAATTTGGTCAAAATGGTGAGTGCGGACAAATTTGTGCGCCAGTTTGCGTGAATGTTGATCAGTGCGATAACCCTTGTGAATGTGACGCTCCAGAAGTTTTTTCATGTGAAATCGACTTACCTAGTTGCTTCACCTTCGATGGTACTTTCGAAGATGTGTCCACAAGTTTTTGTATTGGTGATTCTACCTGCGAAATGGACGGCGAGTGCGAAACATTTACAACCATTAATGTATGCGGTCAGCAGATCCAATGTTGTGTACCTGTGAACCGTTGGCGCCAAAGCGTTAATTTAGAAATCGTATTTAATGCACCTCTTTCTCCTGTTGATGGAACAACAGCTTGTGGAGGACCTCCAATTGTTTCATGTCTAGTTGATGATACGTTTACGAAACAGTGTTTCAGCTGTCCGGATGATATGAGTTCTCCTTGTGTAAATCCTAGATGTGAGAATGTAGTGATCACTCCTACCGACACAGACGTAAGTACCGATGAAGAAGGTAATCCGACACTGACCATCTTCTTCACTGTCACCCTCCCTCCATGCTCAACGGAGTTGTAACAAACTGGACCGCCGCTTCACGCGGTGGTCTACCTTCATTAAAGGAGTGAGACAAAATGAAAAGACAAAAGGCTAAAAAAATGCCTTCAACCAGAAGGGGATCTTGCTGTAATAAAGGCCCTGGAACAATGAAATCTTCACCACAAATAAAATCTTTCTCTCAACCCGAAGAGACCGATTCGAAAAGCTTATGGAAAAAGATGAAAAAACTATTCACAAATTAACACTACTCGGCTGACATTACTCAGGCGAGTTTTTTTCTTTAATAAAGCAGCAGTAAGGCGATCAGAATGAACGTGAATCCCGCCCACAAAAAATGATGATAGTATGCTTTTGATGAGGGATCGATTTTCCATTCTTCAAATCCACGTAGCAACGTTTTGGCCATCAGAATAAAAGCGACGGGTACAATTCTCATCGTTTTTGTTTCAAACCATAAGTACCCGAGCAGAATAGCTCCAAAAGCGAGTACCGTCAATGTACTATCGATGACACGAAAGAATTGTTTGCGGTCTTCACTCACACGTTTTGGCTTAATACCTAATTTACGTTTGATATATAGTTCGCTGATTAGAAAAGTAAGGACCATTAATACGGCCGTAATGACAATGATAGAATCCATGCTGTCTGCTCCTTTAATTGTTAATCCATTACCTGTTTTGATACGTGAAAAATGAATAAATTAAAGGTGTATTATTCAATTAAGATTAAAATAAACACCCATTATTAGTCCTATCGTTCCTGTGGTGACTCCAGAAAAAATCATATATTTCCCTTGCCTCTTCTCCTGGTAATCCCTACGTAGCACAACACCAATACTTATGGCATTTGCCATAAGTATTGGTGGGTAGACCCCGATTGCCAGTAGGACCGATATCCAGCCAAGATTCTGTAGAATATTTAGACCGTTCTTTTGTTCTTCCAACATAACTCTCCTAACGCAGCTAAATTAGTATCTACCAAATATTAGTTAACATGACAGACTTGTTGATCCTCAGTATGACTCTTTGAAAGAATAAAAGTAAAGAGAACTATTGGTTTAAGTCATATCCTGCGCTCTTTCTTCACATATGTACCCGCTATGAAATCGTGGATGGCTCGTTTATCCTCTCGTAATCCTACCATAAAAGCACTGACGATCAGTCCGATACCAAAAGTGAATGCATAGACAAGTCCACCAACTACCGCTCTCAGCACCATCGTCCATAAGCCGACGTTTTGACCAGATTTACGGACAATCCTTATCTTTAATATTCTCTTCCCAATCGTGTATCCTTTCCAAATGACCGGAATTAAGACCAAATATAACAAATTCAATAAATCTGTAATATTGTACTCTTCATTATTGATTTCACCGTGAACCACATAACCAATAATGGAAAACAGTATTCCAACAATCACACCGTCAAGAAGTGATGCTCCCAGACGATCCCAAAAACCTGCCCGCTCATCCATTTTCCCTCTTCCTTTCTTAACATGCACTCGTAATAAATGTACTTATTGATTTGAGTATCAAAGTAGACCTAACGTCGGCAAGCACGCTCATAAGCTCTTCATTCAGATAATGTTTCTGAAAGTTAATCAATCCGTTGTTTTTCTATGTAATTGTGCAAAAAAGGCGACTTTCTCCAGCTGGAACAGTACATCTTCCCTGTTCGACTGGTTGTTCTTGTAATTTTAACAGCTATACTAACTCTAGAACTCATACAATTATTACAAAATACGCCATTATTCTCAACCTTTTTCCTACCTCCGCCTCGATTTGAACAAACTTTATTAAAAAAAGCCGCCTCTATTATTATAGAGACGACATACCTCAATAAACTGCGATCTAGTCTGATTACGTATCATCATAGTCTATTGTAATATCTCCTTATTATTCTTTGGTGAGTTCACGAAATTGTTTCGCTTGTGACCTGGCGAAGAGAACAATTTTTTTGCGTGTTTCTGGGTCTATTTCCTGTTTGG
Organism: Halobacillus locisalis; assembly: GCF_013694105.1. Taxonomy (GTDB): domain Bacteria; phylum Bacillota; class Bacilli; order Bacillales; family Halobacillaceae; genus Halobacillus; species Halobacillus locisalis. The sequence goes on along the minus strand of NZ_JACEFG010000001.1, from coordinate 464,178 downwards.
TTGGATGGTAGATCTTAGCACTGTACTCATCAATGATTTTAATTCTTTCACCACCACGAGTATATAAGATGACATATAAAAAAGGGTCTCTCATTTTATTTTCCATCAAGAAATCTTTTGGAAAATCTGCCGTAATCAGTAAACGATCTTCTACTTGCTTTAAGGATAGCTGACTGAACAGTTTCAAATTCTCTAAATCTCTCAATAACATGAATTTGTCATCCCTTCTTTTCTCTTCACTCGTAGCTGGGCGTATTGTCTAGATTATATACATCTTACCCAATGATTATTAAGATTACACGTGAATTTTTGTATAAATTCTCACGAAAACCCTTTCATTTCAAGGTTCATCCTCTATGTCATGTGGTACCCTATCCGTAGGAGGTGCTAGCATTGATTGATTTGCTTGTAGAAATGAAAACAGGAAACGCGAAACAACAGGCAGCCTACCATGCTATTCATGAGTTACATATACTAGAAGACTTGAAGGGATATGAGCCAACCGTTTGTGGAACGATCCCACTCGGCATCGATACCTACAAATCCGATATTGATATCATCGCAAACGTCCAAGACCTTCACTTCTTCGAACAGAAGATTCATCACTTATATGAGGACAAAAGAGACTTCAGACCTAAACGCAAAGAAAACATCGTGAAAGGCAACTTCATTTTCCACGGGTTTGCGTTTGAAATATACGGTCAGCCCCAACCAACCCTAGAACAGAACGCTTACTTGCACATGATCATTGAATACCGACTATTGCAAAGAAAGCCTGAATGGAAGGCAGAAGTCATCACACTCAAAGAACAAGGATGGTCCACAGAGGCAGCTTTCTGCAAACTCTTAAGAATCGACGGCGATCCTTACCAACAGTTGATCGACTATGGTCGTCAGGCTGGTCTCCTATTTTAAAATTCGAAATTGCCATCATCCATTCTAGAGATTATGGTAGATTTCTATTGAACTTTTCACTTTTATCTAATTCTTAAAGTACCTAACTTATCAGTTAACGCCTTGACTTCCTCGACTTTAAACACGATCAGTAAGAAAGCGTAAAGCAATGCTGCCAATAACACGGTCACGATAAGGGCTAAATTAAGACCTAAAACCGACGTGATACGGCTATAAAACAAAAATGATACAACACCCATGATCGAGGATGCTATGACGATTTTGATTGTCGACTTCATGACGCCTCTTAGACGCAGTTTTCCCACCTTCTGTCTTAAACGAATCAGCAACAGAAACGTGGTGAAGAAGGCAGCTATTGTTGTAGCAAGTGCAATCCCGCCAATACCCAATGATCGGACAAGAATAAAGCTTAATAGAATATTCACGACCATAGCAATAGCTGTATTGATCATCGGTGTCTTTGTATCTTGTTGTGCGTAAAAGGCTTGCGAGAGGACGACACGAAGTCCAATAGCGACCATTCCAAGTGAATAATAGAAGTACGCCGATGTAGTCAGGTTGACCGCATCTTCCCCGAAAGCTCCCCGGTTAAATAACAACTCCACAATCGGCTTTGCAAAAATCATAGCCCCGATCGTTGCTGGTACGACCAGCATGATTACAGATACCATTGACTGATTCAAGGCCTTTTTCATGCCATTCATATCTTGTTTTGTAGCCATTTTGGTAATCATAGGATACATAACGGTTGTAATCGAAACGACGAATACACCATGAATGATGCCATTCAATGACTGAGCATAATTCATGGCCGACACTCCCCCTACCGTTACATCAGAGGCAAGCGTGCGGTCTACCAATCTATTCAATTGCGTTGCGGCTGTTCCGATGATGACAGGAATAGCGATGATCAGCATTTGTTTCATATATTGGTTTCTAAAGTCTAACTGCCATCTATACCTGAAGTGGTGTTTGTAGGCATAAAGCGTTAACATAACTAACTGTACAGCCAAACCGACAACATAGCCAGCGGCAAGTAAGACGGCAAAATCGAACACAAAGCTTATGTAGATCGATAAGATGACGACCAAACTCATCGGAATTCCGATCAGATTCGGAACGGCGAATTGTTTATGATAGTTTAAATAGGCACTGAGTATGCGAATCAATATCGTGAAGTAGATCCCGAATAAACTCCATCTTGTAAACGTGATGGCAAGTTGTAAAATATCTCCTTCAAAACCTTTGGCAAAAACACGGACAAGAGGTTCTGTGAATACCCAACCTAGAACAAGCACAAAGGTGGAAGCGAGGATAAGCACGCTGATTAATTGGTTCGTAAACTGCTTTGCCCGCAGATCCCCTTCTTCCTCTTCAATTCGACTATACATGGGAATATAACCGGTCGATATCCCGGCTGCGATCAGACCGAAGATGACCGTCGGAATCGTAATGGCAATGATATAAGCATCACTGACACCACTTGCACCATAGAAATAAGAAAGCGTGACATCTCTCAAGAAACCGAATACTTTAGATAGGATCGTCAATACCATCAACGTTACAACTGCTTTTTTCATCATTCCCTCTTCACCCTTTTACAAAGAACTAAAAACAGAATTGTTCTTCCCGTATAAAAAAATACATTGCTTCACTGCTCATCAGAAGCTTTCCTGATATTCTCTTCGTGCATTTCTTTTATACCATTATAGAAACGGTACTTAGCCTGACACACCTTTCTAAGCGATTCAGGATTAGTCGCTAATTCCTCTAGGTAGTACTTTGAAAAGGATAGCCGTTCTAGCATTTCCACTACATCTTTCGTCATAGAGCCATGTCCAGGAACATGCATCTTGATTGAATGTTGCTGAAAGATCTTTTCTGCTTTTGAGATGGTTGCCACGTAATCCTGATAACTACTCGAAATAAACGGAAACTCTACGTCCGAAAGGTAATCACCCGATAAGAACAAGCCAAGCGGCTGAACAATAGTGAAAAGACTATCTTTGGTATGACCTGGCGCTTTATAGAAATACAACGTCAATCCACCCAGTTCCAATATTTGACCGTCTGCATCGATTTTAATATCCACTTCTGGAAATACAGGTGTGTAGGAACGATCTAGATAATAGCCTTGATCGAATTCAGCGACTTCCCTTTCTATACCTTCTTTATCTGGGTGATTTGCCAGATCCTCTGTTGCGATAACTGTCGCATCGGGGAAAACTCCACTCCCGATGACGTGATCGAAGTCACTATGGGTGTAAATCACATATAATGGTTCGTTTGTTCGAACTAGTTGAACATGTTCTTTTATTTGTAACACTTCATTTGGAAGCCAATTTGGATCGACGATTACGATCGCTCCGTCCGTTTTTAGAACGGCTGATGTGGTTTGATATAAGAGACTTTGAAACACGGTCAGTTGTTCAGTTCTGTATTGAATCATCACGCTTCTCCTTTTGGTTACTTTTTGTATTTTCTATATGTACGATAATCCATTTCACACAAAAAAACAGTCCAGCAAATCTGGTCACTAATCTAAAAAAGACAGATTCACCGCCATAAAAGCAAGTGGACCTGTCTATTCGTTAAGAAACTTGATTGAATATATGTAGTACTGCGACCATGACTAATAGAGATCCGCCAGAGAGCATATTCACGTGATGTCTCTTGTTCTCCTTTTCCACTTTTCTCCCCCAATACCCTTTGATGAGAAAGAAAGCTCCAATGGAGATGATTAATAGCGTAAGTGGTATAATAATCAAATTCATCCCTTGATTCTCCTTTTGTGTACAATCGTTCTTGGAGAGAAAAACAATCCTCTCCTATTATTTCAGAACTTCACCTTGTACACAAGAATGTCCTTAAAAAAGCAGACCGAGACTAACGGCCTGCTTCACGTTATTTATATAGAAACATCTTCAGGCTTTGTTCTTCTTTAAGACACATTACATAGGGCTTTACTTCGTAAGGAAAATATTCGATTGCATAGGGAGTTTTATCCAACCATTCTAACAAGAAATTCGTATCCTCTTCCTTATCGAGAACCAAATGGTGTTTTTTCCCTTCCGATAAGTAAGAGATTCTTGAAAATCCTTCATCTCTCAACAGAGTGACTAAATTCAAATGTAAAAACTCCTTTTATAAAGTTCCATTCCACGTTCCTTAGGAATCCATTTTTTTATCAATACCATCTAATTTATTTAGGACTACATCCAGTTTCTGAGATATCTTTACGACTTCCTCGTAGTGGGTGAACTTCTCTTGTGCTTCGTACATTTCAGTTCTTAGATCCTCGATTTGCTTTTCTAATTTTTCGTCGACCTTCATTATTGTTTCCCCCTTACACCATGACCCATTCCCTTTTATTATACTAGCAAAACAACTGAGTGACTAAAATTTTGACTCCTTGATCCAAAAAAATCATGAGCCCTGCATATTTTTGGTTTACTGTGTTAAATGAATGAGAAATCCATTATATTGAATCAGCTTTTCTCTGTAGACTTCTATATATTCACATACCAACCATATCCGCCATATTACGTTATTTCATGATACTATTAAAACCAAACAGCTTCGTGAAAGGACGGAAATATATGAATAACCAGAAACGATTGAGAGATTTTGACATTTCAATAGGCGAACTTGAACCGGGTACCAGAAATTCAATTACGGATGTAGATGGGGTCACAGTCGGTCATGTAACTTTAAGTGATGGCGACATACAGACCGGGGTCACGGCGATCCACCCTCATCAAGGGGATACTTTTCAAGAAAAATTAATTGCATCCAGCCATGTTATAAACGGCTTCGGCAAAACCGTTGGGACTGTTCAATTGAAGGAACTTGGTTTATTGGAAACCCCGATCGTGCTTACAAACACGTTGAATGTCGGGACTGCAACTGAGGCTTGCGTTGAATATATGCTGGAGCAAAACCCGGAAATCGGGCGAACAACAGGTACCGTGAATCCTCTAGTAGGAGAATGTAATGACATGTTGTTAAATGATATCAGAGGCCAATTTGTTACAAAAGAACACGTGCATGAAGCACTACGTAATGCCTCAGAGACATTCGAAGAAGGAAGCGTAGGAGCTGGAAGAGGTATGCTTTGTTACTCTTTAAAAGGAGGCATCGGAACCTCTTCGAGAATCGTAGGGCTTGACCATGGTTCTTATACACTCGGAGCGCTCGTATTATCAAACTTCGGAATATTAAGGGATTTGACAATACAAGGACGTCCTATAGGTAAGGAACTGAAAGAAGCACTGCTCGACTCGTGGGAAGAAAAAGACAAGGGCTCTATCATGGTGATCATCGCAACGGATTTACCTGTTTCAGAAAGACAACTGAACCGGATCATTAAGCGATCTGTAACAGGACTGTCACGCACAGGATCCATTATTACTCACGGCAGTGGAGAAATGGTTGTCGGGTTTTCAACTGCCACGACTATTCCGCACCAAAAACCTAAGAGCCCAATCGTTATTCCGACCCTACACGAAGAAGATCTCGATGTTGCCTTTCGAGCTGTCGGAGAAGCAACAGAAGAAGCTGTCCTGAATTCCCTCGTCACAGCAACAGAAGTTACAGGACGCGATGGGCATGAACGTCCAGCTTTCAAGGACTTATTGGACACCTTCTCCATCACTCTCTAACAATGGAGGGGGTATGATAACGAATAGATTTATATATAGGCATTTTGATTATATAAAGACTTCTACCCTCATGTATGTAAATTTTTTTCTCTCATATGGTAAGATAAGAACAAGAATGACTCGTATTGAATTATGGAAAAAGGAGATCATGCGATCAATGAAAATGGTTAAACTAAGGACGTTTCCTGCCAAAGAACATACCCAAATCTCACTAATTTTTCTTATCATCGGATTATGTATGCTCGTTGGCCTTTCTATTAATTTCTTCTTAGAAGGCGCCGTAGATAGCTTGCTGACAATTGCTGTATGCGGGCTTACCTTATATACAGGGATGTATCACATCGTACAAGCGAAGAAGAAACGCAAGCATCTGAGGAGGTTCTATGAAACCAGGGCAAAAGAAGCGTAAAGCACAGGTCAATTACCGAAAACAGATGAACAAGAATTCTATTGCTCGCTCCAGTACCATTGAGGTCCTAATCTTCGCAGCCATTGTTATCGTACTATACTTGATCAGTGCTTACTTTTGACTAAATAAAAACACGTCACTTCCATCTTTTCGAAGAGATGCCTGTCTGCCAAGAGGTGACGTAGTTCTTTTTCAAACCATTCTAGGTCCTCACCGAGACTACCTTGCCGGCAAAACGAAGTAGAATATAAATAGCCGATCAAGGAATCCACTGTCCATTCATAGGTGAAAGTATAGTCGCTTTTCTCTGATAACCTAAATCGGGATTGTTGAATGTAATCTTCATGACGCTTTTTTCCTTTGGGATAAATTCCTGTTCCCGCACGCCTTTTCTGTCCTAAGTATGATTGGATGAGCTTCTTAACGTCCTTTTGCCAACGTTCCTTACCGCTCCATAAACTTCCCCCTGCAAGAATCACCATTCGTCCATCTTCTTCAAGAAGATTGTAACTTTGATCTAGGACCATCTCTCGGTTCATCCAATGAAAAGCATTTCCACTAACAATCATGGAATAGGAAGAAGGGGTGGCCTCATATTCTTCTGCGCTCCTATTAAGGAAAGTACAGTTTTCTCTACCATATTTGTTCTTCTTTTTATCCGCCCACTGAATCATTTCACTATCAGGGTCTACACCTATACACATAGAAAAATATTTACACAAAGGAAAAGTTAATTCCCCTGTACCACAGCCCAAGTCCAGTAAGGTGTCTTGCTTGTTTGCAAACTCGCGAATTTGATAGATTAGTCCATCAGGGTAGCCTGGTCGATAGTTAGCATAATAATAAGCGGTACCCTTGAATAATTCCTGTTCTGACATTTCCTCACCTCCACTTGCTTCTTATGGACTGCTTTTATTAGCTTTCAACTAGGATGTTTCATTTACATAGACCTTTTTTATTTGTTCAGCAACCCGTTCAGGCTGATCAACGGGAAGGTCGTGGGTAGCCTGAGGAATGTCGATGACGTTTATCTTTAAAAACTTTTCCATGCGTTCGATTTCTCTCAGCCTAATCGGATTGATGTTCTCTGGTTTGGTACTTCGCAATAGTAACACCGGTACAAAAAGCTGCTGTAACAACTCTTGCGTAGGTTGATTAGACATTAAGCCTACAAGTTCTTTCGCGGCTTCTACATCTACTTTCAATTCAATTCGGCCATTATTCTCATGCATGGACGAGCGGATCATATCAGCTTCTGGTTGCTTATCGAATTCTTTCCATGAAGAAAAGTGAAAGGTGCGGCAGTGCGTTACTGTGTGGTTGATTTCTTCTTCCAAACTCAAACCAAATGCTTCCCCTCGCAAATAGCCCCCGTCTAATAAAATCACTGAATTTACTTGATCTGGAAATCGAGCAGCAAACTGCAGCGCCACATCACCTCCAATGGAGTGTCCAGCTATGTGAGCGTTATTGATTTCCAGCGATCGAATGACGTCTTCCAACCACTCATTTACCGAATGTTGATTCCACTCAACCAAGTTGTCTGTTCCACCGTGCCCAGGAAGATCGACGGAAATCACAGAAAAATCTGTAGACAGCCGCTCCATAAGACTACGGAAACTGGCACCTGTACTACCGAGTGCATGAAGAAGAATCATCACCGGTTTCGAATCGTTGGTTATGTAGTGAATTTCGACTATTTTCTCATTTATTTGTATTCGTCCACGTTTCATTTGAAAAGCTCCTTCCTTCAAGAGATAAGTCCCTTTTTATTGATCACACCCCTATACATTCAAAATTGTCATGTCACATCCTTAATACCACCTGGATTCCCCTTGTTTAGTTGGACGAACGACCGTTGTCCCTAGAAAGAATGCTCGGACTAATCCCCCCACAATGAATAGAACACCTAAACTGATCACAACACCCATTATTCATCCTCCTCATTTCTTCCATCAAAGTCCATGCCCGCTTTACCAAATGAATAGATGACCAATACAGATGCGATAATGCCAAGGATTGAAAATAAGCCTCCCATGATGTGCCTCCTCCAAATTGTGAAGTTTCTGTTACCAATTATACGAGTTTTTCTTTCAGTAAGTTTCATAATATGGCAAATTCGTGAAGAAACATTTTCTTTTAATCTAAATGTTGGTATGCTAAGAGAGGTACATTGTAGCTAGAGAGGAACGGGTCACATCATGAAATTTGAAGAGAAATTTGACTGGCAACTGTTATTTATCATGTGCTGTTTTATCGCAGTCAGCGTTGTTGCCTTATATAGCGCACAGCAAAGCCCTCAGTATGCTTCGAACTTTGCTATCAAGCAATTGGTTTTCTATGCTCTTGGAGCTGTCATGATCGGATTGATGTTGCTTGTTGATCCTGAAGACTTTAAGAAAATAAGCTGGTATTTATATTTCTTCGGCATTCTGTTGCTCATCGCACTCATAGTTGCCCCATCTTCTATTGCTCCTGTCATCAAAGGACAGAAGAGTTGGTTCAACTTACCAGGTGCATCCTTACAGCCGTCTGAGTTCATGAAGATTTTCACCATTCTCGTACTGGCCAGAATTACTTCTCAGCATCATGAGAAAAATAAAAAATCATTTAAAAGCGACCTCGCTCTTTTGAGTAAACTAGTCGCCGCAACGGCATTGCCTTTAGCTCTCATCATGCAGCAGCCCGACTTAGGTACGAGTCTCGTATTCGTAGCGATTCTCGGGGGAATGATTCTTGTTTCAGGAATTCAATGGAAAATCATTTTGCCGATTTTTATTTTATTAACTACTGTCGGTTCTAGTTTAATCTGGTTAGCCTTGAAAGCCCCCCAAGTTTTAGATGAGTACTTAGGCGTTAAGCAATATCAACTGGCCAGAATTTATTCGTGGCTACAGCCCACAAAATTTGAAGATTCATCCGGTTACCAGCTTGTCAAAGCGATGAGAGCAATCGGTTCCGGTCAACTATACGGAAAGGGATTCGGAGATCGTGAAGTGTACTTACCCGAAAGCCAGACCGATTTCATATTCAGTATCATTGCAGAAGAGTACGGATTCGTCGGTTCTTGCGTTGTACTCGTACTATTTTTCTTCCTGATTTATCGTTTTACAGCGATTGCTTTCAATGCCAATCACGCATTCAGTTCTTATGCGATGGTCGGTATCATTAGTATGATTGCTTTCCACGTATTTCAGAACATAGGTATGTCTATCCAATTGCTGCCGATCACAGGTATACCACTACCCTTCATTAGCTATGGAGGCAGCGCATTGCTCGGAAGTCTTATGGCTCTTGGCTTTGCCTTTTCCGTATCATTCCATCAAAAAACATACATGTTCGGTGATTAGTCACTTAAGTAAGGCATCGTATTCAATCGTACACCAAAAAGATCCTCTTCTAATGGAAGAGGATCTTTTTTAGGTTTGGGGCTGATATTTGGAAAAATAGGCGGCTGAGATAAACAGAACGCCTAATAGAAAGAAACCCAGCCCACCAGCCCAGTCAAAGGCATAGGTCACGAGTGCCACGATTGGCGCAAGATGAAGACAAGCAGGGGTCACCCAGCTCTTCATATCACTGTCCTCCGTAAGCTTCTTTCTTTTTTTATATACAATATATCCTGAGTATCCTACGATTAATATCGTTACCATTGTCATGCTTACCAAGAGCATCTTCATAGCTCCTCTCCCTACAATCAATACTTATCCATCATAGAGAATAAGAGTGCCTTCGTCAAAACCAAGACATACAAGTACGGTTAGAGTCCTACGTTGAATATATCAGAATACTTGTTAATAGACTTTTAGTTCTATTTCTCTTTACGCAATCTCCAATCCCTAACTGTCCGACGGAAGTTTTCTTTCTCTTCAAGGAAAGGATAATGATTGCTTTCTTCAAAGATTATAAGCCTTGCTTTTGGAATCCTATCCTTCATTTCTTCAGAAAATAGTAATGGGCATTGCACATCATGGCGGCCACATGCGATCAAGACATCACAGTCGATGAGAGGGAGTTTACGGGTAAGATCAAAAATATGTAACTCACGGCTGAAGAAATTCAAGCGTTTCGCAGACAATCCCTTTTCAATACCACTAGAAAAATAAGCATCGTGAAGCTCAGGTCGATAGAGGGACAATTGTGTGCGACTTCGCTTTACTTCTTTTCTTTCTTCTTCACTTAAATCTTCACGTTTCAGAAGCTCCAAGTATCGTTGCATTTGTTCGTACTTTGCATGTCCAGTGTGGTAGATGCAGCTTGGTGTATCAGACATGTACTCCCTCGCCCCCCCTCCTACAAGGATCATATCACGAATAAAGGGTGATGCATGAACTCCATACAAAACGCCAAGCATAGCCCCTGTCGAATGGGCGGCAAATGACCATTGACTAAATCCAAGTGCACGTCTGATCGATTCTAAGTCCAGTACTGATTCCAACATACTAAACTGATAAGTCTCATGCGGCTCTTCAGACTCGCCACATCCACGTAAGTTTATCAAGAAGACGCGGTTATATTCCGTAAAGGACTGAGCAAAATAATCTCCGGTTTGATTGAACTCCGAGTACAAATGAGTCACCGCCAGTGGTGGCCCTTCTCCCCTCACAAACATTTCGAAGCTGCCTCGTTCTGTATTTACTATCTGCTGCTCCCAAAGCATACAATCACTCCCATTCGCGCTTTTTAAATGATGAAATCAGTACAAAAGCACTGCCCAGTACTTGATACTTGAACACACCCCCATTGTCTGCAATAATGTGAAAAAGAATCTAAGAACGGAGGTACCTCACATGCAATCATTCATTCGCACCGATCAGTATCATTACATCCAAGAACAAGCGAGAACATTGGTCAACAGCCGTTCTTCAACGAATGACCAAGACGTTACATCCGCTATCAAAGCGATGACCCAAGAGAAGGTTATCGATCTTTTTCATAATCTAACAGAAGACCAAAAACAAATGATCGCCCAAATCGACCAAGTTAAAGATGAAGCAGATGCCCTTTTCTTTTTATCCAGATTGAAACAGTACATCCTGCCCTTCCCATCTATTACAGAAAACGAAATTAAGCAGCTGTTCCCGAAAGCCAAAAAAATCAATGTCCCAAACCTAGAGGACGTTTCCTGGAACCAACTTTCTTATTTAGGATGGAATGACCCAGGCTCCCTTAAGAAGTACATCGTGACACGTCGTAACGGAGACTTGATTGGATTACAAGGCAGCTTCACACCTTCCAGCCAACCAGGCATCTGTACCATTTGCCATGAAACAGAAGATGTCGGGATGTTCGCCATTACGAAAAAAGGAAAGGGACCCGAACAAACCATCACACGTGGGAATTACATTTGCCAAGACAGCGACCAATGCAACCGCAACTTGACGGACGCTTATTCCCTGCACCAATTCATCGATCGTCTACAAGCCTAGTCTTCTCCCCTCTCGTTACCGTAGAGGGGATTTTTCTTTTCATAATATATGTACACTCTTGCTCATCCTCTTCGACGATTTCCAGTCCTGATTTCTTATAAAGGTTTAGAGCTTGCTTATTTGATCGAGCAACCCTCAACCGGTAAGTACGTACCCCTTGTTTTATAAAAAAATCTTCTGCAAAAGCAACCATCTTCCTACCATAGCCTCTCCCGCGAAATTCTGGGACGAGATAAAATAGATTCACATACCCTTCACCCCCCCGTAATTCTGCACCAATCTGTCCTATAACTTTTCTATTTTCAATAATGAATACCTGTCCATTGGTATTGGTTTCGATTCGTCGTCGCATCCTTTGCAAGTATGCTGCAAAGTCGTAGTTTTCTAGTGTCCCTTCACTCACCAGTTGAGCATCTTTCCGAAACTCCAGTAGTTTGTCTTTGTCTTTTTCGAACGAAATCAACCTTATATTCATAAGAATCTCCTTATATAATATTTTTCATAGTCTTTCCTGTATATAATCAAAATACGATTCCTTACCTTATTTGAGTGGCAACGGATATAGCGAATCATCTTTAGGAACAGGCAGCGGTTCGACGGGCTCCATTTCTAAGCCTGGTAAAGGAAGCAATCCATTCTCGAAAATCTTCTCTTCTGTAAGCTTGGAAGGGTTGGTAGAACGTTGTGCTTCTATAGAGTTGTCTTGGACACCACTTATCGTAAGCACACTGAATGAAACCGTCACAAATAAGGTGCGTAGGATCACATTTCTCCCTCCCTATTTTTCCATCTTTATCATTAGACGAATCACCAGAGAGAACGTTTCACATCAGACCTTTGATAATGAGGGATGTAAATAAATGAAGGAAGCTAGGCAAGCAATCGACCCACCAATCAAAATCGTGGTGCCCGTCCCTATCGATTCTGCAAGTATTCCTGAAACCAATGCGGCAACAGGCATCAAAATCCACGTCATCCACCGACTTGTCGCTTGCACACGGCCCAACAAATAATCAGGTGTAAGTCTCTGGCGAATGGTGACGATTGCCGGGCTTTTCAATGCTGCCATCGCTGTGCCAATAGCATTCATGAGTGCAAGCATCCAAAAGGATTCAAAGAAGCTGAACATCATGATCGATATAGCCCCCACAACACCTGCTGAGAAAAGTAACGTTCGCGCAGTTACAAGAGGCTTAATAACATTCAAGGAGGTAGCGCCTAAAATGGCTCCTACCCCTCCAATAGATAGAAACCAGCCAATCTCCAGTGCGGTAAAGGACAATAGCTTCACATGCACGATCATCATCGTCAAAAACAATGTCGTGCCAAAAATAGAAAAGAACATCGCAACATTCGTAAAGAATATAGGTTTTTCATTGAAGACAAAACGAGCCCCTTCCAAAACTTCTCTCCAGACATTTCCTCCCACCTTATTCTTTCTTCCACTTTGAGGAATGGATAACATGAAGAGGAAACCTACGAGAAACGATACACTGTTGATCATCAACGCGATACCTGGTGCCCATAGGCTGATAATCATTCCGCCAAGTCCAGGGGCGAGCATAAGCGATAACTGAAGCATACCTGTATTGATCGAGTTGAATAAATCTAAGTGTTCTTTATGTACGAGCCTCGGAAGGGTTGCAAATTGTGCCGTTTGATAGAGTTGTGTAAGCACACCTACGGATAGTGCACCTATGTAAATCATATACATCTCCAACAAACTCGATAGAGCCAGCACCCCCATCGATCCCATCAGAAGAAAACGTCCACCATCACAGATGAGAAGCAGACGTCTCCGACTCATGCGATCGGCCATCACACCAGCGAAAGGCTGCAGCATTACAGGTGTTCGCTCAAGTGCAGCGACAATCCCCATTTGTAACGGGGAACCTGTCAAACCAAGTACAATCAGCGGAAGGGCGACCATATAAATTTGGTCCCCAAAAAAAGAGACAAAGTTGCTACCTAACAAGCGGAAGGCTAGCTTATTCTTTTTCCAGTCTGTTTTTATATCTTGACGCTGTTCAACTTCCATTTAACCCCTCTTTTCAACTGCGCTGAAACAATAGCGCATCCTATTAAGTTTAATAGGACCTGAATCTACGTTTCTAGAAACCTTTCCAATTCTTTCCCCATTTCTGAAACCACAACTTGGTTGACGGAATAGTGCTGCCCTTCTTGCTTCAAGATTCTCGCTGCCTTCAGCAGTTTCAAGTGATGATGCACGGTCGTTTTCCCCATGCCAAAAACATCCGTCAATTCTTTCAGCGACATCGAACGTGCACTCAACTTCTTCAACATCCTCATTCGAGTCATGTCTCCCAACGCTTTATATTGCTGCACTAACTGTTCGTTCGGTTCGTCCTCTGTGAGGGGATCAATGCTCGATTTTGAGACTGGATAATAGAGGACTTTCACACCTGATAAGTCCGCTTCAACATTCCACGGACGATAAACATACTGCGGAATGAGTAGAACCTGGTGCACACTCGGCTCAGGTGGATACGCCCTCCCCTGTGTGGCCCACTCGACAAATGCTTCAGGGTGCATATGCCCCTGTGCCTTCCTCTTCGATTCCGCGTCACGTCTTAGGACCTCGGAAGTCCACTCGGTTTGTGGCTCAATCACCTCTTTCCACCATTTTGTCAAAACGGTTATCAAGTGCCTTTTCAATGTCTCAGTGTCAGATTCACAAATATATTGAATATAGGCCGGGAAAAAGGCGTGCTCTTTCGTCCACTTTATTAATTCACGTTTGGCTTTTTCCGACCCATGAGCCGCTTCTTTACGCTTTTCCTCCCATTGGTTTCCTACAAAAGGAATAGCAATCCGCCGCAATTCAACATTGCATAGCTTCTCAACAAAGTCTATCCAATCTTCTAGACTTTCTGCTGAAGTCTCATGAGTCAACTGTAACAACGTTTTCCATGTGTTATGAGTCTGTACAATCTCTAATTCTTTGGTCAGCGTTTCCGATATTGCTGAAGAGTCTTTGACCACGTCCTTATTTAACGTTGTTCTTAATGCTTCATTTGTAATCGCCGCGATGCCCAGAGCAGCTTCAAAGAGCAACGAACTCTTCACTTCAACTTTATAAGTCTCCCTATTACCGAAACTTGTGTTAAAAACTTCCATGCTATCACCTCATTATATATTCTAATATTATTGAATGATAAATTCAAATTATTTAGAACTAGTGTTCATCTTTTATGGGATATTTATCTATTGACTTTTTTTCATCGAATGGAGAAAATAGAAGTAACAAGGGGAGTAGCGACCGGTTTCCGGCTTATGAATCGTCATTACGGTGACACGTTCACCTGGTTCATAAGACTCATTTTCGAAGTACGCAAGACCTTGGCTCATTTTTTAAGTGTGCCTTGGTCTTTTTTATATGCCTAAAAAAGGGTAAGGGACTATTACTAGAAGGAGGAGACCGTTCATGCTTTATCTCATTTTCACTTTAGCTGCCGTCATCGTTGTCATAGCTGCTATCTATTTGAACCGTTTCGGTGATGTCATTAGTAAGAAATCATCTCTAAGTGGAGCCATTGTTGGAACATTCTTGATTGCCGGGGCGACTTCTCTTCCTGAATTGACTACCAGTTTGACGGCCGTATTCATTGATAATCCAGATATCGCCGTTGGAAATATGCTTGGAAGCAATGTTTTCAACCTGCTGATTTTGGCCGCCGTCGATATTTATTACCGTAAACGACGGTTATTTCAACGAATCAACCATAAAGAAAATATTCCTTCAGCCGTTGTTGGACTCGTCTTTCTTGCGATCCTCATTTCTGCGATGCTTATTCCAGGCTCACAAAGTCTATTTAATGTAGGCCTTGAGATGCTTGTCATTGTCGGTATTTATATTGTAGCCGTCAAAGTTATATCAAACAGTGAAGAAGAAGAACAGGCTCCTTTAGCCAAAGATTACTCATTACGCACAGGAGTTATAGGATTCATTGTAGCTGCGTTCATCGTCTTCCTAGCGGGTAGTGCTCTTTCGATTTCGGGTGATCGTTTAGCGAATGCGACCGGAATGGATGCAAGCTTCATCGGAAGTTTCCTAATCGCTGCTTCTACATCACTGCCTGAACTCGTAACAGTCATTGCTGCCTTTAAACTAGCCAACTACAACATGGCTATTGGTTCTATACTAGGAAGTAACTTATTCAACATGCAGTTACTAGTCATCACGGATGTCTTGTATAGAGAAGGCCCGATCCTCGCAGCTGTGGGGACCTCACACCTGTTCACGGCGCTTCTCGGGATTATGATGACGCTTATCATGATTTATTTACTTGTACGACCTCAAGCCAGTGCGGCACGAAGCCAGTGGAGATATGCCACTCCGTCTCTCATCATTACGGTTCTGTACTTTGTCGTAACGTTCGCTTTGTATTAAAACAAAATCTAACAAAAAAAGGAACTTCCTCAAAAGTGGAAGTTCCTTTTCTCATTTTACCCAGTGATCCATTTCCTCTTACCGTATACCAATACGCCTGCTGTAAAGAAGACGACCATGACTAAGATGAACCAAAGATTTGTGATGATATTCATCACATGAAACGGAGCCTGATGCGAATAATGTGCCTTCACCCAAACACCTTCCCCCTCACGAACTGCAATCGCGGACTCCGTCGACGTAGAAGTGATAGTATAGTAAGGGGTTCCTTTAGGATAAACATTAGAAGCATCTCCATAGAAGGAACCTGACCTATCATTTGGTTTTGTTCTCACTTCACCAATCTGATCACCGATCTGACTTTCACGTAATTTCTCATACGTCACATCATAGACCTTTCCTTCCCACACTACAAAGGGTCCCCAATCCAAGGCATAGACCGCTGTTGTAGGAAGAAGAAACCACAGTAAAATAAACACGATACAACGCCTCAACAGAACGCCTCCTTTGAAAAACTATGGATCGCTCTTCTATCTACTCGTCCATTTATAATACAAAAATCACTCGGTATTAACCCAAGAACAGAACATTATGAACGAGGATTATTCCGAGTATTGCATACATATAATTTACAGGTTCATGAATAAAAATGGAAAAAAAGGGAATAGAAATAGTGTTTAGCATTCCGCTATAAAGGAGGAATTGAAATGATTTGGATCTCCCTTTTGATACTAGCTGCTGTCGTATTCATCGTTCTTTCCGTAGTCTTTGAGCGTCGCAGAAAAAAACAAGCGTTTTATCATGACGAACAAGATAATATCAAGGAAATCTATTCTTCTGAAAGCACAGCCCATAAAGCAGCCGACCCCAAGAACTCGAAAAACTTCTAATGACTGCATAAGAGCGGCTTTGCGCCGCTCTTATTGATGTCTCCCAACCTCTTGAATCGCTTGTGCACCTTTATCAACACTCGTCTCTATGTAGCCGATGATTTGCTCGAAGGAAAATACATCAAGTCTTTTTTTTCCACCACTCTGTTGACGAAGATCCTCTAAAGCAGCTGGCAAGAAATCGATGACGTCACCTGAAGCCACTTCTTCCAGATCTTCTATCCGGCCTTCACTTTCCAAAACCTCCACAAGCACGTCACGAATATCATAATAATCAATCAACCATGGATTCAACATCCGGAAATCTTCATGGTACAAAGTGTGAATAGAGGGATCAGATTCCATTCGTTTTTTTAACCATGGAAAATAAAACCCGGAAAGCCATAATTGATCGGCCACTAGATGTGTGTAATAACCTAAGATATAGGGCTGATACATACTACTATATTTATGTAAAAAACCCCTGCCATTAATTCTTCTCGAATTGTCACGAATGTGTCCTTCATAGTAATGAGATAAGTCCTTGGGAGATACTGCATCAGGAGCTAGCCCACCAAGCACAAACGAATCCCGGTCGGTGATTTTACAACGTTCTGCAATCTTATAAGCTATAATCAAATGCATAAGTCTGGACCCCATGTTAACCTCCTTCTAGTAGAAATAACTTTTATAGGTTGTACTGTTCGTTACGACTTTCGACAAGCAAACAATAAGAATAAAGGGATTCTCTGTCTTCTGTCATATTCTTCGTCTTTTTTGAAGTATTCTCTCCTTGGCTCACACTCTCTCAAGTCTTCTACTGCAAAACCGGCTTGTTTAATTAATTGAAAGTACTGCTCCATGGTTCGATGATATTTGGTGACCTCTTCCTCCAGCCATGGCTCTTGTCGTTCTCCCGATCTGAAATAATCATCAACGAGCCAGCTGCTACGTTTACCAGACTTGGCGGCACTCTCCATGGATGATGTGAGGACGGGATGTTGCACACTGAAAACGAATTGCCCACCTTCTTTCATACTTTCATAGACCTTTCGAAAAACAAGTGGCAGGTTTTCTATGTAGTGAAAAACCATTCTGGACACGACAATATCAAAAGATTCTTTCCTTGATTGCCACTCTTCTATTGGAGTATGAACGATAGCGACATTCGATTCACCTAGATTTCCTTCCGCTTTCTGCACCATGTTTCTGGAGCCCTCTACCCCTTCATAATAGGACGCGCCTCTCTCCTTCAAATCACAGCCAAACAAGCCATCTCCGCATCCTAAATCAACGACACGCTTCCCTACAACCGGATCGAGCAACTCTAGCAACACAGGTTTTTCAATGATGTTATTCGGACTTTCCGAACGGTTTCTCCTAGCTAGAAAACTCTCAAAAAACCTTTCCTGATCATAAGCTGAAGCACCTTTATGTCCCATATAATCGTTCCCTTCTCTTTCTAGCATTGTCCCAGCTCATACATCAAGGTGTACGATTAGCATCCATGTGATCCTTTTATTACAAGATCCGCTTCAAGCTTTGGTTGACACGTCCTGCAATAGTAATCCTCCGCCTTCCAATACCGCTGTTCGAATTTGTCACGTTTTTGTTGAGTTATGTCTGTTTCTCTACTAAAACGCACGCTTCTCGGACAATCCAGAAAAACGACTTGGTCAAATGAACCCCGCCACTCATCCCGCTGCAGGAATACCCCTTCTACGATGACGACATCGGCTTCTTCTAATGACCGTGTTTGCCATTGGTGAGCATCTGAATCCTGGTCATAGTATGGTAAGCAAATGGTAGATGCTTCCCTTAGTGGTTGAAATAAAACTTTGGCTAAACGTTGGACATTCCATTGAAGACGATAATATTCCTCCCATTGTGAATAGGATGTATGATATCGTTCACGGCGTGTGGTGATATGGTCATCCAAGTGGAAAGTCACCGCCTTAAGCCCTTCCTCGTTCAACAGGCAAGACAAATTTTCCGCCCACGTTGTCTTACCAGAACGACTGAGCCCATCTACACCTAAGAGGTAGCGATTTCCCGATGCTTTGGCTTCTCTAAGTGGTGCCATAGGAAATGGTTCAGTCATCCAACCCACCATTGACCCAAAAGCGCTTCACGACATTGCCGTCTTCTTCAACAAAATCCTCGTCTTCCACTCCACCATTGTTTAGGATGGTTTTCATGGAAGCGGTGTTACTTTGATCACAAACAACGAGAGAATGCTGAATCCCCAGTTCTTTCGCTTTGCCTAAAGCTAATCTCAATAATTGTGTCGCATAGCCCTTCTGTCGTTCTGAAGGTCGTATACCGTACCCGATGTGTCCGCCTGCGTTTCTAAGCAGTTCTGTTAATGCGTGACGAATATTCACGGCACCGAGAACGCGGCCTTGTTCATTGATCAACCAAAAAGTCGAATCCGGCACGAACCCATCAGGGATATTGATTCCTTTTGAGTTATTTTCCAAGTATTGAACCATCGCGCTGAAATCAGAGGGATCTTTTTCAATTACCCATGGGGTCATTTGTTCTCCACTGTCGACCCATTCTTGATAAAAGCTTAAATAGTTTTCTTGCCATTCTATGGCTGGTTCTATCAATCTCAAGTCTTTATTCACTAGGATCTTCCTTTCTATCTAGTAGCATGCAAATATTTCAAGGTATAGCACACTCTTATTTTAATTTCTTTTCAAGAATCACATCAGCTACTGCGTATAACAGAGAAACCATGACATAGATCATGATAGGAACGGTCTCATTCAGCTTATAGGTTTGTAGAAAATCCCCAAAATGAAACGCTGCATAAAGATTCCCCAGCCCATAGCCGAGGCATCCAAAAACTATGAGTTTGATTGCTATGTTGTTTAGAAATTTATGCAATAGAATCGTTATCAGCAACACGAAGGAACCTACAACGACTGTCATAACAAATAGGAGGTACCCTATACTGTCTCCTCCTATGTATTCTGAAGTAGTGATTTGACTACCTATGATAAGTTCAATACTCCAGACGCCGATCCCATTCAAAAAGGAGAATATGACGAACAAGAGAACATAGCGATATTCCGACCTCAAAGAAACATCCTTTCTAGAACTGGTTTCCGGTGACAAAATCAAACCCGACTGCAATTGCTATGACTGACAAAGCTAAAGCAGGATGAACGCTTTTTTCATTGATACCAAGCCGTTCGAGCGTCAGGAACAGCAAGACTACGCCCCCTATATAAAAAGGGGACAGAAGAAAGCGTTGTTCCGGAAATAACATCGCACCAGGAAGAAGCTGCACAAGCCCTCCGGTCATACTGAACATAATAATCAACATCGGAATTCTCCATTTCCACTCCACTTCTCTCACCTCTGTCTCTCTGCTTTTACCTTCAGTTCATTCGCTCTAATTGTGAGCAGCTTTTTCATATACTTCTCAAGGAAAAGAAGATCAGCTAGTCGTCCTAGTAAACCGAATGGTGATTGATACTCAAAGACATCGGTCATAACCGTCCCGCCGTCCAGCGTTTCTTTGAACTCGTGAGTATGTGTGAAAGACTGGAAGGCTCCCTTCACCATGACGTCCTCAAAAAAATGATATTTTTCCATCCTCGTGACTTTCGCCGTCAAATGTTGACGTACACCGAAGTGGGTGCCTTGCCAAGCCACGATTTCCCCCACTTCCATTAACCCCTTTGTACGTCCGGATACGGCTACTTCATTCGTTTGTGAAGTTGTCTCGGTATGAGTCAACACATCTCTTGCTAAGTCAAAACAGACGGGCGGTGGCGCATTGATTATTTGATGATGGACAATGGTCGGCAATGGAATCACCCTTATATGTATAGTAAAAAATTGAATCGTTTGGAGTTAGTGCAGATGGTGACTTCCATGAGGTTCATGCAAGCCACCACCTTCACTTTATCCCATAATGAAGGACAAGTAATTGAGGAAGGCGAACCAACCGAAAGACGCAATGCTTAACGAAAGGAGTACGACAGACAAATAGGGATGATACCCAGACCTCTTCCTTGATCGTAATAGAAACCACCCTGACAGAACCATACTACCTAGCAAAAGAACCGCCATAAACATTGTCCATACGTTCCCCCATCTTATGTTCCAATCAACAAAGGTGGAGTAAATATAGAGAGCGTTCATGACGACCAACACAATTAATAACCATCTCTTCATAAGCATGACCCTCCTTTCTAAAACTTTTTACTGCTTTACCCCAATTTCCTGTAGACATGCCTGTTGTATGAGTCCCACTTTTGAAACAAGTCTTCTGCTTGCACAACTTTCCACGGGTTAAAGAACGTTTGTCCATTTTTATTAAAACACTTATCTTCCCCCAAATAATAAGAAGCATGTTGTAGTAGACCTTTATGATCCTCCCAAACCAATACGTCTCCCGCTTTCAGATTCATGTCTGTCTTTTTTACGTGAGTATTTTGCAATTGAATTCTAAATGTTTCAGGATGGACCCATTCTCGTATCATCCACTCTTGTTCTCTAAGAGCAAATAAAGTAGTTGATAAACAGTTACTACCTGCTTCTGAAGGGAAGCTATTCGCATAACGCTTAATTAAATCAGGGGTGTTCTCAGGGGGTGTACAAGCTTCAAAGTCGTCCCACAATAGAGCATATCTAAGGAGGAGGTCTTTCTTCGTAGAATAAGAAAATCTACTCCACATCGCTTTTTGTAACACAAGATAGTGATCATCCCCTTCTCGGATTTGGTATTCACGATCCACTGTTGAATCAAAGTTAGAAAGCACAAGTCCACGCTTCATTTCGACTTGAGTGGTTAACAACTCTTGCTTTAACGGATAAGGTAAAGACTCTATCCACTCAGGGGGAGCGATCATAACCAACTGAACCTCGTCAGAAAGATTCCAATAGGCATAGCTGTTAACTAACTGCACTTGTTTATAAGCAGCATGTTGAAAAAACTCTTTTTCTGGAACAATCAGAATTTCTTCTATGTACTTGTCGAATTTCCGAAGGTGCTTCTTGCTCAAGAAAAAGAAGTCTTTATTAGGAACAAATGTCTCCATCCATGAGAGGATTTGAATTTCTGTGGGCTCTATCGTGGTTCTCATCATGACACTCCTCTGACGATCACCACAAATTCTTGGTAATCGTTCTGCATTTTACGAAAAATTCACCCAGCCTTTAAACAGGATTCAAATCCAGTTAACTAGGAAAGTGTGTCCAGTAAACTCTTCTGGAATAATTATGTAATATTCAGTCTAATTCAAATCACAAAGATGTCAATCACCTTGTATAACTTTTCCAATCGTCAAGCAAACTAGAATGACAGGAATGTTTTCGTCCATTGCTGACTAGTTATACATAAAGGAGGTGGGTGTATGTGGCCACGTTTCCCATTAAAAAAGCAGTTTAAGAAAGCTCTTAAATCAAAGGATCATCCTGTTTTTACTGGTGATGATCAAATGATCATTAAACAAATCGATATCCGTACAAGAGAAAAAAACCGAAATAATGTGACAAGGACACAAGCCTATTGGGATTTCTACACCAAACACCCCGAAATACACTGGTCTCTTCTTGCCCACCTCGTTTCACGCAACGCCGGATGGACGATGACCGACCTCAAAGGGGAGCACTTGCCTCATTTATTGAATGATAAAGAAAGGGTCGACTTCTTTCAGTTTTTGGAGCGGGGAAACTGGCTGATTTTTCAGGATGCATACCCTCAACTGTTGCTTTATGAAAAAGGGAAAGTTCAAAAGCGTTCACTGACTCATCTGCTCCCTGCTTTCGGTGTATCTACCTTTATGACGCCTGTCTGGCAGTATTACGATCAGAGTGGTGACTCTTCCTTTTTGACTAAGGCCTTGATTATGAATGAGCAACAGTATATCGAATCTCGCGTCATCCAAAACCAGACGTACAAAAAAACAGTAACGGATACCGCTCTGTTTAAACTGCAAGACTTATTGAATTTAAACCACATTCTCATTCCCTACACAACGCCGTCTTTAAAACAACGTAAGCTTTTTGGTCATACAGTCCATCATTTTTCTTCGGTTGATGAACGAATCAAATTCGGAAAAGAACTGTACGACCTACTCTACAGTGTAAAAAGTCGATTAACACAGGTTGAGGACTGGGCAACCCACCACCCTCACACTGGTTCAAGAAAGGATTATTGGCCTCAATTGTTCAATGATATTCGTGAGCGCATCCCCAATGAGTCGAGAAAACCGCGCGAAAAACCTTGTGGAATCAACGAGAATGAGAAGAAGTTTTTCAGTCCACCACTGTCGTACTCATGGGGCGACCAGCAACACCAATCTTCTGAAAAAGGGGATTGGTTCAACCACTTAAATCAGGTGCACAACCTTACGAGTCATATCGAAAAACAAAGCGGCGATATTCTCGCTTCGTACTGTGACACGATTGAAAAACTAGAATTTGCTGTATTTGCCAAAAACACTTTAAGAGAAAAAGAAGACGCTAGCGATCAGCGAAAGGTCTAAGCGGATTGGATAACATTAGTAAAAAATGGCCTTTCGTTGAACCAAAAAAGGCTTAACAGCTAACATACTTTTGTCAAACTACGTCATTTAGTTGTTATATCTTCGTAGAAAATGAACGTATTATAAGATGGATCCACCACTTTACACTCTATTGTATTCCACGGTGCTTCCTCTAGTTCAGGGTTCATATACGGGTAGTCTTTCTCCAACAACTCTTTATGGAATGCCTCAATCCCATCCATTTTCAATCGAACGGAGCTTCCTGGAGAAGCGTCACCATGATGTTCTGATAAATGAAGAGCGATCCCGTGAAGAGAAACTTGTATATAAGATGGATTATTCTCATCAAACGTGTGCGACCAATCCTTTTGGAAACCAAGAAACTCCTCATAGAAGTCCTTTGCTTTATTAACGTCGAAAATCCTAAAGACTGGGGTAATCACAGCATTATCTCCTTTATGGCTAACCATTAAATGTTTATCCATTTTTCAAATCGAGCGTCAAGGACTCAGTTCACTCCAGACATCGAACAGATTCCCGCACAAGTCATAAAAAACAAAATTGTTTCCCAAATGACCACGATCCTCCACTTCCCCGACTCGAACATTCTTTTCTTTTAAATATGTTCGTAGCTCGTTCATTTCTTCAATGCCATCGACCTCGAAGGTCATGGAAAATTGACGGCGCCCTTTTGAATCATTGAAATTTGCTGTTGCCCCGCTTTCCGCGCATACGAGAAAAAAGCTCTGATTTGCCATATCGACGATGGCTTTCTCGTCATCCATGTAGTTCAACCTCGCCCCAAGCTTTGATTCATACCAATCTGCCGCTTCTTTCACATTTTGCACAGGTAAATACGTCGTTCCTACTCTTCTTAGATGAGTCACAACAGTTCCTCCATTCTATTAATCTAAGCTTATATTACCGTAGTTTTTCCCAGTATCTACAGGGACCTGATGCCGCTTGGCAAACGTTAATATGTGACGATCGATATTCGTTGGCTTGAAGTGCAGCAAACGGAGCGAAAGGCCTTTATTCTTCCGGACTTTGATCAGTCGCTGAGCAAACCCGTGAAGTTTGAATTGAATTTCTTCTATCTCTTCCGGACGCGCCTGTCTTGTAAACAGGACACTTCGAAAAAGAATGACCTTGTATAGCAATCGACCATCTTCAATGTCCAGTTGAAAACTCGTATTCATGGCAAATATAATATAGGCTAGCACGATGGTTTGAAAAATGCCCGGTGACACTATGAGCAGGTAGCTAACGAAAAAAGCAAGGACCAACATTGGGTACCTATGAAAAGCACTTGTAAATGTCATCCACTTACCACTCCTGGATGGAGAGCTTGACTGCTTTCGTTGCAATCATCGTCTTCATGTATTGATCAACCGTTCGACCTCCACCAAAATCATCTTCATAAAAGCCTGTCAAGACGAAGCCTGCATCGGTTTGGCCTTGGATTTGATCTTCCAAAGTATGACCAAACTCAAGCGTCTGCCCTTCTTGTGCTCCTTCTTGTTCTAAAGAAGAATAGGGGATGCTGTATTTTACGTCTAGTATCCCTTGTTGCTCTTTTTCGTCATCAAATAGAAACAAAACCGGATTCATGAATCCAGAGATAAGTATTCCTTGGTCCTTCAGTACGCGAGAAGCTTCCTTCCAAACCGGCCTGACATCTTCTACAAAAACATTCGATACAGGATGGATGATCATATCAAATGAACCATCTGGAAACATAGACAAGTCGGCCATTTCCCCGACCATTGTCGTCAACACAAGCTCGTCACGTTCTGCTACCGCTTCGTCCTTTTTAAGCTGTTCTTTTGAAATATCAACAACCGTCACCTCTGCCCCGGCCGCCGCAAGAACCGGCCCTTGTTGCCCACCGCCAGAAGCCAAGCAAAGGATCTTCTTCCCTTTTAATGAGCGCGGGAACCACTCCCTCGGTACTCGCTTATCAGCCGTTACACCAATCTCCCAGTTCCCACTCTTCGCATGTTGAATCGTTTCACTGCTCACCGCTCGCGTGTAAGGAGAGCCTTCTTTTACTTTTTGATCCCACGCTTGACTATTGTGTTCTGTTGCTTTTACCATATGTAATCTTTCCCTTCTAGTTGATGAATGGCAACGTTGTAATGAATGAACTGAATTCAGGTGCTATATAAAAAGCGATAGGGCGCTTTCCCGATCGCTTATCCACTGGATATTGCACTTCATCCTATTACGACTGATCTGGATACGTTTTGTTCAAAAATTCTATGGAGGAGTGAATCATTTCTTCTAACACATTTGTGTCGATATCATCCACTTTATTGATGTACACGCATGCCTTACCAGATTTGTGCTTACCGAAACGGCTCAACTGTTCCTCACGATCTTCACCTGTTGCAAAATAGAGGCTGAAGTTCGCTTTCCTAGGAGAAAAACCTACTAATGGTGCATCCCCTTCATGCCCTGTGGGATATTTATAGTGATAAGACCCAAATCCAATGATGCTGGTTCCCCACATTTTGGCATCATATCCTGATGCTTGGGTGAAGATATCCAACAAACGATAGGCGTCTTCCTTCTTTTTTGGTTTTTCCACGGTTTCTATAAACTCTATGACACTTCGATCATTTTCTTTCGTCTTCAGTTCATACATCAATCGGCCTCCTTCCTTCTTTGTTCATTCGACAAACCTGCACGATTTCCTGCCAATTCCCTATTTTTTCAAATCTCTTACCTCTTGTTCTAATCTCTCTACCTTCTCACGCCATTCCTTTGAAGGTTCGAATATTTTTCTTCCCACCAATATGATGGTTCCAAAAAATATGACGATTCCTCCACCTATAGCCCCCAGTAACAACAAGATGATATCAGCCATACCCTACCCTACATATCAAAGATTTGCGCTATCCTCTTTGTTCCACTTCTTCCTTCGCACCATCAATTCCACCTATCCTGATCCCTGTTCTTTTCTCTAAAATCTGTAACAACTGAGGTAAATCGTAATCGGATAATTGGTTGGTGTAAATATCTTCTCCATCCCCATTCGACGTGCGGATAGAAAGCACCTCATGAACCCTGGACATTTGTGTGACGTCGCGATATGAAACCTTTTTACGTGAATCAAGAAAACCTCTATGCACTGAGAAGTAATCCTCCTCTAACCGGATATAGTCTCTTTGAGGCATGTTGAGCGAATAGAGCATATAAAAGACAGAAGATACAATGACCACAAACGAAACATACGCAATCACCTCCGTCACCTCTGAGTTAACATAAAGCATAAAGAAGATCACAAACAATTGAGAAAGGATGTTATAAAAAGCGCTACGGGCCTGCTTCTTCCATTTATGGATCGGCGCATATTTGAACGTCATATCCATCACCTCTTTCTTATTTCCTTATTCATCGTTACGAATGATATGTACATACTACTATGCTTACGAATAAGCGTAGCTTTCGTTTCATATTTTTCCATTAAAACAAAAAATAAGCACCCATAGGCATGGATGCTTATTTCTTGAACGACTTCCAATCAAGCTCACTTTCATTCAATAATTCTTCAAAGCTCTTGTTCGCCTCTCGTCGCTTGCGTTCTTCTATCCGCTGTAATCGTTCCGACTCTTCACGATCCGCTTCTTGCTTCTTGAGCTCTGTTTTCTTGGATTGAAGTTTCGACAATAAATCTGCATTCAACTGATCTCCCAACGTGCCAGCTTCTTGCTTTTTCTTACTCATTTCGTCGCTCCTTCTTTCACATCTTTTATAGGAATAATCGGGTTCAAGACACCTTCTGGGCTAGAAAGACGAAATAAACCCTTTTTAAAATCGAGCTTCATTTCTTTTCGGAAAAAGACCGCCTGCTGGTTATCGATGACAACCGTAAAGTCGTCATTATCAACTAGTTGGTCTGTTTCGCGTTGCTCACGTTCCAGACGTACGGTCGGCAACCCGTTTACGCCGCATCCACACCCTTCCGTATCGTAAAACAATCGTAGAAGTGGACGTTGTTCATCTTGCATATATTGAACTTGTGCTTTTGCATCTTCCGTCAGCGTTAGTTTCATGAGGCATCCCTCCTACCCTCTATTGTAGAAAAATCCCTTTACTGTGGCAATCTATATGCACTCTAATTAGCGTACCTTAGATGAATAGGGTAGGCGGG
The DNA here is from genome assembly GCF_013694105.1 of Halobacillus locisalis. GTDB lineage: Bacteria > Bacillota > Bacilli > Bacillales > Halobacillaceae > Halobacillus > Halobacillus locisalis. The sequence goes on along the minus strand of NZ_JACEFG010000001.1, from coordinate 436,822 downwards.
TTGAAGAACACGCGCGTTCTCATGAGCTCTCTTTTCGGATGTACTTCCTGTAGACATGCGTCTCTTTTACGAGTTTGAAGCCAACGCTCTCATATAGTTGTTCGGCAGCCATATTCCCTTCCATGTAACAAATAGAGACTCTGCGCACACCTTTCTTATGCAACCGATTCATTCCGAACTGCAAAGCTTTCCGGCCAAGGCCCTTTCCTTGGTATCTTGGGGATACCATTAAATTCTCAAGTGTCTCTTCTCCAACGGTTACAGATGCCAGCAGCTCTTCCCCATCCAACAGAAGATACACATTTTCTTTATTGTTCAATTGGTACGTATTTACAATCTTCTCTGTTGCGATGTAGGGCTTCAAGTCATTGAACTTTTGAATTTCATAGAAAGCGTCCTGAACCATCTTCACGTATTGATCAAAATATTTATCCTCATATACGATGAAGGGTAATGCCACTGCATCGAACTCTTCTCCCTCATATAGAAGTTCTGGAGATCCCCACCACTTCTGAAAACCCATCTTTTCACAGAATTGATAGGAGTGACAGAAGTCTGTTGTCATATAGATTGTTATCAGGTCTGCTCCCGAATTTCGACTCACCTTCTCTACATGATCATAGAGTGATTTTCCTATTCCGACATTTCTATAATTCGGGGCTACATAAACCTGTGTTTGTGTTTCTTTCTCTTTTGCATCATTGAAAAATATACGAACAGAACTGACCCCTCTGATCTCGCCATTCTGTTTATAGAGAAAACATTGTTCTTGATATGGGTCAATTGCCAGTTTATGTTCCGTAAGAAAAGTAGACAATCTTTGTTCATCTTCTTTCTTTAACACACACAACATCTCTTTTCCCCTCCTTTCTCGCTCATGGTCCTCTTTTTATAATAAGTATGGACCTACAAAGACAGCGAGAAACAACAAATGTGCTGCTACAAAATAGGTCACCCGCATCGAAATCGTCCACTTCTGATTTACTTTCGTCAACGACATGATGAAGTAAATGATGAGCGCGAATCCAGCGATCAATAGAAAGGGACTCCCTTGGAATTGCAAGTAATCGGGTATTTTCGCCATCACGCTTTGACTGAAGAGATGATTGTGCAGAAGAAGCGCTATAGCTACATACAGGATGACAGGCCCGTAAAACACCCATTCTTTTCCCTTATCCAAGGCGTTGTTCGAACCAAACATCATAAATCCAATGAAAGCCATCGGGACCGCATACCAAACCATAGTGACAGCAAACGTTAAAGACGCCCCGGTCAACATGACAATGGACTTTCCTGCCATCCGCAAGATGGTATCTCCACTCATTTCTGGTTCTGGCAACACATCCACTTCATTTGAAGAACTCATGAATACCTGATTCACTTTTCCTGTTACATCCATCCAAGCAATGATTCCTTCATCGACCCATTCCGGGTGTTTGGACAACCAAGGTGTGTTCGTTAAGCGTGACAATGATGTTATGTCATTCTCAGCAAATGTGGCCTTAAAAACATTGTATTCGGTGTTGTCCCGAAATTTTGTATTTGTACTCCCTACGGCTCTGAAAAGCGCATGTGTCGTATCATCGATGGTCAACAATTGAATATCATCTAAGTTCATCAATTTCATATCGCTATTTGGGTCGCTGAACGTAAGCTCATTCAGCTGTGCTTCCTCACTCAAAGGTTGTTGCGAAAGGTAGAAATTTTGTTCTGGTAAAGGCGATCGCTTACTAGCTGGCAGCGCATTGATTAATAGTGTCAGCTCCCCTCCACTAACGTTAAAGCTTAGATCATTGAGTTTAAGCGTTATAGCCAATTCGAACATTCCTTCTGAAATTTGGCTAACCTTCTCCCCATCCCATTCTTTGACTGCATAATCAATCACATTTTCATTCGTTTCTTCAATGAGGAGATACGTCGAGCCACCCGATTCCTTCGCATAAATCGTAGATTGATCCGTTAACCCTTCAGCCAAGACGGTCTTCTCCAGTGTATTCGGGTTCAGGTAATAGACTGTGCTCCCTGTTTGATGCACAACACCGCTTTGTAATGGCAGGAACTCTTCAATACCGGCAATCTTTTCTTCATTTTCTAACAAATGCATCCCGTAATAATCAGCATATATGTAGGGCCCCTCTCCATGATAGACTTCCGTCCACCTCGTGTATGGGATATCGTACGTCTCTTCGTCGACTTTCTCTAAGTTTTCATCGTATTCACTACTTACAAACCCTTCCTCGTCGAAATAAGATACCGCAAAATGCCCATCTTCTTTTCGACTGACTGTTAAATCAGATTGAACAGGTGTAGACGTCAATTCTACCTCTCGCCCCCATTGATCATTTGGTACGGCGGTGACTTCTTTGTAGTTAATAAACGCTAATATTGCTATTCCTATTACGATAACAATTCCCGGCAATATCCACTGCAGTTTTTTCATACGTATCCCCCAAAATATGTAGGTGTGCAAATTCTCTTCTGAGCACATTATACAGAAGTTTCTAAAATTTGAAAAATATACATTAAACAAATTTTTCATGTATGACAACGACCGCAGTTGGTGTATAATGAGAACAAATGTTCTGTTTGGAGTGATGATTGTGGACTATTCAAATTATCCTCGCCATGACGTCCTTTGTATCGACATGCGCAGTTTTTACGCGAGTGTTGAAATGGCGACGCGAGGGCTGGACCCGAAGACCGCGTTGCTGGCCGTGGTCGGGGACCCGGACCGTAATGGCAGTATCGTATTGGCTGCTTCTCCTGCCTTGAAGAAAAAGCATGGTGTCAGCAACGTCAGCCGTTATTTCGAGTTACCAAACGATCCTGAGTTAGTCGTTGCAAGAGCACGGATGGGCGAATATGTAAGAGTGTCTGTAGAGATCGCGCGGATGATGAAGCAAATTGTTCCACCCGAAGCCATCCACATATATTCCGTCGACGAATTATGGGTAACGGTTGACGGGTTGGAAAAACTATACGGCTCTCCTTATACGATTGCGCGGATGATCCAGGACCGCATACTCGAACAGTTTGGCGTAGAATGCGCGATTGGAATTGGTGATAACAAATTCCTTGCCAAAGTGGTGATGGATATCCATGCGAAAAAAGCGGAAGATGGCATTGCGGAATGTCGCTATGAAGATGTTGAACGTTTATTATGGCCTACTCCCATCGAAAACATATGGGGAATCGGATCAAGGATGACACGTAATTTCAATCGCCTCGGTATTGTTCGTTTAGGACAACTCGCCAACTATCCACTCAAGTACTTAAAGAAGCATTACGGTATTATCGGTGAGCAACTCTATTGGCACGCCTGGGGTATCGACCTCAGCCCAGTCATGGGCGATTTTACGAAGACCGATCAAAAAGGCTTCGGTCACGGAATCACCTTACTCCGTAATTATGCAAAAGAAGAAGTACCAATCGTCATGCTTGATCTTTGTGAGGAAGCATGTCGACGCGCAAGAAAAGCGAAGCGAGCCGGAAGAACGGTTCACCTCTCGATCGGATATGCGAAAGAAACAGGCGGAGGCTTCAGTCGTTCCACTTCGATCGATTTACCGACGAACATCACAATGGATATGTACCGATTGTGTTTGCAGCTTTTCTACAAGTTTTACGACGGCTTCAGTATGATTCGCCGTATATCCGTGACGCTTACAAACCTTGATGAAGATATTGCAACCCAACTCACCCTTTTCGATGATCGTCCCAAAAAGAAAGATGTCGGCAGTGTGATGGATCAAATCCGTGACAAATATGGATCGACCGCCATTTTACGTGCAAGCAGCTTCACGAAATCCGGTGTCACTCCGGAACGAAGCAAGAAAATCGGTGGACATTACGCCTGACTTCATAGAAAAAGCAACTTCCCTCGAAGGAAGTTGCTTTTTGATGTCCTTATGAGTTTCTTACTATAAGAGGAAGAATAAAAGAAAAGAAAGAAGAGCAAGAATCGTAATCGGCAGCGTATTTTTGAATGAATCTTTGACGCGGATATGTGTTAAGATCCCGCCTATCCCAGTCACCCCAAGGATCAGCGCTCCGCAAACGGCATAATCTGATAACCAAAACCCGATGATTAAAAACGCACATCCAAGTAGCTCGACAACTCCCGTAACCACACGAAACCATTGGGGTAACTTCCAATGTTCAAAGCCATCTACATGGATTTTCAAGCCAATAAGCTTCCCGGCCCCTGCCATGAGAAACATCAAAGCCAGCATTCCTTGTAAAAGATAGACGAACCACTCCATATTAGACACCCTCTCTCTTCAGCAAAGAACATCCATCTGTCCATTTTATTCCAAAGAATCACTTTTGATGCCAAAGGTCTCGTCATCTCTCTGTTCATTGCTCGAAATCACCTAAAAAAGCAGTTTCCACAATGGTGGAAACTGCTTCTGTCAAAAGAAACTACCTTGTACGATTGTTTCTGAAAGGATTAGATTTCGAAATAGTTATGCGTTCTTCACCTGTACTTGGCTGTACCGCATCTCTGCCTTTTTGAATGGTCCGTTTAGACTTCGAATTTTTACTCATCGGTATCCAACTCCTCTACAAAGTAATCGAACACCCTTAGTTTTTCCGAATCCATTCTGTTTATCCAACAGTACGAACAGTATGCCAACGTCTTATTTTTTGCTGAATTGCCCTTGCATAGCTTTTTCCATCAAAACAGGAGCAATCGAGTACACTTTGCTTCCAGAGTTCATCCAGCTTGGCAAATTAATTTCCCGCTGCTTTGTAAATAAGGCATTCACAACCGTTAAGGCTACTTCATTCGGCTCTAACATGATGCGATCAACGGCACGTTCATAATTCCCAGTGGGGTCCGCTTGTTTGAAAAAGTTTGTACGTACGGGCCCAAGGTTGACAGACGTGACAAATATACCCTTTTCCTCGACCTCCATCCGTAAAGCATTCGTAAACCCTAACACAGCGTGCTTTGTCGCTGCGTAAACTGCAGATTTGGGAGTGGCGATTTTCCCAGCTTGAGAAGCAATGTTCACAATATGGCCTCTTCTTTGTTGTAGAAAATGCGGCAGTAGCTGGTGAGTCGTTCGGAATAATGACTTCACATTCACCGAAATCATTCGATCGATATCCTGCCACTTAGACTCTGAAACAAGTCCGAAAACGGCCATTCCGGCATTGTTGATGAGCGCATCCAATGATCCATGGTCATAACAAATTTGGTCGATGATATCTTTCCAATTGGCATCATTTGTGAGGTCCGCTTCATACCAATAGCTTTTCACTCCGAAAGTATCATAAATTTTATCAGCCATAATCTCGAGTCTTGCTGTCGACCTGGCTACCATAATTGGGATGCCACCCTGTCGTGCTATATGAATGGCTAAGTATTGACCAATCCCACTAGACGCCCCGGTAATTAAAATCTTTTTTCCCTTCACTCGTTCATTCACTCTGATCACCTGACTACATCGTATATTTTTTTCTTCCCCTGCCAATAGGCATTCAACTGATTCGTGTATTCCAAATAATCGAGTTGTCCGATCGTTTCTGACATCGTCAGACCAAACTGGGACTCCATATGCTTTGGAAACAGCTTCGAGCACACTTCAAAAGCGGTCAATGGTCCACGCTCGAACATCTGAAGAACTTTTTCGGACCTTAGTTCTTGTTTTCTTAACCGGTCACGAACCAATTCATGGGCTCCTTCAAACACTTTCCCGTGTCCAGGGTAAATGACACCTATATGTTTATCGAGTAACTTCTTCATCGAGTCTCGATATTGCAGTAATGGCCGAGGGCGCGCCTCTCCTTTTTTAAAAGGTGGCTCCAATAGGGGATTGGAAGAGATGTGTTGAAGCAAATGATCTCCCCCGATTAACGCACCATCGGATTCACGATAGAAGGAAATATGACTTTGAGCATGACCGGGGGTCTCAATCGTGACCCACTCCTCATGCCCCGGTATTGGCTCTCCCTCAGTCAGCTCCTTCGTCAATATCCCTTCCGAAGTCCACTTCAAAGGCTTACGCAACGCCTTTAATAAAGCATAATATTGGTCTGGCACACCTGATTCGACGTACATGTTATAGAAAAATTCCTCATAGTGCTCAAAGAACGCATCGTCCCGTTCAAACCATGGACGGATTTTCGGATGTCCGGCTACCAGTGAGACATTCGGAAAGTGATCGACAAGGCCCATATGATCAGGATGATGGTGTGTGAGAACAACTTGAGTGACATCCTCAGGCTGATATCCAATCTCGCTCAATTGGTGTTGTAGAGCCTTCCAGGCATCCTCCGTCTTCACACCTGCGTCAATCAATGTAAGTTCTTCACCTATTAGTAAGTACACATGAACATCGCCCACGGCATATGGGGTGGGAACGGTCATTTGTTTTATCGTATCTTTCAACGTCTGCATCCTCTCTGTCCTCCAAACTGAATGATCATTCAATATCTTTATTGTAGCATGGTTCACTGCATTTATCTCCTCCTCCCTATGATAAGTCCGTATATTCGATGATTTCAAAAAAATTTTACTAGTGGCACTTTTTCAAAAAGACTTTAAAACGGATTTTTCATCGCTTATACTTTAACGCGTTATTGTAGAAATTGTATGTATTTGTCGATTGGATAAAGGAGGAAAATCATGGAACATCAAGAGAAAAAAGGGCTGACGATGAGGGTACTCGACTGGATTGAGAAAGTCGGGAACAAACTACCACACCCCGTCACATTATTTGCCCTATTTGCTTTACTCGTCATTCTTGCCTCTTGGGTATTCGCTACTATCGGTTTAGAAGTGGAAGATCCCGCTACAGGCGAAACGTTGCAAATTGTCAACTTATTGTCTAGTGAAGGAATTAAATACATTTTTGAAAGCATGGTCGACAACTTCGTCGGGTTTGCGCCTTTAGGAACCGTTCTTGTCACAATGCTCGGTATCGGGATTGCAGAGCGATCAGGTCTGATCAGTGCTTTGCTTCGTGGCTTGGTAACCTCTGTACCTCAATTCTTAATGACCGCGGCACTCGTATTCGGGGGCATTATGTCAAGCATGGCTGCTGACGCTGGGTACGTTGTTTTGACACCGCTCGGAGCTGTTTTATTTGCCGGTCTCGGTCGCCACCCTCTTGCAGGGCTGGCAGCAGCATTCGCCGGTGTATCCGCTGGGTTCAGCGCAAACTTACTGCCTACGTCACTTGACCCTCTTTTGGGTGAACTGACAAAACAAGCCGCAGCAACCATCAACCCTGAGTACGCAGAATCAATCAATATTTTGATGAACTATTACTTTATGGTTGTTTCTGTTCTTGTTCTCACCGTTGTCGGAACAATCATCACAGAGAAAATCGTTGAACCCCGCCTTGGTGAATATAAAGGTGGAACCAACGATGGAGAAGTGAATAATTTAACAGCGGTCGAGAAAAAGGGTCTGTGGGGCGCTCTGTTCTCCTTTATCGGAACAGGAGCTTTACTTTCCCTTCTCGTTGTGCCTGAATGGGGTCCATTAAGAGACCCGAATGAATTTATTGCATCGCCATTTTTCCAAGCTTTAGTACCTGTACTGCTCATCATGTTCTTCGTACCAGGATATGTGTACGGACGTATGACAAATGAGATCAAAAATGATAAAGACGTTGCCAATCAGTTATCTGATACGATGGCATCGATGGGCATGTATATCGTTCTGGCTTTTACAGCTGGACAATTCGTCGCCTATTTCAACCACACCAACTTAGGTAAAGCGATTGCTGTAAGTGGTGCTGAATTCCTTGACTCCATTGGGTTTGAAGGCATCGGACTGATTATCGCCTTCATTTTTGTAGCAGCCGTCATCAATTTGTTCATCGGAAGCTCTTCAGCCAAGTGGGCGATTATGGCCCCTGTATTCGTTCCGATTATGATGCAGCTCGGCTATTCACCTGAGTTGACGACACTCGCTTATCGTATAGCAGATTCAACGACAAACATCATCTCACCGTTGATGCCTTACTTTGCTATTGTCATTGCTTTTGCGCAAAAATATGATCGAAACATCGGCATTGGAACACTTATTTCCACGATGCTTCCATACTCTATCATTTTCCTTGTCATTTGGGTGATGATGCTGTTGATATGGATGCTGACTGGATTACCGATCGGACCAAATGCTGGATTTTTCTATAATGGATAGTCATTTATCTGGACGAACCGTAAAACCGCGGTTCGTTCTTTTCTAATAGGGCTTCAGATATAGATTAGTGAAAAACTATTGCCTCCTCCCCCTTTTATACGTTATTCTAGAATAACTTTAGGAGCTTCGGTACTCTCTGACAAGTTATTTAGAAGTTAGGAGGAGAGAGTATGAACCAATTAGCAATCGGACAACTTATTCAAAAAAGATGTACGCGTTGTTTTCATGATGAATTGAAAATCATTAAAATAGACTCAAAAGAGTTCAGCGAGAAAGTCGCTTATGTATTTTGGACTCAATGCCCCAAATGCGGGAATAACGATACGAATCTAACACAAGCAGATAGATAAAGATGAAGGAAGAGACCGTTCTGGCAGACGGTCTCTTTTTTTCTGCTTTCTCACCCATTACATACCGGTTAAACCATCATTTCTTGCACATAATAAAAGGAATGTACGCAAGGGGTGGGATGTCATGAAAAATACCAACAGTCCGATTGTCGATGATCTCGTAAGAATGATTGAGGGGAATGACAAAGTGACCGTAAAAACGTTAATGGTCCAGCACTCCCCCATTTACGTGATATATATAGCATCCATTTGTAATGTCAATAAAATTCAGGAATTTATTGTAAAGCCGCTTCTTGATCTAAACCTCGAGAAGAGCAAAGAGACACCCGTTATCCAACAGTTACCTCTAGATCATGTAGTAAAAGTTGGACAGTCTGACCAAATGATGAGAAACATCTTAAATGGTTTTACGCTCCTTATTGAGAATGGGAATTTCTATGTGGTGAACACCACGAAGTTTTCCATTCGACAAGTCCAAGAACCGGTGACAGAGGTAACGTTAAGAGGGGCACGTGACGGATTCATCGAATCGATGGAACAGAACATTTCGATGCTACGCATGCACTTAAGAACAAACGATCTAACATTCCAAGAATTCACAATAGGTCAAAAAGCATTTACAAATGTATCGGTTGCTTACTTGAAGAATGAGGCGAATCCCGAACTTGTACAAGAAGTCATCAAGCGTGTCGAGAATATTCAATCCGATTATATTTCAGACGGTGGTGTTGTCGAGCAGCTCATTGAGAACAACCCGCATTCCCTCTTCCCTGAAGTGCATGAAACAGAACGACCGACGAAAGTTTCGAACTCCCTTGTGGAAGGTCGTGTAGCCATATTTGTTGATGGCTCTCCTTCCGTAATCATTGCTCCGGCAACGTTAAACGCCTTATTTCACTCAACGGACGATTACAATTTCAAATGGATCCCCGCTTCCATGATTCGGATTTTACGTTACTTTGCTGCCTTCATCTCCGTTATTCTGCCTGCTGTGTACATTTCATTGATTTCGTTTCACCATGGGCTGATTCCAACCGACCTCGCGATGTCCATATCCAAAACAAGAGAAGGCGTGCCGATCCCATCATTCATGGAAGCTTTGTTAATGGAGCTTACGATAGAAGTGTTACGTGAAGCCGGGGTAAGATTGCCAAAACCAATCGGACCAGCTGTCAGCATTGTAGGAGCGATTGTGCTCGGGGAAGCGGCGGTAACTGCAGGAATAGTCAGTCCTTTAATGGTCATTGTCGTTGCCTTTTCTGCCATTTGCTCCTTCACTGTTGCCGACTACGCACTTAGCCTTGCGTTGCGAACACTACGCTTCTTTCTATTATTATCAGCTGCGGTATTAGGTATTTACGGGTTGATCTTAGCTGTGTTTCTCTTGAGCATCCACTTGACAAGATTCAGAAGCTTCAACATCCCCTATTTAGAGCCATATGCTCCTTATTACCACAAACGCTGGAAGGATTCCCTCATTCGTTTCAAGTTCAAGAAAAGAGGTGGACAGAGTGAGTGATCTCAAGCAATTAACAAGTCTTCAATTTATCGTAGTGTTTGTATCTACCATGATAGGAGTCGGTATTATCCTGATGCCGAGACCGCTTGCGAATGAAGTAGATACGCCCGATATATGGTTCAGTATCATATGTGGGGCGCTTATCGTAGGAGCATGTGCTATGATTATCGTCCAACTGGTCAGTCGCTATCCAGGTCATACATTCTTTGAGCTTTCACCATTGATTTGTGGAAGGTATCTCGGATTCTTATTGAACATCTGCTATATCCTTTACACACTGCTAGTAGCTGCCTATATTCTTCGCGTGACAGCGGGAATTATTAAAAATTACTTATTGGACACCACTCCCCTATTCGTAGTGATTGGTTCATTTATCATAGTCAGCACGTATTTGATATCTAACGGTGTAGGTGACGTTGTGCGCTTTTTCCAACTTTATTTCCCGATCATGATGTTTATGTTCATCGCTTTAGGATTACTGAGTTTGAAGGATGTTGATATCAATGAATTGAGACCGGTCTTCGGGGAAGGCATTGTGCCCCCATTAATGGGGGCGAACGTTACGTTTTTCTCCTTTTTAGGATTCGAGTTCCTTTTGATCTTCAGCAAAACGTTCTCAAAACAAAAAGCGAAAAGCCTCAGGATTTGGATGTGGGCTAGTATCGGGGTTACCGCGCTGATCTACATGGTATTTATGGCGCTCACCGTTGGAATATTAGGAATAGCGGAATTGAAACAAATCACTTTTCCAACGGTTGAGATGGCAAAAAGCATCGAATTTCAAGGCTTTTTCTTTGAACGGTTCGAATTGATTTTCTTATTCGGTTGGATCATCACCGCTTTCACCTCTTTTTCCGCCTATTACTTCGCCATGTGGAAAGGGGTTAACCAAACCTTTAGAATACATGCTAAGCCGTTGGTCTGGATCGTCGCCGCCTTAATTCTAGGGGTATCGCTGTATCCATCAGGTTTGACAGAGGTATTCGAATACGCAACCTATGTAAATTATGCCGCTTGTGTAGCCATTATCGGATTCCCGACTCTGTTATTGATCCTTTCTTTTGTAAGGAGACAAAACTATGCGGAATAAAGTCATGATTGCTGTGTTAATTCTATTTCTATTGACTGGTTGTTGGGATAGCAGAGAGATTGAGGATATCGGGATTATTATGGGAATTGGACTTGAGAAAAGTGAAGAAGGCAATGTTGAGATGGTCAACCAGTACGTGGTTCCAAGTCAAATCCCTTCTGCACATGGGGGAGACTCGAATAAAATCCCGTTCCAGAACATCTCCCTATCAGGAGACACGCTTTTTCAAATTATTCGGAACAACTCATTTGAAAGCAATCGCCCACCTAATTATACTCACCTAAAGACCATATTGTTTTCGTCAAGTTTATTAAAGAGCGAGCGGGCAGATGAGTTGATCGATCTATTTATGAGGGACCATGAATTCAGAAGAACGACACCTGTGTTTATAACAGAAGAAAGTGTCAACGATGTCTTTAGCACGCAACCGACAAAGGAGCTGTTTCCGGCAATCCAAATCAAGGCATTGAGTGAAAATGCCGGAAGAAACTTCTTCATTCCAGAAAACTTGAGTATCGGTGACATGTCCAAATATATCTCTGAAAACAAAAGCTTTCTGCTACCAGGCTTGAAGCTAGAAGAAGGGAAAATCCTGTCTGATGGAGCGGGGATCATTTCAAGTGACACATTTCAATTCCTAGGATGGGTAGACAAATCGAAAATGGGAGGCGTACGGTTCATCCTCAATGATATCAAAGGGGGGTATATCAACTTCAGTAAAGAAGAGATATCCGACGGACCACTCGTTCTCGAGTTGAAAGGGTCCAATACGACATATGAAGTTAACGTAGAAGATGGAAAAGTAATCATGCATTTGCGCATCGAGGCCACCACTTCGCTCGGTGAAGATTGGGGCAACTACAGGACCCACTTCCGTGAAGGGTGGAAAGAAGAGATCGAGGAAGCTTCCAATTCCAGAATTGAAAAATCTATACTTGAAGTCATAAAGCTCGCTCAAGAAGAATACAAGACCGACTTTCTGAACCTGTCGAACTGGATCCGTATTTATCAACCAGATTTTTGGAGTCAGAATAAGAAGAACTGGAATCAGGTATTTGCAGAAATGGAAGTGACCGTTGAGGCAAAAACAACGATCACTGACTTTGGAACTCAAAATTTAAAGTAATAATTGATTCGGTACAAGATGTAAACCTTGTACCGAACACCACATCTATCTGTCCGTAAACACCTCGCCATTAGAAAGTCTACAAAACGAAACCTTCACCAACATTCTCTTAACTTCTACAGCACTGAACATTTCGCCGTCAGTACAATAGAATGATGAATGACCTATACTTCTTTAGACTTTTCAAAAAAGTGGTTAATCGTCTTAGTCAGGATTTTCGGTAACGTTTCAAAGCTATAGTTCAGTTCCAGCCTCTCAGTCCATTGATGTGGATCTCTCCCGACAGGACCGATATTGATAACGGGCATCGTAATCGCCTCCATGGAATCAACGGGCAGCTCATAGCCATTTCCTTGGATCGGCATTTGTTTCAATAAATCATCCATCGACGCTTTCATCGACATCGGCCCAATGAAACTCAAATCTGATAATCCCGTAAAGTATTCGACTTCTTCAAGGTCGATGTTGAATGCATCTTTGGCTAAATCGACCGCCAATGCCACTCCTTCTTGAACAAAAGGATCATGGTGAGAGGAGACGGACGGGTAAAAGGGCGGACTATAGAACAGGACAATCATCGGGCTGATGTCTTTACAAAGAGCCGCTAAACTCTGAACGAGCTGCGTCGAGAAGTCACGATCCCCCTGATCGCGTTGATTGATCAGTCGGTTTTGTCTTCTATCCACTTCCCTCTTTCCATATCGGTCGACTGCTTCTTTATATAACTGATCATAGGTCAAAATCCGAATTTCTGGAGAAAACGACGATGTTTGAGTTCCCTCTAAATAAAAGGATGCCTGATGATGGTAATGGTTGATGATTTTAGCACGGGCCCGCTGGGCTGCCTTTAGCAGTTTCTCATTCAAATCCTGTACGGTCTGCTGCATGTATAATACGTTATACATAGCCACAGCCGCTTGGGGTGTCTGCACGGAATATTCTTGTTTCAAGTCACGCTGCATCAGGCTGATTGGAGGAGGTGTGCGCTCTCCATCGACTTGCTCGATGAACGTTTCGTTGAGTTCCATTTCTTGAGCTAGATAACTCACCATCAAGTTGGCATTCAATCCCGCAAACGGTTCGCCTACGTGTGTCTCTTTTCCATAACATAAAAAACCGGGCAGCGTTTTTCCAATTGAACCCGTGTACAAATAATAAGCGGGATCCCCGGGGTACTTACTGAACATCGGCTCGCCGTTGAAAGCGATTTTGAAATCCAACCGCTCTTTTTCCTTCATTTCGGCTAGCACGGGGACGGCGGCGAGCATCCCTTCCGAATTGACTTCTTCATCAGGCACGACGACGAGCAGAAGATTTCCATCAAATTCCCCGTTCATCGCTTTCTCCAGCATGGAGAGATGAACCGTCAAACCCGCTTTCATATCCATTGTACCGCGGCCGAACAACCAATCTCCCGTTAATAAATCCCGAGCTGCACTATCTGGTAAATCAGCTATGTTCTTCTGTAGCTCACTCGTCAGTTCAACGGGATAAAACGCCAGGTTCTCATAAGATCCATAGTCCTCGACACCAACGACATCTGCATGAGCGATCAGCACGATCGTTTCCCTCGCATCTCCTTTTTTCACGAGGGCGGTGAGTAGCTGTCTGCCATCCTTCAACGGATGAAGATTCAAGTATTCCGGATGGTTTTGATAATAATTACGGTCTTCCAAAATATAATATAAGTATTCCATGATTGCGATTTCCGCGTTACTTTCCGTAATACTCGGGTATTCAACTAACGCACACAGCAACTCAGTAAGCTGATCCTTCGTTTGCCAATGATTCATGGATAGCCCCCCTTAACCTTCAAATTTTCTGTATAATAGATGTAAAAACCAACCAAAGAGGTGATGATCCTTGGGTAAAACAATGATTTATGCACACCGCGGAGCCAGCAAGCTGGCACCCGAGAATACGATGTCTGCATTCGAACTCGCCGCAGCGGCTGGAGCAGAAGGTATTGAAACCGATGTCCAATTAACAAAAGACAATGTGCCCGTTCTGATTCATGATGAAAACCTACGCCGGACGACGAATGGAACCGGCTTTGTTCAAGATTATACATATGCAGAGCTAAGCTTGCTTGATGCGGGAAGCTGGTTTTCTCCTAAATTTTCTGATATATCTATTGTATCACTGGACGAGTTTTTAAAGTGGTTTAAACATCAACCTATGTTTCTGAATGTAGAATTAAAAACAAACGTGATTGAATACAAGGACATTGAACGAATTGTTTATGATTCCTTGAAACGCAATTACGTCCTTGATCGAACTGTCATCTCAAGCTTCAATTCAGACAGCATCTTGCGCATGAAAGAAATCAACCCTTCGGTGAAGACGGCATTCTTAACCTCAACAAACAGGCGGGACCTCGTGGCGTATGCCAAATCGCTTCGTGCGGATGCGCTCCATGTCAAACACCGGCTGCTCGATAAAAAGCTTGTGAAAGATTGCCAGAAATCTAAACTAGACTTGCGTATTTATACGGTCAACCGGCCGACGATGATGAAGAAATGCTACAAGCTGGGAGTTGACGCCATTTTTTCTGACGTCCCTTATGAAGCGTTAGAATACAGGCAACTCTATCATAAGAGAAAGGGATAAAAGACATGTTCTGGCTGTATTTCATATTGTCACTTTTTTGGGCTGGGATTCTCGTGGATTATTGGGTCGGCTATAAAAAAATCCCTCGCTTAGAGAAGATCAAGCCAAATATAGACAACGTAACACTTGATCAAACAACCATTTCTATCATTCTCGCTGCTAAGGACGAGGAGAAAGATGTGGAACGGACCGTACTATCTTTACTTGCACAAGAACACATCCATGTAGAAATCATCGCTGTGAATGATCGTTCCTCAGACAGAACACCTGACATTTTGCACCGGTTATCGCTCGATCATGCGAGAGTTAAGTATGTAAACATTCCCCACCTTCCAGAAGGATGGTTGGGAAAGAATCATGCATTGCACCAAGGTGTGAAGCACGCATCGGGAGAATACTACCTTTTTACAGATGCTGACATTCTTTTTGAGAAAGATGCGTTGGCCAAGGCTTATGGTTACTTAGTCCAGGAGCGTGCTGATCACGTGACAGCCGCTCCTGATTTGCGTGCCGATTCTTTCTGGTTGCGGGGATTGATTTCCTTCTTCCTATTCGGTTTCGGTTACTTAAAACGTCCCTGGACAGCTAATCAGACCAACCATAAAGGGGGCATGGGGATCGGGGCTTTCAATTTGATTCGTAAGGAATGTTACGAATCCATTGGCGGTCATGAAGCGATTCGCTTTCGACCTGATGACGACTTAGAGCTCGGGCAGCGAGTGAAGCGACATGGGTTCAAGCAACGGTTGATTACAGCCTTGGACCATTTATCTGTAGAATGGTACCCATCCTTGCCTGCCGCGCTTCGAGGGTTCGAAAAGAATGCATTTGCCGGCTTAAATTATTCTGTTCCACTTGCTCTTGTAGCTATTTCAGGCGTATTACTATCGCAGGTCGCTCCGTTCGTTCTGTTATTTATTTCGCCTTTCGAAATTCAAATCATTAGCGGAGTGAACATCCTTTTGTTATTTTGTTTATATGCCTTGACGATTCGAAGTCTGACCATGTATTCAATTGTGTACGTGCTTGGCCTTCCCTTATTCGCCCTGCTATTTGTGTATATGCTCACGAGAGCTTTAATTCTGACATGGATTCGAGGCGGTATTGATTGGAGAGGCAGTCGTTATTCGTTAAAAGAATTGAAGAAGCATTTCAAAGACTCTGAGGAGGACTAACATTTGAAACACCAATTGTTTTCACCCTATACGATCAAAGATGTAACGTTAAAAAACCGTATTGTCATGTCACCGATGTGTATGTATTCTTCACATGACCAAGACGGGCATGCGCAGCCATTCCACTTGGCCCACTATGAAAGCCGTGCAGCTGGACAAGTCGGTTTAGTGATGACCGAAGCGACAAGTGTTCTACCAGAAGGCCGAATCTCACATGAGGATCTTGGTATTTGGGAAGACGCACAAGTCGAAGGCTTGCAGAACATCACGGAAGGCATCCATCGCCATGGTGCAAAGGCGGGCATCCAACTTGCGCATGCTGGAAGGAAGGCGAATTTGCGGGATGAAATCTTTTCTCCGAGCGCCAAAGCATTCACAGATTCGTTCAAAGTGCCGACGGAAATGACGCAAGAAGATATAAAACGTACAATTGAAGCGTTTCGCCAAGGAGCAATCCGTTCCAAACAAGCTGGATTTGATGTTATAGAACTGCACGGCGCACACGGATACTTAATCAATCAGTTTCTTTCACCACTTACGAATGATCGTTCGGATGAATATGGCGGTTCACGCGACAAGCGCTACCGATTCCTACGTGAGACGATCGACGCGATAAACAGTGTATGGAGCGGACCTCTTTTCGTCCGTATTTCTGGTGAAGAGTACCATGAGGAAGGAAATACGATGGAGGACTTTGTCTATTTCGCAAAGGAAATGAAAGCACAAGGTGTCGACCTCATTGATGTCAGTTCAGGAGGAGTTGTGCCGGCATCCATCGAACCTTATCCTGGCTATCAAGTCAGCTATGCTGAACAAATCAAAAGCGGCGCTGATATCGACACTGGAGCCGTCGGTCTCATTACTTCTGGAAACCAAGCAGAAGAAATACTGCAAAACGATCGTGCGGATTTGATCTTCCTAGCACGAGCTTTATTGAAAAATCCATACTGGCCGAAACAAGCCGCTGATGAGCTTGGATATGAACTAGAAGGACCAAGACAATACAACCGGGCATGGTAATACAACAAGCTGGAGGGTGCCTCCAGCTTGTTTCAGTATGTTGAAAAGGCTACTTTCGGTTCTTCCAAGTTAAGAAGGGACCGGTGGCGCGGAAACGACTCCCTTTCCACAGGAGGCGGTGAGCTTCCTCAGTCGCTATGCGACCTGCGGGATCTCACCCAAGCCTCAGGATCCTGCAGGAGTGTCGCCGTTTCCACGCCACCTCACTACAGGAAGGCTGTTCCTCTATTAATTCAACTACAGGGTAGAGCTCTACTGATGACAGCACAATACTTGGTGAGGTTCTGTTCCAGCTAATCCCACGGTATTCTTATATGATCAAACAGAATCTCTGCACAGACTTATTCAACAGCCTGCAAAAAGCTAAAAAAAGGACTTACCAGAATAAACTGGTAATTCCTTTTCTAAGAGAAACTTACTGATTCACTGAATCAACAAATAACTCTGCTTCTTCTTTCGTGTAATCGCCATTGATTTCCAATGAGCGGCTATCAATCACGGTCTGGATTGCAGGAGAAGAAACAACTTCTTCACTTAAATACACAGAAATGGTTTCGCCCAAGTGGCGCTCTGTCAATTCTTTTGCTTTGCTTTCATCCTCGAACTTTACAGTAATGAGCGTATCGCCTTCACGCTCATTTAAACTTGCACCAGCGAAGTCCTCAGCGGTCGCGAGCACTTCTCCCTGCTCATTCTTCAAAGAAACTTCTTCAAAGCTT
Source organism: Halobacillus locisalis (assembly GCF_013694105.1). GTDB lineage: Bacteria > Bacillota > Bacilli > Bacillales > Halobacillaceae > Halobacillus > Halobacillus locisalis. The sequence continues at coordinate 419,052 of NZ_JACEFG010000001.1, read as the reverse complement.
TGAGCACTATTCTGACACCCCACCATTACAAGGAGAGCCATGATGGCACTTACTGCAAATTTCATTCAGAATACCTCCCTTCTATTTAAAGATATCTATTGAGCAAATCATCAGTCTTCTATTCTTCTACTTCGAATACGTCTCAATCAGTGAAACGTTTCAATTTTTTCCAAAAAATAAAATTTATCCTTTATCTTCTACTACTTTTATGTGAAACATAAAGTCCGCTTCTTCTTGCTCACTGTACTGTACATGCAGGAAATAGAGATACTTGCCTTCTTCTTTAGGCATGTTAATCAATGAATTATGTCATAGATGCCCGCCTGGATGTGTTTAGGCGCATCTTCGAAAACTATACTCAACTTTGAATGAGGTTCTACAGAAATCGGCTCTAACTCTCCCGCTTTTTCAAACGGATCTGGGCTCATGCGACCATCTCCATCCCATGAGAAATTCCCTTGAATGTAAGTAACGCTTTCTCCTTCAACCGTTATATGTGGTTGAGGAGGCAAAGTTAATTCTTGCTGACAACCGATGAGGATTAGAATAAATAAAAACAGAGTTATTCTTTTCATGATCCCTCCACTATTTCTCATTCGAAGAGAATGAACGTAATCCTACATCGCTTCGTCCATTGAGAGATTCTAATTCAGGTGAGTCTTTTGTTATAGTTCCTTGATGGAAATACAATTGCCAACGATCATCGATAAACTTCCATATCGAACTGCGCCACGTATTTCGTTGTCTCGTTTTATCCACAACTAAATACGTCGCCAAAGCAACTCCTTCTGACAACTCTTGAACATGGTAATGGTGCAAGGACATGTCCGTTAGCACGACCCCTTGCTCCAGACAGTACTCTTTATCGTAGATGATTCCGGAACTGCCAATCTCCCAAAACTCATCGGCTAATATTTCATTCATTGCTTCTTTAGAAGTTCGGACTTCTAGAGAAATATGACTCTTTTCTAATACCTTTAATTGTTGAATAAGCTGTTGGTTCATTTATTGCACCATCCTTATGTATTTCTTACAGAAGATTGCTCGCTAGATATGTATTCAATTGCTCAATCAAAACCATCCACATCTCCACCACCGTCATAACGATGAATGTACTTATTTTTGTGATCATCATATTTGGCATCAGGGTGCCCCAAAATCTTTTCTTTGTTTTTGCTATAGTTTCTCACACAATACAACGTTCCGTAGGTAAAAGATGCAATGATAAAGAGGGTGAGTAAAGGTACTGATGGATTCCATATGTATAGACCAAGTGTAGATAGCGAGAGAAACAAGCTAGCGATTTCATAAAGCCTCATAATCTATCACCTACTTGAGAAGTTTTGTGGTCAATCCTATAAAACACGTAATTGCGCAAAAATAAAACCGCTTCATCTTGCTCATTGCTTTCATTAATTGAAATCATATTTCAGTCCTTTTTACTGTGTGTTAGTGAGACTTTATTTCCCACTAAACGCCACTTGAATGCCAATTAAGGTAAGCAGCGCTCCCTCAACCAAATGAATACGACGAGCCAATCGTTGATGTCGCTTAATCCAGTTCCCGACTTTATCGGAAAACAGACTGACACACGTAAAAATAACAAAAGCCTGAACGAGAAACACAAAGCCGAGCACGAACATCTGACCAGCTACATAGCCACTATGTTGATGGACGAACTGGGGAAGCAAGCTTAAGAAAAACAAGGATACCTTCGGGTTCAGCACGTTCATAATGATTCCTTTTTTATAAAGCGACCTATAGCTGACTGGCTTTTGCTCTACAAAAGAGAGGTTATCTTGATGACTACGAAAAGCTTGAAAAGCCAAATAAAGCAAGTAAGCAGCCCCTGCATACTTTACAATGGAAAACACGAGAGCGGATTGATAAATCAGAGCTGACAACCCTGCAACAGCCGCTGTAATATGTAAAAGAAGTCCTGTACAAAGCCCGAGGGCTGTCATGATTCCTGCTTGTTTATCCTGAGAAATGCTTTGAGCAATGACGAATAGAATGTCTGGCCCTGGCATCAATGTCAGCATGATCGCTACTCCTAAAAAGGAGAGCACTAGTAAAAGATCCATGGTTCCCCCTCATTCCTTCAAAAATTTGAGCAATTCGCTCAGTCGAAATTCGCCCATCGTTTCTAAACGCAATGCAATCCGTTCATCAAAAATTAAATCCTTTGTCGTCTCATTCGGAATGACTACACAAGGAATGCCTGCACGAATGGCTGCCAGAGAACCGTTCGGAGAATCTTCAAATACTAACGCTTCTTCTGGTAAGACCGAGAAATGCTCCAATACGTTTACGTATAATTCTGGACTTGGTTTCACTTCTTCTACATCATCGGCTGTGCAAAGGTAGTCAAAACTCTCCTCCATACCCAATTGTTTTAAATGATGATCAATCCATGACCTTGTCGAACTTGAAGCAAGGGCTACGTGAATTCCTTCAGACTTTGCGTGGAGTATATAATCTTCAACCCCTTCACGCGGACTACTGTCATTTAAAAACGCAAGGTAGAGTTCTTGACGCTCATTTCTCACTTTTTCTCTACTTAATTTTGCTTTGGTTTCAAGCAGCTTGGCATAGGGATCGAAACTCAAAGTACTACCAATCGATTCCGTCCATTGTTCCTTCAGAAACGATAGATCGTACGTTTGATATAGGTGTTCAAAGGATTGTAAATCATAAGTTTCAGAATCAAAAACAAGACCATCAAAATCAAAAATGACGACACTAACCATAATGGAGCAACTCCCTGTCGATTTCATCCACATCACCGATGTCTTCGCTTTCGTCCCAAAAATGAATCGAAGAAGCTTCTTCGTTTTCGACAAAAGAACGAACATGATCTAGATCACAACTATATAAGGCACCATATTCTAATCGATCATCAGGCTTCAACCGAAACTTCATTAGACCACTGAAGCTCATGGTTTCATGGATTTGGTTGGTTTCCTCCTCTAATTCACGAATGGCAGCTTCACGTGGTGTCTCACCTCGATCGATCATGCCACCAGGTAACTCCCAATTTTGACGCCACTTATTGAAGATTACCAACTTCTTATTTTGATAGGTAACCACCACCAGCGCATGTGTTAAGGGGGCATCATTGGTATAAGAGTCTATTTGTTCTTCTTCAACACGTAAAAATTCAAGAAACGCATGCCCTTTATTGCTCACTAAAATCGCCACCATACACCCTCCTATTTTTCAGAAAATATTGACTTGTTAACACTTTAACATATAATGACAATCATCACTTCATTGCTTTTCAAGTGTGCATTCGACCATCAGATGGTATGATAAGAAAAGTAGGAGGGTATGAACATGGAACTATTTTTTCTAGGCACGGGCTCCGGCGTCCCTTCCAAGGAACGCAACGTCTCTTCTCTCGTCCTTCGCATGCTTGAAGAACGCGGAACGACGTGGGTATTTGATTGTGGCGAAGGAACCCAACATCAAATCTTAAATACAAACATCAGACCCCGACGTATTGAAGTCATCTTCATTACACATTTACATGGTGATCATATTTACGGACTGCCTGGACTGTTAAGTAGCCGGTCTTTCCAAGGGGGCGAAACACCTGTAACCGTGTATGGACCTCGAGGTCTTAAAGAATATATTGATATCAGCTTACGGTTAAGCGGCACCCATTTGAGGTACCCTCTCTATGTAGAGGAAGTCGAAGAAGGAATATTATTTGAAGATGAACAGTTCCTTGTCGAGGCCGTCAAACTACAGCACGGCTTAGATAGCTACGGCTACATAATGACAGAGAAAGATAAACTCGGGGAATTGCAGCCTGACAAGCTAAAAGCTCTCGGCATTCCGCCAGGTCCGATTTATCAAAAGATTAAACATCAGCATCGAACACACCTTGAAGATGGACGCGTCATTGACCGGGCGGATGTGATCGGGCCAGCTAAAAAAGGTAGAAAAGTGGCCATCCTGGGGGATACACGCTATCTCCCCGACTTGAAAGATCAATTGAAAGACGCCAACGTTCTTGTACACGAAGCGACGTTTGCAAGTGAAGAAAAAGAGATGGCTCATGATTACTACCATTCGACGGTTGAACAGGCTGCCACACTAGCCAAAGAAGCGAACGTAAAGGAGCTCATTTTGAATCACATCTCTTCACGCTACCATGGTACAGCTATTGAGCAGTTGGAAACAGAAGCGAGGTCTATTTTCCCTAATACGACGGTTGCTCATGATTTTTACCAGCATGCGATTGAGCGAACTCAATAAGGAGGAAACATGATGCATCAGATTGTCGATCAACAAAAAGCATGGTTCGAAGAAGGACACACAAGAAGTTACGCGTTTCGAAAAGAACAGTTAGAACGAATGAAGAAAATGCTGAACACCTTTGAAAAACCGATTATTGACGCCCTTCGTTTCGATTTGAATAAGTCTGAATACGAAGCCTATGCTTCAGAGATCGCCTTCTTAAAAAGTGAGATCAGTCATCATTTGAAAGAATTGAAGACGTGGATGAAACCGCATAAGGTAAAAGCGCCACTCACTCACATCGGGTCAAAGAACTATATTTATAAAGAGCCCTATGGGACCGTTCTCGTCATCGCACCTTGGAATTATCCGATTCAACTCGCTCTTGCACCTGTCATAGGAGCCATAGCTGCAGGAAACACGGTCATCATAAAACCATCTGAACTCACCCCGACGGTTTCATGGGTGATCAAGAAAATGATCGAACAATACTTCTCACCTGAATACATTGCTGTTGTAGAAGGGGATAAAGAGGTCACCCAAGAACTACTAGATTCTCCACTAGACTACATCTTCTTTACGGGGAGCGTGCCTGTTGGAAAGATTATTATGGAAAAGGCAAGCCGAAGATTGATTCCTGTAACCCTTGAGCTCGGTGGGAAAAGCCCTACGATTGTTCATAAAGATGCCAATATCGATCTTGCAGCCAAGCGCATCGTCTGGGGGAAATTCACAAATAGTGGACAAACGTGTATCGCTCCTGACTATTTGTTCGTTCATCACGAGGTGAAGGCCGAGCTCATTCAGGCTATGAAGAAATACATTCATGAGTTTCACGGAGAGCAGCCGCTGAAAAGTTCTGATTACGTCAAAATCGTAAACGGACAGCATTTCGATCGAATTTCTCAATACCTTGAAGAAGGAACCGTTTTGACTGGTGGACGTGTAGACGAAGAGCGTCAGAAAATCGAACCAACGATACTAGACCAAGTCAAATGGGCAGATCAAGTGATGCAAGATGAGATCTTCGGACCTGTCCTACCGGTTCTCACATTTGACACTCTCGATGAAGTGATCGAGCAAGTCAATGCTCGTCCTAAGCCTCTCGCTCTTTATTATTTCGGGGAAGATGAAAAGGATCAAGAAAAAATCATCGGTTCTATCGGCTTTGGCGGTGGATGCATTAACGACACCCTTTACCATATCCTCAACCCTCACCTCCCGTTCGGTGGAGTCGGAGAAAGTGGAATCGGGAATTATCATGGTCAATCAAGCTTTGACACGTTCACACATGATAAAAGCATTACAAAGCAGTCCACGAAATTCGATCAAAACTTCCGTTATCCCGGTTCAGAACTGGGACTGAAGATTATCAAACGGTTGTTAGGATAACCAAAAAGAACCACGCTCTCCTATTTTCAGGGAACGTGGTTCTTTTTCATATTACTCACAAAAACCTCAATCTTGCTGTTTTTTCAAAGCTTCCTGAAGCGAGACTTTCTTCAGTTTTCGCTTAGATAACGAAAGCGAGATGCCATACGTCATCATGATCACTAGAAATCCGATCAGCACCATCCACCAGGTGACATCTGTCGGAAAAATGAAGCCTGTTTGTTGGACGAGCGTATTCATCGTTTGCTCGATTCCGAGACTCGCAAACGGTATGGAGATAAAGTAAGACACGACCACGATCGGTGTATAGACATTGAGAACTAACTTAGAAACTTCTTTTTCATGATACCCCATCACCTTGAATAATGAGATGGACGGAGAATTTTCCTCCACAATCAGATTAGTGAGCAACGTCAAGACAATCACCCCGATGAGTACAGCGAAAACAGACATCCCAAGGACTGAGTTCCTCGTCGCACCTGAGGTCGATTCGAAGCTTGCCATCACTTTTTGCTTATCTTCTACCATAAACACGTTTTCCATACTTGCTGGTTTATCGTCCTGCCAAACGGAGGTATAAGCACTTTCAGGATATCCTAAGAAGTCGTTCGCTTCCGTCCTCGGTACATAAACGTTGCTACCGATGAACACATCTGCTACCCCTGCGACTTGAACCGTCCATTTTTTGTCATTAAAAGAGTTTGTCAACGTCAACTCATCACCTGCACCGACCTTCTGGATTGCAGCTAAGGGTCTGCTTATGACTACTCCTTCCGTTAACTGATCATTCAACCGTTCTCCCTCAGACATTAAGTGTAAATCATCAGTGTCCGGTTCGATCCCATATAAGGAGACTTTTTCTTCGTTTATCGTTACTTCCGCCATTGTGTAAGGACTATCATCATCACGGTCCTCTGTTTGTATGGAAGAATAGTGGACCGCGTACTCATACTTTTGTATATCTTCATATGTCGTTTCGACCAGTCGATCCATTGAGTTGAAGGTGATTAAACCGAAAAGCAGCAATACGGTAGAGAACATCACACCTAAGAAGATGTAAAAACTACGCGCTTTGCTTCGAACGAGCAGACGAAGACGAAAGCGACGGATAAAGCTGCCTTTATTGAGCCAGGGTAACTTTTCCAACCAAGATTTCTTTCCACTCGACATTTCCTTCGGCTTCAACAACGTCAGAGGTTCTGTTTTCAGTGTTCGGTTGACGACCAGCATCGTAAGGGACAACAGCAATACGAGTGGAATAACGAATCCGACTACAAGTACAACCGGATCAAAATCAAACATCGACAATGCGGGTAAATTGAAATACGTCGCGTAAAGATCCGAAAGAGGTAAGGATAATCCCGCTCCTAAGACAAGACCAGTCATGGTCCCTATAAGACCTACGATCCAAGCGTAGCCTAAGTAATGCCTTCGTAATTCTCTCTTTCTATAGCCGAGGGCCATAAGTGTACCGATTTCTTTCCTCTGAAGCTCCAGCCTCCGCTTCATCAGCATCAGTACCATAGCAATAGATAAGCCTAGTATGAATAATGGAAGTGTGGTAATTAAGGATTGTGCCCCTTCAATTTCACTTTCGACAAATTGGATTCGCGCATTGTCCTCGGAAGAAATGAACTGCAGTAAGGTACTTATCGTGTTAACGGCTGATCGCAAACCTTCTGGAACTTCGTTTGAATTCGTCCACCCAAGAATTTGCTGTTGTTCATTTCCACTGAGTGCGGCAAGCGTTTCAGAGGTTGTCACCCCAACACCGAATATTGAAGCATCCGCCAGAAGATCGGTTTGTTGCTCAATCATATAAATATAATCAGGCAGAAAAACGTATCCCGTTATTTTGGCTTCCAAACCTCCCATAGAAACCACATCACCGATGTTAAATCCATTACGATCTGCGAAGGTTTCCGCGATAGCAATTTCACCTTCATTCTCTGGCATCTCACCTTGCGATATAAAAGGAAGGTTAACTTCTGTTGTTGGCTCAAATAATCGAAGCGATGAATTCTCATCTGTGGAAATATCCTGATAAGCACGCCTTTCTAACGTAACCTCAAATTGCTCTTCCAGTGCTTGTAATTCTTCGTCTGGTAGAGGGTCGCTCGACATCCAATGAAACGCTTCTTGTTTGTACTCTCGTGTAAAGGTATCGTTTCGCTCTTCGAGAGTCGTAATCGCCATGGAAAGCGAAACATAAAGCATAACGGCAAGGACCAATAACAACGTGACCCCCGCGTACTGAAACTTTTTCTCTTTAATTGTTCTTGAGATGGTTTTGCGTAGAATCATGCCCACGTCACCTTCTCCGGTTCGATCGGATTTTCATTTTCATACTCTTCGACAATCTCACCACTGCTCATACGAATGACTTTATGCGCCATATCTCCAATGCCTTGGTTGTGAGTAATAATCAAAACGGTCGTTCCGTATGTTTCATTAACGTACTTCAATAATCGCAAAATATTCTTCCCCGTCTCCTCATCTAAAGCACCGGTCGGTTCATCACAAAGAAGAAATGTCGGGTTTTTGATCAATGCCCGGGCGATCGCCACCCGCTGCTGTTCCCCACCACTGAGTTGGTAAGGGAACTTATCCTTTTTATCCCACATTCCGACTTTTTCGAGTGTGTCTTTCATATCGAGGGGGTTCTGACTCAGTTCCTTGCCGACTTCTACGTTTTCCTCAACAGTAAGGGTAGGAATAAGGTTATATTGCTGAAAAATAAAACCTGCATACGTGCGACGAAATTCTGTCAATTGTCCATCTTTTAAGTTTTCTAAGGATTGACCCGCTACACGTACGGAACCTCCATCAAAACGATCAATTCCTCCGATGACGTTCAGAAGCGTCGATTTTCCAGATCCTGAAGGTCCGAGGATCGTTACGATTTTGTTATCAGGTACGTTTAAAGATGCCTCTCTTAATGCATGGATATCGACTTCTCCGCTTTGGTACACTTTGTTGACTCTCTCGACAACAATGGTCATATCATCAGCTCCAGTGAAAGTTTTGTAATAAAAACAATAATATATTTCATTATTAGTGTACTATAGGCTCCTGAGACTTACAATGATTTTTTGAACTATGTATATGCAGGAATTTCATTTCTTAGGTATACGAACTGTAGAACTAAAAATACCGGAGCGATACTTTCATCGCTCCGGCTAATGTTAAAATGTCGGTAATTGATCTAAGTTATTCGATTGAACGCCATCTGGCTGACTGCGGAGGTGGTCCTCACCGTCTTTTCCCCGGATTAATTGGACGTGCTCAATTTCTCCGCTACGTGCTAACTCATGCGCTTGTTTATAATCTACAACGCGTCCGGATGACAGTTGCATCTCAATGATGCTACCGGCTTCATTTTTTCTTACAGCGACTATTTGCTCTGGCATACTTAGACCTCCTTTAGTTGTTAGTGTTATGCAAAAAAGAGCATTTATGCACTTAAAGGATGGTCGTACAACTTTTTTCGGACATTTACTTCCCCTGCATATCAAAATAGCTTCTAATACAAAAAAAGAAGCAACCGGCTGTCGCCGATTGCCTCCTGCATTACATATCGTGAGATGATTTTTGTTTGTTTCTAGAATGGTTGGCAGTTTTCACTTTATGTGAGCCTTCCATTGATTCACCGTATCCCATTTGAGGGGATTTCGGTAAATGGGGAGCTTTTTGTTGTTTCGGTCCCATGCGCTTACCCATGGTCAATCGCCTCCTATCGTCGCTTTCGCGCAGCTTCTGGTCCTTCCATTTTCGTTGCACCAGGATAACTCAGGCTCTGATCACGATCGGATTCAACTTTCCCTGATCGCTTCAGCTTCTTTTCTTGACGATCTTTACCCATGAAACATCGCCTCCCTTCATCCTTAGTATGGATGAAAAGCGGTTCATTATTCCTTTTTAAAATCGTCTAAAAAGTCCTTTTGAAAGCTCGTTGTAACTTGTGCATCCTTAGGAGAAGAAAGTTTTTTAAATGGGTTATGGCCATATTTCTCAGTCAAATCATCAATGGCTTTGTACAATTTTTCTTTACCCGCGTACTCCTCATAATTAAATAAATCAAGCTGCTGGGTCACTTCTGACTTCTCTGCTAAATCTGTTGCCGTCACCCCTAGTAACCGGACGGGAACTTGATTCCAGTGTTGATCGAAAAGCTGAATCGCTACATTAAATAAGTCATCTGCATGTTGGATAAACTCACTTAGTTGCTTACTTCTTGTAACGGTCTTTCGGTCGTGGTAGCGAATCATCAGTTGGACATTCCTCGCTAATACTTCTTTACTTTGCATACGCGCCTCCACTTTTTTGGAGAGCCTACGTAAAACGGTTCTCACTTCCGCATCATCCGTTGTATCTTGTGCAAGCGTCGTGGAAGTACCGATACTCTTGAATTCATGGACCGCATCCGGATCGACAGGTCGATCGTCGATTCCGTTGGCACGATTCTGAAGTCGCTCTCCATTTATACCTAATAATCGTTTCAGATCAAGAACAGGACGGTTAGCCAGATCACCAATCGTTTCAATATCAAGTTTCTTCAATTTTTCTGCCGTCTTCTCCCCAACCCCGTACATTTCACCGATGGGAAGTGGCCATAACTTATTCGAAAGATCTCTCTTTCGTAAAATCGTGATGCCCATAGGCTTTTTCATATCAGATGCCATTTTGGCTAGAAACTTGTTCGGTGCGATGCCTATGCTGCAAGGAAGGTCGAGTTCTTCATAAACCCTTTGCTGAATACGCTCAGCAATTTCTGGAGGAGAGCCCTGTTCAGCGCAACTTGTCACATCCATATATCCCTCATCAATCGAAACAGGTTGAATCGTATCCGTCACATCGGCAAGAATTTTGAACATCTCTTTTGAAGCCGTACGATAACGTTCAAAGTTCGGACGCATGACGATAAGATCTGGACAAAGACGACGCGCTTCAAATAAAGGCATCGTTGTCTTGACACCATACTTACGTGCCTCATAGCTACTTGTCACCACGATTCCTTTCCGTTCTTCCGGATTACCTGCGATGGCGAGAGGTTTGCCTTTCAGTGAAGGATCGAACGCCATTTCGACAGAGGCATAAAAACTATTCATATCAACATGAAAAATGACGCGGCCATTCTTCGGGTACCACTTTGACACGATCATCCGTCCTTTTCTCGAACTCTTGTTCTATAAGTATAACACGAACCCACAACTTGATAAGCACTGAGAGCTTTTCCCATAGAATAGGCTGAGCAAATGTCCGATAAAGTGCATAGCTTGTCCGAATTATAATGAAATGTCCGATTTAAATGGTCGCTTGTCCGGATTGCGCAGATGGATGTCTGAAATCATGCTTGTGATGTCCGAATCGCTCATCTAAATGTCTGAATTATGATCTTTAGATCCAAAACCGTCATGAACGCCCGATCAATCCGTAAAAAAGCACTCTGCAAATATGCAGAGTGCTCGCACGTGACTATTTTATTTCGCTACTTCTTCCACGATTGCCGTGACAAGTTCTGCGACTTTCTCGAGTTCAGCAACAGGCATGCGTTCGTTAGTCGTATGAATTTCTTCATATCCAACGGCCAGGTTCACTGTCGGAATACCGAAGCCAGCAATGATGTTGGCGTCACTTCCACCACCACTCGTCAGCAATTCGCTATCACGACCGATCGTTGAAGCGGCGGTTCTTGCGATTTCAACGACCTGGTCACCAGCTTGCTGTTTGAAGCCGGGATACATAACGGCAACATCCAGTTCCACTTCGCCTCCCATTTCTTCAGCCGTTTCGAGGAAAGCCTTTTTCATTTTCTCGACTTGCGCTTCCATCTTCTCAGGAACCAATGAGCGGGCTTCTGCTAATATTTCGACGTGATCACAAACGATATTCGTTTTTTGACCACCTTCAAAACGTCCGATGTTCGCTGTCGTTTCATCATCAATACGACCAAGCGGCATCTTCGCAACAGCTTTTGAAGCTAATGTGATAGCGGAGACTCCTTTTTCGGGAGCCACACCAGCATGTGCGGTCTTACCTTTTACGATCGCATTGATTTTTGCCTGTGTTGGAGCAGCGACAATGATGTTGCCCACTTTCCCATCACTATCAAGTGCGTAGCCGTATTTCGCATTCAATAAGGAGCTGTCCAGTGCTTTTGCCCCTACAAGGCCACTCTCTTCTCCTACTGTGATGACAAATTGCAAGTCACCGTGCTCTATATTCTGTTCTTTCAATGAACGGATAGCTTCTAAAATAGCAGCAACACCCGCTTTGTCGTCAGCACCCAGAATCGTTGTTCCGTCTGTGACAATGTAGCCGTCCTCAATGGAAGGCTTCACTCCATTGCCGGGAACTACTGTGTCCATATGCGATGTAAAGTAGATGGGATCCGCTCCATCTTTCGAACCTTTCAAGTTACAAATCAGGTTGTTGGCTCCATGCCCTGTCACTTCTTTGGCGTTGTCTTCTAATACCTCAAGACCGAGTGATTCGAACTTTTCCTTCAGGACCTTTGCTATCGTTGCTTCTTCTTTCGTTTCAGAATCAATTTGAACGAGTTCTAAAAACCCTTCTAATAGACGCTCTTTATTAATCGCTACCATGATATATGTCCTCCTTCATATGTAAACACTACCTCTTAGTACGTTAGCGGAACTAAGCCGGCGTGTCAATTACAGAGGGATATTCCCGTGCTTCTTATATGGACGATCTTCTTGTTTGTTTTCAAGCATTTCAAGCGACTTGATCAACGTCTGACGGGTCTCGCGTGGATCGATGACATCATCGACCATTCCGAGTCCTGCTGCAACGTATGGGTTTGCAAACCGCTCACGGTATTCATTGATCTTTTCTTGTCGCATTTCTTCAGGATTCTCACTATTCTTGATATCTTTGGCAAAAATGATATTGGCAGCACCTTCTGGACCCATTACAGCGATCTCGGCATTCGGCCAAGCATACACGAGGTCTGCACCGATCGATTTACTATTTAATGCAACATAAGCCCCGCCATAGGCTTTTCTCGTAATCACGGTGAGTTTAGGTACCGTCGCTTCTGAGTAGGCATATAGGATCTTCGCTCCGTGTCTTATGATACCCCCGTGTTCTTGTTTGATTCCAGGGAAGAAACCTGTCACGTCTTCGAACGTAATCAGTGGAATATTGAACGAGTCACACACACGGATGAAACGCGCCGCTTTATCACTAGAGTCGATATCGAGACCACCAGCCATATATTTCGGTTGGTTGCACACAAGACCGACCGTACGGCCTTTGATACGGGCAAAACCTACGACGATGTTTTTAGCAAAGTCTTGATGAATCTCAAAGAATGAATCCTGATCGACGACTTCATCAATTATGATGCGTACATCATAAGGACGGATCGGATCAAACGGAATTCGGTCCGTTATGTCTGGGCGATAATCGTCTTCCTCTTCCACTTCAAGACGAGGTGGCTGTTCCTTGTTGTTTGCAGGTAGGTAACTGACGAGGTCCTTCACGGCATCTAATGCGCTTGCTTCATCCGGCGTCTTCAGATGGGCGTTTCCACTAAGACTATTGTGAACACCAGCTCCTCCGAGATCTTCAGCGGAAATTTGTTCACCTGTCACCGTTTCAATGACTTTTGGACCCGTAATGAACATTTGGGACGTTTTCTCCACCATGATCACAAAATCGGTTATTGCAGGAGAGTACACGGCACCACCAGCACATGGCCCCAATATGACAGAGATTTGCGGAATCACCCCTGAATAAATGGAATTTCGGTAAAAGACTTGTCCATATCCATCCAGTGAAGACACGCCTTCCTGTATCCGCGCACCGCCAGAATCATTCAGTCCGATGAAAGGCGTCCCATTTTTAGCCGCAAGGTCCATCACAGCCGCGATTTTTTTCGCATGCATTTCACCAAGCGCTCCGCCGTAAACAGTAAAGTCCTGGGCGAATAAGTAAATCGGACGTCCACCGACTTTTCCGTATCCTGTCACAACCCCTTCTCCTGGGGCTTGTTTTCCGTCCATACCAAACGCATCATGTCGATGTTCAATAAAAGGATTCAATTCCACGAATGAGCCATCATCGACTAAATAATCGATCCGCTCCCGTGCCGTCCATTTCCCTTTTTCATGTTGTTTATCAATTCGTTCATCGCCACCGCCAAGCTGAACTTGGCGCCGCTTATCATATAATTCATTGATTTTATCAAATATGTCCACTCCGACTCACTCCTTTGGCTGACTTAATTCAAACAAGACCCCATTCGCTGCTTTCGGGTGTAGAAAGGCAATTTGACTATCGTGAGCACCATCTTTCGGTGTCTCATGAATGAGCTTGATCCCTTGCGATTGATATTGCTCAAGTCGTTTATGAATATCATCGACTTCTAAAGCAATATGATGGACACCTGGTCCTTTTTTTGTCAAAAAGCTTTGGATAGGCGAGCTCTCACTCAGAGGCTCTAATAGTTCGAACATCGTCTCCCCTATTTTCAGAAACGCCACTTTGACTTGTTCCGACTCTACCTCTTCTACCGCTTCAAGCGATAAACCTAAAGTATGTTGATAAAATGGCAGCGATAGATCGATACTTTCAACAGCAATTCCGATGTGCGCAATTTTCTTTGGAGATTCAATAGCCTGTCCCTCAAACAACTGCTTGATATAAACAGCGATGGCATCCGTCGGCGAACCACTCGTGAAGATCTTCTTCACGCCATGCTCCTCTAAATAAGGAATATCTTCTGCAGGGATGACCCCACCGCCGATTACAGGAATATCCGCTGCATTTTCATTTTCTAAAGCTTCTACCACTTTTGGAAAAAGCGACTTATGCGCACCGGACAAAGAAGACAGTCCAACGACATCTACGTCCTCTTGAATCGCTGCTCGAGCGATTTGTACGGCTGACTGACGAAGTCCTGTATAAATGACTTCCATCCCATGGTCACGTAAGGCTTGCGCTATAATGAGTGCCCCGCGGTCATGTCCGTCAAGTCCTGGCTTCGCTATTAAAACTCGAATTGGTTTCATCGTCATCATCCTCTCCTACATTCCCGTATATTCACCAAACTCATCTCTTAATACGTTTGCAATCTCCCCGACCGTTGCATAGACTTTCACAGCTTCTACGATGTGTGGCATAACGTTTTGATTGAGTTGAGCCGCTTCTCTCAGTTTTCTAAGTGACTCGTCAACAGCCGGTTGGTCACGGGTCTCTCTCACATGTTTCGTTTTTTCAATTTGGGATTTCTCCAACGCCTCGTCTACACGTAAAAGGTCCGCATGTATCTCTTCTTCTACTTGATATTCATTCAGCCCGACAACGATATCTTCATTTGATTCCATACGTTTCTGTGCTTCATAGGCTGCCGCATGGATTTCACGCTGCATAAACCCTTCTTCAACTGCTTGAACAGCTCCACCGATCTGTTGAATCCGTTCGATGTAAGCATTTGCTTCTTGTTCAATTTGGTCAGTCAGAGCTTCAACATAATAGGAGCCACCTAGAGGATCAATCGTATCGGCTACACCACTCTCGTTTGCAATGATTTGCTGCGTTCTGAGAGCGATTCGTGCCGATTCCTCTGTAGGCAAAGCGAGTGCTTCGTCACGAGAATTCGTATGCAAGCTTTGCGTCCCTCCCATAACAGCTGCAAGCGCTTGCAATGTTACGCGAACGATGTTGTTATCAGGTTGTTGGGCGGTCAACGTACTTCCACCCGTTTGGGTATGGAATCGTAATTTCCAACTCTTCGGATTTTGTGCACCGTAGTGGTCTTTCATAATACTCGCCCACATCCGTCTCGCCGCTCGGAATTTAGCTGCTTCTTCGAAAAATTGATTGTGCGCATTGAAGAAAAAGGCGAGCCTCGGTGCGAATTGATCCACTTCAAGTCCTGCTTCTATGGCGGCATCTACGTAAGCCATACCGTTCGCAATAGTAAAAGCGACTTCTTGAACAGCCGTGGATCCTGCCTCACGGATATGGTAACCGGAAATACTGATCGTATTGAATTTCGGTAAATTTTCCTGACAATACGCAAAGATATCGGTAATTAAACGCATCGATGGTTTAGGCGGATAAATGTATGTCCCTCGTGCAATATATTCTTTTAAGATATCATTTTGAATCGTTCCCGTTAATTGTGCGGGAGAGACACCCTGCTTCTCCCCCACCGCTATGTACATCGCCAGCAGAATCGATGCCGGTGCATTGATCGTCATCGATGTGCTGACTTTATCTAACGGGATTTGATCGAAAAGCTGTTCCATATCATGCAAGGAATCGATGGCTACGCCAACTTTCCCGACTTCCCCATCAGCCATAGGGTCATCAGAGTCATATCCAATTTGTGTCGGCAAGTCGAATGCCACCGACAGACCCGTCTGCCCTTGATCTAATAAATAACGGAAACGCTCATTCGTTTCCTCAGCAGACCCAAAGCCTGCATATTGACGCATCGTCCAATACCTACTGCGATACATAGTAGGTTGGATTCCTCTCGTGTAGGGATATTGACCAGGAAACCCGATCTTTTCTTCATAGCTTGCATTTCCTTGATCAGGCGTATAAATGCGATTGATAGGAAGCTCTGAACTTGTTTGGAAAGCTTCTTTTCGCTCTGGGAACCGTTGGGTCGTCATCTCAACATCCTTCTCCCACTCTTGTTTCAGTTCATCATAGGGTTTTGTCATTTATTTAAGCTCCCTTCTCTTTATCTCTGCCCTTCTAGCATACCAAATCTAAGCGCTTACTTGTTTAAAAATTAATTGTTTTCACAATACTATTGTAATTCATTTTGCTCCCTTGTCCAAATGATGTTTTTTCGGTAGAATGTTTGGTAGGATCCGAGTGAGAAGGAGGTTTTATACCTTGGCAACACAGAAGAAAAGATCAAAGCGCGAACGCCGTATGAAAGTGATCATCTATATCATGATTCTTTCCATGGTCCTATCATCTCTATTGATGGGCGCCACTTACTTCTTATAAAAAAAGCAGCAAAAAAGCCGAGGATGGCCATCCTCGGCTTTTCTTACGTTAAATGAAGTTTCCATTTTTGTTTGTCCCATTGTTCATAAAGCTTGTCCATGGACTCTCCACTCTTTACAATGACAACCTCTGCTCCTTTAGGAATGAGATCGTAAAGTTGCTCTACTTTTTCATTCGTTAAACGAATGCAGCCCGCCGAAACAGACTTCCCTATAGATTCAGGCTGATTCGTCCCGTGTACTCCATAGATCCTTCCATCCGTATCCCTTGCATCAAACCCGATCCAGCGACTTCCGAGAGGATTTTCTGGGACTCCACCAGGAATATCTTTTTTCCTGTAATACGGGTCTTTCGCTTTCACTTGAATGTTAAAAGTTCCCTCAGGAGTCAGGTCATCGGTTTTACCAATGGCAGCTGGGGCTCTGAATGTTTCTGTTCCATTTTCAAAAAGAGCTACCTCATGGGTTTCTTTGTTCACGAACAAAACCGTGTCCTCTTGAAACGACCAGGGAAATAGAGTGATGGACATCAACAGCAAAATTACGTGCACGGCATACACCCTCTTTTTGCTTAGTTTCCCTGCTTGGCTATTTGCTTATACGTCACTTTTCTTAAAGGAACGTTTAATAATTAAGTATTCCTCTATTTGATTCAACAGATGATACAAGCTCGCTCTAACTTCAAACTCTTCTCTGGATTCAGGTAACCGATCTTGGCGAAACTCATCTTTCATTACCTTTAGTTTCCTCAAATAGATGACAGCCGTATTCCCTGAATGGACCGCTTCTGCTAACTCCTCAAAAAAGTCAGCAATCGTGAAGCCATGAGCATACGATTCCGATATTTGACTGACGAGCGGAAGCATTCGTTCAAGTAATTCGAATTGCTTCGTACGCATATGAAAGTAGTGATAGTAATGATTATGTGTGCGTAACAAATGATTCTCTACATCTCGGAAGGCCAGAGACTTCGCTTTCTCTAAGACATCAGCTGTATGGGTCAACTCTCTGCCAATCCACTGTTCGTTACCCTCTTTCAAGTAAGTAGCAAGCTCCTTCAGGATAATCGAGAAATTGTACTCCACTTCCCGCTGGTATTCGTCCAGCTTATTCTCCAAGCTCGGCATATACAAATTCAAAAGCAACGCCGTTCCGATTCCCACTGTAATCAACACCAGTTCATTCCATATCACGTCCCAGCCAATGGATCCCGAACCATATAAATGAAGAATGATAACAGAACTCGTCACGATACCGGGTGTCAACTTCAACCATACCGTAACGGGGATGAAGGCAAAGAGCATCATTCCGATAGCAAGCGGATGGTATCCTACCAGTTCAAAAAACACATATGAAAGAGCCATCGCAATAAGGCAGGCTGCAAACCGGTGCCAGGCAGATAGAATGGATTTCTTTCTCGTAATCTGAATGCAAAGGATCGTCAAAATCCCTGCCGATGCGAAATTATCCAGCTGTAACATTTGTGCTAGCCAAATAGCAAATGGCGTCCCTAGCGCTGTCTTGATTGTTCGATAACCAATTTTCACAGGTCTCTCTCCTCTTTCAACCAAAAAGGGGATCTTTGTATGAAACAAAGATCCCGCATCTCTTATACTTCTTCACAATACTCGTCAAAGCTCTTCTGAAGCTTACCAATTACTTGCATTGGATCGAATCCTTCAATATCATGACGCTCAACCATCGTTTGAATTTTTCCATCTTTCAGAAGGGCGAATGATGGAGATGAAGGAGGATATCCCTCGAAATACTCTCTCGCACGGTTTGTCGCATCACGATCCTGACCAGCGAAGACTGTCACTAAATGGTCTGGACGCTTATCATAATGGATGGCGTGTGAAGCAGCAGGTCGTGCAATACCTCCCGCGCAACCACAAACGGAGTTGATCATGACAAGGGTCGTCCCTTTTTGATTTAAGGCTTGATCCACCTCTTCAGGTGTTGTTAACTGCTCGTATCCTGCTTTCGATATTTCATCGCGTGCTTGCGATACGACATCGTTCATATAAATATTGAAATCCATATACATGGCTCCTTTATTAAGTACTATCAATATTCTACCAAGTTCTTCATTCGCTTTCAATGGAAAGAAACATCAGTTCGAAACGTGTTGTAGCCCTCATCTTGGATTCAATGAATCAAACCGGATCATCATGTCGATTTTTCAGCTCTTCTAGTTTGTTCAGTAATTCATCTAGATGTTCCGATATTTTCAGCACCCTTTCATAGTGAAGGGATTGATTGTATGCTTCATACATTTTTGAACGAACGCATTTTGGTCCAATTAAACCTGCTGTGACTCAGGTTTTCAACACACTTTTATTGAATAATTGAATGAAAAACCGTCTAGAACCTACATGTATTAAGACAAAAAAAGAAACGCCCTGCCTTAGGCAGAACGCTTCTATCCATCTATTAATAAATCGATGTATGGTCTTCAGACATTTTTTCTAGAATTTCTTTCACGCGCGCAAGGAAGTTTCCAGCTACAAGACCATCCAATACACGGTGATCGAGCGATAGACATAAGTTGACCATGTCACGCGCACCGAACATGCCGTTTTGGAAGACAGGCTTCTTGACGATGGATTCTACTTGCAAAATCGCGGCCTGAGGGTGGTTGATGACACCCATGGACTGCACAGATCCGAATGAGCCTGTGTTGTTGACTGTAAAGGTACCGCCTTCCATGTCTTTTGAAGTCAGCTTGCCTTGACGGGCTTTGCCCGCAAGTTCCGTGATGTCTTTCGCAATCCCTTTGATGCTTTTTTCGTCGGCGTCCCGGATGACAGGGACGAACAGTTGATCATCTTTTGCCACAGCGATATTCAGGTTGATGGCTTTTTTCTGGATGATTTTGTCTCCCGCCCACATACTGTTCAGCTCTGGATACTCTTTGAGCGCTTGGGCAACAGCTTTCACGAAGAAAGCGAAATACGTCAGGCTATAGCCTTCCTGTTGTTTGAATTTATTCTTCTTCGCATTACGAAGTTCGACAAGATTGGTCACATCGACCTCAACCATCATCCATGCGTGCGGGATCTCGGTTGTCGATTTCACCATATTCGATGCAATGGCTTTCCGAACACCCGTAACTGGAATCTCCACGTCCCCTTCTCCTGCTTGAACGTTTGGAGCGGAAGGTTGTGCAGGTGCAGCTGGTGCTTCAGATGGAGCAGCTGGTGCTTGTTTCTGAGCCTCTGCTTCATTAGCAGGAGCTTCGTCGCTTGTCGGAATGTCGCCACTCTCGATAATCTTCTCGATATCTTTACGAGTGATACGTCCACCGCGTCCAGAACCATCGACTTGATTCAAATCGATATCGTGTTCTTGAGCAAGCGTCATAACGGCTGGTGAATAGCGCTTCTTATTGCCTTCGTCTTTCTTAGGCTTAGACTCTTTCTTAGGCTCTTTGGCATCAGCTTTTCCACCAGAAGGTTCAGCCGGTGCTTTTTCTTCTTTCTGAGGCGCGGACTCTTCTTCAGATACGGATCCAGCCCCTTCAACTTCAATGTGACACATTAAATCGCCGACTTCGATCGTATCACCTTCTTGGGCTACTAACTCTTTTATCGTACCTGTAAAGGAAGAAGGCACTTCCGCGTTTACCTTATCTGTCATTACTTCCGCAATCGGATCATATTTATTTACAGAATCACCAGGTTGGACGAGCCACGTGCTGATAGTACCTTCCGTGACACTTTCTCCAAGCTGAGGCATATTGATTTTTTCTAAACCCACAGGAATCCCTCCTTCTTAAAATTCGGCGAGGTCGCGCATCGCTTTTTCAACTTTATCCGGATTCATCATAAAGTGTTTTTCCATAGTCGGTGCGTAAGGCATAGAAGGTACATCAGGACCAGCTAAGCGTTGTACAGGAGCATCTAGGTCGAACAGGCAGTTCTCACTGATGATCGCTGACACTTCTGAAATGATACCGCCCTCTTTATTGTCTTCCGTTACAAGAAGGACTTTACCTGTTTTTGATGCTGCTTCGATAATTCCTTCTTTATCTAAAGGATAAACCGTACGCAAGTCCAGGATGTGCGCATCAATTCCCTCTTCAGCAAGCTTCTCAGCCGCCTGGAGAGCGAAGTGTACGCAGAGTCCGTACGTAATGACGGTAATGTCTGAGCCTTCACGCTTAACGTCCGCTTTTCCGATTGGCAATGTGTAATCCTCTTCCGGAACTTCTCCTTTGATCAAGCGGTAAGCACGCTTATGCTCAAAGAACAACACAGGGTCATTGTCACGGATGGATGCTTTCAATAAACCCTTCACATCGTAAGGGGTGGAAGGCATGACGATTTTCAAACCTGGTTGGTTCGCGAATACCGCTTCCACAGATTGGGAATGATACAAGGCTCCGTGTACGCCACCACCATACGGGGCACGGATCGTAATCGGTGCTTGCCAATCATTATTGGAACGATAGCGGATTTTTGCTGCTTCAGAAATGATTTGGTTCACTGCTGGCATGATAAAATCAGCGAACTGCATTTCCGCAACAGGACGCATCCCGTACATAGCTGCACCGATTCCTACTCCAGCGATTGCAGATTCTGCTAAGGGCGTGTCTAGTACACGATCCTCACCGAATTCATCGTACAAGCCATCTGTTGCACGGAATACTCCTCCGCGCTTCCCTACATCTTCACCTAAAACAAATACTTTCTCATCGCGTTGCATTTCTTCTTTTAAAGCTTGAGTAACTGCTTGAATATAAGATATAACTGGCATCGTTCTTCCCCCTCCTTACTCTTCGTATACGTATTTCATAGCTGATTCCGCTTCGGCATAGGCCGCATTCTCAGCATAATCCGTCGCTTCATTGACTAAATCATCAATTTCTTTGTTCATTGCTTCTTCTTTTTCTTCCGTTAGAATGTTCTGTTCGCGTAAGTAATTTGCAAAAGTGACGATCGAATCTTTCTTCTTCGCCTCTTCCACTTCTTCTTTTTCACGATACGTACGGTCATCATCATCACTGGAGTGAGGGGTCAAACGGTACGAAACGGTTTCGACAAGCGTTGGTCCTTCTCCCTTGCGTCCGCGATCAGCAGCTGCTTTCACGACTTCATATACAGCAAGTGGATCATTTCCGTCTACTGTTTCCCCAGGCATACCATACCCAATGGCGCGATCCGATACTTTTTCACAAGCCAGCTGCTTGGAAACAGGCACGGAGATGGCGTACTTGTTGTTTTCGACCATGAAAATGACAGGCAACTTATGGACACCAGCGAAGTTTGCCCCTTCATGGAAATCACCTTGGTTGGACGAGCCTTCACCGAATGTAACCAGTGAAACAAAATCCTTTTTCTCCATTTTTCCTGCAAGCGCAATGCCCACTGCATGTGGAACTTGCGTCGTAACAGGCGAGGAGCCCGTAACGATTCGGTTTTTCTTCTGCCCAAAGTGACCTGGCATTTGCCTTCCACCAGAGTTCGGGTCTTCCGCTTTCGCAAATCCGGATAGCATCAAATCTTTAGCCGTCATCCCGAAAGATAATACGACACCCATATCACGATAGTATGGTAGTGCGTAGTCCTTATCTCGATCTAATGCATAAGAAGCCCCTACTTGGGCTGCCTCTTGACCTTGACAGGAAATAACGAACGGGATTTTACCAGCACGGTTCAGCAACCACATGCGTTCATCGATCTTTCTTGCAAGCAGCATTGTGCGGAACATGTCTAATACTTCATCATCACTTAATCCTAAAGACTTATGGCGGTTTTCAGCCATGAGATTCCCTCCTTTAATCTTTATCCATGAATTTGGTTTCCATCAACAGCCATAGCGGCCTCTCCAATCGCTTCGGCAAGCGTTGGGTGGGGATGAATGCTCTCAGCAATCTCCCATGGTGTAGCATCCAGTACTTTTGCGAGCCCCGCTTCAGAAATCATATCCGTTACATGAGGTCCAACCATATGAACGCCTAACAGATCATCGGTATTTTTATCGGCAATGACTTTGACAAAACCATCTTTCTCGCCGTACACAAGCGCTTTTCCGACAGCTTGGAACGGGAATTTACCAACTTTGATTTCATAACCTTGATCTTCGGCTTGTTGTTGCGTCAATCCAACGCTTGCAACTTCTGGGTTTGAGTAAATGCAAGTTGGCACTTGTTCCGTATTGATGGGATGAGGCTTCTTATCAGCCATATGCTCAACTGCTACGATCCCTTCATGTGAAGCGACATGCGCGAGCATCATTCCACCTATTACGTCTCCGATGGCATAAATATGACTTTCTTTTGTTTGATACATGTCGTTTGTTTGCACAAATCCGTTTTCGACGACAATATCTGTATTTTCAAGACCAATGTTCGTGACATTCGCTGAACGACCTACAGATACAAGCATCCGATCTGCTTCATACGTAACGGTTTCACCGTCAACTTCTGCTTGAATCGAGATCCCATTGGACTTATCTAATGTATCCGGCATCACTTTCGCACTCGTGATAACGTTTACACCTTTGTTTTTCATTTGCTTCAACATTTCCTTGGAAACATCCTGATCTTCTGTTGGAAGGATGGTAGGAAGATATTCGAGAACTGTCACGCCGACTCCAAAATCAGCAAGCATCGATGCCCACTCAATTCCGATGACACCTCCACCTACGATGATGATCGACTCAGGTAGACTCTCCATGTATAGCGCATCGTCGGAAGTCATGATCAATTCACCATCCACTTCCAATCCAGGCAATGACTTCGGACTAGAACCTGTAGCAACCAGTACGTTCTTCGGAATAAGCATTTCGTTTTCTTCTCCATTATTCATCTCAACAGAAATCGTTCCGGCTGTCGGTGAGAAAATAGAAGGCCCTAGGATGCGTCCGAATCCTTCATAGACATCAATCTTCCCTTTTTGCATCAATCCTTGAACGCCTTTATGTAGCGTATCGACAATCGATTGTTTTCGCTCTTGAACTTTCACAAAGTTCAGAGTTGGCTCTTGTGTTGTGACGCCATATTCGTCTGCTTCTTTCGTTTGACGGAAAACTTCTGCACTCCGAAGCAACGCTTTGGAAGGAATACATCCTCTGTGCAAGCATGTTCCGCCAAGCTCACGCTTTTCCACGATTGCGACTTTTAACCCTAACTTAGAAGCACGGATGGCAGCAACATAGCCACCTGTTCCGCCTCCTAAAACGACTAGATCATACTCTTCAGCCATAGGTACTCTCCTTTTTATTCTGCAAAATTCGGGTACTGTTTAGGTACTTCCTCGTTATTTAATACACGAAGCGTTCCTTCATTGAGCGCTTCCAGCTCATTCTCACCAGGGTAGACGAGGACATCAGCAATCCAGTGAACACGTTTGGAAATCTCCTCGACAAACTTTTTGCCATAAGCCAGTCCTCCCGTCAAGGCGATAGCATCGACTTTCCCTTCAAGCACTGCACTCATACTACCTATTTCTTTCGCGATTTGATAAGCCATCGATTCGTAAACGAGTGATGCTTTTTGGTCTCCGTGCTCGACCATTTTCTCAACTTCCCGGGCATCGTTCGTATCGAGATAGGCCATCAATCCGCCTTGTCCCACTAACTTCTTCATCACTTCATCCCGGTAGTATTGCCCTGAGAAGCAAAGAGATACTAGGTCACCAGCAGGTACTGTTCCAGCTCTTTCCGGGGAAAACGGGCCGTCTCCATGAAGACCGTTATTCACATCAATGACGCGCCCTCCGGCATGGGCTCCAACAGTTATGCCGCCACCCATATGAGTAACAATCAAGCGTGTATCCCTGTATGGTTTCTCTAAGTCTTTGGCAGCACGTCTTGCTACGGCTTTCTGATTGAGCGCATGAAAGATACTTTTACGTGGAATTTCAGGAACACCCGAAACACGGGCTAAATCATGTAATTCATCGACAACGACCGGGTCGACGATGTAGGCACCGATATTCAAGCTTCGAGCAATTTCATGAGCGATCATTCCACCGAGATTTGAGGCATGCTCTCCGTTGTATCCGTTCTTCAAATCCTCTAACATCGCTTCATTCACTTCGTAAGTACCACCTTCGATGGGACGAAGCAAGCCGCCGCGTCCACACACGGCGCTAAGCTTACTGATGCTGATCCCTTCTTGATCCAATTCATCCAGAATTACTTGTTTTCTGAACTCATATTGATCGATGATACGTTTATATTGATTCACCTCATCCGGTTGATGACGGATCGTTTTTTCAAATATGACTTCTTCATCGTCAAAGACGCCGATCTTTGTTGAAGTGGAGCCTGGGTTGATGACTAGAATTCGATGAGTATGCACTGTCTTTGACCTCCGTTACTTATTTTCTAGAAAGGATGTGTTGACCATTTTGTAAGAATTGGCTACGAGATTTACGCATACGTTCGATACGCTCCTCAGCCATGCGGTCAGCAGCCTTATACGTAGGAATATTGTCTCTGCGAGAGATTTCAAATACGCGGGCAAGATTGTCGTAAATCGTCTCGACACGCTTCATCGCTCTTTCTTTGTTGTAACCGTGTAGCTCGTCCGCGACATTGATGACTCCACCAGCATTGATGACGTAATCAGGTGTGTACACGACGCCTTTCTCGTGTAAGATATCTCCGTGACGCGTTTCTTTCAACTGATTATTGGCAGCTCCTGCAATGACTTTCGCCTTAATTTGAGGAATGGTCTCATCATTAATGGTCGCGCCTAGTGCACACGGAGCATAAATATCACATTCCACGCCGTAGATTTCATCAGGTTCTACCGCTTCGGCACCAAATTCTTCAACCGCGCGCTGAACGGCTTCTTTATTGATATCGGTAACAATCAACTTCGCGCCTTCTTCGTGTAAGTGACGGCAAAGCTTGTATGCCACGTTTCCGACACCTTGTACAGCAATGGTTTTGCCTTCAAGCGAATCGGATCCGAATCCTTCTTTAGCCGCTGCCTTCATCCCACGATAAACGCCGTAAGCTGTTACCGGAGAAGGATTTCCTGATGAACCGAAGGCTGGAGAGATTCCAGTCACATAGTCCGTCTCCTCGTGAATCAAATCCATATCCTGTACAGTAGTCCCCACGTCTTCTGCTGTGATGTAACGGCCATTGAGCCCTTGAATGTAACGTCCGAAAGCACGGAACAACTCTTCGTTCTTGTCTTTCTTAGGATCCCCGATGATAACCGTTTTTCCACCACCAAGATTCAGGCCTGCTGCCGCATTTTTATAAGTCATCCCTTTGGCAAGGCGCAGAGCATCTTCAATCGCATCTTCTTCAGAAGCATATGTCCACATACGTGTGCCACCAAGTGCCGGCCCTAGTGTTGTATCATGAATCGCGATAATCGCTTTTAATCCTGACTGTTCATCCTGACAAAGCACCAATTGTTCGTAATCGTATTCTTTCATATACTTGAATATTTCCATTATAAATTCCTCCTATGAGTTACTAGATTGTAAGGCTAGAGCGAGTGAGTACACTTTACTCTCGGCTGTATCTGCGCGGGACGTCAAAACAATAGGGGCTTTCGCTCCACTAATGACGGCTGCTACTTTCGCATTCGCAAAATACATGAATGATTTATATAAAGCATTGGCCACTTCAATAGTTGGGACCAACAATATATCAGCTTGACCGGCGACTTCTGACTGAACGCCTTTCTGCTCTGCGGCGTCTCGATCGACTGCATTGTCAAAAGCAAGTGGCCCATCGACTAGACAGTCTTTGATTTGGCCACGACGGTTCATTTGAGTCAAGATTGCCGCATCATGCGTAGCTGGCATCGCAGGGTTCACGACCTCTACAGCAGCTAAAGGAGCCACCTTAGGTTGTTTCCACCCCGCTTTTCTTGCGACATGAACAGCATTATTCAAAATATGAACCTTCTCTTCTAACGAAGGCGCGATATTCATGGCAGAGTCCGTTAAGAAAATCAAATTGTCGCGTCCAGGAACTTCAAATAAAGCTACATGTGACAAAACCCCTTTCCCCCTTAAACCGAATTCCTTATTCAGAACCGCTTTAAGCAAAGACTTGGTATCAATATGTCCCTTCATCACTACATGAGCTTTTTGTTCATGAACCGATTTGACCGCTTCCATCGCAGCCTTACTTTCCTCACAGCTGACGATTTCGACTCCTGCTTGGTCAAGGTCCAACTCCGCCGTTCTTGCAACTTGTTCAATCTGTATGCTTTCTCCTACGAGTAAGAAGGAGGCAAGACCCTTATCAAGAGCTTGCTTCACGGCTTTAAGCACTTCTTCATCTGCTGCCTGAGCGACAGCCACGGTCTTCACGTTCGACTGATCTACCCGTTGAATTAGTTCGTCTAATGATTTCATGATGTCACCTCTCCACTTTCATACATGCAAGTTTCATGCCAATTCTAAAGCTAAATACATGGGCATAGAGACTGACGTTACTATGCAACTTCTTGCATTATGAAGAATCTTGCATGCTATCTTTGTCTAAACCATATTTCTCTAACTTATAATAAAGGTTCCGTATGGAAATACCCAAAGCTTTCGCTGTTTGTGTCTTATTAAAATTATGTGCCCTGAATGCGTCCGCCAACAATTTCCTCTCAAAGTCATCCACGGCTTGCTGCAATGTCTCACCCAACCACGTTGCTTTAGAATGATCGAGTTCGCGTTCTGTTTCAACCTTCAGCCTCGGGATATGATCGGCACGAATCGTTTCTTCCAAATGATCCATGTAAATCATAGCCCGCCCGATAATATTTTCTAGTTCTCTCACATTGCCTGGCCAATCGTACGCTTCCAACTTTTCAAGGGCTTTAGCATCCAGACTTGTTACGTTTCGACCATAGTCATCATTTAACCTTTGGATCAAATGGTCCGTTAATAGTTCAATATCTCCCGCCCTCTCTCGTAAAGGGGGGATGTAAATGGGTAAGCGATTGAGACGGTAGTAAAGGTCTTCTCGAAAAGTTTTCATCATGATCGCTTTTTCTAGATTGAGGTTCGTCGCCGCTATGACCCGAACGTCAACATGAACTGGTTTCGTTCCCCCGACACGGATCAGTTCATTCTCTTGCAGAACTCTAAGCAACTTCGCCTGCATCGCAAGCGTAAGTTCCCCGATTTCGTCTAAGAAAATACTTCCATAATTCGCTTCTTCGAAAAGCCCTTTCTTTCCTCCCCGCTTCGCACCAGAGAATGCTCCGTCCTCATAGCCGAACAGTTCACTCTCTAAAAGAGACTCAGCTATAGCCGCACAATTGACACGGATAAACTTATTATGTCGCCTCTCACTCTCATTATGAATGGCGTGAGCAAATAACTCTTTCCCTGTGCCAGACTCACCTCTAAGAAGAACAGTCGCTGGCGTTTTCGCCCCGACCTTCGCTTGTTCAAGGGCAAGCGTCATTTCATTCGAACTTCCGATGATGTCATCAAATGTGTATTTCGCTTCCAAGCTACGGATGATTTGACGCGCTCTTCTCAACTCACTTGTAAGCGACTGAATCTCCGATACATCATGAAGAACACCCACACTCCCCTTCAACTTCCCATCAACGATGACAGGTGCTACATTGACCAGAACATCTTTCTTGGAAGGCCCTACTTTCAACCTGACCCCACGAACTGGCCTCCTGGTGTTCAGGACCTTCATGTGCATACTCTCACCTTCAGAAATATCGACGGTTGCCGGCTTGCCAACAATGTCTCCTTCCTTAAGTCCTGTAATTCTCGTGTAAGCAGGGTTGATCATTAAACCGTTTCCATTTTCGTCTACGACAGAAATCGCCTCATCTGAGGAATGGATAATCGCTTCGAGCATGGTTTTGACTTCTTTAAGGTCTGTGATTTCTTCAGCTAAATCCACCACTTCCGTAATATCCTTGAACACGGCATAGGCCCCTATGACCCTTTGGTCTTGTCCTATCATTGGAATCCTTGTCGTGATTACTTTCTTCCCATTGTCAAGCTCAAGCTTTTGGTTGATTTCTTTCTCCCGTGACTGTAATAAATGGGGTAATCTCGAACCTGGAATAATTCCTTTCACCGGCTTCCCAACAACACACGTTCGATCCATCTCTAGTATCCGTTCTGCACTGCGATTCATAAATGAAACGTTTCCGTTATCCGCGATGACAATCATGCCGTCATGGATACTATTCAATATCAAATGTTGGTTTTCAGTCTGTTGTTTTAACTTTTGGACTAACGATTCTTTTTCTTCTAGCAATTCCGAAGTGATATAGGCTACTGATCCTGGAATCAACACCGTTGTGCGCTTTCGCTCGGAACGTATTTCCTCAAACACTTCATCGCTCCCCGTCGCTTCAATCACAATGTCAATGTCTTTATGTATCCAATCTCGCCAATCTCTGTGGGTCGGGATGCCATACTTCTTTGCAAGAGAAAAACCAGCAGCCCTTGAATCGATATCTGTAATCGCAACGACTTCCATGCGATCTGTCTCATTCAACAACTGCAACAGGGCTGTACCACCTTTACCTGCACCTACAATTAATACACGTTTCATTTCACCACACCCTGCAATTTTTTGCGTAACTTTATCCTATCCTATTCTGCACGTTTTAGCAACCCTTATGGTATTCCCTCTACCTTCGCCATTTGATATACTGAGGATGGAATAAATGAAGGAGATATTCGCTTATGAGATTAATTGCTTTGCTCATCTTAGTCATACCCGGAATCGTTGCTGTTTATGGAATTAAGCTGATCAGGGATGCTCTATTCGGTGAGTTTCACCCTATATTTTTTCATATGGTCTTACAAGGGATCGCCGGGGTTCTTTTCGTTGTTGGGGGACTCGCTTTTATCGGAGGATTCATTCTTCACCGTGATCGAAAAAGGAACTTGACGAAAGGTCGATTTAAGAATGAAGACTGACACATATAATGAAGGAGTTTTGATCTGTGGAAGAATTTGAATTATTTAAAAAGCAGTACCCTTTTGATTTATTATCAGAAGAAGAGTTTGACGCGATATTCGGTAAGGCTGTCGTTAAGGAATACAGTAAGAATGAGTTTTTGATCCATGAAGACCAAGCAGATGATACGATTGACATCCACTTCTTAATCTCTGGTCTCGCCAAAAATATCATGCACCGTTCGAATGGACGTCA
This sequence comes from Halobacillus locisalis, assembly GCF_013694105.1. GTDB lineage: Bacteria > Bacillota > Bacilli > Bacillales > Halobacillaceae > Halobacillus > Halobacillus locisalis. The sequence continues at coordinate 389,308 of NZ_JACEFG010000001.1, read as the reverse complement.
ACTTTCAGTCCGGTTCTATTATCCTGGTGACTTGATCGGAGTCATGATTCTCCTCACAAGCGGAGAAATGCGCTTTTCTGTTCAAGCACTTGAGCCTATTAAGACGCTATGTTTCGAACGTGAATCGTTCTTGGAAATCATGTCGAACAATACCCAGTTTTCAAAAGTCGTCATGGATGGCATCAGTCATTTGATGAAAAGTTTATATGATGAAGTCAAATATAAAAGCTCGACGACTGATGAGCAAGACGACCGGGAACTTTACAAAAAAAGAGCTGACGCGTATATGGAAACACCGACCTTCATTCATCCTGATGAGTCAATTGAACAGGCTGCTCGGTTATTACAACAGCAGAAAATTGAAGCGCTGATTGTCAGTGAAGATCAAAAAACGATGCTCGGCATGATCGGCTATGGTGAAATTTTGCGGGCCTACTTCGAGAATGATCACCGTAATCCTGTGCGTGCGTATATGTCTGAAGAGGCGTATGAAATCAATGAACAAGAATTCATTTATGATGCGTTAAGTTATTTGAAGCACCACCCAACAGAAATCATCCCTGTATTACACAAAGACAAAATTGTGGGGATTCTTAGACAATCTTCCTTCTTCACCATTAAAAATTCTGTTTATTTCGATTTAACATACCGGATTTCCAACGCCACAACCGCAAACGAAATCAAACAACTATCCCCTATTCACAATGAGCGGTTTCAACAGTTCGTGGCAAGTTTAATCAATGATCACATGTTCGCTTATGATATAGCAGAGTTGATAACGAACTATAATGATCGTATTCATAAACAGATTGTGCAAATAGCAGAGGACGAAATGATTGCTGAGGGTTACGGTGCACCTCCTGTCAACTACTGCTTCTTAGTCATGGGAAGTGAAGGAAGGAAAGAGCAAGCATTCTCAACCGATCAGGATAACGGGATGATCTTATCTGACTACGAGCTTTCGAAAAACAAACAGCAAATCGAATCATATTTCGTGATTTTTGCTGAAAAAATCAATGCTATGCTGGATGATTGCGGGTTTCCTTATTGTAAAGGGGGCATTATGGCCAAAGAAGACAAATGGCGAAAGCAAATGACCGACTGGCATCAAACCATCGATCAATGGATCAATCAAATGGACGCTGAAGAGATTCGTGACTTCACCATTTTCATGGACTTCCGGCCGATTTTCGGTGATTACTCCCTAGCGTATGACTTGAAAAAATACGTCACAAAAAGGGTCCAAAAATCTTTGAACTTACATCAACTCTTGATGAAAGATACATTACGTTTCCGTGTGCCGGTTCAACCATTCGGACGCATTTCAGGTGTCGGCAAAAAACGAACATTGAATTTGAAAAAATCAGCCATCATGCAAATTGTGAACGCCATTCGAATTTACAGCATGAAACACGGCATCGAAGAAATCAATACGGTCAATCGTCTTGATGCCCTTGCTGAGCAGGAACGTTTCCACCCAAGGGACGTCGAGAATGCAAAGACGGCCTTGCACCGCTTGATGATGTTCCGTTTAAAAGAGAACTTGAATCAACTCAAGGAAAACGAGACTTTATCCAACGATTTGAGACTTGGGCAATTAAAAAAAGACGAAAGGCGTTCTCTCCGCGAAGCTTTGATCATAGCCAAGCGGCTCCAACAAGTTCTTGAATTAAGCTATAATCGGAATCGGGTGGTTTGATGCTCCCCGTTGACTTACAAATATTAAAATATATCTTCTTCGAAAAGCCGATTTACCATTATAAAATAAAGCCGTATTTAAAGTGGAGTCATTACCAGCGCCTTGAGGAGCAGCTGAATGAATACAAGCGAGATCCACGTATGATTTATCAACCTTTAGAAGAACTAGAATACACCATATTTGATTTAGAAACGACTGGTTTCATCCCAGAAATCGGTCATGAAATCATTTCGATTGGTGCTGTACGGATTCAAGGGTTTTCTTCTTGCTCCAGAAAGACGTTCCACCAAGTCATTCGGCCCATTCGTCCTGTCAATAACCAAACACTGAGATTGACAGGACTCACTAGAGAACGTTTGAACAACGCCAGTCCATTTATCGATGGATTTCAAAACTTCTTGGATTATAGCGAAGGTTCAGTATTGGTTGCTCATCCAGCTAAGTTTGATATGCGCTTCCTACAAGCGATGCTCAAGCGCTGGAAGCTCCCTGACTACTATCCACCCGTGATCGATTCCCATTTGTTAGCACAGTGGCTACTACCAGCTGATAAGCACCAACTGGATCCTTTGCTCAAATATTTCGGAATTGAGAAGCGGGATCGACACCACGCTTTAAACGATGCCATCATGACAGCTGAGTTATTTAGACAGCTCTTATACATGACCTTAAACCGGCATATAGAAACGTTCGGCGAATTAGATAAGATTTTACAAAAACACAAAAAAGCGAAGCAGGAGAAATAATCACTCCACTTCGCTTCTTTTGCCTAATCCGATCTTCCATGCTCCACCCTCCATCACGCCTAATCGAAAAAAGTGCGATAGAGTGATTGCACAGCTGCTGCTAGACCCTCAGTCTTGACACCGAACATCATGGAAACCTCAGAGGAACCTTGGTTGATCATTTCAATATTGACTCCCGCTTTGTGGAAGGCAGATGTCGCGCTGCTCGCAATACCTACTGTCTGGTTCATCCCTTCTCCCACCAGCATAATCATAGCCATTTCCCTCTCAATTAACACCATATCGACTTGCAGTTCATCCTTGATCCGCTGTATGACGATTTCTTCTTTTTGCTTAGGAAGCTGATGCTCTCGAATAATTACAGACATATCATCTATTCCAGATGGCGCATGTTCAAAGGAAACTTCTTCGTCTTCAAGAATCTGGAGAAGTCTTCGACCAAAACCGATTTCTCTGTTCATTAAGTATTTGCTTACATAGAGGTTCAAAAAGCCGTTGTCACTAGCAATCCCGACAACATGATGTTCACGCTCAGGAAGGTCCGCGACAATCATGGTCCCTGGGGCAGACGGATTATTTGTATTCTTTATGCATACAGGAATTTTTTGTTTGAACGCTGGGATAAGCGCTTCGTCATGAAAAACAGAGAAGCCAGCATAAGACAACTCTCGCATTTCACGGTACGTCAGTGATGTAAGTTGACGAGGGTTATCGACAAGCATTGGGTTTACACAATAAACCGAATCTACATCCGTGAAATTCTCATACAACTCGGCTTTCAAACCGGCAGCTACAATCGAACCCGTGATATCGGATCCTCCTCGAGAAAAAGTCACCAGTTTCTCTTCTTTCGTGAATCCGAAGAATCCCGGAATGACCAAAATTTCTTCTCTTTTTCTCAATTGATACAAATGATCAAAGCTTTCATCCAACACTAATGCTCCACCCGGCTGATCTTGCACAAGAATACCCGCTTCTTTCGGATTTACATAAGAAGTCGCATATCCTTCATGATTTAAATAAGCACTGACAATCAGAGCCGATCCATCCTCACCACATGATTTAAGCGCATCTAATCCGCTTGGATCTTGTTGCTTGATTCTGAAAATCGAATCATTAATTTTCTTCACTACCTGTTCTAACACCTTTTGATCGAGACCCAGGTCACGAATGATTCCTTCGAACCTGTCCAGAATCTGCTGATAAGCTTTTTCATTATCTACGCCTATACGAACGGACTCACCTAGTTGAATAAGCAAATCTGTTACTTTGACATCTTCAGAAAAACGTTTTCCTGGTGCCGAGACGACAATCACTCGACGGGAAGCATCAGACACGATGATTTTCGTGATTTTATCAATTTGCCCAGCACTTGCTACTGAACTTCCACCAAATTTAACAACCTTCATTTCACAACACCCCATTAACGACCTAAAGTATTTAATAATTATGAATTGTATCACAAAAACAACCTGAATATGAAGGGATGTTTAAGAAAAGATGCCAATTGATCGGACAAATTGGACAGTAAATTACATAAAGTTACATTATTCATGTATAATGATGACAGGTTCTATTAGAATAAAAGGAGGAGCTTCCTTTGCTTACACGTAGAAGGAATGGGTTTGGAGGGTATAGTTACTATCCAAAACAGCATGAATTCAGCTTAGTATGTACATATAAAGAATCCGGACACCGATATATCATTATCCAATATCCCGCCCTTCCTTTCTGTTACCGTTTGTTCAATCGATTAGGAATTGATCTCCTAGAACAACCCCTCCACCGATTACTTGCCCCATACCTCGATGCCATTGATCAAGGTTTCTATGACGATCCAGAGCTGGCGCAGTATATACACAAATGGATGAAAAAGTAAAAGGAAGCCGAGGCACAAATGCCTCGGCTTCCTTTTTTTCATTAGCTTGCTTTATGTTCTAAGCGCAATCGGTCTGCAACCATTGCAATGAACTCTGAGTTCGTAGGTTTTGCTTTTGTATTAGAAATGGTATAACCGAATAAAGACGAAATAGCATCAATATTGCCACGATTCCACGCTACTTCGATGGCGTGACGAATCGCACGTTCTACACGGGATGCCGTAGTATTATATTTAGTCGCAATATCTGGGTAGAGAACTTTTGTAATGGATCCAAGAAGCTCTAGGTCACGATAAACCATCGTAATCGCTTCTCGTAAATATTGGTAGCCTTTAATGTGAGCTGGAACTCCAACTTCATGAATAATATGAGTGATGCTTGTATCCAAATCCGGCTTCTTCGATTTGGTCGATACATAGCTACTCCCTAATGCACGGTTGATTGGGTCCCCTGAATGTTTGATTTGACGAACTTGTTCTCCTAAATGATCTAAATCAAAAGGCTTCATCATGAAATATGCCGCGCCTAGTTCGACTGCTTTCTTCGTCACTTCTTCTTGTCCGAATGCGGTTAGCATAATGACATCAGGCTGGTTGTCCAAATCCTTTAACTTCGTCAAGACAGCTAGTCCATCCAAGTGAGGCATGATAATATCCAAAATAAGAACGTCCGGCTTTTTCTCTTCGACCATTTGCAGACAGTCTTTGCCATTATAAGAAGCACCCACTACATCGATATCTTGTGTACCCTCAAAATATTCTTCAAGAAGCTTTACAAGCTCGCGGTTATCATCGGCCAAGCACACTTTAACTTTTTCCATTTATTTTCCTCCTTACAAGTATGGTTCTCTCTTCCCTTGAATAGATATATTCGACATCAGGGAATCTAACCCTTTTTTATTATAACAAAAAAATTTCATAAAATGAGATTATCTTCAAAATGCTTAAAAATACTCTAGAATTCGCACTAATTCGACATAGGTTGACTATGTTTTGTCGAATTTTGTCGAATAAAATTCAGCATTGATGCAATGACCCATCAGCCAACTTGCATCAATTTGTTTACTTTATAAGAGAAAAAGAAAAGAGCCCACTACTGAGCTCTTCTCTAACTTGCTTTTGCTTGATCTTCATATATTTCTATACCGGCTTCTTGTAGCATCCACTCAATATGAACTCCATACCCGCTTGTCGGGTCATTAACGAACACATGGGTGACTGCACCAATAATTTTTCCATCTTGAATAATCGGACTACCACTCATCCCTTGAACGATTCCGCCTGTCTCACTTAGCAGTTCTTCATCTGTTATCTTCACAATCATCCCTTTTGTTACGGGTGATTTCTTTGGCATATTACTGACAATTTCAATATCAAACGTTTGTAACTTATCTCCTTCTAATACCGTCAGAATTTGCGCAGGGCCTTCTTTAATTTGATCAGAGTATCCAACAGGAAGACCTTCAGGATAGTCTTGATTATCCATCGTTTCATCCAATTCACCAAATATACCAAAAGGCGTGTTTTTCGTTATCGTTCCTAAGCGATTTTCACTCATCGAGAAACGCGCTTTCTTTTCCCCAGGAATGCCTTGACTTCCTTTTTCAATCGATGTCACATGAGATTCGACAATCGTACCTTCATGAATCTCAATCGGTTTCTTCGTATCCATATCAGAGATGACATGTCCTAGCGCACCATATTTTTTACTATCTGGGTGATAAAACGTCATCGTTCCGATCCCAGCGGCCGAATCACGAATATACAATCCCACTTGAAATTCCTGATCTTGTTCGCTGAATGACGGTTCTAAAGACGTCGTAATTTGTTGATCATTTCGTTTAATGGTCAACTCAATTGCCTTTCCCTCTTCACCAGAACGCTTAACTAACGAAGACAAGTCCTCCATACTATTTAATTCTTTGCCATTTCCCTTTAATAGGATATCTCCCACTAATACATCGGCTTCTTCTCCAGGGGACACTTTTTCATCCCCTTCACCTGTCACCAGATGATGACCAACGACCAGTACGCCTTTCGTATGCAATTCAACACCGACGGATTGCCCGCCAGGAATTAAACGAATATCCTTCATCGCTTGAATTTGCGTTTTCTTTAAGGGTACCCCAGCGAATTCATAAAATATTTGATGATCATTACTCGATGAGAAAGCTGTCATTGCATCATCCGAGTTATTGTTCCAAACAGTTTGAACATCCTCAGAAGCCATCACTTTCACTTCATCCGGGATCGACAAATACTTTTGAACAGGGCTAAATAAAGGTAAAGCAAGCATTAACAGCAGGAGAACAGAACCACATATATATTTAACTGTTTTCTCATGGATCACAGGTTCTCACTCCTCATTCATCCAATACCAACTCACGTGGCTTACTATTAATGTGGTCCTCAGAGCGACTTTTTAAACGAGCATAATCTGCGTAATTATAGTACCGTTTCCCACGTAAAGAAAGAATGCCCATGCATAATGCCTTCCTAGTGAATCAAGCTATCCATATCTGCTGCTTCCGATATTTATTCAGATTTATTTTTATTTCTTATCCTTTATCTTTCCTTTCATACCAAAAAAAATAAACGCAGAAACCTTATCTACGTTTATTTTATCCCACTTTAATTATTCTATTGTTGTTTATGTTGCTTCGCCATCTCTAACAGTTCACGTGCATGTTCAAGTGTTGTTTCTGTTATTTCAGCGCCAGTGATCATACGTGAAAGCTCATCCGCTTTTTCATCGTCCGATAGTTCAACGACCGACGTATAGGTACGATCATTATCAACTTGCTTCTCTATTCTGACATGTGTATCAGCCATGGCAGCGACTTGCGGAAGGTGTGAAATACAAAGCACTTGAGAGCCAACAGAAATCCCGTATATTTTCTCAGCAATGGATTGAGCTACCCTTCCGCTCACTCCAGTATCGACCTCATCAAATATCACGCTCGTGACACCTTGATGTCTTGAAAATATTCTCTTCAGTGCAAGCATGATTCGTGACATTTCGCCTCCCGAAGCTACCTTATGTATTTCTTTAAGCGGTTCACCGGGGTTCGTTGTAATTAAAAATTTCACAAGATCAATGCCGTTTGAAAGCAATTGTACTGGTTTTCCGTCGAGAACAGGGTCTCCCTCTTTTCCTTCTTTCATTTGAATATCAACGGCGAACGACGCTTTCTCCAAGTACAAATCCTTCAATTCGTCATGTATAGATACGGATAACTTCTCAGCAGACTGCAACCTCAAGTCGTGAATATGTTTAGCTTCCAATACCGCATCCTGACCCAATTCTTGAATTTCGTGTTCCATTTTATTCAACCGAGAATCTTTGTTTTGGATTTCATCAATTTCTTCTTCAATCTTCGATGCATATTCCATAATATCTTCAACAGATGCGCCGTATTTCTTTTTCAAGCGATTCAGCTCATTCAACCGCGATTCAATTTGGTTCAATCGTTCGGGATCGAACTCAAGATCTGCCATTTGACTACTCAGCTGAAAAGTCAATTCTTCGATTATGTAATAAGAATTCGACAATTCTTCTGCCATCTTCGAGATTTGATCATCAAAGTCAGCGATGCTTTCGACAGAACTCATAGCATGACTTAACCAATCGAGACCCTTCTGCTCCCCATAAAGAGAGTTGTAGGCATCATGAATTCCTTGATAAATTTTCTCATAATTCATCAACTTGTTGCGTTCTTCACTCAAGTCCTCATCTTCTTTAGGCACTAGTTCAGCCTCTTGCAGTTCACGAAATTGAAATTCCAATAAATCCAACCTCTGCGCCATCTCTTGTTCATTTTCACTTAGTTCTTTATATCTTTTCACCATCGCTCGGTATTTATCATAGACATTACGGTATTCTTCTTGTGTATGGATGAGCTCTTGGTCAGAGAACAAATCAAGCAGTTCAATATGCCGGTCTGGATCCATCAGTGACTGTGTTTCGTGCTGGCTGTGAATGTCGATTAGGGAATGACCGAATTCTCTCAGTATTCCGAGCGTAACAAGCTTTCCATTCACTCGACAGATGCTTTTACCTTGATGAGTAATCGTCCGATGTAGAACGACCATCCCATCTTCTGCGATTTCTACACCGAACTCTTCACCCTTTTGATAAATAGGGTGATCGTCTTCAATAGTGAACAAACCTTCAATTTCCGCTTTTTTGGTTCCGTGACGGACAAACTCAACCGAACCTCGTCCACCTGATAGCAATTGAATCGCATCAATGATGATCGACTTACCCGCGCCGGTTTCACCCGTTAATACAGTCAAGCCTTCTTTAAAATTGACTGAAACATGTTCAATGATAGCAAAATCACGAATTGATAATTCAGTAAGCATGAAACGATCCACCTCAGTTATAGCATATTTAACAGTTGATCACTTATGGTTTCTGTCTGCTCTTCGCTTCGGCATATGATTAGACATGTATCATCACCACAAATGGTACCCATGATTTCATCCCAATCCAAGTTGTCCACTAAAGCACCGACAGCATTGGCATTTCCAGGAAGAGTTTTTAAAATGATAAAATGCCCTGCCCGATCGATGCTGACGAATGCATCCATCATTAGACGCTTCAACTTCTCGAAAGGATTGAAGCGTTGATCTGCAGGCAAGCTATATTTATATCGCCCGTCCATCATGGGCACCTTCACTAGATGAAGCTCTTTAATATCTCTTGAAACTGTGGCCTGTGTGACGTTGTATCCCATTCCTTTGAGACGATCAACTAATTCATCTTGTGTTTCAATATCGTCATTCGTAATGAGTTCTCTTATTTTTATATGGCGTTGTCCCTTATTCATGACCTTCCTCCATTTCAAACCTAACCAAAAAACCTGTGTTTTCAGCATTGTTGTGCCTTATGAGCATCATGAAGAAAGAGTTATTGTTCCTTTCTCTTGTGCGCGACATGCGCTTCTTCAATAACCGCTTCCACATCGACAGTTTCTGCTATTTTCCCCTCTTTTTCGCCAGTTTGACGCAAATGGACGAGGAACTCGATATTCCCATCTCCACCGGTAATCGGTGAGAATGTTAAATTCTCGACAGAATAGCCATGCTGAACAGCGAATGCTAGGATGTCTTCGCAAACTTGTTTATGGATTTTAGAATCTTTGATGATTCCTTTTTTCCCTACTTGTTCACGTCCCGCTTCGAATTGAGGCTTAATCAATGCTGCCACGTCTCCGCCAACGGTTAGTAATCCAGCTAGTACAGGAAGAATCAACCGTAGAGAAATGAAGGACACATCAATAGATGCGAAAGCAGGTGCCCCTTCTGTCAAGTCATCGCTTGTAACGTACCGGAAGTTCGTCCGTTCCATAACCACGACTTGAGGATGATTCCGTAATTTCCAATCCAATTGGTTATAGCCCACATCAATAGCATAGCTTAATTTTGCCCCATTTTGTAAGGCACAATCTGTAAACCCACCTGTAGAGGAGCCGATGTCGATCATGATTTTGTCTTTCACATTCAGATCAAACACCTTCAAAGCTTTCTCCAACTTCAAGCCGCCACGACTCACATATGGAACAGCTTTTCCTTTGACGGTAAGAGGGATGTCTTCGTCTACTTTTAAGCCCGGTTTATCTAACCTAGACTGCTCTGAGAAAACAAGGCCTGCCATGATTGTCCTTTTTGCTTTTTCTCTTGTTTCAAAATAACCTTTTTCTACTAACAAAACATCTAAACGTACTTTTTGTCCCATGAGTTAAGCCCTTTGCTGTTTATTCGGTAGCAACTTTTTCATATGTGAAACGATGTTCTCTGTCGTTAAACCAATTTCTTCCCATAGTTTGCTGACACTACCATGCTCAATGAATCGATCTGGTACTCCCATTCTCTTCACGGATTGGGAAGTGTAGTCATGTTCTTCCGCAAACTCTAACACACTCGATCCAAAGCCACCTTGAAGCACAGCTTCTTCAACAGTCAGGATCGGCAAATCTTTTTTCATAATGTCATGAAGCATTGCATCGTCGAGAGGCTTGATAAATCGTGCGTTAACAACGCGTACAGAACGTCCATCTTTCTCTAGACGCTCGCTCGCTTCAATAGCCATATCAATGGTCGTTCCAAAGGTTAAAATGACGGCATCCGTACCCTCTTTTAACACTTCCCAACTACCGATCGGGATTGTACGTGCTTCTGCATCCGTCTCGACACCTTTGGCATTCCCACGGGGATATCGAATAGCGATTGGTCCATCATTATATTGGACTGCTGTGTGGACTAAGTGTTGCGCTTCATTCTCATCTTTAGGCATCGTGATGACCATATTCGGGACAGATCTCATAAAGGCAACATCGAAGACACCTTGGTGAGTCTCTCCATCTGCACCTACAAGCCCCGAGCGATCGATACCGAAAATCACATTTAGGTTTTGTCTCGCAACATCATGGATGACCTGATCATAGCCTCTCTGTAGAAATGTAGAGTAGATCGCCAAGAATGGTTTCATACCTTGTGTAGCTAAGCCAGCAGACATGGTTGTCGCATGTTGTTCAGCTATCCCCACATCATATAGTCGATCCGGAAATTCCTCCCCGAACTTATCAAGCTTTGAGCCAAGAATCATGGCTGGTGTAACAGCTACAATTCGGTCGTCCGTTCTTGCCTCTTTGGCCAGTGCATCGCTAACCACTTGGCTCCAAGCAGGAGGAGCGTTGACCGGTTTGATTTTTTCGCCTGATTCGATTTTATAAGGTCCTACTCCATGCCACTTATCTTTCACATCGGTTTCAGCCGGGTGGTATCCTTTACCTTTTTGCGTCATAACGTGTACGATTACGGGTCCATTTGTTTTCTTGGCATAGTTAAGATTCTCCATTAAATCATGGAAATCATGGCCGTCTACTGGGCCGTAATACGTAAAGCCAAGCTCCTCAAAGAACATGCCGGGTACGACGAAGTACTTCATGCTATCTTTCAACCGTTCAGCAGCCTGAGCCAACTTGCCTCCGACAGCGGGGATTTTCTTAAGTAGCCATTCCAAATCTTCTTTGGCACGATTATATTTACCGGCGCTTCTCATACGTCCAAGTGCTCCGTGCAAGGCCCCTACGTTTTTGGCAATAGACATTTCATTGTCATTCAGGATAACGGTTACATTCTTTTTCTCATGTCCGATATGGTTAAGGGCCTCCAAGGCCATTCCGCCTGTCAGTGCCCCATCACCAATGATAGGTAAAATTGAGTGGTTCTCTTTTTTCAGGTCTCTGGCAATAGCCATTCCCATTGCTCCGGATAGTGATGTAGAACTGTGGCCCGTTTCCCAAATATCATGTTCGCTTTCATTGCGTTTCGGGAATCCACATAACCCTTTATATTGGCGGAGGGATTCAAATTGGTCGCCTCGTCCAGTTAGAATCTTGTGAATATACGATTGATGCCCGACGTCCCATAAAAAACGATCCTCAGGACTCTTGTACACTTTGTGGAGGGCTAATGTCAGTTCGACAACGCCTAAGTTCGCTCCTAAATGTCCTCCTGTTGTAGCAAGGTTCTCAATAAGGAACTGGCGGACCTCTCCTGCTAATTCTTCTAATTGGTTGGTTGTCATGTCCTTCAGAATTGAAGGGTCTTGAATTTTACTCAGATCCATTAAAGGACCCCCTTGTAATTATCTTGATTTTTTATTGGAGGATGTTGGTTTCGGCAGGATGTTGATCTTCAGCCTATTTTCAATCCACGAAATGACCCGGGCAGCGAAGAAGATAATTTTTGTCGATGAATGAATCGCAAAGAATTTACCTAAGGCTTTCCCTCCGACAGTTAGCGCGGCTACAACACTCGTCAATAAAACAGATATGGTTATTTGAACGGTCGAACCTTCATTATATCCGATTACGTTCGTTAATTGAAGTACGACAATGGCAGAGGCTGTACCACTTACTATACCAGATATATCCCCTATCACATCATTACAAAAACTAGCGAATCGGTCTGCGTTTCGAACGATGACAATCGCCTCTTTTGCACCTGACACTTTTTCGGACGCCATCGCGTGAAAGGGTTTCTCTTCAGCTGCTGTTGCGGCAATTCCCAACATGTCGAAAAACACGCCTGTAAAAACAATAATGAAAACGATAATCAGTCCGATAATCCAGATGACGCCACTTAAGACGGAGGATGATATAACTGAAAAAATAGCCGCTAACACAAATGTGATAACGGCAATGCTTATACTAAATTGAACTGATTTTTTTAATTTATTATCCATTTTAAACCTCTATATCTTCTGTTAATCATTTTTATGTAACGAAAGGAATGGTCACAAAACAGGTAAAAATTGCGGCTTAGGTCTAGTAGGTTTTCCCAATCAAGTACCGAGTGTCACCACTCTGGCGGTTCCCCATTAAACTCGACTCAGCATCGTTTCCGAATACTGGACTAGATTACCACTTAGTCCGCACTATAATTCCTGAATCATGTCCTGAACGTGAACAGTCTAGGGGATTTCCCCGACAGCCTTTAGCCGTTCCTTAGCCTCTTTTGCAGTTCAGATTTCATATAGTTAACACGTCAGAACTTCAGTGGCCATCCAAAGTCTCTTGACGCTCACATGACTATAATCCCCTCAAAACCACTCAAGGCAGGCTACGCTGCGCATATAGATATTACTCCATATGCTGCAGGTTCATACCCCATTTCATAAGGATCTCTGGCTCAGACATCCTTACAAGAATGGGCCTCCGCGGAAGCAGGGTCAACGCCCACATGCCTTTGTGGATCGCCCTGCGACCTTAACTCCCAGCATCGACCCAAGGCTGGGCGCCTCAAGCCAACACAAGGAACTTCATCGATGTGCCCTTTGGCGGATTTTTAGGCCCGCCTTCAGGTACGGAGGGCCGACTAGAATACTGCACCATTCCTTTTCTAATTCTAATATATCACAATAAGAACCGTCTCTCAATCAAAACCATTTTAATGATCACGTTTGCTCAAATGGAAGATGAGTTCCGAAAGGACGGATTCACTTATATTCACTTTCAAAAGCGTACGTTGGGCCAGTTCAACGTAATGATCTTTTTGTTTTTTGGCACCTTCTAATCCAAGCAGTTGAGGGTACGTACTCTTATGATTGCCTTCGTCACTTCCCACCGGCTTACCCAACTTATCGGCATCGCCCGTAACGTCTAAAATATCATCCTGTATCTGAAAAATAAGTCCAAGCGCTTCCCCCATCTTGGTCATATCCGCCAATTGTTCAGGGGAGCCTTCCCCTATGTAAGCACCAGCTACAATAGCGAACTTCAATAGCTGCCCTGTCTTATTTGTATGAATCCACTCTAACTGCTCAAGGGTGATGGCTTTGTCTTCACTGAGCATATCTTGCATCTGCCCTTCCACCATCCCCCTTGCTCCACTTGCTTTCGAGAGTTCACGGACGAGAAATACACGTTCTGCATCAGTCAGGGTAGGATCCTCCGTGATGATTTGCGAGCTCAAGGTGAGAAGAGCATCTCCTGCTAAAATCGCCGTCGCTTCATCGAACTGCTTATGACTCGTAGGCTTTCCTCTTCTCAAGTCATCGTTATCCATAGCCGGGAGGTCATCGTGTATGAGCGAATACGTATGAATCATCTCTAAAGCAGCCGCAACAGCCATCGTTTTTTCCGGCTTTGCACCAAAAGCGTCGGCCGTTGCCATTAAAAGAATGGGGCGTAGTCTTTTACCGCCTGCTTTGATGGAATACAGCATGGCGTCTTGAAGCCTTCCAGGTTGAGAGTAGTCTCGAACGTAGGTTTCGAGCTGCTCATTAATCAGTTCTCTCTTACCTTCTAGATACGATTGAAGCTGCACAGCTACTCGTCCTCCTGAATCGAAAAAGGTTCTAATTCACCATGTTCGTTCAAAATTTGTTGCATCTGTTTTTCAACATGTCCAAGTTTCTCATTGCAAACCTTTGAGAGTTTCATACCTTCTTGGTAATATTGAATCGCTTTTTCCAAAGGTACATCTCCTGCTTCCAGTTTTTCAACTAATTCTTCTAACTGCTTCATGGCTTCTTCAAAGCTCAGTTCTTCATTTTTCTCAGGCATGATCTTCCTCCTTCACTTCCAGGACTTTAACATCTAATGAACCGTCTTCTAATTTCAATGCAAGGTCATCGCCTTCTGTTACATCCTTCACTCGCCGGACTACTTTCCCATTTTGCGTGAAAGGGATCGAGTACCCTCGCTTCATAATTTCTAGAGGGTTGAGTAGAGAAAGCTTATCTAAATTGGATCGGAATCGCTCTTGTTTCTTAGCCACAACCTCTTGGAAGCGCGCATTCAGTTGCCGCGTTTGTGCTTGGAGCTTTTCCTCCTGCTCTTTCATCTTCTTCTCAGGTCCTTGTTGTTTCAAACGATTCCTCATATTCGTCCAGCGCTCTTGCGTATGGGTGTGAACACGGCGCATTTGTCTAGAGAGTTGCTCCATTAATCGATCCAAGTCCTGTTCTTTCTGCTTCATCAGTTGCTCAGGGTATTTAAACGCATACGATTTTTGAAGGCGGATCAACCGTTGCTCGCTATCTGACTTCTGTGTTTCAACTACACGTGATAAGCGCTGCTTTAGCGCTCTTGCTTGTTCTTTCAACTCGACAATAGAAGGGACAGCCAGTTCTGCCGCTCCAGTCGGTGTAGCTGCTCTGACATCCGCAACAAAATCACTAATCGTCGTATCAGTTTCGTGACCTACAGCAGAAATGATGGGGATGTCAGATGAAGCGATCGTACGAGCAACAAGCTCTTCATTGAATCCCCACAAATCTTCAATAGATCCACCTCCGCGCCCAACAATTAGCACATCACAATCTAAGTGTTGATTCGCGTATTCAATCGCTTTTGAGACAGAGGATGCGGTGCGCTCTCCCTGTACCATTACGGGTAAAATGGTGACTGGTACAATTGGGTACCTTCTTTCGATCGTCGTCAAAATGTCTCGTACAGCTGCTCCCGTTGGCGACGTCACCACTCCGATGTGTTTCGGATATGTAGGAATATCCTGTTTCCGCTCTACAGCGAATAGTCCTTCTTTTTCCAACTTTTCTTTCAGTTGCTCAAAGGCCATATATAGTGCGCCGATCCCGTCCGGCTGCATCTCTTTAATGTACAGCTGATATTGCCCCATCGGTTCGTACACGTTGATTTCACCTTTTACGAGGACATTCATTCCGTTCTCAGGGGCAAACTTCAAGCTTCTGTTTTGACCGGCAAACATGACCGCGGATATCCTCGCTTTTTCATCTTTCAAAGACAGATACATATGACCGCGACTATGATGTTTGAAATTGGAAATTTCCCCTCTGAGCCATACCGTCTTCAGATGGGGATCACCGGATAATTTTCTTTTGATATATTTGGTAAGTGCAGTAACTGTCAGATATTGATCGTTCACACAAAAATCTCCTTATTGAGCCTTGTGAATTTGTTTAGCTGCTTTAATCGTATTATGCAAAAGCATCGTGATCGTCATAGGTCCGACACCCTTAGGAACTGGTGTGATATAAGAAGCGCGCTCTTTAGCCGATTCGAATTCAACATCTCCTGTCAATTTCCCATCCACTCGGTTCACACCTACATCAATCACTACAGCTCCATCTTTTATATCCTCGCCAGAAATCAAGTCCGCGCGGCCAGCAGCGACGATTAAGATATCTGCTTGTTTAGTGTGGGCACGAAGATCTTTCGTTCTGGAGTGACAATGGGTGACAGTGGCATGTTCATTCAAAAGAAGCTGCCCTACTGGTTTACCGACTAAATTACTTCTCCCTACGATGACGACGTTCGCCCCTTCAAGTTCAATCTCAGCACGCTTCAACATCACCAAGATGCCATAAGGAGTGCATGGGTAAAAAGTGTCTTGTCCCGTCATCATTTTTCCAACGTTGCTAGGATGAAAACCATCCACATCTTTCTTTGGGTCGATGGCTTCAATAACAAGTTGATCATCGATGTGATCTGGAACAGGAAGCTGAACGAGAATTCCGTGAACGGTATCGTCCAGGTTGAGCTTTTCAATCAAGTCGAGAAGTTCTTGTTGTGAAGTGCTTTCAGGCATCTCGATCAAGTCAGATGCGACACCCACTTTTTCAGATGCTTTCTGCTTCCCTTTTACATAGGACATCGATGCTGGGTCCTCACCAATTATGACAACTACAAGTTTCGGGTGTATGTTTTGCTTACTCAATTCCCCCACTTCTTGTTTCATCTCTTCACGTAGTTCTTCGGCTAGCACGTTTCCATAAATGACTTCCGCAGACATTCGATCTCCCCCTCTAATTTGATTACAACATTTTTGAAAGTACACCGTTGACGAATTTTCCAGAGTCTTCTTCTCCAAAAATCTTCGCTAACTCAACGGCTTCATTGATTGCTACTTGATTCGGCACTTCCTCGTTATGCTTCATTTCGAAAGCGGCCATTCGTAGAGCCGTCTTTTCTACTTTTGGTATGCGATCAAACGACCAAGTATCAAGGTGGCTCGCAATCCACTCGTCCAACTCTTTACGATGATCGATGACACCATGCACTAATTCATATAAAAAACTGTCGACCGTCGGATCTTCAACGACATGTTCAATCGCCTCATCCGTATCCATTTCACTATTGTTCATTTGGAAAAGCGCTTGGAACGCTTTTTCTCTGGCTGTACGTCGTTTCATGATCATTCTCCTTTAAGTAATATCCGTTAGAATAATAACATTTTAGCGGAATAAAAGCTATTCAACAAAGGATTGTCACACAATTCCGCATTTTCATTCCATTTAACAAAGTTCATTTTCCATTGGAACGGTTGATAAACAGGCAAACAAAAAGAGTCAGAGTAGGGACCCCCCCTACTCTGACTAATCAGCTTTTACATCTCTTGTTCAAACTCATTTTCTTCTTCTTTCATTTCCATTTGAATACCGACAATATGGACATTGATTTCGTTAATTTCTAGTGCTGTCATATTTTTAAGCGCTTGCCTGGTATTATCTTGGATCTTCTGAGCGGTGTCCGGTATTGAAATTCCATAATCCATCACGACATAAGCGTCAATAAGAATTCCATTTTCAGTAAGTTCAACTTTAACACCTTTTCCATGGTTCTTCTTACCTAAGCGCTCTACAACACCGGATGCAAAATTACCGCGCATTGACGCTACACCGGCTACTTCTGAAACAGCAATTCCTGCGATGACCTCAATGACTTCTGGAGCAATTTCAATATTCCCGAGTGTTGACCCAGCTGTTACGTTCAACAATTGCTTTTCACTCATATGACCACCCCTTTTAGGATTCATCTTTCATTATAGTATATTTTTCTAAAAACTTTGTATTAAAGTCTCCTCCGACAAATACTTCATGTTCCATCATTCTCTGATGGAATGGAATTGTCGTGTGGACTCCTTCGACCACGAATTCGTCTAGAGCTCGCTTCATACGACTGATGGCTTCATCACGGTCGCGACCATACGTGATCAATTTTGCCACCATCGAATCATAGTATGGCGGAATCATATACCCAGGATATGCTGCAGAATCGACACGCACCCCTAGCCCGCCTGGTGGTAGGTACATATCAATCTTTCCAGCTGAGGGCATGAAGTTCTTAAAGGGATCTTCTGCGTTAATCCGGCATTCGATGGACCATCCTTCAAACGTGATTTCCTCCTGAGAGAACGAAAGCTTTTCATTATTCGCAATGAGCAACATTTCTTTAATCAAGTCAACTCCTGTTACCATCTCTGTAACGGGATGCTCTACCTGAATACGCGTGTTCATCTCCATAAAGTAAAAGGACTGCTCTTCTTTATCAAAAATGAACTCGACCGTTCCAGCACCAGAGTAATTAACAGCCAATGCCGCTTTTACAGCTGCATCACCCATGGTTTCACGCATTTCAGGACTAATGGCAGGAGAAGGCGTCTCCTCGATTAGTTTCTGTAATCTGCGCTGCACCGTACAGTCTCGTTCACCGAGATGCACGGCGTTCCCGTGGTTATCAGCAAGAACTTGGATTTCGACGTGCCTGAAGTCTTCAATGAACTTTTCAATGTACACTCCAGGGTTCCCAAAAGCCGTCTCTGCTTCTTGCTGGGTCATGCGGATCCCTTTTTTCAAGTCCTCTTCATCTCGTGCTACTCGAATCCCTTTTCCGCCTCCACCGGCTGTGGCCTTGATGATGACGGGATAACCGATTTCATCTGCGATCTTTAAACCGTCTTCTTCATCTTGAATGATACCGGTTGATCCAGGTACGACAGGAACCCCTGCTTCTCTCATCGTTTCACGAGCGACATCTTTCGTACCCATCTTCTGAATGGCATAAGCAGAGGGCCCTATAAACGTAATATTGCACTCTTCACACATTTCAGCAAACTCCGCATTCTCAGACAAAAACCCGTACCCTGGGTGAATCGCATCTGTTTCTGTTAACGTCGCTACGCTCAAGATGTTTGCATAGTTCAGATAACTATCCTTACTCAGTTTCGGCCCCACACAATAGGCTTCGTCAGCCAACTGGACATGTAATGCTTCTTTATCAGCTTCTGAATAAACAGCCACGGTTTCGATACCCATTTCTTTGCAGGCACGAATGATTCTTACGGCAATTTCTCCTCTATTAGCAATCAATACTTTCTTGATCATTGTCAAAGGCACCTCCCGTTACTTAGACTTTACGCGGAATAACGGTTGGCCGTACTCTACTAATTCCCCGTCTTCGACTAGAATTTCGACGATTTCTCCAGATACTTCCGCTTCAATTTCGTTAAATAATTTCATCGCCTCAACGATACACACTACACTTTCCTCTTTCACCTGGTCTCCTTGCTTCACATAAGCTTCTTGATCAGGAGAAGGTGACGCATAATACGTCCCGACCATCGGGGAAGTGATTTCTTTATCATAGTCAAGAGATCCTTGTTGTTCTTCTTTTGGTTCGGGGGTTTCTTTAACCTGTTGTTCTCGTGCAGGTGCTGCCGGTGCCGATTGTGGCTCAGGCTGCTCTGCTTGTACAGGCTGCCCCTGTTGGACAGGTGTTGTAACGACTTGTCCCTGGTGTTTTTTCATCTTTACTTTCGCACCATCTGATTCGTAACTGAACTCATCAATGTTGGATTGATCGATTAACTTAATGATTTCGCGAATTTCTTGTACCTTTAGCATGCGTGGCACTCCTTTATGTAGAATATCGTTTTTTATGACTGGTACTAATAACTCCTAACAATATTCTACGACAGAAAGCACTCCCCTGCAACTTCCTTGATGAAAGCGCTTCTATTAAATACCCAAAAAACCCCCTGACCATAAGTGGTCAGAGGGTTTACATCAACTTGCTGGTTGGAATTGGACTTGAACACGCTTCTTACCGAATTCATCCGAGACCATTTGAATGATTTCATTCGTTTCTGTTTTCGATAAGTCACTTGCTTTGACCGTGACGTGGACAATGTCGTCTTCCGCTCTTACGAGAACATCCTCATAAGGGGCACTTGCTCTGATCGTATTCTCAAGAATCGCTTCTTTTGATTGGGTTTCTTTGATGGTCTCCATACGCTCTAGAGCTTCGTTCTTCTCCTGGGCTGTGAAGTTACTTGAAGTGACGATCTCTGAAAGCTGTTCTTGTAATTGATCACGCTTATTCTGCTGCTGAAGACGAATGGTGGCAAACAACTCTTCTGTAGAAATTTGTGAGATCACAGTTCCTTCTCCAGTCGTTTCTACTCCTTCAGTGCCTTCTGCCTCTTCCGTCATTTCTGCCCATTCTTCATCTTGAATGAAAGCCATCTCACCATTGTCCGGTGATGTCATGTAATACACACTAAGTACAATCAAGAGACTCAACATTGTCAATAACCAAACCGTTTGTTTTTTAACCATCAAAACCCCTCCTTATTGTTTAGGCAGAACAGACACTCGATGACTCGGAACGTCGAGGACACGTGATATCGCCTCGACGACCCAACTTCTCACTTCCATAGAATCCACACCCTTCGCTGTCACAAACACACCGCTTACATCAGGCTTAGTGGTTTTGGTCAGCAGCGGAACTTCTCGATCCCCTTGCCTGACCAACACTAGCTGCTGTTCTCTCGAATAATCTTCAATCTCCCTTTCCCCTCCACTCTTATCTGTCTCCTTCGTTGTTTGTTTACTTATGATTAAATTTTTGTCATACACTTTTTCATGTGTAGCCTCAAGGTTTATCATGATATCGACCGCGCTTACGCCATCAATATTCTCGAGTAAAGGTTTCAATTGTTTCTCATACTCGACTTCCAGTTGAGAAATGGAATCCGTTCGTTCACCTGAAGAAGCGGCCGCTTGCGACTGTTCGGATTTTTCCATCGCCTCATCCGGTGCTACGGATGGAGGAGGGTCAGACTGAAACCAGTTGCTCGTCAGTATGATCAGTACGCCAATGAGTCCGAGACCAATAAAATATTTAGGCTTATTTATTTTTTTTCCTTCTTTAGATGACAAGGGTTGCAGCAGTCTATTCCACCATTTATTCATCCTCTTCCTCCCAGCGGATTTCTATTTGTTCCTGATCCAAACCTAAGTGTTCGGCAATCCATAGCTGAACGGGTTCCCCTCTCTCATCATCTTTCGGTACAGGATCATCTTGTATAGAGATATTGATGTCCTCCACTGTCGACTCGGCTTGTTCCTCTTCACTAACCGTCACTACCAGCCTGTCCAACGACTCCATATCTTGGGCCTCGTTGAAAAAGGTCATCTCTACTCCGACGAGCTGGAGACCTTGCTCCTCGTAGAGAGGTTCCTCCAATCTCTCTTTCAATGCTTGGGTCACTTGCTCTAATTTATATGCACCTTGTCCTTCAAGTATTTCACTTTTCTTTTTTTCAATATCATCCTCAAGCATGCCTACTTGAACTTCTTGATTCATACGGTTGTTTGCCACATTCATCATTTCTTCAGGGTCGATTTGCAATAATTGAAGAAGGGGCCCTAAGAAAATCAGAAGTAACAGAATCGACATGACAAGACGTGCATATTTCTTCATAAGACCTGATGGTAGAAGTGTATCCGCCACCATGGCTAGCAAAAGAAATAGTACGATTCGCGTGATCCATTCAACAAATAGTTCCATCATCCCCACCTCATCTGACCATCATCGTGATATTGCTCGCCGCTACCATGATGACGATGACCAAAAAGAACATCATGGACACCATTAACAGTGCAGCGAAGATGTACATAATATGACGACTGACCACGTCCATCGCTTGGATTACAGGTCCATCTCCAAGGGGTTGAAGCAGTGCCGCTGCAATTTTATAAATAATAGCGATGGCGAATACTTTCATAGCTGGAAATATAGCGATTCCAAGTAAAATGACTACCCCTGCCAGTCCTAACGTGTTCTTCAGTACTAGGGAAGCCCCTAGGATCGTATCTGTAGCGTCTGTGAAAAGGCGTCCGACTACGGGCACAAAGTTCCCCGTGACGAAACGGGCTGTTTTCATCGTTACACCGTCTTGCACAGCGGTAACCGTTCCTTGTACGGATATGACTCCAAGAAAGATCGTCAAGAAAATCCCCATGACAGCAAGCCCCGTTTTTCTCAACAATTCCGCAAGTTGATCGACTTTGTACGTTTCATTCAGTGAACCAACAATCAACAATAGGGCCGATGATGCAAATAACGGAATAAGCAGATACTTCACCAATAATCCGCTCGATTGGACTAGGGCTACAATAATAGGATGAAAGAATGAAATCGACATCAGGTGGGTGAATGAAGCCATGATCCCAAGTAGTAACGGTAACAACCCGATCATGAAGCTACTCATTCGATCAATG
The DNA here is from genome assembly GCF_013694105.1 of Halobacillus locisalis. Taxonomy (GTDB): domain Bacteria; phylum Bacillota; class Bacilli; order Bacillales; family Halobacillaceae; genus Halobacillus; species Halobacillus locisalis. Next base: position 367,148 of record NZ_JACEFG010000001.1, on the reverse strand, counting down.
GCACCAAGCGTGTAATCAATCACTTGATGAAAACTTTCTAAAGCAAGAGTCATCAATACTAGGTACACCACCAAATAGGCAATCCTGCTAACTGCTGTATTCTCGAAAGATGATTGTACGGACTGAAGGAGCGTACTGAACAAAGTCAACAATAATAAGGAGGCCAGCAACCTTCCGTTCAACATGAGTTCGTGGAAGAAATATCGTAAAATTCCCGAGAACCAATCAGAAGATTGCACGGATCCTTCTTCTTTGATGAATTCTCTAAAGTTGTACGAATTGAACGCTGGCATGTACTCGCCATACTCCCGGTTGATTTCTTCCCAACTCTCTTCCAACTCTTCTGTCGACACATGATCTAAAAGCGAGGGAACGGCCTCCGGAGAAGGCTCGGCCCACGCAGTTAAAGGGAAACAAAGAAACCCGAGCACCATCAAGCCTATAGATAGGATTCGTTTCATGGAATACCTCGCGATCTTATCCTAACTGTCCTGGTATAAAATTTAATATCGTCTCAATGACTGCTGTCACAATCGGGATTGCCAACATGAGTATAAAAAGCTTTCCAGCTAGTTCCACCTTCGATGCCAGCGAGCTGAGCCCTGCATCACGTATTAGTTGAGCGCCAAATTCAGCAATATAGGCAATCCCGATGATCTTCAAGATGGTTTTAAAGTAGACGGGCTCTACTTGTGCCTGGTCTGCCATATAGGATAACAGTGTGAAAATGTGTCTCACTTGGTCAAGAATCGAGAGAAAAATGATGATTACTGTGAACAGTAACAACAGGAAAGCGATCGACGACTTTTGTTCTTTCAGCAATATGATCAATAAAGCCGCCACTAAACCGAGAGAGACGATTTGGATAATGTCCATCAGTCTTACCCTTGATAGAGAAAGACCGATTTGATTTGCTGAAATAAGTCAGCGAGTCGGTACAATACGATAAACAAAACGATGATGAACCCGGTTAACGTTACCGCTTGGGCAATTTCCTCTTTACCCATTTGTTTTAAAATGCTATGAATCATCGCGACGATAATGCCTACACCTGCTATTTGAAATAGGACCGTTGCATCTTGCAGCACAATGCACCTTCCCCCTTTTTATATAATTAGTAGAATAACCAAGAGTCCGCTCAGAACCCCCATTCCTCGAGCCATCTTCTGGTATTTCTCAGCGCCCTCTAAAGCCTCATCCAATTCACGATCTAAGTGGTGGAGGGTCAATTGTATTTGCTTTTGCTGCTGTTCTAAATCATGCTGACCAAGGGTTCTCCCAAACTGGTCCAAAATTTCCCACTCACTCTTACTTAACGCATTCCAACTCCAATGCTTTTTCAACAGTTTCGTCCATCTTTCTGAGAAGTCTACACACGGTTCATCCGTCTCAACAATACTTCTGAAGAATTGATCGATCGGTTTCGGTAAATGTGTGGATAGGCTTTCACATACCTCCCAAAGTGAGGCCTGCCCGTACACCATCTCCGCTTCAATCATTTGCAAGGCATTCTTCCATTGACGAATATGCCCCGGCCGTTTCTGAAAACGTGAGGCTAGATCAAAACCTGCCCACGTGGTGACGGTCAACACGATGACCGCTCCGATCCATTGCATCCCGTTCCCCCCTTTCACATTCAGCCAGAACTCGTCCATCATTCCGGTAAACGACCGCTCGTCCGGGCACATGTGGACGCATACGGTCTAGAACGATGAATCTTTCAAATACGCCTTCACTCACTAAAGACTGAGCGGAAGGACGCTTCTTCAATGTCTCGAGGGAATCCCCGTGGATACTGCACATGACGTCTACTCCAGTCAGCATCGCCTCACGTATCGCTTCTGCGTCTCTTGTTCCGCCGATTTCATCCACGATTAATACATCCGGTGACATAGAGCGAATCATCATCATCATGCCTTCTGCCTTAGGGCAGGCATCCATTACATCCGTCCGCTCTCCAACATCGAGTTGCGGAACTCCTCTTAGACTCGCAGCTAGTTCAGATCTTTCGTCCACTAACGCCACTTTAGATGCAGGGTGAAGATGAAAATCTGATCCGATGATACTCGCCAGCCCGCGAAGAAGTGTCGTTTTACCAGAGTGAGGGGGCCCTATAATCAAGCTAGTCAGCCACTTCCCGTTCTCATATAAATATGGAACCAGCTGCTCGGCTTGGCTTGAAGAAGATCTTGCAACACGTATATTCATAAATGAAATATGTTTTAAGGTATCGACCTGATCGTTGACTGTGTTGGCTTTTCCAGCCAGTCCAACACGATGCCCCCCTTCTACCGTAATAAACCCCTCTCGTAACTCATCTTTGAAACGATAGAGTGAAAACTCACTGATTTGGTTAAGCATGTATGAGAGGTCTGACGGTTGCATTACGTGTTCTCCCAACATCCTGTGACCAATGCGATCTAGCATTTCAACTTTGCGATTCACACGGATTCTCATCTCCTGAACAGTGCTCCAATCTACACCTTTTTTGAGGAGCGGTTGAAGGTGTTCAGGGAATAATCGGACAATCTCTTTCATCCCTCTGACTCCTTTATTGGGTTTACTTCATATGTATGTAATGAGATACCGCTTATGACTCAAAAACTAGAAAATGATATGAAAAAGAGAGGTTATTAATAGAGATCCTTTGGTGAGTTCAATAGAAGGGTCAGCAAGGTTTATGGTTCTTTTTCTCTCTATTGAAAGAAAAAGGATTTAGTACACTCTACTAAATTTAAGAGGAAGAACATAAAGAGGACTTGCATAGAAATAGAGATATTTTGAGGAATACCTGTGGTAGTTCTTGGGTATTGATTCCTTTCTTACGTGGAATGATTTGCAAAATAGACATTAAAAAAGCACGCCCCTAATGTGGAGGCGTGCTCTAGAAAAGTGTAATTATGATGAAGCGCGAGAAACGTACTTACCATCTGTTGTACTGATGACTAACATTTCACCTTCGTTAATGAAGAATGGAACTTGAACAATAAGACCCGTCTCAAGTGTCGCTGGTTTCGTACCACCACTTGCGGTATCCCCTTTGATGCCAGGCTCTGTTTCCGTTACTTCTAGCTCTACGTTCTTTGGAAGTTCCACACCAATTGTTTCGGCTTGATAAGATTGGATCTGCACTTCCATGTTCTCTTTCAAGTAGTTCAGTTGTTCTTGGATTGTAGCTGTAGGAATCTCTACTTGCTCATACGTTTCCATGTCCATGAATGCGTGCATATCTCCGTTTGCATACAGATACTGCATCTTACGGTTTTCAATGTGAGCACGCTCTACTTTCTCTCCACCACGGAACGTTTTCTCTTGAATGTTTCCATTACGAAGGTTACGTAATTTAGAGCGAACGAAAGCCGCTCCTTTTCCTGGCTTAACGTGTTGGAATTCCATCACTTGCCAAATACCTCCATCAACTTCGATGGTCAATCCTGTACGAAAATCGTTTACTGAAATCATCGTGTTTCCTCCTTTAAAACTTACAACGTTATGAGTTCTTTTGTAGACTGACTCAAGCATTCATTGCCATCTACGGTAACGACTGCATCATCTTCAATACGACAACCACCTACGTTAGGTACGTAAATGCCTGGTTCTACCGTTACGACCATTCCTTCTTCTAAAACCGTGTTAGAACGATGGGAAAGGCCCGGTCCTTCGTGTACATCCAGTCCCATGCCGTGACCTGTGGAATGTCCAAAGTACTCGCCATAGCCTTTTTCTTTGATGTAATCACGAGTCAGTGCATCTGCTTCTACACCTGTAATCCCAGCTTTTAATCCTTCCATACCCTTTAATTGAGCCTGTAAGACAGTATCGTAAATATCTTTTAATTCATCACTGATTTCACCAACGGCAACGGTCCGTGTAATATCGGAACAATAACCTTTATAGATGGCTCCGAAGTCCAACGTAACCAGTTCACCTGATTGAATTTCTTTTTCTGAAGCAACCCCATGTGGCAAAGCAGAACGATAGCCTGAAGCAACGATGATATCGAAGCTCGAAGATGTCGCACCTTGTTTTCTCATAAAGAATTCAAGCTCGTTTGACACATCGATCTCTTTAACACCTGGCTTTATGTAACCAAGAATATGTTGAAATGCGTCATCAGCGATTTTGACAGCGTCTTTTATAATACTAATCTCCTCGTCTGTCTTAATCAAGCGTAACTTTTCAACAAGACCTGAAGTCGGAACCAACTCTGCTCCAAGGGCTGACTGATACTGTTCGAATGAGCTATATGTAACATGATCCTTTTCGAATCCAACTTTGGATAACCGAAGACGCTTCGCTTGATTAGCTACTTCTTCAGGTAAAGGGATCTTATGCGTGACCACTTCGAAGTGATCCGCTTGCTCATTCGCCTGTTCTGTATAACGGAAATCCGTAATCAGCACAGCTTCTTTGGCGGTGATCAATAATGCACCTGAAGATCCTGTGAAACCAGACATATAGCGCCTGTTTTGCTGACTCATCACCAACAAACCATCAATACCATCTTCACTCATCGCTTTTCTTAAATTCTCTAATTTACTCATGTTTCATTTCTCCCTTCGCTCTAGCTTCTCTATTAATCCCAATGCGGCTAAACGATAACCATCAATACCGAACCCTACAACCTGGCCGTCACAAACGGGCGCAGACAGCGATTGGTGCCGGAAAGACTCACGACTGTGCACATTCGATATATGCACTTCTATAACAGGAGGGTGAATCGCACTGATCGCGTCACGAATCGCGACGCTCGTATGTGTGTACGCTGCCGGATTTATGATTATACCATCAGCCTCTTCCCCTGCTTGTTGAATATAATCGACAAGATCGCCTTCATGATTGGATTGATAGGCCACAACATCGTAGCCTTTTTCCGCTGCGGTGTCACTGACCAAACGGACGACATCGTCTAGACTAGCATGCCCGTATGTGCCAGGCTCTCTTTTGCCTAACAGGTTGATATTCGGTCCGTTCAATAGAAACAATCGTTTTGTTGCCATAATAGAACATCCCCACCGTTCACGAAATAGTCATACTCTGTTAGTTTATCATACTCCTTGTTTGTTTGAATATTAATTAGCTGACTGGTTGAATTCTTCATACTCGTAAGAGATTGAATATCCAATAAAGACACCATACAATATAAATAAACATGCCGTTGTCACCCAAGTATCGCTAGTCATCTCTGTAAACGTCGGGATGGCAGGGAACAAAGGGGTCAGAACAAAGAACACAACCGCCCATAAAACGAGCCCGAAAACCAGTCCTGGCCAGATTCCTTGCTGCTTTTTAAGGGTGAAATAATACAGCATTGCGGAAACTAAAGATATGACCCCGACAATGAGTACAGCCAATACCTCTGCTAACCATGTACCTGTCCAATCCGTTTGAAGATAGGAACGAAATAGAAACGAGGCAGCGGATAGCTCTGAGAAGTGGAAGTAATACGTAAACACACCAAGAGCACTCCACAAAATACCTCCCGTAAATCCGATACCCAATGCTTTCCCAAACACACTTTGCTGGGGTTCCTGCTGATGTTGTTCTTTTGGCTTATCTGCCATGCTTATCACCTCGTTATTATTCTTTACCAATGAAATTCATTTCATGCTTGTAAAAGGATCTAGCTACAAAACGACAATTTGTGCACCAATGCGTATTTTTGACATATCTGAGGGTTTACACACATACGAAACAGGAAAGAGATACGTAAGAAAGAATATAAGAGAACAAGCAGGAAACAAGTCCATTCACATAGAAATCTAATATTCACACCGCATAAATTGATTTATTAGGGAAACAATTGAAATAGTGAACTTCTTCTTATAGAAAGTTTGAATAGATGATAGAAACTACTCCATTAGTGGTATATACATCAATAAGAACTTTGCATTATCATTAAAGAAAGGAGGAAAACACCTATGCGCAACTGGATGACTCCTATCATATACACGCTTATGGGCCTCGCTGTTATGTACATTGGTCTACAACTGTTCACGAACACGATGAGTTTTCTCACTTCTATTGTTCTCATGATTGGAATCGCTGTTCTGATTTACGGAGCAATCTACTTCTTTTTCCTTCGTAACCGAGGTTTTGGTGGTGGAGGCGGCAACAAAAATGAAATGAAGAAGTATAAACAAGCTGTAAAACAATCCAAGCAGAAATACAAACAACCGACTCCAACGGTTAAAAAATCCTCTTTATCTAAAGTAGCACCTAAACCTTCCGTGAATCCAAAACGAAATCGCAAGCGTATGAATGCCCCTCATTTACGGGTCATAGAAGGAAATAAAAGCAAAGATAAAAACCGAGCCTCCTTTTAATTAGGCTCGGTTTTTTTTTACTTCTTCCAGCGATCCAGGAATACAGCAGCATGCTCTCTCCCGACTTCCATGATTTTTTCCTTTTCTTTCTCACTCATATTGAAATCCGTCGTATCAATCCCTGTCACAGGAATGAATATCACGTCTTTACTAGTGGAAGGCGAAATGTGTCTCGCATCATGAGCTTGTTGCATTGTCTTGAATAGCGCATGAAACATTTGGATGGAATTTCTAATCTTCCTTTCAGGTAATTGGTCAGGTGGATCACTGAGCTGCATCCCTATAATCGGTCTAGTCCGGCATCCTTTGGTGTCCTCCCAAATCCAAATAGGAAAATTACTAAGCACACCCCCATCAACAATGACACACTTCCCTTTTTTCCCATGTAGTTTTACTGGGATGAAGAAGTAAGGAAGACCGGAACTCATCCGTACGGCCTTCGCAACAGAAAATGTAGCCGGATCGATTCCATATACAGATCTAAGGTCATCAGGAATGACAACCATTCGCCCTAACGTTAAGTCACTACAAATGACTTTCAAAGATCGAGGAGGTAAATCTGCAAAAGTCCGTACGCCCTTCTCCTCCAACCATTGCTCTAACGTATTTTCCAGACGATTTCCTTTGTACAATCCAAGCCGATAATATAGAAGGAGCCACTTCATAAACGGAAACAATTGATCAGCAAGAGGAACGTCAACAAGCTTCTCAAAAGAGAGCTGTTTAAGCTTTTCACGCAGCTCTTTGGCTGAATATCCTGCCGCAGTTAAACTAGCGAGAATTGCTCCTGCAGACGTGCCTGCTACCCGCCTGAACTCATAGCCTTTGTCTTCCAACTCTTCCATAGCTCCAATAAAGGCTAACGCTTTAACGCCTCCCCCGGAAAAAACGCCATCGACTTTCATTCCGATCACCCCACTTTATTCATTTATAAACAAGTGCGGGACCGATTAGAACCGAAAACACGACAGCAGAACGGCTACCAATCACTCGGGAATAGGCCTGTTTACAGCTGATCTCGTTCATATCAGACCCAAAATCCTATTCATCATTTCTGAAATAATAAAAAAGACGTCCAGAGGACGTCTTTTTTATTATTTATTCTTCTTCATTTTGAACTTCGTTTTTCTTTTGTACATCACGCAGAGCTCGCACACGATCCTCTGTCTCTTCGAAATATTGAACAAGATCACCGATGCGATCAATCGAGTTCCAACTCAAGTGGTGTTCGATCCCTTCGACATCATCGTAAATTTTATCGCTGTCCACTCCTATAATCGCTAGAAACTGCTCAAGCAGTTCATGACGATAAACGAGGCGTTTTCCGACTTTTTTGCCTTTTGGTGTTAGAATCAGACCGCGGTATTTTTCATAATTCAAATACTGATCACGATCCAGTTTCTGCACCATCTTGGTAACGGATGATGGGTGGACTTGTAAGTTCTCCGCTATATCAGATACTCGTGCGTATCCTTTATCTTCTATTAATAAATAAATTTGCTCAATATAATCTTCCATACTTGGTGTCGGCATGTTAAACCCCCATGTAACCTTATGTACGTGTTTCATAAAAAGTTTACACTAGTTTAACCCCTGTGACAAGGAAACGCAGAAATGATGAAGGAGACACTAGGAAATCGTCCTAGTGTCTCTTTTATCCCTTATAAACCACACTTAAGTTGAGCATTACAGTTTGTACATGTATTGCACCCGCCAATATCCTCAACGGTACCTTTACGACAAACCGGGCATGTATCGCCCACTTCAGAGCCGATTGTCACTTTTGTTTTGCCTAATTCGTGAACGGTGTCCATCAACACTACACGCGGTTTCTTATCCTCTTCGAACTCGAGTTCCGTCTGCTCTCCGTCAAAATCGTTATCTTCCGCTTTTAACGTCAATACTTGACTATCACGGCTTCCATCTACGTACACCGTTCCACCTTTGGCCCCGCCTTTGTATAAGCGTTGGTAGACGCTCTCTACTTGGTCGACTGCATACCCTTTAGGAGCATTGACCGTCTTAGAAATAGAGCTGTCCACCCACCGTTGAATGACACACTGGGTATCTGCGTGCGCTTCAGGTGATAATGTCATAGCGGTAACAAACCATTCAGGCAAGTGATCAGGGTCTTGTTCTGGGTTGTTTTCTAGATATTCTTTCACGATATCTGCTTTCACTTCAATGAATTTCCCTAGGCGACCACTTCTGTAATAGGAAAAGGAGAAATACGGCTCAAGTCCCGTACTGACACCGACCATAGTACCTGTACTACCCGTTGGCGCTACCGTCAATAAATGAGAGTTACGAATTCCGTGTTCTAGCACGCCTTCACGGATATCCTCTGGCATTCCCTGCATGAAGCCTGTAGTTACAAAATTCTCTCTCAAGGCTTTCGTCTCTTCGGTTGTCCCGCCTTGCAAGAATGGGAAGCTGCCTTTCTCTTTCGCTAAGTCAATGGATGTGCGATAGGCCGTTGTGGCAATCGTCTCGAAAATTTCATCTACGAGTTGGTTTCCTTCTGTAGAACCATATTCGGTTTCACAATAGATTAACAGATCATGCAAGCCCATCACGCCAAGGCCAACTCTCCGCTCACCCAGCGCTTGCTTTTTATTTTCTTCAAGAAAATAAGGAGTCGCATCAATGACGTTGTCTTGCATTCTGACACCTGTCTGAACAATACGCTTCAGTTTAGTGAAATCGACCGTTTTCTCTTCTTTGTTTGCAACAGAAGCCAAATTCACAGCGGCCAGGTTACAAACAGAGTATGGTGCTAACGGCTGCTCTCCACATGGGTTTGTCGCGACGACTTTTTGTCCATATGCCGTGGCGTTCGTTTTTTCGTTCGCATTATCAATAAAGAAGATTCCAGGTTCTGCAGAGTACGTCGCACAAATGTTAATCAAGTTCCACAATTCTTTCGCCTTGACTGTACGATACGTCCGGACTCCAAACCCGCGTTCTTCCCATTCACGAACGTCTCCACTTTCCTGCCACTCTTCATTGTAAATAGCCATTTCTTCAGCTGTGTAGTTTTCAACATCCGGGAAGCGAAGGTTATATTCTTCATCGTTTTCTACCGCTTCCATAAAGTCTTTTGTAATACAAACTGAAATATTAGCACCCGTCAGGAATTCAGGATTGTGAACGGTGTAGTTTCCTCCTGTATTCAATTTATCCTCAGCTTCCTGCAAGCTTTGTTCAGTGAAGCCTCCCATACCGGGCATGTGTTTATAATTCGTCACGCTTTGATACAGATCTTTCTCTGTTTCAGAAAGAGGGCTGAATTTCAGCTTGTCTTTAGCTAACTGCTTGATTTGCTCGTCCTCTGTATTCTCAATAAGGAAACGTAGAATACGAGGGTTCTGCATTTTAGAAATGATGAATTCTACAATGTCTGGGTGCCAATCGGCTAGCATAATCATTTGTGCACCACGTCTTGATCCACCTTGCTCAACTAAGTGAGTCAGTTTAGCAATGTCATCCAACCAGGATACGGACCCAGAAGATTTCCCGTTCACTCCTCGAGCTAAAGTATTACGAGGCCTCAGTGTCGAACCATTCGTTCCAACACCCCCACCACGCGACATAATTTCCATGACTTGCTTCCTGTGGTCCGATATCCCTTCACGCGAATCTTGGATATAGGGCATGACGTAACAGTTGAAGTACGTTACATCCGTATTCGAACCAGCCCCGTAAAGAACACGGCCTGCCGGGATGAAATTCATACCTGATAATTCCTCATAAAACTCCTCAAAGCTTTGTTGCTTACGTGCTGGATCTACCTCCACCTCCGCAAGTCCCGTCGCATTTCTGAGGGCAATCTGTTCATAAAACACTTCTAGTGGTTTATCTATAGTATCTAAGTTTCTTGTGATCCGACCTGTATCTCTTTCCTCTTCTCGTTCAAGAACAGTGACAAATTCGTCCTCAACTTGAACGACCGCTTCATGCTTCTCCCAGTCAATCGAGTAAATGAAACCAAAACCTCTTGCTGGAAATTTCGGGTCATCTTTTACTGTCAGTACGACGAAATCCCCTACTGAGAGCGTCAATTTCTCTGTATCCTTAAATGCATAACGATCGAGCATCACGAGTCTTGATACACCGTTGTGCGTTACATTCATTTCCGGTTTAATTTCATGAACTTGTGGAAACTGCCTGATATCTTGATTTAGACGTTCCACGTTGATTTTTTTGAGTGTTTGACTAGATGTTGTGGTCTGCATTGTACATCTCTCCCTTACAAAAGGTTTCCCTTTTTGTATTGTACTAGTAACATACCACATCACCAAATTTTTAATCAATATATTGTGTTTGATTGAAAAAAGTTTTCTATATATTGTGTTTTGAACGAATCAAATTCATTTTGTCAATCTATAAAACAAGCGTAAAGCGAGGATATTTGAAGAAAATTGACGAAAAGAGGGGATTGAGAAATGCTGGCCGCTTTTTTCATCAGTTGCAATTCTGAGAAGAACCGAAACACGTTCAGGACAATATTTATTTCAACAGAACGGAAAAATATTTTTGAAATGAAACCGATTCCCTCCTATAATAGATAGAGGATAGAGAAATGGGGGGAATTTGATGGAATTATGGATCTTAATCGCAGCGGTTGTAATTCTTATTGCAATTGGTTTGTATAGATTCTTCAAAGCCAGAAAAATATTGAACACATTGTCCGAAGAAGAATTCAGAGAAGGGTACCGCAAAGCACAATTAATTGATGTAAGAGAGCCGAAAGAATATGACGGCGGTCACATTCTAGGTGCGCGTAATATCCCTTTATCACAACTTCGCAATCGTCTCGCTGAGCTCCGCAAAGATAAGCCGGTTTATCTATATTGTCAAAGTGGAGCAAGATCTACTCGTGCAGCCATGATGCTTCATAAAAAAGGCTACAACAATTTGTACATGCTCGAGGGTGGATTCAAGAAGTGGACAGGAAAAATTAAAACGAAGAATTAGAAAGAGACATCGAATCAATATTGATTCGATGTTTTTTTTATTTCAAACACAACATATTCTATCTATTCTCAAGGTATAAGAGTTCTTTTGCCATTGTAAATAGCCTACCTTCAAGACAAACTCTAATTCAGAGAAATTTTATTTTTAAAATTGTTTGAAATTTAAAAATATAATGTGTATTATATTTTTATATCCATGAGGAGGGAAAATATGGTTAAATACATAGGGATGAGAATCGTATATTTGATTCTTACATTGTTCATGATCGCTTCTTTCACATTTTTCTTAATGAAATTGTTACCCGGAACGCCCCTGACTGCTCAGGACAAGCTATCTGAGGAGCAACAAGCCATTGTATTAGAGAAATATAACTTAAATGATCCGATACCCGTCCAATATTTCAACTACATGACGAACCTTGCCCAAGGGGATCTCGGTGTTTCGTTCCAGTTCGATAACCGAAATGTGACAGCGATTATCGCTGAACGCATTGGTCCTTCTATGCAAATTGGGGCTCAGGCTATGGTAATCGGGACCATTATTGGAATTTTGCTCGGGGTAGTTGCAGCCGTCTATCATAATGGAGCTCTAGATACCTCATCTACGATCTTTGCCGTATTAGGCCAATCCATACCTGGTTTTATATTTGCCGGGATTCTTCAATACTTTATCGGGGTTAAATTCGGCTGGCTGCCTGTAGCTTTATGGGGAACCTTTGCCCATACACTGCTGCCGACAATCGCACTCGCCATCTTCCCCATGGCCATCACGGCACGGTTCATGAGAACAGAAATGCTGGAAGTGTTAGGGTCGGATTTCATTACTACAGCAAAAGCTAAAGGGCTAAGCAAACCCGTCGTCATTTTCAAGCATTCTCTAAAGAACTCTCTCATTCCTGTCATCACGATTCTCGGCCCATTAGCTGTCGGTTTGATGACGGGTACCTTCGTAATCGAGACCATTTTCTCAGTCCCAGGTTTGGGTGAGCAATTCGTGAAATCCATTAACACCAATGACTTCCCGATCATCATGGGTACGACGTTACTTGCTTCTTTCGCTTTCGTGGTGATCATTTTGATCATAGACTTACTATACAGTGTCATCGATCCCAGAATCCGTTTAAACTAATCTGAATACCCTAATCGTCGCATGTAGAATATTGCTTTTTCCTAACACTTAAAAACCCCAAGCCCTTTCAAAGGACTTGGGGTTTGTTTTATCTTTGATAACGTAATACAGGTTTACGTGCAGCTTGCGTTTCATCCATTCGACTAACAATGGTGGTGTGAGGCGCCTCTTGTACTTTTTCTGGATCATTTTTGGCTTCATGGGATATTTGGATCATCGCGTCAATAAACGCATCTAGCGTTTCTTTAGACTCCGTCTCCGTAGGCTCAATCATCAAAGCCTCTTCCACATTAATAGGGAAGTAGATGGTTGGTGGGTGATAACCAAAGTCTAAGAGACGTTTGGCCATATCTAGCGTCCGCACACCTAACTTTTTCTGGCGTTTTCCAGACAAAATGAATTCGTGCTTGCAGTGGCGATCGAATGGTAAATCAAATTCTTCTTGTAGACGGCGCATCATGTAATTGGCGTTGATGACCGCATACTCACTAACTTTCTTCAGCCCTTCTGGCCCCATTGTACGAATGTACGTGTAAGCACGGACATTGATTCCAAAGTTTCCGTAATAAGGTTTGACACGACCGATAGAATGAGGACGATCATAGTCGAAGGTGAACTGTTCCCCTTCTTTTTTGAGGATAGGTTTTGGCAAGTAAGGCTCAAGTTCAGCCGTTACACCGACAGGTCCTGACCCAGGGCCGCCCCCACCATGAGGTCCTGTAAAGGTTTTATGCAGATTCAAGTGTACGACATCAAAGCCCATGTCTCCCGGACGTGCATACCCGAGGATCGCATTCAGGTTAGCCCCATCGTAATAAAGCTTCCCTCCCGCTTCGTGTACAATGGCTGCCATCTCTTCGATATCTTCTTCAAACAGGCCGAGTGTATTCGGATTCGTCAACATCAGTGCAGCCGTCTGGTCATCCACGACTCGCTTCAAGTCTTCTAAGTCGACTAAACCACGTTCATCAGACTTAACGGTGACAGCTTCGAATCCCGCGACAGTTGCAGACGCAGGGTTTGTTCCATGTGCTGAATCCGGTACAATCACCTTCGTACGATTATGGTCTCCATTTGATTCATGAAACGCACGAATCATCATCAGACCGGTCCACTCTCCGTGTGCACCTGCTGCAGGCTGAAGGGTCACGGTATCTAAACCAGTGATTTCTTCTAAGGAAACCTGCAGATCATACATCAATTCAAGCGCACCTTGGACGGTCTCTGTTGATTGATAGGGATGGATATGACTGAAGCCTGTCAAACGGGCAATATCTTCATTCACTTTAGGATTGTACTTCATGGTACAAGATCCTAGAGGGTAGAAACCTGAATCGACCCCGTGGTTTCGTGTAGATAATGCTGTATAGTGGCGGATGATTTGAAGTTCACTCACCTCTGGAAGGTCAGGTTCACTCTGCCTGACGTACATGTTCCCGATTTGTTCATCAACATCAATTTCCGGAACGTCCATAGTCGGCAGGCTGAACCCTGTACGACTTTCTTGACTCAATTCAAAAATTAACGGAAAGTCCTGATTAGTCATGTAGATCCCCCAATTCCTTCACAAATTGATCGATTTCATCCTTCGTTCTTATTTCTGTACAAGCGACCAACATATGGCCTTTAAGCTGCTCATCGATTTGAGCTAAATCGTAGCCACCTAGAAATCCTTTGTCTAATAGCTTTCGATTCACTTCCGACACGTCTTGGTTCAACTCTACAACAATTTCATTGAAGAAAGATCCTTCAAAAGCAATCGACAATCCACTATTCAGTAGTTGTTGCTTCAAATAAGCCGTCTTCTGAATATTCATTTTCGACATTTTCTTGATTCCTTGTTTACCTAAGGAAGACATAGCCACAGAAGATGCCAGGGCATTCAAAGCTTGGTTTGAGCAGATATTGGATGTCGCTTTGTCTCTACGAATGTGCTGTTCACGAGCTTGTAATGTTAAGACGAACCCTCGACGGCCATCTTCATCAACCGTTTGACCGACAAGCCTTCCTGGAACTTTCCGCATTAATTTCTTCGTTGTTGCAAAGTAACCACAATGAGGTCCACCGTATTGAGTTGGGATTCCAAACACCTGCGCGTCCCCGACAACGATATCAGAACCAAATTCCCCAGGTGGCGTCAGGTATCCTAATGCCAGAGGGTTGCTGGATGTGATCATCATCGCTTTCTTTTGTGTATCTACGAGTTTACGAACATCTTCCAATGGTTCAATTTGACCGAAGAAGTTCGGGTATTGCACGACCACACTAGCCGTATCTTCGTCTAATTCTTTCTCGAGTTGATCAAGGTCTGTTCGTCCATCTTTATGGTCGATCTCCACGACCTCTACTCCCGGACCCTTCACATATGAACGAATGACCGCTAGCGATTCCGGGTGAATCGCTTTTGATACGAGCACTTTCTTTTTCTTTGTCTGACCGGCAGACAAGTTGACTGCTTCAGCTAGCGCCGTACCTCCATCGTACATAGAGGAGTTCGCTACATCCATGCCTGTCAATTCACAAATCATCGTTTGAAATTCAAAGATGGCTTGCAACTCGCCTTGAGAAATTTCCGGCTGGTAAGGCGTGTACGCCGTGTAAAATTCAGAACGTGAAATAATGTGATCGACGATCGACGGAATATAATGATCGTACACACCTGCGCCCAAGAAAGAGGCGTGCGATTTTAGGTTCACGTTTTTTGCAGCCATTTGGATGAGTTCTTTGGTTAGTTCAAATTCATTTCTAGGCTCTTTGATGTTCAGATCACCCTTAAATCGGACGCTTTCCGGTATATCAGAAAACAGTTCATTGGACGATTGAACCCCAATGCGATCAAGCATTTCCTTCTTATCTGTTTCGGTCATTGGTAGATAACGAAACTCCATTCATACTTCCCCCTCGTTCTTTATCGTTTGTAAAATGGTGTAGCGACAACTTTCGCTTGTAAACGTCTCTTCCGCACTTGAATCATGACTTCTGTACCTTGTTCGGCATAAGCGGCCTCGACTAATGCGAGCCCTACATTTTTACCGAGTGTTGGAGACTGCGTACCAGTCGTAACAAAACCTATTTGTTTTTCTCCATCGTACACTTCGTAATGGGTGCGCGGAATTCCTTTATCGATCATCTCTATGCCGACCAATTTACGAGGTGGACCATTTTCTTTTTGTTTCTTCAAAACTTCTTTCCCGATGAAATCGGATTCTTTTTTCGCTTTTACGGCAAATCCTAAACCAGCTTCTATCGGTGTGATGTCTGCCGTTAATTCCTGGCCATATAAAGCTAGGTTCGCTTCAAAACGTAATGTATCGCGAGCTCCGAGTCCGATTGGGCGGACACCGAAAGGTTCACCCGCTTGAAGAATGGCTTGCCATAACTCGGCACCAGCCTCTTTAGGCAAATAAATTTCAAACCCATCCTCACCGGTATATCCCGTACGAGAAACTATGGCTGGCTTACTTACTCCTTTAAGCACAACTCCCTGTTCAAAACGGAAGAATCGTATAGCCGATAGATCAATTTCGGTCAACGTTTGCAATGTTTCTTCTGCCCTAGGGCCTTGAAGGGCTAACTGGACGTACTCATCCGACACATCGCTAATCTCAACTTCTTCCTCCTGGTGATCCCGCAACCATTGGACATCTTTCTCGCGGTTCGCTGCATTGATAACGAGTAAGTATTTAGAGTCTTCTAATTGATAGACGATTAAGTCATCGACCGTACCGCCATTTTCGTAACACATGATGGTATATTGAGCTTTTCCAGGCTCTAACTTAGATACATCATTCGTCAACATTTTTTGCAAAAACGGCAGGCTACGCTGACCCTCGACAATCACTTCTCCCATGTGCGAAACATCGAACAAGCCTGCCTGCGTACGAGTTGCCTCATGCTCTTCCTTAATACTCGAGAACTGTACCGGGAGATCCCACCCACCAAAATCGATGGTTTTCGCTCCTGCTTTTTTGTACTCATCAAATAAAGGGGTACGTTTTAAACCTGACATCCACTTCCACTCCTTTTCCTTACTGTCCATAAGTCCATAAAAAAAGAGACTTCTCCACTATAAGGGGGAAGTCTCTGTCTTTTTCACCAGAAAGTTTCACGATTCGATACCGCTTCCAAAACCGCTTGCTTCTTGGGTGGCCTACATACGTAGACACTCTCCAGAGCTGCGTCCTACAGAGGTCTTTTTGCCTGAGAGATTCACAAATGTTGTTTGCTCCTTCGGCGCTACGTCATGTAGTCTCTCCCCCTGCAGTCGTTCGCTGTCGTATTTTATTAGATTCGTCTGGACATACTATTTCATAACGATTTAATAGGTTACATCGTGATTCAGCTACATTATATCACGGGTTTCAGGGACTGACTATTAAAATTTACAAATCATTCACAATACTTTTACGGATATGTATTGATAGATGGAGGCATAGCGATGTTCGATATTCATCCGGACGAAACGTTTATCCAAAAACTGAGTGACAGCTTAGATCATCCTGAGGAATTGTCGAGTTGGGAGAGTTTTAAACTTGCCTATCAAGCATCATCATTTCAGACAATCCCCAGGTTCGACGGATTACTAGCCTTAGAACATTTGCCACATGTGGATTTTTTGGACCACCAGGTGGACGCTGCGAATAAGGTGGTGCACGAAATGAATGGACGCGCCATTCTGGCAGATGAAGTAGGACTCGGCAAAACCTTAGAAGCAGGCCTTATTCTGAAGGAATATATGATTCGGGGTGTGGCCAAAAAAGTCCTGATCCTGACTCCTGCCTCGTTGGTCAATCAGTGGGTCCAAGAGTTGAACGAAAAATTCTATATCCAAGCCGCTTCGCCGAGAAAGAAACAAGCGTCCTGGAAAGACTGGGAGGTTACGGTCACCTCTATAGATATGGCCAAACGGGAATCCCACCGCGAAGAGATTTTATCGATTCCTTATGACATGGTCATCATTGACGAGGCTCACAAATTAAAGAATCACCAAACGAAGAACTATCAATTTGTTCAATCCTTGCAGAAAACGTATTGTCTCTTACTAACAGCTACCCCCATTCAAAATAAACTAAGCGATCTCTTCAATCTGGTTTCCATCTTGAAGCCTGGGTACCTAGGGAATTTAACAGACTTCAAGAAAAAGTACCGCTATCATAAAGATGACACCAAAGGCGTCGAACACATTCACTCCCTTGTTGGTCAACTGATGATCCGGAACCGGAGGAAGGATACAGGATTAAATGAATCCAAGCGCCATGTTGTCAATGAACGCTTAGCTTTTACAGAAAAAGAAAGTGAATGGTACAACCAGTTAACCGCGTTAAAATCCGACCATAACTCCTTTGCGTGGCTGACGCTTGAAAAGGAGATCTGCTCTTCTCGAGAAGCGTGTTTCATGTCTCTTAAAGAAATGGCCAAGAAAATGGATGAAAGCAAGGCACAAAAATACATTTCACTGATGGAACAACTGGAGCAACTTCCCCACCACACGAAAGCAAAACGAATGGTGGAATTAATCCAACAATCTGATGAAAAGTTCATTGTTTTCACTGAATACAGGGCCACTCAATTTTACTTACAATGGTATTTACAGCAGCACGGTATTTCTTCTGTTCCTTTCAGTGGAAAATTCAACAAAAGCAAGAGAGATTGGATGAAACAGTTGTTCAAAAATAAAGCACAAGTCATGGTGGCTACAGAAGCGGGGGGAGAAGGCATCAACTTGCAATTCTGCCACCAAATGATCAACTACGACTTGCCTTGGAACCCGATGCGCCTCGAACAAAGGATCGGACGAATCCATCGTTTCGGTCAGGAGAAAGATATCCGTGTGTACAATTTTGCCATTGAAGGGACCATTGAAGATCACATTATGAACATGCTGTATGAGAAAATCGAAATGTTCAAAAAAGCAGTCGGTGACTTAGACGACATTTTAGAAAAAATTCCCGGAGGGTCATTCGATCAGCAACTTCAGTCCATCTTGAAAGAATCCGATAGTCGCGGAGAAATAGACATCAAACTCAATAATTTAGTGAGCTATGTAGAGTATACGGTGAACGAAGGGAGAGAGTTAAGTTGACGAGCCCCCATTTCGATTTCGTGAAGGATTTTTTTAACACGAATGGCTGTACAATAACAGAGGAAAGTCCTTCTCATATGAACATTCAACTAACGAATGCTATGGATGAAGAGATTATGAACCGCCCTTTCTACTGGCATTATATGAAGAAAATGAATCGACAAGGAGAGCCGATGCAACTTACCTTCACAGAAAACACCGACGAGCCCGGCATTTATTTACATGCCGGAACACCAAAGTTGCACACCATTTATGAAACAGCAATGAAGAAAGGGAAACTAACCAGGCTTTATGAGGCGGTGGACGAACCACAAGCTAACGGAGCACTGACCCCATGGCTTGTTGTAAATGCTCTGCTTCATTATCGTGGGAAGCAGACAAAAGACGAACCAGTATCGGTAGGTCTACAATTGCTGCATGGAACCTTCGTTCCTCGTATGATGGAGCGAATTTCGAATTACGCTTTTAATATGACCGTCTCAGACTACACTTTTCCTATGACGCCCATTATTCAGTTAAAAAGTGCTTACAAACGGATTGAAGGGTATGTCGAAAATCATACATCATCTCAAAATCATAACTGGGCTCGCGATTCGCATCAACAATTGGAGCAGGAAGAGCAATTGCTACAATCGTTTTATGAATCCGGCGACATGAGTGAAGATCAATTCAACAAAGAACACGAGCAATTATTTAAACGGTACCGCCCACGTATCGAGATGGAAGTTGTGAACGGGGGATTGTTTTATCTGTCCCAGCAAACAAGTCAAGAAATGTTAACGAGTTAGAAAACTGTAGAATCATAAAAGGTAGAGGACACCGTAGTTGCAACAGGTGACCTCTACCTTTTATGATTCTATTATTTCGCCTGTGTCCACATGACAACTTTACCCTAATGGTTGGCTTTCCACCGTTTCCGCATCATCTTAATAGCAAGCGGAAGCACACCAAACCAGTAAAAGGATGATTTTTTTGAAGGTTTACGGGCTTTACGTTCTTTCTTTTCTTGTTTAGAAAGTTGCATGTATTTAACCATTTCTTCTGTCAAAAATTTAACATAATCGTTACGATCCATTAAATCCCTTCTTTGTCCATACTTTTAGTTTTAGTATGTCCCTTTCATCATCCTTTTAAACGATGGATAATTTCACTCACAATTTGATCCGAATCTTTCCCGTCTACTACAACGGTTTCATCTGCAACCCGCTCGTATTTTCCTTGCCGATTTTCAAATCGTTTCTTTTTCTGCTCGTCATCCCCATTCCAGAGAGGACGGGTGGTATCTTGCTGCAATCGCTCTACAATGGTTTCCCATGATGCTTGTAAGTAGACAACTTTCCCTGTGCTTAAAGGAATTTCGTTTTCCTCTCTTTCAACAATGCCACCGCCTGTCGAGACGACAGAATCAGCCTTGATCGTTTTGAGAAAAGTCGTTTCTTTCTCTCGAAAATACGACTCCCCAAACTTCTCGAATAACGTCTTAATGGTCATCCCTTCTTCTTCCTCAATAGCCTCATCCATCTCGATCACCGGCATAGCCAGTTGTTTCCCTAATTCCTTAGCTACTGTAGACTTTCCACTCCCCATGAACCCAACTAAAAAAATCATTATACATGCCTCCAAAAAAATAATTAGTGAAAAAGAAGGAATATCCTTCCTTTTGTCGAATATGTGTTATGTAAATCAATTTGAATACGAGGTGATTGTATTTTTGAAGTCGATTGCTAATTTTGCTCGCGAATTATTTGTATCCGCTATTCAACAAACCGCTTCCGATATCCACTTTTCCCCTTTTGCCGAACACACGAACATTTACTTCCGCATCCACGGTGAACGTATCTTTCATTCCACTTTACCCTTACCGCTGTACAAAAAACTTCTCTCTTATTTTAAATACACATCAGGTATGGACATCGGCGAAATGAAACGTCCTCAAAACGGCACATTACAACACCGGAATGACCAAACCACCTTTGACCTACGCTTATCCACCCTACCCATTACGGGAACAGAAAGTTTGGCTATTCGCATCTTAACCCCTATGGACCACACTCCCTTAGAACAATTATTCCTTTTTCCAGATCAACTGAAACAAATCGAACGATGGCTACGTAATAAGAGTGGAATGATTCTATTCACCGGTCCTACAGGGTGCGGAAAGACAACCACCCTCTACGCCTTACTTCAATCCCTCATGAATAGACGCTCTTTTCAAGCTATCACACTTGAGGATCCCATTGAAAAGAACTTGAATAACATTATACAAGTACAAGTCAATGAGCGAGCTGGTATTACGTATGACACAGGCTTAAAAGCCGCTCTGCGTCATGACCCTGATTTATTGATGGTGGGGGAAATCCGCGACCAAGATACAGCACAATTCGCTTTCCGGGCTGCCCTCAGTGGGCACCTGGTCATTAGTACCATTCATGCGAAAGACGCTTTCGGTACAATACGGCGATTACATGAAATGAAAATCAAACAAGCCGACATGGAACAAACACTCATCGCCATAGCAGCTCAGCAACTCCTTCCCCTCGAAGGGCATGATCTCCTTCCCAAAAGAGCAGCGATTCTCGAGCTCCTCGACGGTGAACTACTCGAACAATCCATCAAGAATGAATCACCTTATCAATCCTCTTCTTTTCGATCTTTTCCTACCCTAAGGAGGAAAGCTTATGCGCTCGGCTTTACGAAAGCTTCCAACATGGAGTTGGAAATTTGAGCGACCGCTTCCGGTCCATACTCAAATATTATTTTTTCACAGAGTCAGTCACATCTTATCAAAAGGTTATCCGCTGTTAGAGGCATTATCGATGACAAGCTGGGACAAGACACTCAAACCGATTTCCGACGAATTGAACCATTCCTTAACAAAAGGAGAGACCATTGATGAAGGCTTCAGGAATGCCAAGTTTTCAAAGGTTGTCACTAATTACCTTTACTTCGCCCGCTCCCAGCACGACCTCGCCTCTTCTTTCAGACAATGTAAGGACATCCTTCAATTAAGAAGAGAGTATACGAGAAAAGTCATTCAAGCTACCAGATACCCTGTTCTCCTTCTCCTTTTTATGCTCGTTGCCTTTTCGATTATACAGCATACCGTTCTCCCGAATTTCCTTGTGCTTTTTGAAGAGCAGAGCACAGACACGCTTTGGCTTTTGAAAGGCATTTCCCTTTTCATCCGTACGTTAGGCGTACTTGCCCTTCTTAGTGTGCTAGCCTCAATTCTTCTCCGTCTGATCACACCTAAACTATCCATCGATAATCGGATACGTTTGTTCAAAAAGATTCCCCTCTTCTACAAGGGCTATTCGTTTGTTCTCTCCTTTCTATTCAGCCATCACCTTCAGACGTTGCTTCAGACAAAATTGACACTGAAAGAATCGTTAGAGTTCATGCGTCAACACCAGAGGTACGATATTTTAGCTCATTATAGTGAACAAATATTGAACGAGCTCGCTTTCGGCAGAACACTGAGTCAAGCGATTCATCCTTGCGAGATGTTGCGTTCAGAACTGACCGACTTGTTTCATCAAACAAATGACGTCGACGCCCTAAACGATGAACTTGAACTATTGTCTGAATTTTATATGGATCACATGAAAACCACCCTATTGAAATGGGTGCAATGGATTCAGCCCGCCTTCTTCCTTCTGATCGCCTTTCTTGTTATCACGATTTACGCATCGATTATGCTTCCACTATACGAGTGGATGAATCAATTATAAAAGGAGCCATTCATATGAAAAATGAACGGGGTTTTACCTTAGTTGAAATGCTTATTGTACTACTAGTAATCTCTGTCCTATTAATTATCACGATCCCGAATTTGTCCGCACAAAATAAATCGATTCGCACCAAAGGGTGTGCAGCGTTACTTTCAAGCGCACAAGCCCAGACAGAAGCTTACTATATCGAAAATGATGACTTTCCGGAATCCATTGATGTGTTAGTTTCAGATGGATACCTAAAACAGAAGGAGTGTCCAAACGGAGATGTGTTGTCTTATGGAACTACAGAAGGAGAAGTCATTTCTGGGCCTCCAGTCACTCCGTAACAGATCTGGTTTCACTTTAACAGAAGTGCTCCTTGTTTTAGTATCTTGGAGTGCCCTCTTGCTCATCATATCCCCTATCCAACATAACATCATCTCTTCTATAAAGGCGGAGCACTTCCTTGAACAATTTCAATCGGACTTGTTACTTACTCAACAGTTAACCATGCAAGATCACGGATCGTATTATCTTTTGTTCCAAAAACAGACGAATGATTATACCCTTTATGATGGCGAGTCGAATCAAACAATGTTTCACAGACCCCTCCCTAAAGATTGGAGCTATCAAATGAACACAACCCGATCGCCAATCCGATTTAATCGGAATGGAACTATACGCCACCCCGGAACCATGCGTTTCTACAGTCCTGATCGCTCTTACAAAGTAACGTTTCCATTTGGAATCAGTCGAGCAACCATTGAATAACTCACGGGGCTTTACGTTAGTTGAAACCCTTACGGCCTTTAGCCTATTCCTATTCCTTACTCTAACTTTGCTCCCTCTTCTATTTGAGGTCCGGTCCAGTCAAAAAGATTTGTCTATTCAACGCCTGTCCCTTTCGACTCTTCATGATCAACTCCATACTATAGAAGAAAAAAAGGAAGCAACTCTCCCTCTTATCATTCAAGACCACCGGTGGTCGCACATCTATTACGAGTTCACAATTGAGGACCAGCATCTGAAAGGCTGTCTCAAGATTAAGGAGGAAACCATTGAGACCATATGTCTTTTTGCCCGATCACCATAAAGGGTTCACGATGATGGAAACCCTTATCAGCTTGTTCATTTTCCTACTAATCGTATCTTTGTCTGCACCTCTGCTTCGACTACTGGACAGCGCCTCTTATAACCAAGAACTTGCCGCTAATCAATTATTTCAATATATACAGATGGAAGTTACTCAGTCACAAAGAGTGACAACAACGCCGACTTCCATTCTTCTAACAGATGTCAACGATCGTATGATTTCCATTGAGAAATACGGGAACATCATTCGTAGACAAGTAAACAGCACCGGACATGAGCCGCTATTAAAAGGTGTAGAAGAAGTGCTTGTGGACGATCATATTAATGGTTTTATTATGAAGGTAAGGATGAAGGAAAATGAACGGTACTCGAAATTTATATTCGTCCCTCCTCACAAACGAACGAGGACTGGTATTCCCTTTAGTTTTAATCCTATCCCTTTTGTTCATCACGGTAACATTGCTTACCATTGAGCAATATAAAAATGAGGTCATCTATACAGAGGTTTATGAGAAGACTTTACTTAGACAAAATTTATTGGAACTTGCAGAAGGAGAAATGCTTGACGGATGGTCCAAAGGGCAAACAATATGGAGCGATGAATTCTACTTCTCTTCTGAATTGGGCCAAGCATATGCTACTTGTCAACAAAACAATGAGACACATGTGATCTGTCATTGGGAAATCACGGAACTCGACGGTAAAGAGTCTTCAACCGTTTACCACTACCCAATCGTGGCACAATAAAAAATCATCGCTTCCTACTGCTAAGAGGAGCGATGATTAAGGTATGTTTGTATTCTTCTTGTATTTTTCCATATCATTAGGAAATTTGAGCTGTGTATTCCATCTTTTTATCTGTGATACCTCGTAACCCTTCTAGATCATAACCAACAACGATTTTTTCTCCATTCGTTAAAATCGGGCGTCTTAACAATTTAGGCTTTTCAATGACTAAGTCTAAAAATTCATTGATTGTCAAATCATCAACGTCTATATCCAATTCTTTATATTCTTTACTACGCTTCGCTAATATTTCATCGATTCCCAATGTGGTTAGAGATAGGATCTGTCTTAATTCATCGACCGATGGAGTTTCACGGAACAGATGCTGTTCGTTAAATTCCACCCCTTGACTTTTCAACCATGACTTCGTACGTCTACAAGATGTGCAACTCGGGTAACTATAGAATTTCAACTGTTCCATCTTCATCGCTCCTCATTTTTTGTTTTATCCTGTACAGTCATTGTATAACCTTTGTACAATTTATTAAACATCTTTTTTTACTTTTCTACAATTATTTCGAATTGAGGAATGGTGTAGGTAGTTCTGCGACCCGTTTTTTCCTCTACCAAGAGACATCCTTCTCTATAACCCCCTTGTTAAAGAAAGGTTTGCGATGGATTTACTTTTTGAGAAATGGCGGATACTGAGAAGCTTTATGACAAATACTGATATATGTAATGATTTATTTACAATTGGAGTTGGGTCGTTTATAATAGGTTTGATAGTTTAACGATGAAAAAGGAGGGGGAAAAAGCATGGATCGTATGTTTCGAGTGCTGGCCTTTTGGACGGGTATTTTTACTATCATGTTTTATGCAGGCGACATGATGGAAGCGGCCTTATTATCTTTAGTTCAAACGGCTTTTTTCCTTACTATTGGTTACCTCAAACTGTCTGAGCGTATGTATGTGTACATATTCTTCTCATACTTGACAGTTTTCATGATTGGATTCACGTATTATTCATCATTTATTCTAGTACCGAGTTTCGGTGGTCACTAATAAAAAACCTGTTATCTAAGCAGATAACAGGTTTTTTATTTGGTCTTTATTAAGAAAAGAACGGATTTTCTTCCTTCTCCTCTTCGATGGTGGTCGGAAGACCGTGACCCGGGAAGATTTTCATATCGTTCCGTAGGCTGAACAGCTGCTCCTTGATGCTTTCTTCAAGCTCCTCCCGACTTCCTCCAGGTAAATCTGTGCGTCCCATTCCACGTTGGAATAGCGTATCTCCTGCAATCGTAAACCGTTGATTTCTGAAGACGAAAGATAGACTTCCCGGCGAATGACCAGGTGTATGACGCACTTCGAATGTGAAAGGACCAATTTCCATTTGTCCAGGTTCTAAAAGATTGTCTGCTGGACGTGCGGTTACACTTCCCATCTGGAATAATCCCGATCCATTTAAAGAAGGATCCATTAACCAGTCTGATTCAGAACCGTGTAGGTACACAGGGGCCTTATAAGCGTCCCTGACTTGGTCTACCGCCCCGATATGGTCAAAGTGTGCATGAGTGAGTAAAACTGCTAAAACATCCAATTCTCGCTCTTCTAGATATGCTTGTAATTTTTCAAAGTCCCCACCCGGGTCAATCACCAGAGCCTGCTTGTTTTCATGGATAATGTAAGCGTTTGTTGCCATTGGGCCTAAAGGCAAACGAGAAATTTTAATCAATGGGTAGACACCTCTTCTTTAATTTTATAAAATACATATAGATAACTCGACATTTCATCATTTATACTATAGAATAAGTTTGAGTCAATTTGGGCTACATATAGTATAACATCCTCTCTGTCGGGATGATAATAAAGAAAAGGAATATAGGGGGTGCTGAACTTGGTAACAGCTATCATTCTTCTTATCGTTGCAATTCTATGTGTTATTGCCGTTTTCCGCGAGTTGAAGACGAAGAACTTCTTTGCCGTATTATTTGCAGCTGCATCAGCATTGATGTTTGGTTGGTTCTCTGTCATGACGATCTATGCAAACTTATTTGGATAAAACTCAAAAAGCGAGCTACTTTTGGTAGCTCGCTTTTTTTATATTCAACTTTGGCTTTCGATTTCTTCGGCTGATTCAACCAACTGTTTGTTTTGATTGAAGAAATAGCGGTACATGGCAATGGTGACAAACATTGCGCTGATTGAGACGGATGAAAAGATACTCAAGGAAATAACGAGCTGATACTTTATCGCCATAACCGGATCTACACCACCAAGGATCAATCCTGTCATCATACCAGGCAGCTGCACAAGCCCGATGGTCTTAATCCGGTCGACATTCGGGATCAAAGCCGCGTGAAGTGTCTTTTGAACGATCAAATGGGACGCTTGCTTAGGCTTTGCACCTAAAGAGAGTGCAGCTAACAGCCGACCATTGTTTTGTTTGAATTCACTTTTCATCCGTTCTAATGACAACCCCATAGCTACCATACTGTTGCCGATGACCATCCCACTCATCGGGATGACCTCTGATGGTCTGAACTGCACCATATCGAAGGTAAGCCACATAAATAGCACACTGACCTCTACAATCAATAACCCAAAGAAAACCACCGGTAATACGTACGGCAGTTCTTTTCCTTTCTGACGAGCGTGAAACGTAGCGATAATCAACATAATTCCGACCATCAATGGAATACCAAAACTTGCTGGCAAATCGAACAAATACGTAAGGATATATCCAATGGCAAATAACTGTACCGTTCCCCTTAAGGAAGACCATAGAATATCTCTACTCATGCCTAATTGATAAAAATAGGAGAGCGTTAATGGAACGACTACAAAAACAATTAGAAATAATAACGATTGATTTGATATCTCAGGTGACATGACGACACATCCTACTCTTCTAGAAATTTATACAAAGCTTCTGTATCGGGTTGATCCAACATCTCAGGAATCTTTCCGTCTTCTTGTAACTTTCCATCTGAGATGAACAACCCTCGATCTCCTAACCGACGAGCCTGTTTCATGTCATGAGTAACCATAAGCATGGTCAGTTGATGCTCTTTGATCAACCGTTCCAAAACCTCCTCTATTTCTTCCGCTGTCCGATTGTCGAGAGCACTTGTCGGTTCATCCAACAACAGCATTTCAGGTTGATTAGCAAGAGTACGTGCTAGGGACACTCGCTGTTGTTCCCCGCCTGAGAGTTGGTCCACTTCCCTATCCAAAAATGAAATGGGAAGTTGTACATAATCCAACAACTTTCGCGCTTCATTTTCATTCCATTCATCGAATAGGGCTGGCCCGTACTTTAAATTGTCTAGGACTGTACCGGGAAACAGGTTAGGAGATTGCAGCACAAGCCCCACGTTTTTTCGTAAGGACGTGATATCATGTTTTTCAATCCTTTCGTCCTTATAATAAATATGACCACCTTCTGGATCGCTCAGCCGGTTGAATAAGAACAATAGTGTACTTTTTCCAGCCCCTGATGGTCCGAACAAAATCACCTTGTCCTGATCTTTGATTTCGAATGTCACCCCTTGCAATGGTGATTGACTGACATTTTCAAAACGAAACATCTTTTTCCCTCTCTCTACTTGAATGATATGTATGTACCTAACCTTACCCTATTTAAGGCAAAAGTATGTGAAGACTTTGTAGCAAGAAAAAGCCACTAGAGTGTTACTCTAGTGGCTCAGCTTTAAGAGGATGGTGTCGACTCATCAGACTGTCCAAAGTCGTAGAATCGGAACAGATCCCCATAAATGATATTGTCAGATAACTGAAGTTCTTTGTCTACCTGCTCTTTAACAGGTGTGCATGCCTCTGCTTGTTCATCTACAAGCTCAGTACCCGTCTCTCGTTCATAACAGATGCCATCCGTGAAGACATAAGCTTCATTAATGAAGCTTCCGTCTCGCAATGCCACAAAATCATCCTTTTGCTCAGCGAACATATTCTCTCCGAACGTTAGGTCTTGTTCAGCCTCAATCCCTAGTAAATGAAGAAGGGTCGGTTTCACGTCGATTTGGCCGACCGCTTTCTCGTACACTTGGCCATTTTCATAACCTGGTATGTGCACCATGAATGGGACGCGTTGAAGTTGGACATGTTCATATCCTGTGATTTCTTTTCCCAGGAATTGGCTCATGGCTTTGTTGTGGAATTCACTGATGCCATAATGATCTCCCATCATAACAATGATGGAGTCTTCATAAATTCCTGAATCCTTCAATTGTTGGAAAAACTGTTCTAGCGCCTCGTCAGTGTATCGTGCGGTTTGGAAGTAATGATTCAACGTATTTGAGCCAGAATCATAAAGGTCGATATTCGCCTTTTCTTCCGGCATTTCAAACGGGAAGTGGTGAGTCAACGTAATGAATTTACTGTAAAACGGTTGTTCTTGGGACTGCAAATATTTAATGGATTGCTCGAAGAACGCTTTATCTTCAAGTCCCCACCCAAATGAGTTCTCTGGTGTCACCTCGAACGATTGCTCTCCGTAGAATTCATCGTACCCTATATTCTCATACATGACATCACGGTTCCAAAAGCTCTTATTATTAGCGTGAAACACTGACGTCTCATAGCCATTATTATTCAAAATTTCTGGTAAAGCATTGTATTCATTCTGGGCATGTGTAAAGTACACTGCGCCACGTCCAAGAGGGTATAATGAATTCTCTACAATGAATTCAGAATCCGATGTTTTGCCTTGAGCGGTTTGATGATAAAAGTTTTTGAACCAGATTGTATCCTGACTTTCCTTTAAATCATTCAAGAAAGGAGTCGTTTCGGTTCCATTTATATTCGAATCGAACAAGAAATTCTGAAACGATTCGACACTGACAAAAATCACATTTTTATCTTCGGCAATCCCAAAGAGATCTGCCTTTTCTCCTTTTCTATCGGGAGAATGTTCGTCTAAATAAGTCTCAACTTCACTAATCTCACTTTCATCTGCCAGCACACGCTGAGCCCTCGTTTTTGTCTGCATCGTCATATCGTAAAGATGGTAATTATAAACACCGATATTCTTCACTAAATATTCACGGTCAAATGCACGCACGAACAACATAGGACGTTCGATTTCTGCGAGTACGACATTACCCGCTAACAGTAAGAACGTTACGGCCGTTGCGGCAATTTTCCCTCTTTTAGGCATACGCACAGATAAGTTGAATTTTTGTTTACTCAAGTACCAGATGAGTGCGACATCTAAGAAAATAATCAAGTCTTCGATGTGTAACAACGTCAAAAAGCTACTTGTCAAATCAGCGGCATTGTTGCCTTGGAATAGAACAGGAATCGTTATGAAATCCGTGAAATTCCGGTAGAAAACCAAGTTAAAGAACAAAATCAACGAACCGACTAACGATGTCCACCGCAAGTACTTCATTTGGCGTTTAGGGTTTAACCATACGCTTATGGCAAAGATTAAATAGGCACTAGCCAGAGGATTGACAAATAGGATGAACTCTTGTAGCGAGTTTTCTATAGATAGGTCAAACATAAACCGATATACAACGTACGTTTTCAGTCCAAATAAAATCGTTGCTATGATAAATAAAGGCATGCGTAATTTTTGAAATGGCATGACTGTTCCTCCTCTATTGCATGTACGGATCAAGCATTATTTTACATGCGCTTAACCATCATACATAACTACCTTTACAATTTCCACTTAAAATAGATATTAAACTCATTCCTATAATATGACGTAAATGATACCACAAAAGTTTCATGATTTTTTATGATATACATAAATTGTAATTGGAATGTCACATTGTTTAATCCGTATGACAAAATCGCCCCTGAATTTACCTATATAGACAAAAAAAGTTGGAGCTGATCGCTCCAACTTTTTTCCTGTGTTTTATTGATTTTTCTTAACTAAATACGCTCCACCAATGACACCAGCGTCATTGCCGAGTTCAGCAATTCCAAAGCTTGACGCCTCTCTAGTCCGATTTAGAGCATACTTGTTATACGCTTCCTGCAAGGGATCAAGTAACAGATCGCCTGCTTTGGACACTCCACCGCCGATTACGATTTTCTCTGGGTTCATGGCAATCGCTAAATTAGCTATGGCCAATCCGAGTGTATCCATGACATCATTGATGACCGTGACAGCTAACTCATCACCTTTATATACCGCCTCGAACACCTCTTTTGAATTCAAACGTCCAGACACGATTGAGTCCTTCAAAATCGATTGTTCGAAATCTGTCAGTGCGTTTTTAGCTTTACGCACGATTCCGGTTGCAGAGGCTTCTGTTTCTAAGCAGCCTGTTTTACCACAATTACAAGGAGCGCCACCTTCTTTGACGACCGTCATATGACCGATTTCAGCAGCCGTACCATTCGCTCCATTGATGATTTGACCGTTCGTGATGATTCCACCACCGACTCCTGTACCAAGAGTCACAGCAATCAAATGCTCAGCTCCACGACCAGCGCCTAACCAATTTTCACCTAAAGCGGCAAGGTTTGCATCATTATCAACCCAAACAGGTAAACCAGTCAGGGCTTTAAGCTGTTCACCGAAATCAAAATCTTTCCATCCGATGTTGACGGCTTCATGAATGTAGCCTGTATCCGTATCGACAAAACCAGGTGCTCCCGCCCCGATGCCAGCGATTTGGTCTTTTTCAATATGTAGCTCCTTTAATGCTTCCTCAAACGCTACGTGAATATCTTGTGGTATTGACGCACCACGGTTTTCCGTATTCGTCTTGATTTCCCATTTCTTCTTTATATCACCATCACCATTAATTACAGCTAACTTGACAGTCGTACCGCCAATATCAGCACCAAGGTATAATTTCTCCATCAATCAAACCTCTCCCTCTACACGGTCTTTCATACGAGCAATCTCTCCACGTAACAACAGAATCGCCATTTGATAGTCTTCTGTCGACATGCATTGCGCCTGGTACAGTTCGCGAACTTCTTCTTCCATTAATTCTAATTCTGCGAGTCGATCCCCCACATAAATGAAGGTTCCGAATTTTTTTAAGTGTTGCTGAATATCATAAATTGTCTTCACGTTTCATCACCTCTTTCATTATACCAAGTCCAGATAAGAATGAAAACGGTAAAACCCTGATGCTAGTTAGCGATCAGGGTCTTTAGGATGTAAGAAGGCAGGTCTTCTATTTTTTAAAGGGATGGGAGACCTGATGAGAACGTCACGGAACGGCTTCCAAGAAAACGGGAGGAATGGCCATAGATATGGTGTCTTAAAGGTTTGCATGCGTGACAGATAGATCAACCAAAAGCTGACACCAATAATATAACCTTTGACACCGAATAACCCCGTCACAATCAGCAAGCACAATCTTGAAATTCGATCAGCGAGCCCCATCTCATAACTGGGGGTGGCAAATGTTCCAATAGCAGCCAGAGACAAGTATAAGACGACTTCCCTTGAGAAGAGACCTACATCTACAGCTACCTGTCCAATTAAGATTGCAGCCACCAACCCAAGCGCTGTACCAAGAGAAGAAGGGGTGTGGATCGCTGCCATACGCAAGAGATCAATTCCTATCTCGGCAATTAAGAACTGTAAGAGTAGAGGGATGACGCCTTGATCTGATGGACCTATGAAAGAAAGAGCTTCAGGTAGCAGTTCAGGATACATAGAGAACAAGAAATACAACGGTAAAATGAAGATTGATGCGATAAAAGCAAAGAAACGTACCCATCTCAGGTAGGCTCCGACCAACGGCTTTTGCCTATACTCTTCTGCGTGCTGCAAATGATGCCAAAACGTAGCTGGCGTAATCATCACACTAGGCGACCCATCGATGATAATGAGGATGTGACCCTCGTATAAATGTGCAGCAGCAGTATCCGGGCGTTCAGTGTAGCGAATCACAGGATATGGATTCCAGTGCTGACCACTTATATATTCTTCGATGGTTTTCTCGGCCATCGGCAATGCATCCGTATCAATTTCTTTGAGCACTCTTTGTAAATGTTCCACACGACTCGGATCAGCAATATCTTTTAAGTAACATAAACAGACATCCGTTTGAGAGCGCCTTCCGATTTGCAAGTATTCCATTCGCAATGACCTGTCACGAATTCGTCGCCTCGTAAGTGCCGTATTAAAAACAATCGTCTCCACGAAACCATCTCTTGAGCCACGAACAACCCTCTCCAAATCCGGCTCTGCGGGACCACGAACCGGGTATGTACGCGCATCAATCATGATGACTTCATCGCAGCCTTCCACTACGAGTGCCGTAGGGCCGGCCAATACCGTATCAGCGGCTTTATTTAAATCTTTTTCTTGATCAAGTTCGACATAAGGCAAATGTGTTTTCAACAATTGCTTTAAAGGGTCAGGGTCAAGTTGATCTTTGTCTAACTTAGAAAGTAACTTCATCAAATAATGAAGAATATCATCTTTAACAAATCCATCTACAAGAAAGAGAGACATCCCTCTCCCTGCATAGACAAGATCTAAATGAACCATATCAAAACTTTCATCGACGCCCAGTCGTTCTCTCATATAGGAAACGTTTTCCTCATATTTGTTGAACAATGGTTGCTTCTCTTCGCTCACTAGGAACCCTCCTCTATACGAGGCTTAGTTTCTTCCATTGATTGAAAATCATACATTTTTTGAAGTGAAGGGCATGTCCGCTTATGAACGTACATATCTATTTCTATAACGCAGCGCTAAATAATGAGAGGACGGTAAGGGGATGGAAGAATGAAGAGAGTAACATTGTACGGACTCGTTTGTTCTTTATTAATATTCGTCGTGTTTCTATATTTTTTACAAGCTTCAAAGGAAGCAGAAGTCGTTAAATACTTCCCTATTGATCCGGATAGCCAGTTTTCGAAGTATGGTACAACCTTATCCTTTGCATCGCAAGCGGATGAGGATGAGTATGAAGTCGTTTGGGACATGTATTCTACAAGTGATCAAACTCAATACCTACGCCAAGATGTTTCTCTCCTTTATGTAAATGGACGATTGAAAGGCATCATGAATAAATGGAAAGAAAACACGAAAGAAATCGAGAAACAATCAAGTATTCACGGGGAAGATAGTCAGAAATATGAAGCCATTTCCTTTCACCACGGAGAGATTCACGAGGGGGAGGAACCGATTCGCAGTATTCAAGCGACTTCTTCAGATGTACTGTACGTCATCGACTCCCCTCACAGCAACCGAACATCATTTCATCAAGCAGACACGAAAGAAGAGAAAGACTGGAAACAACGACTTGATCATACGATCCAACAACAAGTGGAGGTTCAATGGGAAGAACTTTATTCATATTACCAAATTCCCCCGGACAAGTATGTTGAGGTTCCCCTGACACAATTGTCCACCTTTAAAGATAAACCGTTACCCGGAGCCTCAGAAAAAAATTCCGAAAGAATTCTTGGCCAATTGTGGGAAGGACTTTATAAGAATTACATTTTAGCGATCACCGATACGCCCTCTAAACATCCAATACAGAGCTATATTCCGATCATACTCTTTGATAAGAACGGGAAACACCTTATGGTTTTGTTCGAAGATGATACAGGGAAAAAGCATCAACTCATCCAATATTATTAAGAAGAAGAAAGTTCTTTCTGGAGTTGTTGGAAACCCTCGTTCTCGGGTTTCAATTTGGCAGCTGTTCCCGCGTGATCGGCTGCCTTTTCAAGCTCACCTTCCTGTTGATACAAAACAGCCAAGTTGTAATGCGCTTCCGCCATATCAGGCGATTGATCGACTACTCTAAGCAAATCTTCCTTCGCTCCTTTTGTGTCTCCTACTTGCATGTAGGCATAGGAGCGGTTGAATAAGAGTGGGGCTTCAAAATTCCCATTCTCTTCAAGTGCCTCTGTCGTCAATCGAATGACTTCGTCAAAATCTCCTGTTTGATTAAGCTCTTGCGACTCTTTTACCTGCTCAAGCGTCTGGTTCTCGTTGAATGTGCTTTGAACACCAAGCCAAGCCATAGCCATAATAGCGACTAAGTAAAAAGCGAACGCCAGCAACTGCCTTATGATGTTCTTTTCTTTCGGAAGATGAACAAAAGCTGATGCAATAAATCCTCCTATTAATCCACCGAAATGAGCACCGTTATCAATTTGTGGTACAAGCAGACCAAAAACAATATTCAAGCCTATTACAAATAGAAGGTTCCACCCCATTGTCCTGAAAAACAACTGTTTATGCTGGACACCGAAAAACAGTAACGCTCCGAACAATCCGAAAATCGCTCCTGATGCACCCGCTGCAACATGAGGATTCAACATAAAACTAGCCAAACCACCAAAAACGCCTGCGAACAAATAGATAACGGTAAAACGCCATGAGCCATATATTCGCTCAACGGCATTACCCAGGTAAAATAATGCAAGCATATTCATGAGTAAATGCAAGGTTCCAATATGAAGAAACATCGAAGATAGAATTCTCCACCACTCTCCATCGATTATGGCTGGATTGTATTTAGCTCCGTATTCAATCAAAGTCTGAACCGAAGTGCTATCCCCATTCCCCTCAATGTAGAAAAACACTAATAAATTGATAGCCAGTAAAAGATAAGTCATGACTGGTTTGCCAAATCGAAAGAGGGATTGGTCTTCTTGTTGACGTTTACGATGGTTTGTTGCAACCTGCTGTCTTAAGTAGGGAACCATCGCTTCCATCTCGGATTCAGAAGGATGTTTCTCTTGAATCGTGTCTTCACTATGGATTGCGCTAAAAAACCTGGAACGCTCTGAGCTTTTTTCTTCGTCAGAAAAGAAGAAAACGTTCGGAGTTGGTTTTTGGCCAGAGAACTCTTCTGTCACACTCTTCCATTCATCGACTGGTGGATGTTCAGCCACATAGCCCACATGCAAAACCACATTTCCGCCACGAAACAACTGACGGTTCTTATTCACCCGCTGCTGAGTAAGCAACAACTCTCGCTTCAACTCATTTCTCCAATTAATCTGCTTCTGCTT
This sequence comes from Halobacillus locisalis, assembly GCF_013694105.1. GTDB lineage: Bacteria > Bacillota > Bacilli > Bacillales > Halobacillaceae > Halobacillus > Halobacillus locisalis. The sequence goes on along the minus strand of NZ_JACEFG010000001.1, from coordinate 332,124 downwards.
CAGACGGACAACATGAGTCTTCCACTGAATCTCTTTCTCAAGCCAAACTTCTTGTTCTTCAGATTGTATAGAGAGAACTTGGAAACCATGAGCACTAACAAGCTCATAAACGAATTTCCAAAAATAATAATTCTGTTCGACAAACACATTTTCCCCTCCCTCAGATGCCATTATCATATCACGGAGAAAACAGTAACTTCTATTCATAAGTTTTCACCTGAAAGCAAACATCTATAAACAATGAAAAAAGCTGTCATTACTATGACAGCTCAGAGTTTTTACTCCCTTGGAACATATGCCCTAACATCTTCCTTCGTATATAAGGGACATTCATCGTCAATCGAACCATCATTTTTCTCAAAGCAGGTATAGATGAAACATAATTGATGAGTTTGTACCTGAATTGATACATTCCCATGATGACAGTACCGATGATCAAAATCCATTTCATCAATGGTTGCAATGACTCCACCTCTATTCTTCATGTAGATAGAGTTATGTTTCGTCAGAGACCTCTTGCCTATTCATGAATGTACGCTCCAACAACAGATTTGGTTGGTTGTTTAGGTACAGATTCCGAATAAAGTTAATTCGTAGAACCTGTTGAGTGCATTCCTCTTTCTGTTAGCACATATGCCACTGGCTGATCAAAACGTTCTACAGGTATTGTTGAGTTTCTTTGATGTTCAGATGCCATCATTAGAGTTTTCCCTTGGAAATTGCTTAGAAAACGGTCGTAATATCCACCACCGAATCCAATACGATATCCATCCTGATTGAAAAGCAAACCAGGGACTATTAACAGGTCAATCTTGTCTTTATCGATTGCCTCTGTTTTCATAGGATCGGGTTCCTTCAACCCATAGTAAACCGTTTCAAGATCATCAAATGAAGAAAGCTTGTAAAACTGCATCTCTTTCGTCTGAGGATTACACTTCGGCACCACAACCTGTTTGTTTTGCCCCCATCCCTCTTGAATGATGGATATGGTGTCCCATTCAAAACCTTGAGAAATCGTCACACCAACTGTATCAGATTCCCTCCAGATTTCACTTTTAAAGAATACGTTTTGCAGCGTTTTCTCGATGTCATCCCGTTCCTGAAAAGAAATATATTGAAGTTTTTGCTTGGCTTCGCTTCTAAGATCTGATTTATTCATGACATCGCCTCCAGACGGATATAAAAAAAACAGTAGGAAAATCTCCTACTGTTTTACTTCGTTTCGCGGTGAAGCGTATGCTTTCCTAGACGTGGGCTGTACTTTTTAAGCTCCAGACGTTCAGGGTTTGTACGCTTGTTTTTTGTAGAAATATAATTGCGGTCACCTGTTTCAGTGCAAGCAAGTGTAATATTTACACGCATTGGTTATCCCTCCAAATCTTCAATTCTTCACTGTCTTATTCATATTATCAGACTTAACTATAATAACAAAACAGACGATGACTTTCAAGTGTATATTTGTTGTAAAATCCTATAATACGTCATGGTCACACTATCTATTCTATGATATAACTAAACAAGAAGATGTTAGGAGTGAATACGATTGGTATATGTATTGATCACATTGTCATCTGTTTCGATCGTTCTCTATATTCTTTCCTTCTTTATGAATAATCGAATGAAAGAGTTAGAAGAGCAGCTTGAACAAGTATCGATGGAAATGATGCAATCGAATTACCAGACGAGTCAGAAGCTCAAAGTACTTGAGGAAGAGCTGCTAGCAGAGGACTTGACTGGAGAAATCCTCAAAAACCAGGAGAAGACGACGGGCCAACAACCCCCTTTGATTGAGAACGTCTTTGCTATGTATCAGCGAGGCTATAAAGCTCATTATATTGCAAAACATACAAATCTTGATGTGCATGATGTGCAATCATTGATTCAACAGTGGCAGTCAGAAGGTGTACACTCGTGAAACAAACGATACGCACGTTCGCTTTAGGGTTATTAACGGCCACAACCGCACTAGGTGTGACCTATTACATGGAGGAACCTTCGTCTGAACCTCATCAGAAGCAACTCACTCTAGAGGACATGATGACAGAGGTAGAAAAACAGGGTTACGCGGTCTTATCCAACCAAGAGTTAACAGCATTAGAAAACGACTCATCCCCTCGTGAGGCACCTAAAAACTCCGAGAAAGAGGATGAAGAAATACCTGAAACAGAAAAGGTATATGTTTATTCTCTCGATATCGTACAAGGAACAACGTCTGATGATATAAGTAGAAAGCTTGCACAAGCCGGAATCATTGAAAAGGCAAGTGAACTTGAGCAGTATATGGCAGTGAATGATTACAGTCGCTTTATCCAAGTCGGACAAGCAACCATCGACTCGGACATGACTCTCAATGAAATAGCAAAAGCGATCACATCAAAGTAAAGAGGATGCCCTTTAAAAGGGCATCCTCTTTTTTATCTTATTTATTCAAATCATACGACTTGCCTTTTACTAAATAAAAGATATTTTCACCGATATTCGTAATATGGTCAGCGAACCTCTCGATATAACGGGCCACATAAGCCATCTGCATAATATGCTGGATTTGTTCAGGGTTGATGGCCGTTAGTTCGAGCATCTGCTTAACAACTTGACCATACTTCTTATCTATGATGTCATCCATTTCAGCTAATTTATTTGCAAGCGAAATATCTTCATATTCGAAAGCCTTCACAGCGAGATCAACCATGTCCATCGCAATGACTGCCATTTCACGAAGTTCTGGGTCGATTTCGATATTGTGATCCTCACCTAAATGAATCGTCGCTTTCGCAATATTGGTTGAGTGATCAGCCATACGCTCTAAATCCGAAGAAATTTTGATTGCACTGATCAGCCTTCTCAGATCACTGGCTACAGGTTGTTGCTTCGCAATCATCAATGCGGCCGTATCGTTGATTTTTTCTTCTTTAGAATCTAGAAGCGCATCATCTTCGATCAGCTGCTTGGCACGCTCGACATCGCATTCATACAGTAAATGGATAGCTGTATCAAGCGAATATTTCGAATCAATAGCCAACTCTTTAATTTGTTGCTTCAAATCTTTTAATTCTTCTGTAAATTGAGCACGAGTAGACACGACTTATTCCCCCTATAAAAGTATTTATCCGAAGCGGCCAGTAATATAATCTTCTGTTCGCTTGTCTTGAGGGTTTTGGAATAAGTCATCTGTTTTCGCGAACTCAATTAATTCACCGTTCAGGAAAAATGCGGTCTTATCAGAAATACGAGCGGCTTGTTGCATATTGTGTGTCACGATAATGATGCTGTATTTTTTCTTCAATTCTTGAACCAATTCTTCAACTTTTGCTGTAGAAATCGGATCAAGAGCAGAAGTTGGCTCGTCCATCAAAATGACATCAGGTTCTACAGCTAAAGCACGAGCGATACAAACACGTTGTTGCTGTCCACCAGATAAACCATATGCGTTTTCATGCAAACGATCTTTCAACTCATCCCAAATTGCGGCACCCTTCAGACTTTCCTCTACAATTTGATCTAGAGTTTCTTTTTTCTTGATTCCATGGATACGCGGCCCATAAGCGACATTATCATAGACAGATTTCGGGAATGGGTTCGGCTTTTGGAAGACCATACCAACTTTTGTCCGCAAGTATTCTTTTGCATATTTGTTACCGAAGATCGGTTGGTTGCGATATTTAATATCACCTGAAGTCTTTACGATCGGAACCATCTCGACCATACGATTCAACGTTTTAAGGAACGTGGATTTACCACAACCAGACGGTCCGATAATCGCTGTGACTTGTTTCTCCGGTACTTGCATATTCACTTCATAAAGAGCCTGATCTTGACCATACCAAAGGTTCAAGTCCTGTACATCAAATACATAATTTCCCTCTGTTTGTTTCTCACCAGCTTGGATATTCTCTTTCTTTATCGTTGCCATTTCACCTACATTGGTTCCTTTGTTTTCTTCCATTACTTTATTCATTATGAAACCCTCCACATCCATTTATATTTATAGTCGACGTTGAAATTTATTTCGGATCAATACGGCTACGGAGTTCATGAGTAGCAAAATCGCTAACAATACGATAATTCCAGCACCTGCGACGAATTGCCACTCTTCTTGTGGTCTGCCTGTCCAGTTATAGATCTGAATGGGCATAACCGTGTATTTAGCTAATAATGAATCAGGCAACGTGTAAATAGCTGTTGCTGCACCTACGATGATGAGGGGAGCTGTTTCTCCGATCGCACGTGATAGTGCAATGATCGCTCCTGTCAAAATCCCAGGAATAGCAGCAGGTAAAATGACACGTTGAATCGTTTGCCATTTGGAAGCTCCCATACCATAAGAGGCTTCTTTTATTTCAGCAGGTACAGAGCGCACAGCTTCTTGTGCTGCTACAACGATAACGGGCAGAATCAGTAACGCCATTGTTAATCCACCTGCAATGAGGGTATACCCGAAATTAAACATATAAACGAAAAATGTCAATCCTAACAAACCAAATACAATGGACGGCACACCAGCTAAGTTTTGAATGTTTACTCGAATGAAGTCTGTAAACTTGTTTTCAGAGGCGTACTCTTCCAAATAAATCGCTGTCGAGACACCGATTATGACTGAAAACACAGCGACAATCAGCATCAGAAGAATCGAGCCAATTACACCCGCCCATAACCCTGCTTGTTCTGGATAAGGGGCCGGGAAGCTCGTAATATAATTCCAATTTAAATAACCAATTCCTTGAGTCAATACACGATAAAAGAGGAGCGCAAGGAAAATCAAGCCGACAGAAGTTGCTAAGAAGAACAACACCATCATGATTTTATTGGTACGCACTCTCCCTTGCATGCGAGATTTTATACCTTGTTCGTTTTGTCCAAGCATTAATATTCCTCCCTGAACCTTCTTGAGATGAATTGTGCGATTAAGTTCATGACTAGCGTGAACACGAATAACGTCATACCAACAGCGTACAGACTATAATAAATGGTCGAGCCGAACGTTGTGTCACCTGTTGCGGCTTGTACAATGAAGGCTGTCATCGTCTGAATCGACTGTGTGGGATCAAACGTCAAGTTCGGTGTTGCACCAGCTGCAATCGTAACGATCATCGTTTCTCCGATTGCACGAGAAATCGCCAGTACGATTGAAGCGACAATACCTGAAAAAGCGGCTGGAAGTACAACTTTGAACACAACTTCTAACTTCGTTGCCCCAAGTCCATAAGCTCCTTCACGTAGAGCATTTGGTACAGAGTTCATCGCATCTTCAGATAAAGAGGCTACCATAGGAATAATCATAATACCTACAACAAATCCAGCGCTTAACGCATTAAAGATACCTAAATCAGGTAAGATCGCCTGAAACATCGGTGTGACGAACGTTAATGCGAAGTAACCGTAAACGACCGTTGGAATACCTGCCAATACCTCTAATACTGGCTTGATAATTCTTCTTGCTTTATCGTTTGCATACTCACTCAAAAAAATGGCGGACATCAGTCCTAGTGGTACAGCTACAACGGTAGCAATTAAAGTGATCAACAATGTTCCACCTATCAAAGGGGCTACACCGTAATGACCTGACCACGGAGACCAACTTGTTCCTGTATAGAATTCAAAAATCGAGACGTTGGAAAAGAATCCAATAGACTCGCGTAATAAAGTAAATAAAATACCGACTGTTGTCAGCACACTAACAATGGCACATAGCAACAAAAACCACGGAATCACTTTCTCTATTTTAGATCCGAAACTTGATTTTTGTTTATTTTGTTCGATCAGTTTCTGGACATCCAATCCTTTTCCCTCTGATTGCAAACTTCTGTCCATCTTTGAAAACTCCCTTCATCCATAAGGCAAGGTGAGACCTTGTGGGTCTCACCCTCCTTGTTAAATTTTCAAAATTACTTATTCAGCCCAGCTTTTTGCCGTTTCAAGTTGCTCTTGGTACTTCTCATCAGGAAGTGCCACATAGCCAACTTGTTCAGCTGCTTTACCAGCATTGTTCAATGTGAATTCAACGAAGTCACGAACTTGTGGTTTTTCTTTATAAGAATTCACATTTACATATGTGAATACCGGGCGAGAAAGTGGTGTATAAGAACCATCTTGAATTGTTTCACCATTCGGTTTAATGGCTTCAGCATCTTCGCCATCTTTTATACCTAGTACTTTAAGAACATCTTCGTTCTCAGCGTAATAAGCATAACCGAAGAATCCGATTGCATTTGGATCGTTTTCGATACCACGAACTAGAACGTTGTCATCTTCAGAAAGTGTTGTGTTTTCGCCTTCTTTCATTGGCTCTTCTTCTAGAATGACTTCATTGAAGTAGTCGAATGTACCTGAGTCATGACCAGGGCTGAAGATTTTGATTTGTTCTTCTGGCCATTCCGGGTTAATGTCAGACCACATTTGCGCGTCAGATGATGCAAGGAAAATTTGTTGTAATTGTTCAACTGAAAGATTTTCTACAAAATCGTTTTGTTGAGAAACGACTACTGAAAGACCATCATAAGCAAGCTCAAGCGGCTCAAGTGTAATGCCGTTTTCTTCAGCAATTGCTTTCTCTTCTTCCTTGATTGGGCGAGAAGCGTTAGAAAGGTCAATTTCACCAACAGTAGATTTCTTGAATCCACCACCGGAACCTGAACTGTTTAGAGTTGCGTTAACTTCTGGGTTATCTTGGCTGTATTCGTAAGTCAGGTACTCCATGATCGGGAATACAGTTGAAGATCCGTCGATTGCGATTGGACCAGAAACTTCTTCGCTACCTTCGCCTTCACTTCCGTTTGCACTTTCTTCCGTTGACTCTGAATCAGAACCACTTTCTGCTGGCTCTTCTTCTGAACCGCCACATGCTGCAAGTACTCCTAGCACCAAGATGAATGCTAGCATCAATGCTAAACTCTTAAGGTTTTTCATTTCTTTCTCCCCCTATAGGTCTTTAGTTTGTGTGATGATGGCTTGACCAACTCACATCCTATATACTACCGACAGAGTTTTAATTACATATAAACGAAACGTAAAGGTTTTGTAAATTAGGGGATTTTGTTGAAAAATGTCCTTGATCACAGGTTTTCGACCAAAAAAAAGAGCGATACTAGTCGTATCACTCTTGTTCTGAAGGATTTTCATCGGTTTCCGTAGAAGATAGACCTTCTTCTGAACGTTGTTCTTTCAATTTAAAGTAGGCTTCTCCGATCCTTGCTCCTATCTTATTGCTCACATTGAAGGTAGACGTAGCATCATCACCCAAATACGGTGTCATAACAGAGAAGGCGATTTCTGGATCGTCATGCGGTGCATAACCAACCAGCGTCTTATTCAACAGATTACGGATTGGCCGGTAAGATTCCCCGCCATTTACAGGAACATACTTCGTCGCTTCCGCTGTACCTGTTTTTCCGGCCATTCTATATTGAGCATAAGGTTCCTTTGAAAATATGCTACTCGCCGTACCTCTAGGTGTTTGAAATACTTGCCTGAATCCTTCTTGAACAGCATCGATATAGGATGGATCCATTTCAACCTGATTTAGAACTTGTGGAGAATAGTCGTTATAAACAGGACCTAATCCCTCTACCTTCATGGATGGGTCATGAACTTCTTTTACTAACCGCAACCTCATTCGATCTCCACCATTAGCAATCGTAGAGACATATTGATTGAGTTGCATAGCTGTATAAGTGCTGTATTGACCTATCGAAAAGTCGAGAATAAGACCTGGATTTGGATCGTCTCCTTGGAAACCTGTTTCTTCATAAGGAAAGTCCAGTCCGGTTTCTACTCCTAAACCGAATTGGTTGAAGTTATATAAAAAGGTTTCAAATGTTCCTGGTGCTAATGAAATCCGCCCGCCAGGTTCATATCCATATTCTCCACCTAACCACATCGCTAAGTAGAACATATAGACGTTTGACGATTGTTGCAAAGCGGATACAGGGTTTACGACACCAATGTTCGGTGTGTAGGAACTTTTCCGTTTCCCAGCAAGGTTGATCGCAACGTCATTGACTGTCGTATATCGGCCAATCGCCCCTTCGTGTAAACCGGTCAGAATGGTGGCTCCCTTGACTGTCGATCCGGGCGTATAGGCGTTATAGACAGCCTGGTGTGAGACGTCAGAAAAGCGATCTTCCCCCTCTTCCAGACTTCGGTTATACTTTTGTCCGGAAATAGCTAAAATTTCTCCAGTTTTCGGATTTGAAACGACAGCTACACTATTTTCAAGATTACTGTTTTCGTATGGTGCTTCTCTTATCGCAGCTGCTAATTCTTCGCGTACAATTTGATCGACCATCTTTTGAAGCTCCATGTCTACGGTTAAAACCAGGTCTTTCCCTCGTTCACCTTCTCTTATGACTTTGGAATCCACAACATTATTGTCTTTATCGGTTAAGTATTGGACTTTCTCTTTCGTCCCTCTTAACACATCTTCATACTGTTGTTCTAAACCACTGATTCCCACTCGGTCATTCCGGCTATAATCCAAAGACATATAGTAATCGAAATCGTCTCTTGGAACACCTTGGTTCCTTGAGGTGATTCCACCAATGTAGTTCTTAAAGGTCGTTTCGAATGGATAACTGCGCTCCCAGTCTGCTGTAACATTCACCCCAGGTAATTGCGCCAAATGTTCAGCAACAGTGGAGTACTCTTCCTCCGTAATATCCGCATTCTTTATAATGTGTGGAGACAACGCATACGCTTTGTCGAGTTCTTTCTTTATGGCGATAATTTCTCTTGTAGCATCATCATAACTTTGGATCTCTTCTTCGGTTATACTGTCCAGTTGAAGTTGATATATTTCCCCATTTTCCATCTCGCTTGTATCGACGTCTGCAACACGATCCTGAATCTCCTCCCGATTCTGCAGGAAGAAATACTCTTTTAAATCACGCGTACTCAACTTATTTTCAAAAGGCATATTCATGAAATCTGCAAGTCTTTTCGCTAATTCCAAACGGTCCTCTGGCTGCACCCCTTTTGGAGGAGTATATGTAATAGAATAAAGTGGCTCATTATCAACAATGACCCGGCCATAACGATCATACATTTCCCCACGAGGTACAGGAATATTCGTCGTCGTATTTTCTGTACGATCGATTTCTTCCTGCGCTTCTTGACCGTTCAATATTTGAACAACGCCTAATTGCAAAATGATGGCTGCAAATAATAAAAATACAATAAAAAACACGACGTTCAAACGGAAAGGAAGGTGCGACTTTTTCTTTAGTTGCTTCTTTTTCTTTTCCTTACCCATGGTTCTCCTCTCCCTTGCTTCTCGAAAAAATTCTTTCTATATTATAGCACGGTTTGCTTCTATAAGAATAGACGAGAGTTCGGGTTTATACGTTTCAATGATGTGTCGCACGCATCGTTTTTGTGTCAATGCGCCTGATAAAGAAATACGCCAGAAAGTGTCCTCCCCCTACAAGCAGCAAAATATACGGAATACCTGATTCTGGTTGTATAAAAGGAATCGAAAGCAAAAATATAGCAATCGATAAAACCCTTCCAGAATTCAAGAAGATCTCACGGACCACAATGTACTCGATTCGCATCTCTCCGGCATTCCAAGACTTCCCTATTACATCGTAAGTAAGAGACAGATACGGCACGTAAAACAGAGGGAAGAAAATCCCACCAATGGCACCATAAACTAAAAGCAGCGGCATATTATAGCTCACAAGTAGAATCAAAACGTTTAAATATAAAACAAGTCCTGCGAGAAGAATGGCTTTCTTTCTCCTTCTAGGCTTCACCACTCGACTCACCAAAAAATAAAACAAGAATGAGAATCCTGAATACACTAGGTTAAATAACCCGATCGACAGCTCATCTTGAGTCATTAAGAAAATCCAAATCGAAACAGCAAAAAGGAATGTGCCTTCCCTGAACCCTTGAGACACATGAGCATTTAGAATTCTTCTCCAGTTTGTATTGTGTTTACGTTCATCAATGATTCGTTTAAAAGAAAAGTTCCCCTTTGCTTTTCTTCTGGACAATCCAAAACTGACGATTACGGCCACAATAAATAGTCCAAACGAGATAGCGAAAATCACAGTATACCCCGTAAAATTATTCAGACGCGATATAATAAACCCCGCCAGTAAAGGACCGCTCATTCCACCGAGGGACTGCAAAACGCCAAGAAACCCATTAAAAAAATCCCGCGTATCCGGCTCTGTAATTTCGAAAGTTAACACGTTGTAAGCAAGCCAATAAAAACCATACCCTATTCCGAGTAACGCCCCGAGCATAATATTGAAAGTGGCCGCTTTCTCCCCAACTATAAGAACAGTAAGGAAAAATAGAGACAGCACGGTTACACCCGTTCGTAACACAATGACCCGATCAACCCTCTTCGCACATTTACCTGCAAAGATGAATGTCAAAGGCTGCAAAATATATATGCTCATATTGTAAAGAGCAATATCTGTATAGCTATTCGATTGTTTCCATAAATAAATATTCACAAAGGTACTCGACAAGAAAATACCTAGGGAGTAAAGCCCTCCAATTAAGAGCAGCAACAATAAATCCTTTGATACATTTTCGCGGTTCAACCACGCACGTAGCTTACTCACCATAAACATGTCTCCTTTATGTTCCCTCCTTAGTGTTGTCATAACAAAAAGAGATATACGAACAAAAAGGAGACAGCAGGGAATACAGAAACGCGTGATTGCCTCAAAATCATGACTTAGACAAAAGTTTTCGGGTTGGAACAAAAAAAGGGCATGGCAACCGCCATGTCCTTTAGTTAATACATTTATTTAGCTGCGTCGAAACGCTTCGCTACTTCGTCCCAGTTTACTACGTTCCAGAATGCAGAAACGTAATCAGGACGACGGTTTTGATAATTCAAGTAGTATGCATGCTCCCAAACATCAAGACCAAGAATAGGCGTTTTGCCTTCCATTAAAGGAGAGTCTTGGTTAAGCGTATCGATTACTTCTAGGTTACCGTTATTTACAACTAACCATGCCCAACCAGAACCGAAACGACCTTTTGCCGTGTTTTCAAATGTTTCTTTGAAAGAATCTAGGCTTCCGAACGTGTCGTTGATTTTCGTAGCAAGATCACCTGTAGGCTCGCCACCGCCATTAGGAGACATGATTGTCCAGAATAGAGAGTGGTTCGCATGGCCGCCACCATTGCGACGTACGGCTGTTTGAATGTCTTCAGGTACTGCCGATAGGTTGTTAGCAAGTAACTCCTCAAGTGATTTGTCTTGAAGATCCGCATGCCCTTCTAGTGCATTGTTCAGCTTCGTTACGTAACCATTGTGGTGTTTCGTATGGTGGATGTTCATTGTTTCCTTGTCGATTGTTGGTTCTAGTGCATCATAAGCATAAGGTAGTTCTGGTAGTTCAAATTTAGCCATTGTATAACTCCTCCTTAAATGTAATATGTAAAACAAGAAGTGGCTTTACACAACCTCTTAATTTTACATTACCAAACCGAAATATGACTTGCAACTAATTTGCAAGACGAGAAATATGTTCTATATCTCTCCCGATATTATGCATTCCCTTTTTTAAGGAAATCAAACGTCTTCCCTTAAGATAGTGCCCCATATCTTGAAGACTCAAAAAGGAGACTTCGGGTCCTCCCCGAAATAAAGTGTGGAGTGCGAGTGTCCGGAAAAGCTGAGTAAATGTCCGATATAGAAGGTCGCTAGTCCGAAATGTGCAGATGGATGTCCGATATAATGCATCTCTTGTCCGAATCATTTTGTTAAATGTCCGAATAGAAATCCGTTCATCCAATACATCCCGCATGAGTCGCATTGTTCATGGACCTATTCTTTTCGGGGTGTGATTTCGAGAGACTATTTGGGCAAGGTGAGTAAGGAAACGAGGAGGGTCAGCGCACGCCCCACGGAAAGCGACTCGTTCCCCTACTCATCTTCTCCATTACAGAAGTCTCGAAATCACGTCTTCCACAATTCTGCCCTGTTTTTGAAGAGAGTACAGAAAGCTTTGATTAATGATTACTTTGAAATTTGGTATAGAGAGCTAATTTTAGACATAAAAAAAACAAGCCTATTAGCTTGTTAGAAATGATGGTGGCTCGGGACGGAATCGAACCGCCGACACACGGATTTTCAGTCCGTTGCTCTACCGACTGAGCTACCGAGCCTCTTACTATAGTTTTTATATTCTACTCATTCTAGAATATAAAATGGCGGAGGAGGAGGGATTCGAACCCCCGCGGGGCGTTAACCCCCTGGCGGTTTTCAAGACCGCTCCCTTCAGCCAAACTTGGGTACTCCTCCGTATTTCGTTGTGGTGGACCCTGCAGGACTCGAACCTGCGACCGATCGGTTATGAGCCGATAGCTCTAACCAGCTGAGCTAAGGGTCCACATGGGGCGGATGATGGGGATCGAACCCACGAATGCCTGAACCACAATCAGGTGCGTTAACCACTTCGCCACAACCGCCATAGTTTATGAAATTATGTAATGCAATAAAAAAATGGTAGCGGCGGAGGGGATCGAACCCCCGACCTCACGGGTATGAACCGTACGCTCTAGCCAGCTGAGCTACACCGCCATTTTGTTGATACCGCTTGAAGCGACAATTAATAATATATCACATTTCTGTATAAGCGTCAATGATTTTCTGTGAAAGTTTCAATTCGCGTCTTCTGTTTTTTTGCGACAAAAATAATATAGCACGGACTACACATGCTTTTCAAGAGTTTTTTCAACAAAAACTCGGCTTTTCTTAACAAAAGGCTTCCAAAGTTTAAAATAAAAAGAAGGAGACAGGGTTACCTGTCTCCTTCTTCACTAACTATAGGCTTTCTTTTTCACCAAGGACTTCTTCAGCAATATTGACGGCATGATCACCGATTCGCTCTAAATTACTGATCATGTCTACAAATACAATACCTGCTTGCCCTGTGCACACTCCTTCATTCAGACGGATGATGTGCTTCTTACGGTAACTGCGTTCCATACGATCGAGCTCATTCTCTTTTTGTACAACAGCAAGAGCCTCTTCACGACTCATGTTCTCCAATGACTTCGTAGCTTGTTTTACGGTCATAAGCGTCAAGTCTATCATGGTGTTCAAGTCTTCTACAGCTTGCTCTGTAAGTTGTACTTTATTTGAATTTTTATAGTCGATCAATTCAATGATATTTTCAAAATGATCACCGATTCGTTCAAAGTCACGAACCGAATCCATTAATGCAGAGTGTTTGTGACTTTCTTCATCCGTTAAGGAAGCAGAAGAAAGCTCCACTAAATAGTCCGTTATTTTACGATCTAAGTTGTTCAAAGCCTCTTCGATTTGCATAGCAACCTCAGAGTGCTTTTGCTGTTTGTTGTTAAGGTAAAGGCTCGTTTCTTCTAAACCTTTATAAGCATACTGTCCCATACGAATCACTTCTTCTTTGGCTTGATCAAGTGCAAGCGCTGGTGATTGTTCGATAAATATAGGATCTAAGTGCTGAGGTTTAGAATCGACAAGAGATTCCTCACCAGGTACCAACTTGATCACAATCCATGCCAGAACAGCGACAAACGGAAATTGTACAACCGTATTCGCAATGTTAAATGACCCATGAGCAAAAGCGATTGTCATTTCTGGACCAAGCCCTAATTGATTTTGCAACCATTCGACATATGCGGTAAATGGCCTCAATAGAAGCAAGAACACAACGGCACCGAGCACGTTGAAGATTACGTGTACAAAGGCAGCACGTTTCGCTCCGATGCTAGCACCTATTGCCGCAATAACGGCTGTAATGGTTGTCCCGATGTTATCACCAAACAGGACCGGAAGCGCCGCATCAAGGGGCACTAAACCTTCACCCATCAGTTCCTGAAGAATACCGATCGTTGCACTTGAACTTTGTACGATAACTGTGAACAACGTACCTATAACGACTCCTAAAATCGGGTTGTTACTCATGCTCACAGTCAAATCAGAGAAAGCTTCAAGTGTTCGAAGTGGTTTCATTCCACCACTCATCGTCTCTAGACCAAAGAATAAAGCACCTAAACCAAAGATCGTCTGACCAATGTTCGTAGCTTTTTTATTTTTAAAGAAAAAGATTAAGAAAGCACCTACGGCTAATATAGGTAGTCCATACTCTTTCACATCAATACCAATAATGAAAGCCGTCATCGTAGTACCGATGTTAGCACCCATAATGACTCCGATCGCTTGTCTGAATGTCATAAACCCAGCATTAACCAAACCTACCGTTAACACTGTCGTCGTTGAACTACTCTGAAGTAATATCGTTACGACAGCACCGGCTACAACCCCCATAAGCGGGTTACTTGTAAAGCGGTCAAGCAATTCACGCAAACGATCACCGGCTACCTTTTGTAGTCCGTCCCCCATGTACTTAAGACCAAATAGGAAAATACCAAGTCCACCGATGAATTCAAATATCATCTGTTGCACATCAAATTCCAATTCTTCTCCATCCCTTCTCATCCAAGTTAATCTGTCGTGTCTTTTCTCTTTTTTTAAAACACCTTCACCATTATTAACGATTAAGTCGTCATTTGCAAAGGAATTTCGACAATCTTAACATTAAATTTACATTCTATTCATATGGTAGTCATACCCTTATGCTGAAGATCGAATTCAATAAACTTTTTCTACCAAAAAAGACACTACCCATTCGGATAGTGCCTTATCCTATCAGCTTAAGCAGAACGTTCTATCGCGTCTGCTTCTTTAGAGTTTTTTTCACCAGGGTGATCCTCCACTCTAGTTAATTGATTGGAGGCGATTAAACTGGATAGTTCCTGTGTTAATGCCACTAACTCTCTGGAAAACTCATCAAAGTGGTTCATTTTTTGCTGCTGTTCCTCTGAAGCAAGAGCTAAATGATCCGTTGACATAGTCTGATTTTGAGTGACTTGCTGCATTCCTTCCATTACTTCTTTCATTCGAGGCATGACATGCTCCCCGTTTTCTAGGCGATGCTTCGATAGGTTCAAGTAATGGTTGAAGCTCTTCATTCCTTCAGAAACATTTGAAAAGGCGTGCTTTGAGATCGTCATTTGTGACTGTTGTTCATGAATTTCGTTTTCCAGCTGACTAAATTGCTCTGAGAAATACTGCCCCATAGCTAAAACATCCGTCATCCGCTTATCAATATCTTGCGCTGCTACGCGAGAGCGATCAGCCAGATTACGTACTTCTGAAGCCACGACAGCGAATCCTTTTCCGCTCTCCCCCGCACGCGCAGCCTCTATTGATGCATTGAGGGCAAGCATTCGTGTTTGTTCAGCAATATCTTGTATTTTCGCACCCGAATCCTGAATCGTGTTCATGTAATTTTGGAACGACGACACCCTTGACGTCATTTCCTGCAATTCTTCACGGAAACTATCGAATGATTTTTCAATCTTATGAACCCCATCTGTTCCAGACTCGACCGCTACATTCATATCGTCTTGCTTTTCATACATTTCTTGCATTGTCTCAAGTAATTTTTCAAATATCTCATCAAGCTCCTCAAAAACATTACCTTGAGTTTCCATGAGTTTATGCGTTCGCTTACTTCCCTCCGCAACGGATTGAATCTCTTTCTTTACATCCTGTTGGGAATGTCTAAGCTCAACAGATGATTCTTCTATCTGACGCCCTCCGCGCTCCAATTGATTCACTGCTCCTTGCAAGGAGGCCAATATTGAAGTGATTGTTTGCATCATTTCTTGGTAACTCTTTTTCAAGGATTGAATTTCCGGTAAGCTTGTTCGGATGCTGGAGGTGTCCTCAAGAATTCCGTCTCTTGCTTTGAGCATGATGGCTTGCATTTCTTTCAGAGGGCGAACAACTCGGCCTATTAATAGATAGACCGTGATGATGACAACCAACAAAGTTGCTGCACCGAGTACGAACGTGTAGGTTGCAAGTTGATTCACACCGGACATGAAGTCATCTTCTGGAATACCTAGCATGTAAACACTTTGCAACTCTTGGATCGGAGCGAAAGAAAATACAAATTCCTCTCCATTCACTCTCTGAGTCATTGTTCCGTTTTCTGAATTTCTTACTTGTTCAATAAAGCTTGTTGAGAACCTGTCCATCTTTTCATTTTCCGGGTAAGAATAGACTCCGTCTTCTTTTACTATGTATGCTTTTGAACTTAACCCATCTTGCACCAACTGAGCTTGTTGGGAAGTAGAATATCCTTGCATCCGATTTTCGAACTCTTCTTGATCACCTACAAACGCGTACATCAACTGCTCCGCTACATCTTGAACCATTAGAAGCTCTCTTTCTAAACGATCTTGCACAAGAGCCATTTGGCTATCTTTTGCTTTTGTATAGGAGAAGAACCCAATCAGACCGATTGAGCATGCAACCATTATACAAATGATAATAGATAATCGAGCTTGTAACGATAGCTGTCTAAATGGAAGACGAGTTGGTCTTGTAAACTTGATAGACGGACGCCTCAACTTAATCGAAGGTCGTTGCAGCTTCACTCGCCATTTATTCATAGTAAAACACTCCATTATCCTTTGAATTTTCTTTCCCATTCAAATTATGACAACGGAGTGTTAAGGTTTTGTGAAGCGGACGTAAATATTCAGTTATCTTGTGTCTTCTTCACTAAGATTTTAGTCCCATCTACAGAAACGACATGAATCTGGTCGCCTTTTGAGATCCATTGACCATTTGAAACGGCACTATACTCTTCACCAGCAATCACGATCGTTCCTACTGGCCGCATATCCGTCAATGCTTCCCCTTCTTCTCCTACAAGTGATTGATACGTTTCTTTCATGGAGTTGTAACCCATCTCAGAAGAAAGTTGGTCGACTAGTGTAATCTTCGTCCACATCTCTCTTCTCTTAAACACTTTAAGAAATAGAAGAGAAGCTGCTCCACCTAAAATAACACCAATAACACTGTACAAGCCGGATACCCATGTAGGGGCACTTAATCCAACCGCAATAATCGTAGTAGCCCCACCGATCATCGCAAGTGTTCCATCATTCACGATTTTCCCGTCAATGACAATCAGGGCGATTCCGAGAAAATAAACGAGCATCATAATTATGAACATGTCTGTGCTTAAATAGGAAGAAAAGTAAACCGTGATGAACCCGAATCCGATTAAACCGAAGAACCCCCTCATATTCACGAGAAGTTCTCCAATGAGAAACATCGTACCTAATAAAGTGATAAATAAGGCGATCCAATCATAAGAAAGCAAGAGCCTACACTCCTTCAAGTAGCATTATTATCTTATGTACGTTTAAACGTAGGCTTTTGTTTCATTTTTATCATATGATTTTTCTAATCGAAAATCCCGTGATATAGTTTGATTAGTAGCCATAGCCAGGCCCTTTACATATTTTTTACATGTAATCGGTTCGTTTCGAGCTTATTGGCTTCTCATTTCCTACTAAAGCCCTTATAATGAAGGTTGGAATAATCACCTTGCATACCTTTTTGTGAATAGATAAAGGAGCGATATTAAAATGGCAATTACGCACAGAAAAGATACACGTCCTGTAAAAGTCGGTGACGTTACGATTGGTGGATCCGATGAGGTCGTCATCCAGTCTATGACAACGACGAAAACGCACGACGTTGAAGCAACAGTAGCAGAAATAAAACGACTAGAAGAAGCCGGATGTCAAATTGTGCGCGTCGCCTGCCCGGATGACCGAGCAGCTGATGCAATTCCTGAAATCAAGAAGCGCATCAACATTCCACTTGTTGTTGATATCCACTTTGATTATAAGAAAGCCTTGAAAGCCATCGAGGGCGGAGCTGACAAAATCCGTATCAACCCAGGAAACATCGGAAAACGCGAAAAAGTCGAAGCTGTTGTAAAGGCAGCAAAAGAGAAAGGCATTCCGATTCGTATCGGAGTCAACGCTGGTTCTTTAGAGCGTCATATCCTGGAGAAGTATGGGTATCCAACCGCTGAAGGCATGGTCGAGAGTGCTCTTCATCACATTAAAATCCTAGAAGATCTGGATTTCCACGATATTATCGTATCCCTTAAGGCTTCTGATGTGAAGTTAGCGATCGATGCTTATGAGAAAGCAGCGGCTGCATTCAATTACCCTATTCATTTAGGTATAACTGAATCCGGCACATTATTTGCCGGAACCGTTAAGAGTGCCGCAGGACTTGGTGCTATTTTAAGTAAAGGGATCGGAAGCACTGTACGTATCAGTTTAAGTGCAGACCCTGTTGAAGAAGTGAAAGTGGCGAAAGAACTCCTGAAATCCTTCGGTCTCGCAGCTAATGCAGCTACTCTAATTTCGTGTCCAACATGTGGACGAATTGAAATCGATTTGATCTCAATAGCCAATGAAGTAGAAGAGTATATTTCTACTATAAAAGCGCCTATCAAGGTTGCGGTTTTAGGTTGTGCTGTTAATGGACCAGGAGAAGCACGCGAGGCGGACATCGGTATAGCTGGTGCACGCGGGGAAGGCTTGCTGTTCCGTCACGGAGAAATCATCCGTAAAGTACCTGAAGACATAATGGTAGAAGAATTGAAAAAAGAAGTCGATAAGTTAGCTGAAGAACATTACGAAAAACAGCGCTTAGAAAAAGAAAAGCTGGAACAGTCTTAATATAGAAGAAGGTGGATCCTCAAATGTGGGGATCCACCTTTTATTTATATCAAATTGTAAATCGGAGCAAAGAATAACGAGAAGGCAATGGAAACTACACTAATGATAATCGCCATATTCCCAAGCGTATCTGCTCCTCTGCGCTTTCCGATGATGCCGAGAATAATTCCCGCTGCCCCCAAGATTAAAGGCGCAAAGAAGAAGGATAAGATGGCAGCCGATAAACCTACCCACCCCATACCGACTTTCACATCATCTTGCATGTTCGTTTCTTTTTCTTGATTCTCTATCGGTTCATGAACAGGAGCTGCTGCTGTCTCAGCCGCAAACTCTTCCTCATAACTCTCTCCATAGACCGGAGCATTTGGTCCACGTCCGTGGTCATCCACGTCTTTGGCTACTTGTTCAAGCTCGTCACCATGTTCTGGAGCACTTTGAGCTTCTTCGTTCTCAAACGCTTGCCCATATTTAGGGCGCTCTTCTCGATTCTCAAGCTCAACAGGACCTTTCGGATCTTTTGGATCGTTCATCATTAACCCTCACTTTCTGTTTGGAGAATCACTTATAGTATGTGATGAATTAATTTTTTTAACGAGGAAGTTAATGGGAGGTTTCTGAATCGGGTCTAATTCGCATATGTCTCCATATTTTCCAACTCTCTATAGAAAAAGAGCCTGATCCGATTGTCATACCGGATCAGGCTCTTTTTTTAGTTAGCTAATGCGACAGTAGTATGGTTTTCTGCTTTGTTTTGAATTTCCTTAGCATACCAACTCTTTGCATGCCCATTTTCTTGCTTGTACTGTTCCAAACCACCCATGCCACGATGATAAGCCGTTAGCGCTTCGTCCCAATTACCATATTGATTGTGAAGGAAGTCTAAATAAACTAAAGATAATTGCATGGAATAGTATGGGTCGAATAAAAGCTTCTCTTCATAAGGTAGTCCAGCCATGTCCGCAATCCAAGGGGCTGTATTCTTCATAAATTGACTCATGCCATAAGCGTGTCCATATTTTGTTTCAGGTCCTACTAAATCAGGGTCGAAAGTTCCCCCTGTCTCCACTTTCAATAACTCATACGCAAGATATGGGTCAATATCATAACGCTTGGACTCCCTGATTAAATAGAGGGCCCACGATTTTTTAAATTCACCATTACTTTCTGCCACTAGACGCTCTGCTTTCTTCTCCATCTTAGGCCACGTGTAGAATCCATTCTCTTTCTCTGCTGATTCCGTCGATTTTGTCGACAAATAATCATTGGTGCTCGTTAACTTTTCATTCTTTGATTGTAGCTCATCATTCTTATTCTCTAAACGCTGATTTTCATCAGCTAAAGATTGTTTGTGTTGATCTTTCAAATGGTCCACAGTAAAGAATGTTACTGCTACAAGAAGTATGGCTACTCCTGCTTGTACTAAAGGTGTAAATCCCTTCATAAACTTCCACTCCTTTGCTGTTCCATCGAAATAGTACTTTCGACTAGTGCGCCTTCTGGACCCATTGGCTTATACTAACGGAAGCTAACGATGATTGCAATTGATTTACTCATAGACATAATTTTTTAAAAACACATTATCTTCTCCCAATTCATATGTTGTAAAGACATTGAATCACGGAGGGATAATAGACCTATGAAAAATATGGCACAACAGTTCATTACCCAAAAGTTAAGGGAGTTAACCGTCAAAGAAGTATTGGAATATAGTAAAAAATACAATATATCCGTCTCGAAGTCCGAAGCTGAAGCCGTTGTGAAAGCTTTGAAAAAAAATAAAGAAAATCCTTTCGACCCTGATGGACGCAAAAAAATGTTCAAGAAATTAGCATCACTGACATCGAAAGATACAGCAAGATCCGTGCATAAATTACTCGTCAAATTGGCAAACGAATATGGCGTTTCTCACTGGTTGAAGTAAAAACTAATACTTATAAGATTCAAAAAACATTCCACCAGTACATTGAACTTTATTCCGAAAAAAACGCGCACAACCAAAAGGCTGTGCGCGTTTTCTTATTGTTCCATGATTTTTTCTTTGAGGTTCTCGTCAAATGTCCCCTCTTTGACCATATCAATCTCAAACCTATACGGAGGCTTTTTGTTCTTCTTATCTTCACCAACATAAGGTGTTTCAAGAATCTTCGGTAGTTCCTTGAGGCTTGGATGATGAATCACTTTATGCAAAGCATCAAATCCGATATGACCGAATCCGATATTTTCATGACGGTCTTTGGCAGCACCTTGAATATTTTTACTGTCGTTTACGTGCATCACCTTTAAACGATCTAATCCAACAATTCGGTCGAATTCGTCTAGAACGCCATCAAAGTCTTCTACTACGTTGTATCCTGCATCATGGATGTGACACGTATCCATACAAACAGATAGCTTATCATTCATTGTTACACCATCAATAATTTGAGCTAGTTCATCAAAGCTTCTTCCGATTTCGGATCCTTTTCCAGCCATCGTCTCTAAAGCAATTTGTACGTTTTGGTCTTTATGCAAAACTTCATTCAAACCTTCAATGATCTTCGGTAGTCCTTTATCTACACCTTGTCCAACGTGGGAACCAGGATGCAATACGATTTGACGGGCACCTAACGCCTCTGTACGTTCAATTTCACTTCTTAGGAAGTCGACGCCCAGCTGAAAGGTTTCTGGTTTGGTCGTATTTCCGATATTAATAATATAAGGAG
Source organism: Halobacillus locisalis (assembly GCF_013694105.1). GTDB lineage: Bacteria > Bacillota > Bacilli > Bacillales > Halobacillaceae > Halobacillus > Halobacillus locisalis. Next base: position 310,852 of record NZ_JACEFG010000001.1, on the reverse strand, counting down.
CGTGAACGACGATATCTGTGATTCCATTCGCCTTCATATGTTCTTGTCCGGCATCAATATTCAACTCTTCAATTGCACGGCGACGCGTATTCTGCGGGGCACCTGTGTAAATCATGAACGTATTCGAGCCATAGGATGCGGCTTCTTCACTTGCTCCAAGCAACATTTTTTTGCCTTTCATCGAGACATGAGAACCAATTTTCAACATCGAATCCCTACCTTATTTTTTCTTTTTTCGGTATTGGTCACGCTTTAATCCTTTTAAATTCTTTTCTGCCTGCTGTTTCATCTTTTTCTTATAGCCGGGTTTGACCTTTTTAGGTTTCCGAACCATACTTCTTGCCTGTTTCTCAAGGTCTGATTGCGGTCGCTCTCTTACTTGACGCTCGTTATACGATTTGACCTCTCTCCACTCACCGTTTTTCACTTCAAAAAAGTTGAAGGACAGCCCTTTTTTCTCTAGCTTTTGAATCAATGGAAGATCAGAATCTTTATATAAGTTGATGGCTGTTCCTTGCATTCCCGCTCGAGCTGTTCTTCCTACACGGTGAATGTAAAACTCTTCTTCTTTTGGCATTTGTGCATTGATGACATGACTCACGCCTTGAATATCAATCCCTCTTGAAGCAAGATCTGTCGCTACAATGTATTGATAGCGCAAGCTTTGCAGTTCTTTTAACATCCGCTTTCTTTCACGCGGTGACAACCCACCATGGAGGATGCCGACTTTCAGCCCACGACTTAATAAATCATCGGCCAATTGATCAGCATGCTCTTTTCCGTTCGTGAAAATAATGGCTAAATATGGCTGAATAACTTTCGTAATATCCATGATAATGTCGGCCGGGTCCTTATGTCGTAATGGGACAAGGCGGTGTTCCATGGACTCTGGAGATGGTTTTTCATCCTCAATTTGTATATGAGTCGGGTTTGTTAAATATTTCTTTAGAAAAGGCTGCAAACGCTCTGGAATCGTAGCTGAAAAAACAAGCATTTGAACTTCCTGATCCATTCGCACTAATATTTGGTCGACGTCTTCAATAAAACCTAGATCAAGCATCAAGTCGGCTTCATCTAATACGAAGGCTTTGGCCTTATACAGATCAATCGCTTCTTCTTTGACCATATCTAAAATACGCCCAGGTGTTCCTACTACAATATGGGGAGGTGTTGAAGAGAGCTTGTCGACCATTTTTTGTTTGTCCGTTCCACCAATCAATAGTTTAGAAAGCCAAACTTGGTCTTTTCCAGCAATTTGAATCGCCTTTTTCACTTCTTCATGAATTTGGATCGCTAGTTCCCGTGTAGGGGCGGTTACGACAAATTGTACATCCTCAATGTTCTCATCTAACTGTGATAACAGAGAAAGTAGATAGGCATGGGTTTTACCAGAACCTGTATGTGACTGCCCAATTAAACTTTCACCGCGCAGGGCTGCAGGTAGCACCTGTTGCTGAATAGGCGTCGGTTGTTTAAAGCCAAGTCCCTCAACGATTTTACTGACGGCTGGACTGATGGCATATTGTTCGAATGTGTGTTGACTCATAGACGTGCTCCTTTAATATTATTGTTCCTTCCCCATTATAATAGACGTGCGATAGAAATGCACGACAACGTTAGGATTATAGGGAGATTCTTTGTCATCTTCCTCTTTACCCTTTATAATAAAAGGGGAAGTTATTCAAATGGAATGGATATAGAGGAGGACGTCTCATAATGGAAGTCATTAAAATCGCCCCTCGCGGTTATTGCTACGGCGTTGTAGATGCTATGGTCATCGCTCAAAATGCAGCTAAGGATCCCAATCTACCACGACCGATATATATTTTAGGTATGATTGTACACAACAAACATGTAACGGATGCGTTTGAAAAAGAAGGAATTATTACAGTAGACGGAAACAATCGCATGGATTTACTAGAAGGAATCAACGACGGAACGGTCATTTTCACCGCGCACGGCGTATCTCCAGAAGTCAAAGAGCGTGCGAAGGCGAAAGGACTTATGACCTTGGATGCCACATGCCCGGACGTTACCAATACGCACAACCTGATCCGGAAGAAAGTCGAAGAAGGGTTCGAGATTATTTATGTCGGGAAACACGGACATCCTGAACCCGAAGGAGCCATGGGAGTAGCCCCTGGGAAAGTGCACCTCGTGCAGACAGAAGAAGACGTCGACGCATTAGAACTCGATCATGAGAAGCTGATGATTACTAATCAAACAACGATGAGTCAGTGGGATGTGTATGATGTCATGGAACGCGCGAAAGAAAAGTACCCTCAACTCGAAAAACAACAAGAAATCTGCATGGCCACACAAGTCCGACAAGAAGCCGTTTCAGAACAAGCCGGCAAAGCGGACTTAACCCTTGTGGTTGGCGATCCGAAGAGTAACAACTCGAATCGCTTAGCCCAAGTATCGAAAGAAAAAGCTGGTACAACGGCGTATCGAATTGCAGACGTCACGGAGATTGATCTTGAATGGTTAGAAGGAGTCGAGACTGTGGCCGTAACAGCTGGTGCCTCCACTCCAACTCCAATCACCAAAGAAGTGATTAAATTCATCGAACAATTCGACCACGATGATGAAGTCACTTGGATTCGCGAATCTAAAGTCGAACAGAAAAAAATTCTACCTAAGATTCACGCTAAAAAGAAGGTCAAAAGATAATTTACACAGTCAAACACTTAAAAAGAGAAGGATCCTTAATTTAAGGACCCTTCTCTTTTTTGTTTCTACAGCACATTAGCCGAATGTAAAAGGCTCTGTATGGGATTCGGACAGCAAGATTGTCAAGTCGTGATGCTGATTACAGTTCACCTCTAAATACTCCGCAATCGTCGGGCATATGACTTTTTCTACATAATGGCCCGGATCAATAAGAGCAAGCCCCATAGCATCAGCATCCTGAGCCATATGGAAAGTCATATCTCCCGTGATATAGACGTCTGCTCCACTTCGTTTAGCTTGATGAATGTAGTCTTCTCCGCTTCCGCCGAGTAAGGCTACTTTTTTAATCTGCTTTTCAGGATCTCCTGTGAAACGTACGGCCGGAACGTCGTATTGAAGTTTAACGAATTCATTCAGCTCTCCTAGCTTCATCGGTTGTTCCAAGAGACCTACACGACCCACACCCAGTGTCTCACCTTCGTTGACTAAGGGATAAAGATCGTAAGCGACCTCTTCATATGGGTGAACATTCTTCATCGCCTGTAATACTTTAGAAAGCCTTGACTTAGGAACAATGGTCTCAATCCGTTTTTCCTCTACCTTCTCTAACTTGTCATGTTCGCCTATGAAAGGGGATGTACCTTTCTCAGGCATAAAAGTACCTTCTCCGGAAACCTGATACGTGCAGTGACTGTAGTTGCCGATATGCCCGGCTCCCGCCTCACTAATCGCATTTCTCAGCTGCTCCACATGATCATTTGGTACGAAGACGACAAGTTTAACAAGCTCGTCCTCCGTATGTGGAATGAGAGGTTTTGTTTGTTTCAACCCGATTTTTTCAGCCATCACATCATTCACACCGCCTTTAGCGACATCCAGATTGGTATGTGCTGCATAAACGGTAATGTCGTGCTGAATCAATTTTTTCACGATCCGTCCTTTAGGGGAATCTAAATTGATCTGCTTCAATTTTACAAATAACAATGGATGATGAGCGATAATGAGATCGACTTTCTTCTCAACAGCTTCGTCAACGACGTTTTCCAGCACATCTAAGGCAACCATCACCTTGTTGACTGGTTTGTTCATGCTTCCTACTTGTAGCCCCACATTATCCCAGTCGTACGCTAAGTGCTTCGGCGACCATTGCTCAAAAGTGTGAATAATATCTTTTACCGTCATCGAATGGCTCATGATTGAACAACCTCCTTCAACATATCGATATCACTTTGGATTTGCTTCACCTTTTCCTCATCCGGTGTTGCTGCTTGCATAATTTGCCCTAGCACATACTGTTTCTTTCCTAGTTCCTCTCGCCATTTCTTCTGAAACACGGCACTGTTCGTTTGAAGTAAATAAGGTCCAAGCCAAAGTTCTTTCTCCAGCTGTCCCTCTGAGTAAGGCTCACCAGGGTTTCCTGGTTCAGCTACAAGGACCTCATAGATATGTCCATTCTCTTCTAGGATTTCTTCTGCACACAGCTTGTACTTATTATTAATGAACCATCGTCGCAAGGAGCGTGCATCAATGTTCGGTTGGACTATAATCCGGTTAACCGAAGTGAGCTTATCTTTCCCTTGTTCTAAAATATCTCGGATCAGAGGTCCACCCATTCCCGCGACCGTCACTTGATTGACCTCATCTTTTTCGAGGACAGCAAGCCCGTTTCCAAGCCTAGTATCAATCCTATTTTGTAATTGATGCGAAGCCACTTCTTCTCTAGCACTGTCTAATGGACCTTGATTCACCTCGCCAGCAACCGCTTTAGCTGTTGGGTCATTCAGACAAACGTAACATGGTAGATACGCATGATCAGACCCAATGTCAGCGAAATAAGCACCTTCTGGTAAATAATCCGCCACTTTCTCTAGCCGTTTAGACAATTGGTTTACGTTCATGTTGAATCTCTCCTTAGCGCTAACGTAAAAAGAAAAGCTTTCTGATTAAGATACAGAAAGCTTTCCTCCGGGTTTCACTTATTTTTTCTCTGCCAACCATTCAGCAAGTTGTGTAGCTTGTTCACCTGTATATAAACCAGGCGGCATGCTTCCTTTACCGTTTACGATAATGTCCTGAATTTCTTCAACAGAGTAGCGGCTTCCTACATCAGTAAGGTTCGGACCTACGCCACCTTCTAAGTTACCGCCGTGACAGCTAGCACACTTAGACTGGAACATTTCTTCCGGACTGCCACTTGCTGTTTCACCTGATTCCTCTTGTTGTTCTCCACCGTTTTCTTCTTGGTTCTGAATGGCTTCACGCTGATTAATACCAGCAGCGGATACAATGATCATCGCCACAATACCTAGCACTGCAATAATTGCAAATGGAATCACAGGGTTTTTTCTCATTGGTTGCATCCTCCTTATGTATTCCTTCAATAAAGTATTCGCATGTCTGTTCGACTACTTTTATTCTACTCGAAAAGCGGTACTTATGAAAGAGTTAAGATGTGAATTTTTATAGAACTATAAACACCAACATTACTATTATACCTATAGAGCTTGATATAAGTAAATAGGGGAGCCTCAGGCGCCTCCCGATCCATAACCAAAGTAGACAATGACTCGTTACGATTCCGTATGTACTCCAGTTGTTGGGCCAATAACTATGGATGATTAAAACCGATAACAACAGGGCAATCAGCAACCCTACTATAAGAGGAATATGATAAAGCTCCGATTCCTTTTTCATCATTCGCCAAAAATGAACCAAAGCGAGAGCTACAAAACTCGACAAAAGCCCTGTTTGCATTATGATGTCCATTTCAGTAAAATAAATGACAAGAAATGAAAGGGGTAACAAAATCAGGTTCAAAGCAAGGAAGAGATAAATCCATGGTAAGCGTTTGCGATACTTCGTAGCCTTCTGATTGTCCTCTACTGCTTCCCCTTCTCCCTCTGTGTATAAGGCAAGTAAGAAGTCACAATACTCACTCGGGAGTAATCGATTTTTTTTCCAGTATCGAATTTCATTGACAATGGTTTGTTTCCTTTGATCAGCCATACATAAGACTCCCCCGATCTCACTAGCAGCGTATAAGCACTTTAGACAAGCATCCTTCTATTGTCTTCAACTAAGAAGTGCTTTCATGAACAAAAAAACTCAAGGTCCACCGTTACCTAGACGATGAACCCTGAGTGAATGGTCTCTATTCCATGAAATCTTTCAAACGCTTGCTTCGGCTCGGGTGTCTAAGTTTACGCAGTGCTTTTGCTTCAATCTGACGAATACGTTCACGTGTAACCCCGAATACTTTCCCTACTTCTTCAAGGGTACGTGTACGACCATCATCAAGGCCAAAGCGAAGGCGCAGAACATTTTCTTCACGATCGGTTAACGTATCTAAAACATCTTCTAATTGCTCTTTCAGAAGCTCATAAGCAGCGTGATCAGAAGGAGATGTTGCTTCTTGATCCTCGATGAAATCACCTAAATGTGAATCATCTTCCTCACCTATTGGTGTTTCAAGTGATACCGGCTCCTGAGCGATCTTCAAGATCTCTCGAACTTTGTCGGGAGTCAATTCCATATCTTGAGCAATCTCTTCTGGTGTCGGTTCGCGACCTAGATCCTGCAATAGTTGACGTTGGACACGGATGAGTTTGTTGATGGTTTCTACCATGTGAACAGGGATACGGATGGTACGTGCTTGGTCAGCGATCGCACGAGTGATGGCTTGTCTAATCCACCAAGTCGCGTACGTACTGAATTTATACCCTTTACGGTAATCAAACTTCTCTACAGCTTTGATTAATCCCATATTACCTTCTTGAATCAAGTCCAAGAACAGCATACCGCGACCTACGTAACGTTTTGCGATACTTACGACTAGACGTAAGTTGGCTTCAGCAAGATCCCGCTTCGCTTCTTCATCCCCATTCTCAATTCGTTGAGCTAAACTAATTTCATCTTTAGCAGAAAGTAAGTTTACTCGACCAATCTCTTTCAAGTACATGCGGACTGGGTCATTAATTTTCACTCCAGGAGGTACACTCAAGTCATTAAGGTCAAACTCTTCTTCTTTATCCAGCTGTTTCATGCTTGGATCTGTTTCAGAATCGCCTATGACTTCTACCCCTTGCTCATTGAGGTGCTCATAGAATTCGTCCATTTGATCAGAGTCTAACTCGAAATTAGAGAGTTTCTCGGCTACCTCTTCATATGCGAGGACTCCTCGCTTTTTACCGATTTCCAAGACTTGCTCTTTCGCTTGCTCAAGAGTCAAATCGTTCGTGTTTTCGTTTTCTTTAGAACGTGATGGCTGTTGTTTCTTACCTGCCATAAGTCCCCCTCCTTCCAACATCTATACAAACTATTCTAGGTGTTTTTCAATTCTTTCTTTTTTTCGATGATTTTCATGGCAATTTCAGCAGCCTTGATATGCTCATTCTGCTGTTCAGCCTTCTTCAAATCATCTTCTAAACTTTTTATATCCGTACGATCGCTGCCTTCTGCCTGAATACGGGAGATATAATCATAAAGCTCCTGATCAGATACCTCTTCATTGACAGGTGCCATCGCAAGCTCGACTACTGTATCCTTTAAGGAATGATCCTCAAGCCTTTCTACGAAATCACTGACATCTGCAGGATTGCCGTCTTCATAATATGCGTAAAGATGTGTCACAATGACTTGATGATCGGATATATTAAAAGCTCCTCCTAATTCCTCCTGAACTTTATCAGCTATAAGTGGATCTTTCAACATATATGCTATCAGCATCCTTTCAGCATTGTGAAAGGCGGGAAGCAATTTCTTCCGTACCGTTGATCTTGGTACTCGATCATTCGAACGCTGGGAGTCTTGATTCGCTTTTTGAGGTGGTGAGACCCTTTGAATACTTTGGACCTCTTCTTTCAGCGTATCCAAAGACATTTCAAACTCCTTGGCAATCTCATTGAGGTAATGCTCTCGTTCGACGGCACGATCTAGTTTAGCAACCTCTTGTAATACCTTTTCGATATAAGCAATCCGATCTCCTTCAATTTGGAGGTTGTAATCCCTTTTGAGAAAACTCATCAAGAAGGTCATGTACGTTTCGCTCGTGTCGATCACTTCTTTTTGGAATCGGTCTCCTCCATGCTTTTGAATGAAGTCATCAGGATCGAGCCCATCCGGAATACGCGCAACAAAGGTTTGACAGCCCGTTTCTTTCATTAATTGACCAGCCTTGGCTGCAGCTTCTACGCCGGGTTTATCACCGTCATAACAAATAATAACTTGATCCACGTATCTCTTAAGCAGATTCGCTTGAGTAGAAGAGATGGACGTTCCCATTGTTCCAACGGCATTGTGAACACCGGCTTGATCGGCGGAAATGACGTCGACATAACCTTCAAAAAGAATAACCCTCTTCTGTTTACGGATAGCGGATCTGGCTAAGTCAAAATTATAAAGTAGCTTTCCTTTTTGGAACAGCTCCGTTTCTGGACTGTTCAAGTACTTGGGTTCTTGCTTACCAAGGGCACGCCCTGCAAACGCAACGGTTTTACCTAAATGATTGCGTAAAGGGAAAATGACCCTGCCCCTGAATCTGTCGGCGTAATCTCCTTGGTCATTGGTACTCAAAAGACCCGCTTTCACCATTGTCTGGGGATGAAAACCTTTTTTCTCCAAGAATGTAACGACAAAGTCTTTGGAATTCGGGGAAAACCCAATTTGGTATTTCTTAATCGTTTCTTCCGAAAAACCTCGATCAAGTAAATATTGAAAGGCTTCTTTTCCCTCTTTCGAATTCCTTAATAAATGATGGTAAAGTTTTGCAAGCCATTGGTGAGCTTCCAGAACGATTTGGCTTTCTTCGCTCCGCTCTGTTGGTTGGTCGTCCTCCATCACATGATCAGGTAATTCAATGTCTAATTGTTCAGCTAAATGTTTGACTGCTTGCAGGAAGCCATAGCCTTCAATTTCCATGAGGAAGGTGTAGACATTCCCTCCCTTTCCACATCCAAAGCAATGAAAAATTTGCTTGTCAGCAGAAACGGAAAAAGAAGGAGTGCTCTCACCGTGAAAAGGACAAAGCCCAAAGTAATTTCTTCCTTGCTTTTTCAACTCTACATATCCGCCAACGATATCAACTATATCTGTCGAACGGCGGATCTCATCCACTTTCTCTTCTGGAATGTGTCCAGCCATAATCAATCACCATACTAATGAATTATTCGAGTTAAACTACAGAATCCCTTCATGATCAGACATTATTTTTTCCAATTGTCGAGAAAATTCTTCTCGATCTCTGTCTGTGAATGCTGAAGGACCCTTCCATTTCTTTTTCTTCTTCAACGTCTTTTGACGAAGATGCTTGGAGTCCATGATTTGTGTCGCATCGTCTTCCGTAACTAGTTTACCTCTTGGTGTAAGCACATAAACCCTTTTAGAAGTTAATAACACGGCGAGTGAAAGGTCTTGTGTTATCACGATATCGAGTGGTTGAACATGGTTCAAAATGTAGAGATCCACATTTTGATCACCATGATCAAGAAAAGTCCAATGCTGCCCTTCTAAATCGGATCTAAAATGATTAATTGTGGCCACAAATCTGGGTGTCCACCCGTAAACTTTACTGACATTTACAATTTCTTTTTGGACTGGACAACTATCTGCATCCACCCAAAGGTTTGAAGTTAGATTTGACATAATAACAGTATTTCTACAATAAAAAGAAAGAATCCTCCTATTTAAGCAATGTTTTATTTTCTGAAAGTATATAACCTTTCTCAATGGGCTCAAAAGAGGATTTTTTCACAAATAAATATTATAATACAAACCCTTAAGAAACACCATGTCTAATTTTACCTATTTTAGAGTATTCCCAACAAAAGTCGCGCTTAACCACAGCGCGACTTTGTGAATTTGTACTATTCTTGGGAATCTTCCCTTAATTTATTCATGATGACATTAGCGGTTTCTTCTACAGCTTTATTCGAAACATCAATGACATGGCAGCCAATTCGATCGACCACGCTATTGAAGTGATCGATTTCTTGTTGGATACGATCGAGATTCGCGTAGCTAGCTTGCGCTCCTAACCCTAATGACTTTAGTCTTTCTTTCCGAATACTGTTCAGCTTCTCTGCTGATATCTTTAGTCCGATGCACTTGTTCGGATCTACCCGGTACAGTTCTGCTGGCGGCTGAACTTCAGGGACAATCGGAACATTCGCAACCTTAAGGCGTTTGTGTGCTAAGTATTGCGATAAAGGTGTCTTAGACGTTCTTGAAACACCTATTAGAACAATGTCTGCTTTAGAAATCCCCCTCGGATCACGACCATCGTCATATTTAACAGCGAACTCGATTGCCTCGACTCGCTTGAAATAATCTTCATCCAATTTATGCACAAGCCCGGGTTCAAGGCGCGGCTCCGTTTGAAAATGCTTTTCCATCGATTCCATCATCGGCCCCATAATATCGACACACTCGACACCATGCTCTTCAGCTTTTGCTATCAAATGCTTTCTGAACATAGGCACGACTAGTGTGAACCCAATCATGGCTCCCTGTTCTTTCGCTTGCAGCACCGTTTCATTAATGGTCCCTTTGTCTTCCACATAAGGAATCCGTTGAAGATCAAATGGGCCATCGTCAAATTGACTGAGCGCGGCTTTCACCACAAGCTCTGCTGTCTCCCCCACAGAGTCCGATAATACATAGATCAAGGGTTTATCCAATCTAACCCCTCCTCATTTTATCAACTTTACATATGCTGATCCCTGCCGAGTTCAACCAATGCTTTCGTAATGTTTGTCTTCGTCAACCTACCGATTACCTCAAACGTGTCATCCTGAACATGCACAACAGGAAGTCCGTCGATTTGCTTTTCGATCAGTTTCTGAGCGGCATCAAGTAAAAGGTCGTCTGGTTCGCATATGGTAATGTTCGGCATTCTTGTCATGATGATATGCACAGGGACGGAAGACAAATCCTGGTTCCCAATGCTTGCACGTAATAAGTCCTTCCTCGATACGACCCCAACTAAATGCGAGAATTCATTGGTAACGAATAAGGTTCCGACATCTTCAAGAAACATCGTACAGATTGCATCGTAGGCTGATACATCTTCTTCGACGACGATTGGGACAGACTGATATTCTTCCACTTTAAATTTCTTTAATTTTTCAGTGAGTAACTCTGTTCCTGTTTTTCCTGTAAAGAAGTAGCCGACTCGCGGCCTTGCGTCTAGAAACCCGGCCATCGTCAAAATTGCCAAGTCTGGACGCAAGGTAGCGCGGGTAAGGCTTAATTGTTCGGCTATATTTTCACCGGTAATCGGTCCGTTATCTTTTACGATTTGAATAATTTGCTCTTGTCGGTTGGAAAGTTCCATTCTTTCACCACCCTGCTCACTAACTGTGACATACTATTTAATCATTATACCTCATTTTAAATTACGGGTAAAAGAAGGAACTTTAGAACTGCTGTTTCCACTCGATCTTCGTCAAATCGGCAAATACTCTCACATCTTCTGAAATCCCTTTTAAGAGACTCAAACGATTGTTCTTTACCTTCTCATCTTCTGCCATGACCATTGTATGGTCGAAGAAATCGTGAATAGGAGAGGCCAGGCTAGATAATACCGTTAATGCTTCTTCTGGCTGCTCTTCTTTTAAGGCCTCATGATAGGCAGGATGAGTCATCTGGTACATATCATAGAGTTTTGATTCTGAATCGTTCTCAAATAGAGCAGGATCAACCTCCACCTGACTGGCTTTTTCAGCTAACTTCATCACTCTTCCCAACGCTTCCTGAACAGGTTTGAAGCTTTCGTCCGTTCGTTTAGAGACAAGCACTTTCGCTTTATCCCTTGTCGAAGCGTAACGTCCGATTCCGTTTGACAATACGGCCTCGACAACGTCTGGATCGATTCCATCTTCACGCAATAAATAGGCAGCCCTCACCTTGAAGAATTCATGTAAATCTTCTTCGACTTCTTCATGCGTTCGAGTTGGAAGGTTCAATTCACGATAGAAGTGATGAACAAGATCGATGAGTTGTTCAACTGATATATTCCATCCTTTCTCTTTCAAGGTCTGTAAAATCCCGAGCGACTGTCTTCTTAAACCATAGGGATCCTGAGAGCCTGTCGGAATAATACCAATTGAAATACTGCCAACGATCGTGTCTAGTTTATCTGCGATACTAACAATGGCACCTACTGTCGTTGATGGTACGGCTCCATTAGCCTGCCTAGGCATATAGTGCTCATTTATTGCCGTAGCTACAACATCGTCTTCTCCGAATAAACGAGCATATTTTTCACCCATCACACCTTGTAGTTCTGTGAACTCATCAACCATTTGTGTCACAAGGTCGAACTTACAAATTTCAGCCGCACGTTTCGTTTGTTGCCTCGTATTCTCATCTAACTCCAACCATTCAGCCACTTTACCTGAAACCGCTACGACGCGCTCCACTTTATCCGCAAGCGTTCCTAGTTCCTCCTGGTAAACCATGCGTTTCAATTTAGAGAGCTTCTGGTCAATAGTCCCTTTTTGATCTTCTTCATAGAAGAATTGGGCATCTTTAAGTCTGGCTTTCAGAACTTTCTCATTGCCTCGAGCCACGTTATCAATATGTTCGGCGTTTCCATTTCTCACTCCGACGAAGTGGGGTAGTAATTCGCCTTTAGTAGAACGGACAGGGAAATAACGCTGATGTTCTTTCATTGACGTAATCAATGCTTCTTCAGGAATGTCCAAGAACTCTTCATTAAACGAGCCACTGAAGGCTGTCGGGTATTCAACAAGTTGATTCACTTCGTTCAACAGGTCTTCGTCAAGAATAAGAGACCAACCTTTTTCTTCTTGAAGGGAGGTCAATTGGTCATGTATCATCTGCTTTCTTCTCTCCACAGAACCAATCACCGATTGTCCTTCAAGTACTTCTTCATAAAGGGAAGCGTCTTGTATATCCGCTTCGTCACCCAAGAAACGATGCCCTTGGGTCGTACGTCCTGTCGTCACATTTTCAATGTTGAAAGGGATTACTTGCTCTCCGTACAGAGCAACCATCCACCGGATCGGACGTGCGTATTTCAATTCATAGCTCGCCCATCGCATATTTTTAGGGAAGTTCAAGCTAAGGAAAACTTTCTTGAAGTTTTGAAGAAGCTGTTCGGTAGGCTCCCCTTCAACGAATTTCGTAACGTGAACATACTCGGTACCTTTGATTTCTTTGAAGTAGATATCATCGATTTCTTTTCCCTGGCCTTTAGAAAAGCCGATCGCCGCTTTTGTCCAATCACCGTTCTCATCAATAGCAATCTTCTTTGCGGGTCCTTTCGCCTCTTCTTCAAGGTCCGGTTGCTTATCTCCAACGTCCGAAATTTGAACAGCCAACCTTCTCGGTGTCGCAAAGCTTCTGATTTCCCCAAAAGGAATCCGTGATTCTTTAAACCAAGCTTCTGTTTTGGATGTGAGCTGTTCAATGGCATCGTCAATAAATCGTGCTGGAAGTTCTTCTACTCCCAATTCAAAAAGAACCGTATTACTCATGGCTTTCATCCTCCTTTGCTAGCATAGGGAACTCTAGTCGTTCCCTCTCTTCGACATACGTCTTGGCGATTTTTCGTGCTAGGTTCCTTACCCTTGAGATGTAACCTGTCCGTTCGGTTACACTGATCACTCCTTTGGCATCTAACAAGTTGAACGTGTGAGAGCACTTCAGGACATAGTCATAGGCGGGAAATACAAGGCCTTTGTCCATGATGCGCTGGGCTTCTTTCTCATATGTCGTAAACAGTTGGAAGAGCATTTCTTCATCTGACTCTTCAAACGTATAAACGGAATGCTCATATTCGGGCTGGGTAAAGATATCTCCAACGGTAACACCGTTCGTCCATTCCAAATCAAAGACATTTTCTTTGTCCTGAATGTATGAAGCCAAACGCTCCAGTCCGTAAGTAATTTCTGCTGAAACAGGACGTGCTTCCAACCCACCAATTTGTTGGAAGTAGGTAAATTGGGTGATCTCCATTCCATCTAACCACACTTCCCAACCGAGACCTGCGGCACCCAAGGTTGGGTTTTCCCAATTATCCTCGACAAAGCGTATGTCGTGTTTATTAGGGTCAATCCCAAGGGCTCTTAGGGAATCCAAATATAATTCTTGAATGTTATCAGGTGACGGCTTCATAATCACTTGGAACTGATGGTGCTGATAAAGACGGTTGGGGTTCTCTCCATACCTTCCGTCTGCCGGACGTCTGGAAGGCTCTACGTAAGCCACATTCCATGGTTCTGGCCCTAAACTTCTTAACAGAGTCATTGGTGACATCGTGCCGGCACCTTTTTCGGTGTCATAGGCTTGCATCAATAGGCATCCTTGATCGGACCAGTGCTTTTGCAGAGTCAAAATCATATCTTGTATATTCATCATGTTCCCTCCTAATATAGTTGTCTGTTGATGTTGTCAACGGAATCAACAGAACATAAAAAATCCCGTCCCTATGTCATATAAAGACATAGGGACGGGATTTCCGCGGTTCCACCCTAATTGCTTTCCATTTCGAAAGCCACTTTTAGATACTATCGCTCCAGAACACCTTCGCTAGTCCATAGATGCTTGTCTTTCACCATCACAAGCTCGCTATTATCCTGGGTTCCAACTACTACTTTCCTTCGTCACGAAACGTTTGTAAGTAATAAAAATCATACTCAATTCCAAATCCATTGTCAAACATTATTCAGTAAACAAATCCAGTTGATTCAGAAACTTTTTAGATTTAATGAAATATCCACCATAACGATCATAATATTCATCAATGATTTGACGCAACAATTTTTTATTTTGTTCTTTCATGGAGATCGCACCTAAGCGCTTTACATCCATATGTAAAAACACACGCAAGAGCTTAGGAAGCGGATCTGGTAAACCATAAGCTTCCGGATCACGATGCTTACTCCTGAAGCACAACAATCCACCCTCGGCCATGGAGAAAGAAAAAGGTCCTTCAGTTGAACCACAATGGACACATTGATCGACGACGGGTGCGAAACCCGCCTTTTGAAACAGCTTGAGTTCATACATCATCGTTAAAATATTCGGGTCTTTCCCTTCACTCATCCATTGCAATGTTTGAAGGAATTGTTCATAAAGAAAAGGGTCCGGTTGTTTTTCTTCAATGAGTTTATCTGTCAATTCTGCTACATAAGAAGCATAGGCAGTCTTGACGATATCTTCACGTATGCCCCGAAGGGAAGATATCATTTCTCCTTGACTCATTGACCCTAAACCGGACCCTATATGAATTAAATACATGCCGTGTATAAACGGTTGGGTGACTGATGCTGTTCGGCTTTTCGGTTTCTTAGCACCTCGTGCCATGACACCGAACTTGCCTTTTTCCCTTGAAAATATTGTGACAATCTTATGGGTTTCACCGTAATCACGTGTACGGATGACAATACCTTCTACTTTTTCTAACAACCCTCTCACCTGCTCATGTTCATTACAAATTAAGGTCTTCGAACTTCGCCTTTTCCACGTCAGATGAGGAAGCATGTTGTGCTTGAGACTGCTGATCTTGAGACTCTAATTCTTTCATTAACAAATAGGTTTCTATATCCCCGGTTTGCCTGAACACATTCCATGAAAGGTTATTGAGCACAAGAAACACCGCCCTTTCGTCTAATGAAATTCACCCAATGCTTACATGTTTAGGATGCTTCCTCGACCTGATCTTCATGTGGCATAATTTTTTCCAACCCTTAATATTCGTCCTCTTTATAACCGAAATCACTTAGTTGAATTTGACGGTTTCTCCAGTCTTTCTGGACTTTTACCCATAGCTCCAAATACACTTTACTACCGAGTAACGATTCGATATCTTTCCTTGCTCGCTGTCCGACTTCTTTCAGCATACTCCCCTGCTTACCGATGATGATTCCTTTTTGAGACTTACGCTCTACGATGATGGCAGCTTGAATATATACGGCATTGGAATTCTCACGCGGTTCAATGCCTTCGATAACAACTGCAATGGAATGAGGGATTTCTTCACGAGTTAAATGAAGGACCTTTTCACGAATGAACTCACTGATGACAAATCGTTCCGGGTGGTCCGTGATTTGATCTTCCGGGTAGAATTGAGGACCTTCCGGAAGTTGCTCTTTCAATACTTTGATAAGGTGGGGTACGTTATTCCCTTCAAGAGCCGAAATCGGGATAATTTCTTCAAAGTTCAACTTTTCCTTGTATTGATCAATCAGTGGAAGCAGTTTATCCGGGTGAACTTTATCAATTTTGTTAATGATCAGATAAATAGGCTGGTTCACTCGTTGCAGTCGATCAATAATAAACTGATCACCACGACCATAGCCTTCTTCAGCATTGATCATGAACAATACAGCATCAACTTCATTTAATGTACTTTCGGCAACATTAACCATGTAATCCCCGAGCTTGTGCTTAGGTTTATGAATCCCTGGAGTATCAATAAAGACGATTTGCGAGTCTTTATCCGTCATTACCCCTTGGATTTTATTTCGTGTTGTTTGAGGCTTATCACTCATGATGGCGATTTTTTCACCGATCACTCGGTTCATAAACGTCGATTTGCCGACGTTCGGTCGACCTACAATAGCAATAAAGCCTGACTTAAATTCTTCTGTCATGTTTGTTCCTCCATAAAGTGAAACTTCTATTAATGGGGTGGTTTTCCCCATTAATGGTTAGTTGAACCAATCGGGCCTTTAGATGCCGTTTCCCCTACATTCCTATTATGATTTATGCTCAATTTTCAATGTTGGGGAATTACGTCATGTTCAGGCGGGGTAAAGTGAAACTCCGATCAGTGAATATTTCCCACTGTGTCTTTCTTGCTACTTCATTTTACTATAAACCAGCCAAGATTCACACCTAGCTCAGCATATGAAGTATTTTAGGCAGAAAAATGCAGATGGCAATGATCACGGCTCCGATACTTGAGATGAGAACCGCGCCTGCCGAAATGTCCTTGATAATCCCAGCTAACGGATGATGCTCCGGTGCTAAATAATCAATGACTCTCTCCACGCTTGAATTCACCATCTCCAAGGAAATAACCAGCGAACAAATCAACGCAAGTACACTCCACTCAAGAGCGCTCACACCGAGCAGCACCCCAATACCTATCACGATTGCTGTAGCTAGGAGATGGATCCTAAAGTTCTTTTCTGACTTATATACTTCACGTATTCCATTCCATGCAAAACGAAAGCCGATGATTTTTTTATGTTGTTTAGGATCGTTCAAGTCCGAACTCATTTAGAATTTCCTCTTGGCGATTGAACATCGCTTTTTCTTCTTCCTCATTCATATGGTCGTATCCCAATAAATGAAGGAACCCATGAAGAGCTAAGAAGCCGAACTCTCTTTCTAAAGAATGGTTATAGTCTTCAGCCTGTTCCTTCGCCTTATCAACTGAAATGACAATATCTCCAAGCATATTCGGCATGTCCTCATTAAGAATTTTCATTTCTCCTTCACCTTCTTCTAGCATGGCGAAGGAAATGACGTCGGTCGCGTAATCTTTTTGTCTATAATTACGATTGATCTCTTGAATTTCGCTATTGTCTACAAAACTCAGCGAAACTTCAGAGTCCGTCTCGACCCCTTCTTTCTCTGCAGCAAATTGAAGGATACGTTGAATGAGATCTACAAAAGCCTCGTCTACGGAATTGGTTTCATCTTGAAAGTCGATATGGATCATAATTATTTTGCCTCCTTCACAAGTGTTTGAGTTTCTGGATATTGAATTCTTGAATGGAAGATACCATGTAACGTCTCACATATAGCAGATTCCATTATCTTTACTTCTTTAAACGTTAAGTCACTTTCATCGAATTGTCCATCCAAGAGTCTGTCTTCTATAATCGAATGGACTATTTTTTTGATTTTCTCCTCTGTCGGTTGGTCTAATGAGCGAACAGCAGCTTCAACGGAATCACACACATACAACCGCAGCTTCCTTGGATTGCGGCTTTGGTCCAGGATAGCGGAAGTCATCTTCACGCACAGGGGCCTTGTTTTCTTTTGCTTGGTAGTAAAAATATTTCAATAGCGTCGTCCCATGGTGTTGCCTAGCTATGTCGACAATTTCTTTCGGCAACTTTTCTTTCTCCAACAAATCAGCGCCTTCATATGGATGGTGCAAAATAATTTCTGCACTTTGGTCAGGATCGAGAAAGTCGTGTGGATTTCTCATCCCCATTTGATTTTCGATAAAATAGTGAGGTTCTCTCGTTTTGCCTAGGTCGTGATAGTAAGCTCCCACTCGGGCGAGAAGCCCATTCGCCCCGATGGACTCACAAGCCGCTTCACTTAAGTTTGCCACCATAATGCTGTGATGATAAGTTCCAGGAGCTTCCATCAATATTTTTCTAAGGAGCGGTTGGTTCGGACTTGCAAGCGTCAGCAATTTATTATCAGATAAAATGCCGAACCACGTCTCGATAAATGGCAAAAGCCCCAAAGTCAGCACTCCTGCAATGAAGGCTGCCCCCAGCCCATACCCACCGAAGAGCATCACTTCCGTCCATGAATACTTTTCAAAGGATACGAATATAAAGAATAGGATGGTGCATATATTAATAACAGCAACTCCTACACTCGCCCTTACAATAGATAGACGATCTTTTGTTTGGAAAAGGAAAAAAACGGCAGATAACTGAGTCATCAACAGATAGACTCCAGCTGCTCCATTCAGCATTCCAAGCATCTGGCCATTCATTAAAATAGTAGCCATCAATGCATATAAAATGGACATAACGACAGCTAATCGTTCGTGACAAAGTAACTTGATCAGAAGTACACCTGTCGCAGCCGGCATAGCATAATAAACAGGATTCCCAAGGGTTACATATAAGCTGAACGCTTTCATTAACAAAATCATAAAAAGAGAAACAGCGGTCATGACATAGATGTGTTGAGCGCGCAAATTCCCCTTACTTACGGCCTTAACACTCTCATATAAAAATAAAGCCCCGAGCATCAAACTGAACAAAACTAACCCCATCAAAGGAAGAGCATTCTTCTGTTCATCCAGCAAACCGGTCAGTGATAAATCTTCATAAACGTCATTTGTTATCGTGGCTCCTTGTTCCACTAACACTTCTCCGGCACGAACCATCACGGGCTCCACATTGGAAATCGCTTCTTTCCTTGCTTCATCCGTTTTCCTTGCATCAAATAGAGCATTCTCGACTAATCCAAAATATCCGATATCGATCATCACTTCTTGCAAGGACTCAGGTACACTGGAATACTTCAACTTCAACTCGAGCGTCCGTCCTTCTCTTTCTAAGTCGGTTGACCGTATCCCGTCTTCAAAAGCAGAACGAAGGGAAGACATGAGGATTTCCTGGCCAGCTTCAACCTCTTGTTGGTCTGCAACTAACAACGGACGAAAAAGCTCAACTGGGAGGGACTCGACAATATCTTCGGAAATAAGTGTCCGCAATTTTGTGACTTGCTCCACGATCCCCTCTTCTGAATCGGCTGACGTTTTCACTTCTTCGACTACCTCAAATACTTCAGATACTTTCTCCAATCGTTCCTCTGCTATCGTATCCGACACTGTATAACGGTCTGTAACGGCCTGAGTGACTTCTCTGATCTGTTGCTCCGTCTCCCTTTCGTTCTCAATCGTAATAGGTGCGTAAATCGTTTCTGGAGCCGTTCCATATTTGTCCAGACTATAGGTTTGTGTATGTACATTTGAAAAAGCAGCAACAAAAAAGACACCGGCTACAAGCAACGCCGGAACAGCAAGTGAAATCCAAAAACGGTATAGCTGAAATAGAGAGCGACCTTGATCGGTTGTCTGATTCGTACGCTTTCCCATTTTTTCACCTCATTAAAAGATTTACAAAAAGCGAAGAACAAAGGGACAAGCGCCCGGGAGCTCAGGCAAGCATAAGCAAAACACCCGGAGGAATGTGGTCTTTCCTTCCGCAGGGTGGGCTGCTTATGTCGCCAGGGGCTGGGCGCTGGAGCCGGCCGTGGCTCATTAGATGCGCTATCCACAGGGTCCGAATTTTATAATTTCCTAGACAACAAGAAAGAAGGCCCAGGTGAATGGGCCTTACTCTCCCCCATCTTCGTAAGCATCGATGATTCTCTGTACGAGCGGGTGTCTGACGACATCGGTTTGATCCAAATGAATAAAGGCGGAGCCCTTCACTCTTCCAAGCTTTTCTTCCGCTACTTTCAACCCTGACTTCACGCCTTTCGGCAAATCGACTTGTGTAATGTCACCGGTGATAATCATTTTCGAACCGAAACCAAGACGAGTCAGAAACATTTTCATTTGTTCTGGTGTCGTATTTTGTGCTTCATCCAAAATCGCAAAGGCATCATCCAGGGTTCTTCCTCTCATATAGGCGAGCGGAGCGATTTCTATCGTTCCCCGGTCAATCAGACGTGCAGTATGCTCGGCTCCGAACACATCATGCAACGAGTCATATAGAGGACGTAAATATGGATCTACTTTCTCTTTTAAATCACCAGGCAAGAACCCGAGGCTTTCTCCAGCTTCGACGGCAGGTCGCGTTAAGATAATCCGTTTCACATCCCCATTTTTCAGGGCATTGACGGCCATAACGACAGCTAAGTATGTCTTCCCTGTTCCTGCTGGTCCGATTCCGAAAACAAGGTCATTATTTTTGATGGCCGAGACGTATTTTCGCTGACCGAGCGTTTTGACACGGATGGACTTCCCTTTTGCATTTCGAGTAATTTCATCTTCAAAAAGCGCTTCAAATTGGTTTATTTTACCTTTTTTAGCGAGCTCTACTGCATAAACGACATCTCGTTCTGTAATGGTCAACCCTCTTCGAATGACATTCAATACAGACAATAAGATGTCTTCCACCAACTGAACAAGGTCTGTTGGACCGGAAACACGCACATGTTCACCACGAGAGATGATCGTGACTTTAAGCTGTTCTTCAATTTGCTTTAAATTTCTATCTTCCGTTCCAAAAAGAGCTAATGCTTCTGTGGTATTATCTAATTGGATATCGATTGTCTTCAAGTCTTCTGGCATACTCAATCTCCTTGGCTAATATACTTTGTTTCTGCGATGTCTTCGTAAACTTTGAATAATAGGATTAATTTTACTTTACCATGCTCCTTACTGAGGTGCAAAACTTTTTCATCCAGGATGTCCGCTCTTTCATCAAGCGTTTGTCGGAGACTTTCTTTGGCTGTACGAACTCCGATTTCTTTCAACTCTTTTTGCGAATTTTCGAGGGATATAGCGTCCAGCGAATAAGCAGATGTGGTCTGCATTTGGACCGGGAGTTGCCAACCGAACACATTCCAATCAGACGTCTCACTTTCTTCTCTGATGTCCCCATCATTAGACGTCCACCAGCCCCAAAGTGGCACACGTAATCGCCCTATATCAAGAGAGTAACTATGGGTAGCTTCTCCGTTCGTCAACTGGAGTATGTGTTTCTGAGGTAAGGTTTGCTCTGCTTTATACCAAGTCTCAGCAATGACCTCTCCTTCAGCATGAACGAACACGTCCCCATCTTCGACCAATTCTCCTGTAGCTAACGGTTGTCCTTTTTGCACTACATCATAGACACTCACTAATGGACGGCCTGTCTTAATAAACGATTGAACGACCATACCCTTTTTCTTTGCTACAAGATAGGTAGGGCGCTCCTTATCATCCGTGTCATGCCTTATTTTCTCTACACCATATAGATGATAACTTGTCCCTTGCTTCTTCACACCTACCCATAAGAGGTCTGGAATATCCTCTAACAGCTTGCGTTGAATGTCATTTGGATCGCTCATGCCAATCGTCAATTTTCCAGGGGTTACGCCATAGGATTTCAACTTACTCTCCACACTAGCCTCAAGTTCTGGATTCAGCCCCTTCACTTCAATAGACCACAGCGTATTCGCAAGTACAAATACGAACAATACACCGACAAAAAACGCTATGAGCAACGATGGTCTTTGAAACATACGCTTAAGAATGAAAGGGATTCCCTGCCCTTCCACCAGGATGATTTTACACCTGTACTTTTTTCTTAACTCACGGAACGTACGCCAATCACTCAACCGAATCGTCAATTGCACTTCATCTTCGCTCGTCCTCGTTAGATGGGTCACTTGACATCCTCTTCGTGTACAGGCTTGCAGATAAGGCTCGACTAATGCGCCCTTAATCCTGATCCTTATTCTACCCTTGTAAAAATCATATTGACCTTTCATCGCTTCACCTCCTGTTACGAATCAGGTAAAAATTCGACCGACTTTAACTCTCCCTCTAATAGCAGTTCTTCTTTGATCATCATCTTCACACCAAGATCTTTTCCAAGGATTCGTACCTGGCCTTTTTTATATTGTATTCTTATCTCATGGTCTGAAAAATGCAAAAGACCAGTATGGTTCTCTATGTACACATGAATCGATCCAATCGTTGTAATTCTCGGTAGATCGAGCATCACGTCAGAAGGTAAATCGAAATAACGACCGATCCATGTCCGTAACTGCTGTTGCCATTTAGCCATTCGACTTCCCCCTCTCTATTCATTTATACGAAAAACGCACGAATTGTATCACTACAATTCGTGCGTTTCATCATCTTTTTTTAGGATGAGAGCTATGAGGCTTATGGGCACGCGGCGGACCTAATATTTCGGACATCACCATACCTTCTGCTAATCTCTTCCGATCCCATCGATTTTTATTTTTTAAACTCTTGATCGAACCAAGCGGCTTATCGGGATTCTCTTCATTCGGAACGAACCTCTCCATTTTCCACGTATGAATATCTCTTTGAGGTGTTTCATACGTGAAAGTCTTCTCGGCCCCTTTGTCTTCAGAGTTTTTTTCTACTTGTTCTTTTTTAACTTCGTAGTACTCTTTCAGGCGATCTTCCCCTGTCTTTTCAGGGGAGCCCTCAGTTTCTCTTTCAAGGGAGGGCTCTCTCGTAGATGAGGGGAAAGGACCAGAAGGCATGCGCGTGGTCTCTTTCTCATCATCGCTATTATTCACGCCTCGCCACCAACTGATAATTCCCCCTATAATCACAGCAACGAGAAAAATATTCCCGAAGATAAAATCAAAGAATGCTTCCATTGGAATTCTCCTTTTTATTGATCCAACGTTTAACTTTCTTCATTTTCTTCCTCATCAGACATTTTGCCTAACGTATTTCTCATATCTGTGTCGGCATTGATATTCTGGTAGTTCATGTAATCCATGACACCCATTTTCCCTGAGCGCAATGCTTCTGCAAGTGCTTGAGGAACTTGTGCTTCGGCTTCAACCACTTTAGCTTGCATTTCCTGAACGCGAGCGCGCATTTCTTGCTCTTGAGCAATCGCCATCGCACGGCGTTCTTCCGCTTTCGCTTGAGCGATGTTTTTATCCGCTTCAGCTTGATCCGTTTGAAGGATGGCACCGATGTTTTTACCAATGTCAATATCCGCAATATCAATGGATAAGATCTCGAAAGCTGTCCCTGCATCCAAACCTTTGCCTAATACGTTCTGAGAAATGAGGTCCGGGTTCTCTAACACTTTATTATGGTTCTTGCTAGAACCGATGGTTGATACAATTCCCTCACCGACACGTGCGATGACTGTATCTTCTCCGGCACCACCGACAAGACGATCGATATTGGCTCGAACCGTGATTCTCGCTTTCGCTTTCACTTCGATTCCGTCCATCGCTACACCAGCGATGAATGGTGTTTCAATCACTTTAGGGTTTACACTCATTTGAACGGCTTCTAACACGTCACGACCAGCTAAGTCGATAGCCGCAGCCCGTTCGAAACTCAACTCAATATTTGCACGTTGCGCTGCAATCAACGCGTTGACGACACGGTCTACATTACCACCGGCCAAATAGTGACTCTCCAGCTGGTTGGTATCTACATTGACCCCGGCTTTATGAGCCTTAATCAAGGGATTAATCACTCTCGATGGAATAACACGTCTCAAACGCATCCCTACGAGTGTGAAGATGTTGATTTTTACACCAGCCGCTAAGGCACTGATCCAAAGCATAACAGGTATAAATGTGAACAGTACCGCTAATACGATGATGATGACACCAATAATGATGATTGGCATTAGTTCGTTTAATGTCATTCTGTTTCCTCCTCAGTATTATCCTTTTCCACTTCTCTTACGACAATTCTTGATCCTTCTGTTTTTACTACTTTTACTCTCTTATGGCTACTGATGAAGCCACCCTCTGTGACAACGTCAAGCGGCTCCTTATCAAACTCTGCTGTACCTGCTGGTCTGAGAGGCGTCAAAGTTTCCCCTTCCAACCCGATCAGCTCTAACCGGGTGGATTGTGAAACATAACCTTTCTCTGTTGAGGTAGAATCATTCAGGATGACGTGACGGAAGAATCCACGCTCAAGACCCATTGTTTTAAATAAGATCACTGAGACAATGATGGTCACTATTAGAGCAATCCCCAAACTCATAGCCATATGTCCCATATCTGCAGATGAAAGCATCAAGGATGAAACGATGGCAATGATTCCCGCTATCCCGGCAATGCCTCCAGGTAAAAAGAGCTCCGCAACGACCAAACCTATACCCAGAACGAGCAGGATAATGGCTTCATATCCCGCCAATCCAGCCACGATATGTCCATAGAAGAACAAAACCAGGGACAATAATCCCATAATGCCGGGGATTCCGAAACCTGGAGAGTAGAGTTCTACCACAAGCCCTAAACTGGCTATTGATAATAGAATCGGGATAACGACGGGATCCGTTAAAAAGCGAGCTAAGTTCTCTGCAGCTGTAGGCGATTTTTCTACAACCTTCGCTTCAGATAAATTCAGTTCATTAAGTAATTCTGTACGGTCGTCGACAATTCCTTCTGAATATCCTACTTCTAACGCATCGGAAGGACTAAGCGTCAGAAACTCTCCTTCACCTGCCCCGTATTCCGGCAAATCAACACTACTGTCAGCCATCGCTCTAGCATATATCGGATCACGGCCTGTCGACTCCGCAGCCGCTACCATCGCTGAAATCCAAGCGGACTGCGCTTTTTTATCTGCCGCTGTCCCATCAGAGTTAATAACCCCTGATGCTCCCATTGTTGCTTGAGGTTTCATATAAATCTGATCGGCATTTAACGCGATGTAGGACCCCGCTGACAAAGCTTGACTCGTAATGAACGCGGTATTGGGAATATCTATGTCTTGGAAGATGACGGCGATCTCATTGGCAGCATCCACGCGCCCTCCAGGAGTATCGATTTCAAAAACGATATGATCGGCTCCATTTTCGTAAGCTTCTGTCGTCGTTCTCTCTAGAAAAGCAGCCATTCCTCTTTCAACCGTATTCTCAACGGGGATCACATACACTTGATCCCCTTCCCCATCTGCTTGAACAAAAGGCATGAATTGAAAAAGAGAAAGGACAGCGGATGCTATGATCATAGAAACAAACAACCAAATTCGCCAAGTGCGCTTCACGGTACGTTCACCTCCTCTAGTTAGCTTTCCCTTGGAATACTACCTATACGTTTATGTAAGCGGTTTTGTTTCAAAAAAAATAAAAAAACTCTCAAGCCACCCGAAAATGAGTTCGAACACCTTTTCGACCGTAATAAAAAGGCCTCTCTTTCAATAGAGAGACCTTTTGATTTACGATAATTGTTGAAGTACAAGTTTGTTGACTTGAGACCCGTCGGCTTTGCCTTTCACTTTAGGCATAACCGCCGTCATGACTTTCCCCATGTCGGCCTTGGTCGTAGCTCCTACTTCTTCAATAGTTTCTTGAACAATTTGTTCAAGTTCGTCATTTGTCAGCTGTTTCGGCATATATGCTTGTAAAACTTCAAGTTCAAACTGAAGTCCTTCTACAAGATCGTCTCGTCCAGCTTCTTTAAATTCTTGGAGGGAATCTTTCCTCTGCTTTACCTCACGAGATAAAACAGTCATTTCTTCTTCTTCAGATAATGAGTCTGTTCCCAGTTTGATCGCTTCATTTTGCATTGAAGCCTTTACCATTCGGATCGTTGATAACTTTTGTTTATCACGAGCCTTCATGGCTGTTTTCATATCCTGGGTTAAACGCTCTGTAATCGTCATCTTGTTCTGCACCCTCTTTATTTACGCTTTCTAGCCGCCTCAGACTTTTTCTTACGGCGAACACTAGGCTTATCGTAATATTCACGCTTACGATATTCCGCTAATGTACCACTTTTTGATACACCGCGCTTAAAGCGACGAAGAGCATCTTCAAGAGACTCGTTTTTACGAACGCGAGTTGAATTTGACATGCAATTTCCCTCCCTCCGAAGCAAAAAAACTGTTTCTCTCGTATGGGGACCCCCCATACCTTTGATAATTATATTATACTGAACGAATGCGGTCAACTTTTTTTATCAAATTCACTTCGTTCAATCTCTATTCTTTCAGTAGAGGAATCCAACTTCAAATACGTAGACCTTCCCAAGTAGAGAGGGATATGAAGTTGTTCAAAATCCGGAAGACCATCGTCTCCAAAAATCCCATCTCTGTAGTGACAAGTATGGATATCTCCAATCACCCAGTCATGATCCCCCGTCGGCACCATCTGGTTCAATTCGCATTCATAAGCAAGATAAGCATCCTTCAATAAGGGAAGAGAAGATTCTGTTAGATACCACAAGCTCTCCCTTCCTTTATCCACGTGCTTTCCAGAAAAGGTGCCACTATATTGAATGAACGCTGCCTGTTCATACGGGAGAAAATTGATACTGAATGCCCCAACTTCTTTAACTTCTTGATATGTATAACGTTCACGTCCGATCGCTACGCCGTACATAGGTGGATCCATAGACAAATAGGCATGCCATCCTGCCGCCATAAAATTCACTCCCTTTTCAGAGTGCACCCCTACGACAGCCACCATTCCTGGGTAACTATGCATCTTGATGTGGTCTCTTTTTTTCACTTTTTAACACCTCCTATACCTTAAAGTTTATCATTAAAAAACCTCTCAGGTCACCTTATAAAAGATGACCTAAGAGGTTCGTAATTCAGTAAAAAAGATGAAACTTAATAATCAGACGTTCCTTGTTCACCTTTAATGATGGCAATACCAGAACTTGCTCCGATACGAGTGGCACCAGCTTCGATCATCGCTTTCGCACCTTCATAATCACGAACACCACCAGAAGCTTTCACTCCTACATCAGGACCTACAGTCTTACGCATCAGGCTGATATCTTCGATGGTTGCGCCACCTCCGTTAAAACCTGTAGATGTCTTAACGAAGTCCGCTCCAGCTGCTTTGGCCAGTTCACAAGCTTTCACCTTCTCATCTTCAGATAGCAGAGATGTTTCGATGATCACCTTTACAATCGCTTTCCCTTCTGCTTCACGTACAACGGCTTCGATATCCTGTTGAACGATATCTTCATTCCCAGATTTCAGTTCACCAACATTGATGACCATATCGATTTCTGTTGCGCCCTGCTCGATTGCTTGACGTGTTTCAAAGGCTTTCGTTTCTTTAGTCGTCGCTCCTAGTGCGAAACCAACGACTGTACATACTTTCACATCTGTATCTTCAAGAAGATCATAGGAGGTTTTTACCCAGTGTGGGTTCACACAAACAGAAGCAAAACCATGTTCTTTCGCCTCTTCACAGATTTGTTGAATTTTTTCTTTCGGAGTATCTGGCTTTAATTGTGTATGATCAATCATTTTCGCTAGATTTTGTTTCATTATTTATCTTTCCCTTCTAACTAATAAGTTGTACGTACATCATCATAGCATGAAAGCGCATAAAATGCGAATGCTAGTCTAACTTCCCATTGCTATTCCTTTAAAGCTGTCCTTGCTCTTCTAACTGATAGGAGAGACTGGATAAAAAGTAAAGAGGGGCTGTTTCCATTCGCAATATTCTTCGACCTAGTCGAATTGACTCAAAACCGTGGTTCTTAAATGCTGAAACTTCCTCGTCTGATAATCCGCCTTCAGGGCCAAATACTACAAGGACACTGTCCCCTGGAGCGACATGCTTCAAATGGTCATGCAAAGACAGGGAAACTGATTGTCTCGCCGACTCTGCGTATCCAAAGAAGCAATACGTAAAGTCATCAGAGAGCTTTACAAGATCCTGGAGTTTGTGCATAGTACTGATCATCGGGATGTGCATTCGTTCTGACTGTTCGCTCGCTTCTTTTGCAATTTTTTCGAGTCGTTCGATCTTCTTCCCGATTTTTTTGGAATCCCACTTAGCAACAGATCGATCCGCAGCAAAAGGAATGAAACGATGGGCACCTAATTCGGTTCCTTTTTGGACTACTTGCTCCATCTTGTCCCCTTTTCCAAGACTTTGTACAATCGTCACATCTACCGGCAATTCACGGTTTTCATCAAGCCACTCGATTACACCGGCAATAACGGTCTCATCTGTAACCTCCAGAATTTCACATAAAGCAGCACCTTTTTGAGAATGGATGCAAATGATTTTAGTCCCTTGTTCCATACGCATCACTCTCACAATATGATGGACGTCTTTACCTTCAATGGTAACTTGGTTCTTGTCCCACAGGTCGTCACTCACAAAATACCGTTGCATCTGAATCCACCCTTACTCCGGTTTTCTAGCGATAATGCTGATCCAGTCTTCCATTTTGTTCGTTTCGACGATCTCGAAGCCAGACTCAAGTAAGCGATCTCGCACCATCTCTTTCTTACCTGCGATGATTCCACATGTAATAAAGTATCCACCTGGCTTCACACGACTATACGCATCATCTGTAAACTGAACGATAATCTCGGCTAAAATGTTTGAAACAATCAAATCAGCTTCCATTTCAATACCCTCGAGCAAATTGTTCAGTTTGGACGTCACTTTGTCCTGCACTTGATTCAATTCTGCATTCAACATCGTACTCTTTACGGCAATATCATCTAAATCAAAAGCATGGGCATGTCTAGCGCCGAGTAACACAGAAGCAACACTCAAAATTCCTGAACCTGCCCCCACATCTAACACAAGATCATCTTTTTCTAAATACTGCTCTAAGGCTTGAATACTGAGTACGGTCGTAGGATGAGTACCTGTTCCAAAAGCCATACCTGGGTCCATCTCAATGATGATTTCATCACTCGACACAGGCGTGTATTCTTCCCACGTAGGAATAATCGTAATTTTTTCTGAAATTTTCACAGGCTTATAATATTTCTTCCAAGCTGTCGCCCAATCTTCTTCATTGATTTCACTCATCGTAATTTCATTATGGCCAAGGTCAATATCGAAGGTCTTCAAGTTGTTGATTGACGTTTTGATTTCATCGACCGTTTCCGCCAGAAAACTGTTCACAGGCAAGTAGGCTTTAACCCTTACGCCTTCTTCTGGATAATCATCCGGATTCAACTCGTATATCTCTCCAAGAGGGGCTTGTTCTCTTTGAAGATCTTGAGGATCCTCAATCACTACTCCGCTTGCACCTGCTTCGTGTAAGATATTAGAAATCGGTTCAATCGCTTCGTTCGCGGTATGGATACAAAATTCTGACCACTTCATTATCACTCAACTCACTTTTCTTTAAAATTCTCTTGATTCTTCATGCACATTCTGATCGTCCTTCATGTATTTCGACAGTCGAAATACAAAAAAGTGCCTGCTACCATTCGGTTGATACGGGGATGTATATAAACCCTGAGAACCTTGTCGTAGCAGACACTCTCCTTTTACTATGGCTTTTTAGTCACCTTTGAACGCACGCTTCATCCGTTCAAAGAAATTGCCGTGTTGTTCATCCGTTGCTTCATTTCCGCTGATGTCGTTGAACTCACGTAGCAAGTCTCTTTGACGATCCGTTAAGTTTTTCGGTGTGATGACTTTTGTCTTCACATGCTGATCTCCCTGTCCGCGTCCATGGACATTAGGTGCACCTTTATCTTTTAATCGGAACGTTTTACCTGTTTGAGTCCCTTGAGGAATTTTCAATTTCACTTTTCCGTGAACCGTTGGCACTTCTATTTCATCTCCGAGCGCTGCTTGCGCAAACGTCAACGGAATCTCACAGAAAATGTGGTCCCCCTCACGCTGGAAGAATTCATGTGGTTGAACACGGATTACAACAAACAAGTCTCCGGCTGGTCCGCCGTTAACGCCGGACTCCCCTTTACCCTGAACACGAATTTGCTGACCATCGTCAATGCCTGCCGGTATATCAAGGTGGATCTTCTTGCGTTTTTGAACGCGTCCGTCACCACCACAAGTATTACACTTGTCTTTGACAATTTGACCGCTACCTTGACAATGATGACACACTCGACGGTTTACAACACGACCGAATGGCGTATCCTGCTCTTGGTTAATCTGGCCACTTCCCTGACAATGTGAGCATGTTTCAGGAGATGTTCCCGGTTTGGCACCAGACCCATCACATGTTTCACACTCTTCTTCTGTAGGAATTTCAATGTCTGTGCTCTTACCAAAGATGGCTTCCTCGAATTCCATTGCCATGGTGTACTGCAAGTCAGCACCTTTTCGAGGGGCGTTCGGGTCTCGACGACGTCCGCCGCCTCCGAAGAACATATCAAAGATATCACCGAAACCACCGAAGTCCTGGGCACCACCGCCGAAGCCTCCGAAGCCTTGATTCGGATCTTGGTGCCCGAACTGGTCGTACTGGGCACGTTTCTGCTGGTCACTTAACGTTTCATACGCCTCTTTCGCTTCTTTGAATTTTTCAGAAGCGTTCTCTTCTTCACTGACGTCTGGGTGATATTGACGCGCCAGTTTACGATAGGCTTTCTTAATTTCTTCTTTCGAAGCGTCTTGTGAAACACCAAGCACCTCATAATAATCGCGTTTACTCACTTGTCCATCACTCTCCCGGGCGCTATTACATAACGTTTATATTAACACTCACGCTTTAGACAGGCAACCGCCATTACGTGAAAAAAGTCAAAGCCAAGAAGAACCTGACTTTGACTTTTCTTTTCTCACTATGAAGCTTACTTCTTGTCGTCTTCGTTTACTTCTTCGTAATCGGCGTCGACAACATCTTCTTCAGTCTCGCCAGCTTCACCTTGCTGAGCCTCAGCTTGCTGTTGCGCTTGCTCATAAAGTTTCACAGAAAGAGCTTGCACTTGTTCTTGAAGAGCTTCTTTCTTCTCTTTGATGACTTCTAGATCTTCGCCTTCAAGAGCTGTTTGAAGCTCCTCTTTAGCGGATTCAGCTTTTTGTTTCTCTTCTTCAGAAACTTGTTCGCCAAGATCTTTGATTGTCTTATCTGTAGAGAAGATCAGTTGATCGGCTTCGTTACGAAGCTCGATTGCTTCACGCTTCTTCTTATCCTCTTCTGCATTTTCTTCTGCCTGACGAACCATATCTTCTACTTCATCATCAGAAAGACCTGAAGAAGATTTGATCGTGATGGATTGTTCTTTATTCGTACCCATATCCTTAGCACGAACATTCACAATACCATTCGCATCAATATCGAAGGAAACTTCGATTTGTGGAACACCACGTGGAGCTGGTGGAATATCCGTTAGTTGGAATCGACCAAGTGTCTTGTTGTCTTGAGCAAGCTCACGCTCACCTTGAAGAACATGGATATCTACGGCCGTTTGGTTATCTGCAGCAGTAGAGAACACTTGTGAGTGGCTTGTAGGAATTGTCGTGTTACGCTCGATCAATTTCGTCGTCACGCCACCCATAGTTTCGATACCTAGGGATAATGGCGTAACGTCTAGAAGAACAACGTCTTTCACGTCACCTTGAAGCACTCCACCTTGGATAGAAGCACCTAGGGCTACAACTTCATCAGGGTTAACGCCTTTAGAAGGCTCTTTGCCTACTTCTTTCTTAATCGCGTCTTGTACTGCTGGGATACGTGTTGAACCACCAACAAGGATAACCTTGTGAATGTCACTAGCACTCATACCCGCATCTTTAAGAGCCTGACGTGTAGGCTTCATAGAACGCTCGACTAAATCGGAAGCCAATTCTTCAAATTTCGCACGAGTCAAGTTCATTTCCAAGTGCAATGGACCTGCTTCTCCTGCTGTGATGAATGGTAGAGAGATTTGTGTTTGAGCAACACCAGAAAGGTCTTTCTTCGCTTTCTCAGCAGCATCTTTCAAGCGTTGTTTCGCCATTTTATCTTGAGAAAGGTCAATACCGTTTTCTTTTTTGAATTCGGCAACCATATGATCGATAATCACTTGGTCGAAGTCGTCTCCGCCTAGACGGTTGTCACCGGCAGTTGATACAACTTCGAATGTACCTTCGCCAATGTCTAGGATGGATACGTCGAATGTACCGCCACCTAGGTCATAAACAAGAATCGTTTGGTCTTGATCTTCTTTGTCGATTCCGTATGCAAGAGCCGCTGCAGTAGGTTCGTTGATGATACGTTCAACTTCAAGACCTGCAATTTTACCTGCGTCTTTAGTTGCTTGGCGCTCTGCGTCGTTGAAGTAAGCAGGTACAGTGATGACTGCTTTGTCAACCGTATCTCCAAGATAATCTTCTGCATAGTTCTTGATATACTGTAGGATGATGGCAGAAATTTCTTGTGGCGTGTACTCTTTGCCTTCTACCTCTACTTTATAATCTGTACCCATATGACGCTTAACGGAAAGAATCGTGTTCGGGTTCGTGATTGCCTGACGCTTCGCTACCTCACCGACTTGACGCTCACCGTTTTTGAAAGCGACAGCAGATGGAGTCGTACGGTTACCTTCCGGGTTAGGGATGACTTTCGCTTCCCCACCTTCCATTACTGCGACACAAGAGTTTGTTGTACCTAAATCAATACCAATGATCTTACCCATGGTTAATGTCCTCCTTTACAATCTCATCATTATCTATTATTGGTTTACTTTTACCATTGCCGGGCGAATGACCCGGTCTTTCAAACGATACCCTTTTTGCAGTTCTTCAACGACAATGTTGGAATCGTAGTTCTCATCTTCCACTTGCATGACGGCTTGATGAAGGTTTGGATCGAATGGTTCTCCTTGTGCAGGAATCTCTTCGACTCCTTCTTTATCAAGCGCGGCTTGGAATTGGTCGTAGACCATCTTCATGCCATCGGCAAATTTTTGAGCAGATTCACCGTCCACTTCAACTTGAAGGGCACGATGGAAGTTATCCAATACAGGAACCAGCTCTTCTACTAAGCTTTGTGAACGATATTTCCGATCCGCTTCTTTTTCCTTTTGTGTACGGCGACGGAAGTTATCATAATCTGCTTGAAGACGAAGCAGACGATTGTTCAGGTCGTCTCTTTCCTTACGAAGTTGTTCTTCTTCGCTTTGGACTTCTTCTTCGATGATTTCAGCTTCTTGCTCTTGCTGTTCATCTGTTTCATGTAGTACATCTTCTTGTTTGTTCTCTTCCACGACTTACACCTCCTACATTCCCTTTAGCCGTTTTTGACTATAACATGAATGGATGCTTCAGAAAAAGCAATAGACAAAAAGAAACGATGGGAACGGTTCCCCCCATCTCCTTGTCGGTTCTTTAATACCAACCTCGGAACGTGCTCGTCATATGCTTTGAAAGTACATTCATCAATGAAAACATCCGGTTATATTCCATGCGAGTCGGACCCAGCAAAGCGATCGTCCCGATTTGATCTGTGCCAAGTCGGTAACTGGCTGTAATCAAACTGCAGTTCTGCATGGCATCGTAGGGATTCTCCTGTCCAATTCTTACATGAATGCCCTCATCATCTGATCTTAAGAGATCAGCCATCTCACTCTCTTTTTCAATGGTTGCATAAAGAGATCTGACTTTATCTAAATCTCTGAATTCAGGTTGCATGAGGATATTCGTTTTGCCACCGATATATAGTTTCGTGGGTTGCTCCTCGACAAGAGCCGCCTGTAAGTAACGAAAGGCCCCTTCATATTGATCGGTGTGCGATTTCAATAAGTCACCTATTTCTGAATAGAGCTTTTCATGAAGTTGAATCAATGGAACTCCATGTAAACGTGAATTCAGAATGTTGACCATTTTCTCTAAATCGGTAGAGGCTATTTCTACAGGGACATTGAATGCTCTGTGCTCCACATGCCCCGTATTCGTCACGAGTATAGCAATAGCAGACTGATCATTCAGCGGAACAATTTGCAATTGCTTCAGCTTCGTTTCAAACACCTCTGGACCTAGAATAATGGAAGTGTAATTCGTTAAGTCGGATAAAATACCAGCCGATTTTTGAACTACTCTTTCAAATTCCATCATTTTGTCCGCAAATGCCTCACGTATCGTACTGATTTCACGGTTCGATAACCGTAGCGGAGAAAGCAAATGGTCCACATAGAAGCGATACCCTTTTTCGGACGGAATTCGTCCGGAAGAAGAGTGAGTTTTTTCAATAAACCCCGATTCTTCTAAGTCTGCCATTTCATTTCTCACAGTAGCGGAACTAAACGTGATGGTCTCTTTCTTTGAAATAGACCGCGACCCAACAGGTTGAGCGGTCGTGATGAAATCATCAACAATGACTTGCAGTATGAGCAGTTGTCTTTCTGTTAACATCGATGATCACCTCTGTTAGCACTCGGTTTGTCTGAGTGCTAAATCTAATAATAAATTATCAAATGGGTATAAGGTTGTCAACGGTTAACTACCACTTTCTAATCATCTAACAAAAATTCTTGGAAAACTTCATTTCCTAAGATGCGTCCTCTAGGTGTCAGAGCAACCATGCCCTCTTGTTTTTCGAGCAGATTCCGCTCCATTAACTTTGGTATGGCTTCACCGAACACATCCATCATCTCTTTTTCGTATTTCTTTTTGAACTCGGAAATGGATACGCCTTCGGTTTTACGCAGACCTAGGAACATCTCTTCTTCCATTTTTTCCTTGAGTCCGACTGGTTCTTCATGAAGGATCGGTTTGCCGCTAGCCATTGCTTGTTTCGTATAGGCTGGAAGCGGACGAATATTGATCGTTCGTTTACCCGGTAGATAACCATGTGCACCTGCACCAATTCCGAAGTAATACTCATTGTTCCAGTATGTCAAATTATGCTGACTTTCAAACCCCGGCTTCGAGAAGTTGCTAATTTCATATTGATGGACGCCTGCTCCGGCAAGTTTGCGTTGAAGAAGCTCGTACATCTCTGCCTCATCTTCTTCCGGCGGTTTGACCAAAGTCCCTTTTTTATATCGTTGATAAAAGATGGTCTTGGGTTCGATTTGTAATGAATAAGAAGAGTAATGCGGCAAGTCGAATTGCATTGCCTCATCGATGGTTTTCTCAAAATGATCGACCGTTTGCCCAGGCAATGCATACATCAAATCAATGCTGACATTTGTCAATCCAGCCTGAATCAAGCGGTCGACATTTGTATATACGTCTTTCACTTTATGAACGCGTCCGATTTGTTCCAGCATGTCATCGTCAAACACTTGGACACCTAAAGAAATACGATCGACTCCATACTCTTTTAATAAACGTACCTTTTCCACGTCCAAGTCACCAGGATTGGCTTCGAATGTGTACTCGTGACATGCACTGACGTCGAAATGCTCATCGATCATCACAAGCAACCTTTTCAGTTGTTGATGATTGACAGCCGTCGGGGTACCTCCACCGACAAAAATCGTTTTGACCTTGGCTTTCTCTCCAGGGATATACGTGTGAATCTCTTTCTTCAATGCTTCTAAATATTCATCAGCTAAGCGCTCATTATAGAAAAACTTCGTAAAATCACAATAGTGACAAATCTGCTGACAAAAAGGAATGTGGATATATGCAGAAGAAATCGTCATGTTGCTCCACCTTTCATAAGGAAAACCGCAAGAGGGGATCTCCTGCGGCTTCTCTATCATAAATCTTTTCAATTAATCTTCGTTCAAGTCCAGGACAGACATGAAGGCCTCTTGAGGTACTTCGACAGAGCCTACCATCTTCATGCGCTTTTTCCCTTCTTTTTGCTTTTCAAGAAGCTTACGTTTACGGGAGATGTCTCCACCGTAACACTTCGACAATACGTTCTTACGCATCGCTTTGATCGTGGTACGAGCCACAATCTTGTTCCCGATTGCTGCTTGGACAGGGACTTCAAACTGTTGTCTCGGAATCAATTCTTTCAACTTCTCGGCAATCAATTTACCGCGCTCATAAGCAAAGTCTCTATGCACAATGAACGACAAGGCATCAATGGTATCTCCGTTTAAGAGGATGTCCATCTTCACAAGATTGGAGGCGCGATACCCGATCAGCTCATAATCGAAGGAAGCGTACCCTTTCGTCTGTGATTTCAACGAGTCGAAGAAATCATAAACAATCTCAGACAACGGAATCTCATAGACGATGTTAACCCGATTATCATCCAAGTACTGCATGTCCATAAAGTTACCGCGTTTACGTTGGCAGATTTCCATAACTGGACCGACATAATCATTCGGCACCATGATCGTCGCTTTAACGAACGGTTCCTGTACCTCATCCAACGTCTGGTTATCCGGCATCATCGACGGATTATCGACTTCCATTTCCGTTTCATCCGTTTTTCGGACTTTATAAATAACACTCGGTGCTGTCGTAATCAAATCGATTTTATATTCTCTTTCGATTCGCTCTTGAATGATTTCCATGTGTAACATACCAAGGAATCCACAACGGAAACCGAAACCTAGCGCCTGGGAGGTCTCTGCTTCGTATTGCAAGGATGAATCATTCAGTTCTAGACGTTCGAGAGCATCACGTAAATCATTGTATTTATTGGCATCCACTGGATACATTCCGCAGAACACCATAGGGTTCATCCGCTTATACCCTGGCAGTGGTTCTTGAGCCGGGTTATTGGCAAGTGTGATCGTATCACCGACACGAGAGTCTCCGATGTTTTTAATAGAGGCGGTCAAATAACCGACATCCCCGACGTTCAATTCCTTCAGCGGTGTAGGAGTCGGTCGGAACACACCGACTTCATTGACTTCGAATTCTTTACCTGTCGCCATCATACGGATTTTATCGCCTAATTTGATGGAGCCTTCGCGCACACATGTATACGCCACAACTCCACGATAAGAATCATAAAGGGAGTCGAAGATCAACGCTTTGGTAGGGTCTTGTGCATTCCCTTCAGGAGCAGGTATGTCTGATACGATCCGTTCAAGGATTTCATCAATACCTTTACCTTCTTTAGCTGATGCAAGGATAGCATCAGAGGCGTCAATACCGATCACATCTTCAATCTCCTGTTTGATCCGCTCTGGGTCCGCTCCTGGTAAGTCGATTTTATTAATGACTGGAATGATTTCTAAATCATTTTCTAAAGCTAGATAAACGTTAGCAAGCGTTTGGGCCTCGATTCCTTGCGCAGCATCTACGACAAGAATGGCTCCTTCGCACGCAGCTAAGCTTCGGGACACTTCGTATGTAAAATCGACGTGTCCAGGTGTATCGATCAAATGGAAGGTATAATCCTCACCATCATTGGCAGCATAATTGAGTTGTACGGCATTCAACTTAATCGTAATGCCTCGCTCTCGTTCTAAATCCATGGCATCTAAGAATTGCTCTTTCATTTCACGTTGCGTGAGAGCTTTCGTTTTTTCTAAAATCCTGTCCGCTAACGTCGATTTCCCGTGGTCTATATGGGCAATAATCGAGAAGTTACGTACTCTTTGTTGTTTTGATTGACTAGTCAACTTGCATCACTCCTACTAATTTCGGCACAAATAACTAGCCTGATTATAGCAATAGCCAGGACATTATTCAATGTTTACTGCGATTCCTCCTCGATAAAATGAGTTCAAGAACCCGCTGATAGGACTTCCGATAAAATGAGAACAATTCCATTAAAGCTGACGGCCACCCCTTCGCCAATCCCTCCAGCAAGTTGACTGATCCAAGGGATGTCCTCTTCAACAACTGGTGCATCACACTCCGGATGGCTCGTTGTATCTTGGACGCTAGGCGCCGCATTTGTCTCCACGGCGCCATTTTCCTTCTCTTGATTCTTGTCTATTCCATAAAGGGCTCCTGAAAAAAATAAGGCAATAGCGAGTAGGACGACCATTAATCCTTTCATGCTTCTTCCTCCTAGTCCCCAGAAACTTTCTCAGCATCGTGCATATAATCAGCAAATACTTCAGCGAGCACATCAGCAGAACGATACAATTCATCGAGGTGATTATAAACACCTCCAAATTCAATAAGGATTGCATTTGGATTCAAATCCTGATTGTACACTCCGTCGACACCTGATCCTTTTTTCGTAATGACACCGCGACTGATGCCAGGATATGCATCTTCAAGCCTCTGGTGCATCTCTGTGGCAAACGACAAGTTCTCTTCATAATTACTGTGTTCTGCTCCGATGACAAATGCAAAGCGGCCATATTCTTTTCCGTTGATCGTAGTCGTCGTATGTTCTTTTGCAATGCTGTCCCTGTGCAGATCAAAATAATAGCGTAACGACTCGTTCTGGCCAATAGCTTCCTCTACGACCGGTCGTGCAACATCGTAGGATTGATAGTGCTTCCAGCCTTTGTCCCTCAAAATGTCCATAAAGTTTGTTTGTTCTACTTTCGCACCGATTCCTCTCTGTTCTAACTTTTCCCCCAACCGTTCGCCGACCAATGTAATGTTGACTTTGCCGTCATATGCCGTTGACTCGTCAGGCAAATGCGGGTAAAACGACTCCTCATTGTGAGTGTGGTAAATGTAAACTTGATCTTCTCCAAGCGTTTCTGGATTCTCACTAGAGTCAGGAGTCTCTTCCTCGATGTTTCCTGTATTTCCTCGTTCCGCTACATCAAGGGGCGGTTCAGACTCAATCGGAATCGTCGTATAGTCCGTTCCTTTACCCGCAATGATGATTTGACTGTTGTAAGAAGATAACCCCGGAATTTCTCTGCCAAGTAAACTCCTCGGATCGTTCGGGGTTAAACTCGTCAGAAGCTGAAAGGTAAGCGTTGAAAATGTCGGCAGACGCTCCCCCTCTGGATGAGCCCCTTTGAATGCACGGTTCTCCATTTCGAATAGATAAATGAAGGAACTTCCTTCAAGCTTTGTGGTCACATTTTGAATGGTTTCTGAATAAAGCCGGTACGTGCTCTTCGCTCCAGTCAAAACTCCGATCCCGATGAATAATAAGACAAGGACAGCAACAGCAACCCCTAGCCATTTCGTTCCTGCTTTAAAAGGATGCCTTGGCTTTCTTCCCCATTTATGAAAACGGCGCATAAAAAAATCCTCCCCATACGAACTCTATCTAGTAAATCGTATGAGAGAGGACTTTTTAATAGAACCCTCTTCTATTCTTTTATAAAGGTAAGTTGTTACCTCGAGTAGGACTGAGCTTCTCCGTCTTCTACGCCAGGGTGAAGTGCTCCATTGATTCCTGTTGCAATGACGTGCGCCATGTCTCTGATGAAGCCGTCTACTTCTTTCGGTGTAACCATTAAGTTATGACCGAGAGGAGTCAGCACTTCTTTAATAAGCTGTTTTTTCTCTGCTTGACTGAGTTGTCCAAACATCCCGAGCACTGCTTGGCTTTGTTCCTCATTCGGTAGGTCCTCATTCGTTAACTCTTTTCTCTCAAATGGATTCAAGGCTGGTGATAGAGCATTAGAAGGAGCGTCCTTTTCTCTCCACTCTCTACCAAAGTGCTTCAAAACATAGTCGATCGCATCACTTGTAATCGTCACAGCATCGACGACAGTCGGAACGCCTACTGAAATAACGGGTATGCCATAGGTTTCTTTACTGATTTCCTTACGCTTATTGCCCACACCTGAGCCTGGGTGGATTCCCGTATCCGATAACTGAATGGTCGCATTGATGCGGTCGATTGACCTTGAGGCTAGAGCATCCACAACGATCACAAAATCCGGTTTTACTTCCTCGATGATCCCGTGAACCATGTCACTCGTTTCAATCCCAGTTGTCCCCATTACTCCTGGCGTTACAGCTGACACCGATCGATAGCCATCGGCGACCGTTTCTGGCTGCAACTCAAATAAGTGACTTGTAACAAGCACTTTCTCCGTCACCCAGGGTCCGAGAGCATCAGGCGTGATATGATGGTTCCCTAAACCCACGACTAAGCCTCGTTGTTTCTCATCGACCCCCATATCTTGCAAAAGCTTTCGTAACTGCCCTGATAAAACTTTTGAAAGGTTAGCCTGAAGCTTTGTATCCTGTTTACGAATCGCTTGAGATTCTAATGTAATATAATGACCAGCCTTTTTCCCGATTCTCTCAGCACCTATTTCATCTACGGTCACATATGTGATTTTGATATCATTTTTTTCGTTTTCATGTACTTCCACACCATCGGAATCCGACGAAGATGGGTCGTCTTTTACATTCATCTCTTGAGCTTCAAGGGCTAAATCGGTCCGAACAATGAACTTTTCCTTCTCTTTCATGCGCCATTCCTCCTTATGTCCATTTTCTCCCACCCTTAAAGAAACTATGCAAATTAAGAGAAGGATGCATATATCTATTGAAAACAGGGACTTGCTCTGGTAGAATGTCTCTTGTTCGATATGAATGAGTCTTTTGTTTTTACCTAGGAGGTGAAACCATGCCTAACATTAAATCAGCTAAAAAACGTGTACGTGTAAACGATGACGCTCGTTCCCTAAACGCAGCATTCAAATCAGATATGCGTACAGCAGTAAAACGTGTAGAAAAGCTAGTCGCTAGCAAAGATGCGGATAGCGCGAAAGAAGCCCTTCCAACAGCCGTTAAGAAAATTGATAAAGCTGTCCAACGAGGTGCTCTTCCTCAAAACACGGGTAACCGTAAAAAATCTCGCCTGACTAAACAAGTAAACGCATTATAATAGTCAGTTCTTATGACCAACAAGCGATCCGTCTTCTGATTGGATCGTTTTCTATTTAAAGAAAGCCCTTCGAATTTAATCGAAGGGCTTTTTTACGCTTGCTGTTTAACTTGTATTAATTTATACAACAGCAATTCGAAGGCAAGCGGTTTGTCTATCTTCCCCTGCTTCAGCGTATGGTCCGTTTGCGCAAGCTGTTCCATGATATGGTTCAGTTCTTTTTGTGTGAAATATCGCTCCCTCTTCAGAGCCATCTTTATAACGTAAGGATGAGCCTTGATATAATTCCTCATTTGATTCTGACCATAGCCCTTTTGTTTTAACACTTTTGCCTGACTAATGATCCGGAACTGAGAAGCAAGAAGTGCCGTTAAAGCAATGGGTTCTTCATTTAGTTTCTCTAAATCCTTATACAGTTGAATCGCTCGTCCTAAATCGCGTTCCATGACAGCGTCGACCAGTTTCAAGCCAGAAGCTTCTGCGCTATGTGAGAGCAACTGTTCAGCCAGTTCTTTCGTAACGACACCGCCCTCCCCAACATTCAATGCAAGCTTTTCCATCTCACTGCGTAAAGCCATCAAGTTGGTTCCAATTTCACGGGAAAACAATTCGTAAATATCTTGCGGGACAACGATATGTAGTTCATCAGCCAAGGTCTTGATCCATTGATCAATATCCCATTCTTTGACTGGTTGGCAGGGGATGATTTCACCTTGTTTCTTGAGCTGTTTAAACACTTTTTTCCGTTCATCGAGTTTTTCATACGGAGCAACCACGATCAACACCGTGTAATCAGCCGGATTTTGGATATACTCAAGGAGCGCATCGACATCATGTTCAAAGGATAATTTATCGGGCTTCCCTTTAAGAAAAACAGGGTTATAAGCAATGACGACTTTCTTTTCACCTAAGAAAGGAAACGTCTCTGCATCCGTTACAACCTCTTCAATCGGCGTTTCTTCTAGATCATATTGTGATATATTGAATTCTCGATCATCTTTATGCAACGTTTTCTCAATAATTTTATTCTTATTCTCTTGTATTAAATAAGATTCTTCTCCATATAATACATATACGTGTGATTTCACTGTTTCGTCCCTCTCAAAAAAGAATACGGCGACCCCCGAAATCGGGGAGTCAGTGACACTATTTTATGGTGCATTTATTCTTCTGTCAAAAAAGTGACACCGAAATCGCCGTATCAACCATCTATATAAACGCCATTCGAGAAGCCCCGGGTGCTTCTGAAGAGGACGATGCTTTCCCTCTCTTCTCGTTTAGTTTGACCGCTTCTTTGATAATTATCTGTGACAAGTCTTGCTAGCTGAGCCAATGAAAAAATCGGTAAAGGAATTTTGGAATTCCTACGAGTTGATTGTAGATTTTTACCGAAACATCGCTTATACTTAGAATTGGATATAGGAGGGGTAACAATGAACGAATTCAAGAAGGATATTCAGTCCAAGACTAATGACGTTATCGACTCTGGATTAGGGTTTGTATTTTCATTCGTTTTCTTCTTCGTCATTTTCTTCATCGGAGTTGTATTTTCCGTTATTGGACAATAAGAATACTTAACCAGAAAGACTGCCTAGGCAGTCTTTTTTAATTTGCTCTCTTTTCTTTTGATCTGTTTGCATTATACGAGAGAAAGCTTGAAAACGTTCCACTTTGCCCAGAAAAAGTATATTGGACACTCCCGTGTTCGCTTGTTACATATATGGTCGAATGATTTCTCTCAAGGCGTTTTAAGACGTCTGCATGTGGATGTCCATACCGGTTGTTTCTCCCAGCGGATATTAACGCCACACTCGGATTCAGCATTGTTACCCATTCCTCTGAAGTGGAGGTATCACTACCATGGTGACCGATTTTAAGAATATCGATATCCAGACTCGGATATCTTTCCATAATTTGCGCCTCCATTTCTTTTGATATGTCACCTGTAAACATCCACTTCTTCCCACCGAACGCGCTAGTCAGAACCAATGAATTATCATTCGAATCTTGTGTATCCTCGTAAGGATGAAGGATCTCAAAACGATGGTCTTTAATTTCCACCACATCACCAGCTTCCATCCGAGCCACCTTAACCCCTGTTTCTTCTTCATCATAAAATGAACTGACAACCAACGCCTCTACATTCAATTCCTCAATCAAATAAGGAACACTTCCGTTATGATCGGAATCTTCGTGAGACACAATTAACGCATCGATCGTATCGATTCCTCTTGATTTAAGAAATGGAAGAATAATTCGGTCTGCTGTTTTGCGCTTATTTTCTGTAAATATAGGAGGTCCGGCTGCATCAACGATAATGACTCCCTTTCTATAAGGAAGCTCAATAACGAACGTATCTCCTTGGCCAATATCAAGCATCGTAACCGTACCTTTAGAAGAGAAGTACGGCAGCATACTAAATAAGGAAATGATCACAACCATTCCTGTGCCTGCCACAATAGTCTCACGCAGCCTATTTTGACTCCACATGGCCATCATACAAATAAAAGCTCCCAAGGAAAGTATCATGTAGAAAGGACTCATCTCCCCAACGACCCATGATATCCTTAGCGGTTCTAACCCCCATTCAAAAAATTGTAATACTAAAGCGTTACTTTGTGAAAGGCTCGCCGATAGAAACAAAGAGACTGCAGGCACCATTAAGCTCGTAATCACAAGAACAATGGAAAAAGGGATGACGACAAATGAAAAATACGGAACCAGCAGCACATTGGCTACTAATGATAAGGGATTGAATTCATAAAAGTAATGAATTTGTATAGGTAAAATAGACAGCTGACTGATCAAGCTAATTTGGGCTGAAGTGACCCACACATTAGGGGAATTGGAAAAAACTGAAAAAGAGAGAATCAAACTGAAGGTTACGAGGAAAGAGAACTGAAATCCGATTTGCGAGAAATATGAAGGAGATACGATAAGTAGACCTAACGCAATGAAGGAGACGATATCTGTTAAAGGAACTTTCAATCGGAAATAGGGTAATAACAGAACACATACAGCCATAAGAGAAGCTCTCAGTACAGAAGGAGCCGCTCCAGCTAAAAAAGCATACATAGGAAGCATCAGAAATAACAACACCTTCGCTTGTTCTTTCGTCCCAATACCTAGCCTGTAAATGAGGAGATAAACACCTGTAATAAATAAACCCACATGAAGGCCCGAAATGGCTAAGATGTGAGAAAGGTTAAAGTCCCGAAACCACTGCACGGTGCCTTCTTCCAAGTGATCTTGCTCACCAAATACTAAAGCAGCTACCCATGCGAACGCTTCTTTTGAAAGTGCGCCTTCCACTTTTTTCATCAAGGCGACTCTCGCTTCATATAAATGAGTGATTTTCGAATGCCCTTCACATTTGAGTTGATTTGGGGAACTCAACTCTACCTGACCATGGACCGATTGACGAGCCATAAACTGTCGATAATCAAATTCTCCGGGGTTTGTCGCCCCATCGATCGGCTTTACCTCTCCTCCAACGGCACACGTTGCTCCGTGTTTCCATGAAACCGGGAGGGCTGATGATTCTTTTCCAAAGTAGGTAATAAGCCGGTGATCTTTAGTTTGGGTGTCGTACACGACCAGTTGTACTGTTTGAGAGGTGTATTCAAGATCTTTGATCACTACCGTTGAAGACAGGTGGGTGGGTAATATAGAGGGTGAAGTGGGAGGGGATAAATAGACGTAACCGAACAAAAAGAATAACAAGATTAGAAAGAACATTCTATGATGTAAAAGAAAGAACCCCCAGAGGAACAATAGCACCATCATAATGAACAAATCCATACCAGAAAGTCTTGAAGTTACCCCGCCAATGACGAAAGCCAAGACGGGGAGATGGAGCGATCCTTTCATGATTGGTTTTGATGAGGGACATGGAATAAGTGACGGGCCCTTCTTTTCATTTCATCAACACGTGAATCGCCTTGTTCCTCTAATTCATCGATTAAATCTGCAACGAGCTTCTGCTGCTCATAGTGAACAGGGTCGATTTGTAAAGGCACTTGCTTCGTCTTTACCCCTGCTTGTTGAAGAAGCTCAATGGCATAATGATCGTTTTTATAATCTTCACTGTAAAACACCGCTTTTATCCCGGCCTGGATAATGGCTTTCGTACAATGGATACAAGGAAAGTGCGTAACATAGATTTCGGCACCATCTGTCGTCACACCGAATTTCGAGCATTGCAACAGTGCGTTCATCTCGGCGTGGATGGTTCTGACGCAATGTCCATCGACCACGTAGCATCCTTCATCAATACAGTGAACGCCTCCCGTCACACTTCCGTTGTACCCCCCTGCAATCATCCGCTTGTCTCTGACAACGACAGCTCCAACAGCTAATCGCTCACACGTGCTTCTTGATTTAAGTAAATAGCTCTGCGCCATAAAGTATTGATTCCATGAAATTCGATCCACTATGTAACCTCCTATACAAATTTGCATTCAGTGTACCCTTTCACATCTTCATTCGTCAATATTCCCTAAGGAATGCGAATCTCATCTTCCATTCCTTCAAGCGTCTTCTCGCCTATA
Source organism: Halobacillus locisalis (assembly GCF_013694105.1). GTDB lineage: Bacteria > Bacillota > Bacilli > Bacillales > Halobacillaceae > Halobacillus > Halobacillus locisalis. The sequence continues at coordinate 265,868 of NZ_JACEFG010000001.1, read as the reverse complement.
CCAGAGATGTTAAGCAGTTCCTCTTTACTTGAAAAAGGTCCATGCTCTTCTCTGTAGTCCACAATGGCTTGGGCTTTGGAAGGACCAATACCACTCAGTCCTTCAATTTCTTCTTTTGTTGCCTGATTAATGGGGAGAAATACAGAAGCTGATGAGGCACTAGTAGGAGCAGATTCTCCAATGGGCAAGACAAGAATAACCATCTCATCTTGCAGTAATTGAGCGAGATTTATACTTGTGACATCGGCACTCCCTGTCATCCCCCCTGCCATACTAATGACATCATCCACCCTCATACCTGCTTTGACAACATACACTCCAGGCTTCACGACCTCCCCTTTCAAATCCACCTTCATTTCTTTTGGTTCATCTATTTCATCGTTTAGACCCGTCTCTACTTCCAAGCCTTTAACAGGTGTAGCCACAGGATTTTCTTCTTGCCCTTGTGCAAAGACGAAAAGAAAAATAAGAATCAGTCCGACCATCCATCCATATCTTTTCAACATCATCATATATCGTTCGCCTACTTTCATAATTCAATTTTCTATGAATAAAAATATGGGAGTGACCAAATAAGGAGGGATTCCATTGAAGTGGGGAATCATCGGCACTGGTAACATGGGGAGCATGTTAGCAACTGCTTTGACCACCAGCGGAGCTATACAAGAAGAAGATTTGTTCGTTTTTAACCGATCGACAGAAAAAGCTCAGGCCCTTTGCCAATCATTCGAAAACGTTACGGTTTCAACGGACTTATCAAAAATGGCCAGAGTGTGTGATGTGTTGTTCATGTGTGTAAAACCGCACGACTACAAAAAAGTCCTCGAGGGGATTGCAACTGAATTAAAAGAAGACCAATGCCTCGTATCCATCACAAGTCCTGTATCTGTTGAAGAGTTAGAACAAGTCGTCCCTTGTCAAGTAGCACGTATCGTACCTTCCATAACCAATCATGCGTTCGCAGGCGTCAGTTTATTCACGGTTGGTACTCGCGTCTCAAACGACTACAAAAAAGCTTTAGAACATGCTTTTAAGCAATTCTCTACACCGGTCGCTGTTGAGGAACCATTTATCCGTGTTTCTTCTGACATCGTCTCATGCGGACCAGCTTTTGTAAGCTTTCTACTAAAAGAATGGATTACAGCTGCTCATCAAGTGGCGGGGATTTCCGAGGAACAAGCTACCCAGCTTACGGAACAAATGATCGTAGGCCTCGGACAATTGATTTCTCAAGAGATTTTCAGTCTTGAACAATTAATGGAGAAAGTTACGGTTAAAGGCGGGGTAACGGGAGTAGGCTTAGAGGCGCTGGAGAATCATACTGGAGATTTGTTTAAGGAGATGTTTAAAGCGACACAACGAAAACATTTAGAAGATAAACAACAGATTGATTTCTAAAATTTATTATTCGACATAAAAGAAAAAAATCCTTCTTTTTTATTGCTGACCGATCGCGTACATTCCGTTCTGTTTGGGGTCACCAGTCCAATAAAAAAATGCGCTCAAGTAGTTTTCCTTGAGCGCGTTTTTTATTTTTGACAAACAAAAAACAAACGGTCGCCTCTATCAGAAGGAGTAGTGTCGAAGTCAGCATGGATTTGTAAAAGGTTGAACCCCGCTTCTTGAATCCATTGTTTTAACTTCTGAGCAGGATAGGCCCTCTGTTTATGTTGTTCATCAAATCTCTGGTATTGTGCTTGATCTTGCACGAAAAATGTAAGGTCATGAATGACGCTGTTCGGCTCATTCGCAGGATCGCAAAACCAAATATAGGATAGGTCATCATACACTTCCGCAAAGGTTTGTCCATAGAGATCCTCTGTTACATGTTCAACGGAATGAACATCAAACAAAAACATTCCCGAAGCAGATAAAGCTGTATAAGCGTTCGAAAAAGTCGCCTTCACTTGCTCTTCTTCTGTAAGGTAGTTGATCACATCACAGAAGCTGATTACACAATCGTAATCAGCTAACCCCTCTAGATTGGTTATATCTTGATTCAACCATTGAATGGCAGAAGAGGATTGTTGCTCCGCAATCGTCAACATGTCTTCTGACAGATCGACACCTGTCATGAGAAACCCTTTTTCATGAAGACGTCGTGTGATTTCACCTGTGCCACATCCTAAATCCAGAATCCGCTTTGCATTTGGGTGATAGGTCTTCAACATGTGACTCGTATAGGCTTCCCACTGATCATATGGCGCATCTGCCATTAAGCGATCGTAGACTTGAGCCATTTTTCCATAGCTCATAATCAGCCTTCTATGCCTTCAATATGAACCGTAGAAGCATCGCCCCACAGGCGTTCTAAGTTATAGTAATGTCGCTCGTCCTTATGGAAAATGTGACAGACGACACCATTCAAATCAACTAGGATCCAACGGGCCTGATCAAACCCTTCCATTCGCTTTACATCGATCCCTTGTTCATCTGCCTGATTCTTTAATTCTCTTGCAATCGCCTGAACCTGTCGTTCGTTGGAACCTTCACAAATCAGGAAATAATCAGCGATGAGTGAAACATCCGACATATCCAAGACGACAATATCATTCGCTCTTTTCTCATCACAGGCTTGTGCTGCTAAATTTACGAGTTCTTTGCTTTCCATAGTCTTCCTCCCTTAGTCATCTTACTTTTCTCTATACCTTATTATATGAAATCATTGTAAGCATGAAACGTGTCCGGATAAACCGTCCGCCCTTTTTCTACTAGAAAAAGAATGGTGTTCTTTAATGCGAGTCGGCAAGCATCATCAAGATTTTTGTTCGCTAATTCACGAACTTCATCCACACCAGGAAAGTCTCTGCCAGGCTCGATATAGTCCGCTAGAAAGACGACTTTATCTAATGTGCTCATGTGTTTTTTACCTGTTGTATGACATGTAATGGCACTTATAACAGCAGCGTCACTTATGCCGAGCTCTTTTTCAAGCATCAATGCTCCTACAGGACCGTGCCATAGCTCATGGTGGTAATCAAGCAGGTCTTTAGGTAATCGTCGATCTGTCTTGATCCATCGCTCCATTTCTTCTAAAGGTTTATACTTCGCATAGTCGTGGAGAGCCGCAGCAATTTCTACTAATTTCACGTCCACATCGTATTTCTTAGCTAAGTCAACCGCTTGCTCAACAACACGAACGGTATGCTCGTATCTAGAACGTTTCAGATGTGGTTCAACATAGGTTAAGGCTTCATTACGAGTCAAGTTCATACAGCTGATGCTCCTTTATATAGTGATCAACCGAATCAGGTACCATGTATCGCACACTCTGTTTCATTGCAGTCCGACGGCGAATGATCGAGGAAGAAATCCCGACAAGCGGGACCTCTACTTGGTGCACCGGAATGGACGGGTCCCACGGATAGCCCGGCCGCTTGACACCGATGAATTCTACCATTTCCGTTAGTTCCTCGATCCGGTTCCACTTAGGTAGGTGCTCAACCATATCTCCCCCGATGATAAAATAAAATTGATCATCGGGAAATTTACTTTTCAATTCAGTGATTGTATCTACTGTGTATGAGGGCCCTTCCCTCGTCATCTCAATACCACATACTTGAAAATGAGGGTTCCCTTTGATGGCTTGCTCTACCATCGCCAGCCGGTCTCTGGATGAAACGGTGGCCTTTTGTTTATGCGGAGGGATGTGTGAAGGTAAAAACCATATTTCATCTAATCCCATTTCCTCATAAGCCAATTCCGCCATAAGTAGGTGTCCTAAGTGAGGAGGATCGAACGTTCCTCCAAGGATGCCAATTCGTTTCATGAGAGATCTCCTTTACGGCAACTCGATTTGTTTATTTTCTTCTGATTCTTTATATAGAATAATGGTATTCCCGATCATTTGTACGATATGTGCTCCGGTTGCCTCTACAATCTGTTCTGCTACCTGCTTGTTATCGTCGAAATTATTCTGCAAAATACTGACTTTAATTAATTCCCTTTTTTCAAGTGCTTCATCGATTTGTTTGGTCATATTCTCATTCACGCCTGCTTTACCAACCTGGAAAATAGGTTGCACTTCGTGTGAGATCGTACGTAAATGTTTTTTCTGTTTACTTGTTAACATTCTATACCCCTTTCAGTTTGCTTTCGAACTCATCTAGTAGTTTGAATGCGTCAGGATTTGTTCCTGTCCAAATTTTGAATGCGTATACCGCTTGCTGCAAGAGCATTTCGTGTCCGTAATGTAGGCTGGCACCTTGTGCTTTCGCATCTATTAGAAACGCTGTTTCCATCGGTCTATAAACTATATCGCTAACGACAGCACCTGGCTTCAGTCGTTTTAACGAGATAATGGCCTGATTGTGGTTCGGACTCATCCCAACAGATGTAGTCTGAATCACAACATCATATCTGGCTAAATCCTCTTCGGCTTCTTGTAAATCCAAAGCTTTTGATTTCACCATTGTATCATTCATTTCGAGCAAGGCCTCGGCCTTTGCCGGTGTCCGATTCGCCACGTCCACGCGCGCAACACCGGATTGGATCAGGGCATGATAAATTCCACGCGCCGCTCCTCCACTTCCCAGCATAAGGATTTGAGCTTCATTATGCAGTCTTTCCGGGAACCGATTCTTTATAGAGTCGACGAATCCAATCCCATCCGTATTATACCCAATCCAACCACGCTCTGTTTGTTTGACGGTGTTTACGGCTCCTAATACTCGTGCACTATCATCCAGGTCAGTTAAATGCGGAATGATGGTTTCTTTATAAGGAACCGTGACGTTAAATCCATCGAGTCCTTCTTTTTTCAAAGTTTCTATATAGCTATCGAATGATTCAGGCGAGGTTTCAAATAATTCATACGTTCCTGATACATTTTGCTGTTCCATCAACCGCTCATGGATCCAAGGAGAGAGCGAGTGACCAACAGGATAACCAACCAAACCTAATTTCATCTTGAACGGCCTCCTTAAATCAGTGAATCACGCAAGGATACTTTTACACCTTCTGGTACATGAGCCGTAACGGTTATATCCCCTTCTGGAATGGTAATCCAACCTAAGCCTGAGAAAACAAGGTCTGTTTTGTCTTCATTAATTTTGAAAGTATGCCCCTTCAATGGAGGCAATTTCTCCATTGTTTCAGCATCTGGAGGAGAAAGCAGCTCACCTAGATGATTCTCATATAGTTCATCTGCCTTTTCAAGTTTCGTACGGTGAATCGGCAACTCATTAGAAAAGTAACATACAAAGGAAGTCCGGTCCCCAGCAACAAAGTCCAAACGAGCTAATCCACCAAAGTATAAGGTTTGCTCTTCATTAAGCTGAAAGACTTTTGTTTTGATTTCTTTCCTTGGTGTAATGACTTTCAAATCTTGATCGGATACATAATGAGCCATCTGATGACGTTGAATAACCCCAGGTGTATCGTAAAGGGAACTTCGTTCATCCAATGGAATATCAATGAAGCCGAGGGTCGTACCTGGGAAGTAAGATGTTGTAATAGCATCCTTTACACCTGATGTGTTAGATATCAACGTATTGATGAATGTCGACTTACCAACATTCGTCGTGCCTACCACATAAACATCTTTGCCTTTACGGTACTTATCAATCTCATTTGAGAGCTCTTCAATGCCTTGATTCTTCTCAGCAGAAATCAAAAACACATCTTTTACGGACAACCCTTGGTCCTTGGCCGCCTTTTTCAACCATAATTTCACTTTTCCTGGGTTGACGGATTTCGGTAACACATCCATTTTATTTCCGACGAGGATGACCGGATTATTTCCCGTATGACGTTTTAACCCTGAAATAAAGCTCCCGTTAAAATCGAAGATATCAACGAGCTGTACAACCAACCCTTCATTTTTACTGATTTGATTTAACATTTCTAAGAAATCGTCGTCTTGATAAGGAACGTCTTGCACTTCATTATAGTGTTTTAACCTGAAACACCGTTTGCAGATTACATCTTCGCGCTCCAACGCAGATGATGGTGCATAACCTGGTTGATCTGGATTAGTGGTTTGAATTTCGATACCACAGCCTTGACAGTAGATCGTACTCATGAATGATTTCTCCTCTCCCATGTGATTTTTCCTTTTCTACGCATCCAGTTAAGGATTCTGCGTTCAATTTTACGATTGATTTGCGTGAAGAAACCATCTGTTTCAACAATCGGAACAACGAGAATCGTATGGAAGCCCGCCAAGTTCCCTCCAAGTACATCAGTCAGAAGCTGATCACCTATGACGACCACTTCGCTTTTATCTAACTCCATCTCTTTTCTTGCTTTTTTGAATGCTTTCGACAATGGTTTACGTGCACTATAAATAAAAGAAGTCTCTAATGGCTCAGAAAACAATTTCACTCGCGCTTCTTTATTATTAGAGGCAATCGTCACTTGAATGCCGTGATCATTCATTTTTTTGAACCAACGTTTTATTTCATCTGTCGCATCTTCAACATCCCATGCGACCAATGTATTATCTAAGTCAGTTATTACACCTTTCACGCCTTTTTCCTTCAATACAAGAGGATCAATGTCAAAGACACTCGGCACATGTTCATTTGGTAAGAAATTATTCAGCATATTTTTCACTCCATCTCGTAAACAACGGCAAAATCTCCTTCACCATCATATACAAAATTAGTCGATGTTTCAAAAACTCTTTCAACAAATCACTAAAAACCGCCATCCCTATTGGCTCTGCACATCAAGGGTTCTATTGAATATAGTAAAACAGATGACTAGTTGACTGGTGATTTTGAATAAATAAGAACAAAAATCGTTCGACAATTACCGACACGTCTTACCTGTGGATAACTTTATACACAATTTCCACATGGTTGAACACGTTCAATGCAGTCACTTTGGAAAATTATTCATATAGTTATCTACACTTACCTGTAGATAACTACCAGATTGTGGGGTTTTACAGGTCATGGTAAGGTTAACGTACAAGCAAATGAACAGGTTTTAGAAACATTGAATGACACGGGAGGTGGCTGTCACATGAGTGACAGAGGTATGAAGCAACTATCTGATTCCCTGCTAATACAATCTTACCACAAAGCTATAGAACTCAATCTTTCGCAAGATTTCATCGATCAAATCAAATTGGAGATACGAGAAAGATCCCTTCAACACCTCATCAAGGAACAAGCATCCCAAGTTAGTTGATCTATCGACACCCTAACAAGATTTGACAACATGTATACATAAAGAAACTCGCTAGCTAAAATGCAGCGAGTTTTTTTATTTATTTTTTTCTCCCCATTTACATGTGTCTCTTCTTATTTAATAGGGAATACTAAATAAACATGCTGCTGCACACACTACAGTTGATCACAGTTGAATAATCATGCTTTTTTTGATTACAATTGAATCAACAGAAAGTTTACCCGAACAATTCACATAGATGACGCTGAAACTAACGTCAAGGGAGGAGCCATCAAAATGTTATTGGCTGTATTATTGCCTTTTATCATTGCTATTATTATTCCATTTCTAAGTAAATGGAAAGACAAGATTCACCCCGGTTATTTCGTAACGATTATACCGGCACTCATTTTCATTTATTTTGCTCGATTCTTAGGATCAAACTTTGAACCAGTTATGAGAGAATACTCATGGATCCCTTCGCTGGATATCAACATGGTATTTTATTTAGATGGTCTTAGTCTTTTATTTGTGTTGCTTATAAGCGGAATCGGAGCCCTAGTTGCCTTTTATTCGATTTTTTATTTACATAAATCGGAGCAACTGGGACATTTTTATGTGTATTTCTTACTATTTATGGGCTCGATGCTCGGAGTAGTGTTGTCTGACAACGTGTTCGTACTCTATAGTTTTTGGGAATTCACATCTTTATCATCTTTCTTGTTAATTGGTTTTTGGAACTATAAAAAAGAGTCCAGATATGGAGCATTGAAGTCTATGCTCATCACCGTATTCGGTGGGCTGAGCCTTCTCGGTGCTCTCGTATTCATGACAGTTCTCACGAATACGACGAGTATCCAAGAAATGATCAGTCAGCAACAGCTGATTTTAAACAGCGAGTATTTTCCTTTGATTCTCGCTCTATTGTTGCTAGGTGCCTTTACGAAATCGGCTCAATTCCCATTTCATATTTGGTTACCTGATGCTATGGAAGCTCCAACTCCAGTCAGTGCATACTTACACTCCGCTACCATGGTTAAGGCGGGAATCTACCTAGTTGCCCGTTATTCACCTATGCTGTCTTCAAGCGACTGGTTCTTCATTATCGTATCAAGTGTAGGGATTATTACGCTATGCTGGGGCTCTTACATGGCCGTGAGACAAACAGACTTGAAGGGGATCTTAGCCTTCTCGACAATCAGTCAACTCGGAATGATCATGTCCATGCTAGGATTTGGTACAAAAGTGGCCGTATTCGCAGCAGTATTCCATATTCTCAACCACGCAACATTCAAAGGTAGCTTATTTATGGTTGCTGGAATTGTCGACCATGAAGCTGGTACAAGGGACATTCGAAAATTAGGTGGTCTGATGACCTACCTCCCAATCACGGCAACACTTGCCCTATTTGGAACGTTTTCTATGGCGGGAGTTCCCTTACCATTCCTTAACGGTTTCTATAGTAAGGAGCTTTTCTTTGATGCCTCCCTACATTTAGATGAAATTGCAAATGTAGGAGTCGTCGGTTTTATAAAAATGTTGCTTCCGTATCTTGCCGTCTTCGGGAGTATATTCACGTTTGTGTATTCAGTGTACTTCTTCTTCGGTACCTTCCGCGGGAAGTCTCATTTAGAAGAATTACCGAAGAAACCACATGAAGCACCAATCGGGATGCTCATTTCCCCGATCATCCTAATCCTTGGTGTGATTCTGATCGGATTGTTCCCTAAATGGATCAATGAGCCATTTATCGCGCACGCAGCAAGCGCAGTCAAAGGGTTAGAAGTTCAGAAGGAGATTTATTTCTGGCATGGGTTCTTATATCCACCACTGATCATGTCGATCACCGTTCTTGTATTCGGGACAGTTTTATACCTATCAAGAAAGCAATGGGCACCTGTGTACCGAATCATTCCTGGTGTTTTGAGCATGAACAAGTTTTATGATGGCTTAGTCGACCGCTTAGAGACATATTCTTCAACCGTGACAAAAGGGTATATGAATGGCTCATTAGGCCGTTATGTCCGCCTCGTGTTAGCAGCCATTTTGATTGTAACGTTCGCCTTCATGGCCATTACCGGAGGATTTACTGTTGATACAAGCAATCTAGCTGACGTTTCGTTACCGGAGATATTCGTCGCGATCACAATGGTGATTGCTGCCGTAGGTACGATTTTGACGAATAACCGAATTACAGCCATCTTAATACTAGGTGTTGTCGGTTACGGATTATCGATGCTGTTCGTTTTATACCGTGCACCTGACCTGGCTCTGACCCAGTTAATCATTGAAACCGTGACGGTAGCTCTCTTCTTACTCGTGTTTTATCACTTGCCGAAACTACGTAAAAAAGAAGAAGCCGCTAGTACACGCATGTTAAACTTAATCATCTCTGTCGGATTCGGCGCTATGATGACGATGATTGCGATTTCCGCTCACAGTAGCAAATGGTTCGAGTCCATCTCCAGTTACTTTATCGATAACACCTACAAGTTGGGTGGAGGAGATAACATGGTCAACGTTATCCTCGTCGATTTCCGTGGGCTAGATACGCTATTTGAAATCGTCGTACTTGGTATAGCCGCCATGGCGATCTATGGATTGATCAGATTACCTGGTAAAAAGGAGGAGAAGTAAACATGGAATTCATTATGGCCATACTGGCTGGTATTTTGTTTACTACGGGAATTTATAACCTCCTTCAAAAGCAACTTCTAAGAATTATCATAGGGACAGGGCTCATTTCACATGGTGCCCACCTATTCATTCTTACAATGGGAGAATTGAAGACTGGAAAACCACCGATATTGACTGAAGGAGTAGAAAATTACACCGATCCTCTCCCACAAGCGTTGATCTTAACATCCATCGTTATCAGTTTCGGTGTAACAAGCTTATTGTTAGTGCTCGCTTACAGAGCATCCCAGGTCAACGGAACAGATAATATGGAGCAATTGAGAGGGAATGATTATGAGTAATTTAGCTGCACTACCTATCATCTTGCCGCTACTAGCAGGAATTGTAGTGGCTTTCATTCATAAGAAAACAAAAATAGTCCGAATCCTTTCACAAGTGATTTCAGTTGTGAACTTGATTGCTGTTGCCTGGGTTTTTCTTCAGGTTCAACAAAATGGATCCATCATTTTAGAGACAGGGGGTTGGGCTGCCCCTTACGGCATTATTCTTGTCGGGGATCTATTATCGATGACACTTGTTTTAACGACAAATATCATTGCTGTTGCCTGTGTTTTCTTCGCCCCTCAATCGCTATCCAAACATCAGGAAGAGTACTATTTCTATAGCTTCTTCTTCCTTTTGGTCGCTGGTGTGAGCGGAGCTTTTTTAACTGGGGACTTATTCAACCTGTTCGTATTCTTTGAAGTCCTGCTGATGGCTTCTTACGGCCTCATCGTTTTAGGAAACGGGAAAGTGCAACTTCGGGAATCGATTAAGTATGTATTGATCAACTTATTTTCATCCATGCTGTTTGTTACGACAATCGCTTTCTTGTATTCCGTCGTCGGAACCGTGAACATGGCTCAAATCGCAGTCCGTGTGCAGGAAGTTGAGCAGCAAGGAATATTAACGACAATTGGTATATTATTCTTCTTCGTGTTTGCAACGAAGGCAGCTGTATTCCCGCTCTACTACTGGTTACCAAGACCGTATATTTCACCTAATCCAGTTGTGAGCGCATTGTTCGGGGCATTATTGACGAAAGTCGGGATCTATTCCATACTCCGCACTTTTACACTTATGTTCAATCAGGATGTACAATTGACGCATACACTGTTTATCTATTTAGCTGCTCTGACGATGTTATTTGGGGTCATCGGAGCTCTGTCAACGCATAACGTCAAACTGATCATAGCCTATAACATCATTCCAGCTGTTGGATTCATGCTTATGGGAATCGGGATTTTCAGCGAAGTCTCAATCAGTGGAACCATTTACTACTTGGTTCACGACATGATCATCAAAGGAGCGCTCTTCCTTTTAGTGGGAGCCCTTGTGTATGTAGCTGGGACATCGGATTTACGTAAAATGGGTGGTTTGATCCACCATCATCCTGTTCTCGGCTGGATGTTCTTCATGGCTTCACTTGTACTAGCAGGAATACCTCCCTTTAGTGGATTCATAGGGAAACTATTACTGTTAAGAGGCGGCCTTGCCCAAGATGAGTTGATGATTGTGATTGTAGCTTTAATTTCAAGTTTACTGATCTTGTTCTCCATGATTCGGATCTTCATCCGAGGGTTCTGGGGAGAGAAAACAGAAAACCCCTATCCTGAAAGGAAACGAAAAGCGGCGAAAATGGCTTGGCCTGTCGCCATTTTGCTTTCCTTCTCCGTCTTACTTGGTGTAGGAGCTGAATGGTTCTATCCGACTATCCAAAGCATCGCTGAATATTTAATGGATCCACAAATCTATATCGATTCTGTGTTAAAGGAGTAGAAGCAGATGCCATTACAAATTGTAATCAATATTATCATTGCCATCATGTGGATGTTCCTTAGTGAAAGCTATGAATTTTCGACATTCGTCGTCGGGTATTTGCTAGGAATCGGATTATTGTTCGTCCTACAACGATTTATCCCGGATTCCTTCTATATGAAACGTGTTTGGAAGTTCATTAAATTGATCTTATTATTTGTCCGAGAGCTCGTACTCTCCAACCTTGATATTGTCAAACTCGTTTATAAACCCAAGCTAGACATTGAACCTGGGATTTTCACACTCCCTATTGATCTTAGAAGCAATTTTGAAATAACTCTACTTGCCAATTTGATTACGCTGACGCCTGGAACACTTTCTATGGCCGTCAGTGATGATCATACTAAGATTTACATTCATGCGATGGATATTCCGGACGTAGAGAAATCCATAACTGATATTAAGGAAACATTTGAAAAAGCGATCATGGAGGTGACTAGGTAATGGAGCAAATATTAGATGTCACTCAATCGCTCATAGAATACACGACCTTGATTTGTATCACAGGAGTAGCCGCTTCTGTCATTATTCTCCTTTACAGAGCAATCAAGGGGCCAACGAACCCCGACCGAGCTGTAGCGCTTGATATTATCGGTATCAACCTTATGGCCCTAGCAGGCTTGATCGCCATCCTGCTTGTTACTACAAAGTTCAATGACGTGATTTTGCTCATTGGTATTTTGCTTTTCATCGGAACGGTAGCCTTGGCGAAATTCTTAGAAAAGGGTGTTATCATTGAGCGGGACATGGATTAACTTACTATTTGATATAGCCATCTGCATCTCTTTGTTAGTCGGTACCTTTTTCATCGTATCTGGTTCCATCGGGATCTTACGCTTCCCTGACGTTTACACACGTCTTCACGCAGCAACAAAAGCTTCAACGCTCGGAGTAGCCGGCATTATGATTGGAGCTTTCTTATTTCTATTCATTGAACACGACATCGTCAGTGGAAAACTCTTACTCGGGATTGTGTTTGTCCTGCTGACTGCTCCCGTTTCCGGTCATGTGATTGCCCGGGCTGCATACCGTAGTGGTGTTCCGTTATGGAAAGAAAGCGTGAAAGATGATTATGCGAAAGCTTTAGAAGCTGAAAAAAAACAAAATAAATCAAACGGTTAACCTTAAAGGCACATACATTCCATGTATGTGCCTTTATTTCGCATTTAAAGCCTCGCCTGACAACGATTCACTCCTTTTTCAATATATGAGGTATTTGTGAATCAAAAAGCTCACTACCCCCTCTTCTGTCGTTCTCTGTCTACACGTTCTATTCGATTTGCGGGAGTCGCAAAAAATCACTGACTAGGAGCACATCCTTTGTTTTCGTAATTCGTACAAGTCTATTTCGTTGTGGTCAAGCACAGCTTAGGATTTACCTACATATGTATGTGATAGGCAGTGGCCTAATCTACGAGGAGGTGCGCGTCCTATGAGTAGCTTGATCGCATCTATTCTTTACTTTTTCAGAGAATCGTTATTTTTTATGTCTTACGTTAAAAATCAAGCGTTCCCAAACCCTCTTTCTTCAGAAGAAGAGGCAAAGCAGTTGAAGCTTATGGCTGAGGGTAGTCACGAAGCCCGTAACACTCTAATCGAACATAATTTACGCCTAGTCGCACACATCGTAAAGAAGTTCGAGAACACGAAAGAGGACTTTGAGGATTTAATTTCTATCGGGACGATTGGCTTGATCAAGGGAATCGAGAGTTATTCCACAGGCAAAGGTACGAAGCTCGCAACGTATGCAGCTCGATGTATCGAAAATGAAATACTCATGCACCTCAGGTCAACAAAGAAGACAAACAAGGACGTCTCCCTCCAAGACCCTATTGGTCATGATAAAGAAGGGAATGAACTGAATTTACTCGATATTCTTCAAGCAGATGTTCAGGATATTGTTGAGGAAATTCAACTTCATATGGAACTTGAAAAAATTAAAGACTTCATCACCGTTCTGGATGAGAGGGAAAAAGAAGTGATCATCTTTCGCTATGGATTAAATCAAACAGAAGAAAAAACGCAAAGAGAAATCGCTAAAGAACTAGGGATATCCAGAAGTTATGTGTCCAGAATTGAAAAAAGAGCACTCATGAAAATATTTCATGAGTTTTATAAACAGAGTAAGCAAGGGAAAAAAGCATAAAAAGCCACCCCATAAAAAAGGAGTGGCTCTCGTTTCGTTATTGATCTTCTCTCAATGACTGATTCCAGCGCTTCAGCTTGATCGACAATACGAATGCCGTCAATAAAGTGAGTGCGAGTACAGGGTAAAGATAGAGATGAAGATCAGTCTTATACTCATAAAGACTGATCAACGTTCCTATATATAGATAAATAGATAAAATCAGTAACGTGGCAATGAATCGTTTATAGTCTGAGATTTTATTCTTCATCCACTCGTTAGAATTCATGGATGACTCACCTCCTGCTACGAATATTATTGTAACATAATAGATTCGCTACGGAGGTGGTAATGTTTTACTCCATTTCTTTTACCATGTTCATAATCATGATAGCGGCATTCTCGGCTGCTTTCGGTAAGAATTGATCAAATGATATCGATGATTCTTTACCTGCAATATCCGATAAAGCTCTGAGGACCACAAATGGTGTCCCATACTTATAACAAACTTGAGCAATCGCAGCGGCTTCCATTTCTGCCGCGATCATTTCAGGAAACTTACCTCGAACGAAGTCGACTCGCTCTTCTTCTTGCATGAAAGAATCCCCTGTTGCAATGATACCACGTGCGGCCTTGGCATCGGTCTCTTTAATAGCTTCCATAGCGCTTGTCATCAAGGCTTCATCAGCTGCATACATCGCTGGCATGCCCGGTACTTGTCCATAATCATATTGGAAAGCTGTGACATCTACATCGTGATGAGTGACTAGACTTGAAACAACAATGTCCCCAACTTCTAAATCCTTGGCAAAGCCTCCTGCTGAGCCTGTGTTGATCACCTTATCAATCCGGAAGCGCTCATGAAGAATGGTCGTGGACATCGCTGCATTGACCTTCCCAATTCCCGATTTAAGCAATACAACGTCTTTGTCGTGCAATCGGCCTTCAATAAAGAGACTACCCGCAACCTCCTGTTCTTTCGTATCTGTCATATTTTGTTTAAGTAATTCAACTTCTTCGTCCATAGCTCCAATGATGCCTATTGTCATGACGGACTTCCCCTCTCGATTTTGTTCGTTATTGTGGCACTTGATTCAACTCATCCATTTGTTGTGCCTGAAAGCCTGTACCTTCAATCCACTCTAGGTAGACCCGATACACTTCATCTTTATTATTTTTGTTGTAGACGGTAGCAATGGCTTTATTCGGTGTTCCACCATTGCCTATATATTGGGTAATCATATTGTCCTTTGTTAAACCTGTAACATCGCGTACCACCTGCTCCATTTCAACCCAATCCTGACTTTCTGTATCGTAGGTGATTCGATGTTCCCCTTCAATCGTCTGTTCAGTTTGGAGCGGTTTCCAATTTTTCTTTATGATCCTTTTAACATTTTCATCGTCACTATTTTCAATAACAGTTAATTCTTCTTTCGGCTCTTCGCCTTCCTCACTTGAGACTTCAGAATCCTGTTGATCTGAGGATTTTTCTGGTGCATTCTCGTCTACCTGAGAATCATCGTTATCCCCATTTGTGTTCTCTTTTTCTTCCTCGTCCTCAACACTGACGGACTCCGATGGTTCCGGCTGCTTAGCTGTCCCATCTGTTTCATTTCCACCAAAAATAAAGAGGGCTACAAAGGTGATGACCAACAAACCGGCAGCACCCATAAGCCAGGTCATCATTTTCGTTCCTTTCCGCTTTTTCTCATAACGGTTAGACCGTGAATGGAATGAATTCGTCATGGATGTTCTCCTCCTTTAAACTCGATGTTTATTATACAATATCACACCAAGAACACCAATACCCAAATTAGCGGGCTCACCCCTTATTTCCTGGGCAATCAGATGTACCAAAAATAAAAAGGACAGAAGATTGACCTCTGCCCTTTCCCTTACATCACTATTCAACTGTAACGATTTTCACATTGATGTCTCCACCTGGTGTCGCTACCGTCACTTTATCACCGACACTGTGACCGATCAGGCTTTGAGCCATTGGAGAGTCATTTGAGATTTTACCCTCGAAAGGATCTGCTTCTGCACTACCTACAATCGTGTAGGTTTCTTCATCACCATCAGGAAGTTCTTGGAATGTGACAGATTTACCAAGTGTAACTGTATCCGGATTTGCATTATCATTCTCGATAATAACTGCATTGCGAATCATGTTTTCAACTTGAGTAATGCGTGCTTCAACAAAGGCTTGTTCATCTTTAGCAGCATCATACTCTGAGTTCTCAGAAAGGTCCCCGAAGCCTCGTGCAATTTTAATACGTTCGACAACCTCTTTACGTCGCTCTGTTTTCAGATGATGCAACTCTTCTTCGAGCTTTTGTTTACCTTCTTCTGTCATGTAATAACTTTTTTCTTCTGCCATGGTCTAGATACACTCCTTTAATACATCAATAGGATGTTCCCCTAATATAGGAAATGAGCAGTACGTCCGTACGCTCATTCTAATTAACTATACTTTATCCGAGGACATACTTGTTTAGAACTACTATTGTGTACTATGCCAGATTTTTGGTAGCATTTCAACTATTTTCTTTGCTTTGCGTTTGCCCTTTCTCATGAAGGACGGTTTGGATTTTTGTAGCCATTAGATCAATCGCTACGTGATTCTGTCCACCCTCAGGAATAATGATATCCGAATAACGCTTAGTGGGTTCAACGAATTGCAAGTGCATCGGACGTACGACATTAATGTACTGTTCAATGACGGAATCTAATGTACGACCGCGTTCATTGATGTCTCTCATCATACGTCTGATGATGCGCACGTCAGCATCGGTATCAACAAATACTTTGATATCCATAAGATCGCGCAATCGCTCATCCTCTAAGACAAGAATCCCTTCTACGATGATGACCTCTTTCGGTTCGACATGAATCGTCTCATCAGAACGGGTATGCATCTTATAATCATAAACAGGCTTTTCAACCGCATCTTGGTTGATCAATTGTTTCAAGTGGTCAATCAATAAGTCGTTATCGAAAGCCAATGGATGATCATAATTCGTTTGCAACCTTTCTTCGAAAGGAAGATGCGTTTGGTCTTTATAATAATAATCTTGTTCAATCATAAGGATTGATTTATCAGCGAATCGTTGGATGATGGAACGTGTAACACTTGTTTTACCTGACCCCGTTCCTCCAGCAACTCCGATTACAACAGGTTTATCCTTCATAGTTCTAGATTCTCCTTTCATCCACTCAATCTATGTGACCCTTCAGGGCTCTTTATTTCTTCTTTGTGATGGCTACTCCATCCCCAATTGGAATAATGGTCGTGTGATAATCAGGGTGACTCGTTAACCACTCGTTGAATTGCCTAATCTTTTTTGCGATTTTCGCCATACGTTTACTTGCTTCCGTATCATCTGCAACATACCCTTTAAACAGGACATTGTCAGAAATAATGACCCCTCCCTCAGACAGCAGAGGTTCATATAAATGAAAGAATTCCTCATATTTTCCTTTGGCCGCATCGATAAACAAAAGGTCGAATGGAGCTTTTTTCACTACCTCTTCTTTCATTTCCAGTGCATCGCCGTACAAAATATGAATACGATGATCAGCATCCGCTTCGGCTACGTTTTTCAAGGCTTCGTCGTAACGCTCTCTATCTCGTTCTATCGTTACAATTTCACTTGTAGGCGAAGCTTCAATCATTCGTAATGCGGAATACCCTATGGCTGTCCCGATTTCAAGGATTCTATCAGGGTTTTGCATACGAATGATCTGCATTAAGAAATGAATACCTAAGGGCTCCATGATCGGCACACCTTGTTCCTTGGCGTATTCTTCTAATCGCTCTACCTGCTTTGTAGCTTTCGGCAGTAATGATTGTAAGTAATCTTCTTGCTCCATGGAAAGAACACCCCTTCTTACGATAGTCGATCGCATTTTACAACCCTATTATTTTAACATACGGTCCTACTGAACGCCATCGGTGATTTCAGGAAAACGCATAAAAAAAGAAGGAATGCGAACATTCCTTCAACGTGATTAACTGCCCGTTATATACTTCGCTTTTAATTCATTGTGTTTCTCTAGTGTCTCCGCATAGTAAATGTTTCCTTCACTATCAGCAAGGAAATAGTAGAATGAATTCTCTGCTGGTTCTGCTGCTGCAGCAACAGAGTTTGCATTGAAGTTAGAAATCGGACCGATTGGCAGACCGTTTACGTGATACGTGTTATATGGGGACTCAACTTCTAAGTCTTCATATAGAACGCGATCTTTGTGCTCCCCAAGAGCGTAAAGTACGGTAGGGTCTGTTTGTAATGGCATCTTTTCACCAATACGATTGTAAAAGACACCTGCGATTTTCTTACGGTTTTCAGCTGTACGTGCTTCGTTCTCCACTAATGAAGCCATTGTGATCCCTTCATGAATCGTCAAATCATTCGCTTCGAATGCATCTGTGTATGGTAGTACAACGGACTCAGTCTTCTGTATCATTTTCGATACCACTTGTTCAATACTCGGGTCATCCACATAAAATGGATAGGTGGCTGCAAATAAGTACCCTTCAAGCGGGTAACGAATATCCTCTTGCAATATGGCGTCTGTCAGTAATGCAGAGTGTTGACTCATCAACTCTTTGATATACGTCTTGTCATTCACTTTTTCCATGAACTCTTCTTTCGTAAAGTCCAATTTCTCAGCATAGATTTCAGCAATCTGCTCAATTGACTGACCTTCTGGCACGGTCACATTGAAGACAGGCTCTTTCACTAATCGTCCGGTTTTCAACGTTTCAATAATCTCATTCAATTTCATCGATTGAGTAAATTGATAGTCTCCAGCCTGAAAGCCTGTTTCGTTATTGAACTTCGTGTAGAAGCGGAAAATCAAGTCATTCTTAATAATCTCATTCTCTTCAAGTATAGAAGCAATTTGTGAAGTAGAAGACCCTAATGGGATTTCAACATTTTGCTGGCTGTTATCGTCGGGATCCACTGGTTCTAATGCCCCTTTGACGTACATGTAACCTGAGAAGCCACCTACAGCGATGACAACGATAAGCGTGATTAAGATTGTTGAAACAATTTTCCTCACTGTACTCGCCTCTTCTGTGCGTTTTTTGAAGCGTTCTTTATATTTATCTTTGAAGTTTGATTCTGACAACGGACTTCCCCCTTCCATCCGGTACATTATACTATATAATGCTAGAATCTTTCTACATCTGCCATTAAATTTCTACAAATATATAGGAAATTCCCGTTTATATTAGCAAAGAATTCCTTTCCTCAACAATCGTGTAGGATTGTTGAAGACTTGATTTCGAGTTGTACTGGGTTCGTCACCAGATTAAGAGCAGGGGCTGGTTTTGAAACAACTCGCTTTCCTGCGGGGGAACCGCCAAGCCTCCTCGGTCGTTGACACTCCCTGTGGGGTCTCGCCTAGGTCCTTCTCCCGCGGGAGTCTCGCTGTTTCAAAACCACCCCTTTGGACACAGAGAGGAACGAACCCTCAACGTGGTAGGTGAATCATCACTATAGAACTATGCGCTAGGTATCAAGAGTTTAGCACCTATGCTTATTATGTGACGTGAATCAGTTCGGCTGTTGTTTCCGTTCTTCTCATGAAAGCAAGAAGGTCCGGGAAATGGCGAGACTCCTATGGGATGTACATGATTGGAGAGATCCCGCAAGGCGGAGCCTGAGGAAGCTCACCACATGCCCACGGAAAGCAAGTCATTTCCCGGACCTTCATACGCTACCCGATGCAACGGAAACCACTAAATCTTAAATGAACAAAACACATAAAAAAACCCACGGATTCATCCGCGGGCTCTTGTATCATTACGCTAAATCTTCGTCTGTCAGCGTGTTCAGCATTTCTTCGACCATTTCCCATTCTTCCTCTGACTCGATTTGGAATAGAGCCAAGTCGTCTTCTTCATTCCCTTTTTCCTCATAACGGAAAGCGAAAACTTCAACCTCGTCGCCTTCTTTTTGATCTGCAGGAACAACCGCAATATAGGATTGCTTTGTCTGGTCTACATCAAATGTGAATAGAACTTCAAATAAATGCTCTTCCCCGTTTTCATCAGGTATGATAATACGCTCTTCTTTTTCTAGTGCCATAATTAAGTGGCCTCCTTTATTGTTTTGAATCTAAAAAACTTTGCAAAATCATAACGGCAGCCATCTTATCAATGACTTTCTTCCGTTTCTTACGACTTACGTCAGCATCAATGAGTACACGTTCTGCTGCCATGGTTGTTAACCGCTCATCCCACAAATGAGCGGTTATTTTAAAGTTCTTCTCGAGCCAATAGGCAAAAGCTTGGCTTGCTTCTCCTCTTGGACCGATTGTTCCATTCATATTCTTCGGAAACCCAACGACCGCTTCGGTCACCATATGATCCTCAATGATTTTTAGAAGCTCTTGTCTAGCGGTAGAATAATCCTTTTCATCCCACTGAATCGTTGTTAATCCTTGGGCAGTCCAACCAAAGGCGTCAGAAATCGCGACGCCAATGGTTTTTTCGCCCACATCTAATCCTATTTTTTTCATTCAATGCCCTCTTTATTCTTTTCTAAATAAAATTTGACTAATTCCTCAATTAATTCGTCTCGTTCAATCTTACGAATTAAATTCCTAGCATCTTGATGCCTCGGGATATATGCAGGATCTCCTGAAAGTAAATACCCGACAATCTGGTTGATAGGGTTGTACCCTTTCTCTTGCAGGGCGTTGTGTACAGACAATAATACAGAGCGAACATCTTGGTCGAACGGCTCCTCTGAGAAATTGAATCTCATTGTTCTATCCATCGAACTCATTACAGTCACCTCGCACTTATTAGTCTTTACTTCATTATATACCTGTTTTACCCATAGGGAAAACTATGCGTCTTGACGGACATACTCTTTGGCGAATTCAAGAGCTTCCGGAATTTTAGAAGCATCTTTACCACCTGCTTGAGCCATATCCGGACGTCCACCGCCTCCGCCTCCGCAGCGGCTGGCCGCTTCTTTAATTAAATGACCTGCATGATATCCTTTTTCTACTAAGTCTTTGGATACTCCTGCAATTAACTGAACTTTATTTCCATTCGGTGCAGCAAGTAAGATGATGCCGGACTCTACCTTTTGTTTTAAGTCATCAATCATCGTTCTTAATGCGTTCGCATCTTTGACGTCTACTTGTTTAGCTAAAACATGAACTCCGTTGATTTCTTCAAATTCATCTAGAATATTAGAAGCTTCCATATTTGATAATTTGGCGCTCAACGAGTCATTTTCTTTTTGTAAGTCCTTCATTTCTTTGTGAAGCACTTCAATACGTTCTGGTACTTGAGCAGGCTTTGTTTTAAGAAGTTCTCCAGCTTGCTTCAACAAGGCTTCTTTTTGATTCATGTAAAGGTAGGCGTCTTTAGCGGTAACCGCTTCGATTCGTCTCGTTCCTGCACCGATCCCTGACTCTGAAACGATCTTGAACAAGCCGATTTCCGCCGTATTATGAACGTGGCAACCACCGCAAAGTTCTAGACTGTAATCGCCAACTTGCACAACCCGAACTGTATCTCCGTATTTCTCACCAAAGAGAGCCGTCGCCCCTTTAGACTTCGCTTCTTCGATCGAATTGTATTCGATGGAAACAGGTATCGACTGCCATACTTTTTCATTGACGATGGACTCGATTCGTTCCATCTCTTCATTCGATACAGAACCGAAGTGAGAGAAGTCGAAACGCAAACGGTCAGGAGCGACAAGGGAACCGGCTTGATTGACATGGTCGCCTAGAACATCTTTTAACGCTTGATGCAACAAGTGAGTCGCCGTGTGATTTTTTACGATAAAGGAGCGTGATCCAGCATCCACTTCCGCTTTCACTTGATCGCCTTTTTGGACTGAACCGCTTCGAACAACCGCTTCATGCATATGTTGCCCGTTCGGAGCCTTTTGTACATTTGTCACTTCAAGGTTTGCACTAGAAGACGTTATGAATCCTTTGTCAGCCATTTGTCCTCCACTCTCAGCATAGAATGGGGTTTGGTTCAGGAATAAATAAACCGTGTCGCCTTCATCAGCTTCATTACTAAAGTCTTTTCCTTTAATGAGTTCAACAATCTCAGCATCGGTTTGCAATTGATCATACCCGATGAAGGTACTTTCTACATGTACATCTCCAAGCACGCCTTCTTGAATTTGCATGGAGTCGGTCTTTTGTCTCGCATTACGCGCACGTTCTCTCTGCTTTTCCATTTCAAGACGGAAGCCCTCTTCATCAATCGTAAAGCCGGCATCAGCAATATATTCTTCTGTCAGTTCTTTAGGAAATCCGTAGGTGTCATATAATCGGAACACTTCTGTACCCGGGAAAACGTTGCTTCCTTTTTCCGTTTCTTGCTTCATGATAGAAGAAAGAATCGCCAGACCATCGTTCAGCGTTTCGTGGAAACGCTCCTCTTCGGTTTTGATCACGGTCTGAATGAACGCTTCTTTTTCCTTCACTTCCGGATAAAAGTCGACCATGATTTTGGACACTTCTGGTACTAGTTTGTGCATGAACGGCTCATCAATACCGATCTGTTTAGCGAAACGCACAGCGCGACGAAGAAGACGACGAAGAACATAGCCACGTCCTTCGTTGGATGGAAGGGCTCCATCACTGACCGCGAAGGTGACCGTTCTCATATGGTCGGCAATCACCTTAAACGCTGAGTCTTCCTCGACACTCACGCCGTATTTACGACCGGAGATTTCCTCTGTCGCTTCAATGATCGGTAAGAAGAGATCTGTCTCAAAGTTCGTTTGCGTCTCTTGAATGACACAAACGATTCGTTCTAACCCCATCCCCGTATCAATGTTCTTCTTCGGTAATGGTGTGTAAGTATCGTCCGGATTGTGATTGAATTGAGAAAATACCAAGTTCCAAATTTCTAAGTAGCGTTCGTTTTCTCCACCAGGATACAGCTCAGGGTCTTCTGGGTCATTCCCAAACGCTTCTCCACGATCATAGAATATTTCTGTGTTCGGACCACTCGGCCCTTCACCGATATCCCAGAAGTTTTCTTCAATACGAATGACACGTTCTTCATCCAGCCCGACTTTATCTCGCCAAATCGAGTACGCTTCGTCGTCTTCAGGATGGACGGTGACCGCTAACTTTTCGGGATCGAAACCGATCCACTGATCACTCGTAAGAAACTCCCATGCCCAGTGCATCGCTTCTTCTTTGAAGTAATCACCAATCGAGAAGTTTCCGAGCATTTCGAAAAACGTATGGTGACGGGCTGTAAATCCTACGTTCTCAATATCATTGGTACGAATCGATTTTTGAGCATTGACGATTCTTGGATTCTCGGGTGTCACTCGTCCATCGAAGTATTTCTTAAGCGTAGCTACACCACTGTTGATCCATAATAAAGTGGGATCTTCATGAGGAACGAGAGAGGCACTTGGCTCTACTCCGTGTCCTTTTTGTTTAAAAAAGTCTAAAAACATTTGTCGCACATCTGCAGACGTTAATGATTTCATTGTTCTATACCTCCCTAGGTCTTTATCTCAAAAGCGGGAATCTTGTACGATGTTACAAGCCGCTTTTAGGAATGCTGTTTCTTTCTATACAAACGAAAAACTCCCGTCTCTGCACATTGGCAGGGACGGGAGTTGAATCCGCGGTACCACCCTGATTATAGGCATTCGCCTATCAGCTTGAACGCGTATAACGGGGCGTGGACCGGCGGGGATTAACCGCACTCCGGAATAGCTTTCAGCAACCTAATCCATAGTGTCCTTTACAGCCTTGAGAACACCTCTCTACAATGAAGTATTGCCTACTCTTTTCCATCGATGTATTTTTTCGCTCATATAGTGTTGATATGCGCTATTATAGATAATTGATACCTATCTGTCAATGTTCAGACGCCCTTCCCTTACTTCCGCAACAATCACCTTCAAGCACGTTAACACAGGCACAGCTAAAATCAATCCCGGAATACCTGCCAGTTCTCCACCAGCAAGCAAAGCTAGAATGATGAATAACGGATGGATATGGATGCTTTTCCCCATAATGTAAGGCGATAGCAAATTCCCTTCTAACACTTGAATGACAGCAATGACGATTACAGTAAAAAGCATAATCTGCCAAGATACAGTCAAAGCAACAACAATGGAAGGGACAGCCCCCAACAGTGGCCCGAAGTACGGAATGATATTGGTCAGCCCGACCACAATTCCAAGCACAAGGGGATAGGGAAGTTCAATCAACCAAAAGCCAAGAGTCGCAAGAAAGCCTACGACTAAACTGATTAATAATTGTCCCCTGATATAGCCACCTAAAGAATGGTTCAATTGTGTGGTGAGACGATTCGCTTCTTGATGCCATTTTTCTGGAAGCCATTGAATCATCCATTTTCCAATCTTTTTATAATCTTTCAAAAAATAAAAAGTCATGACAGGAACGACCGCCATCAAAACGACCATGTTGAATACACCACGCATACTCGCTAGAAGAGCCATCACCTTTGAACTAATCCAATCCTCAAAGTCTGAGAAGCTTCCATTCACTTTTTCATGGATTCCATCTGGAAGACGCTCCGTTTGGGCGTAGAATTGATTTGTCCACTTCTGATAGGTTTCAGCCAACTGAGGTGCCTGCTCGTTCAACATGCGAAGCTGCTCCAACAAGTTCGGATACCCACGATAGACCCCGAAACTGATCAAGGAAAAGAAAGCAAAGAACAAAATCAAGATCGCCAAGGATCTCCGCACTCCAACCTCTTCTAGCAAATGGACAAGAGGATGTAACAGCAATGAAAGAACCAAGGCCAGTACAAATGGTAGTAAAACCCTGCCGATCATCACAATCACATGATCATAGTATGGAAACAACCACGCAAGCAATAGCAAAGTGACAAGCACGATTAAGAAAATGGCGAGTCGCTTGACCCATGCTGACGAATGATCACTCATACACGTTTACGATCCTTGCTGATAGAATATATCATTCAAAGAGCTTAAACTACCATCTTCCTCGATTTGATGAATGTTGACTTTCCCATCCTCTACCCAAAGCTCCAAGCAACAATTCCAACAATAAAATTGGTGTGTGCCAATTTTTCCGAGGTTTTTGTTTTCACAATTCGGACAGCGCATAATGATAAACTCCTTTTTACCATCATTATGACCGACCTTTTATAGATTCATACATTCCTTAATGACTTGTGAATCCACTGGATGGCTTCTGCGACTTCGTTGGATGTGGGATTGGTGTGAGGCGTATGCTCAAAGATGAAAAAGACCGACTGCTGAGAAGCAAGGTACTCTATCATCGGTTGCATATCGAATACCCCATAAGCTTTCGGATGCATCAGCGTCCATATGTACCCTTCTTGTTTCAACTGGACATTATGCATGTGGACCACTTTTGTAAAAGGGAGTAACGGTTCTATGTAAGTTTTCCACTCGTCTTCCGTTGCCATCCGATAATCTCCTAGATCAATACATATACCTAACCCGTACTGCTTCCATAGTGTCTTCGGAAATTCGTGCAAATAGTGAATACCACACGGAGACTTGTGTTGACCGAGTTTCGGTTCACATACGATCGGAATGCCATAATCCGTCTGCAAGCGGCTCAAGAAATCCAATCCTTCCTCGATGACATCTTTCGTTGGGTAAGAGACGGAGTTCTTGAAGTAAGGGAAATGGACAAGGACATATTCGGCTCCAACAGTGGAGAGGTAATGTACTTCCTGTTCAAATTCCGTGCGTGCCTTCCCGACTGGTTGCGCTACGTTTTCTATTAAATCATATTTACTTCCACCACGTATCAGTGGCGAATGAACGCCAAACGTTACATTATGCCTGCGAGCCTTTTCTAAGAACAATTTGAACGCGGCTTGGCTAGGGAACTCACCTATCTCAACATGTGTACACCCTTGTTGAAATAAGTGATCGAATCGATCCGGGTCGGATAAGATGGTGCTCCCGGACATCCCTAATTGATGCTGCATCACAGATGACCCTCCTTTGTTACTCCATAAAATCGTACGGGGAAATGTCTTCTTCCTCTTCTTCTAATGGGGCTTCAGGTGCATCTTCTTGAAGTTTTTCGTTCAGCCTTGTATAGCGTAAGTTCGTATCCGTTGTCTGAACTCCTTCTAAAAACGCATTGGCATCACCACAAATAATGAGTGACTGTTTGGAACGCGTGATGGCCGTATAAATCAGATTTTTTCTGAGCATACGACGATAGCTACGCACAATGGGTAAAATCACAATTGAAAACTCACTACCTTGTGATTTGTGAATCGATGTACAGTACGCATGCATGATATTGTGCAAATCTTTCTTCGGATAAACAATTTCCTTCCCATCATAGTCGATGACGACTTGTTCTACGCCATCCACATTTTCTTCTGCCCGGAAAATCGCGACAATCTTTCCGATGTCACCATTGTACACACCATCTTCCGGCTGATTCACGAGTTGGATGACCTTATCACCTTTCCGGAAGATCGTGTCTTTGAACCGTATGTCGCGTTTCTGTTTACTTTGTGGATTAATGATTTTCTGTATTTCTTCATTCAATCTATGAATCCCCACATCTGTACGATACATCGGCGCCAATACTTGCAGTTCTTTTAATTCAATCCCTTTATCCACCGCTTTCTTCACGATGTTCGTGACAAGGTCTGTAAGTTGATGTTCCCTTGCAGGAAGGAAATTAAAATCATGTTCTTTGCTCAAGGAATTTCGATTGCATTCATCATTTTTTATCTCATGAGCAAGCTGTATGATTTTCGAACCTTCTTTTTGTCTGTATACTTCTTTCAGTTGAACAGACGGCAGCTTTTGGGATGCCAACAAGTCAGCAAGCACTTGTCCTGGACCGACGGATGGCAATTGGTCTTCATCGCCGACAAGGAGGACTTGCATATCTGAAGGCACTGCACGGAATAATTGATTCGCAAGCCAAATATCTACCATTGAAAACTCATCGACGATCAGCACTTTCCCTTCTAGCGGGTTGTTCTGATTTTTTTCAAATTGCTCATGCCCGTCCCAACCGAGAAGGCGATGAATCGTACTCGCCGGCAAGCCTGTAGACTCGTTCATACGTTTGGCAGCTCTGCCCGTCGGTGCAGCTAGTACAAATGGAAAAGGTTGATCGGAATCATACGACTCCGGATCCATCGACAAATCGTTCAAAGCTGCAAACGATTGGATGATCCCTTTGATGACCGTCGTTTTCCCTGTTCCCGGTCCACCAGTCAAGATCATGAGTTTTGAAGATAGAGCTTTCTCTATCGCTTGGAATTGGTCTTCTCCATAGCTGATCGACTCCTCTTCTTCGATATCCCCGATGATCTTCAGCAAATCAGCTTGGGTATGTTCAGCCTCCACCTCATCATCCATGACACGTTCCAAGTGCCTCCGAAACCCATTCTCCGCAAAGTACAAAGAAGGCAGATACACCCGATCGTCTTCAATATACACGTGCTTCTCCTCACCTAAATGGATAATCTGCTCAGATAATTTATTAAAAGAAATCTCAGGATCTACACCTGTATTCAATAACTGCTCAACCTGGACGAGGCATTCTTCCGTGGGCAAATACACATGCCCATCAGACATGCTTTTTTGAAGCATATATAAACAAGCCGCACGAATTCTGGTCGGATGATCGTGTGCTAACTGCTGCGTTCGCGCCATTTCGTCTGCCCGGTGAAATCCGAATCCCTCAACACGGAAGACGAGCTGATAAGGGTCTTCTTCGATAATGGATAACGTCTGGTCCTTAAATACTTCATAAATCTTCTGAGACAGCTTCAAACCGAAGCCATACTGTGATAGATGGATCATGACATGTTCAAACCCTTGGTGCTCTTTAAGTGAATCATACAGTTGATCCGCTCGCTCTTTTGGAAGCTTCGGGACTTCTTCCAAAACGGTTCGATCTTCTAATATCTTGGTAATGGCTTGTTCTCCTAAGTGATCGACGATTCGTTCGGCGGTTTTTTTCCCGATACCATGAAATAAATCACTGGATAAGTAGAGGACGATCCCCTCTTTCGTCTCCGGTAGAACGCGGCTATACATGTCTACGACGTATTGTGTACCGAACTTTTTGTGGGTCTGGAATTCGCCATGAAAGATATACGTTTCCCCTTCTTCTAAAGGAGAAAAATGACCTTTGATGACAAGGGTCTTTTCTTCGAATGCTTCATTCGTTTCTTTAACCTGAATCGAGGCAATTGAAAAATGTTCAGATTCGTTATGAAAGATCATCCGACCGAGTTCACCTTTCACAAAAGGACGTTCTTCATTCGATTCCGTAAAGAGCGTTTGTTGATTCATAGTCATCTTTCCCCTTCAATCCTTACTATTCCAATGCTTGCTCGACTTGTGCTTTAGCATGGGCCGCTAACATGTGCTCACTATTGATCTCCAATGCTCGATTAAAGTGCTCTAAAGCCCCTCTTGCATCTTCTTTATGAAGTGAAACAACACCTAAATTGTAATGGGCATCACTGTGTTCTTTTTCCAATTGTAGCACACCGTTCATGGCCTTTTCAGCTTCTTCAATCTGTCCATTCTGGGCAAGACACAGTCCGTACTGGAATTGTATATCTACATCTTCAGGAGCAAGTTCCGCTGCACGCAATAAATAAGGCAAAGCGAGCTTTGTATATTCTTGATGGACAAACGTCATCCCTAACATGAAATGAACATCTGCCTCATCTAACCCATTCTTCACGGCATGAATGAATTGCTCCTGCGCTTTCGTGTATTTTTCTTGATCATAGTACACATTCCCTAAACCGTAGTAGGCCGTTGCGGCCTCAGCATTCAATTCGATTGCACGGTTGAAGAAGCGTTCCGCTCTCTCATATTCGTTCATGTGGGTTAACAAGTTTCCGAAGTTTATGTAACCCACTGGCTCCTCAGGGTTCTCGTCAATCGATTCAGTGAAGAGGCGAGCCGCTTCTTCATAATTGTGTTGCTGCATCTGTTCAATTCCTTGAGTTAATTTATCCATTTGTACATTCCTCCTAATATCGTTCGATCTACGTTCAACATGAAAGGGGTTTTCTAAACTTGGAACCCTAAAAAAAAGTCATGCCCTTTAGACGGACATGACCTTACCATTAACCGACATACGTAATTGCCGTCTCTTCTTTTAAAACAGTGTCGATGGTTGCTCCACCTAAGCAGACTTCCCCATCATAAAGAACAACGGCTTGTCCTGGTGTGATGGCACGTTCTGGTTCATCAAATGTCACTTTGAAGCGGCCATCCTCCATCGGAAAAACCGTTACTCCACTATCTTCCTGGCGATAACGGAATTTAGCTGTTGCTTTGAAGGCTTCGATTGGTGCATTCCCTGATGTCCAGTTCGCTTCTGAAGCAATGAGGCCATCAGAATATAGGGCATCGTGATGGAAACCTTGGCCGACGTAAAGAATGTTATCTTCAACATTTTTACCGACCACGAACCACGGGTCACCTGCTCCACCAATGCCTAAACCTTGACGCTGACCTAATGTGTAATACATCAGACCATCATGTTTCCCTTTTACTTCCCCATCTAAAGTTTCCATATTTCCAGGTTGTGCAGGCAAGTATTCGCTCAAGAAATCCTTGAAGTTACGCTCACCAATGAAGCAGATTCCTGTAGAATCTTTCTTCTTCGCTGTTGCTAAATCATTTTCTTCAGCGATTTTTCGAACTTCTTTTTTCTCAAGGTGTCCGAGTGGAAACATCACTTTGGCCAGCACATCTTGGGATAATTGGTTCAAGAAGTACGTTTGATCTTTGTTGTGGTCGACACCACGAAGCATTTCGTAGCTACCATTATTTTCTCGCACTTGAGCGTAATGCCCCGTTGCCAAGTAATCAGCGCCTAAGCTCATCGCGTGATCAAGAAATGCTTTGAACTTGATTTCTTTATTGCACATAACATCCGGATTCGGTGTACGTCCTGCTTTGTATTCTTCAAGGAAATAGGAGAATACTTTGTCCCAATATTGCTTTTCAAAATTTACAGCATAGTAAGGGATATCCAATTGGTTACACACTCGAATCACATCTTCATAGTCCTCTGTTGCTGTGCATACTCCATTCTCATCGGTATCATCCCAGTTTTTCATGAATATACCGACAACATCATAGCCTTGTTGTTTTAAAAGAAGAGCCGCGACAGAAGAATCGACGCCTCCGCTCATACCGACAACGACGCGTGTATCTTTTCGTTCTTTCATTTATTTTCACCTTCCTAGTCACTCAGTCTATGAACAATTTGACTGACTTTTTTGGCTGCTTGTTCTACATTATCATCATTGTTAGCCAGACCAAAGCTGAACCGGATCGAGTTCGTTGTTCGATCATCTTCCGCACCATACATAGCAGAAAGAACATGAGACGGCTCAACAGAACCTGCTGTACAAGCACTTCCGCTTGAAGCCGCTACGCCTGACAAATCAAAGTTAGTCAATAACGTTTCTACATTCATTCCAGGGAAACTGATGTTTACAATAGACTCCATCGTTTTATCTTCCGCACCATTGATGCTATAATTCACCGACTCTTCTTTAAGTGTCTCAATGAATCGATTTCTATAACGACGATAGGCTTCTCGATAACTGGTTCTTTTTTCTGTAATGATTTCAACAGCCTTCTCAAAACCTTTGACGGCCGGGACATTTTCAGTGCCTGCCCGTCTTTTTCGTTCTTGTTCCCCTCCATGTTGGAGAGTGGCAAGCTGCGTTCCTTCACGAACATATAAAAAACCGACACCTTTAGGTCCGTTTATTTTATGACCTGAGACAGCTAATAGGTCGATAGGTAATTCCTTAACATTGATGTTCAGCAATCCATATGCCTGAACGATATCCGAATGGAAATAAGCTTGATGACTATTCATTAAGTCGGCAATCTCTTCTATCGGTTGAATGACGCCTGTTTCATTATTGACCATCATAATGGATACCAGAATCGTATCGTCTCGTAGGGCTTGTTGTACATCCTCTGTTTTAACTGCCCCAGATTCATCAACGGGTAAATACGTGACGTCAAAACCTTGTGCCTCCAAAGATTCGACTGCATGCAATGTAGCATGATGTTCGATCGAAGTGGTAATGATATGCTTACCTTTTTGTTGGTTGGCGATAGCCGTTCCAATAATGGCTAAATTGTCAGCTTCCGTACCTCCACTGGTAAACACAATTTCTTTCTCATTCGCACCGATACTCGAGGCCGTAGTTCGTCTTGCTTGATCTAATAATCTTCTTGCTGACCTTCCGAACTGGTGCACACTGGAGGGGTTTCCGAATGTTTCCTTATAAACGGGAACCATTTCCTCAATAACGTCCGGGTGCATCGGCGTCGTCGCAGCATGATCTAAATAAATTGACTCCATGATAACACCTCACATTCCTTAAATATAAAACATATACGCATCTTGCGTTTGATCGTCTACATGATCCTTCAAATCTTCAAGCGTCGTCGTATCGAGCACGTCTTTCACAGCGTCTCGGACACGTTTCCATAAAGCTTGTTTTGCAGGTTCCTCATTTTCGATTCCCTCAACAGGGGTGATCGGACCTTCTAGGACACGAATGACATCTCCAGCTGTAATCTCATGAGGTGCCTTCGTCAACATATAACCGCCGTAAGCCCCACGCACACTCTTCACAAGAGAGGCGTTTCTAAGCGGCGCAATCAACTGCTCCAAGTAATGTTCGGATAAATCATTGTCGCGTGCAATTTGTTTTAACGAAATCGGTCCATCTCCATACTTTCTAGCAAGCTCAATCATAATGGTTAGACCGTATCGGCCTTTGGTAGATATCTTCATATAATTCACCTTTCGTTTGTAAAAACTCTAGCAGCTTCTTCGAATAAGGTAGGGTGTAGCCTACAAAAGTCCCTAAAAACAACGCAATGAACACGGTTCCGAACCCGACAGGACCACCTAATGCGAACCCGAGGACAGCGACCGTTACTTCAATGCCATTCCGAACTGTGGATACTTTCCACCCCGTAGCTTTTGTAAGGAGAAGCATCAGACTATCTCTTGGTCCAGCTCCCATATCAGGGGCGACATAAACGCCGATTCCGATTGCAATCACAAACGTTCCAAGTCCGAATACAAGCAATTTGGTAAACAATAGTTCCGGCTCTGGCAACAGCCAATTGAATACATCAATAAACACACCAATTAAGACCATATTTAATATCGTCCCTACTTGAGGGAATCGCTTTTGCACAATTGAATGAATGATGACAATAACTAATCCAGCAATGATCGACCACGTTCCGACTGTCAGTCCCAACTGTAGGAATAGACCGTAATGGAACACATCCCATGGACCGATACCGAAATCTTTGACTTGCATCGTCATCGATATCCCTAATCCGAGGATAATCAAGCCGATCGTGAAGAAACTCCACCTAAGCAGGGTTTGTTTATTATTGGAATGGTTTCTTTCCACTTGAAACCCTCCTCTCTTTATTATACCAAACGCTATTATAGCATGAATGGCAAGTCTCTTGCATTTCGTTAAAAATGGGAATAGTCTTGAATGAGAAAGAAGTCCGTTTCAGCGAATCTAGCAGCAAACCAAAAAGCCTGATAATGAGATGTTAAAGCTTCGTCACCGCATAAGGAGCAGGTGTGGTTTTGAAACAACTCGCTTTCCTGTGGGGGAGCCGGCAAGCCTCTTCGGTCGTTTCACTCCCTGTGGGGTCTTGCCTGAGCCCTTCTCCCACGGGAGTCTCGCTGTTTCAAAACCACCCCTTTCTAAACTGGGAGAAACGAACCCATAGCATGATGTATGGGGGTGCTCAGGTCTGAACACCCAGCGCTCTCCAAGACGAGCTTCCCACATCAAGAGTTCTAACGAGCGGACTTTTTTTTCAACGTTTCCGTTCTCCTTATAAAAGTAAGAAGTGACGGGAAATGACGAGACTCCTGTGGGTTGTACATGATCGGTGAGATCCCGCAAGGCGCAAAGCGACTGAGGAAGCTCACCACATGCCCACGGAAAGCGAGTTATTTCCCGTCACTTCAAACTCTACATGATGTAACGGAAACCACTACCCCGCCTTTAAAGGAGAGGATAAGATGAGTCAGCAACCACTCGCATTTCGTATGCGACCTTCAAACATAGATGAAATTATCGGTCAATCTCACCTTGTCGGAGAACAACAAACCATCCGTCGAATGGTGACAGCCGACCGCCTAGCTTCCATGATTCTGTTTGGCCCACCAGGCACAGGTAAAACGTCCATGGCTACAGCCTTAGCTAAAAGCTTAAAGTTGCCACACAAGACCCTGAATGCGGTAACGGACAAGAAGAAAGACATGGAGATTGCGGTAGAAGAGGCGAAAATGCACGGGCAGCTTGTACTGATCTTAGATGAGGTTCACCGTCTGGACAAAGCCAAACAAGACTTCCTACTCCCTCATTTGGAAAGCAATCGTCTGACACTAATCGGGTGTACCACAAGCAACCCTTATCACTCCATCAATCCTGCGATTAGGAGTCGGTGTCATTTGTTTGAACTTTACCGCTTATCAGCTGAAGAAGTGAAGCAAGCACTCGAACGAGCCCTACATGACAGCGAAAGAGGATTAGGAGATATGAAGATCGATATAACAGACGAAGCCCTTGAACACTTTTCTGGGTCCTCCAATGGGGATTTACGCGCTTCTTTGAATGGACTTGAGCTCGCTGCTTTTTCTACACCTGCAAATGATGAGGGAGTTGTGGTGATTAACCTAGAGGTAGCTGAAGCATGTATGCAGAAGAAGAGCTTTTCACATGATAAAGACGGAGATGCCCATTACGATGTGCTATCAGCTTTTCAAAAGTCGATTCGCGGCAGTGACGTTAACGCCTCTCTTCATTACTTAGGTAGACTAATTGAAGCCGGTGACTTAGATAGCATCGCAAGAAGAATGGTCGTCATTGCATATGAAGATATCGGACTAGCAAATCCACAAGCTGGACCACGAGCCATGGCTGCCGTAGAAGCTGCCGAGAGAATAGGCTTTCCTGAAGCAAGGATCCCTTTGTCTGTGGCTGTTACAGAGCTCGCTCTCTCTCCGAAATCTAATAGTGCCTACAAAGCATTGGATGCCGCATTAAGCGATATTCGTAATGGAAAGAGCGGCGACGTCCCCGCTCACTTGAAAGACTCTCACTATAAAGGAGCCTCCAAATTAGGCAGAGGGCTTGATTATAAATACCCTCACAATTATGAAGGGTCCTGGATCGATCAGCAATATTTACCGGACACCATTAAAAATAGAAACTATTACGAACCGAAAACGAACGGAAAATTCGAGCAAGCTCTAAGTCAAGTCTGGCAAAAGATAAAAAAACAAAAATCTACTTGAGTATAAATCTCACTTCTGTTGGCTACACTACAACTAAATCTGAAAAACTACTTTTCTATATATGGGGTGACGGTTCCATTCAAAAGCCACATTAGGTAGCACCCCTCTATGTAGAAACCAACAGGAGTGAATATATATGCCTAAAGTTAGACAAGACGCGTGGTCACATGAAGATGATCTATTATTAGCAGAAACCGTATTACGACATATCCGTGAAGGAAGTACTCAATTGAGAGCTTTTGATGAAGTCGGTGATGTCCTGAACCGAACGTCTGCTGCTTGTGGATTCCGGTGGAACGCAGAAGTTCGTCAAAAGTATGAACAAGCGGTAGAATTAGCCAAAAAACAGCGTAAAGAGAAAAAGCGTGAAGAAGCAAGACAGCAGCCAATGTTTCAACCTGCAGAAAAGCCTTCTTACCAAGAAGAGACGATTTCCCGTACCTATGTCGAGAAAGAACCTGCTACTTACCAGCAGCAAAAAGAGGAAACAGCATTGGACTTAAATCAAATTATCAACTTCTTGAAAGACCTGCAGAAAAAATCCGCCGACGATCATACTACACAAAATGAAGTCTTACAGCTCAAACAAGATAACCAACGTCTTACTGAACAAAACCAACAATTAACGAGACAATTGGAATCGATGGCGGATGATTATCAAGCTCTCATTCAAATTATGGACCGCGCACGTAAAATGGTCATGTTTGATGATCATGATGCCTACAAACCACAGTTCCGGATGGAGAAGAATGGAAATCTTGAGAATGTAGCTCGATAAGATCAATTTTATCGGAGAGAAACAAAGAAGGTGCCCCATAAGGGGCACCTTCTTTGTTTCTACATTATGTAATAAAAAAGATCAATCCCAATCGTGCCGTTGTTGTTGTAATGAGTTTTGAACCCGCTCCAGGCAGGTGGGTGCCCTGTTCCGGATTTCTTGCGTCCTCCCATCAGTGATGGTTAAGAGGCTTGCATTCCATCCGGAAACACCGGGCTCCCGTC
The DNA here is from genome assembly GCF_013694105.1 of Halobacillus locisalis. Lineage (GTDB taxonomy): Bacteria > Bacillota > Bacilli > Bacillales > Halobacillaceae > Halobacillus > Halobacillus locisalis. The sequence continues at coordinate 230,758 of NZ_JACEFG010000001.1, read as the reverse complement.
TCATAAATGTTCGGTCAAAACGTGCATTTGAACAACGTACACATCAGGATTGATCTCTTTTACTGTATAGCTATCATAGCATATTTACATAGCCTTATCAATCATGATTCGAAGAATGAACCAATAGTTTTATTTTTCCTTTTTCGGAGCCAACTGCAAGTGAAGTTCATTCAGCTGCTCCGTGCTTACCGTTCCCGGCGCATTCGTCATCGGATCTGTAGCCGAAGCAGTTTTAGGGAATAGGATGGTGTCGCGCAAGTTCGTACGACCAGCTAACAACATGATGAAGCGGTCGAACCCAAGTGCAATCCCGCCATGAGGTGGCGTTCCGTACTCAAGAGCCTCTAATAAGAACCCGAATTGCTCTTCTGCTTCTTCTTGACTAAAACCAAGCACTTCAAACATTTGATCCTGCAACTCTTTTTGATAAATACGGAGAGATCCTCCACCCAACTCATAACCGTTCAGCACGATGTCATAAGCTTCTGCGTGAACTTCCTTAGGGTTCGTCGATAATTTATCGATATCCTCATCAGCCGGCATCGTGAACGGGTGGTGCGCTGCATAGTATCGTCCCTCTTCTTCGTCGTATTCAAACAGCGGCCAGTCCGTTACCCATAGGAAGTTGAACTGTTCGTGATCGATTAAATCAAGTGTTCGTGCAAGTTTTTGACGAAGCGCACCCAGGCTATCCTGAACGACAGATGTCTTGTCGGCCACAAACAATAGCAAGTCTCCGTCTTTAGCAGAAAGTTTTTCTTTAAGTGACGCTACTTCCTCATCAGAGAAGAATTTAGCGATTGGACCATTGAATTCACCATCCGTAACTTTCAACCATGCCAGGCCTTTTGCACCGTAAACTTTTACATCTTCGGTCAGCTTATCAATGTCCTTACGGGAAAATTGGTCCGCTTCCCCTTCTACATTGATAGCACTTACCTGACCACCAGAAGAAACAGCGCCGCTGAATACTTTGAATCCTGAGTCCTTCACATCTTCCGAAATATTAACAAGTTCTAAACCAAAACGCGTGTCTGGTTTGTCAGAACCAAAGCGTTCCATCGCTTCATAGTAAGGCATGCGCGGGAAAGGAGTTTGGATATCAATGTCCTTCACTTCTTTCATGACTTTTGTCATCATACGTTCAGTCATAGACATAATGTCTTCTTTAGACATGAAAGATGTCTCGATATCGACTTGAGTAAACTCAGGCTGGCGGTCTGCTCGAAGGTCTTCATCCCGGAAGCATCGCGCAATTTGATAGTATTTTTCGAAACCTGACATCATCAATAACTGCTTGAAGAGTTGAGGTGACTGAGGCAAGGCATAAAACTCACCATCGTGAACCCGGCTCGGAACCAGATAGTCACGCGCGCCTTCAGGTGTACTCTTCGTCAGCATCGGCGTTTCCATCTCAAGGAATTCTTCTTCATTTAAGAAGTTGCGAATCGACTGTGTGGCTTTATGACGTAATTTGAATGTGTCTTGCATTTCTTTACGACGCAAGTCTAGATAACGATACTTCAGACGAAGGTCTTCTGATGTTTCCGATTGATCTTCAATCATGAATGGAGGTGTCTTGGCTTTACTCAGTACATGAAGTTCCTTCGCAGCCAGTTCAATCTCTCCCGTGCCTAGATTTTTGTTGACTGTCTCCTCGCTACGTGCCACGACTTCTCCTGTCACTTCTAGCACATACTCCGTTCTCACACCTTCCGCAGCTTGCAAGGCTTCTGGTGAAGTTTCGGGATTGAAAACGACTTGTACAAGGCCGGAACGATCTCTCAAGTCTATGAAAATCAAGCCACCTAAGTCTCGGCGCTTCTGCACCCACCCTTTTAATGTTACTTCTTGACCCAAATGTTCTTTACGTAATGATCCACATACTGTTCGTTCCATTTCATTCAACTCCAATCAATTGTTTCTTCATATAGTCCACGATTTCATCGAGAGATACTTCCTTCTGCTCACCGGTATCCATCGTCTTCACGTTGATTACGTTATTCTCAAGTTCTTGGTCTCCGAGCACAAGCACAAATTTAGCATGAAGTCGATCAGCCGCTTTAAACTGGGCTTTCATTTTCTTGCCTAAGTAGTCTTTATCTACTTGAATGCCCGCCTTGCGTAACTCATAAGTCAATCGCACCGCGGCTTTCTCCGCATCTTCCCCTAAAGCGACCATGTACGTATCCAAACCTTCATCGATCGGCAGCTCGATTCCTTCTGCTTCTAAAGCCATCAGTAAACGTTCAATACTCATTGCAAATCCGATTCCTGAGGTTTCAGGGCCGCCGACTTCCTGAACGAGTCCTGTGTAACGACCGCCTCCACTCAATGTCGTAATGGCACCGAAGCCTTCTGCTTCACTCATGATTTCAAATGCAGTGTGATTATAATAATCCAAGCCACGTACGAGGTTTGGGTCCACTTCATAAGCGATGCCCATTTCATCCAAGTACTTCTTCACTTCACGGAAGTAGTTCTCGGAATACTCATTCAAGTACTCCAAAATAGATGGCGCGGTGCTCATTGCCGGGTGATCGCGGTCTTTCTTACAATCCAGTACACGCAAAGGATTCTGATCTAGACGCACCTGGCAATCTGCACACAATTCCTCGCGATGAGGGCCGAAGTGTTTCACGAGGGCTTCTCTGTGAGCTTCCCGACTCTCAAGATCACCTAAACTATTCAGCACCAATTTCAACGATGTCAAGCCAAGTTCCTGGTAGGAGTTCAAGGCCAAAGCGAGGACTTCTGCATCAATAGCCGGATCGTCACTGCCTAGTGCTTCAATACCGAACTGTACGAATTGTCGTTGACGCCCTTGTTGCGGTCGCTCATAACGGAACATCGGTCCCATGTAAAAGTATTTCGTCGGCTGATTCGGCAAACCGTACACTTTGTTCTGGACGTAAGAGCGAACGACAGAGGCTGTACCTTCTGGTCTCAATGTAATGCTGCGCTCACCACGATCTTCAAACGTGTACATTTCTTTCTGCACAATATCGGTACTATCTCCTACTCCTCTTTGGAATAGCTCCGTGTGTTCAAAGATCGGCGTACGAATTTCTTTATAATTATAGCGGCGGCATAAATCAGCCAATTGCCCTTCGACATACTGCCACTTTTCGGATGTCCCAGGTAAAATATCTTGTGTTCCTCTTGGGGCATTTATATTCATCAACAATTCCTCCTCTATTCGTTGGACCCATTTCTTACCATTAAAAAAATCCCGTCCCTTTTCTCGCGCTATGGAGAAAAGGGACGGGATTACCCGCGTTGCCACCCTAATTGAAGCTCGTGCTTCCGCTTAGAACAGTTAACGCCTGCGATACGTCTACACCTACTGTTATTTCGATGTAGAACCTAAGAAATGTCTTTCACTCGTCCATTATGATAGAGTGCTTTCAGCCAAGGGCACTCCTTCTCTGTTCATATGGGTCGAGCTACTTTTTTCCTCAACGGTTTTGGTCGATTCATTATAGAATTGATTATAATCATATAGCCTGATTGAATGTCATGTCAAGTTATTCCGCATAAAAAATATTCTAACCCTTTTCTATCATTTTAGCAGGTATACGTCAAATTCATGTCGAATATTAACAAAACATGCTAGGAGGTGTGTATATGGCCAAAATAGTTAGTTCCTGTATCATCGCATTATTATGTTTACTCTTTATTCATGGACCTGACGCCAACGTTCTTGCTGATGAAGCTGAAGTCCAGGTTGATCATTTAAATGTCCGGACAGGCCCCGGCACCCATTTTGATCGAGTCGGACAAGTGAACAAAACCGACAAGTTCGAGATTCTTCAAGAGAAGAACAACTGGCTCAAAGTTCACTGGAATGGTCGAGATGTCTGGGTTGCAAAATGGTTAACAAAGGTGACCCAAAGCGAAGAAGCGAGCCACGAGACCAGATATTTTTCAAAAGTGGACTACTTGAGAATCCGGTCGGCACCTGGTCTTCATGGAAAGGTGAACGGCTATCTGATGGAGAATGAATCCATCCTTGTCTCTCAACAAGAGGGAAGTTGGCTGAAAATCGACAAAAACAATGGTTGGGTTCACAAGGATTACGTTACAAAGAAGAAGTCACAAGAAGTTGAAGAAGTTGAAAAAGAAAAGCCGGAGGTACCTTCTGAAATAGTAGGGAAGATAAAAGTTCGAACATCGATATTGAATGTCCGAACAGAAGGGAGCACCAAAGGGAGTATCGTCACTCAAGTGAGAGCCGGTCAGCTATTTGATTACATAGACTACCAAGATCGCTGGTATCATATTCGCCTATCAGATGGACGAACAGGTTGGGTAGCGGGATGGCTTGTTGACAAAGTGGATTCAGATCCAATGCCAGAATCAAAGCCCGTCCAGAAACCGACCGAAAACACTAAACGATATGTAACCCTTCAATACAACTCTACGAACCTACGCAGCGGTCCTTCCACAAACTACAACGTAGTCGCAAGTGGTCATAAAGGGAACACGTTTGAAGTGGTGGGTCAGCAAGGCCAATGGTACCAAATCAAAGTCAATGGAAAGACAGCCTTCGTAGCAGGATGGATCGTAGATGAGAAAGGCCAAACGCCTTCTTCCCCTACTTTGAAAGGCGACTTGAAAGGGAAGACCATCATGCTTGACGCTGGACACGGAGGTAAAGATTCAGGTGCTGTCGGCAGAGGGGGAAGTTACGAAAAAACACTGACCCTAAACACGGCCTTTCAGTTGAAAAAACAATTAGAAAGTAAAGGCGCAAAGGTACTGATGGCAAGGGATGTTGATGATTACGTCTCACTTTCGATTCGTAGTTATTATTCAAACGCATCCAATGCAGACGCATTCATAAGCATTCACTATAATAGTGCTCCTTTGCACGTCATTGCTAAAGGAATCAGCTCGTATTACTATCACGAACGGGACAAATCACTCGCAGGTTCCATCCAAAAAGAAATTGTAAAAACAACAGGGCTCAGAGATCGAGGCGTACGATTCGGAAACTTCCATGTGATCCGTGAGAATAAAAAGCCTGCCGTTTTATTAGAGCTCGGATTCATTTCTGATGCCAGAGAAGAGCAAGTGATTGGTTCTTCTGCTTATCAATCCAAAGTGAGCAAGGGAATAACTCAAGGTCTTATCCATTATTTCTCCAAGTGACCTTTATAAAACTGATGTTGTTGCCTGCCTAAAATCAATTCAATCAAACAACCCCCAAAGGAAGCTTCCTTTGGGGGTTGTTTGATGTTAACGATCTTTACTTTCTAATATGAGTGTTACAGGACCTGAATTTGTCAGTTTGACGTCCATCATCGCTCCGAATTCACCTGTTTCAACATGAACTCCTTCGTTTTTGACCATTTGATTGAACGTCTCATATAGCTTTTCAGCTTGAGGAGGTTTCGCTGCTCCCATGAAATTCGGGCGACGTCCCTTACGCGTGTCTCCATAAAGCGTGAATTGGGAAATCGACAATAACTTTCCTCCGATATCGACTAGCGAAAGGTTCATCTTTTTGTCATCGTCCTCAAAAATACGCAGATACGGAATTTTTTTTGCTAAATAACGAGCATCTTCTTCCGTGTCTTCATGGGTCACACCAAGAAGAACGACAAGGCCGTGATCGACCGCTCCTTTGGTTTCTTTGTTCACATCGACGGAAGCATCCACCGCCCGCTGAACGACTGCTTTCATAAGACAAACTCCTTTTAAGGATTTATTGCATGACACGCCTTACCGTGTACACTTCCTGGATCTGTTTGATTCGCTCAACAATTTTACGTAAATGATTGGTATTCTGAATCAAAATGGTAATATTGATTGTCGCCATTTTATTTCGATCTGACTTCCCAGAAACGGCCGTAATGTTCGTTTTTGTTTCATTGACCGCTTGAAGAACCTCATTGAGCAACCCTCTTCGATCGTAACCCCAGATTTCGAGGTCTACATGATATTGCTTCGAATCTGTGACAGACGTTTCCCATTTAACTGGTAGTAGACGCGTTTGTGCTTCTTCGGTTTTTACATTAGGGCAGTCTGAACGGTGTACCGATACACCTCTCCCTTTCGTAATATACCCGACAATATCGTCACCAGGTACAGGGTTACAGCACTTCGATAAACGAACAAGCAGGTTGTCTACACCCTCGACTCGCACTCCAGAATCCTTTTTCCCCGTTTTCTGCGGAGTCTTGATTTCTGTCGTACTTACATCCGCTAACGTCTGTTCTAAATCTTGCTGTTGTTGCTTCTGTTTGCGTAGCTTTTCTGTCAGACGGGTCGCGATTTGAGCGGCAGTAATGCCTTGATAACCGACAGCGGCGAACATATCCTCTTCATTGGAAAAATTGAATTTCTCGGATACACGATTCAAATTATCGGTTGTGAACACTTCTTTTGGTTGTATACCGAAATTGTGAATCTCACGCTCGACCAATTCTTTTCCTTTAGTGATATTTTCGTCTTTTTGCTGTTTCTTGAAGAACTGACGGATTTTATTTTTAGCCTGTGACGTCTGAGCAAGCTTGATCCAATCTTTCGATGGGCCATAGGAATGCTTAGATGTCATGATATCTACAATATCGCCTGTGTTCAGTTGATAATCTAGAGGCTCCATTTTCCCATTTACTTTCGAACCGATGGTCTTGTTCCCGACCTCTGTGTGAATCCTGTATGCAAAATCGATGGGAACGGAACCAGATGGGAGTTCAATGACATCTCCCTTAGGCGTAAAGACATACACCATATCAGAAAATAAATCGACCTTAAGAGACTCCATGAATTCCTCTGCATCGTGCGTTTCACTTTGCCACTCCAAAATTTCACGGAACCATGTCAATTTCTCCTCAAACGACTGCTCTGCTGTCGTCTGCTCTTTATAAGCCCAGTGAGCAGCAATTCCGTACTCAGCGATTTCATGCATTTCATGAGTTCGGATCTGCACTTCCAACGGGTCCCCCTTAGGTCCGATGACCGTCGTATGCAGAGACTGATAAAGGTTCGGCTTCGGCATCGCAATATAATCTTTGAAACGGCCAGGCATAGGTTTCCAACACGTATGGATGATCCCTAATACGGCGTAACAATCTTTAATACTGTTCACAGTAATTCTAACGGCTAACAAGTCATAGATTTCGTTAAATTGCTTATTTTGAAGCACCATTTTACGATAGATGCTATACAAGTGTTTCGGTCGCCCATTCAAATCGGCGTCAATATTGACATCAGTGAGTTGATCTTTGATTTCGTCAATCACTTCTTCAATGTAGTGTTCACGCTCATTCCGCTTTTGCTTCATCAAGTGCACGATACGATAGTACTGTTGAGGGTTCAAGTAGCGTAAAGCTGTATCTTCAAGTTCCCACTTAATAGTGGAAATCCCCAATCGATGGGCAAGCGGAGAGAAGATTTCCAGCGTCTCGTTTGCAATCCTTCTCTGCTTTTCAGCAGGGAGGTGCTTCAATGTGCGCATGTTGTGCAGGCGATCGGCTAACTTGATCAAAATGACCCGGATATCTTTCGCCATGGCCACAAACATCTTACGGTGGTTCTCTGCTTGTTGTGCTTCTTTTGACTTATACTTGATTTTCCCTAACTTCGTCACTCCATCAACAAGCATTGAAACTTCCGTATTGAACGCTTCTTCAATCTCTTTCAGTGTAATATCGGTATCCTCAACCACGTCATGAAGAAATCCGCCAGCAACCGTTTCTGGATCCATCTCAAGATTGACAAGGATTCCAGCTACTTGAATGGGGTGGATAATGTACGGTTCCCCAGACTTACGGAACTGGTTACTATGGGCTTGTTCAGCGAACTGATACGCCCGGCGTATAAAAGCAAGGTCCGACTCGTTTAAGTAGTGACTTGCCTGCTCTATGACTTCTTCAGCAGTTAGAACTGTATCTTTAGCCATTCAATCACCCTAGTTTCTTTTAACTTCCTTTAAAAAGATATTTGTTTAACATTATCAAAAAAAGTCGAATAAATGTAAAGAAAAAACAATTGTCTTCTATTTGTAAAACAAAGAGCGCCCTGAATAAGGGCACTCTTCCTTCAACAATTAGTATTGCATTAATGTCAGTACGTCATAGCCATCGAGTTTGCTACGTCCATCCAAGTACGTAAGCTCGATTAAGAACGCACAGCCGGCTACTTCTCCACCTAGTTGTTCAACAAGGTCGATGGTCGCTTCAATCGTTCCGCCTGTTGCAAGAAGGTCATCGATGATGAGAACCCGCTGCCCTGGCTTAATGGCGTCTTTATGAATCGTTAGTACGTCGTTCCCATATTCTAAACCATAATCGACATTGATGGTTTCCCTCGGCAATTTGCCTTCTTTTCTAACTGGTGCAAAACCAATTTCCAAAGCATATGAAACTGGACATCCGACAATGAAACCGCGGGCTTCTGGTCCTACAACAATATCGATGTCTTGTTTCTTTGCGTATTCAACAATTTCGTCGACAGCTGCTTTAAATGCCGGACCATTATCCATTAAAGGAGTGATGTCTTTAAATTGAACCCCTTCTTTTGGCCAATCCTCTACGATGGCGATATGTTCTTTATAGTCCATGAAATACTTCCTCCTTGACGATCTTTGACTGCTTATTTAAATGTTGGGTAAACCAATCCTTCAACTCTGTATATGTGGAATAGTACAAGGTTTGTTCTATACGTAATTGTTCCGCGCGTTGTTGATATAAAACTGATTCCTGTAGATCCTTCTTAGATGGTTGTGAATTGATCGTAACAAGTCCATTATCTATTTTAACAAACTCAAGTTCAAAAAACACCTGTGAAATGAAATCGACCATCGATCGGTCCCAACCTTTACGCTTGGCAAGTAATTCCGTATCTTTATTCAGGTCAAATGCTTCACGCTTCCTCAGCATACCATAAAACCATTTGAAGTGATCACGGGTTGGCCACGTTTTTAAGAATGCACTGTCTTCAATACGGTAACAAACATAAACTTTGCTTACCGTGATTTTTTGAAGCAATGCTTCTAGATCCACGACCTTGCTCGGCATGTCCACAATGACTAGACCGTCAACATGTTGTCCCTCTTCAAATTGGTCTACGGTTAAGACTGGCAAATCGTGAGGAGCATCTTCGGAACCATGGAATGAAACCGCAGCGTAGTGTTGCCCGTGAGGAATCTCCATGTTCTTCTCCACATGCTTGGATCCTCGCAAATCGAACAATTGCCACTCTTTCACACACAGGTCTTTAATCATGATCTGTAAATTTTTCCGACCATTCCACTCATTGATTCCAAGTTCTCCGATCAAGTCCAACGAATCGGAAGGCGTTAGTTGAGAGTATAAGTCTCCCATGCCAAACGCAATGCCGTCCACTTTCGCCTGGTCTTGCTGGAACTGAAATTTCAAATGATTTTTTTTACTTCCAATTAACCGAACCTCTTTGGGGGTGTGCTTTACATGAAATAACGGTTTAGGGTTACCCATGCCGAACGGGCGTAAGCGGTTCACTTCTTCGATTTGCTGCAAGGAAATGTCTTCTAAACCGACCGATGTTTCAACCTCAAGCACTTGCTGATAATCATCAGGTGCTAGTTTTTGACTGGCGAGTGTATTCAGATCATTTCGTAGTGCATCAATTTGATCGACCTCCAACGTCATTCCTGCCGCCTGTGCATGACCGCCGAAATGGAGGAATCGACCTCTTACCTCCATACAGTTACTGAACAAGTCAAAAGCATCAATACTACGTGCAGACCCTTTAGCTTGTCCTTTTTCAGCGTCTATTCCTAAGACGATCGCTGGACGATCGAACTGCCTGACGAGTTTTGAAGCAACAATTCCCAAGACACCTGGGTTCCAGCCTTCTTTTGCCACAACAATGACATTCTCAAGCTCCTCCCCTTGGTCCATCAACATTTCTTCTGCTTCTTTAGCAATCGCAGATACGATCTTTTGACGTTCCTGGTTCAATTGATCAATAAACGCAGCGATTTCCATGGCTTCTTCCCTACTCTCAGAAAGAAGCAGGTCCACAGCTGGTGAGGCATCCTGCAGTCGACCAACCGCATTCATCCGGGGACCGATGGTGAATCCGATCGTTTCTTCGTTCATGTCCCCTTCGATACCACAAATCTCTCGTAATGCTTGGATTCCTGGTCGTCTGGAATGAGAAATCGCTTGTAAGCCGATGGAGGCTAACACACGGTTCTCGCCATGGAGTGGAACTAAGTCCGCAATGGTACCAATCACCGCAAGATCCAGTAGCTCTTTAGGAAAACGCCCCAGCAAGGCATGAGCAAACTTGAAAGCGACCCCGACACCCGCAAGTTCCTGAAAAGGATACTCGGTTGACGTTTTCGGATGAATAATAGCAAAAGCATCCGGTAACGTTTCTTGAACCTCGTGGTGATCCGTGATAATCAAATCGATGCCTAATTGCTTGGCAACATCAGCTTCATGCATGGCAGCAATTCCTGTATCCACCGTAATGATCACAGCGTAACCAGAGTCCGCCGCAAACTGAAAGGCTTCTTCGTTTGGGCCGTAACCTTCTGTGAAGCGATTGGGAATGTAAAAGTCACATTGTGCGCCCGCTTCTCTAAGAGCCTCGATCATTAGCGTAGTCGAACTGACACCATCCGCATCGTAATCACCGAACACCAGAATAGGTTCCTCTGCTTCAACCGCTTGTTTGACGCGCTCTACCGACTTCGCCATCCCTTCCATGAGAAACGGATCATGCAAATCATCTACAGTAGGATGCAAAAATCGCTGAATGGCTTCCGGGCTAGTAATGTTCCTTCTGAACAGCAACTGTTGAGTGAGAGGTGTCAGACCATCTTGGACGGGTCCTATGTCCTCTTGTTCGTTATATGTAAATTTCCATTTCATTTTACTTTGTATCATAAAGTTCACCCCTGACCTGTCTATTATACAAGAGCAGCTCAGGGGGAGCAAACAGAACTAAGTGGTTTTATATGTGGATTCTTCATTCTCACCTTGTGTCGCTGGATCCTCGCTTGAGGTTTCGTCCACTTTAGCGTCTGTTCCTTTATTTATTTGTTCTTTCAAAGAACGGTTCTCTCTCTTTAATTTAAAATAGCGCAGCGCTCCAACAGATGCTGTGGCTAATCCCCCGAGTAGTACCGATAGTAGAATTACAAGTATCAACGGGGCTTCCCCTGATGTAAACAAGAAGTTCACTTGAACAGGATCTACGTTGATCACGGCAAAAATCGCAATGATTAGAGCGAATAGAAGAGCGAGTATCAGGTAAGTTTGACCTTTCATATTAACTTCTCCTTTCTTCAACCTTTTCTTATTCATTACCCTTAAACGGGATTCTTCAACCAAAAAAGCTACCACAGAATCGTGGTAGCTTTTGAAAGAGATGGATACTATTAAACTTGTGGTCCACCCGTGCTTTTCTTCTTTTCGAACTGAATCGGATTGTCTTTGATATTTCTTCCACGCCAGATCAACCATAGTTGAGAAGCGATGAATAAGGAAGAATACGTACCAGCAAACAAGCCGACAACAAGAGCAAATGAGAAGTTCGTGATAGACGAAGCTCCGAAAATCAATAGCATAAGAGCTGCGAAAATGACCGTGATGACCGTATTTAGACTACGAGCAAGTGTTTGCATCAAGCTATCATTGACGATTTTAGCAAGCTCCTTGAATCCTTTGACTTTCTTCCTGAGCTTCAAGTTCTCTCGGATCCGGTCAAACGTCACGATGGTATCGTTGACGGAATAACCGACGATGGTCAGGATTGCAGCGATGATCGTAATATCAAACTCGAGTCTTGTAATACTGAACAATGCAAGGATGAAGAATGCATCGTGTAATAAGGCGATGATCGCCGTTAAGGCAAAGAAGATTTCAAATCGGATTGTTACATAGATAATGATTCCGATCGATGCGTACAGAACGGCGAGTGCAGCATTCTTCGCCAATTCTTGACCGACCGTAGGCGATACCGTACTCACGTTAGGCGTATTGCCATACTCTTCTTCATAGTACGTTTGAATTTCAGAAATTTTGTCTTTGCTTAGCTCTTCTTCAAATCGAGCTACTGCGATTTCGCCGTCCTCCCCGGCAGAAATCACTTGTTTAGCCGTAACATTGAACTCGTCTTTCAGCGTTTCCTCTACTTGTGAAGGGTTGATGTTTCCATCCGAAAGAATGGAAACACGTGAACCACTCGTAAAGTCAATGCCTAAGTTCAAACGGAATACGGCAAGAGCTAGAATCCCTGCTCCTATCAGAATGATCGATATGGTAAAGAACCGTTTACGAAGACCGACAAAATCAAAGGAACGTCCCATAACTTTCGGTTCGATTTGTTCTCCTTCTTCAATGTCCTGAATGTCTTCTGGCTTAATGCCGAACCATTTCGGACGTTTGTTCAAGAAGCGGCTCTTCACCCAAAGTCCCATGAACAATCGAGTACCATATACAGCTGTAATGAAGCTGACCAAGATACTGACGATCAACATCGTTGCGAAACCTTTAACAGAGCTTGTACCGAATATGAATAGAACGGTAGCCGCGATCAGTGTTGTAATGTTCGCATCTAGAATAGTCGAAAGCGATCGTTTGTTACCCGCTTTGAATGCGGAAAGAACTGACTTACCGGCTTTGATTTCTTCTTTAATCCGTTCGTAGGTAATAATGTTGGCATCCACCGCCATACCGACACCGAGAATAAGAGCTGCTATTCCAGGTAAGGTGAGGACCCCATTCATGGCTTCGAAAACGACTAAAATCAAGTACACATAGGCTGTCAAAGTGATGGCAGCAATGACACCAGGGAAACGGTAATAGGCAATCATATACAAGAAGATGATGGCAATTCCGATCATTCCTGCGAAGATGGTCTTGTTCATCGCTTGTTCACCGAACTGGGCACCGACAGAAGTCGAGTACGTTTCCTCTAAATTAGCTGGCAATGAACCAGCGTTTAAAATGTCAGCCAAGTTTTGTGCCGACTCCACCGTAAAGTTCCCGCTAATTTGTACGGTTGTGTCACGGATCGGGCCGTCACTAAAGCCCGGTGCAGAAATATAGGCAGGGTCGGGTTGACCGAATTCCTCTGCAAACGTCGTGTCTTTTTGACTGTAGTCTAACCAGATGACGAGTACATTTTCAGGATAAGGGGTAGATGGGTCGTCCCCTTTATCAATGATTGTGGATGAAACGTCGTACATTTTGGATGCACTGTCTACTTTCAACGATACGACCGGTTCATTGGTATTCGGGTTGAAGGTTTGTTGTGCACTACCTTCCACTAAATCCGAACCGTCCATATAAAGCGTTCCGTCTGCTCCACGGAAAGTCAGCTCAGCCGTTGTTGACAGCAATTCACGTGCTTGCTGCTGATCTTCAACACCCGCGAGCTGGACACGGATTCGCCCTCCATCTTCTATGTTGATGTTCGTTTCACTAATACCAAGCGTGTTCACTCGTCGATCAAGAGCCGCAGCAGTTGCTTGAAGTACTTGATCGTTCACTTCTTGATCTTCATCAATCGGCTTTACATCATAGAGAATCTCAAACCCACCTTGAAGATCAAGTCCTAATCTTATGTCCTTTGTCACACCTGTAATGGTCGTCCCAATTGTACCGGCTAGAACTAATAGCACGATAAAAAAAGCGACGATCCGCCCCCGTTTGACCATATCGTTCATTTCCTCCTTTAAATCCTGACACATCCTTGAGTCATTCAAAACACACGTTTATTAGAATCGCTTCTTTAGCTGAGGATGTTTCTCATTTGTTTCTTCCCGTAACAATTTTACTACTTTTTTATTATTTGACAACCTGTCTTTGTATTTAAACACCCTTACCGACGCATATATGAACAGCACTTATTCGTTGCTTAACTGGGCTACCGCTTCAATGGAAGCTAATAAATCCTCATTCTGGTAGGCTTCCGCCGTCAAATAACTGACATATGTATGGCTATTCAGATGAAATATATCTTGCACAATTTCATAAAGCCTTTTTTCCGGCTCACCTTTCCATACCTTTTTTATGAGGCAATTCCAAATCTCATCTTCTGTTGCTCGTTCATACCCCATGAGGTGAAGCTCATCGACTTTACTCTTCAATACAGGACCCACTTGCCTTTTCCACTGATGAACCGTTTTCGTTTCGTACATGCCAGCACTCCTTATTTGCTGATTTCGTGAATTTCGATTCGCTTGTCATGCCTTGTCCCTGGATACGCATATACTTCATTGTAGCTGAATTTTAATACTTTGAGAAGTGGAGCATGGATATGTCTAAACAAACCTTTCTTCAAGGAGCCCTCATCCTTGTAGCTGCAGGACTCATCACCCGGCTGCTTGGGTTTATCAACCGGATTGTAGTCGCTCGTGTCATGGGAGCAGAAGGAGTGGGTCTCTATATGATGGCCCTTCCGACATTGATTCTTGCGATGACGATTACGCAGTTCGGCCTGCCTGTAGCCATTTCCAAACGTGTATCTGAAGCCGATGCTGTAGGAGACGAGAAAAAAATCAAGCGCATTTTACTCGTTTCGCTTGCTGTTACAGTTTCGCTTAGTGTTGTATTCACAATCGGGATGTTTCTATTATCACCGGTTGTTGCCAAGTACTTTCTGACAGACTCTAGAGCGATCTATCCGTTACTTGCGGTCACGCCGATCATCCCGATCATCGCCATATCTTCTGTGATCCGCGGATATTTTCAAGGTCGTCAAAACATGAAGCCTCAAGCTTTCTCACAAGTGATCGAACAAATCGTCCGTATAGGGGCCGTCATCGTTCTGACGAAGTTATTTTTGCCTTATGGTGTCCAATTTGCCGCAGCAGGCGCTATGATTGCTGTCGTTCTAGGTGAATTTGTTTCTTTACTTTATATGATGAGACAATTTAATCTTCAGAAACGATTCAAGTTGAGAAAAACATGGACAAGTCACTTACAAGAAGGCAGGAAGACTCTAAATGAATTGATGACGATTGCACTCCCTACAACAGGTAGCAGGTTCATCGGATCGCTTACGTATTTCTTTGAACCGATCCTAGTCGCTCAAAGTCTAGCGATTGCAGGGATTGCCGTAGCTGAATCCACGAAGCAGTACGGGGAACTGACCGGGTATGTGCTTCCTTTGCTGTTTTTACCAACATTTTTAACACATGCCTTGTCTATCTCTCTTGTACCTTCGATCAGTGAAGCAAGCGCGAAAGGGAACGTGCAGACAATTCAATATCGGATACTTCAATCGATGCGCCTTTCGCTCGCTTCAGGTGGAGTCATCACCATCGTCTTCATGATCTTTCCTGTCGTCATCCTCACGAATGTTTACGGGACAGACAGTGGATCTTTCATGTTGCAATTTATGGCGCCATTCTTTTTACTACACTATATCCAAACACCGCTTCAAGCGAGTTTGCAGGCTCTTGACCTTGCCCGCCCTGCTATGTGGAACACACTCATCGGTGCCATTATCAAGTTCATTGTACTCGTTGGGTTAAGTTCCAAGCCGGAATTCGGTATTCACGGGGTCGCCGCTGCCATATCCATTGGTGTCGTAGTCGTAACGCTCCTGCACCTAGGTGTGTTGATGAAGCATAAGGTCATTGTGTTTCCTGGTGTCCTTTTATTCAAGTTCTCAACCATCATGGCCATTACAGGGTGGATCGGCTATGAAATGAAGTCCCATTTCGTTCTCGATAATCTAACTGACCTTCTCGTCATCGGAACCTTACTTGTCACAATCTATACAACCTTACTATTTGCATTCAAACTGCTTACGAAAGAAGAGTGGAAGATGATTCCTTGGAACAGATGGCTTCACAAAAAATAACCGCCAAGTTGGCGGTTATTTTTGTATGAGAATTACTGGAGGAACATCATCTTATTGGTACTCATCTCTACGATCCATGTTTACATTCCCCTCATCATCAACCGTACATAAGGAGACTTCTTTGACTGAAGAGAATCCTTGCTTTTTCACTTCTTCAAGCAACCACTCTTCATCTTTTCCGATATTCTGCAAACCACTAGACTCCACACTACCGTCAGCAATCAGAACCACGGCATAGTCAGAGTGTCCATCTTCTTTCTTCTCAAACACAGAGAGCTTACCTGAAGGTTCTAGAATCGCATAGGCCACATCGTCCACTTGCTGGATACCTTGTTCTCTCAGTTGAAGTAATAAATCGTTGAAGTTATAACGCTGTTTCCTCATTTCATGTTCATCGACTTTACCGTGCTTGATTATGACAGACGGTCTTCCATCGAACCAATTCCGAAACCGCTGATTTTTCAAAGAAATCCAGGCACTCGCAAGCTGGATGATGAGTAAAATCGCCATCGGGACGACCGCTTGCCAAATAGGATCTTTGGGGTTCTCGATGAGAAAGACAGCAATCTCAGCAAGCATGACAAATACAACTAAGTCCATTACGCTGAGTTCGCCGATTTCTCTTTTTCCCATAAATCGAAATACAAGTAAAATAACAAAATAGGTGATGATTGTCCGAAAAATGATTGAGGCAACTAACACGTCGATTCACGACCTTCCCATTAGTATACTCCTCTTAACATCACCTATTTCCCACATTTTATTTCAACCATTAAAAAGGTTTAATGAACCTCATAAACAAAGAAACCTTGCTATAGAAAAGGAATTAAGTAACGGAAAAAGATATAGACGGAAGAAATGAGCAGCGACAAAATCAATATCGGAATACCATAAAGAGCATATCTAAAGAACGAAATCGGTTGATTATAACTTGCTGCGAGTCCTGCTACTACAACATTTGAAGAAGCTCCAATCAATGTACCGTTTCCTCCTAAGCATGCGCCCAAAGCAAGCGACCACCAAATAGGATCGACGTTCATCATCCCGTAACCTCTCAGTTCCTGAACAGCAGGAATCATCGCCGCAACAAACGGAATATTATCTACGACACCAGAAAGCAAACCTGAACTCCATAGCATCACCATAGATGTGATCGGCATGTCTCCCCCGGATATCCATACCATTCCCCGTGCTAATTCGTCGATCACACCCACTGTTTCTAGTCCTCCAACAAGCATGAACAACCCCATGAAGAAAAACAACGTCACCCATTCGACTTCTTGGAAGACATGTTCGACGTCCAGTTCTTTATCGGTGAGGAACAATAGCAACAATGCTCCACTTACAGCGATAGTCGTAATATCCATGTATACAAATGGATGCATGATAAATCCGATGATGGTCAGAAATAGGACAGATAGGGATTGGACGAGTAGTTTAGATACTTTTAAATGCTCATGTGCATTGAGGTTCATCAGTTCACTGGCTAACGCTTTATCATAGATTAATTTTTTCCGAAATATTGCAATCACTATGAATACGACGATGATGAATATGACCATAACCACAGGGCCGAGGTGATAAAGAAAGGACAGAAATGTAAAATGCTCAACGGCTTGTCCAATCATGATGTTAGGAGGATCGCCGATTAAAGTCGCTGTTCCGCCTATATTTGAACAGAGGATCGTCATCAACAAATAAGGGAATGCAGGCAACTTCAATCGGTCGGTAAGAGAGAGCAATACAGGTACGAACAGAAGAACCGTTGTTACATTGGCTAGAAAAGCAGAACCAACCGCTGTAAAGACGGCGGTAACGATTAAAAGCGGGATAGGTTTCCCTTTGACTAACTGGGCAAGTCGAATCGCTACATACGTAAACACCCCTGTCTTTTTTGTGATCGAAACAAGTACCATCATCGAAAACAATAAAGCAATCGTCTGCCAATCGATGAAACCGAAAGCTTCTTCCCACCTAAAGACTTTTGTAATTAAGAGAAGAACCCCACCTGCGATGGCTACTAAAGCTCTATTCCATTTCTCAGTCATAATCAATACATAGCTGACGATAAAGATGAGTAACGCAAGTACCGTTGACATAGATCTTCCCCTTTTACACTGGCTTTTCTTTATGTCTATTCACGAAAAGAGGAAAATATCTGCTTCTATCTCAACTCCCTTTATGCATATAGTGAAGTGACAAGCTATTTACTTCTAGGATCCGTTAAAAAGGAGGGGAGATCACATGAAGAAACTTGTTCAAGGCGTTCTTGGTTATGGCATCGGATCTATCTTTATACTTATGATCCTATTTGCCTTCGTACTGGCCCTTTTACTCCGCTTCACTGCTATGGACTATCAAACATTGAACCAATTTGCGTTGATTGCCGGTATTAGTATATTAGCTTTCGGTGGGATGATTGCCGCTTATAAAGGAGAGCAAAAGGGCTGGCTTTCTGGAGGGATGACTGGACTGATTTTCGTAGCAGCTATGATCTTATTCCAAATTATTTTCGAAAACCAGTGGGTATCGTTACCACAGTTGAGTTACTTCGGTGGGCTGGTTGTGGCCGCTTGGTTAGGTGGGATGATCGGAGTGAACTTACCGAGAAAAACGGTAAAGCGGTAATTATTTTCGTTAAGGAACAATGTTTACGCTTAAGGGACCAATTCGATTACGATCGAGAACAACACCCTCGCGCTCGGGAACATTTCTACCCAAAAAAAGAAATCCCGCTACTTAAAGTAACGGGATTTCTGCATACGTAGAGAGAAATGATTCACTGGGAACCACCTCCTTCACCTAAGTATGAGCGATCGTCTCTGTGATCAGTCCTGGTTTAACTTCTCACGGATAGAAGAACGATCAAATTTCATTTGTGAACCATCTTGAACCGAAATGACAAGAGTTCCTTCATCGATGGCATGAATCGTGCCATGCAGTCCACCGATTGTGATGATTCTATCACCCTTTTGTAAATCCGCCTGCATTTCTTGTACTTTCTTTTGTTTCTTTTGTTGCGGGCGAATTAAAAGGAAATAGAAAATGACAAACATTAGAATAATAGGTAATAGTCCTACTAATGTATCCATTTACTTTCCCCCCTTCTAAAAGTTCTTTGCGTTAGGTTTATTAAAACCATACTGCTCAAAGAATTCTTCTCTAAAGTCACCGAGTCGATCTTCTCTAATAGCTTCACGCACTTGCCTCATTAAGTTTAACAGAAAATATAGGTTATGATAAGTCGTTAATCTAAAGCCGAATGTTTCATTGGCTTTTACCAGGTGACGAATGTAAGCACGGCTATAGTTTCGACACGTGTGACAATCACAATTTTCATCAATCGGACGGAAGTCACGTGCAAATTTAGCGTTACGCACAACAAGTCTACCGTTTGATGTCATCAATGTTCCATTACGTGCAATGCGAGTCGGAAGGACGCAGTCGAACATATCAATCCCACGGATACTGCCATCAATCAACGAGTCAGGAGAGCCTACACCCATCAAGTATCTTGGTTTTTCAGAAGGCAGTAAAGGCGTTGTAAAGTCCAGGACACGGTTCATGACGTCTTTCGGCTCACCGACAGACAATCCTCCGATTGCGTAACCAGGAAAGTCCATCGATGTAAGGTCCTGAGCACTCTGACGACGAAGATCCTCGTATTCTCCACCTTGGACAATCCCGAACAACCCTTGATCATTGGGACGCTGGTGAGCTTCTAAGCAACGCTCAGCCCAGCGGCTCGTACGCTCTACAGAATCTTTCATATACTTATGTTCGGCAGGGTACGGTGGACACTCATCAAACGCCATCATAATGTCAGGCCCCAGATCATTCTGAATCCTCATCGCTTTTTCTGGTGATAAGAAAAGCTTCTCTCCACTGATGTGATTACGGAAGTGAACGCCCTCTTCTTCGATTTGTCTCAAATCACTAAGACTGAACACTTGGAAGCCGCCGGAATCGGTCAATATGGACCCGTTCCAGTTCATGAACTTATGCAGTCCGCCTGCCTCCTTGACAATATCCTCCCCAGGACGAAGCCATAAATGGTAAGTGTTGGACAAGATGATTTGGGCACCCATGCGCTCCAACTCTTCTGGGCTCATCGTTTTCACCGTCGCAAGCGTTCCGACAGGCATGAACATAGGTGTTTCAAAAGAACCGTGAGGCGTGTGTACTTTCCCTAAACGCGCTCCGGTCTGTTTACAAGTATGAATCAATTCGTATGTGATCGCCATAATTTCGATCCTTTCTATCGTTCTGCATTTTTTAAAGAATAAGCATAGCATCCCCGAAGCTGAAGAAACGATATTCCTCTTCAACCGCCCGGTGATAAGCTTCCATAATAAAGTCACGGCTGGCAAAAGCACTGACAAGCATGATCAACGTCGATTTCGGTAGATGGAAGTTCGTGATCAAGCCGTCGATCGCCCGCAGCTTCTGTGGAGGATAAATGAAAATGTCCGTCCATCCACTCGCTGCCTTGAATGTACCATGATCTCTCACAATCGTCTCTAATGTACGAGTCGATGTTGTGCCGACCGAAATGATGCGGCCTCCTGATTGTCTTACACGATTCAACTGATCAGCGGTCTCTTGTGACACTTGATAGAATTCAGCATGCATATCATGCTCTTCTACATTATCCACACTGACCGGACGGAAGGTTCCAAGGCCAACATGTAACGTTAAATAGGCAATTTCAACCCCGGAATCCTGTATGTCACGAAGCAGTTCATTCGTAAAATGAAGCCCTGCTGTCGGTGCCGCTGCAGACCCTTCTTCCTTTGCATAGACAGTCTGATAACGTTCGCGATCAGACAGCTGCTCCTTGACGTATGGAGGCAAGGGCATTTCACCGAGGGACTCTAACACTTCAAGGAAAATCCCTTCGTAAGAGAAGCGGACCTTTCTACCTCCATGCTCTTGTATTTCGGTACACTCTGCGACAAGTTGACCGTCACCAAAGGAGATCCGAGTCCCCTCTTTCACTTTTTTGGCAGGCTTGACGAGTACTTCCCAATCATCACCTTCTGTTTGGTGGAGAAGCAAGACCTCAACCTTTCCGCCTGTATCTTCTTTAGCCCCGTATAAACGGGCAGGTAAGACTCTCGTATCATTCAGCACGAGACAGTCGCCTGGTTGAATATATTTTGTGATATCCGAAAAATGTTGATGTTCAATCGTCTGCTTTTCCCGGTCGCATACCATGAGACGAGAAGATGTCCGGTCTTTTAAAGGAACTTGTGCAATCAGTTCCTCCGGCAGTTCGAAATCATATTGCTTAATATCCATAACAAACTCCTATTCTTGCTAACGTATTTTTCCGATGAAATAAAAAATCAAGGAAAGTACAATACTGACAATGATGGACGTCATAATAGGGAAATAGAACGTGACATTCCCTTTTTTGAAAGTAAAATCACCCGGTAATTTTCCAATCAACGTCCAAATCAACCCAATCACGATGAATACAATCCCTACTACAATAAAGATTTTACCAAACCCAGTCAAGAGCCTGGCAACTCCCTATTGAAGTGTGCGTAGGCTTTCGGTGTAACAACACGACCGCGTGGGGTCCGTTGGATAAAACCGATTTGCAGTAGAAACGGCTCGTACACATCCTCGATTGTCTGGGACTCCTCCCCGATGGTTGCAGAAATCGTATCCAATCCGACAGGTCCGCCTTGGAAGCCGTCCATAATGCCGATCAATAACTTATGATCAATAAAATCAAGGCCTTCGGCGTCCACCTGAAGCATTTCTAAAGCTTCTTGTGTCGTTTGTTTAGAAATGACCGCTTCCCCTTTCACTTGAGCGATATCCCGCACTCGCTTCAGTAACCTGTTCGCAATTCGGGGGGTTCCTCTTGAACGACGCGCCACTTCTACGGCCGCACTCAAGTGGATGTCTACATTAAAAATCTCAGCCGTTCGCTCCACAATAGAACATAGGGCCTCCGTATCGTAATATTCCAATCGACTATGCACGCCGAAGCGGTCCCGCAGAGGAGCGGACAGTAAACCCGCTCTAGTGGTTGCCCCTACGAGGGTGAAGGGTGGTAAATCCAAGCGGACAGACCGAGCGCTCGGCCCTGTGCCGACAACAATATCCAAACAAAAGTCCTCCATCGCTGGGTAAAGAACTTCCTCGACCGAACGAGGCAAGCGGTGGATCTCATCAATGAAAAGTACGTCTCCTGGTTCTAAAGAAGAAAGGATGGCAGCTAAATCCCCTGCTCTCTCAATTGCAGGTCCAGCTGTTGAACGGAATTGAACGCCCATTTCATTGGCGATAATGGAAGCTAGCGTCGTTTTACCGAGACCTGGTGGGCCATACAACAACGCATGGTCCAATGGTTCTTCTCTCATTTTCGCCGCTTCGATAAAAATACCGAGGTTATTTTTGACCTGATGCTGACCAATGTATTGCTTTAACGTCTCCGGCCGTAAGCTAAGCTCCAAATCTTGTTCCGTGTCTTGTTGCTCACCCGAAATCATTCGTTCTTCCACTACAGCCCCTCCTCATCTCTACTTTTTCATTAATAATTGCAAACCTTGCCTCACGAAGTCATCAACTGAGCCTTCTTTAGCCTTCTCAAGCTCCGTTTTCACAAGCTTCACTTCTTTATCTGTATAACCCAAGGCTTTCAATGCTTCAATTGCATCTTCAATACGGCCGCGCTTCTCTTGAGTGGTCAGTCCATCTTGGTAGAAA
Source organism: Halobacillus locisalis (assembly GCF_013694105.1). GTDB lineage: Bacteria > Bacillota > Bacilli > Bacillales > Halobacillaceae > Halobacillus > Halobacillus locisalis. Next base: position 208,219 of record NZ_JACEFG010000001.1, on the reverse strand, counting down.
ATCGTGTCTTCATTCTGCTCATCAGGAAGCCATACGACCAATTTCCCTTTTAGGTCTAAAATCATCTGACGTGCCGTTTTCTTTCCTACACCTGGAAACTTCGTCAAATACTTGTCATCTTCCTGTTCAATGGCTGATACAAATTCCGGGACGCTGACCGTACCTAGAATGGCAAGCGCTCCCTTAGGTCCAATCCCTGAGACGTTCAGCAATTGAGCAAAGAGCTGTTTGTCCTCTTTTTTCTTGAAGCCGAACAACGTTTGCTGGTCTTCCCGTACATAATGGTATGTATGGACCTTCACTTCTTGATTGATCACTTCTTGGAAACGGAAGGGATTAGCGCACAGTATTTCATAGCCTATGCCACCCGTTTCAATGATGATCGCTGTATCTTCAATCGTAGTCAATTGTCCTTTTATATATGCAATCATTGCGTTAAATCCTCTCTGCACCTGTATTCCTTAACCCTCTTATTGTAACATACAAGCATACGTTCGCCCATCGTATTCGATGGAAAAGAAGATTTCGGACAACATAAAAAAACAGCCACATGCGCGACTGTTTCTTTATACAGGATCTTCATGGGAGAATTGAGTAAGTACTTGTTCGAAATGCTGATAACTTTGAATTTTTATCCCATTTTCAAGCTCTGATTTTCTCTTAGACTCCAAAGGTTTTATCGGAACGGGTTTGAACGATTGAATAATCTTCCCTTCGCCTGGCTGTCCCTGGAATACAGCTAAGTCGCCATCTTCTGTTAACCCAAAATACCCCTGTTTTTTCGTCAGTGGAGAAATATCCTGCACTTCTCTTTGAAAAACGACTCGATCGATCTCCTGTGACTCTACTGTCCATTCTTTATACTCAGCCCAGAAGTCCATCATAGACCAAATGGTTTCCTTCGTCGTCGTCGTTTCGATCACTCCATCTAAATAATGCTCTTTCATGATGACAGTCAATTCAAGAGGTTCTGGCTTTACTAGTGTAGAAACGGTTTCCTTTGATTCAATAACAGGCTTTTCCATCGACTGTTTGTCAGGAAAATGGACTTGTTCATAAGAATGGTCCTGTTCAGGCTCTGCTCCGCAACCAGCCACCGCTACAAGCAGTACAATGATTCCCATCCACCGAAACATGAGTGTTCCCCCCTAATAAAATAACTTCTGTTTCTAGTGTGTCCAGAAACAGAAGTTATTATCATAGAAATAGGAGGTTACGATAATTTCTCAAGTACCGCTTCATCCGCATCTAAATTATGGTACACCTCTTGTACATCCTCATTATCTTCGAGCATATCAATCAGCTTCAACATTTTTTCGACCCCTTCTTCTTCCAAAGGAGTGTACGTTTCAGGAATCATGGTCACTTCACTCGTCGTAAAGTCATAGCCTTGCTCTTCCAAGCTCTTTTTCACTTCAGTGAAGGTTTCTGGTTCTGTATAAATTTCAAAATGACTGTCTGTCGTTTCCATTTCTTCTGCACCGGCTTCGATGACTTCAAGCATCATGTCCTCTTCATCCGCTTCTGTTTCAGTGCGGTCGATGGCCATGTAGCCTTTTCGGTTGAACATGAATGCGACGCACCCATTTTCCCCTAGGTTGCCGTCATTTTTATTGAACGCATGGCGTACATCAGCAGCTGTGCGGTTTTTATTGTCGGTCAATACTTTGACCATCACCGCTACACCTCCAGGTCCGTACCCTTCATAGGTGAATTCTTCATAATTCACGCCTTCTAGGTCGCCGGTTGCTTTTTTAATCGCACGATCGACGTTCTCGTTCGGCATATTATTCGATCTCGCTTTATCGACAGCTTGACGCAGGGGAGGGTTGGTATCTGGGTCTCCACCGCCTTGTTTCGCAGCCATGTAAATTTCACGAGCGAGCTTCATAAAGAGCTTCCCGCGTTTTTTGTCTTGTGCACCTTTTCGGTGTTTTATGTTACTCCATTTTGAATGACCAGCCATGGACATTCTCCTCTCCAAAGCAAATCTTTTCCTTTATCAATATACCATAGGTCCCTCTAAAGGTTAAAGAATGCGGCTGGGTTAATCCCTCTGGAAGAAATGAACGATTCGATCCCTGATTTCATCTGGAGCTTTGGATGCTTTCAGGCGGGCATTGACATCTTTCATATTGTCCCAATTGTTGTTGTTCGTCCAGATCACGACTTTTTTATCCGTTACTTCTTGTGCTTTGGCACGGACGCGTTCTGAAATTGTATGATCGCGGTTGTTATACGGATTGATCATAACCGCTATATACGCCTTGTCATCCGTTGTGAATGCCTGTGTCATCGTAATTTCATCCAGTTCATTCACTTTTTCCATAATATCCATTGCATCTTCATTATTAAAAGCGTTGTCGTGCGATTGGTTGGTTTGCCCGTATCTTGAATTACGAAATTCCTCTTCCGCCGTCCGTTTAAAGTAGCTGTCTTTCCCAGTCGGGATTTGACCTCTACGTTCGATTCCCTCATCTGCTCCGTATTGCAATGGTTCGTATTGATCGTTGTTGTCTCCTGTATCGGTAGCCTCTTCATTATTGTTGCAGGCAACAAGAGTGAAGCTGAAGAACAGGATGACAAATATCATTCTCCACATAAAAAATCCTCCTTTTTCCCTTACTATGGGTTAAGGAGGATGTTTATAGTCTGTTAATATTCACCAAGCTTATTGCGGTGGAGCTGGAGGCATTTGACGTTTATGAGCGGATCGTTTATGCATAGATTCGATCACTTCACGATCTTTTTCAGGGATTTCTTCACCCTTCAGGTGTTTATCAATCATTTCGTAACTCGTGCCCATTTCATTCTCATCCGTCTGACCTTCCCAAAGCCCTGCGCTTGGTTGTTTATGGATAATCTCATGAGGAACACCTAGGTATTCCGCCATTTCACGGACTTCCCCTTTGGTCAGATTAGATAATGGGACGAGATCCACACCGCCGTCTCCATACTTCGTGAAGTACCCCGTGTACCATTCTGCAGCATTATCGGTACCAACGACTAAATACTTATGGTTCGTCGCAATTGTATAAAGCGTACTCATACGCAACCGGGCACGCAAATTGGCATCGGCAATCTGCTCTTGCTCTTCGTTGAAATCGCTTGACTGCTGTAACTGATCCTTGATGGTTCCAAATAACACGTTATGCGTTTCTGTTAAATCCACAGTCGTGGATTTCAAATCACAGGCTTCAATCACTTTTTGTGCATGGTCCTGGTCGCTTGACTGACTTTTACAAGGCATAATGACACCTAGAGACTGGTTCGGGAAGGCTTTCTTAATCAAATTCGCCACTACAGCCGAATCGATTCCTCCACTGACTCCAACAAGTAAGCCCTCTACATTTGCTTTATCCGCTTTCTCTCGTAACCACGTCACGATTTGCTCTACTTTTTTCTCCACAGGATTGTTCATCCTTTCACACAATGTTATGACTAAATCATAGCATATTGTCTGTGGATTGGACAAACATCTTGCGGCTCGACCACGCCTTATCCAGTTTTCTCAACTGTTTCGAGAAAGATGCCTCTCCCCTTAAACTTCGCCGGTAGCCGAATAACCATTCTCTCAATAAGTCAGCAGGTACACGGACACCCTGCAACCACAATTCACGATTCTCCATATGTTTAAAATAGGAGAATAATACCGCCTGTTTTGTTTCAACGTAAGGGAGGAAACGTTGCCCCAACTGGATATAGTCATAGAGGATAGGTCCCGTATGAAGCAGATCAAAGTCAATCAGCGACATTTGATTGTCTGAACCAGATAGAAAGTTGTGGTGAGCGACATCACCGTGCAGCCATTCATGATTCTCCCATGCCTTTTCTTCGACCTCTCCCCACGGGTGATTAGAGAAACGCTCTAGTTGTTGAAGCATACAAGTATGCAGTTCATTGAAAAGTTTTGTTTTTCTAGCGTCTACAAAAACATCTCGCGTCTCTTCAAATTGCTCGAGACGCCTTTCCCACTTGATATATAATGGATCTTTAGGGATCGCTAGAACGGCAATCCCTTTTGAGGTCTTATGAAATTGTTGCATGACTTGAACAGCTGCTTTTCGATCATGATCAACCCCGAAGTCAGCATGCTTGCCGTCTATCCACTCAAACAGCCCCCATTCACAACCGAGTTTGCTTTTAGTATCGGATCTGTCCGCGAAGGGGATGGGTCTTGCTGCTAAGGTCGATGCATAATTCCAATGTTTAAAAAACTCAATCTGTTGAAGTAGGACATGAGGGCGTCGATATCCTTTTAATATCATAGGAGAATGGTTCATGCGTATTTTGTACACTTTGGGTTTGATGACTTTATCCAAAGTGATCGGTAATCCTTCTTCATGGTTCAACCAATGAAAAAGGCGATCCGTATATGAATCGCCTTTTCGATGATCAGTCCTCATCTACATCATCGTCCCTCCAAGCACCTGGATTCCATTGCCCCATTTGATTCGGGTTCCACGACTGCCCTGGCATGCCTTGGGAACCACCATATGGTTGTGGCTGCCACGGTCCTTGAGCAGGCTGGTGCGACCCTTGTGGCTGTTGACCGTATGGACCCGGTCCATATGGCTGGTGGCCACCATAAGGCTGTTGCATGAACGGCTGCTGTGAATAAGGTTGTTGCATGAACGGTTGTTGACCGTATGGCATTGCGCCACCGTGCCCCATCATCGGACCATAGGCTTGTTGACCAGGTCCTTGACCTCCTCCACATCCACAATCTCCGCCGGCTTGCATACCACCGACCTGATCGGAGGAACTCTCTTCAAAGCCTTGCCCCCCAACCATCGGACCATAGCCGGGTTGCATCGGCATTTGATGATGCATTGGCATTTGATGGTGCATCGGCATTTGATGGTGCATCGGCATTTGCATGGGATGCATCGGGTGCGGCGGACAGCAGTAGAAATCTGTGTGAACCAATTGTGGTTGCATCGGCATCTGCGGTTGTGGAGCAGGCGCCGTTTGTTCCCCTTTTACGACCGGAGATTCTTCCGGAGATTCTTCTTCCGGTTGCGCCTGCGGTTGCTCTGGCATCGGCATCTGTGGCAGGTGGAAAGTCGTGTAATAATTTTGCATCTGCTGATCGATGCTAGGCATTTGCATATTCATGTTGATGGGTTGTGGAGCCGGTTGCATCGGCATCATCGGTTTTTCCATAACGCCTTTTGTGACAGGCTTTTTCTCGTCCTCTTTGATGACAGGAATCGGTTTCGGCGACGTATCTTTATACGGAGGCTTCGCTGGCATTTCTTTTTTCGCTGGCTTCATTTGTGTTTCTTTCTTAACAGGTTTGGTCCCTTGGGGAACTTTGATTTTCATACCCGGCATGATCATATCAGGATTGGAAAGCTGGGTATTCATGGCTTTTACCTCTTCAAAGTCCACCCCATACTTCTTGGCAATGTTCCAGAGCGTATCTCCCTTTTGTACAATGTGAATTCTCACAATTGCAACTCCCTTCCTGTGAATCTGTAAAAGCAATAAGACAATAATAGCTTCATAACACTCTATGCAACGGGAGACAAAAGATTGATGAAAACGCCTAAGATTCTTTCTTTTAAAAATAAAAAAACCTCCGAATCCCCAGGTTTGACAAGGGTTTCGGAGGTCTATTTTTTTATGTCACCTTTACATATGTAAGAGTATTCCTCATTAGTAGATGAGGAAAAAACCTTGCAAAGGACCGATTGATCAACTTACAATCCGCAGGAACCTACTGATTGTAAGTTTCACTTTTAAGCTTTTTCTACTGGAGTCGGGACATCTATTTGATAACTTGGATAAGTTCCGAGCACTTTCAATTCACACCCGAGAGCCGATAGTTCAGCCTGTACGCCCGGGAAAAGCACTTGATCATAAGGTTGATCGACATCGATGAGGAAAAAGTAATTGCCAAGCCCTGTTTTCATCGGCCTCGATTCAATTTTCGACAAGTTCATTTTCCTCCACGCAAAAGCCGCTAAGACTTGATGGAGTGCCCCGACATAGTCCTTCGGAAGTGTGACCATCACCGTCGTTTTTTGAGTCGAAACCGGGTGATCTTTCACTTTCAATGTTTCGGGTTGCTTCTGAACAACAGCAAACCGTGTATGGTTATTGTCATAATCGTGAATATTTGTATCGATGATTGTCAGTCCATTTTCTTCTGCCGCTAGATGATTGCCTATGGCTGCAATACCTGGCCCCTGTTCAGCTACGATTTCAGCTGCACGACCTGTGGAAGCCGTGTACTCGATTTCTGCTTCTGGGTAATGTTTATGCAAATATTGATGGCACTGCGCAATTGCATGACTGTGTGAATAGATGCGCTCGATCGGTTGGTTCTTCTGATTCGGATGGACAAGTAAATGCTGCTTAATGGGAACTGTCAATTCAGCAATGATGGACTGATCCACTTGGTGAACTAGATAATCAATCGTCAAATGCACCGAGCCTTCAATCGCATTTTCCAAAGGAACGACACCCGTTTGCACATCCCCGTTCTCTACAGCGTCCAAACAGGCAGGAATGCTTTCGTAACTAACAAACGTGCCTCCATCAAACAAAGCATCGACCGCCATTTTCGTAAACGTTCCTTTAGGTCCTAAAAAACCAATTCGTTGTTCTCCCATGTCTTCCTCTCCCTTATGCTCCTGAACTTAGAATTTCTACACGATCGACAAAATCAAGCTTATGCAACTTCTGCAATAACTGTTCAATCGATCCAACGAGTCCTGTTGTGTTCAACGATAATGTCACGTTCGCTTTTCCTTGCAAGGGAATCGTCTGATGGATCGTCAAGACGTTACACCCGGAGTCAGCCACGGTCTGCAACAAGTTCGACAACGTTCCTGCCCGGTCCTCAAGATGGAAAAACAACGTGATCATCTGCTCTTTTACCATAGCCTGGAAAGGGAAGACGGCATCTCTATATTTATAGAAAGCACTTCTGGATAAGCCGACTTGATGCACGGCATCAAAAATCGAGTCCACTTTTCCCCTTTCCAGCAAAGCTTTCGCATCGATGGTTTTCTTCATCGCTTCAGGGAGGATATCGCTACGGACTAAATAAAATTTTTCATTGTAATCCGCCATTTGCACGTCCTCCTTATTAGTCGACAAACTCGAATTCATAATCCATCAAGCGAACTGTATCCCCGTCTTTCGCCCCACGCTTACGCAGCGCTTCATCGACACCCATGCCACGCATTTGACGGGCGAAACGGTTGATCGATTGGTCTCTTGAGAAATCCGTCCGTTTGAATAGCGATTCGATTTTTTCTCCATATAACACGTAAGCGCCATCGTCGGCACGCGTAACTTTGAACGGAGCTTCTTCTTTTTCGAACTTATAGATGACACGTTCCTCGACTTCTTCGACAGGTTCTTCATTCTTCGGAATTTCATCGAGAAGGTCTGCCACGGCGTATAGAAGGTCGTCAATACCATCTCTTGTCACCGTTGAAATCGGATAAATCGTCACATCGCCCTCTACCTGCTCTTTGAACATCTCTAAATGCTCTTTCGCATCCGGCATATCCATTTTGTTTGCAACAATAATTTGAGGGCGGTTTTCTAAGCGTTGGTCATACGATGATAATTCGTTGTTGATGGTTACATAATCTTCGTAAGGATCTCTTCCTTCCATGCCAGACATATCAATGACATGTAATAATAGACGTGTGCGGTCTACGTGTCTGAGGAACTGATGACCAAGCCCTATCCCCTCATGCGCCCCTTCAATTAGCCCTGGCAAGTCCGCCATGACAAAGCTACGATGGTCTTGGCTTTCGACCACGCCGAGGTTAGGAGACAACGTCGTAAAGTGATAATCCGCTACTTTCGGTTTCGCCGCTGAAACGACTGATAGCAAGGTTGATTTTCCTACACTCGGAAAACCGACCAGCCCCACATCCGCGAGCAGCTTCAACTCGACGACAACGTCCAGCTCTTCTCCTGGCTCCCCGTTTTCAGCAATTTCTGGTGCCGGGTTTCTGGCTGTCGCAAATCGAGCGTTTCCTCGACCACCACGACCTCCTTTTGCTATAACGGCCCGTTGCTTATGTTCGGTTAAATCGGCAATCACACGGCCGGTTTCAGCATTCTTCACCGTCGTTCCAGGCGGGACACTGATTACGAATGGATCTGAATTCTTTCCGTGTTGCTTTTGGTTCATTCCGTTTTCACCGCGTTTTGCTTTGAAATGGTGTTGATAACGGAAGTCCATTAACGTATTCAATCCTTCATCCACTTCAAAAACGACATCTCCGCCATTTCCACCGTCTCCTCCGGCAGGACCACCCATCGGAACATATTTCTCACGACGGTACGCAACGAGACCATTCCCGCCGTCTCCACCTTTTACAAATACTTTGACCTGATCGACAAACATACTCTTCACCTCTTCATTCTATCGTCATCTCGATGGATAGCTCACGATCTTCAAATATCGTTGAAATAAAGCCTTCCTGATCGAGCTTTTGTTTCAATTCTTCTGCATGCAGGAATGAACCTTCCCACTCCCAACTCAAACTAAACGTAGAAGGCTGATATCCCCGGTACACAATTAACGTTCCTTCGTACAACTCATCTTCTACTTTATAAGCATCCAATAGTTCTAGCATTCTCTTTACATAAGCGATTATGACAGAATCATGACGGGATAAATCAATATCTTCTTCCTTCAATTGAAAGCGAATCCTGAATTGCTCTTGTTTCCAATTAAACGAAAGCAACCATAAGGAAAAATGCGGTGCTCCAGAGTTCAGAAGGCGTCTCTCTTGCTCTCCTTCTTCTTTCACTTCCTCTAATTGTTCCATCAGACGGTCTTGCTTACCTAAAGAGGCATAACCCTGAATCAACTGAATTTGATTCATCCAGTCATGACGCTTATGTCGGAGTACCGTAACCATTTCCTGTTCATCCAATACGTCCAGCTCCCTCGCTCATCTCATGATAATAAAAAGTATAGCAGAGTTACGAAGGAAACTAAAACCTTCCTCTTACATAGTCATTACAAAATAAGAGGAATAAGAATACAATAAAAAAAGCCACGCTTATGCATGATGCATAGCGTGGCTTCCTTCATACGTATGAAACCATACAATATTCGCTTACGCTTCCTGGGCTACAGGATAAACGCTAACTTTTTTGCGGTTACGTCCGTAACGTTCGAATTTAACAACACCATCCACTTTCGCGAATAATGTGTCATCTCCACCACGGCCAACGTTCGCTCCAGGGTAAACCTTCGTACCGCGTTGACGGTAAAGGATTGAACCTGCAGAAGCTTGTTGTCCGTCTGCACGCTTAGCTCCAAGACGCTTAGACTCAGAGTCACGGCCGTTCTTTGTACTACCTACACCCTTCTTCTGGGCGAAAAACTGCAAATCAAGACGTAGCATGAGTCTTCACCTCCTTATCGGTGAGAAATTTTAATATATTGATCGTAATCATATTCAATCGTCTCTAAGGACACCTGCATGCCTTCAAGTAAGATTTGGGCTTTCTCATGAATATCATGATGTAAGCCATCAGGTAAAGTAATCTTCAGATACCCACCTTCACCGCCTTGCTGGACATCAGGTTCGATTTCACAAAGCTTCATTACAGCATTGACGGACCCGAAGGTTACCGCTGAAACAGCTGAACAAACGAGATCATGTCCATAAGGACCGCTTTCGGCATGTCCAGAAACTTCAAAACCCGTAATGGAACCTTGAGTGCGAAACACAGTAACGTGTATCATCCGTTACGAACCTTACGCGTTGATATCTTCAACGACAAGTTTCGTGTACGGCTGACGGTGACCTTGTTTGCGCTTGTAGTTCTTCTTAGGCTTGTATTTGAAGACAGTTAGTTTCTTTTGACGACCTTGTTTCTCAACTTTAGCCGTTACAGAAGCACCATCAACGTATGGAGCGCCAACTTTCGCTGAATCTCCGCCTACGAATAGAACGTTTTCGAATGTAACTGTTTCACCAGCTTCTGCGTCCACTTTCTCAACGTAGATTTCCTGGCCTTTTTCAACTTTTACTTGCTTACCACCAGTTTCAATAATTGCGTACATACCTGCACCTCCTCAATTTACTCAGACTCGCCATTCAGGTACCGAAATCGGTTTAAGAACCTGTTCTGCGCGGTTGTAGCATCGGAGTGCTACTTGAATAACAAAACAATACTACCACATCTCAAAACAAGTTGTCAACATGATACTGACGAGATTCAATCACATCACGCACCATGCTTACGGACCCTTCAAGCTCAATTTGATAGCCAATGATCGATGGATCTTGCCTAACAAACAGCTCCTGTGGAATTCTACTAGAAATCGAAGAAGAAAGCAATCGTTTTTTCTCATTCATAGACGGGTGGACCGTAAGCAGAACCGCTTCTGCCGATGACCGGGAGCGCGCGAGCAGCTCGCGTTCTAGTCGGTACACCATCGTCTCAGTCGTATATACCTGCTTCCGTTCCGTGAACAAATGAGGGAGGCTTAAAGATTGTCTCTTACGGGTCATCTCCATCAACCCGAGCTTCGTAACGCCGAGCACACTCGTTTTCACTGGATCTTTAGCCACTTGCTTCTTCATATGGGCGAGCAGCTTCTTTTCTAACGATGGTTCCCTCATCGATAAAAAGTCGACAATGATGATGCCAGATAAATTCCGCAATCGGATTTGACGTTGAATTTCGTTTGCCGCCCGTTTATTGACATCGAACGCATAAGAGTTCGTCATCGCTTTCCCTTGATATTGATGACTATTGACATCAATGACCGTCATCGCTTCGGTTTGGTCGAAGACGAGCTCGATTCCGTCTTCGATTGCGACGTTTCGGCTTGTCAGATCATCTTGCCATTCATTCACGGATCGTTCACCAATCGTCGGAGACTTCTCCCACTGAATGAGTGAAGCAACAGAAGGATAACGCTCTCGCATTGCTTTTGCCACCTGCACGTCTTCGATGACGATTTCCTCAATGGAATGAACCGGATATTTGCGAATGAGTTGATCGGGTAAGCGTTCATCCTCATGAATTAGTAATGGTCCCTTATTAGGCTTCTCGCTTTTCTTCTTCCACCATCTCTTCAAGGACTCGAGCTCCTCGATCAGGGTGTCTCTCGATATACGGGAAGCAGCCGTTCGAATAATCGCACCTTCCGTATCATCCAATGTTTCTCCAACCGATAGTCTAAGCGAATCAGCCTCTTCGGTGGACAACTTGCGAGAGATAGCGATATGACCCCCGTAAGGTTGATAGACCGAATACAAGCCAGGTACAGTGACATCTGCACTCACCTGTGCCCCTTTGTCACCGAGCGGCTCTTTAACAACTTGAACATAGAGCTCCTCCCCTTCTCTAAGGGTAGCCTCTATATTCTCAGAGACCCAAGGCACCGCCTCTTTCTTCAGAAAAGCATGCTTCTCTTCACCTATATCCACAAAAGCCGCCTGTAACCCTTTATGGACGGTAACAACCTTTCCTACATAAATAGAGCCCGGACGCACGTTGTCGCCGGGCCGGTCATAAATCACTTCGCTAACGCGTCCGTCCTCGACCACTACACCTGATCTCTCGCTAGGAGTTGTATGTATCACGATTTTACGCATAGAATCCCTCATTGTGAGCTATTTGGAATGTCTACCAGTCGCAAATTCGCTTGTTGCATGCGAAAAAAAGCCTGTAAGCATTCCTGTTCATCCACTATATAAGAACCCTCACGATGTTTCAATACATACACGTGGTTGAGGTTCACCCTCACATTTTTCAGTACGTCACGTACAAGGACATCACCATTCACAGAAAGATAGCGCACAGGGAGGGGGGATGGATCGGTCGAACGGTAAAGAAGGTACCTCATCAACACATATGACCTACGCTTCCATTCTAGAAGATTCTCAAGCAATAGAAATGCGGCTAACCAGACACTAGCGAGCGTCCAATGTTCTCCTGCCGTCATCCAACCGCATAATAAAAGGAAGAGACAGAAAGAAAACGCAAGCGTGAGCAGCTGCGTATTCCTGAATGTCGCCCATTGAGAAAAGAGATAGAAAATCAATTTCCCTCCGTCCAAAGGCCATATGGGTAATAAATTAAACAACAAAATGATTCCATTATAGTAAAGAGCTGTCGTCACTAAAGGATGCGATCCGAAAAGCCACTCACATCCAACTAACAGCCCGTAAATCCAGATATGCTGAGCTGGGCCTGCTAATACCACATGAAGTTGTTCGCGGAACGGACGGCTTTGATGCTCCTCACTCACCACCGCTCCTCCAAACAACCAAATTTCAATACGTGATACGCGCCACCCATAATATTTCGCCATATAATAATGTCCACATTCATGGATCAATACGATTCCGAACAAAACACAGAATTGATAAATGGCCCCTGTGAGGAAGGCGGAAAACGCAAGTAAAAAGAAAAGCGGGTGGATATGAATCGCGTTCGTAAGCTTAGGAACTTTCATCAACTTTAATAACCTTTACTGGATCGACATATTGATCATTTTGTTCGATTCCAAAGAAAATTTCGACTGACTGCCCCGCCTCATCTTGCACCGTTCCTAATGTATGCTCCGCCGGTATATTCTCATATAAATAAACTTCTATATCGGATAAAAATCCATAGATACTCTTACTTCCGTCCTCGTGCTGAAGAATGACTGTCTTTCCTGTATCTTCATCATTACCAGCAAACACGACGGTCCCTTCTTTCACCGATTGAACCGGCGAACCACTATCGACAGCCATTCTTATCCCTTTTCCATCGTTTTGAAACGAGGTTGTGACGGATCCGTTAACGGGCAATGCGAGATCGGTTTGTGGCCCAGGCTCGTCCGAAATGACTTCGAGCGCACCCCCGAAGCGGTCACTATACCACGCTGACACTTTTGCAAATGGGAAATCATCCTGAAGCTGACTGCTCACCCATTGTTCAGGTCCATCAAGTAACGCGACGTCGGTATTTTTACCAATCGCGACTGTCGCAAAAAGAAGAACAGCCAAGACGACTTGAACCGCTAAATAGTTCGTCCTCTTTCCTTCATTCTGGGGTCTTTGCCCTGATCCATTTGACGTGATCAGAGGTGGAAAACCGTGTACCTCTTCATCCTGGGGCGGGAGAAATGGTCTTGAGCTTTGTGATGATGTATTTCCTTGAACTCGCTTCTTTTTCCGTTCCACTATATTCTTTCGCACACTGCGGATATCCTTTTTCACAATGATCCCCTCTCTTGTCCACCTTTTTCTATCATTCTATGGACAAGGGGAGGAAGTTATGACTTCCTTGGTCGGACCACTTTCACTCGAAGGTTTGCGAAAGTCTGTTGTTGGAGGGTGGGCGTCCGAAAAAGCTTGCTACCTGTCCAAATTGGTGGAGTAAATGTCCGATTAAGTGAATCAATTGTCCGAATCGAGAGTGAATGTCCGAATTAGAAGGTCGCTTGTCCGGATTGAACAGGTAGAAGTCTGAAATCGCACATCTGTTGTCCGAATAGCTTGTATAAATGTCCGAAATAAAATATTGAACGCACAAAAAAGAGCAGACATCTGTTATACAGAGCTGCTCTTTTCTATTACGCTTCTGTGAAGCACGTAAGACCCTATTTTTATGAACGAATTCCGAAGAAGCGTTTCACTTTAGCGAACACTCCTGACTCTTCATCAAGGTTCTGTAACGGCACAGCTTCCCCTAAAATCCTGCGCGCAATATTACGATACGCAATCGATGCTTTCGAATCAGGTTTCATCGCGACAGGTTCGCCGCTGTTAGCCGCTTTGATCACGGCATCGTCGTCAATGATAATCCCTAGTAAATCGATCGAAAGAACCGAAACAATTTCATCCACTTCCAACATGTCTCCATTTTTCATCATATGGTTACGGATTCGGTTAATGACTAGTTTCGGAGATTCGATGTCCTCTTGTTCCAACAGTCCGATGATGCGATCCGCATCACGCACGCTTGATTTTTCGGGAGTTGTCACGACAATCGCACGGTCAGCACCGGCTACGGCATTCTTGTAACCCTGTTCTATTCCCGCTGGACAGTCGATGACGATGTAATCATAATCCTGTTTTAATTCGTCTACAATAGCTTTGATCGCCTCAGGAGTCACTTCTGATTTATCAGAAGTTTGTGCAGCAGGTAATAAGTGAAGGCAATCGAACCGCTTATCCGTAATCAATGCTTGCTTCGTTTTACAGCGCTCATTGACTACATCGACAATGTCGTAAATGATTCGATTTTCTAATCCCATGACGACATCTAAGTTCCGAAGTCCGATGTCGGTATCAACGAGACACACTTTCTTATTCTGCAAGGCCAAAGCGGTCCCAAGGTTGGCTGTCGTCGTTGTTTTTCCAACCCCTCCCTTACCGGAGGTTATTACAATCGCTTCACCCATTCAGCATTCTCCTTTCAAAACTTGCCAAATCCGGTCGTTTCTTAACCACTTCTTGCAAGCGGTCGATACGGATTTTCTCTTCTTGCTCATCAATGAATCCGCTCTCCATATAAACCCCTTCAGATTCATAATCTGGCGAACGACTTACTTGATCGGCAATCCTTAATTGACTAGGCTGCATATAAGATGCAGCAATGACAGCTCTTGCATCACCGTTGATTCCTGCATGAGCGATTCCACGTAATTTACCCAAGACAAAGATATTTCCTGTGGCTTCGACTTGTCCGCCGGGATTCACATCCCCAATAAGCAAAAGATCACCCGTCACATGTTCCACTTGGCCGGACCGGATGGTACGTACGACCGGCGTGATTTGTGAATGCTCTTTCCAATCTAGTGCTTCTTGCTTCGTTATGACCTCAGACTCGATCTGATCAACGACAAGCTTCTGTTTTTCCCGGATGATTTCAGTAAGCTGCTCTTTTTGCTCGTCCGATAAATAACGCTTTCCGACTTGAATCGAAACCCGAATCATCGGTTCATCATCCGCCAGACCGTTCATCGATAGTTTCTCTTCCAGTTCACGCAAAAGCTCTTCGAATCTACATTGATCATCCAATTGTAAAGTCAACCCATCACGCGTTCCTTTAATCATGATCTTTTGAATATTCGCTACCACAGGATTTCACCTCAACCTTAGACATTTCCTACGTATTCATTAACTCCTCTGACCACAGGGAGATTCGCTCTTTTACTATTGGATAAAGGATAACAAAAAATATCATATTTGCTGCCAGCGTCGGCAATAGCCTCATCAAGCCGTAATCGCCCCATGTCATCGAAGTGATTTGAACAAAGGAGTAGATGACATACAGACATGTATCGGCTAATGCCACACCCAGAATCGCCAACACGGAGGATCCGAAAAAATTACTATGCAGCCACTTATTCAGTCCGTGGACGACATAGATCACTACTGTGTAGGTTACCATATACACGCCCAGAACCCCTGTATAGACGACATCGATCAACAACCCGAACCATAACCCTAACCAAACCGCAAAATACGTGTCATCCCGGTCGAAGAAGATGGCAAGAATGATAAGAAAGCCTAAAACCCAATGAGGCGTGATCAATAAATCAGAATAGATAAGGTTCGCTGGTAACCAGCTCATCGCCATGCCCTGTAAAACGAGCAAAATTAAACAAAAGAGAGCAATCACGTACCTCTTCATGATTCTTCTCCCTCATTTACACCAGCGTTTTCGATCGATTCAGCCGCTCGATCTACAACAATCACGTGATTGATATCGAATAAGTCAGCAAACGGTTCAACATAGGCTGTTTTCGTCAAGCCGAATTGATCGTTCACGACCTCTTCTACCGTTCCAATGCGTAAATCACTTGGGAAGACTCCACCAAGACCTGATGAAATGACGGTGTCTCCTTTTTCTACGACCTCGTCCAACTTGATACCTTCCAGCAACAAGCGACCTGTTTCATCGTCATATCCTTCAATCAATCCGAAGGCTTCATCTTGTTCTTCCCGCACGATCCAAGAAGAAATCTTATTTGAACGATCGAAACCGCTCAGCAATTGAACGGTCGAATGGAAGGCCCCTGCCGACTTGATTTTTCCGACTAGACCGTCACTCGTCATCACGGCCATGTCTTTCTCCACGCCATGTTCTTCCCCTCTATTAATGGTCATTTGCTTGAACCATCGTTCTGAACTTCTTGCGATGACGGTTGCTTGAATCGGAGAATAGTCACTCAAGGCTTCTGATTTTTCCATGGTTTGTCTGAGCTCTTCATTTTCACTCGTCAAACGCTGATTATTTTCAATAACGCCTTTATATTCAGATAAGCGTGCTTTTAACACTTGATTTTGCTCATATACTTGGAACATATCTTGAATGTTCTCAATGGTTCCATCCACCAGGCTGACTGGTTTCTGGAAGATGGTCTGCATCCACCCTACAGTATCTTGAAGAAATTTCTCAGGTGTACTCAACGCATCACGGTCCCTGATTGAAAAACCGATCAATGCGACAAGTACGATAAAACCGATCAACACAACCATTAGTCTTTTTCTACGAAATAGTGATGGCATAAAGCTTGCGCCTAGTCCGTCTTAGCCCTAGTTGCCACATTGGGCTGTGACTTAAAGTGTTGAATATATTCAAGCGATTTCCCAGTTCCAATCGCTACGCAATCAAGGGGTTCATCGGCAATAAAGACCGGCATGTTCGTTTCTTCACTAATGACTGTATCGAGGTTTTTCAGTAATGCTCCTCCTCCAGTTAGCACGATCCCGCGTTCCATAATGTCCGCTGATAGTTCTGGAGGTGTCTTCTCTAAGGTGTTTTTCACGGTTTCTATAATGGTATCGACTGTATCTTTCAACGCTCCGATGATTTCCTCGGATTGGATGGTGATCGTCTTCGGCAAACCGCTTAAGAGATCACGACCTCTGATATCCATTTCTTCACCGACGTTCACATTTCCTGCTCCGCCTAGTTCCATTTTCACTTCTTCCGCTGTGCGGACACCAATCATCAAATTGTACCGTTTACGGACATGCTGGATGATCGCATCGTCCATTTCATCTCCTGCTACACGAATCGACTGGCTCGTCACAATTCCACCTAACGAGATGATGGCCACTTCTGTCGTGCCTCCACCAATATCGACAACCATGCTACCCGTTGGTTCCCATACAGGTAATCCAGCACCGATCGCCGCGGCGAATGGCTCTGCAATCGGATACGCTTCTTTTGCTCCGGCCTGCTTCGTTGCATCAAGCACCGCACGCTCTTCAACCATCGTAATACCTGAAGGCACACAAACCATCACATTCGGTTTGCTGGCAAAAGAAGAACGCGTCTTCAACGCCTTTTTAATATAATACTTCATCATTTGTGCGGTCGTATCGTAATCCGCGATGACTCCGTCTTTCATTGGACGGATGACAGATATGTAGCCTGGTGTACGTCCGATCATATTTCTCGCATCATTACCGACCGCTTCCACGTCGCCTGTTTGTGTGTTTTTCGCTACTACAGAGGGTTCTCGTACAATAACCCCTTTATTTTTTAAGAACACTAATGTATTCGCAGTTCCTAGATCAATGCCTAAGTCTTGAGAGAATCCAAATAGACCCAATAATATCTTCCTTTCTACTTGCCCGCTTCTTCTGCTCGGGTCACGCCTTACCTATAATTTGGACTAGAAGAAGCGCCAATTTATAGTGAACCCTATAATTGGCGCTTTTAATTTCCATTTATTTAATTATACGAAAAAACGAGAAAAATAGATAGTGTTTAGAGGTAGCCTTTTTCTTTTAATGAAACAAATTTACGATCTCCGATTACGAGGTGGTCCAATAATTCAATTCCGATCATCTTTCCACACTCCTGAAGCCGCCTTGTCACTTGGATATCTTCTTGAGATGGAGTGGGGTCTCCTGAGGGGTGGTTATGTGCGCAAATAATCGAAGCAGCGGACCGTTTCACTGCTTCTTTGAAGACTTCACGAGGGTGGACGATCGAGGCATTCAAACTCCCGATGAACACCGTTTGTCTATGCAGGACTTGATTCTTCGTGTTCAGAAAAAGGCAGATGAAGTGTTCCTGTTTCAAATCCCTCATCTCCTCCATGACAAAATCCGCTCCATCTTCTGGACTACGGATGATGTACCGTTCAGCTGGCTTCATTTGTTGCATGCGTCTGCCCATTTCGATTGCGGCTAGGATGACCACCGCTTTCGCGACTCCTATTCCGCGAATAGATGTCAATTCTTCTACCGTCGCGCCTTTCAGCAACATCAGACCCTCAAAATGAATCAACAGTCGCTTGGCAAGTTCCGTGACCGACTCTTGTTTGGTCCCGCTCCCTAACAAAATCGCCAGCAGCTCCTGATTCGATAAATGAGAAGCCCCTATTTCAAGAAGACGTTCTCTAGGTCGATCCTCTCTCGGAACGTCCTTTAACATGACACTGATCTCAGGCAATCCATTCGCTCCCTTTCTTAAAACCATTCCTCATGTAGACATGTTCAAGAGGGATAGATGCCAAACGGTTTCAATTCACGGACAACTCTAGCAATCGGTAGACCTACCACGCTATAATAGTCTCCGTTCACTTTTTCGACGAATAAACCACCCTTTCCTTGAATGCCGTATCCACCCGCTTTATCCCAAGCCTCATCCGTTTTCAAATAGTCCCGGATTTCTTTGTCTTCAAGCTGGAAGAAGGTCACGTCGGTTCGAACAGCAAAACTTGCCGTTATGGACCGGCTACGTATGGTGACACCTGTCCACACTTGATGTGTCTCTCCACTCAGAGCACGTAAAGTGTCAAAGGCTTCTTCAACGCTAGAAGGCTTCCCTAAAATCAAGTCGTCCTTTGCCACGACCGTATCAGAAGTCAGGACAACTTCCCCTTCTCTCACTTCTAACGCTTCACTCTTTCTCTCTGCTAACATCAATACGGCTTCTTCAGGTAAAACTCCGCCCGGTAACGTTTCATCCACATTGGAAGATCTCACATCAAATTCGAATCCAGCCTTACTCAACAACTCTTTTCTTCTTGGTGACTGTGACCCTAGCACTAGTACTGGCATACTATCTCGCCCTTTCTACATGAGGTATTGTTATTTTACAGGAAGACCTACAATATTTTTAATCGTGATAATTGGATTTTCTATGGACAGACCAGTCGAAAAAATAAAGAAAAGACTCCTGAATCGAGTCTTTTCGTAACGTACATGACCTTGAAAATCGTTATTCGGTGATTTCTTCAAAAGCTTTGGAAGCATGAATCCAATTCAATTGTTGCTTGTCCGATGATTCCCAATTCTTAAACAGATCTAGAAGCGGGGAATCGGGTGCTTTGTCTTCCAGGGTCAACAAATACGCCTGGCGCTGTTCTTCTGTTAACTCATTCATCTTGTGATCTTCCACATAATCACCGACTTGTTCAGCAATTTCCGCTTCGACACCTTCGATGGACGTACGCTCACTCAGAACGGTCCACGGCTTCACATAAGTCTCAACATCCCTTGCTGACAAATCATCCGCAATCTCATTCGCTTCGGCCTCAGAACCGGCGCTGCCTACAAATAAATAATACTGCCCGTCCCGTTCCCAAATCGCGGAAGAAACGGCCGAGGCCGTCAACTTCATCTTCCATTCTGTCGCTTTTTCTTCGGTAGAAAAAACCCCTGCCTGAATGACATAGCCATCCAATGTAGAAGTACCGATAGTGGCTGTTTCTTCCGTCGAAGACCCCGTAGACGTCGCCGGTACCGGCATGGATTCAGATCCGTTCGTCGTTTCATCGGTCAACGAAACAAACATCCGTAATAATAAGAAGCCTAAACCAAAACTGATCAGAAGAGCCGTCGCTGTCGAAACAAGGATGGGTTTGATCGCCGAGGGCCGCCTTTTTTTCTTGGGCACAGGTAGAGAGTAGACTTTCGGCTTCTCCGTCCATTCCTTGTCATCGTCCGGCTCTGCTGAAGCAGCTTGTTCATCTTTTGCCCGCTTCACGGTCTGATTTGTATTTCGTTGGTTTTCTCTAAATGAAATGGATATCTTATTTTTTGAACTCATCCTTCACTCACTCCCGCCAGGTTTGTCTAAACCCTATCACAGCAGTGATAAAAAGAACGGTGAAATTTGTCACTACGTCTTCGACAAGTTTTTTCATAGAGAAAGCAGGAGGGACACTACTAGAAAAGCCTAGTTTTCAGACTGTTCAGCCTCATTCAAGTTCGTCTCACCGTCTCCATAAGGAAATGGATTTTGTTTGTTCGATTCTGTATTGTAATGGTACTCCGGCAATTCATCTTCAAGCTCATCCAAACCAGGGTAATAATAAGCCGACAACGTGACGAAATAAAAGAAATATGTCAATTCGCCCTCGATAATGCGGTCATCATTAAAGCTGACGGACTCGATACTCACGATTCTCGAGCTATCCATCACTTCACTTAAGAACGACATCAGGTCTGTGAAGTTTTGAGATGCTACAGACAAATCAAACGTCATCGAGGAAACACCAACAGGTAAAGGAGCTTCCGTCTGTTCCACTTCTGGGTCAACATCAGTTACTGGACCCTCGTCTTCACCAATATCTGAATCAACATCTAAAGAGGATGGTTCTTCCTCTGGTGTCAAAACTGCTGAAGAATTGACAGCAATACTTTCTATAAAACTATTCGAGACAGATTCTGCACGCTCCAACGCAAGCAACATTTGATCTGGAGCTTTCAATACAGGAAGCTTGCTTTGGACCTCTCTTGAAGTTGCCAAAGAAATGACCTCTTCTTCCTCACTCTGTTCTTGTTCAAGTACTTGAAGAAGCTGAGATTCTGTCGCAACGGTTTCCTCTAATTGGGTGACTTCTTTTTTCTCTGGTAGATAAAAGAATTGATACATTATGAAGCTTATCCCCACTACGACGACTATGGTAATCAGAAGGGTGAAAAACTGATTACGAGTCCACTCCATTCGCATCAGCCGTCACCTCCTCTCGGAATAACTGCTTATGTATCGTAACTGCATAAGTCGCAATATATCTGGGACGATATTCGAACTGATTGAGGTCCTCATCCACTGATTCAGTAAGTATATTGCCCACTTCAACAGCATCGACGTAACGCTCTTCCGATAAGGCATTCGTATAGGCCGCTACCTCTTGCAAGGAGTCGAAACGCACCTGAATATCCAATAAACCACTATTATCGAACACATACGACTGAAAATAGCCGCGTTCTGGAAGCAAGGCAATCATCCGTTCCACTAAAGCGACCGTCGGAAACACCGCATCGTCCATTTGATTGGCAGCCTCGACCAGCTCTCTGCGCTGTTCTTGTTCAACATCCTCCCCAACCGCTTGATAGTTCGCTTGTTCTGCCTGCAGCATCTGCACTTCTTCTTGAAGACGCTCTTGCTCTGTTGAGAGCACTTGGTTCTGCCATAAGAAAACAGCCCCTATTAAAAATAGAAGCAAAATGCCTAAGCCAATCGTGAACAAAGGGAGTCGATTCGGTTGTTCTTTTTCTTCTAGTAGATTGATATCTATGAGCACGACCATCACTCCTGCAAGCCTAACTTTCCTATTCTTTGTAGATTAATCCGACAGCGTCCGCATAACGGTCTGGCAGTTGGATATCTAACTGATCCAACGAAACCGTATCTACAGGGACACTTATTCTCTCTGACACTCTATTATGTAATTCGTCAAAATACGCCCAGTCGCCAGCCAACACAACCCGTGTAATAGCCGCTTGGCCTTTCATAACGGAAAACTGATAAAAGTTCAATATACGCGTCAATTCACCGAGTTGATCTGTGACATAACCCTCTATATCGGCAATTTCACCCGTCCAGTGCAATTGATGCTTGCCGTCTGCCGAAAAGGATTTCCATTCATTCGTCGCTAACGAGGATTTCATTTGCCTAGAAAACTGTGGAACACCATTATGAAAAGCGGTCAACGAGATTCCATCAATGTTCCACTCGACGACAAGCAAATGTTCATCCTCTGTCGTAAACGTCAGCTTTTCATACACTCTATAGACAGATAAAGATGAGAGGTCGGCCGCTTGCGGCTTCAAGTTCGATACAACAAAGCTCTCTTCCATCTGCTGAATTTTATCTTGAGGATAGGCGACGACGAACACTTCCTTCTCGCGATCATCGTCGCTCATTTTCACATAATCGAAGACGGGTTGTTCAAACGGCAAGTGTATCGTTTCTCCTAGCTGTTGATACAAGTATCCTTTGATCGCATCGTCCTCTACCTCACTTGGAACGGATAAATGACGGAGGATGACAGAAGAATCCGGTACGCAGAAAAACAATGGAGCGTTCTTCAATCGATGCTTTGCTACAATATCCTCGACCACCATTTCAAAGCGACGAATATGCTGAATGATCCCATCCTGTACCATGTCGTTTGGTAAAAACTCTTCCCCATAAGCTTCAATTCGTGAAGGATCAGCTGGTGGAGCAATCACGTAACGAACGGTATGATCTTTGATTACAATATGTACACGTTTATCTTTTTTCCAACCAAACACAACGACGACCTCCACCTTAGAAGAAAGTTTGTAAGTACCAGTCTATGATCATTCTACCAGAAAAAAAGGCAAAACTCGCCCCAAGAACGATAAAAGGACCAAACGGAATCGGGTTCTTTCGTTGGATTACCCCTGTCGCAAGTAAAACACCACTTACGACCGCCCCGATCAATGTCGATAAGAAATACGTAACAAGCAGCAATTGCCAACCTAAAACAAAACCAAGCAGTCCGAAAAGCTTCATATCGCCCCCACCCATACCACCTTTACTCGCTAAGATGATTGCAGCGGTTAAAACGATCCCCCCTACACCACCAATGATCGAGGACCACCAAGGGGTCAACGGATCAATGATGCGATAAATCAGGAATAGCACAAAGAAGAAAAGCAAAAGCCGATTCGGAATGATCATGTAGGCGATATCGGACACTATGATCATATGAAAAACCGAGACTAATAAAATAGCGAGCAACAACTCCAACTGCCAACCCAAAAGATAATAGCTGAGAGTAAACGTAAATCCACTTAACAGTTCCATCGTTGGATAAAGCGGAGATATGTTTTGCTTGCAGTTCCTGCATCGTCCTTTTTGGAAGAGAAAGGATAGAATCGGGATCAATTCATACCATGTAAGCGTTTTGTGGCACTTGGGGCAGTAAGAGCGTTCTTCTTTAAATAGTTCTCCGTTCGGTAAACGTAGGCCTACGACGTTGTAGAAGGAACCGAGGATGGTGCCGAGGATGAAGAAATAAATGGTGAGGAATGTTGTCATGGGAATGTTCTCCTAATTTTAATTTTATGTAGAAGAAAATCCCTCGCTTGAGGGATTTTTCTAGTTACTTCACTTCAACAGAGTCACGGTCCAAATCCGCTTTTGATACAGGAGATGAGGCCCCAATAGTATAGTTAGTTCCTTCCAATCTTATTGTGTACACTGGGTTTGTTCCATTATTATAATACCAAACTTGAGCTGTACCATATGGATTTCCTTCTGTGTCAGCCAAGCCGTTTTCAATATACCCACCCTCAATTAAACCAAAGTTGTCAACACTAGGATCATGTGTGCCTTCCAATGTTATAACCACAGGATCAGCTCCTGAGGATCCAGGAGATACATTTTCTGCTACTACCATAAGTCGAGACGCCTCTAAAATTTGCTCAGCATTTGCAACAGTAGCGTCTTGTTTTGAACGCTCAATCACTCCACCAATACTAGGCACAGCAATCGCTGCAATAATCCCTAAAATCACAATAACCGCCAACAATTCAACAAGCGTAAAACCTCTGTCGTTCTTCAAACGACTCTTCAATAAAGCTTTCATTACTTTCTCCCCTTTATATTTAATTATAAAAAAAGCCAGAAAACTGCATACTGAAGCGTTCTCCGGCCGGTTGCACTACTTGCTCCCAGTTATTTAAGTGCCCACCTACAAATAACTGATCATCACATCCAAAACTATGACATTCGTTCTGATTCAATGATACTACACTACAATACTATTGGCTACATTCGATATGCTAAATTTTAGTAAAAATATGTTATTGAATATTTTCAAAGATTGAGAACATCGGAACGGCGATGGCCATCACAATCGCACCGACAATCAAAGCCAATATCACAATCATAATCGGTTCAATCAGAGCTTTGATCCGGTCTGTTGCATGATCGATTTCACGTTCGTAGAAATCGGCCGCTTTATTTAGCATTTGATCTAAAGCACCCGTCTTTTCACCGACGCTGATCATTTGTGTCACCATGCTCGGAAAAGCCCAGTGTTCTGTTAAAGGCTTAGCCATGGATTCCCCACTCTCCAAAGACTCACGCGCTTTTTGCAGCTCTTCTTCAATCACTTTGTTCTCGACAATCCGCTCGGTGATCTGAACAGCCTCCAGCACTGGAACAGAACTGTTAAAAAGGGAACTAAGCGTTCGCGTCATACGCGCCAATGCCGCTTTTTGAACGAGACCCCCAAAGTAAGGAACACGCATTTTGGCATAGTCTACAACGTACGCGAACCTTTCATACTTCAAACTGTACTTATAGATCAGGTACAAGATGACAGGCAGAAAGATAAATGCCCACCAGAATGAACTGAAGAAGTCTCCAAGACCTAACACAAACTGTGTAAACGGAGGAATGTCACTTGCAAAGGACGAAAACATACTGGCGAACCGTGGTACGACGAAGCTGAGCATGAAAATCACAATAGCAAAAGCAATCATCCCGACAACCAATGGGTAAGATAACGCAGAGACGATTTTCTGACGCAGTTCATACTGCTTTTCATAATACATCGCCATTCGCTCAAGGATTTCATCAATATTACCGCCGACTTCCCCTGCTTTCATCATGTTGATGAACATAAGCGGAAAGACTTTACGATGCTTAGCAGCTGCGTCCGAGAAAGCGTGTCCAGCTTCTAAATCATCAGCTACTTCGGAAAGTGTCTTTTTCAGTCCTCGACTCGAAGTCTGGTCTTTCAATATATAAGTGGCCTCGATCAAGGAAATCCCTGCATCTATCAATGTTGAGAATTGGCGCAAATAGATGACGAAATCTTGGTTCTTAACAGGATTCCCTAAATGAATGTCCTTAAATAATAGGCCATCCATTTGTGAAACTTGAAAAGGAGTCACACCATCTTCACGCAAGAGAGCGGTCGCTTCCCGTTGACTGCCCGCTTTTAATCGACCTTCCTTCAAACGACCACGACGATCACGGCCTTTGTACGTAAAGTAGGCCATCTACATCCCTCTTTCTTGAAGAAACGGTCCGGCTACTTCTTCGGTAATCACGTTCTCATCCAGTAATTCCTTCACAGACATTTCGAGCGTATGCATCCCTTCCGACTTAGCCGTTTGGATGACGTTCTGAATTTGGTGGATCTTTTCGTTCCGAATCAAATTCTTCACCGCTGACGTATTTCTTAGGATTTCTGTAGCCGCTCGCCGTCCTTTACGATCTTTCGTTTGGAAAAGACGTTGGGAGACAATCGACTCCAGCACGCTTGCGAGTTGGATCCGTACTTGTGGTTGCTGCTCGGGCGGAAACACGTCGATGATTCGATCGATCGTTGCCGCCGCTCCTGTTGTATGTAGGGTCCCTAATACCAAATGTCCGGTCTCAGCCGCCGTAATCGCTGTCGAAATCGTCTCAAGGTCCCGCATTTCTCCGACAAGAATCACATCAGGATCTTGACGCAAACAAGCGCGCAAGCCATTTGCGAAGTTTTTTGTATCAAAGCCGATTTCTCTTTGATCGATGATGCAATACTGGTGAGAATGCAAATATTCAATGGGATCTTCAAGAGTAATGATGTGTCTGCGCATCTGCTTATTCATATAATCGATCATAGCGGCAAGAGTCGTACTCTTCCCACTTCCCGTTGGACCTGTCACTAAAACCAATCCTTGTTGAGCTTGAGCGACTTTCGTCAATATTTCCGGCATACGCAAGTCCTCAAGAGACGGAATCTCCGTTGGAACAATCCGTACAGCCAGAGAAATGCAGTTTCGCTGGTGATAAGCATTTATACGAAAGCGTGATACGCCTGGGATCCCGTAGGAAAAGTCGAGCTCACCTTTATCCTTCAATTGCTCCCACAACTCTTCTGACAAAATCGCTTTTGCCATCTCTTCTGTATGCTTCGGCTTCAGCACTTCTTTTCCGTACTGCTTCAATTCTCCGTGCAAACGGAAGATCGGTGGCACACCCACCGTTACGTGGATGTCTGAAGCTTCTAATTTGAATGCTGCTGTCAGTAAATGATCAAGGCGTTCTTTCATTCTGATCCTCCTAGTCGTCTAACGCTACACGCATCACTTCTTCAATCGAAGTTAATCCTTTCTTCACTTTCAATAATCCGTCATCAATGAGAAAAATCATGCCATTTCGCCAAACGTACTGACGAATTTGAGCGATCGATTGATTGTTCATCATCATTTTTCTGATTTCGTCATCCATCACGAGAACTTCTTGAATCGCCAATCTTCCTCGGTATCCTGTGTATTGGCAGTTACTGCACCCTTTTCCGTAATACACATCGCTGATGGATAACCCTCGCTTCTCAAATACTTCTCGCTCCATCTCTGTCGGTTCTTTCTTCTCTTTACAATCGCGACATATCCGCCTCACCAAACGTTGTGCCACAATTCCAGATAATGAAGATACAACGAGATAAGGCTCGATGTCCATATCAATGAGCCTTGGAATAGTAGCTACAGCCCCATTCGTATGTAACGTCGAGAAAACAAGGTGCCCAGTCAATGAAGCACGGACGGCAATTTCCGCTGTTTCTGAATCGCGAATTTCTCCGACCATGACAATATCAGGGTCTTGGCGGAGTACAGACCGTAAACCATTCGTGAAAGTTAACCCCGTTTGAGTATTCACTTGCACTTGATTGATCCCTTCGATTTGATACTCGACAGGGTCTTCAATGGTAATGATGTTTTGGTCGTCCGTATTCAAATGGTTCAACGATGCATACAAAGTAGAAGATTTCCCCGATCCTGTTGGTCCCGTGATTAAAATCATTCCAGAGGGCTGCTCAATCATCTTCATATAGCGTTGATAGTTGACTTTGTTAAATCCGAGTTCAGACAACCGGTTCAATACACTGCCGAGGTCCAAGATCCGGATCACGATTTTTTCCCCGTAAACAGTAGGCAGTGAAGAGATTCGCAAATCAACGGGAACAGAATTGACATTCGCTTTGATGCGACCGTCCTGAGGTAATCGTGTTTCTGTAATGTTCAAATTGGCCATGATTTTCACACGCGCAATTAAAGAACTTTGCATATTTTTTGTGACCGTACGTTCTGTACGAAGTAGTCCATCGACACGATAACGGATGAGAACCTTACTTTCTTGAGGGTCAATATGAATGTCACTTGCTTTCATTTGAACACCCGTTTGCAAAATTTGATTCATCAGCTTAATTGCAGGTGCTTGTTCGCCATCATCATCCGGCATTTCTTGTTCGGTTTCTTTCAAATTATAATACTTATTGATGGCTTGAATGATTTCATCTTTCGTCGCAATAACCGGAAGAATCTGAAAGCCTGTCGCAATTTGCAAATCATCAATCGTATAGTAGTCCATCGGATCATTCATCGCCAAGGTCAGCTCATTGTTTTCTTTCTTAAGCGGCATCACCATGTTTCTTGAGGCGAAGTCCTTTGAGACGATGCTCAGTAAAGATGTATCCACTGGATACCGGTACAACGATACGTGCGGAAATCCAAGTTGGAATTCCAATACTTCAATCAATTGCTGCTCGGTAATGAGCCCACGCTCAAGTAAAGCATCACCCAACTTTTGGTCCGATTTCTTAACGTTTAAGGTCTCTTTGATTTGATCCTCTGAAACGAGACCCGCCTCTTTTAGAATATCTCCTAACCTTTTTCGTTCAGCCATTTTGAAATCTCCTTACTTATTCTCATCCGCTTCATCTTCTTCCCAAATCGGATTAGATGGATCAACCTCTGGTGCGTCGTCCCCAGTGTATGCTTCATCACTATCCGTTGGTTCTTCATTATCAGAAGATTCACCTGAGTTCGATCCTTCGCCCTCAGCTGCTGTGTTCTCATCTGAAGTGTCATCATTCGAGCCAGCATCACCACCGGAAGAATCCGAACCTTCACCTGAGGTATTGTCTTCACCTTCAATACCGTATCTCAATTCAACACGGTTCAGAGGCGGGTAATAATCTTCAGCCATTTTTTCTATAAGGCCGTTCTCTCCCCGCGTTTCTCTGTAGACGACAGCACTTTGTCCTTGCTCTCCTTCTTGTTTCAACTCAACGTCACCAGGATTGACATAAGAAGTGTATTGAACGATGGTGCGCGGCTCGATTGATTGTACATCATCCACTCTGCTCGAATACTTATCGACAAAAGGATAGCCTCGAATCTCCGCTGATAAAGTTGATCCTTCTAAAGCGAGATGAATCGAATACGCAGACTCATTTGGGTTGAACAACACAAAATCATCGTTCTGTTCCGGTTTGACACTCGCTTCCTTACCAAGCTCAGCATACTCGGGAAGCCGCTGACTGATATGACGCTGTTGAATAGAGAAGTTCGTCTCAAGGGCCGCTCCATAAATCACTGTGGCGATAGGATTTAACGTTTCCGCACTAATCGCTACAGGGAATTCCTCTGCTGCTTCAAGCAAAGAAAAGGACTGTTGCCCATTGACCGGCAGCGCGTTCATCACAGAAAGTAAATCCACCAATAATGGATCGCTGCTGACAGTAGTTTCATAGGTTGCAACTGTTTCATAGAGTCCGAGCACTTCACTTGGGATGTAATCGTACATCGAGAATGTCAAAGGGTCATCAGTTAGGTCTGATGCTTGATCTCTAACCTGCGCTACCCATTTCTCCCATTCAAAATTTTCCGCGACTTCTGTAGTGAATTCTTCTTCTACTTCAGCCTTATAGCTTTCATCCACTTCCACTACAAATGATTGGCTCGAACCTTGCACGACTTCATCTAATGTTTCTTCAACATCAAACGTGATGAAGTCAGAAGACACCACCATCGCTCCTGAACTTGATTCCAGGCGAATATCCTTCTGCTGTTTCCAATCAGACGATTGTTCAGATAATTTCACGAGTGCTTCACTTCGTTCTAACCCCTCTATACTGACGCCGGCAACGGCTGTATTCGGTTCATATACGGTTTCCTGTCCAGACACGAGTTGCCACCCTAGAGGTCCTGCGTATGTAAATAGTAATAGAAATGCGGTCATTCCAGCTAACAGTCCTAACCCCTTGGCATGCTCCATCCTCTCACCTCTCTACCTATTCGTCCCTTCATCCAAATCCATTTCGGGAATCTCAAAGTCATCCATATCAATGTCAATCTTACGCTTCTCCGTCTTTTTCTCTTCCCTGTATGTGTCGATTTCTTCGTCCTCAAGTTCGAGTAACTCCTCAAAGTTTCTCTCAGGCATTTCTTCTTTTATCGGTTCAGATTCCGGATATGTATAGTTTTCATCATCAACGGATTTCCTTCGGTTGGCTAAGAGTTCGTCTTCGAAGTCTATATCTACAAGATCAGCAGAGGATGTTGGTTTAGGTTCCTGTTCTTCTTTTCCATTAATAGAAGCACTTTCCGTTATATTCAACGGGGGGCTCTCAACAATAGGCTCCTCCTCTGTTCGCTCTTCAATTTCAACCATGGCAGCTGCTTCGTCATCAGCTCCATCATAATTAATAGTATTTTGGTCTTCGTTGATACCATCCTGTTTCTCTTCTTCGTACGATTCCTCTTTCTCACCATCTTCAACAAGTTCGATCTCTACCAGTTCCTCTTCACTTCTCTGGAGCTCATTCTGGACAGCGACCGGCTGCGATTCGTCCTCTTCAAACCAAAGGCTTTCCTCTTGTTCATGTTCTTCTTTCCTTAATCGCGGCAAAAGGAGGATGGATATAAGTCCGGTAATTAATAAAGCTAGTAGAATAGTTGTGAACCAATTAAATACTACGGAAGTTGCCACTACTAACAGAGTAATTAAAATAGAACTTGAAAGTAGCATCCATGTACTTTTTTTATCGTAGCCCGTGCGCATACGATTAACGAATAGTATCAATATACAAGCTGCTAAGACGAAACTAATGATTTGTATTGTCAAAATCAATCACACCTCCTTACGGACAACTTTGTCCACCTAATCCTTCAACATTAGACTTCCCTACAATGCAAAACGCTTCCTTATCCACCGGAAGAGTATCTTCTATTTCAAAATAAGCATTACGCCTTACTACTACATCTTTCTCAATACTTCCAGAAAGGTTATCACCTAAAAAATCAAAATATGCGTCCCCTGCAATATCAATGGAAGTATTTCCTTTCATTGTTAAAGAACTACCCTCAAAGTATGCAAAGCCATCTATACTAACCGAACTGTTCCCCTTTAAGATTGTAGACCCATTCACCCACAGGTTCTTATCTAAATCGATGTCATGCTCGTTATTTCCTTTCCCATTTAGTTGTAAAGTTCCTTCTAAATAAATATTCCCTTGTTCATCAATGGCGCAATAATTATTTTCACATATTGTTTCTACATCGTCGGTACAATCATCAACCCTACAATTCAGTGTCTTATATTTACCGTTTTTCTTGTTACTGATTAACTCTTCTTTATGGTCAAGTATATCTTGAATCCAATCTTCTTCACTTGAAGAAGAATTTAGTGAGATAGTATTTACGATTTCTTCATTGGTACCATAGGCTGTTCCAATGCTTTTATAAGTCATTTGAAATTGTCCAGAATCTTTTAAGGTGCTGCTAATTAACTCCACATTAAATCTTCGGTTGTCATCTATTTCTCTGTGACCATCTAGATCACTATCCTTCTCTTCTTCCCACACTTCTTTGATAGAGACTACAGGATCTTGATTAGTTTTCAGTAATTCGATACTTTCAATAAAGTAAGTCTCTCCCATCACCGCAAGAGCTTCAGCTTGTACATTATGTTGAGACTTCTTCACTTGAAGACCTGAATTGTTAATTTGTGAAGCAAGAACGGCACCGAATATCATAACAAGGAAAATCGACAACAACACAAGAACAAGGGCTGCACCCCTCTCATTGGTGAATTTACCCTTCATTCGGAAACCTCCGTTCTGTTTATGTATTTATGTACTTCTATTACTTCTACACTATCGCCGTTTTCTAGTTTTCGTTCTACTATAATTTCGATAGGTACTAGTTGTAATAATTC
This sequence comes from Halobacillus locisalis, assembly GCF_013694105.1. GTDB lineage: Bacteria > Bacillota > Bacilli > Bacillales > Halobacillaceae > Halobacillus > Halobacillus locisalis. The sequence goes on along the minus strand of NZ_JACEFG010000001.1, from coordinate 176,995 downwards.
ATCATCACTTTCTTGACATACTTGTTGTACTTTGAAATAGTACGTTTGATTCTGCTCTGTTGTGTAATATACTTGATTAGAAGGATCTAATCCATAAGAATCATTATTAGAAATAAATGAGATATCTAATTCTGTGTTACCATTATTTGTACATCCATCCGACAGTACTAAGGGACCATTTATAACGTAATAGGAAACTTCTTCAACTAGATTCACTCCATCGACTTCGTTTTCCACCCTATCCGTCATGAGCATATAGTCACTGAAAAGAGAAAGAAAAACAGTTATGACGATACCCATCAAGGCGATTGATACTAATATTTCAACAAGGGTCAAACCTTTTTCATCCAAGTACATACTACCCATTCCAATCTATCATAAGGAGAAGTCTTATGAATAATTTACTTAATAACAAAGGAATCACTTTAGTCGAACTGTTAGCTGCTCTGGCATTAGTCGGTATTATTGTTACTGTTGCCGGGAGTCTAGTAACCCAAACTTACCAATCTAATTCGAAAGTCCAAAACGAAATTGACTTAAAGCAACAAACCAATTCGATACTTACGATTATCAGAGAGCAGATCACCGAAGAAAATATGGAGATCTGTTTAGTAGACCGCCATACTATAAGGTTGGATGATGACGGTCAAGCCCCTTATCTCTATTCCAACTTAATTACTAAGGAACAATTGACTATAAGTGAATTATACATTGAAAACTTAGATAAATCATCCACAACGAACGCTCCTTTAAACATTAAACAAGACACTTCTTTAAATGGAAAAAAATGCATCACGACTAATAACTATCCTACATCAATAAAGATAACTACTATGATTGAGAGCGACACAAACAAAGAAAATAAGAAATATACTACTTCCACAATTATTACTAAGCGATCTGAGGAGATAGATATAGCACTCTCTGACGGAGAAAATCCAGGTGAGGATGAGAACGATGATAGCAATGATGGTGATGTTGCTACAAATGATTGCTCAAAATTAAATGTAAAAGGATCAAACACAATAACCCAAAATTCCTTGACTTGTCTACAACCAGTGAGTATCTCAAAGGGTTCAACGCATACTATAGACGGTGCTGTAACTTTTAATGAAAGATTGGAAATGAAAAATAGTGCAAAAATAGTGGTATTAGGTTCGGTGACGATTTACGGGGAACTTAATATGAAGAAGGACAGCAAACTAATTGTGAAAGGTGCATTATCCTTTGCATCCGGGTCAAGCTTCACACAGCCAGCAAAAGGAACAATTTGTGTTGAAGGTGCGGTCAGCAACCCCCTACAAAATGAAAATATCGAAGCAAATCAGGGAACAGGAAATTGTAGCTACTAAAGAAAAACAGCAGCCGAGTCACTTACGACTCCGCTGCTGTTTTCATATATTCATAACTCGCAACCCGATTACGCCCACGCTGCTTCGCTCCAACATACATCGCCCTGTCTGCATGCCTGATCAATTCAAGCGGTCCCTCACAGTCGTTCGGATAAGAGGCAACCCCAATCGAAGCAGAAATCGTCACTTCTTTGGGCTCCTGATCAGTTAATATATGCTGGTACGTCACGAAAGGCTGTTCCACGATGACTCTGCGAATCTCTTCTGCAATACTATAGGCCTCATAATTCTCATAGTGAGGCAGAAGAATCGCGAACTCTTCACCACCATAGCGCGCGACTACACCATGACCCCCGACCATGCTCGTCAGCCGCTCCGCGAACTGGCAAAGGATTTCATTCCCACCTTCATGACCATACGTGTCATTCACTTGCTTAAAATGGTCGATGTCTAGAAGGATCACAGAAATCGGATCTGGTTCATCTCCACTTGTTGTAGCAAATACTTCGTGAAGATGATCCTGGAAATACCGAAAGTTGTACAGACCTGTCAGAGGACAGCGTTCGCTCTGTTGTTTGGTCCTTTCGTAGTGTCTCGCGTTTTCAATCGCTACAGCTAAATAGTTTCCTAGAATGTTCAGGATCATAAACTGGAATTGCCTGAAGGCACGTTTTTGGTTGGAGTAAATGGTGATGACCCCAACGATTTCCCCTTTACGCTCCAAAGGGACTGACAGAGAGCTCTCTGCTTGTGGCGGGGTGTATTTATTTTCAAGATGTGCCCATTCACTACGGTATTTATAATTGAAGCTTCTGCCTTCTTTCCATGTGTTTCCACTGATGCTCTCACCTTTATGTAACGATATATCTGGAAACGATACCTGTTCCGACCGATCAAAGAAACGAATTAAATTCATTTCTTTATTCGAAGCGACATCAAAGATATAAATATAATCAACGGGGAGCAGGTTACTTAAACGATCCACGAATAGATCAAGGACATCTGTGACCCCCAGATTTCCGGTTAACTCATGACCGATCTTACTTGTGCGCTGCAAGTATTTATTGACTAGTCCACTATTATGATAGAGCATCAGCATGCCTGAAATCAGGATGAATGGAATACCGACAAAGAATATCGCACTTAAGCCGAATTCGACATACATCATGTAGAGAAGAAACCCAACCGGTATTACGAGAAGGCCAGATATCAAGTCCCACAACAACCCCTGGTCAAACATCTTCACATGACGGTTATATAAGAACTTCGCTACGACTTTAATGGAGAATTGGTTAAAGATAAGCTCGAACAAGGCATAGGCCACGATGGGAATCACATACGCAGTGGATGCAATCGCTTCTTCTCCGTGCTGGCCTCCCAACAGGTTGTAAACCTGCGCAGATACGACAGAAATGATGAGGAACATCAGAAAGTTGACGGGAATACGGTGCAGATTCGCCTTTCCTATTCTCAGCTTTGTCAAAACAAAGAGTAAGGCAACCTGTGAAACAATCACTTCTACAGCCAATCCGTAATACAAGAACACGGCAAACGAAACGCCATGAGTGAAGAAGACTGGATTTTCTCCTATTTGAAGAGGAAATAGTGCCACAATGGAAGCCAAGATTGCAAAAGCCAGGATGTCCAGTTCATTTCCAGCTATCTGGGGGTTCGTGCTCTCAAATAGAAAATAAATACTCGTCGGCCATACGAGTATCCAGATTAGCCAGACGGCTACTTTCTTATTTTTGCTCATCCCTACCCCTTCTTCCCTACGAAAGCACTAATTTTAAATAAAATTCAGACAATTAACATATTACCATATATTTCTCTTTGATTCAAAATATTTCCTTACTTCAGATATAAAATACAACGAGCCCGTAACCAGCAATAAATCGTCAGGATCAACTTGAGAAACAGCTTGTTCGATCGCTTGTTCATAGTCCTCCACACCAGTCGTCTGTTCGATTGGTGAAAGGTTCTTTAATTGATTTGCACTTAAGGCTCGAGGAAAATCAAAGGTCGTCATATAGGCACAATCGACAACTTCTGAGAGTATCTCTAACATTCGCCGTACTGGTTTGTCTTCGAGAGCTGAGTACACGAGTGTAATCCTTTTGTCCTCGTAATGACTTTTCAAGGTTTCCACTAGCGCTTTAGTCCCCTCTTCGTTATGGGCTCCATCTATGATAACCACAGGGTCATCCAGAACGGTTTCAAATCTCGCCGGCCACTTAGTCTCTTTGATAGCTTCGGCATATAAATCACGATCAAAACTCCAACCTTTTCGTCTCAACACATCCATCGTTTTCACGGCAAGACTGGCATTGTCCACTTGATGCACGCCCTTCATACCACTTATGAGGGAAAGCGTGCCGTCGTCTTTACTATCGTATTGAAAGGTTTCTCCCGCTTTCGAGCTAGTTGTATGTGATGCATGAAATTGTTCACCGAGGAGGAACATTTCCGCCCCCTCTTCATCAGCCTTATCACGTATCACCTGGATCGCTTCAGGTTGCTTCGCTCCGCAAATGACCGGGACACCCTTTTTGATGATCCCTGCTTTTTCAGAGGCAATCTGTTCATACGTATCGCCTAGAATGTTCATATGGTCTTTGCCGATGTTCGTAATGATCGATACGGTCGGGTGTATGATATTCGTGGAATCATAAAGTCCCCCTAATCCTGTTTCATATAGTACAAAGTCAGGAGATTGATCAGCAAAGTACATCATCGACATGGCCGTGATGACTTCAAACTCTGTTGGCTCCCCTAAAGGTGTCTTGGCTAGTTCTTCTGCTACAGGTTTCACTCGCTCTACCAAATTTGAAAGATGCTCATCTGAAATGGGTTCTCCGTTCATACTGATCCGCTCATTAAAGCGTACAATGTAAGGAGAAGTGAACGTTCCGACCGTGCACCCTTGCGCTTGAAGCAGTTCGCGTAGAAAAGATAAGGTCGACCCTTTCCCGTTTGTGCCAGCAATGTGGATTGCATTTATGCTTTTCTCAGGATGGCCTACGCGCTCCATCATCCATTCCATTCGATCAAGTCCTGGTTTCACTTTGAATTTTTCACGACTATGAATCCAGTCGAGAGCTTCTTGATAGTTGACCACTTTAGTTCCCTTCTTTCAAAAAGGGAGAGTATTCGATGTGAATACCCTCCCTCCTGCAAAGTTGTTGTGTTCGTGCCTAGGATACGACTATCTCAAATCTTCCGTTACGCTTTCATTTCCTTAATGCGAGCCTCGACACTGGCTCTCTTCTCTAGATAGTCGGTTTCTTTCTTACGTTCTTCTTCAACTACGTGATCTGGAGCTTTACTCACAAATCCTTCGTTAGATAGCTTCTTCTGAACGCGGTCGACTTCTTTATCCCACTTCTTCCACTCATCTTCTAAGCGCTTGATTTCATCTTCAATGTTGATCAATCCAGCGAGTGGTAGATATAACTCTGCCCCTGTAACAACGGCAGACATCGCTTTTTCTGGTGCTTGAAGATCTGTACCGATCGTAAGCTCACTCGGATTACAGAAGCGGTCCAAATAATCACGGTTTTTCTCAAGTTCTGCGACAACATCTTCGTCTTTCGCCTGAATCATCAGCTGGATTTCCTTAGACATCGGCGTATCCACTTCAGAGCGAATGTTACGAACAGAACGGATAATGGATACAAGACGATTCATTTCGGCAACTGCCTTTTCGTTGTGGAAATCGTCACGAACCGTCGGCCAAGAAGCTTGTGTAATGGATTCACCTTCATGAGGAAGGTGCTGCCAGATTTCTTCTGTAATGAACGGCATGAACGGGTGCAGCATACGCATCGTTTGATCTAATGTGTAAGCAAGGATGGAACGAGTCGTATGAATACGCGCTTCGTCTTCTCCGTATAAAGGAAGCTTCGCCATTTCAATATACCAATCACAGAAATCATCCCAGATGAAGTTGTAAAGATGACGTCCGGCTTCCCCGAATTCGTATTTATCGATATTGGTAGTCACTTGCTCAATCGTCTGGTTCAAGCGAGTCAAGATCCACTGATCTGCGACAGATTTTTCACCAGAAAGATCGATGTCTTCCACTTTTAAATCACCCATGTTCATTAAGGCAAAGCGGGAAGCGTTCCAAATCTTATTCGCAAAGTTCCACGTAGATTCTACCTTTTCCCAGTGGAAACGTAAGTCCTGGCCAGGAGAAGATCCCGTTGACAAGAAGTAACGAAGAGAATCCGCTCCGTATTTATCGATGACATCCATCGGATCGACACCGTTGCCTAGAGATTTACTCATTTTACGTCCGTCCGCATCGCGAACCAAGCCATGAATCAGAACGTCTTTGAATGGACGTTCGCCCGTGAATTCAAGCGACTGGAAAATCATGCGGCTTACCCAGAAACCGATAATATCATAACCTGTTACTAAGACGTTCGTCGGGAAGTAATGCTTGAAGTCCTCACTCGCTTCATCCGGCCAGCCCATCGTTGAGAACGGCCAAAGGGCAGAAGAGAACCACGTATCCAGCACGTCTTCATCCTGTGTCCAGTTTTCAGGATCTTTCGGTTCCTCTTTTCCTACATACAATTCGCCTGTTTCTTTATGATACCAAGCTGGGATGCGATGTCCCCACCAAAGCTGACGAGAAATACACCAGTCTCTCGTGTTTTCCATCCAGTGCAAGTAGGGTTTCTCGAAACGATCTGGGACAAACTGGACTTGATCGTCACCTTTTTGTAACTCGATAGATGCATCAGCTAACGGTTGCATGTCCACGAACCATTGAGTAGATAGATAAGGTTCGACAACAGCTCCACTTCGCTCAGAGTGACCGACGGAGTGCATGTGGTCTTCAATTTCAAACAGTACACCTTGCTCTTGAAGGTCTTTTACAATTTGCTTACGGCATTCAAAACGGTCCATGCCTTGATACTTATTGGCATTTTCATTCATCGACCCATCTTCATGCATAACAAGGACACGCTCTAAGTTATGACGGTTTCCGATTTCAAAGTCATTCGGATCGTGAGCAGGGGTAATCTTTACCGCACCAGAACCGAATTCCATATCTACATAGTCATCCGCTACAATTTCAATCTCACGACCGACAATCGGCAGGATCGCTTTTTTACCGATCAAGTGCTTATATCGATCGTCCTCCGGATGAACCGCAATCGCCGTATCACCAAGCATCGTCTCAGGACGAGTTGTCGCAATTTCAATGCTGCCTTCTCCGTCTTTTAAAGGATAACGCATGTGGTAGAAGGCCCCTTGTACATCCTGGTACTCCACTTCGATATCCGACAGTGCCGTTTTTGTTTGAGGATCCCAGTTAATGATGTATTCGCCGCGGTAGATCAAGCCTTTTTCATAAAGCTTAACGAATACTTCTCTCACGGCTTCAGATAACCCATCATCTAGTGTGAAACGCTCGCGAGAATAGTCGAGGCCAAGGCCAAGTTTTTCCCACTGTGCTCGGATGAACTTCGCATATTCATCTTTCCATTCCCAAGACTTCTCGAGAAACTTCTCACGACCAAGGTCATGACGGTTGATGCCTTGCTCACGAAGCTTGGCATCCACTTTTGCTTGAGTCGCGATGCCGGCGTGATCCATCCCCGGCAACCACAGAACATCATAGCCCTGCATACGCTTCACGCGTGTAAGTATGTCTTGCAATGTTGTATCCCATGCATGGCCTAAGTGCAACTTCCCTGTTACGTTCGGCGGTGGAATGACAATCGTGTATGGCTCTTTATTCTCATCTCTAGTCGCTTCAAAAAATTTCCCATCTACCCAATACTGGTAGCGATCCTTTTCTACAGCTTGCGGATCGTACTTTGTTGGCATCGAAAGATCTGGCTGATTCATGTGGATCTTCCTCCTTTTCCTTTATCAAAAATAAAAAATCCCCTTCATCCAATAAAGGACGAAAGGGATTGATTTCCGTGGTACCACCTTAATTTACAGGATAGACTTCTCCTGCACACTCGATTCGAATAACGGCTTCTAACCGGCTTCTCCTACTCACATTCAAAGAAGCTGCTATATGGGCGACCTTCCATCAACAGGGTTCCTGGAAAACTCTCAGCATTCGTTTTCCTCTCTGAAGGAATTGTTCATGTACTCTTCCCTATCACTGCATTTCACGTATAAACACTATATTTCATATTGTATATAGAAATGCAGGATTTAGTCAACTATTTTCAAAAAATGGGCATCCCCATATGACAGGAGGAAACAGTGTTGAGCCGTTTTTATCGTTATCGACTGCCATCTTGGTGCCGAACGTGGCTGATCGTTATTGAAACGTCACTCCTGCCGATATTGGTCTTTCAGGCTTTACGGACCATTTTTTGGCCGACCACGTTCGATATCTTTTTACTTGGCCTCGTCATCGGTCTTTTTCTCGCTTTCAAGTACAAATGGATTTAGTTCGGAATATAAACAATTTGCCCAGGAGAGACATCCTCTTCCTCGTACTCATTGACGCGCTCGAGCTGTTTGACCGAAACGCCATACTTATCGGCAATCGACGCTAATGTCTCTTCTTCCTGAGCAATATACATTTTCATCTGCGTGTACGTATCTTCCCTATTCGGGAAAAGGTGCTTGAAGATCTGCTTTATGCCGTCCATACCAGACGGTGCTTCCTTCTCAGAACTGGAACTCGATGATGGTTCTTCAACGTAAGATGAACTTTCTTCTTTCGATACACTCACATCCATACTTATGCTTTCTGAAGAGACTTCCTCCACGTAATCTTGCTGTTGTTCTTGCCCGAAAAATTCAGGGAAGCTTTGTGATTTTTTGTATAACCAACGACCGCTCTCTTCCTCTTTCGCTTCCTGTTCATCATTCAACTGAATGACTGGTGCTTCTCGCTCAGGCAAGACAGGCGATTCCTTCTCTTTTTCTTCAGGAAAGTTGAACGGACCGACCGTGGCAGGCTCATCAAAGGCCTCATCGTTCGTTGCTTGTTGTTCTTGAGGCTGTATGCCATTGATATTGACTTGAGCGTGCAAACGCAATCGATTCGTTGCCGGTATTTCATAATCAAAGCTTTCGATGTCCACTAACACATCATCAAGACTTGAGACTCGATCAAGTGGAACGGTGACTTCAACAGGGAAGGAATGAGAGAAATGGTACTCTCCGTCTTCTCCTGTTTCCACATGATTCACGACACGCGCTGAAGAGTGAGGTGATTCATCATCATGATCTTCTGCCGCTACATATTCCCCTGCCAGTTCCACCGTACCTTTTAAACGAACTTCATCCCCCGCCTCTTCAATCGTGATTTCAGGCTCGAGTGAAATACCGATTAACTCACGCACTCCCTGTCCTTCCTTAAACCATAACGATTCATCTAAATAAAAGGAAAATACATTTTGTTGGTTTTGCAAAGTACAGTCCCCTCCCAAAGTATAATAAATACTTAGTCTCTATAATCAACCTATGCAATAGTTGAGTAGATATACGTTAGGTTATGCGGAAACCCACCAAATAAGCATCATTCTTAGTAAGATTAATCTATAAACCTACAAATGATTGCTCCAACAAGCGGACATTCATCCATATAGATGGAAATGGATCGTTTAATTTGTAGTACCTCGCTATTGTCGGAGGTGCCAATAAGCCCTCACAGAAAGTTCACAATGAAAATAGAAATCATATTTCAGACAATCAACAGAAGGATTAGGACAAGTGATACACGAATTCGGATACCTTGACTTATTCGGACAGAAGGCCGGGCACACATAAAAAGGCGAAACCCTGAGGTTCCGCCTTTTGAGCTTTTCTGTTATAACGTAGCAAATACATTTTCCGCTGCTTGAATCGTCTTCTCAATATCCTCATCACTATGCTTCACAGATAAGAACAGCCCTTCAAATTGTGAAGGCGGGAGATAGATCCCCTCTTCGATCATACCTTGGAAATAGCGCGTGAACATCTCTAAATCAGAACCGTTAGCCGTCTCGAAGTTCGTTACCGGCTCGTTCGTGAAGAAGAAACCGACCATGGAACCAGCACGGTTCGCTGTTAATGGAATATTGTGCTTCTCAGCAGCCGCCATAAACCCTTCAATCAAGCGGTCCACTTTTATATTAATCGATGCATATGCCTCTTCATCCATGGCCGTGATGGTCTCGAGTCCAGCTGTCATTGCAAGAGGGTTCCCGGATAAAGTTCCAGCTTGATAAATATCTCCTACAGGCGCGACACGTTCCATGATTTCACGCTTACCACCATAAGCTCCTACAGGAAGTCCACCACCAATGACTTTACCGAGACACGTCATATCCGGCGTCACACCAAAGTGACCTTGAGCACTATGGTAACCGACACGGAAACCGGTCATCACTTCGTCGAAAATGAGCACGGTGCCGTTATCTTCAGTTAACTTTCTAAGATCTTGAAGGAAACCTTCATTTGGAGGGACAACACCCATGTTACCGGAAACCGGCTCCATGATGACGGCAGCTAAGTCATCACCATATTGTTCAAATACATATTTAACGCTCTCTATATCATTATAAGGGACCGTAATCGTGTTTTGAGCAATAGATTCAGGTACACCTGGAGAATCAGGCAGACCTAATGTAGCGACGCCTGAGCCTGCTTTAATGAGCAACGAATCGCCATGCCCATGATAGTTTCCTTCAAACTTCAGAATCTTATCACGACCTGTATAGCCTCGCGCAACACGCAGGGCACTCATGGTTGCTTCTGTACCTGAGTTGACCATTCGAACCATTTCAATGGATGGTACACGATCGATGACAAGCTCAGCCAAGTCGTTCTCAATCGTCGTAGGCGTACCGAAGCTTGTCCCAAGTTCAGTCACGCTTTTCAATGACTCGACCACTTTTTCATCCGCATGACCTAGAATGAGAGGTCCATAGCTCAGGACGTAATCGATATATTCATTTCCATCAATGTCATACAGTTTGGAACCTTTTCCTTTTTCCATGAAAATCGGATCCATTTGAACCGACTTGAAGGCACGAACTGGCGAGTTCACTCCACCAGGCATGACGTCTACAGCTTTTTGATAGGCTGTTGTTGAACGTTCGAAGTTTCTCATCTTATACACCCTTCCTTATTGATCTAAATAGTTGGCCGCGTCTTTTGCAAAATACGTAATGATCAAGTCTGCTCCTGCTCGTTTCATGGATGTCAGTTTCTCCATGACAATCTCTTGTTCATTCACCCAGCCGTTCTGCGCTGCCGCTTTAATCATGGAATATTCGCCACTCACGTTATAAGCGACAAGCGGTAAATTATAGCGATCCTTCACCTCACGCATGACATCAAGGTAAGCGAGCGCTGGTTTGACGATCAAGAAGTCCGCTCCTTCGTCCACATCAGACTGAGCCTCACGAATCGCTTCTAAACGATTGGATGGATCCATTTGATAAGCACGACGATCGCCGAATTGCGGAGAACTGTGGGCAGCATCACGGAAAGGACCATAAAACGCAGACGCGTATTTGACGGCATAGGACATCACAGGGATGTTACTGAAACCAGCTTCGTCCAGACCTTTACGGATAGCGGCTACGAAACCATCCATCATATTAGACGGAGCAATGATGTCTGCTCCCGCCTCTGCTTGTGTGACGGCGGTTTGTGTTAAGTAGTTCAACGATTCATCGTTGTCGATATCACCATCACGTACAATGCCACAATGGCCGTGGTCTGTATACTGACATAAGCAAGTATCGGCGATTACGGTCAAAGAAGGATTCTCTTCTTTGATCTGGCGAATGGCCCGTTGAACAATCCCTTCCTGATGATAGGCTTGGCTGCCGACTTCATCCTTTTCACTAGGAACTCCGAATACGATGACGGAGCGAATGCCCAAATTCACCAATTCATTCATCTCTTCTGTTAAGTAATCCAAGGAAACTTGGTGAACCCCTGGCATAGAAGCCACTTCGTTTTTCACTTGCTCGCCTTCTACAACGAAAATGGGGTAAATGAGATCGTCTTTACGCAAGTGGGTCTCTCTAACTAGCGCCCTCATAGAGTCCGTGCGACGAAGCCTGCGGTGGCGCTTGAATTGTAAATCTGACATACTATCGTTCCCCTTTTCATCTAAAATACTCTGTCATTTGTTTCATCATGTCGTCAATTGTGTATTGATCAGGCATAAAAACAGATGTGAACCCTTCCTTATCTGCTTGTTCAGCTGTTGTAGGTCCAATACAGAAACAAGGGAGCTCATATGCTTTTCCCTTGTCGATCATAGCCTTAAACGCTAGAACCGTTGAAGGACTCGTAAACGTTAAGGCATCTAGCTGGTTTTCATTGATATATTCTACGAGTTTGTTTCTGTTTTCCTTTAGTAGTAGCGTATCATAAGCCGTTACCGTTTGGAAAAAGACACGCTGTTCTTGAAAGACCTTCAGCAACACATCCCGAGAACGGCTGCCCCGTATGTACAAGATCTTTTCACTTTTCGGAAAATGCTTAAAGAATTCCGGCCCCATTACAGATGCCTTGAAAGAAGATGGGATAAAGCCTGCTTCATATCCATAGTCATGAAGGGCATGGTTCGTTTTCTTGCCGATCACAGCAAATCGCACATGATCCGGAACAGCAACTCCCCATTGTTTCAACAAAGCGAAAAAAAACTTCACACCATTAGAGCTCGTTAAGAAAACCCATGAATAGTCGTGAAGTTGCCGAAGGACCTCTTGATTTTCCCAAGAGTCATTCAATTGAAAAGCGATCAGAGGGGTATGAATCGCTTCCCCTCCGTGATCTTCAATCGCTTTTATAAGCGAACCCGCCTGAGACTTTCCTCTTGTTACGAGAAAACGTCTCCCCTCAAAGGGTTGCATTACTGATCGTACTCCTCTTTTGCCTTGTCGACAATCTCTTGTGCACCTTGGGCTTTCAGACGATCGGCTACTTCTTTACCCACCTCTAAAGGATCCGTTCCGGTAGCCGTTTCCTGCAATATCGTCGTTCCGTCAGGGTTTCCCACGAGTCCTGTCAGAACCAGTTCATCCCCTTTTCGATACGCATAACCGCCAATCGGTACTTGGCAGCCTCCGTTCAGGTCATGAAGGAACTTACGCTCAGCTTTAACGGTTGCTTCTGTATATTCATGATTCAGTTTCATTAAGAAACCACGAAGTTCGGAGTCGTTTTCTCTGCATTGAATCGCTAGTGCTCCTTGCCCAACGGCAGGCACACAGACGTCTGGCTCTAGATATTCTGTCACGACGTCATCGTCCCAACCCATACGCTTCAAACCTGCAGCCGCTAAAACAATCGCATCATAGTTCTCTTCTTTCAGCTTCCTTAGACGCGTGTCAATATTGCCTCGTATCCACTGGATCTCAACATCAGGACGAACCGCCTTGATTTGAGCGCTACGACGCAAGCTGCTTGTTCCGACAACGGCCCCTTCTGGTAAATCCTTGAGAGCAACATGGTCATTCGACACGAATGCATCTCTATGGTCTTCTCGAATCGGAATGGAAGCGACCGTCAGTCCATCGGCCACGACAGCTGGCATATCTTTCATGCTGTGAACAGCCATGTCTATTTCACCATCATACATCGCTTGTTCAATCTCTTTGATGAACAGGCCTTTTCCTCCAACCTTGGACAAGGTCACATCCAGAATGCGATCTCCTTTTGTCGAAATTCTTTTGATTTCGAACTCATAGGAAGGATCGATATTCTTCAACTGCTCGATCACCCATTCTGTTTGTGTGATAGCTAAGTTACTTTTTCTGGAACCAATGACGATTTTTCTCACACTTCTTCCTCCTCAACAACTAAAAATGAAAGTTAGATAATGAACCAAATAAAAAGAAATTGATCAATAAAAATAAAAACGCAGCGCTATTAAAAATGGAAATCGCTCGTCCTTGGTATCCTTTGATCACCCGTAACACTAAATAAACGACATAAACGAGTAACACAAGAAAAGATCCAAGCGTTTTAGAATCATACCAGTAAAAGGTATCCGGGGATACATACCCCCAGGTCACTCCCAAGATAATGGCGATCAATAAGAGAGGGACCCCTAGAATGACGGCAACGTAAGAGGAATGATCCAGCTTCGTTAAATCACCGAGACGAAAAAGCTTGGCGTTCCACTTCTTTTGTTTCAACATTCGATATTGTAACAGATACATAATTGAAAAAATAAATGATAAGGTAAAGAAGCCATAAGAAAGAATCGCTAAACTGATATGCACGACAAGCATTTCATTAACTAATTCGACCCCTTGATCTTTCAAGTCATTCTGTGCCCGTGTGGAAATGTGTATCAACATCACTAGAAAACCAACAACGTTTGTAAAGAAAACGAGAAAATCGACTCGAAATAACCGATTAATGATCAAAGAAAAAGTAACCAGAATCCATGTATAAAAATAAAGGCCATCATAGACTGTCATAATTGGTAAATTGTCTTTAACGAGTACTTGAGTCAATAAAAAAAAGGTTTGTAAAACCCAAACCATACTAAGTAACCAGAAGGCTATACGGTTAGCCTTCCGGTTCGTCTGTACAAAGTCAATAAAGTATCCAATTAGACTGAGTCCATAAAGCAATAGAATGAGTTCATACACCCATTTAAAATCTAACATATGGACATCCATCCTTAGGAGTTAACAATAGGGGCGATGACAGAGAAAGGCGTAGGCTCTTCACTCTCTTCTTCCCCCGATTTTTCGTTCTTCTTCTCCTGCTTCTTTATCTCGTCCTCCACTTGCTCTTCAATGCCGAAGATTTGAGTGAATAACTGAAGCGTTTCATCCGAATCAGGCTGAGCGGCCAGTTCTTTGGCTTGAAGAATCGGATCTTTCAACATTTGATTGATGATGCTCTTCGTATGCTTACTAATGACTTTCTTCTCACGATCGGTCATTTCAGGCATTTTACGCTCAATACTCTTCATCGTTTCGGCTTGAATAGACAACGCCTTAGTACGAAGAGCTGAGATGACAGGAACGACTCCGATCGTTTGCAACCACTCTTTGAACTCCACGATTTCCGCTTCCATCATCAATTCGATTTGCTCAGCGGCTTGTTTACGCATTTCCAAGTTCGCATCTACAATACCTTGTAAATCATCGATGTCGTAAAGGAAAACGCTCTCTAAACTTTCCATTGCCGGATCCAAATCCCTCGGAACAGCAATGTCTACAAAGAATAGAGGCTTGCCTTTTCTCTTCTTATGAATCGGCTCCATACGATCACGTGTGATGACATAATCCGTGGCCCCCGTCGAACTGATGACAATATCAGCGTCAGAAAGTACGGCATCCAAATCCTCCATCGTATGTGCATGTCCATTAAATTGGTCCGCAACAACTTGAGCTTTAGACAACGTCCGGTTTACAACAGATACTTGTTTGACTCCTGATCCATGTAAATTCTTCGCTGCAAGCTCTCCCATTTTTCCAGCGCCTAGAATAACGATGTGTTTATGAACAAGATCACCGAAGATCTTACGAGCTAGTTCAACAGCTGCATAGCTGACAGAAACGGCGTTCTCTCCTATTTCTGTTTCTTTATGAGCCTTTTTCGCCATGGTAATCGACTGCTTGAACAATTGATTGAAAATCGTACCCGTCGTATTGGCTTCTTGTGCTCTTAAGAAAGCTTGTTTCATTTGTCCTAGTATTTGCGTTTCCCCTAGAACCATGGAATCGAGGCCAGCCGTCACTCGTAACAAGTGTTCAATCGCACCGTCTGTTTCATAAATCGAAAGGAAAGAAGAGAACTCCTCTTTCTCGACGTTAAACCAATCCGCTAAAAATTGCTTAATATAGTAACGTCCAGTATGCAGTTGGTCGACAACAGCATAAATTTCCGTACGATTGCATGTAGAAATAATCACATTTTCAAGAACACTTTTGCGTCCATTCAGTTCGATCATCGCTTCTTGTAAGTGATCCTCTGAAAATGTGAGCTTTTCCCGAATTTCCACAGGGGCTGTTTTATAGTTTAAACCGACAGCTAAAATGTGCATTACATCTACCCCCATTAAACGTTCCATACTGATTTCATATCTACTAGTATAACATGTATCCGCTAAAATTTTTTTGAAAAAATATGAACAGATTTTGAACCTGTTGTGATAGGATGAAGTTACATTGTATAGAAAATTATAACTATTTATTTAGAACAACTATAATTTATAATCCGATTGTAATATACCAGAACCTGAGCACTTTCGCAAGGATACGGCACTTCTATACCATGGTTAAAGGACGTGATTTTGTTGAAAAAACAAAACTCATTGATGGGGTATTTACTAATTGGCTTCGGAGCCTACTTTCTTTTACGCCAATTAAACCTCCCTGAACTGAGCCCTTATTACTCGTGGCCCACTCTTCTCGTAATTGTGGGTGTCGCGTTGTTATTACATAGTTACATGGCTAATGAATATTCCAATATATTTACGGGAGCTCTCCTGTTAGGTTTCGGCATTCATTTCCACGCCATCCATCAGTTCCCTTTTTGGAGGGACCACTGGGGTATTTATGTACTGATCATCGGAATCGCTTTTCTTCTGAGGTATCAAAAAGTGAAATCCGGATTGGTGCCTGCACTGATTTTTATCGGAATTGGAGCTTTTGCTTTATTCACTCCAACGACTCCTGGCTGGTTTAATTGGATTCAAGACATCGTGTTGCTTATCAAACGATTTTGGCCCCTTGCTCTGATCGGGTTCGGTGTGTATCTATTATCGCGAAAATCGTAAACCTTATTTGATATGTTACCCATCCTAGATATTCTAAACCATCTCTTCAGAGTCATGGAATCACCTTAATTGTATATCGTTTGTAGAAAAAAAGACGATGAACCAAAATTCATCGTCTTTTTCATTATAAGATTGAACTCAAGAAGGCTTGGGTCCTTTCCTCTTGTGGATTTTCAAACATATCCTTCGGCGCGCCAGTTTCAACGATTTTCCCATCATGCATGTACACAACACGATCCGCCACTTCCCTGGCAAAACCCATTTCGTGAGTGACGACGACCATGGTCATCCCCTCTTTGGCAAGGTCCTTCATGGTTTGCAACACTTCTCCTACAAGCTCCGGGTCGAGGGCTGAAGTTGGCTCATCAAACAACATGATTTCAGGCTTCATGGCTAGAGCACGCGCTATCGCTACACGCTGCTTTTGACCACCTGACAGACGAGACGGATAGTCATCGGCTTTATCCTCAAGCCCTACCTTCTCCAGCAATGCTTTCCCTTCTTTTCTTGCATCCGCTTTGGAGGTTTTCTTCACTTGAGTAGGAGCTTCCATTACATTCTCAAGGACGGTTTTATGTGGGAAAAGATTAAAGTGTTGAAACACCATTCCGACTTGTTGACGCACCTTGTTCAGATCGTTCTTCCTTGGGTCGACCTCTTCCCCCTTCAGAAGAATCTCTCCGCTATTTTTCATCTCTAAGAAGTTCAAGCAACGGAGCATCGTACTCTTACCAGACCCACTGGCCCCGATCAAACAAACCACTTCACTCTCCTCAACATTGAAATCTATATCTTTGAGCACATGTAAGTCTCCGAAATATTTGTTAAGCTTATGCACTTCAATCATATTCTTTCTCAATCCAAACGTCCCCTTCCATTAATCACTAACAGACAATTTCTTCTCTACTAAACCTACAACAAGTGTAAGGATGAAGACAAGAATTAAGTAGTAGACCGCACAAACAAGGAGCCATGTCATATAATCAAATGTATTTGCCCCTCTTGTCGTGGCAAGCGCAAAGATTTCCTGGACGCCTATAAAAGCAGCCAAAGATGAATCTTTCAACCCGATGATAAATTGATTACCGAGTGGTGGTAAGGCACGACGGAAAGCTTGGGGTAAAATGATCCGCCTCATTGTTAAAGACTGACTCATACCTAATGAGCGTCCAGCCTCCGATTGGCCTTTCCCGATAGACTGGATGGAGCCTCGGAATATTTCAGCAATGTACGCACCATTGTGGAAAGCTAAACCTAGCGCAACGGACCAGAATCCACTAATCATCCAAATACTAGTCAGTCCGTAGAAAAACACGAAGATTTGTACAATAAGAGGTGTTCCGCGAACGACGTATATATAAGCATTCGCAAGCCATTCGAGTGGCTTAATGTTGGAGATTTTAAGAAGAGCAAAAAACAATCCGATAAACAAAGCAATGAATATAGACACTGCCGTTAGTGCCAATGTTACTTGTGCCGCTTCGAAAAATATACCGCGGCTGTTGATTAGTGCTTCAAAAAAGCCTGACCAAAAGGATACAAAACCTAAATACAACTCGATCAACTCCTCATCCATTTAAAAAACGCTTCATCTTTTTGATGCTATGCACTTGATCTTATACCTAAAATCTACATAATTACCTTATTGCTCGTTCGCTAATGAGAGGACTAAAAAGAGCACGCATGTGCGCACTCTTTTTTCCTCTGGCATTCACAGATGCTTATTCAGGTACTGTTGTGATATCGTCACCGAAGTATTCATTACTGATTTCTGCGAGTGTTCCATCTTCACGCAATGTTTCTAAGGCAGCATTGATATCCTCTAGCAATTTCTCATTCCCTTTGGCTACAGCAATCGCCTGCTCACTTCGTTCGATCATATCTTTCGCTTCAATTTCCAAGTCTTGTTGCATCGCTTCTTTTCCTGTCAAGAAGTCTGTAATCACGGCATCATGACGCCCTTTAGACAAGGATTGTAATGCGACAACATCACTATCATAAGTCTTAATGTTATCAGTCACTTCTTCAGCAAACGTACTGTACGTAGACCCTTTAGAAACAGCGATTTCCATACCTTCCAGGTCACCTAAACTTTCAATATCACTATCTGGTCTTGTGAATACTTGTGCACCTGAATAGTAGTATGGTGTTGAAAAATCGACCTGCTCGGCACGCTCATCTGTAATCGTATGACTCGCAACCGCTGCATCAAATCGACCTGTCTTCACTCCTTCTACGATAGAAGCGAATTTCTGTTTCTGTTGATTTGCTTCAAGTCCAAGTTCCTCAGCGACTGCTTGAGCAACGTCGATATCAAATCCAGTCATTTCACCACTTGCGCTCGTCATACTAAAGGGACGAAATTCTCCGGAGGCAGCGTATGTGAACATCCCGTCTTCCACTAGGTCATACTCAGAACTAGTCTCGCCTTCCTCTCCGGAAGTGCCTTCATCTGCACCCTCTTCGCCACTCTCACTACTACCACAAGCAGCCAAAGCAACCATCATGATCAACCCAAGTGTCATCATAAATAACCATTTCTTCATATGCTCCAAATCCTCCCCTTCATCGTAAAGCATTAATTTTCGAATTATTGCGACACCTTTCATTATACCTCGATTTCTAACTTTTCCCAAAAAGTACAAATCTTGATTTTAGCTTAAATAGATATTTCAACAAGTCCCTCACCCAAAAAATGGGCATAATGCTTACATTTACTGTGAAATGCTTATAAAATTTACAATACTGACTGGCAAACTATGAAAAAAAGCCACTTCTATTATAGAAGTGGCTTTTGTTTATAGCTGAAGATGAGAAAGCATGGTTTTCCATGCGACGTCTTTCCCTTCTCCTGTTTCAGAAGAAAAAGGAATCAGTGCGTCTTCATCTTCGATCTCTAACGTTTCGCGGACCAACTTTAATTGCTTGGCTCGTTGGCCTTTTTTGATTTTATCGAGTTTTGTAGCAATGACCATAACCGGTACATCAAAATGCTTTAAATAATCGTACATGACCCTGTCGTCTTCCGACGGCTTATGCCGAACGTCAATGATGAGAGCAGTCGCACGCAACTGCTCTCTTTCAGCAAAGTACTCCTCCATCATCTTGCCCCATTTAGCCCGTTCTGTTTTGGACACTTTAGCGTATCCATACCCAGGGACATCAACGAAATGGAATAGATCATTGATGATGTAAAAATTCAACGTTTGTGTCTTCCCTGGTTTGGAAGATGTTCTGGCTAGGTTCTTCCGCTGAATCATTTTATTAATAAATGACGATTTACCGACATTGGAACGTCCAGCTAAGGCAATTTCTGGAATAGGCGCTTTAGGATACTGCTTTTGACTGGCTGCACTGATGACGATATCTGCTGAATTAACCTTCATGAATTTCCTCCGCTAATGCTTGATCCAATACCTCATCCAAGTGCTTAACTGGAACAAACGTCAATCCTTTTTTCACACTGTCTGGAATATCTTCCAAGTCTTTTTCATTTTCAGCCGGAATGATGATCTTAGTCAATCCAGCTCTGTGCGCACTTAACGCTTTCTGCTTCAAACCACCGATCGGAAGCACGCGACCTCTTAGCGTGATCTCACCAGTCATCCCAACCTCTTTACGGACAGGTCGGCCGGTTAGGGCTGATACAAGGGCTGTCGCCATCGTAATACCAGCAGATGGACCATCTTTCGGAGTCGCTCCTTCAGGGACGTGGATGTGAATATCATTTTTTTCCACGAAATCGGCATCGATGTGCAACTCTTCTGCACGGGAGCGAATGTAACTGAAGGCCGCTTGAGCGGATTCCTTCATGACATCCCCTAACTTTCCTGTTAACGTCAGGTTTCCTTTACCAGGATAGATGGATACTTCAATGGATAAAGTGTCACCGCCAGCTGTTGTATATGCGAGACCCGTTGCAGCACCGACTTGATCTTCAAGTTCAGCTTGTCCGTAACGGAATTTCGGTCTGCCAAGGAGTTCTTCTAACTGTTTCTCCGTGACCACGACGCGCTGTTTATCTCCTGCAACCAATATCTTAGCTGCTTTACGACAAACGCTCGCTAACTCGCGCTCTAACCCACGTACACCTGCCTCACGCGTGTAGCGACGTATCAGCTTCAGCATAGCATCTTCCCTGATCTGGATCTGACTTTTCTCAAGTCCATTTTCCTTCACTTGTTTCGGGAGCAAATGTTCTTTAGCTATGTGCAGTTTCTCTACTTCTGTATATCCAGCGATCGTGATGACTTCCATACGGTCGCGCAAAGGACCCGGGATGGACGCCATCGTATTCGCCGTTGCGACGAACATGACCTTAGATAAATCATACGTCTCTTCAATAAAATGATCACTGAACGAGCTGTTCTGTTCAGGGTCTAATACTTCTAACATAGCTGAAGAAGGGTCTCCTCTAAAGTCACTTGCCATTTTATCAATTTCATCTAAAAGGAAAACCGGGTTGACCGTTTCCGCCCGTTTCATTCCTTGAATGATACGTCCTGGCATAGCTCCGATATACGTACGACGGTGTCCACGAATTTCGGCTTCATCACGCACGCCCCCTAGTGAAATCCGGACAAACTTTCGGTTGATGGCACGAGCAATAGACTTCGCAAGCGAAGTTTTCCCGACACCTGGAGGGCCGACTAAACATAGGATCGGTCCTTTAATCGTTTGAGTAAGTTTTTGAACAGCAATGTACTCGAGTACACGCTCTTTCACTTTCTCTAAACCATAATGGTCCTCATCTAAAATCCTTTCCGCATTAAGGACGTCCAGGTTGTCTTCTGTTTCTGCCTGCCAAGGGAGAGACACTAACCATTCAATATAATTCCGAATGACAGAACTTTCAGCGGAGCTTTGAGGAACTTTCTCATAGCGCCCCAATTCCTTATAAGCGATTTTTTCGATACGCTCAGGCATCTGAGCTTCTTCGATTTTCTCTTTCAGTTGGGCGACTTCTCCCGTTTTACCATCTTTATCACCCAATTCACTCTGAATGGCTTTCATTTGCTCTCGTAAGTAGTATTCTTTTTGGGTTTTTTCCATGGACTTTTTCACGCGCTGCCCGATTTTTTGTTCAATTTGCAGGACTTCTCGTTCGTTGCCGATCAGTTCAATAAGCTTCTGGATACGTTTCTTCACATTCCCTGTCTCGAGAATCTTTTGCTTATCTTTTAATTTAATGGGCAAATGAGACGTAACCATATCCGCTAAATTACTCGGTTCATCGATGTCAGAAACCGTATTGAACGTTTCCTGACTGACTTTCTTCGAGACTTTGACATACTGTTCGAATTGATTGATCAACGTACGCATCAAAGCTTCTTCTTCATTTTTGTCCTCATGTTCGTCTTCTAATTTCAAAATATTCGCTTTGTAAAAGTCGTCACTTTCATTCAGCTCTTCAACGCTTGCACGGTATAATCCTTCAACTAGTACGCGGTTGGTACCGTTTGGCAGTTTCACCATCTGTTTGACCCGAGCAACCGTTCCTACGCTGTACATATCTTCAGAAGTGGGTTCATCAATGTTCACTTCTCTTTGAGATAGTAGGAAGATTTCATTGTCGTCCATCATTGCCTGTTCAAGTGCTTGAACAGATTTTTCACGCCCCACATCTAAGTGAAGTACCATAGATGGATACACCAACAATCCTCTGAGGGGAAGGAGGGGGATTTGAGTTCGTTGTTTTTCAGTCATTACTAGCACCTCCGTATATGCCAATTCGTATTCTAATCATATATAAAACTTAATGGAAAGTAAACGCAAGGATACCGATGTATGGAAACACGGAAACCCCCTCACACATATGCGCAAGGGGCCTTTCATTCGCTATTCCTATTATGAGCCATGGGCATCACTTTCATCCGATGATAAAAGGACCAGACATCATTAATACAATTGAAGCCGCGCTACGATTCCTTGTAGCGCGGCTTCTTGTAAAAAGATGAATGCCTAAAGCGAGTTATGCACTTTCTTTAGGTGTCTCTTTATTTTGGTCCTCGACTGTACCATCCGTCAGAATTAATTTAGGACGGCCATTATCCGCGTTCACTGTCTCTTGAGTGATGATACACTTCTCAATATCATCTCTAGAAGGAAGCTCATACATCACATCAAGCATGATCCCTTCAATGATGGATCTGAGCCCACGTGCACCTGTTTTACGTTCGATGGCAAGACGAGCGATTTCACGCAAAGCGTCTTCTTCCATCTCAAGCTCTACATGATCAATTTGGAAGAGCTTTTGGTACTGCTTGACTAACGCATTCTTAGGTTTCGTCAAGATTTCCACAAGTGCTTCCTCATCTAGCTGCTCTAAACTTCCGATAACCGGAAGACGACCGATGAATTCAGGAATCAATCCATAGCTCAACAAGTCTTCAGGAAGTACACGAGTAAGCAACTCTTTCTTTTCTTCTTCACTAGAACCCTGTTCAGAGCCAAAGCCGATGACTTTCTTACCTAGACGGCGTTTAATGATTTGATCGATTCCGTCAAAGGCACCACCAACGATAAAGAGTACATTGGTTGTATCGATTTGGATGAATTCTTGATGAGGATGCTTACGTCCACCTTGTGGAGGAACACTCGCTTGCGTACCTTCGAGAATTTTAAGCAACGCTTGTTGTACACCTTCACCTGATACATCACGCGTGATGGAAGGGTTTTCTGATTTACGTGCCACTTTATCAATTTCGTCGATGTAGATGATGCCTTTTTCAGCTTTTTCTACATCGTAATCAGCTGCTTGAATCAGTTTAAGAAGAATGTTCTCAACATCTTCCCCAACGTAACCCGCTTCTGTTAGAGATGTAGCATCCGCAATAGCAAATGGTACATTCAAGATGCGTGCTAGCGTTTGAGCAAGTAGAGTTTTACCGCTACCCGTCGGCCCAAGCATCAAGATGTTACTTTTCGCCAGTTCTACATCGTCATTCTTTACACCAGCATTGATACGCTTGTAATGGTTATAGACAGCTACAGAAAGATTTTTCTTCGCTTGGTCTTGACCGATAACGTAATCGCTCAGAATTTCACGAATTTCCTGAGGTTTCGGAACCTCTTTGAATTCCACTTCTTCTTCGTTCCCTAGTTCTTCTTCTACAATTTCAGTACATAATTCAATACACTCATCACAAATATATACGCCAGGCCCTGCGACAAGTTTGCGAACTTGATCCTGACTTTTACCGCAGAAAGAACATTTAAGCTGTCCTTTTTCATCGTTGAACTTAAACATATAATTCACCCCTTAATAAAATGACGCAATAGATGCGACTGAAGTTTAAAGATTGGACTAAACGATTCAGTTTCTTTTGCCCATCATATCAAATAAACTCCAAACAAAAAAGCAATACCTATTATAGAGGTGTGCGAGCTCTTTTGCACCAACCTCATTATGTAGATATGTGATGGATAAGTCAAACAAAAGGATATCACTATTATCATATGTAAAACGAGGGAAGTATCATTCATCGTATCCAGTTCATCTTCCCGCTATACCTGATTGATTCAAAATATATGAGAAGACAAGGCGCGACGATCGCACCTTGTCTTCATGAAGCATTATTCAGCAGATTTGCTATTCGCTACTAGTACGTCAATCGCTTTACGTACTTTAAGATCTTCTTTGATCATGTCTGTGTTGCCACCAAGCATTTGCGTCAACTGAGTGACGTCTGTTTGGTACATAGAAGCCATGTTCTCAAGCTCAGCGTTAACGTCTTCTTCTGTAGCTTCAACGCTTTCCGCTTCAGCAATCGCTTCAAGAGTCAAGTTCGTTTTCACGCGCTTCGCAGCATCTTCACTCATTTGTTCACGTAGTGCATCTTCATCTTGACCAGTGAACTGGAAATACATGTCTTTTGTCATGCCTTGCATTTGCAAGCGCTGTTCGAATTCTTGAACCATACGATCAAGTTCTGTATTAACCATGGATTGTGGAACTTCAACTGTTGCGTTGTCTGAAGCTTTGTTTACAAGGATGTCACGCTTATGGTTGTCTGCATCTGTCTTCTTCTGCTCTTCTAGACGCTCACGCGTTTTCTTCGTCAACTCATCTAGAGATTCAACCTCTTCGTCAACATCTTTTGCGAATTCATCGTCAAGTTCAGGAAGTTCTTTCCCTTTTACTTCGTGAAGCTTCACTTTGAACGTAGCTTCTTGACCTGCAAGGTCTTCTGCGTGGTATTCTTCTGGGAATGTCACGACTACGTCTGCTTCTTCTCCAGCTTTCTTACCAACAAGTTGCTCTTCGAAGCCTGGAATGAATGAACCAGAACCAACTTCTAGAGAGTAGTTGTCCGCTTGTCCACCTTCAAATGCTTCACCATCAACAAAGCCTTCGAAGTCCATAACGACTGTGTCGCCATTTTCCACTTCAGCGTCTTCTTTGACGACAAGCTCTGCTTGTTTTTCTTGCATTTGTTTTAGTTCGTTCTGCACGTCTTCTTCTGTTACTTCTGTGCTAAGCTCTTCTACTTCAAGGCCTTTGTATTCGCCAAGTTGTACTTCAGGCTTAACCGTAACTTCAGCAGTGAAAACGACACCTTCGCCTTTTTCAATTTGCTTCACGTCAACTTCTGGCTGATCAACAGGCTCGATTCCTGTTTCTTCAACTGCTTCCGTGTACGCTTTTGGAAGAACGATATCGATTGCGTCCTGGTAAAGAGATTCTACACCGAAACGCTGTTCGAATAGTTTACGAGGTACTTTCCCTTTACGGAATCCAGGTACCTGAACCTGTTTAACTACTTTTTGGAAGGCTTGGTCAAGTGCGTTGTCGAACTCACTTGCGGATACTTCAACTGTTAACGTACCCTGGTTACCTTCGTGTTTTTCCCATTTTGCTGACATAAAAAATTCCCTCCAACATCTATTCATTCAATTTCGTCACAATGACGATTTTCCTGTTGATTCTATGACTCTTTATACATACGAATCTCTTTTGCAACCACTATATTATAACATAAACCTATGTGCTTTCAAGATATGTAAGGCTGAGCAGTCATTTTTTCAAAATTCCTTACGATTCACCAACGATAATTGTGTAATGTTGTTCGCATAATTCGATCTCTTCTTTATACTTTTCAACCCCGTCTATAGTGACGTCAGGCTCATATGATAGCTGCAAATAACCGTACCCTAATTGCTTCAACGCTTCCACAATACGAGGAACTTCCTGTTCATCAGGGAAGATTGGGTACCGGACATAACAAAAGCTATGGAGCATATGATTGACCATGTCATACATAGTAGGATTGCTCTGCTCCATATCCCCGAGGCGCATTTGGATCTGCTTGATCATATAATCAGACTGAAATTGATTAAGTTCGCTCGGTATAATCTCAATAGATTGACCGAACTTCACGACCCTCACCTTTTCACTCACCTTACTATCTCTGAACCATTCAATCATAGACGTCTTGATAATGGGATGCACCGTCTCATCAATTGGTAAGTCACGGAAAGAATCCATATAATACTCCACTGATTGTTTCTTCAATTGTTCAAGCGAACGCCACTGCCTATGTAAATCGTTTTGTTCGAGCGCTTCAAAGAAATCAGACTGCAACTTTTTCCCATGTTCTTCATGATAATCTTCCAGTAATTTGCGGCTGACTTCGTACATCTGCCAAAGTTGTGTGCGGCTTTGATGTGGAATATCTTCAGATTCGAATACTTCATCAAGCAAGTCGACGATCTCACGATACCTATTCCGTTGAAACAAAATCGTTATGTACATATGTAAATAATGATAATAGTTTTCGTCCAAGCTGACTTTCATTTGCTGCCGGCACAGATCTTCCGCCTCTTCAAACTCACCTATTTCAATCCAACTCATCAATAAGCCTGTAATCACGTCATCATTCGCTACATCGTACTCAAGCAGTGGTTGTAAAGAATCGACGGCATCTTGGAACCTTTTCTCCTTCAAAGCTTGGAGACCTGCTTTTTCAAGCCTTGCTTTCCATTTGGGAAACATCACGACATTCCCGTTTTGATTCTCCATAGAGCACCCTTCCTATTACGTTAGTTATACGCACTTTTCTCTAGTCTTTCCTTAAAGATGACGTTTCAAACCTGGATTCGTTCTTTTTTATACCACAGAAAAATGAACCTATTGAAACATCATATAGAAGTCACACCCTAAACACAACGTTTATAAAGACTTCATACGATAAAATTAGATAAAACGAAGGAAACCTATTTGGTCTAAGTTTTTCAAAAATAATAAATTTTTTGACTCCATTCTACAGATTCAGGACTTTTTCCTCATGCCAAGTTGTGCGAATCTGTTAAAATAAGTCAATGTGCAGAAACTTGAATGCCATATGACTATGAAAGAATGACCCGATAATTAACATTTATAAGGAGATGTATGAACGTGTCGATTCTTGACGACCAAACACTACTTAAAACATACGAAGAATCCGTGAAGCTAGGTTTAGATCGCGACTTCCTTCAATTACTAACAAAAGAACTCCAAAAGCGACAAATGAAAATTCCAGCTTAACAATAAAGGTTGCCCCATACAATGGAGGCAACCTTTTTACTTTGTATAGGCTTACTGGTTAGGTTTAGATTGGGATGGCATTTGGTTCGACATTTTTGCGATACCAGGCAATACGTTCTGAAGCTGGCCACCTTGGCCCGTCATCATACTATACGTTGCCGCCCCAATACCTACTGATGCTATGATGGGTAACCATTGTACGTTGTTTCTCATTGTTCATCACTCCCAATAAGATTGGCGGTTAAGCCTCTATTATTATGTGAGAAAAACAAAACCTTACACAAGTGAAGATTTACCATCCGCTTTTTTCAATTCAATTCTCTCCCCTTTTTTCGACAACCCCATCTTTTCAAAACCGCTACGTTTTTTGAGAAAAAGAATAATCTACATATTTCGTTCATACTAAAAGAAAAGAGCGAAGTAGGCGATGATGATCGAGACCTATTTGTTTCCCATATTCCGGACAATAGCCAGTTTTGTTATTCTTATTATCGTTACACTTATGATCGGAAAGCATATCAATTCCCACAAAACCCACTATAGCTTTGCTTTATCCATCACCATTGGTTCAATCATTGCCAATATGGCGTTCGATTCAGCCATACCTTTCAAAGAAATGCTCGTCTCATTCATCACGATTATCTTCATTTTCTACTGCTTTCTTGTCTTATCCGCCAAGAGACGACATATTCGAGCATGGTTCTCAGGAAGCCCAACGGTCTTGATTGAAAACGGAAAGATTCTTGAACATAATATGAGGAAAATAAAATTTTCCTTAGATGATTTAGATCAACACCTTCGTGAGCTAGGCGTTTTTGATTTAAATGAATTAGAATTCGTATTCCTTGAAGTCAGCGGTCAACTATCCATCAAAAAGAAAGAGAAATATGAGCCCGTCTCTAGAAAAGACTTGCAATTACCCGCTGAAAAGGAGGGTATTCCTAGAGAATTGATCATGGATGGAAAATTAATTGAAAAAAACCTGAATGAAACCTATTCTAAACAATGGGTTTTACAGGAGTGTAAAAAAAGGAACTTAGAGCTTAAAGATGTATTCTATGCCGTGATCAATAGCAATGGTTCGTTATTTATCGATCAGTATGAAGATCACTTACGTTCTCCTACCGATGTAGAGTAAAAAGAAAAAAGTTGGCATCGATGTAAAATACAACGATGCCAACTTTTTAGTTAGCGTCCCAGAAGGGATTCGAACCCCTGACCCACAGCTTAGAAGGCTGTTGCTCTATCCAGCTGAGCTACTGGGACATGATAAAATAATAAATGTTACGTTCATGCTGATGTTGAGCTGTCGTCCCGCTTTCTTCGAGTGATTTCATAGAAGTATATGAAATCGGTACGTTGAAGCTTCGCTACGGAGCATATTCGTTCATGCTCTATCCAGCTGAGCTACTGGGACATAAAAATATGTATGGAGCGGGTGAAGGGAATCGAACCCTCATCATCAGCTTGGAAGGCTGAGGTTTTACCACTAAACTACACCCGCATATATATTGTTTCATTATCCATGACTAGAGCGTCTCCAGATCATGCCTCTTTCTCTGCAAGCTTACTCAAGGAAGTGAATCCGTCGAGGCAACTCGAAGCTTATTCGGCGGAAGCCGATGCTCGTGGCTGAGGTTTTACGACTAAACTACACCCGCAAAAGAAAAGAAAATATTGTGTTCCGTTTGAAGCGGACAAGAATTATTATATAAAGAATCCACAACTTTGTCAATGGTTTTGCAGCAAAAGATTTAATCCTTTGCTGCAAGGTTTGTTTCTAGCTTCAAATCCGTAATCGGACTACCATTAACATGATAAAACTGTAAGTGAACGTGTTCTAACGTATCCCATTCGAGTATCGCATATGTTGGTTCTTCTCTATCACGAGGGAGCCTCGAACTTCCAGGGTTAATAAATAATGTATCGTTCACTTTCTCCGCTCCCGCAATGTGAGAATGACCGAAACATGCCACTTGCGCTCCCACTTCTTCCGCTCGATAGGATAATGGCATCAAAGTCGACTTCACCTGGTAGAGGTGTCCGTGTGTTGCATAGATCGTCAAATCGCCGACTTTAACGACTTGTTCATCCACCATCTCAGGCTCAAAGTCACAGTTGCCTTTCGCATAATAAAAGCCTTGTAACTCCTCGGCGTCATAAGCTAGTTCGGAGTCACCGCAATGAATCATCGCATCGACTTCATTCTGGTGACGCACTTTTATATCCGCTAGTTCTTTCGTCAAACCATGACTGTCACTTATAATTAATACTTTCGCCATTTATATTCACCTCGTTCTTATGCGTTTTTCAACCAATCCTCTAACTGAACGATTGCATGATGACGATGGCTGATCGCGTTCTTTTCTTCAGAAGTGTATTCGGCTAACGTACGTTCTGAACCTGTTGGTAAAAAGATCGGATCGTAGCCGAAACCGTGATCTCCTTGAGGCTCTGTCGTGATTGAACCTTCACATGTTCCGACTCTTACAAAGGTTTCCTCTCCAGGACGTGCAACAGCCGCTGCACAGACGAATCGAGCTGTACGTTCTGGCTTAGGTACACCTTCCAAATTCTTAAGAACTTTTTCAAGGTTTTTCTGGTCATCTTTCTCCAGACCAGCATAGCGTGCGGAGTAAACACCTGGTTCCCCGTTCAAAGCATCTACTTCAATGCCAGAATCGTCTGCAAGCACCGGTATATTGAATTCATTCGCAATCGCTTCAGCTTTTATGATGGCATTCTCTGAAAAAGTCGTCCCTGTCTCTTCAATATCTTGAATCGGTTGATCGAAGTCTAATAGTGATTTTACCTCAATTCCATACTTTGAAAACATGTCACGAAACTCACGGACTTTCCCCTTGTTTTTCGTAGCAATTACGAGCTGATTCATTTCTTTTCACTATCTTGTGCTTTTTCAATGATTTCTGCCCAGTTTCCGATGGCCTCTTTCTGCATCTTCACAAGATCTTCTACCCCTTCTTGCGCAAGAGAAAGCATCGTCTGCAACTGTGGCATGGAGAATGTCGCTTCTTCCCCAGTACCTTGTAATTCGACAAATTCACCTTGTCCAGTCATGACAACATTCATATCGACATGAGCCTTGCTGTCTTCTTCGTAGCAAAGGTCGAGCACTTCTTTCCCGTCAGGCAATACGCCAACAGAGATGGCAGTCAGAAAATCCGTTACCGGAAGCTTCTTGATTTTTCCACCGTCGACTAGCTTTCCTAGAGCTAATACAACCGCCACGAAAGCACCCGTTATGGAAGCGGTACGTGTTCCACCGTCTGCTTGAATAACGTCGCAATCGACCCATAATGTTCTCTCTCCGATTGAGTCCAAGTCAACGACTGCACGTAGAGCACGCCCGATCAGACGCTGGATCTCCATTGTACGACCGGATACTTTCCCTTTCGAGGATTCACGAATGTTTCGTGATTCGGTTGCTCTCGGGAGCATGGCATATTCGGCAGTAATCCAGCCTTTGCCTTGTCCACGCAGAAAAGGAGGTACGCGGTCCTCGACACTTGCGTTACAAATCACTTTTGTATCTCCAAAACTAATGAGAACAGATCCTTCTGGATGTTTGACGTAATCTGTTTCAATCGTTACTTCTCTTAACTGATTCACTTCTCGATGATCATTTCTCATCGACAACGACCTCCTTCATCTTCTCCACTTATCCTTGCCCATCTTAACATAATTTCACAACCGTAGGTAGTCGCTTGAGCTCCCTTAGCTATTTCCCCAATATTTTAAATTCTTGAGCAGATTCCCATCGAAAAATGGAAAGAACCCTCACGAAGAGGGTTCTTTGTATTATAAGCTCTCTGCATTGTTAATATCCGACCTAGTTACCGGTTCCACTAAAGGTTCGCCCATCTCGTTAATGACTTGCTCTGCTCCTTCTACATGGACTTCAACAGATTCAACATCTTTGAAATCGGTCAGGCTCATGACTAAGCTGGCTAACGCTTCATCTGATAGCATCGGTTGATCTTGTCCAGTCAGAATGGCCTCGTTAAAGGAGAGAGTCAACACGCCGTTATTCAAATCTGTTGCGATCACTTCCGCCCCTTCATTGAATGGTTGCAATAAGCCCGTTTCAAGCGCCGGTCCACTCAATAATGCTTGGACCACGGAGGAATAAACATCTTCTCCTTTTTGAACTCTTGTCGTTACAGGGACTTGGTAAATATGATCACCCGCTTGTGAAGGGAAGTACACCGTTACAGCTTCAGAATTCATGACATCTACGTGATCGCCTACTTGCATATTGATACCGTCGGAACGGGAAACCCCATTTGTAACAGGGGTTCCATCCACCGGCATAACGTTTTGTTCATATCCATTGATCCATAACTTGATTCGTTCGACACCTTCAAATTGAGTCAACGTGTAAGTCATGGCTTGCAAGATCTTTTGTTCATCTTTTGCATCATAATTTTTAAATTCTTCCGAGAGGTCCACGACCATCGTTCCGTCCGCTTCTGGATTCAAGCCTAAGACTTCGGTTCCCGCTGGAAGAACGGCTTGGAATCCGTTCGGCAACAGATTCGTAACCGGACCATCTTTCACTAAATATTCTAACGCTTGAGCTGCTGCCTCTTGTGAAGCCGGCAAAGTAATGGTTTGTGGTACAATCATCCCGTTTGCATCCATTAAATATAATTCACGGTTGACCGTTTGGGCTTGTTCCGGCTCATCGCCTTCCTCGCTCGGTTCTTCTTCAGGTGCATCCTCTTCTAACACCGTCTCCGGCGTCGTTGTCACAGCTTCTTCTGGACTATCCATTTTTTCTAACGTCTGTTCTCCTTCAAACAAGCAACCAGACAGCAATCCTGTTGCCAGTAAAAGAAAGACCGTTATGATCATGGGTTTGAAACCGAGGCTCTTCATACTTTTCCCCTCCTGAGATAGATTGTACTACCATATATACGAGCCCAGAATCGGATTAGACCATTGATTTTTTATAATCGGAGGATCAGTACATCCCATTTTAAAAGATAAAAAACGCTCTGCTTTAATAAGCAGAGCTTTTCCAGGCTGTTGAAGAAGGTTCTGTTAGATCATATAAGAATGCCGTGGGATGGAAAACGATTCGCTTTCCTGCGGGGGAGCCGGCAAGTCTCCTCGTTCGTTAACACTCTCTGTGGGGTCTCGCCTAGGTCCTTCTCCCGCGGGAGTCTCCCCGTTTTCCATCCCACTATGCGATAAATAGTGGGAACAGAACCTTGCCAAGCAAGCATGGTGCGGTCATCCGTATAGGTACTCATTGTCGTTGAATTCTCTAGAGGTTCAGCCTTTCTATTGTGAGGTGGCGTGGAAACGGCGACACTCCTGCAGGATTCTGAGGCTTGGGTGAGATCCCGCAGGTCGCGTAGCGATCGAGGAAGCTCACCGCCTCCTGCGGAAAGGGAGTCGTTTCCACGCCACCGGTCTCTTCTCAACTTGGAAGAATCGAATGTAGTTTTCGCGGGCACACTGAAAAAGCTCTGCTTTAATAAGCAGAGCTTTTCGTGTGTTCGATCTTGACTAATTCTAAGATTTTTACAGGATCCTCGAACCAGCTATTGGCAACAACACGGAATTTCTCAATATCTCCGGTCGTATAAAACTCATGAACGGGCTCTTCATCAGACGTATCCAACGCTCGGTGATACGCCAATATCAAACTTGCTTCACGGGCCGTTTCTTCTCCAGAACTAATCACCTGGATATGGTCGCCCATCTCTTCTTGAACGAGTTGTTTAATGAGAGGGTAGTGCGTGCACCCCAAAATCAATGTATCGATGTGATTCATTTCCTTCAGCGGAGCGAGGGTGCGTTTCACCACGCCCTCAGCTACCGGACCAGATAGAATGCCCTCTTCGACCATAGGAACGAAAGGAGGACAGGATAAATCATTGACACGTATTGTCGGATCAATCGCTTTTAATGCTTCTGGATAGGCTTCCGACTGAATTGTCCCTTCTGTCCCGATGACACCGATCCGTTTGTTTTGACTCACTTTGATGGCTGCTCTTGCTCCTGGCTCAATGACTCCAATGACAGGAATGGATAGTTGTTCTTGTAGTTCGCTCAACGTATAGGCCGTGGCCGTATTACAAGCGATGACGAGCATCTTTATATTCTTTTCTAATAAATGATTTACCATTTGCCAAGTAAAAGCCCGAACCTCATCTTCTGACCTGGGACCATAAGGGCATCGTTCGGTATCGCCCAAGTATAAGAACCTTTCTTTTGGCAACTGGCGCATCAATTCACGTGCCACCGTTAATCCACCGACACCTGAATCAATGACTCCAATCGGCTGTTTCACGTCGCATCCCTCTTTTACTAGTCTTCTTTATCTTCGTCCACAAGCAACATATTCTCATGAAGGACATGAAGGAGACGATTTAAGGTTTGGACGTCTTCTTCAGGGACCCCTTCAAGGACTTCTTCTAAATATTGTTGTCGCTTTTCAATCACTTCATGAATAATTTGTTTCCCTTTATCGAGCACTTGTATCCTTACAACTCTTCGGTCCTTAGAGTCCCGAACTCTTTCCAGCAATTCATTCTTCTCCATACGATCAACGAGGTCCGTCGTTGTACTGCAGGCAAGGTGAATACAATTAGAAAGTTCACCAATCGTCATATCACCTTTTTCAAGTAACCACTGCAGGGCGACAAATTGTGGAGCAGTAATCGGATAGTGGTTGAGAATAACCCGTCCCCGCTGCTTAATGATCCCGGCTATGTATCTTAATTCTTTTTCAACATCTGCCACCATAGTCGTTTGTTGCGAATTTGGCACATTCAGCACTCCTCACCGATTTAATCTGTATCTCTCATTCTCACGGTTTACGAATGAAAATTCAAGGTTAAACCACGGTACTCGACAAAAAAATCCTTTCAGGCGCCGCAAATGGAGCAATGCCCGAAAGGTTTCCTCATCTCAAAATGACAATGAAATCGCCGTCTTACAACTCGAGTTCACCCATACGTAGCAGTTCAACGACTGCTTGTGAGCGTCCTTTCACTCCTAACTTCTGCATCGCATTCGAAATGTGATTCCGCACCGTTTTCTCTGAAATGAAAAGCTCTTTAGCGATTTCCCTTGTCGTTTTGTCTTGCACTAGAAGCTCGAAAACTTCTCGCTCCCGCTTGGTAAGAATTTGTGTTGGCCGATAGCCGTCCTCCTTCACAAGCGTACCCCTCCTTGTTCTCGTGAGCATGATAAGGGGAATTATTTAGTCACTGTATCGTATGAGCAGGAGTCTTGCTCTGTGCCACCCTTTACGATTTCGACACAAGCCCGAACTCTTGTGCCTTGTACAAGGCTTCGGTTCTTGAACGTACACTTAATTTGTTGAAGATGCCGGTAAGGGTGTACTCCACACTTCTTTGAGACATGTGCAACTGCTGGGCAATTTCACGGTTTGTCAGTCCCGCGGCGACTTCTTTCAAGATCGATTGTTCTTTTTCATTAAGTGAAATCCCAGAACCTGTAGGCGCTTCGTTTGTTTCACTGACGCTTGCTTCGGATCGTCTTAGTTGCTTGAACAGATGCAACGGGATCACCACTTCATCTCTCAGAGCACATCGTATAGCTGTAACCAATTGCTCACTTGTAGCGGTCTTGCTCACGAAACCATTGACATTTGCTTCTACAAGCATATTGAAATGCGTGCTCAAATCAAAACCGGTGTAAATAAGAATCGTAAGGTCAGGATACGTCTTACGAATGGACTTAGCCAATTCAATTCCATTCATCCCAGGCATGTATAAATCAAGCAGCAACACATCATACTGTTTCTCTTTTAAGATTCCTTCCACTTTTCCGCTTTGTTCTATGACATCAACGGTCATTCCAGACTGTTGTTCGAGCATGGACCTTGTTCCAGCTCCTACAGCTGGATGATCATCTACGATCAATACGGTCGTCATATTTGGACCTCCTTTTTCACAGTACAAGGAAAGGTAATGACGGCTTCAAATCCTTGGCCAGGTGCCGTTGTAATGTTCAGATTTCCATTTAATCCATTAACTCGCTGTTCAATCCCAGATAAACCGATATGGGAGAACAAGTCGCGCTGGAAGGAGAAATCCATTCCTCGTCCATTATCTGAATAGCGTAATACGACTTCATTTTCATCATTAGATAGTGATATTTTTACGATTTTTGCTCCTGAGTGTTTAACTGCATTTGTAAGAAGCTCCTGAACAATACGGTAAATAGCTAACACCCGCTCTTGATCAAGTTCCGTTTGGAATCGTTCTTCAGAAAAGTAGACGGTAAAGTTCGACCGTAACTGGTATTGTTGAATCAAATTCTTAAGAGACTGCACAAGCCCCATCTCTTCAATGAAAGCAGGGCGCAATTCGTTACACGTCTCTCGTATAAGGTGAATACTGTCTAATAAAGATTCCTTGTACATCACGAGCTCCGAATGTAAGGTAACAGGGAGATCTGTACGCTGACGCAACAGATCATCCATCTTACGATACAAAAATAGCTGCTCCTGCAGAACGGTATCATGCAAGTCGATTGATAACTGTTTTCTTTGATTTTCTGCAATTGTAAATAACAAGCGAGACAACCACGTAGGATACTTCTGAGTCTGATCATTCCTAAGACGCTTCAGCTCTTTCACCAGGTCTTCGATGAGACTCATATTTTCTATAGCGATATTCCCATTGTGAGAAATCGTTTGTAGATACGTCTTCTCATCGCGGTTTAATGTTGTATAATCTCTCTTCCCTTTACACCATAACATCGTGATTTTATCTAGAGAAAAACCTACAATCACACCGAAACCTTTTTCCGTTTCCAGAATCGATCCGACATCAAGCTGGTTATCGTTCAGCTGATCATGAAGGTGTTCCAAAATATCATTCGGAATAGGATCATAGACACAATAAACATCTCGTTTAATGTGCTTTGAGTAAATATAAATATCACGTACATTCATGACATTTTTGATTTCAGCTCTCATCACTTTCATGAGGTCGACAGCATTCGATTGATCTTTCATATCCTTCGCCATCCGGTGCATACTCTCTTGGAAAGAATAGCGAGCCGAAAATAAATACCGTTGCAGCCGGAAGTCCACCACCTCTTTCATAGATAAAAAAACGATCAATGTCACATGGATGGCTAAATGAACTTGAATGTATTCAATCACTGAATTTGGAGTATTCCAAAACCAAGAAGTGATGAAGGTTAAAAGTAAACTTGGCAGAATAGAAAGCAGAGTATAATAACGCACCCGACTGATAACGAAACTGATATCAATCAGCCGCTCTCGTGTAATCAAATAAATAAAGGTTACGGGCAGAGCTGTTAAAAAGAATGCGCCGACCTCAAGAGTGATGATTTGGACACCGAATGTTAAACCTGGTATCAAATAAAGAAAAATATAAGGATAAAATGCAAGCGTCATTCCCACACTCATATACTTAAATACTGAACCGACTGGTGTCGCTTTATAAATATACAGACCTCGATAGATCACCCAGAATAATGTGATATAAAGGCCAAGTAACAGCCAAGCCGGAACCGGATCAAAAAAGTCTGGATAATTTCTTGTCACCAAAAAGTACTTCTCTAATAAAGATACAACAATGGTTAAGAAATACAAGAAGTAGATCAACTTCTTAGAAAACCAGTAAATATTTAACTCTTGGAAATAATTATATAAAAAGTGGATAAGAATAACAGGAGAAACCAAAAATAAAGAAGTATTCAAAAAGATACTATACAAGTCATCTCTTACTGCACCACTATTGCTGATATATCCTGTTGCAATAGCCAAGAAAAACAAAATCAGCTTTCCCATAGAGTATCGTTTAGGGACTCTTTTATGAACCAAATAAGAAATACCTAATACTGCAACGAAAAACAGTACAGGAATGATGATATAAAGGGTCCAATGCACAGGGCTCGAATCATCAATCTGGTCATACATGACGGTTTGGTTATCGACTTGAATTGCAAAGCTACTTGCCATCTCAACTTCATTGAACATTTTAACAGTCGTATGTTCACCAGGTGACTCACCATTGATCGATACAACTTCAGAACCCAAAGGCACATGATGTCGATCGGCCCAGCCTTCTGAGTCGATATTTACGACAACATACTTTCCATCTTGTTCTTCAATATCAATACCTAGAAAAGGTTGATTTATAGCTAATGATGTTACATAACAGGCGGATATTATAAAAAATAGCAAGATTACTATATGAAACCATTTCATTTTTTTCATTTCATCACCCAATCACTAAATAACAATCAAGTCTATTATACTACTCATGACGATGTCAGCAACCCCTCTTCCTGGAAACAATGAAAAAAGCCACCGCACCTGAGTAAGGTACAGTGGCTTTTGATATAGTATAAATTAAACGCGTTGGTCGCTTCCGAAAAAGCTCTTGAAGGATTCAATTGCCGTGTCGCGGTTCAGCGCAGCAATGGAAGTCGTCAAAGGAATTCCTTTCGGACATGATTGTACACAGTTTTGTGAGTTTCCGCATCCCATGAGACCCTCTTCATCCATAATCGTCTGCAGACGTTCACTCTTGTTCATTTCACCTGTTGGGTGAGAGTTGAACAGACGGACTTGTGATAGTGGAGCAGGCCCAATGAAATCAGATTTACTGTTCACATTCGGGCAAGCCTCTAAGCAGACTCCACAAGTCATACACTTCGAAAGCTCATACGCCCATTGACGCTTACTCTCAGCCATGCGTGGTCCAGGGCCTAGATCATATGTTCCATCGATTGGTACCCAAGCCTTCACCTTCTTCAGTGAATCGAACATACGACTACGATCTACAGCAAGGTCACGGTTGACCGGGAATGTTGACATTGGCGCCAAACGTACAGGTTGTTCTAACTGATCGACTAGAGCTGTACACGATTGTCTAGGCGTACCATTGATTACCATCGAACAAGCCCCACACACTTCTTCTAAACATCCCATATCCCAATACACCGGAGTTGTTGCTTCTCCATTCGCATTGACAGGGTTTCGACGGATTTCCATTAAAGCGGAAATGACGTTCATATTTTCACGATATGGAATTTCGAATGTTTCTTCATACGTAGGCTCATCCGGGTGGTCTTGACGTGTAATAATAAACGTTACGGTATTGTTTTCGCTCATCATCAATGACCTCCTTTATTTACTCTTCGAGTAGTCACGTTTACGTGGCTCGATTAGAGATGTATCGACATCTTCATAAGTGAAGACTGGTTTATTGTTTTCTTTATCGTACGTGGCAATGGTTGTTTTCAACCACTCTTCATCATTACGATCTGGGAATTCCGGCTTATAGTGCGCTCCGCGACTTTCATTACGGTTCATTGCGCCTTGGGTAATCACTCGTGCCAACTGAAGCATGTTCCAGAGTTGGCGAGTGAACATTGCCCCTTGGTTGCTCCAACGAGAAGTATCATTGATATTGATACGCTGGTAACGCTCCATCAACTCTACAATCTTCTCGTCTGTTTTCTTCAGCTTCTCGTTTTCACGAACAACCGTTACATTATCGGTCATCCATTCCCCTAATTCTTTATGAATCTGGTAAGCATTCTCGTCGCCGTCCATGCTCATAATCTCTTCAAACTTGTCTTGCTCCTCTTTGACTTTCTCTTCGAATAGAGTCGAAGTGATGTCTTCAGCAAGATCTTCGAGTCCTTCCGTGTATTTCACGGCATTCGGACCCGCCACCATACCTCCATAAATAGAGGAAAGAAGGGAGTTTGCACCAAGACGGTTACCACCATGCTGCGTGTAATCACATTCACCTGCAGCAAAGACACCAGGAATATGTGTCATTTGGTCATAGTCGACCCACATTCCACCCATGGAATAGTGAACAGCAGGGAAGATCTTCATCGGTACTTTACGTGGGTCATCGCCAACGAATTTCTCATAAATCTCGATGATTCCTCCAAGCTTAACGTCAAGCTCTTTTGGATCTTTGTGAGAAAGATCTAGATAGACCATATTCTCACCATTGATTCCTAACTTCTGGTTCACACAGACATCAAAGATTTCACGGGTTGCAATGTCACGTGGGACAAGGTTTCCGTAAGCCGGATATTTCTCTTCTAAGAAGTACCAAGGCTCTCCATCTTTATATGTCCAAACCCGTCCACCTTCACCACGTGCAGACTCACTCATCAGACGAAGTTTATCATCGCCCGGGATAGCCGTTGGGTGGATTTGAATGAATTCACCGTTTGCATATCGGACGCCCTGTTGGTAAAGAGCACCAGCAGCAGAACCTGTATTGATGACAGAGTTCGTAGATTTACCAAAGATAATCCCTGGTCCACCTGTTGCCATAATCACGGCATCTGCCGGGAATGCTTTAATCTCGTGAGAACTTAAGTTCTGACCGACAACTCCACGACTGACGCCTTTTTCATCTACGATAGCCGATAAGAATTCCCAGTTTTCGTATTTCGTTACGAGTCCGTTCACTTCATGGCGACGAACTTGTTCGTCAAGTGCGTATAGCAACTGTTGTCCGGTCGTTGCACCGGCAAAAGCGGTACGGTGATGTTGAGTTCCACCAAAACGACGGAAGTCTAACAACCCTTCTGGAGTACGGTTGAACATAACTCCCATCCGGTCCAATAAGTGGATAATTCCAGGTGCCGCTTCACACATTGCTTTGACAGGGGGTTGGTTCGCTAAGAAGTCTCCTCCATAAACCGTATCATCAAAGTGTTCCCAAGGAGAGTCTCCTTCCCCTTTTGTATTTACTGCTCCGTTGATTCCGCCTTGTGCACATACAGAGTGAGAACGCTTAACGGGCACAATAGAAAGCAGATCCACGTGAACCCCTTGTTCTGCTGCTTTAATAGTTGCCATCAGACCAGCTAGACCACCGCCGATAACAACAATATTTCGATTCGTCATGATTGAAGCTCACTCCCTTATTACTATATATCTACATTCGTTATGTTTGTTGTATTAAATGCCGTACGCAAATTGAATCAATGTACGAACACCAACATAAGAGATGGCTACGAATACAATGATGCTTGCATACGTCATGATTTTTTGTGAGCGTGGTGAAACCGTGATTCCCCAGCTTACAAAGAATGACCATAAACCATTTGAGAAGTGGAATGTCGTAGAAACGACTCCAATAACATAGAACCAGAAGAAGAATGGCTCTGTAAGTATACTTTCCATCAACTGATAGTTCAGTTCAGCCCATCCGAATCCAATCGCAATTCGCGTTTCCCAAACGTGCCATGCGATGAAGATTAACGTAATAATTCCCGTGATTCGTTGGAACATGAACATCCAGTTTCTGAAATACCCGAAGTTTGAAAGATTGCTTTTCGCTGTGAATGCAATATATACCCCATAAATGGAATGGAATAATAGTGGTAAAAAGATAATGAAAGTCTCCAATACATAACGATATGGTAAGCTCTCCATAAAGTGAGCTGCATCGTTAAATGCTTCTGGACCACGTGTTGCAAAGTAGTTCACAGTTAAGTGTTGGATCAAAAAGATCCCGATGGGAATAACCCCTAATAATGAGTGTAGTCTTCGATTTACGTACCCGCGAGTTCCCGCCATATTTACCCCCCTCAAGATTGTAACTCTTTAATTGTGTACATTTTTCAGATAGTTAAGCGCTTTATTAAAGCGGAAAAAATAATAGGAAAATCCCCTATTTTCCTTATTTTTCTGACAAACGTACAATTTGTGACATATTTATTGTACTTCTATCCAGTAGTAGCGTCAAGAAAGGGCGCTGATAAATTGTCAAACTCATATCATTCCTTATCCCTAAATCGAATAATAAGGATTGCACACCACTTCGTTTCGAGCGATAATATATTAGTAGAGAAAGGAATGAGCGTTTTGAAAGAATCTGCAAAGCTAACCACACACAACATTTCATCGCTTGTAGGAACAGGTGCTGGATTTGATTTGATGCGCTATTACACCCTTCCAGACTTTCTTGGACAGGACGCCCCTTATATGCTTTATTACATGGGGAAAAACATAGCGAGGCAAACCGAGCTACAGAACTTCGATGAATTATACGAGTTTTTTCAATATATGGGGTGGGGAGACTTAAGCCTCGTCCAAGAGAAGCGAAGCAAGATGACCTTCAATCTATCAGGGCACATCATTGAGAAACGACTACATCAGAACTTATTTGAAGTAGATTTCCGTTTAGAGTCTGGTTTCCTAGCAGAAATGACACAGAGATTGACAGGCCATACATATGAATGCTTTGAAGAAATAAAGAAAAAAGACAACTGCGTGGAACTGACAACGATTAAAGCTTAATGAAAGAGCCAGGGATTACTCATCCGCTGGCTCTTCTTCGTCTTTATTGTCATTTAAATGAATGAGGATTGTTTGGGCAACAGGCTCTGGAATACCGAGCTTCGTCATATCCGAAATATCTGCTTGCTTAATTTCAGGGACAGACTTAAAGTGTCGCAATAACAAGCGCCTGCGTTTCTGACCGACACCAGGAATTTTATCGAGTTCGGACTGAATTGCCCCTTTTCCACGCAATTGACGGTGAAAGGAAATCGCAAAGCGGTGAACCTCATCTTGTATCCGTTGCACTAGGTAAAACTCTTGAGATTGTCGATCGAGATCAACCACTTGTGCTGGATCTCCGTACAATAACTCACTCGTTTTGTGTTTATCGTCTTTCGCTAAACCGCACAGCGGCACATCTAGGCCTAGTTCATTTTCTAAGACGTCTAAGGCTGCTGTCATCTGACCTTTGCCTCCATCGACGACAATTAAGTCAGGAAGAGGTAGATTCTCTTTCAATACACGCTTATACCTGCGACGAACAACTTCTCGCATCGTCTCGTAATCATCAGGTCCTTCAACATCTCTCACTTTGTATTTTCGATACTCTTTTTTATTCGGCTTACCATCAATGAAAACGACCATAGCTGATACAGGATCTGCTCCCTGAATGTTCGAGTTATCAAAAGCTTCGATCCTGTGGGGTGTTTCTATATTAAGATGGTCCCCTAGCGTTTCTACCGCTTTAATTGTGCGCTCTTCGTCCCTCTCAATTAAAGCAAACTTTTCTTCAAGGGCAATCTCCGCGTTTTTCATCGCTAACTCAACCAACTCTTTCTTTCTTCCTCGCATCGGAATCATTACCTTAGGGTCGATAATGCCTTCTAACACTTCTACATTCGTAGCTACGGGTACTAACACCTGTTTCGGATACGGATGGTTCTGATGTAAATAAAAGCGGCCGATATAGCTGAGGAACGTATCTTCCGGATCATCAAAGAAAGGAAATAAGGCGACATCTCGCTCAATCAGCTTCCCTTGACGCACGAAAAAGACTTGTACACACATCCAACCTTTATCGTACGAATATCCAAAGATATCGCGGTCCGTTTGATCATTCATCGTCATCTTCTGTTGTTCCATAACAGACTCAATATGTTCGATTTGATCACGCAACTCTTTCGCCCGTTCGAAATCAAGCTCCTCAGAAGCTTCATACATCTTCCCTTTTAAGTCTTTTTTGATTTCTGCATGCCCACCGTTTAAGAATGAGGTGATACTTTGCACAATCTCCTGATTCGTTTCCTTCGTCACGGTGTACTGACAGGGACCTAAACATTGATGCATATGGTAGTAAAGACAAACCCGGTCTGGCATCGTATTACATTTCCTCAATGGATAAAGTCGATCCAACAGCTTCTTCGTTTCTCTAGCTGCAATAACGTTCGGATATGGACCAAAGTATTTACCTTTGTCCTTCTTTACGTTTCTTGTCACAATCAATCTAGGATGACGTTCACCAGTCACCTTCAGATATGGATATGTTTTGTCGTCTTTAAGCAACACATTATATTTGGGATCGTATTTTTTTATCAGATTCATTTCTAAAATTAATGCTTCGATCTCTGATGTCGTCACGATATATTCAAAGTCAATGATTTCCCGAACCAATCGCTGTGTTTTCCCGTCATGTGCACCCGTAAAATAAGAACGCACACGATTCCTCAACACTTTGGATTTTCCTACATAAATGACTGTTCCGTGCTTATCCTTCATCAAGTAACAGCCAGGTTGGTCCGGTAACACCGCTAATTTCTCTTTTATATTCTCATTCAATCTAGGATCAACTCCGTCTTGTGTGAAGGTTATATATTGAAAATACCACAATAGGTGAATCTATAACAGTTTAAAGCCTACTGGGGAGAGGTTTGTTACCATTTCGAGATCTCCTGATCCGTTCGCCTGTAGGAGGTGTGGGAGTTAAGGATGTCATTTCAGCCATTTATCAACGCGATTCGGACACCAGGTTCATGATATAAGACATCCGTTTGTTCATTTCGGACAAGCGACCTTTTAAATCGGACATTCTTTTCCTAATCGGACACCCAGAACCCGGCCCAGGATGTTGCTTCAGAACCAACAAAAAAGGTCGCACTGCTTATAGCAGCGCGACCTCTCTGAGTAATCAATTATGCGTGTTTTGAGATAAGCTCAGCAAGTTGTTCTTTTGGTTGGAAACCAATCACTTGGTCAACGACTTTACCATCTTTGAAAAGAAGAAGTGTTGGAATGCTCATCACGCCGAATTTACCGGCTGTTTCTTGGTTCTCATCAACATCCAGTTTGACGATTTTGACTTGATCGCTCATTTCTTCATCTAGTTCCTCAAGAACCGGAGCAATCATTTTACAAGGTCCGCACCATGGTGCCCAGAAGTCTGCTAGTACAAGACCGTCATTTGTTTCATCCGTAAAGTTTTGATCTGTTCCTTTTACAATTGCCATTTATTATTCCTCCTAGATCAATGCTGATTAAATTATATCACTATCTATTTTTAGTGACTAACAATTTGTTTATACCCTATTTAAACATGTAAGAAAGCCGAAGCCAAATATTTGGCCTCGGCTACTCAAATTTTCAATGAATAGGTTACGCGTTAACCTTCATTGCTTTGATTTCTTCAATCAGTTTCGGTACCACATCGAATAAGTCTCCAACAATGCCGTAATCCGCTACGTTGAAGATGTTGGCTTCCGGATCCTTGTTCACGGCTACGATGATCTTAGAATTGGACATCCCTGCTAAGTGTTGGATGGCACCGGAGATTCCACATGCAATGTACAAATCTGGTGTTACGACTTTACCAGTCTGACCGATTTGAAGGGAATAGTCACAGTATCCAGC
The DNA here is from genome assembly GCF_013694105.1 of Halobacillus locisalis. GTDB lineage: Bacteria > Bacillota > Bacilli > Bacillales > Halobacillaceae > Halobacillus > Halobacillus locisalis. The sequence goes on along the minus strand of NZ_JACEFG010000001.1, from coordinate 133,178 downwards.
GTCACAAGCTCCGCGTGAAGCACCAACAGTTCCCCCTAGTACATCAGCAAGTTCTGTTAAAGGTTCAAACCCTTCCGCACTCTTCACACCGCGTCCACCGGCTACGATGACTTTTGCCTCAGATAAGTCTACACCATCAGAAGACTTACGAATGACGTCTTTAATAATCGTGCGGATGTTCGAAATCGTTACATCTTTAGCAACCACTTGACCGGATAAGGAGTCATCACGCTCAAGCGCTGGGATATTGTTCGGACGAATGGTTGCGAACACTAGACCATCCGTGATTTGTTTCTTCTCAAACGCTTTACCAGAAAAGATTGGACGAGTGAAGACAATGTTGCCACCCTCAGCCACTACTTCCGTCGCATCTGAAATCAGACCTGACTCGAGACGGCTAGCAAGCTTCGGTGTTAAATCTTTACCGATTGCTGTGTGGCCCATGATGATGCCTTCGGGTGACTCTTCATCGATCACTTCTTGGATCGCTTGACTATAGCCATCTGATGTATACGTTTTCAATTCTTCGTTAGAAATGGTAACAACTTTTTCAGCTCCGTAATAGACCATCTCTTGCCCAAGGGGTTCTAGATCTCCTGATCCACATAGAACTCCTACTACTTCCCCACCATCACTCACGATATTAGCTGCTGCAATCGCTTCAAATGTTACATTACGTAAACTACCTTCTCTTGCTTCACCAATTACTAATACTTTTTTACTCATAACGATTCTCCTTTCCCTTATCTATTTACAGTACTTTAGCTTCTGTCTTTAATAGTGATACAAGCTCTTTAACTTGATCGTCCATTTCCCCTTCGAGCACTTTTCCAGCTTGCTTTTCAGGTGGTAAGAAAATTTCGATTGTTTTCGTTTTCGGTTCTACGTCATCTTCCTCTAGATCCAAGTCATCAATTTCAAGTTCCTCTAAAGGCTTCTTCTTCGCCTTCATGATTCCTGGAAGGGAAGGATAACGAGGTTCATTCAACCCTTGTTGACAAGTTACAAGAAGTGGTAGTGACGTTTCTACTTTTTCTACGTCCCCTTCAACATCTCGCTCGATATTCGCCGTATCCCCATCAATAGTAATACTCGTAATCGTTGTTACACAGGACATGTTCAACCGCTCGGCCAGGCGTGGTCCGACTTGCCCACTGGCTTCATCAATGGCCACATTTCCGGCTAAGATAATATCCGCTTCACGATCATCGAAGAAGGCTTCTAGGATTTTTACCGTTGTAAATTGATCCCCTTCTTCCAAGTCGTCCTCCGTATTGATTAATACGGCTTGATCAGCACCCATGGCAAGAGCTGTACGAAGTTGTTTTTCAGCATCTTCATCGCCAATCGTTACGACCGTTACTTCTCCGCCATGTTCGTCACGAATGTTGATGGCTTCCTCTACTGCGTACTCATCATAAGGGTTGATGATGTATTCAGCACCATCATCCTCGATTCGACCATTGTTAATCGCAATTTTTTCTTCTGTGTCAAAGGTTCTTTTTAGCAAAACAAAAATATTCATATCCTTAACCTCCTAGACTATTGATCGTTAAATTGTGGTTTTCTTTTCTCGATAAACGCTTGAATACCCTCTTTGGCATCATCATTGCCAAATACTTGTCCAAAGGCAGTTGCTTCTTTCTTGACGCCTTCTTCAAGTTGCGAAGTGTGAGCATATGGAATCAACTTCATCACATGATGGATTGTTGGCCCACTTTTTGCTGCAATGGTCTGAGCTAATTTTTCTGCGGCAGGGAACAAATCTTCCTCTGAGAAACTCTTGTTCGCAAGACCATAATGAGCTGCTTCTTCACCGGAAATCGGAATACCGGTCAATGTCATTTCATAAGCTTTCGCAGCACCTACATACCTTGGGAGTCTCTGAGTGCCTGCAAATCCCGGAATGATACCTAAATTCAGTTCGGGTAGTCCAATTTTCGCTTCATGCGTAACGTAACGGATGTGACAAGACATCGCAAGCTCCAATCCACCTCCCAAGGCCGCCCCGTGAATAGCAGCGATCACAGGGATGTGGAAGTTTTCAATTCGATGGAATAGTTGTTGACCTTTGCTAGCTAAAGCCTCGTAATCAGAGGCTTGTTGAAATGAAGTAAATTCCTTGATGTCTGCGCCTGCTGAGAAAAACTTCCCTTCCCCTTTGAGGAGGATGGCTTTTATGTCCCCATCCTTCTCAATTTGATCCAACTCAGAAGATAAGTCCTGTAAAATCGCGCTCGACAGTGCATTAGCAGGAGGGCTTTCAATCGTTATCGTTGCTACATGATCTTCTTTCTGTACATTAAGCGTTGACAATCTGATCTCTCCTTTATTGACCGGATCGGGCTAATCCATGAACAATCAAGCTATGGACTTCTTTCGCCTGGTCTACTATGTTATATCGTTGATCCTTCATCACCCAGTTCGTGACCGTCTCATCCAATGTTCCGAATATCATCTGACGAACAAGACGCCGATCCAGGCTTTCACGGAACAACCCTTCTTCCACACCTTCATCAATGATCATATCCATCACATTCAAGTATCGCTTCAGCACGTGATTGATCTTCTGACGCAAGTCTTTGTTAGACTGACGCAATTCTAGCTGCGTCACAATCGCCAGATGATGATCGGCGGACAACTGTTCAAAATGTGTTTCAACAAGTTTGAACAGCTTTTCCTCCGCCGTTTGTCTGGAATTCGTTTCGTGCTCAATTTTTTCTATGAATTGCCCCATCTTTTCCTGAAAGAGGGAGACAAGAATATCTTCCTTGTTCTTGAAATATAGATAAATGGTTCCATCAGCCACTCCAGCTTTCTTTGCGATTTTGGAAACCTGGGAAGAGTGGTATCCATTTTCAGCGATAACCTCGACGGCTGCATCGATGATTTGCTTGTACTTTGGCTTGTTTTTTTTCAATTTGTATCTCCCGCCTTAGTTAAAAAATGAATGACTGTTCATTCATCTATTATTCTACAAGCAAGTAAATATTCTGTCAACTTTCTTTCGCGATTCTTTTTTAATTATTGCACACTCTCTGATCCTTCTAATTTTTCACGTTCTTCATCGACCAATTTACGTCTCAAAATTTTACCTACAGCGGTCTTCGGAAGTTCATCACGGAACTCATAAATCCGCGGCACTTTGAACGCAGCCATATTTTTACGGCAATATTCATTCAATTCATCTTCTGTAATATCGCTTCCCTGTTTTCTCACAATGAAAGCTTTAACCGTTTCACCTCGATAAGGGTCTGGAATTCCGACTATTACTGCTTCTTGTACTTCAGAGTGCTCATAGAGAACTTCTTCTACTTCACGCGGATAGATATTGTAACCACCTGCAATGATCATATCTTTTTTGCGGTCGACAACAAAGAAATATCCATCTTCGTTCATGTACCCCATATCTCCTGTGCGGAACCAGCCATCTTCACTAAGAACTTGAGCGGTTTCTTCTGGACGATTCCAATAACCACGCATAACTTGAGGACCTTTCACGCAAATTTCACCGATTTCCCCAAAGTCCGCTTCTTCATCCGCTTCCATCCTAAGGATTTTGGCATCTGTATCTGGCCATGGGACTCCGATGCTTCCGCTTACTCGATTACCCCATACAAAATTAGAGTGAGTGACAGGCGAAGTTTCCGTTAGACCGTACCCTTCGACAAGTTTTCCACCCGTTACTTGCTCAAATCGCTCTTGAACCTCTACAGGAAGAGGTGCTGATCCACTTATACAAGCTTCAATAGAAGATAAATCATACTTTTTAAGGTTCGGATGATTTAGTAACGCAATATAAATGGTTGGGGCACCAGGGAATAAAGTAGGCTTTTGTTTGTCGATGACCTTCAATACATCTTCAGGTTCGAATTTAGGCATTAAAATCATTTTATTTCCCATCATCACGGATAAGTTCATGACAGACGTCATACCGTACACATGGAAAAATGGCAGGATTGCAAGAACGGTTTCCTCTCCATCCTTACACTTATAAAGCCACTTCTTCGACATTTGTGTGTTAATCACAAGATTGAAGTGAGTAAGCATGACTCCTTTAGGGAAGCCTGTTGTTCCGCCTGTATATTGAAGTAGCGCCAAATCCTCGGCAGGGTTGATCTCAACTGGCGTTACCTCTCCATCACTAGACTCTAGTATGTGCTTCCAAATATGTGTATCGGTAGATTGTTCAGGTTTCACCAATACTTGATATTGGCGCTTTTGAATGAATGGATAGATTTTGTTTTTAGGAAATGGCAAATAATCTGCAATTCCTGTAACAATCACGTGTTCGAGCGGCGTATTCGGTTTGACATTTGCCGCTTTCGGATAGAGGACATCCAAACAAATGATCATTTTTGCACCTGAATCCTTAAGTTGATATTCAAGCTCCCTCTCCATGTAGAGAGGATTCGTTTGAACAACAATCCCTCCAGCCATTAAAATCCCATAATATGCGATGACAGACTGTGGACAGTTCGGCAGCATTATCGAGACACGGTCTCCTTTTTCTAGACCGATTCCTTGTAAATAGCTCGCGACAGATTTAGCTTGGTCATAAACTTCTTGATACGTGATCTCCTTCCCCATAAAATAAAGCGCTTTCTTTTCTCCGTACAACTTTGCGCTTTGCTCTAAATATTCATGCAAAGGCTTTAAATCGTAATCCAATGTTGCAGGTACTTCAGGTGGATAATGCTCGTGCCATGGACGTTGAAAGTTTGTCATAAACAGCTACCCCCTTTGTGTTATACGTCTATTATAACGATAATTGAGAGATATTTGAAACAATTTTTAAAAAATTGCGATTACTTAACTTGTATATGTTGTTCAGCAATGGAAACTATGATCCTTCTTTATCCAGCAATCGGTCAGTTATCTGGAATACTTGAACTTGAGATGTTCTGGTCCGTTCGTTCATCTGGAGGGAAGGGAAAACAGTCCGCTTTCCGCGGGGAACGCTGAGCCTCATCGAGCTAAAGCTCTCCGGGGTCTCAGCCTGTTCCATTTTCCCGCAGGAGTCTACCTGTTTTCCCTTCCCTCCTTGCGGATATATTGGATGAACGGACTTCGATACGAACATTTATCCAAACAATCGGGACAAAAGGTACAGGATATCAGACACTCACATTCTCAATTCGGACAAGCGACCTTCTATATCGGACATTTCCTACCAATTCGGACATGAGATGCACTTTATCGGACATATGCTAGGCCTATTGAGACATAAGTCACATTTTTTCGGACACCTAGTTTTTTCAATGTCAGTAAGGCCACAATCTTCTCACCAATGAATGGTCCGACTAACTATGTTGGATGGGTGTGGTGGGAAATGGCGAGACCCAACAGGGAGTGTAATGACAGGAGGCTCGGCGGTTCCCCCACAGGAAAGCGAGTTATTTCCCACCACACCCTGCTCTTACTTTCGTCGAGGACCCAGTACTCTTAAATTCGAGTCTTCAAGATAAGGGGGAGATTATTGGATGTGAGCATGAAATAAAAAAATGCCTAAGATACTAGTCTTAGGCATTCTCCAAGTTGATGCTATTCAAATTATGAAAAATAAGATGCCGACAAGCAGAAACACAACTGCTACGACGATCAGCACTTTTGCTAAAGTTTCCATCCCATGTTCTCCTTAGATAATATTCGCTCCGATGACATATGAAAGACCTACTGAAATGACCAAGGAAATAAAGCCGACCGCTCGATTATCTGCCGCAATCTCATCGTCAATTTTAAAAGATGGGGTTAAAAACTCAAAAATGAAATAACCCGATAAAAGCAGGATAAATCCGAATAGCCCCCACCCCATCGTTTGAATTAACGAGTCATTATGCTCGATGGAAAACCTGAAAATATTGGCGATTCCGAAGATTTTCCCTCCTGTCGCCATAGCTACAGCTAAATTGCCCTCTTTCACTTCTTTCCAATTGTTATAGGACGTAACAATTTCGAACACGGCCATAAATAAGACGAGACATAGAATGACAACACTGTACCTTGCCGCTGTCTCAATTAACGTGTATTCCCAAAACCCGGTCATTACTGTACGCTCCCTTTACTCATCATTTACTTCAATTCTAACACGGTTACACCACTACCGCCTTCATTCATCCCGCCTGCACGATAGCCAGTTATGCTCCGGTGATTTTTGGCATAGTTCTGTACGGCAGTCCGCAATGCGCCTGTCCCTTTACCGTGAATTATCGAGACCGTCGGGTATCCTGCTAGAAGGGCATCATCGACATACTTTTCTAATCGATTCAAAGCATCTTCATAGCGTTCACCACGCAAGTCGAGTTCACTTTTCACGTGAAAGCTCTTGCCTTTCACTTTGGCCATTGGCTTTTCTTTATAAGGCGTCTCTGCTTTAATGAATTCTAAGTCTTTTCTTTTTGCTTTCACCTTCATGACGCCTACTTGGACCTGGTATTCATTTTTACTAGTTTGCTCTACAACTGTTCCATTTTGGTTAAGCGTTAGTAGTTTTACTTCATCGCCTGGATTCAATTCTTTCGTGTCTTTCTTAGGCTTTGGTGTGTCTTTCTGTTTTTGTTTCTTCGCAAGGTTTGGTTGCGCTTCTTCAAACATTTTCCGCGCTTCAATCCATTCGTGTTCTTTCAGTTGAGCTTGTGATTTCATGTTGCGGATTTCTCCCACGATGGTTTCCGCTTCTTCACGCGCTTGTTGAATCGCCTTTTCAGCTTTCGTTTCTGCTTTCTGATAAAGCTTTTCACGTTTCTCTTCAAATTGATCCCACTGGGTTTTCAATTCATTTCGCATTTTTTCAGCTTCAGCTAAGACTTTCTCTGCTTCCTCATAATCCTGTTCAGCTCCGCGCTTGGATTCTTCAAGAGACGCAATCATGTTTTCCACGCTCTGTGAATCGACCCCGACTTTTTCTTTTGATGCTTCGATGATCGTTTCGTCTAACCCAAGACGTCTGGAAATTTCAAAGGCATTACTTCGACCAGGTACGCCAATCAGCAAACGGTACGTCGGTTTTAATGTCTTGATATCAAATTCAACCGAAGCATTGATCACGCCAGGGCGATTGTAACCATATGCCTTCAACTCAGGGTAATGGGTCGTTGCAATGACTCTTGCGTCCCTTTTGACAACTTCATCAAGGATCGACATGGCGAGTGCTGCACCTTCTTGAGGGTCCGTCCCCGCACCAAGTTCATCAAAGAGAACCAGCGAGCGGTGGTCCACGTTTTTCAAAATCTCTACGATGTTTGTCATATGGGAAGAAAACGTTGATAAGCTTTGTTCAATAGACTGTTCATCGCCGATATCAGCATAGACTTCTTCGAACACCGAAAGTTCACAGCCATCTAACGCAGGAATTTGCAAACCTGACTGTGCCATCAGCGTACACAAGCCCACAAGTTTTAATGTGACCGTCTTTCCTCCGGTGTTCGGTCCTGTGATGACAATCGATGTATAGTCTTGCCCGATCTCAATATCATTCGGCACCACTTCATCCTCAGCAATCAGTGGGTGTCTCGCTTGCTTCATGCTGATTCGCCCTTCATCGTTCATCTTCGGCATAGATGCTTTCATAGATTGAGCTAACTTAGCACGCGCAAACATAAAATCAACGTTCGCCAAAACAGATACATTGTGATATAAAGGCTCATTTTCTAAAGCAATCGCTTGTGATAATTCTTTCAAGATCTTTTCGATTTCATGTTTTTCTTTAACGCGTGCTTCTTGAAGTTGATTATTCACTTCGACGACTGCTTGAGGTTCGATGAACAACGTGGCACCTGATGCAGACTGGTCGTGCACAATCCCTCCAATAGAGCCCCGGTATTCTTGCTTCACAGGTAATACATAACGTTCATTACGGATGGTTACGATCGAATCCGATAACATATTAGACTTCGAGCGAGTCAGTCCGTCCATCTTCTCTCTCACTCGGCTCTCATAAGTTCGGATACTGGACCTGATGGAACGCAATTGGTCAGAAGCACCATCCATTACGGTTCCATGATCATCAATACAGTTTCTGATTTCCTGCTCTAGCTCTTTCATAGGAGCAATCTCTTCAACCAATTCTCTTAAAATCGGCATGTCTGGCTCTTCCATATCATTGATGAAGCGTCGTAATTGACGGCCTCCATAAATGGTACTAGCGACATCTAAACACTCTAAAGCCGATAAGATTCCACCAATAGTGGTGCGTTTCAGACTCGGCTTGATATCAAATATGCCCCCCAAAGGAACATGTCCTTTCAACCGCATCACTTGAGCCGCTTCATCCGTTTCTCTCTGCCAAGCTTGTACTTCTTCTAAATTAGAGGATGGTTTGAGTGCGGCGATCTTTTCTTTACCCAGGGAAGAAGCTGCTTGTTCACTTAGTTGATCAATGATTTTCTTATATTCTAAAACATGGAGGATTCGTTGGTTCATGTATGTCGTCTCCTTTAACGCTATCGTTTATCAAACTTCTTCATTAATTGCTCTTTCGTCCACGTGTTGATGACCGTATCTTTACGTAACCATCCTTTTCTCGCGGCTCCTACACCGATTCTCATATGTTCAAGCATCGAATAATTATGGGCATCCGTGTTGATGGCAACTTGAACGCCCTCCTCTTGTGCTCTCATTAACCATTGCCACGTTAAATCAAGTCGGTTAGGGTTTGCGTTCAATTCTAGAATGGTTCCCGTCTTCTTTGCGCCTTGGATCAGTTGTTCAATCGAAATGGCATACCCATCTCGCCGTCCAATGAGACGTCCTGTCGGATGGGCAATCATATCGACATACGGATTCTCTAAGGCTTCGTTCATTCTTTCCATAATCTTTTCTTCCGATTGTTGAAAACTCGAATGAATGGATGCAATGACGAAATCCATCTCTTTCAGGAAATCGTTGCTGAAGTCTAAGGAAGCATCCGGTAGAATGTCCATCTCCACTCCTGCAAAAATATGAAAATCGTTCATTGATTCGTTTACTTTCTCAATTTCTTCTCTTTGCATACGCAATCGTTTCTCATCCAGTCCATTGGCTACCCGTAAATATTTGGAATGGTCCGTGATGGCGATATAGTCATACCCTTTTTGCTTAGCTCTCTCAGCCATCTCTTGAATAGACTGCGCACCATCACTCCATGTCGAGTGCATATGCAAATCGCCTCGGATATCATTCAGGTTCACTAGGTCTACCGGATTTTTAAACTTGTCCACTTCACCGTAGTTTTCACGAAGCTCCGGTGGAATGAAATGGAGGTTGAAGTGTTCAAAAAAAGCTTCTTCCGATTCAAACGTCTTCACTTCTCCTGTTTCCGTATTCTCGATTCCATATTCACTAATCTTTTCATTTTGTTGTTTAGCCAACTGCCTCATGGATACATTATGATCTTTGGACCCTGTAAAATGATGAAGGGTTGTCGCAAATTCTTCCGGTGCGACAATTCTGAAGTCAATGCCAATATCATAAGTCTCGCGTACAACGACGGACACTTTCGTTTCACCGGACGCCACCACTTCTTTAATATCCGGATACTCCAGCAATTCATCTCTTGTGGCTTCCGGATCCTCAGAAGCGATAATGAAATCCAGATCCTTCATTGTTTCACTCATGCGCCTCATACTACCAGCTTGAGAGAAACGTGCGAACGATTGAGCTTCACTCAGGAATCGTTCTATTTTTTCAGCCAACGGAAGCATGATCGCAATCGGTAGTCGTTCAGGACGACTATGAGCATCTTCCAATGCCTTAAGCATTTTTTCAGCTGACTTCTTTCCGAACCCTTCTAATTGTTCAACCTTCCCTGATTCCAATGCTTCCTTCAAGGAGTTTGAATCTGTAACACCTAGTTGCTGATACAATTTAGCGAGTTTCTTCCCACCAAGGCCTTGAAGATCCAACAGTGGAACGAGTCCTTCTGGAACTTCCGCTTGTAACTGCTTTAACGTATCGGATTCTCCGTTTTCAATGTATTCATCAATCACAGCGGCTGTTCCTTTGCCGATTCCTTTCATCTTAGTAAAGTCTTCGATCTCACTAAGCGAACGATCATCGCGTTCTAGTGCTTGAGAAGCTTTTCTGTATGCGGATATTTTAAATGGGTTTTCACCTTTTAGTTCTAAGTAGACAGCGATGCTCTCCAATAGTTTAATCACTTGTTTTTTATCGATCGACATCATTGATCTTCTCCTTTATGGGTTAATGACGAAAAAAAGCCGCCATGATCTAAATCATAGCGGCTTTCATTCAAAACGCATCTTTACTTCCATCAGCCAGCTACATGTTCAATCCATAGTGTTCTCAACTGATCTGAAAACACTGGAGTATGTTCAATCATCAATTGGGCAATCAATGAGCCATCCAATGCATTCTGTACCATTTCTAAAGGAACAAGTGCCGCTATGTATAAAATCACAAACATGATCACATAAGTCTCCACAAATCCAAGAATACCACCGAGCACACTGTTTAATGAATTCAGTATTGGCAATTCTGAAACGAAGTCGAGCATAGAAGCAATTATATGTAAGATAATCTTCACACCAAAAAATAACGCCGCAAATGCAACCGCATTATAGAAAGCTTGTTCTAAAGGCAGATTCTCAACAAATACAGCCCATGCCGTATCTTCTGGTAATTCAGGGTAAGGAACCCATAGCGTTAATTTCGGTGACAAATCATCATAGTATAAAGCAGCTACGATAAAAGCAACAATGAATCCGATTAAATGGAATAGTTGTAAGATGAATCCTCTTTTCAATCCTGTTAATACACCAATTAGTAAGATAAATAATAATAATAAATCAATCATGATTCTTTTTGTCCTCTTCCTCTTTCTTTTCGATATAGTTCATCAATTCCGTACATTCTTCTTTAAGTTTTATATATTCATTCATTGTATTCACAGCTGTCAATACGGCAAGTTTAGCCGTATCTAAACTTGGGTTGGCTTCATGAATCTCACGCATCTTCTGATCGACAAGGCTGGATACCATACGGATATGATGGGGCTCTTCATGACCAACTATAGTGTAAGAACGTTTATTGATCTCCACTGTAATTCTTTTTTTCTCATGGTCTGACTGCGACACGTTCATACCCCCTAGTTTCTCAATCCTAAACTTAATATTAACATGAAGTTTTCCAATTAGGAAACCGATATGGATGTTTTTCGCAAATGTTCTTTTTACTAGTGCGCTTTGTTATAATGAAGAGATGTAGGAAACAATGATTTCAGTCATGAAAGGATAGACTTATGCCACAAATTGTACTTACGATTCCGAAATCTAAGTTGGATTCCATGAAAAAGCATTATGACCGCCAACTAAAAGCGACGCCCGCAAACGCATACTTTGCAGCGAAGACTCCTTCCTGCACCATCACAGCTTACTTATCCGGGAAGGTCCTGTTTCAAGGTAAGAGCCCGGAAACAGAGGCCAATCAATGGGGCAGCGCTCAGTCAACTGGAAGTAAGCCGAAGAAAACGAAAGAAACCCATGCCTTTCACCCTGACCAATCTTTATTCACTAAATCCCACATCGGATCGGATGAAGCAGGGACAGGCGACTACTTCGGACCCATAACTGTTGCCGCAGCTTATGTTCAAGAGCATCAAATTTCGCACTTGAAAGCCATAGGTGTGAAAGACTCGAAACACCTCTCCGATGCGCAAATCACCGACCTTGCCAAGAGGGTTGTCGAGCTTAAGATCCCTTATAGTTTACTTCGTCTACAAAACAAGAAATATAACCAATGGCAACGCAAAGGGTGGTCACAAGGCAAGATGAAAGCTCTTCTCCATCACCAAGCACTCAATAAAGTGTTAGAAAAAATAGAGCCTGAGAAACCCGAGGGCATCTTGATCGATCAGTTCGCTCAACCGACTGTTTATCAGAAGCACCTCAGAAGTGAAGGATATCAGTTACAAGATAACGTCTACTTTATGACAAAAGCAGAAAGTTACTCCATCGCCGTGGCTGTCGCCTCCATCATTGCGCGTTCAGCATTTGTTAAAGCTATGAATACACTTGAATTCGATACAGGTTTACCGATTCCAAAAGGAGCCTCTTCGAAAGTGGACAAGGCAGCAGCAGCCGTTATCCGGCATTATGGGGAAGATAAATTAGAGGAGCTTGCGAAAGTGCACTTCGCTACTACGCAAAAAGCCAAAAAACTTGTATAAAAAAGTGTACCGGAATAATCCGGTACACTTTTTTCAGGCTGTTGAAGAAGGTTCTGTTAAATCATATAAGAATGCCGTGGGATGGAAAACGACTCGCTTCCTGCGGGGGAGCCGGCAAGCCTCCTTGTACGTTAACACTCTCTGTGGGGTCTCGCCTGGTTCCTTCTCCCGCGGGAGTCTCCCCGTTTTCCATCCCGCTATGCTACAAGTAGTGGAAACAGAACCTTGCCAAACAATGGCGTTTATCCGTAGAAGCCCTTCTTGTAGGTGATTTCAATAGGTTCACACTTCCTCTCGCAAGGTGGCGTGGAAACGGCGACACTCCTGCAGGATCCTGAGGCTTGGGTGAGATCCCGCAGGACGCGAAAGCGATCCGAGGAAGCTCACCGCCTCCTGCGGAAAGGGAGTCGTTTCCACGCCACCGGACCCTCCTCACCTTTGAAGAACCGAAAGTACCTTTCTCAGGCACTCTAAAAAAAGTGTACCGGCATAAACCGGTACACTTTTTTTCCTGACTTAACTTCTTAGTTCTGCTGCATGTTGATCTTTGACTGATTGTAAAATGTGATTGTGCGCTTCTTCCACTTCCTGATCTTTCAGCGTACGCATCGGATCGAGATAAAGCAAGTTGAAGGCTAATGACTTCTTCCCATCTTCCAAGTGTTCTCCTTGGTATAAGTCAAACACACGTACATCTTTGACGAGAGGAGCACCCGCTTCAGAAATAGTCTCAGCAATCGCTCCTGCTGCGACATCCTCATCTACGACTAGAGCAATATCTCTAGATACAGATGGATAACGTGGGATGGCCTGGAACGCTTCTTCTTTGGTATATTGCTCCATCAACTCTTCAGCATTCAAATCAAACACATACGTTTCTTTCAAACCGAATTCTTTTTGTAGTTTCGGGTGGACTTGACCTATGAAACCGACTTCCTTATCGCCTGCCTTAATAATAGCTGTGCGGCCTGGGTGCATCTGTGGAAGTCTTGATTTTTCGTACGTGAACGATATATCTAATTGTTCACTCAGCCCTTCTACAATTCCTTTCACAACAAAGAAGTCCACCATCTTCTTCTCTTGTTGCCATGGGTGAGCTAACCATTCTCCTGTTAATGCACCAGAAGCACGCAACACTTCTTTTGGTTGTGTGCGGACTTTTTCTTCGTCGCTGATGAAGACTGTTCCGATCTCATAATAAGCGAGGTCGTTTTGTTTACGAGCTACATTATAAGAAAGCGACTGAAGAAGTTCCGGCAGAATACTTAAACGCAAATGACTGTGTTCTTCACTCATCGGCATCGCAAGACCTACAGGTGAAGCCGCTTCACGTTGGACTTCTGGACTTACCAGCATCTTAGCCCAAGGTTCTTTCGTTAAGGAATACGTAATCGTCTCGTTTAATCCAGCACCTTCAAAATACGTCTTCATCTTACGCTTTAGTTGTTGGTTGAGAGATAGTCCTCCAGCTTGATTTGCACCTGCTGGTAGAGTGAACGGCAGATTATCATAGCCATAAATTCGAGCAACTTCTTCAAGCATGTCTTCAAAACGCTCAATATCCCCGCGGCGTGTCGGAACCGATATATGGAAAGCTTCGCCGTCCTGAACGAATGTGAACTGTAATCGGCGAAGGATTTGACCGATTTCTTCATGAGAAATGTCTGTCCCTAGACGCTTGTTGATGAGACTCGTTTCTATCGTCACTTGTTTTTCAGAGCGATCTAACTCATCAAAGCTCACGACATCACCTAACACCGTGCCATTGGCATACTTCTGTAATAACTCACAGGCACGTTTGCCGGCACGTTCTACTCGGTTAGGATCTACGCCCTTTTCAAAACGCGTGCTCGATTCACTGCGTAATCCATGATCTTTTGAAGATTGACGGACAATAGAAGGGGCGAAATAAGCGGCTTCTAAAATCAACGTTGTCGTATCGTCTTGAACTTCTGATTTTGCTCCTCCCATTACACCAGCAATAGCGTGCGCTTCCTCGCCGTTTGTGATGACTAAGTGATCTTGAGTTAAAGTCCGCTCCTGATCATCAAGAGTGGTAATGACTTCTCCATCATTCGCTCTGCGAGTCACGATCGTCTTTGTGCCGAATCGGTCATAGTCAAAGGCGTGGAGAGGTTGACCATATTCAAGTAGCACATAGTTAGTAATATCGACGACATTGTTGATCGGACGGATGCCGGCAGCTGTAAGTCGATTTCTCATCCATAAAGGAGCGGGTCTGACTTCTATGTCTTTTATCACGAACGCCCCGTAGTACGGGTTCGCCTTTTCGTCTTCTACGTTAACAGAGATGTAATCAGAGGCCGCTTCTTCAGACTCTTTCACATTCTCTTCTGCTAATGTATAGCTTCCGTCAATCGCCGCGGCGACCTCATAAGCGACTCCCGCCATGCTCAATGCGTCTGAGCGGTTCGGCGTTAAGCCAAGTTCAATGATTTTATCATCGAGATTAAGCAAGGAGATTGCGTCCTCACCCGCTTCAACGTCGTCAGGAAAGACGAAAATGCCCTCTTTATATTCTTCAGGCACCTCTTTTTCGTTGACGCCAAGCTCTTGTAAGGAACAAATCATTCCATTGGACGCTTCGCCACGAAGTTTAGTCTTCTTAATCTTGAAGTTTCCAGGAAGAACAGCGCCTGGTGTGGCAACAGCCACTTTTTGGCCTTGTGCGATATTGGGAGCACCGCAAACAATTTGCAATGTCTCTTCCCCTACATCGACTTGGCAAAGAGATAGCTTATCCGCGTTCGGGTGTTGTTCACAGGACTTTACATACCCTACTACGACACCTTGAGCCGCCTCGGCTACAGGCTCCACACTTTCAACTTCTATTCCTGTCTTTGTAATGATTTCTGCTAATTCTTCTGGTGTATAGTCGCTTACATCAATATAATCTTTCAACCAGTTTAATGATACGAGCATCAGTCGTCTCCTCCTTTAGGCTTTGTGGTATTGTTTTAAGAATCGTGCGTCGTTTGTGTAGAAGTTCCGGATATCATCGACACCGTATTTCAACATGGCGATTCGTTCTGGTCCCATTCCGAATGCAAATCCTGAGTATTCTTTCGGGTCATACCCAGCCATTTCAAGTACGTTCGGGTGCACCATTCCACCACCTAAGATTTCAATCCAACCTGTTTGCTTACAAACCGAACATCCTTCTCCTCCACATACTTTACAGGAGATATCCATTTCAACAGACGGCTCTGTAAAAGGGAAGAAGCTTGGACGAAGGCGAATATCACGATCGTCACCGAACATTTGCTTCGCGAACGCATTCAATACACCTTTCAAGTCACTCATTCGAACATCTTTGTCTACAAGTAAACCTTCAAGCTGAGTGAACTGGTGAGAGTGTGTTGCATCGTCGGTATCACGACGGTAGACTTTCCCTGGGCAAATCATCTTGACGACTTCACTTCCGTCTTTTTGCCCCATTGTCCGTGCTTGTACAGGGGACGTGTGGGTACGCAACAGAAGCTCTTCCGTTATATAGAAGGAGTCTTGCATATCACGAGCAGGATGACCCTTCGGCAAATTCAATGCCTCGAAATTATAGTAATCCGTTTCCACTTCCGGGCCTTCTTTGATTTCGAAACCCATTCCGATAAATAGATCTTCAATTTCCTCTACAATGCTAGTCAGCAAGTGCGGTCCACCTACTTGAACAGGTCGTCCAGGAAGCGTTACATCAATGCTTTCTTCTTCCAACTGCTTTTCTAACGCTTCATCTTCAAGGCGCGTTTGCTTCGTCTCAATCGCTTCTGCAATCTGTTCACGTACATCGTTCGCTAATTGCCCGATGACAGGACGCTCTTCTTTCGAAAGTTTCCCCATCCCTCTAAGTACTTCTGTGATAGGTCCTTTTTTTCCTAAGTACTCTACGCGTACGTCTTTCAATCCTTGAACATTTTCTGCTTGTTCAACCTTCTGCAAGGCTTCTTGTTTTAACTGCTCTAAACGTTCCTTCATGATTTCCTTCCTCCTTCAAGAAAAATAAAAAAGTCCCATCCCTTAAAAAAGGGACGAGACTTGTATGGTTGTTTCGCGGTACCACCCTTGTTGACACATTATTAGTGCCCACTTTGGATTGAATAACGACATCAATGCCGGACCTTCTAAAGGTCAGCTCAAGAGTGAAATTTCAATCATTGCCACGATAGAAGCATTTCCAGTCTATGATGCTTCTTCCCTGAATCGATGATGCAAAAATTTACTTTGCTCTGTCTTCGCTTTTGGGTATGTGATTCTAACTAATTTTAAATTATAGTCAATGACTCACGAATTTGCAAGCCTAGCTTCGCAAATGATACATAAGAACAGCTGATGCGATGGCGACATTCAAGGACTCCGCTTGTCCATATATCGGAATATACACGCGCTCATCAGCCAATGCTGCGACAGAATCATCGATCCCTTGACCTTCATTGCCCACGATAAGGGCGACTTTCTCAGGTACATTTAAGTTTTTGTAAGGGGAAGCGTCTGATAAAGTGGACGCCCAAACGTGTGTCCCTTTCTCTTGAAGCTTCCCTACATAATCTTGGATATCTCCCTGGAATATAGGTATGTGAAACAAGGAACCTTGTGTGGCGCGGATGACTTTATCATTATATGGATCGACCGTGCCTTTTCCTAAGATGACGTGATCGAAACCTGCTGCATCGGCCGTCCGAATCATGGTACCAAGATTTCCAGGGTCTTGGACAGCATCTACGATCAATGTCCACCGGCCTGGTTCATAGTCGAATGATCGCTGCTCCACGACAGCTGCAATTCCTTGTGGCGTTTCGGTTTCCGCGATCGCATCAAACACTTGACCGCTCACTTCTGTTGTAGGAATGTCAGCATCAGACTGTATTTCTACACCTTCGCGTACAATCAATTCTTTAACAAGAAAATCACTCTTTATGACTTCCTCAACCAAATGGAACCCTTCGACGAGAAAAGCTTGTTCTTGGTTACGGTATTTTCGCTTATGTAGCTTTTTCCATTCTTTCACTTTGTTGTTCTGTATTGAAGTAATCATATTTTTCCCTCATTTTTTAGTTCATTTCTGTGTTAATCATACATAGCTATCTCCTGTTTGGTCAAACTAATGCTGATGAAATGAATGATTTTAAGGAGGGATGAACAGATGAACTTGAATTTACGTCAAGCCATTCTTCAAAATGTCAGTGGGCACGACGCAAGCCAACTACAAGCAACGATTGACGACGCGTTGCAAAAAGGGGAAGAAAAAATGCTTCCTGGTCTCGGTGTGTTCTTTGAACTACTTTGGGAAAACTCGGATGATCAAGAACACCAGGAGATTCTAGATACACTTGAAAACAGCTTGAAGCAAATGTAAAAAGAGCCAACCCGCGTTGCCGGGCTGGCTCTTTTTTTTATTAGTTGAATGTAATTTCGTTGACTTTCTCTGCGTCTAAACCTTTGATCACTTCAACGATTAGGTTGACTGCATTGTCGAAATCATCACGATGTAGCATCGCTGCATGAGAGTGGATGTAACGTGTTGCAATCGTAATGGAAAGTGCCGGCACTCCGTCATGACTCAAGTGAATAGCACCGGAATCCGTTCCTCCGCCTGCAAGAGAATCGAACTGATAAGGGATTTCTTTCTCATCTGCTGTATCTGTAACAAAATCACGCAAGCCTTTATGAGAAATCATAGACGCATCATACAGAATGATTTGAGGGCCTTTACCCATTTTGCTAGAAGCATCTTTATCAGAAACTCCTGGAGTATCTCCCGCAATACCTACGTCTACACCGAATGCGATATCCGGATTGATCATATTGGCAGCTGTACGAGCTCCGCGTAGTCCGACTTCCTCCTGAACCGTTCCGACACCGTACACCGTGTTCGGGTGTTTTTCACCTTTTAGACGCTTCAGTACTTCAATAGCAATGGCGCAACCAATACGGTTATCCCAAGCCTTGGCTAGCAACATTTTTTCGTTTTTCATTTGAGTGAACTCAAAGTAAGGCACTACGGAATCACCAGGTTTCACTCCGAATTCTTCAGCCTCTTCTCTACTAGATGCGCCGATATCGATGAACATATCCTTGATTTCTACCGCTTTTTTACGTTGTTCTGCTGGTAGGATGTGAGGCGGTTTAGAACCGATGATTCCAGTGAGATCGCCTTGACGCGTCATGATTGTCACACGTTGAGCGAGCATTACTTGGCTCCACCAGCCACCCACTGTTTGGAAATAAAGATAACCGTTGTCATCGATGCGTGTAATCATGAATCCAACTTCATCCAAGTGGCCCGCAACCATAACGCTTGGCCCTTTTTTGTTCCCGACTTTCTTAGCGATTAAGCTACCCAGGTTATCGGTGAACACTTCGTCCGCATAGGGAGAAATGTATTTTTTCATGACGTCGCGCGCTTCTCTCTCATTGCCCGGAACACCTTTAGCGTCCGTTAAATCTTTCAACATGGTCAATGTCTCGTCTTTCTTGAACATATGTAATTCATCCTCCTTTTAAAGTCCATCTTCTATTATAATACGTTTAAAGCGATTTCACAAAAGAAGGGGTCTAGTATCCTTCCTCTTGTCTCTTATAATTCACTTCGTTCTTCGAATAATAAGCCTCCATAATCTCGTTCTCATCCAATCCAATCGTTTCCCCTAGCTTCAGAAATGACGTAAACAACTGTTGATAAGCATCACGCTCTGGGACTTTTCTAAAATCATCAGCCGCTGCATATGTAGCTAAAAAGCCTTCTGTTATAGAGCCGTACCTTTCAACTTTTTGTGGTTGATAACGAATCTGAATATCCAAGCCCAATGACAACAAAAAATGCAGTCCATCCACATATTCCTCGACAATCACACCTTTTTCACTTGGTGCTTTTACACTCCAGAACTTGAAGCATCGTGTCTCGTTTGCTAATTCTCCAAGCTCGACGAGAAAGGCTAACATTTTCTCCTCTGTTTTTTCACCTTTCATTAAGTCGTGTTGCGTTTCAATATACTGATCCAATTGCTGCTGCATATCGTATAACAAGCCCCAATTCATCTTCATACACCCCTTACTAAAAATATCTTTCATAAATGTATCATTTTTTGAAACAAAACGACACGGTCATACGTATGTAAGCTAATAACCCATAAATAGGGGGACAAACGATATGATCATCATTCTATTTCGCTTGCTGCTACTCATTGCGATTGCGTTTCTTATGTACACCGCTTATAAGTTTATCATCAATCCGAAACGAAAACTTGATTTAGCTCGTGAGAAGAAAGAATTCTACTTCCATGACAATAAAGAAAATACAAAAGAGAATTTTTTAATTACCTATAAAGGCCTTGTTTTCGAAGGGGAGAAATACTTGGGTACCACAGATCATGCTTTTGAAGTTGTCACCATTAACGTAAGTGCCAAGGACCCTCAGCAATTACAAGGGTTGGACCGTGAAGATATTTACTTTATGGAGCAAGAAATCCTTATAAGGTACCCATACGCTTCTATTGAATGGAAGTATCCGGTCAATCGTTTGATCATTAAGCCAGTTAAGGACGACCATTAAGGCGGGCCACGTACTTAATCAACATAAGAAAGGAACACTACCCTTACAACTAGGGAAAGTGTTCCTTTTTTCGTCTATGGATTGGTTTGAAAGAAGTCACTCCACAGCACAACTTCGTATTTCTTTCGTATGAAAAAACAAAGCCCGATAAGCCCTCCAGAGAATAACACCATAGCCGGTATCGAGAATAATGTGATCCACTGCCCTACAGACGTATAGACGACTGCTAGAGGGAAATTAGCAAATAGGGATGATTTCGTATATTCCTTAAAATCCGAGCTTATTTCAAGCAAGCAATACGACAATAAATGAAAATGAATAAACGGTACTAAGCGAAGGATCGCCACCTGCTGGACCGTCAAATTTGAGTTTCGTTTCAACCACTTCTCTTTAAGACTGCGTAGCCTCTTTAACCCTGAAGGCAGGACTCTGATCATCCTATAAAAAAGCAAGCTCGATAACATGGTCCCAATAATTGAATAGGCTGTGCCAGCAATCGGACCGAATAAGACGCCACCTGTAATACAGACAAGCATAACCGGCAAAAATAGAAATGGCCGCAATAAATGAATCGCGATAAATAAGAGCGGTGCCCAGGCTTCTTGATGTTCCAACCATTGAAGGATCGCTGATGATGTCTCGCCCATTCCATTCCCCTCCCTGTCTACATCTTATGAACAGGGAGGGCCGACTAGAACATTCTCTCTACATACAAAAGCAAAGATAAATAGATAATGGAAACCCCCGGAAGCCCGATCGCGAAAGATGTATGTTTGGTCTTATGCCGGAACAAGCGCATGGCAAGCCAGCCTCCAATAGATCCCCCTAGGAAGGCGACCACCCATAATGTCTTCTCGCTGATTCTCCATTTATCAGTTTCTGCCCTGCGTTTATCTATCCACATGAGGATATACATCAACACGTTCATACCTAAAAACAAGATCAATAAGATTTGTATTAATATTGGCATCCAATTTACCTCCTTTCATCGGTGTGCTTTACTTTCGGTACAGAAAAAGCCATTTCCTACCGAACGGAAATGGCTTCTTAAAGTGTACTCACCTTCCGGCTTTCCCTTTATCTGATTTATTTTAGAGCAGCTTTAGCTTGCTCAGCTAGACTTGCGAAACCTTGTTGGTCGTTAACAGCAAGATCAGCTAGCATCTTACGGTTCATTTCGATACCTGCAAGCTTCAAACCGTGCATCATACGGCTGTAAGAAAGGTCGTTCATACGTGCTGCAGCGTTGATACGTGCGATCCACAGTCTGCGGAAGTCACGTTTTTTCTGACGACGGTCACGGTATGCATACTGACCTGATTTCATTACTTGTTGTTTTGCAGTTTTGAATAGTGCGTGTTTTGAACCATAATAACCTTTTGCTAATTTTAGGACACGGTTACGACGCTTACGTGTCACTGTTCCACCTTTTACTCGTGGCATGGTAATCCCTCCTATATGTTTCTATCTAGATTAGTCTTTTGGAAGCATGTGCTTGATGCGGCGGTAGTCTCCAGCAGAAACTAGTGCATCTTTACGTAGTTTACGTTTTTGCTTCGTAGATTTGTTTGCGAACAAGTGGCTTGTGAAAGCGTGAGAACGTTTCACCTTACCTGTTCCGGTCTTTTTGAAGCGTTTTTGAGAACCTTTGTGGGTTTTCATTTTTGGCATGTGAATTTCCTCCTTTTACTTTTTACAGTTGCCTACTTCTCAGCAAGAGGAGCAAGCATTAAGAACATACTGCGCCCTTCCATCTTAGGCTTTGTTTCGATTTGGGCAATATCGTTACATTCTTCAGCCATACGCTCAAGAACTTTTTGTCCCAATTCTTTGTGGGTAATCGCACGTCCGCGGAAACGAACAGATGCTTTAACCTTATCGCCTTTCGATAGGAACTTACGAGCATTACGCAGTTTTGTATTGAAGTCGTGTTCTTCAATGTTCGGACTAAGGCGCACTTCTTTAACCTTAATGACCGTTTGGTTCTTACGAGCTTCTTTTTCTTTCTTCTGTTGCTCGAAACGATACTTTCCGTAGTCCATGACGCGGCAAACGGGAGGTTTAGCATTTGGAGCTACCATAACAAGATCTAGATTCGCATTTGCGGCAATGTCTAGTGCTTCGTTACGTGATTTAATTCCAAGTTGCTCACCATTCACATCGATCAAACGGACTTCACGGGCACGAATTTTTTCGTTAATGTTAACATTTTCCTTGCTAATATTGAGCCACCTCCATCGTATTAGAGAAAACTTATAAAAGATCTGTCATCGACAAGGTTTTGAAATCATAAAAAAAAGCGTCGGTACACATAATGCACCCACACTTATCCTGTAATATCAAGGGATAGTGACCTGCCAACTGCTCTACGCGTCGATCAGGTGAGAAGCGGGTGCTTCTACTTGTCTCTAGATCCGTTCATTCATTTACCTAAACAATCATAGCATGCCTACGTGTTCGTGTCAACAATAACTCGAACGTGTTCATGACTACCTTTACTAGACTAAGGTATGACCAGCAAAAAATCAAGGGGTTCTTGCTAGAAGTTTAAGGAAGGGACCGCAGTACCTTGGCCTGAGTTAGTGTGTTTGCTGTTCGAATGTGAGGCGATTGTCTGAAATAGTTTCGCCTTTGTCCGATTACACGTAGCAAATGTCCTAATAAAAGACGTTTGCCTGGAATAACGCCGGCTTTGTCCCATTACCTTTCACAAATGTCCGATATGGGTAACCATTCGTCCTAATCCGCATAAGGTGGTCCCCCATCATCCCCGTAAATCAAAAAAAGCCGTGAGAGACTCTCCACTCACGGCTTTCAATGACTTATTTACGCAAAAGCTTCAGATCGATCTCGTTTCGAATTTCTTCTTTGAACTTCTCGACCGATTTTGTTTCTGAATCTTGTTCTCCATAACGACGAACGTTAACAGCGTCATCTTCAATTTCTTGGTCACCGACGACGAGTTGGAATGGTGTTTTCTGCATTTGGGCTTCACGGATCTTGTAACCGATTTTCTCATTACGATCATCAAGTTCAACACGAACACCCGCTTCACGGAGCTCATCCTCTAACTTCTTCGCATAGTCAAGGTGGGCATCAACAGACACCGGAATGATTTTCGCTTGGACTGGAGCTAACCAAGTTGGGAAGGCACCTTTGTATTCTTCAATCAAGAAGGCTACAAATCGTTCCATCGTCGATACGACACCTCGGTGGATGACGACTGGGCGATGGTCGTTTCCATCTTCTCCAACGTAAGTTAAATCAAAGCGCTCTGGCAAGTGGAAGTCAAGCTGCACTGTGGAAAGCGTCTCGTCTTTTCCGAGAGCTGTCTTCACTTGAACATCAAGCTTCGGACCGTAGAACGCCGCTTCGCCTTCTGCTTCTACATACTCAAGCTCCATCTCTTCCATTGTTTCCTTCAACATCGCTTGTGCTTTGTCCCACATTTCATCATTGTCGACGTACTTCTCTTTATCTTCCGGATCACGATAAGATAGGCGGAAGTAATAATCATTCAAACCGAAGTCCTTGTAAACTCGCTGGACAAGGTTCACAACACGCTTGAATTCATCTTTCAGCTGGTCTGGACGCGCAAAAATGTGAGCATCGTTCAACGTCATGGCGCGTACACGTTGAAGACCGGCTAGGGCTCCTGACATTTCGTGGCGGTGCATTGTGCCGAGTTCAGCAATACGGACCGGCAGATTACGATAGCTATAGAACTGATTCTTGTACACCATCATATGGTGCGGGCAGTTCATAGGTCTCAGGACAAGGTCTTCGTTATCCATTTCCATTGTCGGGAACATATCATCTTTATAGTGATCCCAGTGTCCACTTGTTTTATATAAGTCAACATTACCTAGTACTGGCGTGTACACGTGGTCATACCCTAGACGTTCTTCTGTGTCTACAATATAACGTTCGATTGTACGGCGGATTGTTGCGCCTTTCGGTAACCATAATGGCAAACCTTGACCGACTTTTTGATTCACGGTAAAGATCTCAAGTTCTTTACCTAGTTTACGATGGTCTCGTTCTTTCGCTTCTTCAAGTAGATGCAAGTACTCTTCAAGGTCGGCTTTCTTTTCAAAAGCAGTTCCATAGATACGCTGCAGCATTTTGTTATCACTGTCACCGCGCCAATATGCCCCTGAGATACTAAGTAACTTGAAGATTTTGATCTTACTTGTTTGCGGTACGTGTACACCACGGCATAGATCAAAGAACTCACCTTGTTGGTAAAGTGTGACTTGTTCCCCTTCAGGAATATCGTCAATCAACTCAAGTTTCAAGTCGTCACCGATTTCACGGAACTTCTCTTTTGCTTCCTCTCGTGACACTTCTATACGTTCAACTTCAAAATTCTCATCAACGATGCGCTGCATTTCTTTTTCAATCTTCGGCAGGTCTTCAGGTGTTAGGGAAGTCTCCATATCGATATCATAATAGAAACCACTTTCAATGACTGGCCCTACCCCGAACTTCACATCACCATACAGACGTTTGATCGCTTGAGCCATGAGGTGAGCTGTCGAGTGACGAAGCACCTCAATACCTTCTGGGTTCTTATATGTCAAAATCTCGATTGATGCGTCCTGATCAATAGGACGTCTGAGATCGTACGGCTCTCCATCAAGCTTGATGGCAAGAGACTGTTTCTTTAAACCTGGAGAAATCGAATGTGCGATTTCTTCTCCTGTCGTCCCTTGATCAAATTCTCTCGTATTGCCATCTGGAAATTTGATTTGAATCGCGTTCGCCATCTGTAACACTCCTTCTATATGAACTAAAATTAAAAAACGCCCGCCCCTTAGCAAAATCAGCTAAGGGACGAGCGTTATCACTCGTGGTTCCACCCAAAATTCCCGCACGTATGCGGCTTCATACATCTTTAACGCAGACCAGACGCTGCTCATTACTACATAATGGTTCACAAGCAGGGCTCCAAGGTGGTAAACATCTAAGTCGACACGAAGGAGCTTTCAGCCGATGACTCCTCTCTCTACTCATGCGTATCTTAGTGATCATGTCCTTTTCTAAGCCGTTTATTATTAGATATGTAGGTATTATATCCATAATAGATCATGAAATCAAGACATTTCGAAAGGAAATTCTGCAAGAGCTCGCCACGCGGCTTTTTCTTCAAAAATATTCATCAGCAATTCCAGCGTCGAGTCGGTTTTTTTATCCGAATAGATAACTAATTCATCTGGTGCATGCACCAAAGCGGCGGTCACAGACCAGCTTTTCGGCAAATCATTGACAGACTCATCGGGGTACTGTTTTAAGTAGAGTTCTGTTTCGGACGGGCTGATCGGATTTCCTTCATCATGATAATAATGCAATTCACCATCATCAAGAAGGTGCAACCGCCTCACACCTGTATCCCTGTACTGAACACGGCATCTCCATGAATCCAAAAGCAATTGATAAGACTCTTCTTGCTTGTATTCATCGATTAGATAACCCGTGTATTCAATCAATGGTTCATGAAGGCTTTGCAGGCAAGTGACCACGAGTTCATCAAAGGCTAGATTGTCCCTCTCCTCAACTTCATTCTCAACTGTCGCACGAAGTCGATCCAAGACAGGTGGCAAGGCAATCCCCCTAGGGCATTCATCTTCGAATTCCCGTCCGATTTCTAAAATGCGGTTAATCTCCTGCTGATCCGTATAATAATAACGATACTTAAGAATACCTTCTATCCACCCCAGCCACTTACGAGCGCGAATCAACTCTACGAAAGCATGGATCATATCTCGATACGTATCATCTGATGAATCGCCTTCTAAGAGGTTGACTTCGAATCCATCCGTCTGCTCTTGTAATAACCAGCATTTATACTCACGTACGACGGTATTATAAAAAAAGCGTGCTTCCAAGTGTTTGGAAAACCGGATACAAACCACTGCATTCCCCCCTCATCCCAACGTTCCTATCCATGAATCCTTTTACCCTGATGGTAAAAAGCATGATGGTCTCTAACATAAGTTCAGGTTCTCAAATAGGTATAGGGTTGTCTATTCCATCTTATATTTATGTGAGGAATTCAGGGTTCATGCTTGAATATCAACTTTTTATCCGCCGTGATCAAGACTGAATTTTATTGACTAGGACCTCCGGTTTTCACCATTTACGACAACTGTCTGGCTAAGTTGCCGAATTCGTTCCGTAATACGTTGCGCTTTTACTTTGTCTACATCACCACGGTTACTCGTCATCAGTACTTTCTCCAAGTCTTCCATACTATAATTTGAGCTGAAGAATACAGGAAGTCTCTCCATCATTCGGTATTGCAAAATGGACCCTAAGACTTCATCTCTGAACCAGGCTGATTGGGACTCCGCTCCAATGTCATCCAGCATCAATACCGGAACCTCTTTGAACGCTTCGATCTTTTCGTTAATAGAATCATTTTTGATTGATGCTTTAATTTCCCTTACAAATTCGGGCATATAGATAATCATCGAAGGGATGCCTTTATCACTCAGCTTATTCGCAATGGCTCCAAGGAAGAAGGTCTTCCCTACACCGAATGGACCGTGAAAATAAAGACCTTTGCTCGGTAACTCATCCGTCAGGTTTTCTATATAGTTAAACGTTTGTCTTACGGCCTGCCCTCTAGCTGGATCATGAGGGTCAATGCGCTCCAATGTAGCCTCTAATATTTCACGCGGAATGTGCAGACTCT
Source organism: Halobacillus locisalis (assembly GCF_013694105.1). GTDB lineage: Bacteria > Bacillota > Bacilli > Bacillales > Halobacillaceae > Halobacillus > Halobacillus locisalis. The sequence continues at coordinate 106,751 of NZ_JACEFG010000001.1, read as the reverse complement.
TGATCAAGGACTGCTGCTTCTCTTGTTGATCATGCTTTCGTTGTCTACGACATTTATCATAAGCCAGTTTGATTTCTTGACCTTCCACTTCAACCCTAGGCACATATCCAGGCAGCATATTAATGCATTCATCACGAGACGGACACTTTTCGCAGTTTTTGGATTGCGACTGATATTCATACAACTTAATCAATTGTTTATTGATCGCTTCATCAGTCAAAGAAGGGTGTTCCTCACGCAGCGCTTGTACTTCTTTTGCTTGAAGAACTTCACTTTGCATCTGGGTCATGCGTTTTTGGAATTCTTTATGATCTTTCATCCATTTTTTCAGGGAACTTTGAATCGGCTCCATTCGCTTTCACCTACCTCTTCATTCAATTTCCTTTATTCGTTAACCGTTTCAACTGTTCAGCTAACTCGTCCGTATTCACCGCTTCATCTTCCGTCGGCTTCGCTTCACGCCTCTTCTGTTTATTGAACCATTCCGGAATCACTTCATCCTTGGCCCCTTTGCGTTGATACGTTTTTTGCTGCCCCCACTGTTGGTACTTCTGGTGTTCAGCTGTTGCAAGATTCATGGCTTGATTTACGGTCTTGACATTTTTTCTCGCCCAATGACTCGCGATTTTCTCAACATATGGTTTGGATAATTTCTGGTCTGTCCTCAACATCACATAATGCACAAGAACGTTCATCACGCCAGGGGTGAGGCCTTGTTCGGTCATCACATCACGTATCACTTTCAAGTCTTGATCAGCCGCATGATTGCCTCGTGATAAGTCTTCCAATAATTCTCGAGGTGAGATCTGCTCAAAACGCTCCACTAACTGATCACGCTTACTCTTTTTTTGATTGGATGGCTCTGATGGTTTCACTTTATCTCGTAAGTCTAGTTGTTTGTCCTGGTTCGGCTTCGGTTTCTCTTTCATAAAATCATGACACGCCGTTTTCAACTCTTCGATGACAAGCTCATTATTTTCGTCGATCGCCCATGTGACGGCTTTTTCTAATTCCAGCGAAGTCAGGTTGTACAAGGAAGCTAGTTGAGTAATGAGACGCTTGTTATACCCCGTCAACACCTTCTCGCTTATATACATCTTTTGCTTAAGAGATTGATGTAACCATTCGAAGTCCACACGATCATTTTGAAGAGATGGTCCTTGAGCTTTAGTAGATTGTCCATTATTCTCCACTTTCTCACGTACCGGAATGGGACCACTGGTCACAGCGTGAAAGACTTCGTCAAAACTGGCCGTCACTTCCTCATAAGAAGCTAAGGAAGGGTCCGGACGCACCAATTTCGCATGCAATCGTTGGTATTTATCTTCCCCAATTTCATGATGAAGCAGTAACGACAACATATCATCACGAAGGAACTCCTCAGGTGGAAAAGGGGGGTACAACGTGTACACATATTCGGTTTGAGTATCTACGGTCGATTGCTTGAACGTACGAAGTAACCCGATTGCTTCCAGCTGTTTTCTCGCTTCATAGATTTGGTCCAACGGTGCTGACAAATAAGACATAAGTGTATGATGGGACTGTACTTGTTCAGCATCTGTCATTTCGTATTCCGATACAAGCGTTTGATATAAAGCGACAGCCAACCTGCCGATAATCGGCTGATACAAGTGCGTCAATGAACGGTGCGCTCCTTTAGGCAACTCGCCACGCTTTGTAAGCTTAAATCCGTCTACCGGTAACAATTTCCCAATGGATGAATTCATGCTCTTGCCACCTCCTAATGATTCTTACGGAACGGCCATTCCATTGCTGAAAACCTTAAACAACATCTCAAAAGAGTCAACGTAAGGTGCTGTTTAAGACTTTCCATAGATCGACCGTTTGGCCCCTGGAAAAAGAAAATGAGCCACGACAGGCTCATTCTTCATCCTCGTGTTTAATTAAATCTTTCAATTCGTCAATAAATACATTAATATCCTTGAACTGTCGGTAAACGGAAGCAAAGCGGACATAAGCCACCTCGTCGATCTTGGACAACCGCTCCATGACCATCTCTCCGATATCTTTACTGAGAACTTCGGAAACACCACGGTTTCTTAATTCTTTTTCGATATCTGCGGTCACACCTTCTAGTTCCTCGACAGCTACAGGACGTTTCTCACAAGCCCTGATGAGCCCCCGCATTAACTTTTCACGACTGAACTCTTCACGTGTTCCTTCTTTCTTCACGACAATTAAGGGAACTTCCTCAATCCGTTCAAACGTCGTGAAGCGGAAATCGCATTGTTCACATTCTCTTCTTCTCCGGATAGCTTGACCTTCTTCAATCGGCCTTGAATCCAAGACTTTGGTACTTTTATAATGGCAATTTGGACATTTCATATTTGATCAACTCCACGTCGTCTTCATTTTGCCCGCTTTCTTATGAGGGATCGGTGACGGTGAACTCGCCATCTAGTTGTTTATAGAAATCTATAATCAAGTTTCTACTGAAACCCAAATCAACCGGACCACCCGAGTCAGTCGTTACAGAGAAATCAACGGCTGTTCGGAATGGACGTACCATTATAACCGTCGCTACAATGAATGCACGCCTTTTCCCTTTATACTTCACAGTGATCTCCCCACGCTCTTTAGAAGCAGCGACAATTTCGGATGGGGAGGCGAATAAGCCCTCCACCGCACGAAAGACGTCGTCATGTTTCGCTTTGTAATAGTGCGTGATCAGCTGTTCGTCCTTATGTTTCTCGTCAGTCTCTGAATGTTTACTCAAGTATTTCGAAATAAATGCTTTCAAATCCTCAAATCCCTTCAAGCCATTCGACATTTTCTTTCTTTATTTTAACACGTTTCTAAGAAAGAGGGAAAGGAAGGTCTAAAAGACAAACAAAAGCCACACAGCATAATGCGAGACTGTGTGGCTTCACTTTTCACAATTACAGAGCGCGGGACTGTTGAACTTCAACCGGTCCCATACCCCGTGGCACTTCAACCGTTTCATTTCTTCCGGCTTCCAGAGCATCTACGATGTACAGGGCAGCAACATTGGGGTCAATGCGATCTCCACATGTGTACACATCTATACTTGCATATCCGTGTTCAGGGAAACTGTGAATCGTCAAATGCGATTCAGAGATAATGACAACCCCACTTACACCGTGAGGAGCAAACTTATGAAAAGCAACCTCTCTCACTTCTGCTCCAGCCTTCAGAGCAGCATCCACAAAAACTTGTTCTATATACGACATATCGTTCAATTTTCCTTCGTTACAGTCCCATAATTCAGCAATTACATGTCTTCCCATTGTATCCATTTCTAGGATCCCCCTTTGTACATTAACTTCTTTTATCTTCTAAATAACACTCATGAACTACCACGGGGGAAAGTTAGTCCTGAGAGGTCCTAACCCTTTGAGTAGACATGAATTCCATTGAAATTCAGAAGTTCAAAAAGAAGTATATACGGTTTATCCCCATATTGCAAGGTTTATTTAGTGAAGCCGTCCCCCCTCAACAAGGGAACTCCTTACCCTATGGCTATTATAGGATAAAATAGGAAGAATGACTAGTTAGGATACACGTGCTGTCGTTTCTTGTTTCATGAAATTGCCTACGTATTTGGCCAAATCCACCACGCGGCAAGAATACCCCCACTCATTATCGTACCAAGCGAGCACCTTAACTTTTCGTTCTTCAATCACTTGCGTAGACAACCCATCAATAATAGCTGAGGATGGGGACGTCGTATAGTCTATGGAGACTAAGGGCTCGTCATTATATTCCAAGATTCCCTTCATTTCATTGTGGGCGATTTCAGAAAAGGCCCGATTGACCTCTTCAGCCGTGACATCTTGCTTCAAGTCTACGACCAAATCGACGAGGGATACGTTCGGAGTGGGTACACGTAAGGCCATTCCATTCAGCTTCCCTTTCAATGATGGAATCACTTCCCCTAACGCTTTCGCGGCACCCGTTGACGTCGGAATGATGGATTGAGTGCACCCACGGGCTCTTCTCAAGTCTTTATGTGGATTATCTAAGTTCTTCTGATCATTCGTGAAGGCGTGCACTGTCGTCATCAGTCCATTTTCAATGCCAAATTGATCTTCCAGCACTTTCACTACGGGAGCAAGGCAGTTGGTCGTGCAGGAAGCATTGGAGATGACATGATGTTCTTTAGGCAAGTACGTATCTTCGTTCACGCCCATGACGACGGTCGCATCAACTCCTTTTCCTGGAGCTGTAATGATCACTTTCTGTGCCCCTGCTTCGATGTGTAAAGAAGCCTCTTCTTGGGTTCTGAACTTTCCTGTTGCTTCAATCACGATATCAACATCAAGTTCTGACCAAGGAAGTTCCAATGGATTTCTTGTCGAGCAGAGATGAACCTTCTTACCATTCACTTCTATACCATCTTCCATTGGTTGAATATCCCCTTCAAATCGTCCATGCACACTATCGTATTTCAACATATGAGCGATTGTCTCTGCCGGATAACTGGCATTGACAGCAACAAGGTCAATCGTCTCATCCATTGCAGCCTTTCTGAAAACCATCCGGCCAATTCTCCCCAACCCATTTATGGCAATCTTTGTCTTCTCCATAATCCAGCCCCCTATATATATGATATACTTTTGGTTGTTTTTTCACGATTAGTATAACATATTGTAAGCGCTTTTTCGATTGTGATCATAAATAAATAGAAAAAACACGTCGGTTGAACTCCCGACGTGTTATTATACGACTTCCCACCTATGAAGTATGTCTTTTAGTTGCTGAAAACTCTCATCCACTGTTCCTCTATTATCAATCACTGCATCTGCCCATCTGGCTTTCTTGGAGATTGGAATTTGTGAGTCAATCCGCTGCTTCGCTTCTTCCGCTTTTGAATCGTCTCGTGCCATCAGACGCTCTAACTGCGTTTGTTCATCGATATATACAACTAGCGTCCTGTCAGCGTAATCCGTCAGTTCGCTCTCAAACAACAACGGAATATCTAACACAACAGCCTTAGCCCCCTTCTTCTTATAAGACTCTCGACGAGCGATCATTTCCCTTCTGACCTCAGGGTGAACAATGTCATTTAGTTGCTGTCTCTTTTCTTTATCAGAAAAAATGACTTTACCGAGTTGCTTACGATCGATCGTTCGATCCTTATGCAAAATGCCTTCTCCGAACGTTTCAACAATTTGTTTGTAGGCCAACTCACCTGGTTCAACCACTTCTCTCGACAACTGATCCGCATCTATGACGGGAATGTCTAAATCAGCAAACATTTTTGAAACGGTACTTTTTCCTGTAGCGATACTGCCTGTTAATCCAATTACGACCGTCATTTACTTCATCCTTTACGTTAACTTGATCAAACCTATGATGATGAGTAGTACTCCTGGCAGAATCGAGACACTTTCGACCTTCTCTGTCCACTTCGAACCACTGATCACACCACCAGAAAGCATAGCGAATGTAGAGATGGCAATGAGTGTAGCCGTAAGAAAGGGGGAGATCCCAATAAAGGCTCCACTGATTCCCGCCCCAATCGTATCCAGAGACAAAGCTGCTCCTAGTAACCATACTTCTTTTCCTTGAATGCCTCCCGAATGATCCACATCAGCAGCTAGTGGATCATTCAATACTTTCGCTGGATTCAGCCACGGCTCTTCCTCATCTTCTTGATCGGGGCTTCTAAAAAACTGCCATAAGAAATACATTCCGATAAGGATTAACGCAATAGCTCCTATCCGTTCCGCATAAACGGGTGAGATGAATGGAAGCAGCAAATATCCGAGATAAGAGGAAGCTAAGAACATCCCTCCCGAAACAAAAGAGATTAGAAGAATCCCTCTGAAAGTTATGTGAATCTTCTTCATGCCAAGAACACAACCAATTCCAAAGCTATCCATACTTACAGCTAATACGAATAAGAATGTAAACATCGGAACACCCATATCCCCACCCCAGCTCTTAAACTGTGAGTAGTATATGGGATTTGGGCTAGAACGTGTTTACTTCTGGCAGGTCGGACAAATATGAGTACCCCTGCCACTGACTTTCAACTTAGTAATCTCCGTACCGCACGCTGGACATTCGGTGTCTTCTTTTCCGTACACTTTCAACTGTTGTTGAAACATTCCGATTTGTCCCTGGCTATTTATATAAGAGCGGATCGTGGACCCACCCTGATCAATGGCGGTCAAAATAATATCGATACTCGCTTGCCTCAGTTCTTCAGCTTCTTGTTTCGTCAAGCTACTTGCAATCCGCTCCGGGTGTATCTTAGCTTGATAAAGAGCTTCGTCGACGTAAATATTACCAAGTCCAGCAACGACACTCTGATCAAGAAGCACGGCCTTTATATTCCGTGATGTTTTCTTCAATCGATTATAAAAATAATCGAGCGTAAACGCCTCCGCAAATGGATCAGGACCCAGCAGGATCAACGGCTTCTGTTTGAATTCTTCCCCTTTAGGAAAGATATGCATCGTTCCAAACTTCCGCACATCGTCGTACCTAAGCTCTGTTCCATCTGTAAAATGGAAAACCACATGAGTATGTTTGGGCTTTTCTACAGAAGCATCATAAACTCCGAATTTCCCCTCCATACGCAGATGAGATACGAGAGAAAGATCATCCATATAGAAAATCATAAACTTTCCCTTGCGATCGATATCCCGAATGGTTTGGCCTTCCAGTTGTCTTTTGAATTCATTTGGATCTTCAGGACGTTTTATAATATTGCCCCAGTACACCGAAACGCGTTCAATCGTTTTTTCTTTCACTAATTGCAATAAAGTTTGTCTGACTGTTTCAACTTCTGGTAATTCTGGCATACTTTCATACTCCTCACTTACTTAGCGTCGTACCAGGTAGGACCATATGAATAATCCACTTCTAGGGGAACATTCAGTTCAAGCGTATGCTCCATGACCGATGCCACGACTTCTTTCAGTTTTTCAACTTCTTCTTCTGGTGCTTCTAATATGAGTTCATCGTGTACTTGCAACAACATACGAGCCTGGAATTGATCCTCTTTCAATTTCTGATCAAGATCAATCATCGCTTTTTTGATCACGTCTGCAGCACTGCCCTGAATCGGCGAGTTCATCGCTGTACGTTCAGCGAAACTCCGCTTGTTGAAGTTACGGCTCGTGATGTCCGGTAAATACCTTCGGCGATTCATGAACGTCGTCACATAGCCGGTCCGTTTCGCTTCTCTTACGGTATCTTCCATATATTCTTTTACACCTGGGTAACTCTCGAAATACTTATCAATAAATGCCTGGGCTTCTTTTCTTGAGATCCCTAGGCTTTGGGATAAGCCGTAATCACTGATCCCATAAACGATTCCAAAGTTTACCGCCTTCGCTTGTCGTCTCATATCGCTCGTGACATCATCTTTGTCCACACCGAAAACTTCGCTTGCCGTCTGAGTGTGAATGTCCTGCCCTTCTTTAAAGGCAGCCATCAGTTTCTCGTCTTTTGCAATATGGGCAAGTACCCGTAACTCGATTTGGGAATAATCACTCGCAAACATCACCCAACCTTCTTTAGATGGAACGAACGCTTGCCTGATTTTTCTCCCTTCCTCCAACCGGATCGGGATGTTTTGTAAGTTCGGATCAATGGAACTCAATCGTCCCGTCTGGGTCAACGCCTGGTTGAAGCGCGTATGGATCTTGTTCGTATCCTCGTGGACGACCTTCAGTAAACCTTCGATATAAGTAGACTTCAGCTTGCCTAGCTGACGATATAGAAGAATCTTTGGAATGATTTCATGTTTCTCTTCTAATTGCTCTAATACATCCGCTGATGTAGAATAGCCCGTTTTCGTCTTCTTAATGACGGGAAGCTCTAGCTTTTCAAAAAGAATCGGACCTAATTGTTTCGGTGAATTCAAGTTGAACGTTTCGCCTGCCAACTCATAAATCTCGGCTTGGACCGTTTCCAGACGCCCTTCTAGTTCATCGCCCATCCCTTGCAGACGATCAACATCAAGAAGAACTCCACGGTGTTCCATCTGACCTAGAATCAATGCGAGAGGCATTTCAAGTTCTTTATACAATTCGAACTGTTCGTTCTGCTTCAATTGCTCTTCCGCTGATGCTTTCAATTGATAGACCATTTGTGCTTTACGACCAATATGTGTATAGAATACGTCATCATCGTCTGGACGCTTCATCTTCGCGCCTTTTCCATAGACCTCTTCATCATACTTGACCGCATTTTCTCCCATACGATGACTGATAGCCGGAATGTCATGATTGTTCTCGGCAGGGTTGATCAAATAAGACGCGAGCAGCAAGTCAAAGGTAATCCCTTGAACATGAATGCCGTAGCGTAGTAAAGCCACTACTGTTCCTTTTGCATCAAATACCCATTTTTCCTTATTGGTATCTTCGGCCCACTGTTTGAATTCATCGGACTTAGATGCATCTTCAATCGAAAGAACATACTTCTTCGTGTCGTTGACAATCGCAATACCTTCGATTGGAGCCTGATGGTAGTTATCGTAAAGCATTTCCACAACCAGCGCCTCTTGCCCTGTGAACATTTCTGAATTTATGTTTTCAACAACTTCTATATCAATGTCCGGTAACTCAGCCGCTTCATCGTTCCCCGCTTCTCCTTGCACACGCGATAATAATGATTGAAACCCTAGCTCTTTGAAGAACTCCGTTACTTTCTGTGTCTCATAACCTGGAAAAGCCAAGTCTTCAAGGGTCACTTCAATCGGTGATTGGCGATCGATGGTTACCAATTCTTTGCTCATGAACGCTTCGTCTTGGTTGCTTTCCAACTTCTCTTTTAACTTTTTACCGCTCACTTCGTCTAGATTCTCATAGACTTTTTCAAGTTTGTCGAACTGCTTCAGAAGTTTAACCGCCGTTTTCTCTCCAACACCAGGTACGCCTGGGATATTATCAGAACTATCCCCCATTAACGCTTTCAAATCAATGACTTGGTCTGGACGAACTTCCATTTTTTCGAGCAGGAAGGCAGGATCATATGTATCTACATTGGTAATCCCTTTTTTCGTGAGACTGACCGTGATGTTGTCACTGACTAGTTGAAGCAGGTCCTTATCTCCTGAGATAACCTTGACATCAAGTCCCTTATCACCCGCTTGAGTGGCTAGGGTACCGATGATATCATCTGCTTCGTATTGATCGAGCTGATAGTACTTGACACCGAAGGCATCTAATAGCTCTTTCAGAACAGGAAACTGCTCAGAAAGTTCAGATGGCGTCTTTTGACGTCCACCTTTATATTCTGTATACGTCTTATGACGAAACGTCGTTTTTCCCGCATCAAAAGCGACCAGAAGATGGTCAGGTTGGTCTTCTTCTAAGATCTTCAGTAGCATTGTCGTGAACCCGTAAACCGCATTCGTGTAGACCCCTTTGTCATTATTCAATAAAGGCAAAGCAAAAAAGGCCCGGTAGGCAATACTATTTCCATCAATTAAAACAACTTTTTCCGCCATCGTTTCCACTCCTCTGAACATAAACATGCGTCTTTTCCTTTATTCTACCATGATTACAGTAGAGAAGAAAAAGACGCACACGTTTGATTATTCAAAATATCCTAACAGAAGTTGAGCATACGGTGAATCCTTAGGCAGGATAATCGTCGTTTCACCGTCAATTGTCCTTTTATAAGACTCTAACGTACGATACAATTGATAAAATTCCTGGTCTTGGGAGAAGGAATCATTATAGATTTGTGCAGCTTGCTGCTCACCTTCTGCCCGAATTTTCTCTGCATTCGCGCGTGCTGTAGAGAGCATCTCTTTGACTTCACGATCCACTTCTGAGATATCGCGTATTTTCTCAGCTTCCCCTTCTGACAAGTACTTCTGGGCTTCCTTATTTCGATCTGTGATCATCTGATTGAACACTGCATTTTCGTTCGCCTCAGGCAGGTCAGACCGTTTGATGCGAACATCATCAACAACAATCCCATAATTATCTCGTGATAAAAACTCATTTACTCGACTGGTGATTTTCTCGTTCAACTCTCCACGCGAGCTTTCCTCACTGATAATGTCGGAGAAGTTCATTTTACCGAGTTCCGTTCGAACAATGGAAAAAATGAACTCTCCCATACGCGCTTCCGCATTGGCGGTTGTACGTGCATTGGAAATCATCGACTCTGGATTTGAAATGCTCCAGATTGCATAATTATCAATAATCATTCTTTTCTTATCGAGTGTTGTGATTTCCTTTTGATCTACATCGTAAACCCTTTTCTTCTTCGATAAAGAAGACACCTCTTGCACGAGTGGAATTTTAAATTTCAAGCCTGGATCTTCATGAATCTTAATAACATCTCCAAATTGACGTACAACCTTGTATTCTCCCTCTTTCACATTGACTACAGAGCTTAATCCAACAAATAGAAGGATCGCTATTCTAAGGAATCTCAGCCCCCGTATTCCCTTCTTTATGTATTTGTAATAAAAATACGGTTTCAATCCCAAAAGGGTTTCAATTAAATGACAATTTCATATTTTTAGCATCAAAAAAAGGCAGAAGCGAGGGATGCTTCTGCCCAAATGAGAAAACACCTTGGATGAAAGGGTTTCATAAGTACTTTAACAAACAAATTTAAACACAAAGTGAAGAGAGTATTAATTTTGTGTAAACTCCTTCGGGATCTCTACATGAAACACTGTCCCATTGTCGACTTCACTCTCCACATAGATCCTGCCATGGTGGCCCTCTATAATGTGTTTCACGATTGCAAGACCTAAACCAGTTCCACCAGAGTTACGACTTCTGGCTTTATCCACTCTGTAAAATCGCTCAAAAATCCTCGAAATTTCTTCCTCTGGAATACCTACACCATTATCCTTCACAGATACTTTCACATGATCCTCAAGTTCTTCGAGTTCAATGGCTACTTCCCCACCCTCTGGGGTGTAGTTTACGGCATTCGTCAGAAGGTTCATGAACACTTGCTTCAATCGACTTGAATCCCCTTGAACAAACGGGTCCTCCTCGAGAGTAGTGTTCAAACGAATCCCTTTATTGTCCGCTTGTTGTTGAACAATCGGAATTAAGTCATGAAGTAACCGTTGCATCCCGATGTTTTCAATATTTAAATGAAAGTCATCTTGCTCTAGCTTCGAGAGTTCCAACAAGTCTTGAATCAAAGATTGCAGTCGTCCACTTTCTTTAAGGATAATCTGCAAAAATTGTTCAAGCATCGCTTCGTCTTTCATTGCGCCGTCCAACAAGGTCTCTGAGAAACCTCGTATCGATGTGATCGGCGTTTTAAGCTCATGTGATACATTAGCAACGAAGTCCTTACGCATTTGCTCGAGCTGCTTCAGCTCAGAAATATCGTGGAAAACAAGGACAATGCCTTTCCACTTCTTATTCTCACTAAAGATCGGGGCCCCTGTCACTTCTAAGTGTTTCCGATCGATATTTACAGGTAAAACGAAGGTCTCACTTACCGTTTCTTCGAACATATAGATTTTCTGAACGGTCTCATGAATAGCTGTATGAGGAATAGCGTCGTGATACAAATAACTGACGTAATCCGTGCCTTCGCCGCCGAAGGTCTCTAGAAACGCACGGTTGACCAGCAAGATATACCCCTTCTCATCTATGAGGACAAGCCCGTTCCCCATGTTATTAATCACCGCTTCTAGCTGGTTTTCCTGCATTCCCTTCGTACTCGTCATTTCCTGTAAATTTCTAGCCAATATATTGATAGACCGGCTCAACTGACCCGCCTCTCCGAAATGACCTTCGTACGTTCTTGCTTTATAATTGCCATCCGCAAGCTCCGTTGCAACAGAAGCCGCCGACCGGATCGGCCGAACATATTTAGAAAAGACGTTGAACCCGATAAAGAAGATAGCTAACAACCCAAGTAACAATGTCACTCCGATCAATAACCAAATGTTCTTTGTAATATTTGTAAGGGACTTCACGGGAGAGAGGAGTATCAACGTTCCTTGAGTGCTCCCGTAATCGAGTTCAATCGGGTAATAAAAGATATTCTCAACAAGTTTACCCTCACGGTTGGACTCTTCCTCATCGAACACCCGGTTCATTACCATTTGCTTCTCCTGCTCGGAAATCAAGGGAATCGCCTCTACTGTATCAATGGCCTTATTTCCTTCATCAGTGATCAAGACCATCCCCGTGTTCAATTGAGCACTGAATTCTAATAAATCGTCCTCATTGATATCATTGTCTTCTGTATAATTCTCTAAATAAGTGGCAAAGTATTGGCTTTCCACTTCTATTCTCTGCTCAAAAATATTAATGAAATAACCACGGGTCAGCTGTGCTAGAATGATTCCAAGGCCGACCATTACAATCACAACGAGGACCGTGTACGTTAAAAGTGGTCTCGTATTTGAAGGCATCTATTTAGGCTCCTCCATCTTATATCCAAGCCCACGGATCGTTTTAATATAGACTGGTTTTTTAGTATCAGGTTCTATCTTTTCTCTTAAGTGACTGACATGAACATCCACAATTCTTGTATCACCAGCAAAATCATAGTTCCACACAGCACTCAGCAATTGATCTCTAGAGAGGACCCGTCCAAGATTTTGCGCCAAATAAAGCAGCAACTCGAATTCCTTCGGTGTAAAAGTCAAAGGCTCTTCTTTGATTGTTGCTTCATATTGCTCAGGATAAATGCTCAAGTCAGCAATTTTAATGAATCCCCCATCTTCTTCTATTGGTTCACGAACCATTCGGCGTAGAATCGCTTTAATCCTAGCAACCACTTCCCTTGGACTAAAAGGCTTCGTTAAGTAATCATCCGCTCCAAGTTCTAATCCTAGTACTTTATCGAATTCGTCGTCCTTTGCAGTCAACATGAGGATCGGGGTGTTTACTTGCTTTTGACGTAATTGTTTACATACTTCCATCCCATCCATGCCAGGAAGCATGACATCTAAAACAATCAAATCAAAATTGGTATTCGATGCTTTTTCTAAAGCATCTGTTCCGTTATAGGCAACCTCTGTTTCAAAGCCAGCCTGGTCAATATTGTACTTCAGTAATGTTACAATTGATTCTTCATCGTCTACTATTAAAATCTTCTGTTCCATTTCCTATCACCTCAAGCTCCTAGTTACCTTCATCATACAATGAAGTTTACAATTTGAACACGGATGTTTATCATTTTTACTTAAACTTAATAAAGGATCTAACAAGAGTTTGCTATTATAAACGGGTTCTTTATACATTCTATAACATGTTTTTATGTGCTGGAAATCAGAAGCCGCTATGAATTCATACCTTAGAAGCTACTTACAACGTAAAAAAGGAAGACTAATCCTAGTCTCCCTTTCCAGTTTGGTTTTGAAGTCAACCAAAGTATTAATAGAAATTCTCAAGCGATGTCGCATTCATTGAGCTCGGTTCATACGGCGGATGAACCGCCAGTTTTCCTTTTAACACTTCATCTCCTTCTTCATCGTACCCAATCACTTGGAGATCCACTAAGTGGTCTGACACATCCACGTTCGTCACTTCTACATTGAACCTGATTTCCGCATAATGATAGACAGGCTTCGGATAGGAGAGTTCTTGATGGACGATATGACTGCCAGGACCAGGCAAGTGCATGGACACAATGGAAGACACCATCCCCATGACCATAACCGTAGGCGCGACCGGCCGTTTAAAAGGTGTTTGTGATGCATAGTCATGTTGTATATAGAGTGGATTCGCATCATCCGTCAACCCTAAATACATAAGTAAATCACGATCCTCAACGGTAAACGATGTCGTAAACGTTTCCCCTACTCGAATATCTCTGATTTTCTTACCTAACTTTCGTTTCTTATCTAACATACAGCCACCTCTTTGTAAGCGTTTTCTGTTTAAGTTAAAAAAAGATCCGAGGATAGGCCTCGAATCCCTCTTTCTTTATTTTAATACATCAAGAACATTTTTAACAGAGTCTGCGGACTTATCCAATTGCTGCTTTTCATCCTCTGTAAGTTCTAACTCAATGACTTCTTCGATTCCATTGCCTCCAAGTATGGTAGGAACACCTAAGTAGATTCCCTCATACCCATACTCGCCTTCAAGGTAAGCGATTGCTGGTAAAATCCTTCTCTGATCTTTTAGAATAGCTTCTGCCATCTGAACAAGTGAAGCAGCCGGTGCATAATAAGCACTGCCATTACCTAGGAGTCCGACAATTTCGCCGCCACCTTTGCGCGTACGCTCGACAATTTCATCCAAACGATCTTTCGCGATCAGCTTCTCTAACGGAATGCCTCCCGCAAAGGAGTAGCGAGTAAGAGGGACCATGTCATCTCCGTGACCGCCAAGCACAAATCCAGTTACATCTTTAATCGATACGTTCAATTCTTCTGCTACAAACGTACGGAAACGTGCGGTATCCAATACACCGGATTGACCAATGACACGGTTCTTCGGCAGTCCTGCTTCTTGAAAAACAGAATACGTCATAGCATCAACCGGATTGGTCAACACCACTATATAGCAGTCTGGAGAGTATTTGACGATTTCTTTCGTCACGCTCTTCATAATCTTGGAGTTTGTCGCGACAAGGTCATCACGACTCATACCAGGTTTCCTGGCAATCCCCGCTGTAATAATGACGAGATCAGAATCTTTCGTATCCTCATAGCTTGATGTACCTTTAATATCCGCATCGAAACCTTGTACAGGACTGGCTTCCAACATATCTAAAGCTTTTCCTTTCGTTGGGTCTTCCATGTCAGGAACATCAACGAGCACGACATCCCCCAACTCTTTTTGAGCTAACATCAAGGCTGTTGTAGCTCCGGTGAAACCTGCACCAATGACTGAGATTTTATTTCTACGAATGGCCATCACAATCCCCTTCCTCCAAGGTTATTTCATTATAGTTTGAATCTACTGTCTTATCCTTATGTAAAACACCAGCAAGAAGGTTTCACCTTCATGCTGGTGTTTTACTCAAAATGCACACTGCATCCGAATTATCCCATGTTGTTGATAAGGGCATCTCCGAATTCAGAACATTTAACTTCTGTAGCACCGTCCATCATACGAGCGAAGTCGTATGTGACCGTCTTACTACCAATTGTTTTATCCATAGAATTGGAGATCAGTTCTGCTGCTTCTCTCCAACCTAGGTGCTCAAGCATAAGTACACCAGAAAGAATAACAGATGATGGGTTTACTTTATCCATTCCCGCATATTTCGGTGCCGTTCCGTGTGTTGCTTCAAAAATGGCGTGACCCGTTTCAAAGTTGATATTCGCTCCAGGTGCAATTCCGATTCCACCTACTTGTGCAGCAAGAGCATCGGAAATATAGTCACCATTCAAGTTCATGGTAGCGACAACGTCAAACTCTTTTGGACGAGTAAGGATTTGTTGAAGGAAGATATCCGCAATAGCGTCTTTTACAATCAGCTTCCCTTCAGCTTCGGCAGCATCTTGGGCTTTGTTTGCTGCATCTTTTCCTTCTTTTTCTACAATGCGATCATATTCTGCCCACGTGAACACTTTGTCCGCATATTCTTCTTCAGCCACTTCGTATCCCCATGATTTAAAGGAGCCTTCTGTGAACTTCATGATGTTTCCTTTGTGTACAAGTGTTACATTCTTACGACCTTCGTTCAGGGCATAATCAATTGCCGCACGTACAAGTCGCTTTGTCCCTTCTTCAGAAACAGGCTTAATTCCGATTCCAGACGTCTCTGGGAAACGGATGTTATGTACACCCATTTCATTTTGAAGGAAGTCAATCACTTTCTTCACTTCAGGTGTTCCTTGTTGCCACTCGATTCCAGCATAAATATCTTCAGTGTTCTCACGGAAGATGGCCATATCGGTATCTTCAGGGCGCTTAACAGGAGACGGTACGCCTTCGAAGTAGCGGACAGGACGAAGACATGTAAATAAGTCCAGCTCTTGACGTAGTGCTACGTTCAATGAACGAATTCCTCCACCGATCGGTGTTGTAAGAGGTCCTTTGATCGCGATTTTATAATCACGGATCGTGTCTAATGTAGCTTCTGGCAACCACTCACCGGACTTATCGTAAGCTTTTTGACCAGCATATACTTCTTTCCACTCGATTGATTTTTCACCGTTATACGCTTTATCAACGGCCGCTTCGATTACGCGACTCGCTGCTGCCCAAATATCTGGTCCGATTCCATCACCTTCGATGAAAGGAATGACGGGACGATTAGGTACGTTTAATTCTCCGTTTTGTTCTACTGTGATTTTTTCTGATTGTGTCAATGGAAACCCTCCTGAATAATATTGCTTACTAACTTTTTTGGGATGTAACATCCCCTTCTATCATACGTTAAATTATACACAAGAAAAAGCACCGCCCTAATAAAAGGCTGTTTGGTTCTTAACGCTCTTCAATCGGTGTATAAGTTTGACCTTTAGGCCCTACGTATTCTGCTCTCGGGCGAATTAGTCGGTTATTTGAGTATTGCTCTAGGATGTGAGCCAACCATCCAGACACACGACTTACCGCAAATATTGGTGTGAAAACATCGTGATCGATTCCAAGGCTGTGGTAGACGGACGCAGAATAAAAGTCTACGTTTGCCGGAAGCCCTTTGTTTTCTTTAATATAATCTTCAATCTTCACAGACATCTCATAGTATTTCGATTGACCTGTAAGTTCAGTCAATTCACGAGACATTTCTCTTAAGTGTTTCGCACGTGGATCGCCTGTACGATAAACACGGTGTCCCATACCCATGATTTTTTCTTTGTTTTCCAATTTTTTCTCAATGGCAGGGATCGCATTATCTACGTCGCCGATCTCAGTCAACATCTTCATCACTCGCTCGTTGGCACCACCGTGAAGAGGGCCTTTCAAGGCACCGATGGCTGCTGTCACGCCTGAGTACACGTCAGATAGCGTAGCTACACATACACGTGCTGTGAAGGTTGAAGCATTCAATTCGTGGTCTGCATGAAGAACGAGCGCTTTATTAAATGCTTCTACTTCGATATCTTCAGGGTCTTTGCCATTTAGCATGTACAAGAAGTTTGCAGCAAAGCTTAATTCTTTCTTCGGAGAAACTGGCTCTTCCCCTTTTCGGATTCGAGCGAATGCTGTAACGACTGTAGGAATTTTGGCTTGTAGACGCAGTGCTTTTCGCTTGTTCGCTGCTTCTTCCATGACGTCCGATTCCGGATCGAATAGTCCAAGCATCGATACAGCCGTCCGCAGAGCAGCCATTGGATGTACAGTCGATAGATCATATCCTTTCAGATGGTCCACAACTTCAGTAGGTATATCCATATTTGAAATGAGTTCTGTTTTAAATTCATTCAACTCGCTCAATGTAGGAAGCTTTTGATTCCAAAGTAAATAAACGACCTCTTCAAAACTAGAGTTGTTTGCTAGATCGTCGATATCGTATCCAACGTAGGTAAGTTTGTCGTTGATTATCGAGCTAATGGACGAATCCGTTGCTGTGATTCCTTCTAGACCTTTAGTAGATGACATACAATCTCTCCTTTTAAGTAATTCGAAGTTCTCATTGTCCAATCGACAAGAAAACGCTTTACTTTTATCGTATATACAATTAGGAAATGAACCCCAAATTCAATTATAAAGTATTCTGAAGAGAATGTGAATTGAAACCGGTTAATTTCCTGTCTTTTTATCGAATGGAACTACAATCAGACACATTCTGTTTTCCTGTGTAGAAAAACATAGAACCGGGTTGTTCTCCACCATTTAACTTGTGAAAGTAAGGAGGCGTTTTACCTTGGACAACCAGCTGATTTATCGTTTCTTTAGATTGTGCTTAGTCTTACTGGCTATAACATGTACTGTTTTGATCATGACTTTATCCTGGACATACCTTTATCCTTTTGTCATCGCTCTATGTATAGCCGCTTTGCTGCAACCGTTCATCCAATTGCTAGAAAGACAAATGAAACTTTCCCGAACCTTTGCCACTCTAGTGATTGTGCTATTTTTTTGTCTGTTCATGGCGGCCTTCTTTCTTCTCGTGCTAGTAGAAGCCATTCGAGGTGTTCATTTCTTAGCTTCAGAAACACCAGCACAACTACAACGATTGATTCATCATATTACGGACCAATTAACCCTGTTAGCCACTCCAATGATCCATAAAATCGAAGGATGGCTTGGAACAATGAACGACACACAAAGACATTCTCTTACCGATTCTATTCAGGTCCTTCAAACTAAAGCCAGCTCTTTCGCCGCCGGACTCTTACAATCATTCTTGGAGACCATCACCAGTGCCATAGCTAGCTTACCTATGTCACTGACAGCCCTGATTGTCGGCATTTTAGCGACCTTTTTTTTCAGCAAAGATTGGAATAAGATCTTAGGTGTTGTAGAGTCCCTCACACCTCGTACCATACTCGAAAAAGGAGGGATGATTCCTAGGCAACTCCGTCAGACTATAACCGGAATTATGAAGGCCCAATGCATTCTTATTTGTACTTCTACACTATTGATTTGGGTAGGGCTCACTATTCTTAATGTCAACCATGTTCTAAGTATTACATTGATTGCTGCACTTGTCGATGTCATTCCCTACGTAGGTACAGGTGTGATTTTCATCCCTTGGGCAATCTATTCATTTTTCAGTGGTCAGTTCTCCATGACGATCGGGCTGTCGATTCTATATGCCGTGATTGTGATCACTAGACAAGTGTTAGAACCGAAGTTACTCGCTTCTCATTTTGGCGTACCACCGGTCTTATTGTTAATCGGTTTGTTTTTAGGCTTTCAATTATTAGGGGTGTACGGGATGATTTTAAGTCCTTTCGTCATCGTAACGATAAAGACCCTCTACACTTCTGGTCTTTTTCACCTTGCTAAATCCTTTATCCTCGGAGACCAAAAATAGCCATCCACCTTAATGGTGGACGGCTAATGGGGTTTATCTTCTATAAATGGTGACAGAACCTTTGTCTATCATTCGAGTGATGACTTTTCTTAAAACCCGTTTAATTGGTGCGCGGGTTGGTGGCATAAGCAGTAAGAACCCAATGGCATCTGTAATAAAACCAGGGGTCAACAATACGGCACCACCTACTAGAATACAAGCGCCATCCAATAAGGCATCTTGAGGCATTTGTCCGGTCGACATCGAGTTTTGAACATTTCGGATCGTCTCAAGCCCTTGTTGCTTTGCTAACCAAGCCCCGATAACACCAGTCAAAATGATCAATAGAATAACCCACCAGGGACCCATCCAATTTCCAGCCCAAATGAGTACACCGATTTCAAGTGCTGGTACGATTAATATAAAGAGTAACAACCAGCGAAACATAGCATCGTCCTTTCCTTTACCTTTCCTCTATTATAACCTTTGATGATAAGATCATAAAGAATAATAGGGTGCTCTTTACCGAAAACAGCTCTGAACGTTAAATGGTATAGAAAAAAGCGGAGAAGGTAACCCTCTCCGCTTAAAATATCGATTAAATGACGCTAGCATTGCCTTCGTAGATATCTCCACGTGAGCTATCCACCGTCAATTCAGAGCCATCCTGAATAACGTCAAGTGCATCTTTGACACCGACAATGACTGGGATTCCCAAACTCAACCCTACAACAGCTGCGTGTGAAGTAAGTCCACCTTCAACTGTTACTAGTGCAGAAGCTTTTTCGATAGCTGGCATCATGTCACGATCTGTGCTATTTGTAATCAAGATATCTCCGTCTTCAACACGACGGATCGCATCTTCGCCATTTTCAGCAACGACCGCACGGCCATATGCACTCTTCTGGCCAACTCCTTGACCTTTCAAAAGAACGTCTCCGATGACATGAACCTTCATCAAGTTCGTAGTTCCGCTCTCTCCTACCGGTACACCAGCTGTGATGATGACACGGTCACCGCGAGTTACCAAACCAGAAGAAAGACTTTGTTCTACAGCGACATCAAGCATTTCATCTGTAGAGTGTGCGCGTGGTCCCATCATAGCATAGACGCCCCAAACAAGTGACAACTTGCGGTTCACTTTCTCACTAGACGTGATCGCTACGATCGGGGCTTTTGGACGATACTTCGAAATCATACGTGCTGTATGTCCACTTTCTGTTGGTGTAACAATGGCATTCACATCTAAGTTGATCGCCGTATGCGTAACCGATTGGCTAATCGCATCTGTAATGGTCATATAGCTATGCTTAGAACGCACATCTAGAATCGCTTTATGATTTAGACCCGTTTCTGTTTTGCTTGCGATGTTCGCCATCGTCTGAACAGCCTCCACCGGATAATCACCCGCAGCTGTTTCACCTGAAAGCATAATGGCATCCGTTCCGTCAAAGATTGCATTGGCAACGTCAGAAGCTTCCGCACGCGTAGGGCGTGGGTTGCGTTGCATAGAATCTAACATTTGTGTAGCCGTAATGACAGGTTTACCTGCTTTATTACACTTCGCGATTAGATCCTTTTGCACTAGGGGTACATCTTCTGCAGGGATTTCTACACCTAGGTCACCACGTGCAACCATAAGACCATCACTAACCTCAAGGATTTCATCGATATTGTCGACACCTTCTTGGTTCTCGATCTTCGGAATGATTTGAATGTCTAGAGCGTCGTGTTTTTCGAGTAACTCTTTGATTTCTAGTACGTCAGAAGCACGGCGAACAAAGGATGCAGCTATGAAATCAACACCTTGCTCGATTCCGAATTCAATGTCCTTCGCATCCTTTTCTGTAATTCCCGGAAGGTTGACACTGACATTCGGAACGTTTACGCCCTTTTTGTTTTTCAGAGGACCATTGTTCAAAACAGTCGTTTTGATTTCATTGTTGTCCTTGTCCACTTCTTCGACTTGCAATTCCACAAGACCATCATCAAGAAGAATTTTGGAACCAGGGTGCACGTCATTAATCAGTCCTGGATACGTTACAGAGAAACGCTCTGCATCGCCTTCGATATCTTCCATGCTTACATAAGCAGTCGAACCTTTTTCCAAATACACTTCGCCTTCTTTAAGCGTTCCTGTACGAATTTCAGGCCCTTTTGTATCTAGCAAAATCGCAACGGTTTTACCAGTAGCGGCCGCTGCTTCGCGAATATTTTTGATTCTCGCTCCGTGCTCTTCAAAATCTCCGTGAGAAAAGTTCAAGCGAGCTACATTCATTCCAGCCGTCATAAGCTCAGTTAGTTTTTCGACGGACTCTGATGCAGGACCGATCGTACTAACAATTTTTGTTTTTCTAAACATTCTTATTCTCCTCCTCTAAATACCACTTACAATTTATATAGATAACTCTTTAGAAAGACGATACATATCAAGGTCTACTTGGTGATTTGTATTCAAAATGTCTACAATATCATGATCGACCAGTTTGTTCTGTTGTATACCTACCATACGCCCAGCTTGCCCCTTAATGAGAAGGTCTACTGCATGAGCACCTAAACGGCTGGCAAGTACGCGGTCAGAGGCAGAAGGGGATCCCCCACGTTGCGTATGACCAAGCACCGTAACTCTGGTTTCTAAGTCAGCTGCTTCCTTGATCTTCTGACCAAATTCGACACCACTGCCTACACCTTCGGCCACTATGATGATGCTGTGTTTCTTGCCACGATCGTGACCACGCTTCAAACGCTCAATTACATCTTCAAATTCATCTTCCGCTTCAGGGATAAGGATACTTTCTGCACCGTCAGCAAGACCTGCCCATAAAGCTAGATCCCCTGCATCGCGCCCCATCACTTCGATGACATACGTGCGCTCATGGGATGTTGCCGTGTCACGAATTTTATCAATGGCGTCAATAATTGTATTTAAGGCCGTATCAAACCCGATCGTGTAGTCTGTTCCTGGAATATCATTATCAATTGTTCCTGGCACACCAATACAAGGGTAACCTTTTTCGGTCAATTTCTTGGCACCCATAAAGGTACCATCACCACCGATTGCAATCAACCCTTCGATGCCATGTTTTTTCAATTGTTCAATTCCCTTAAGCTGGCCTTCCTCGGTCTTGAACTCTTCACAACGCGCAGAGTAGAGCTTCGTACCACCGCGCTGAATGATGTCACCGACAGAACCCAGTTCCATCTTTTCAATATTTCCATCTATTAAGCCTTGATAGCCGTACTTAATACCATATACTTCTAAGTCATGATAAATAGCTTTCCGTACCACAGCACGAATAGCTGCATTCATACCTGGGGCGTCTCCGCCACTTGTAAGTACACCGATTTTTTTCATTCTCATCACCTCAAAAGTTAGACTAGTTATTCTGTCCCCAAACAAACGCCTGGCAAAACCTTCTTGACACACCGCTCGCTTATTCCTATAGCATGTGCAAATTCCATCAATCGTAAAGAAAAGAAGCTGCATATCGTTAGGAATGATAGCGTTACCAACCTCTCAAGATGCGAAAAGTCGCACCAGAATGTGCGACTTTTTGACGTTAGATGGGAACTATTTATTTTTTCAACCGTTTTATATTATAAATCAAGATGCGTATATTCGCCAATATTTTTATATTTATTGAATCTACCTTCTAATAATTGGGATTCATCAAGCGCTAATAGCTCTTCAAGAGCATTAGAAATCACTTCATCAATGTGATTCGCTTGGGCGGCAATGTCTCGATGAGCACCTCCACGGATTTCCGGAATCACTGAATCGACAATTCCTAAACGCTCAAGGTCATAAGACGTGATTTTCATGGACTCTGCGGCCTTTTGCGCATAAGCTGAATCCTTCCAAAGAATAGATGCGGCACCTTCTGGGGAGATAACGGAATAGGTGGAGTTCTCAAGCATAAAGATCCGATCACCGATACCGAGACCTAAGGCACCTCCACTACCACCCTCTCCAATTACAACACATATAATCGGGACGGTGATGCCACCCATCTCCAGAAGATTCCTGGCAATGGCTTCACTTTGCCCACGTTCTTCGGCTGCTTTACCAGGGTATGCCCCTTTTGTGTCAATGAACGTAATAATAGGCCTATTGAATTTTTCTGCCTGCTTCATCAGACGTAATGCCTTTCGGTAGCCCTCAGGGTGTGGCATACCAAAGTTCCGCCGAATATTTTCTTTTGTATCTTTACCTCTTTGATGACCAATGACCGTCACAGGTTTACCTTTGTATTTAGCTATCCCCGATACGATCGCTTCATCATCCCCATAAAGACGGTCGCCATGAAGCTCTAAAAAACCAGAGAATAGATGTTCAATATAATCAAGCGTCGTAGGTCGTTCCGGATGACGTGCCATCTGAACGCGATCCCAAGGCTGCATTCGATCATAGACATCTGTTTCCAAGTTTTCCAGACGTTTTTCAAGTTTGACGATTTCATCACTCAAGTCCATTTCGCTATTCTCTGTAAGTCGCTTAAGCTCATCGATCTTGTCACGTAACTCGATCACAGGTTTCTCAAATTCTAATACATGCTTCACGCTTTCTCACCTCCTGGAACATGGATATCCAACACGGTGTTTAGGGTGTCTCTTAAATCATGACGATGGACAACTTTATCCAACTGACCATGTTCTAAAAGAAATTCTGCTGTTTGGAAATCATCAGGGAGCTTCTCTCGAATTGTCTGTTCAATGATGCGCCTCCCAGCAAAACCGATCAGCGCCCCTGGCTCAGCAAAATTGTAGTCACCGAGAGAAGCGAAGCTTGCAGATACGCCGCCAGTCGTAGGATGGGTCATAACAGAGATGAACAGTCCACCATCCGCATGCAGTCTTTGAAGGGCAACGGACGTTTTGCCCATTTGCATCAAGCTCAATACACCTTCCTGCATTCGAGCACCACCGGAAGCAGTGAAGATGATGAATGGAATGCCGGCTTTTCTCGCGTTTTCGATGGCGTTCGTAATTTTCTCTCCAACTACAGACCCCATACTTCCCATACGGAATCGGGCATCCATAATCGCTACAGCAGCTTCCATCCCTTCTAATTTCGCTTTCCCTGTCACGACCGCTTCATTCAAATCTGATTTCATACGGTCTTTTTCAAGTTTCTCCTCATACTCAGGGAATTGAAGAGGGTTGTTTGATATCATGTGCTTGTCCCATTCTTCGAAGGTATCCTCATCAAATAAATGCTGCACTCGTTCATAAGCTGTTAGGCGATGATGATGATCACAATGTGGGCAAACATTCATATTTCGTTGTAATTCTTTTCGGTAGAAGATCTTTTGGCAGTTCGGGCATTTTTGCATGAGCCCTTCGGGTACATCCTTCTTTGCTTCTTGTCTGGGAATGGATGCATATCGTTTTTTCTTGCTGAAAAAATCTCTTAGCAAGGTGATTCCTCCTTTGGGACAAAGCTTTCCTTCCATTCAATATACATTAAGGTCGTTACGTAATCTCACTGTTCGTGTCGAAAAGTCTTCGACAACTAAGATTTGATTGCATTTAAAAGATTGACAGTACATCTACACGGTCTCCAGACTCTAAAACACTCTGAACCGATCGATACCATGCAGACTCATATTCTATCGTGTGTACCGTATTAGTAAAGCCAGATATGAACTGCCACATAGAAAGCAGAAGGTGTTGGTCACATTGCTCGAACAAATAGTGAAACAGCAACTGGTGTCGCTCTTTTCCCTCATGTTCCGTACAAATGCGGTCCACTTCTTTTAATTGATCGTCACTCAGCTTTCCAACTAGCAAAGTAAGCACTTCTTTTTCAAGCATTTGCTTGGCGGTGACAAGTTCCTCTCTAGTTCTTGATTCATTGAGAAGGAAATTTGAGAGAAGTTCTACCATATGATAGGGTCGGTACGCTCTCATGAACGTTCCTTCTCCACGCCTTGTTTCGATCAACCCTAACAACTCCATTGCACGAAACGCCTCGCGGATCGATGACCTCCCAACTTGAAGTTGTTCGCTTAATTCCCTTTCAGATGGGAGTTTGTCACCCGGTTTCAGGTGGTTTCTCTCAATATATGATTGCAACTGACTCAATACACCCTCGTATACCTTTCCATTTTGAGAACGGGTCACGAAACTTGAACACCTCTTTTCATATCAAGCCAAGAAAACTATGTAAGGAGAAAGAACAACAACTTCCTCCAAGACACTCCGAATCTTTACTCTTCATCTATCATAGTCATTTGTCTCGTCTTCTCAGCGACTTCTTCGGGATCCACATGGTGACGTGCAACACCAGATTCCATGGCTGCCTTGGCTACACTTGCTGCAACAGCAGGAGCAACACGAGGGTCGAATGGTGCAGGGATGACATAATCCTCACTCAGCTCTTCGTCACTGACAAGAGAAGCAATGGCTTCAGCTGCGGCAATCTTCATTTTTTCATTAATGCGGGTCGCACGTACATCCAACGCACCTCTGAAGATTCCAGGGAACGCCAGAACATTGTTGACCTGGTTAGGGAAGTCCGAACGACCTGTCCCAATCACACGAGCTCCTGCTTCTTTTGCATCTTCAGGCATGATTTCTGGTTCAGGATTAGCCATAGCGAAGATGATCGAGTCATCGTTCATTTTCTGTACCGTTTCCTTCGATAGCAAACCACCCACAGAAACACCGACGAAAACATCAGCACCTTCCATGACTTCTTCCAGTTTACCTTCCACCCGGTCTTTATTCGTTATCTTAGCAATTTCATCTTTTACGTCGTTCATACCGTAGTCTCGACCTTCAAAGATAGCCCCTTTAGAATCACACATAATGATGTCCCGGACGCCAAAATGATACAACAGTTTAATAATCGCAATACCTGCAGCACCCGCGCCGTTGGCAACGACTTTAATATCTGAGAATGACTTACCAGTGATTTTCAGAGCGTTCATCAGACCAGCTACCGTAACGATGGCCGTTCCATGTTGGTCATCATGGAAAATAGGGATGTTCGTCTCTTTCTTCAAGCGGTCTTCAATGATGAAGCAATTCGGTGCAGCAATATCCTCGAGGTTTACACCACCAAAGGTAGGCTCCATCAATTTAACTGTCTGTACGATTTCATCGATATCATTTGTATTCAGGCAGATCGGAAACGCATCGACTCCTGCAAAACTCTTAAATAGCGCCGCTTTTCCTTCCATAACAGGCAGAGCAGCTTCAGGTCCGATGTTCCCTAGACCAAGGACAGCTGTTCCATCACTCACGACAGCAACCATATTACCTTTCATCGTGTAGTCATAGACGGTTTCTTTATGGTCATAAATCTCTTTACAAGGTTCAGCGACCCCTGGTGAATATGCAAGACTCAAATCTTTTGCATTACGGATGGGTACCTTAGAATGAGTTTCCAATTTTCCTTTATTGACTCTGTGTATGTGCAGTGCTTCATCTCGCAAGTTAGACACGACGACACGCTCCTTTTAGACATATATGTTATATACCGAACTTAGGTGGTCTGACCACCGTCAACCTCTTTATTATAACAGATGGTTTTCACCTGTAAAGAATAACAAAACGCTGGACTGAGTTCCACGATCCATCGTCACCTGAGAGCAATGGACTCAGGCCCGAATAGATCGTTCAACTTGCTCATGAATTCTTCAGAAACCTTCACGCGATAGTCTAGTTGATAGGTTTTTCGGTCTTCTGCCCGAAAAATGACGATTGGTGTATTCCCCGGGAAATATTGAGTCAGTTTCTTAATTCGTTCGACAGCAGCTCGCTCATTTGCGATTTCCACTTTGATGAATAATCGCTCTGGTTTCTCTTGTTCATTTGAGGTATCTTCAAACCGCTCAACCTTATTGATAATGAGTTGTACCCGGTCCCTTCGCTCTTCCACCTTTCCTGTTAATAGAACGAGGAGTTGTTCCTCTATCCAAGGCCTTACATCTCGATAGGCATCTGGAAACAGAACGCCATCTAATTCTCCTGCTTCATCACTGAGGTTGACAAAAGCCATGGATTCCCCACGTTTCGTTCGAATCTCTTTGATCGATTCAATCACTCCGGCCACCTTGACTTGTTTACGCTTCAGCTTCACCACTTGTGCTAAGGTCATGTATCCTTGCTCATTGAATGTTTGACGGTGGATGCTCAGTGGGTGCTCTGATAAGTACGTACCCAGTACTTCCTTTTCTAATGAGAGCTTCTTCAGCTGAGGAAACGGTTCAATCTCAACCGTCTCCCCCACGTCAAAGTCATCACCAAAAAGCTCAGGTTGATCTTGAAATTCCTTGAATAACTCCGCTTGTTCAAGCGCTTGGTCAACGCTTGAGAGAAGCTTGGCGCGATTGTCATCAAATTCATCAAATGCGCCTGCTAGAAGGAGGGACTCGATGACAGAGCGACTGATCACCTTTGAAACGAGACGCAAACAAAAATCATTCAGTCCTCTGTAATAGCCGTTCTTTCTTTCCTCGATGATTAATTGTGCCGCTTGATAACCGACACCTTTGATAGCTAGCAACCCTACACGGATGGACTGATTCTCATCCTTGGTTGCAATAAGACTTTTATTAATACTTGGAGCAAAAACAGGAATGTTCATATCTCGCGCTTCCCTTATATACAAAGACACTTTCTCTTTGTCTCCAATTTGAGCATTCATAAGCTCTGACAGGAAATACGTAGGGTAATGTGCTTTCATAAAAGCAAGCTTGTACGAAATGATACTGTAGGCCACCGCATGGCTACGGTTAAAGCCGTAATTAGAGAATTTCACAATCCAGTCAAACAGTTGGTCGGCAACGGTTTCGGTGTAACCTTGTTGCAGACACCCACGCACGAATGCCACCCTCTGCTCTTCAAGAACTTGAGCCTGTTTTTTACTGACGGCCCTCCGAAGTAAATCTGCCTGTCCGAGCGTGTATCCAGCTACAGCTTGCGCTACTTGCATGATTTGCTCTTGATAAACCAGGACCCCAAAAGTAGGTTGCAAGATCGGCTTGATATCAGGGTGGGGATATTGAATGCTCTCCTTACCGTGTTTCCGACTGATAAAGGTAGGAATGTAGTCCATCGGTCCAGGGCGATACAAGGCATTGACAGCCACTACGTCTTCAAAATGAGAAGGCTTCAGCCTTTTTAATACATTTTTCATGCCCTGTGACTCAAGCTGGAAGACACCATTGGTCCTGCCTTCCTGCAATAATTGGAACGTGGGTCCATCATCAAATGGAATGGTGGATGCAGAGAACCCTTGATGCTCGAATCGTTGAATTTTCTGCTCTATTTTCTCTATGAAAGTCAAATTCCTTAAGCCTAAGAAATCGACTTTTAAAAGACCGATTTTCTCCAAATCTCCCATTGCCAATTGCGTCAGGTATGCTTGCCCTTGACCACTCATCAGTGCTGTATATTGAACGAGAGGCTTCTCACTGATGATCACTCCTGCAGCGTGCGTCGATACATGGCGAGGTAACCCCTCCAGCTTAGTCGCCACTTGGAACAACCGCTTCAAATACGAGGCATTCCTAATATAGTCTTTTAAGTCATCCGATTGTTTTATCAATTCAATAAGAGGCTCGTTTGATGTTTTCGGAATATGTTTCAAAATGAAGGTCGCATCACTCTCATCAATAGCCAACACCTTGAACAGATCTCTCAAGACACTTCTTGAACCAAATGTCCCGAACGTACAAATTTGAGCTACATGATGTCTTCCATATTTTTCTGCGACATACTGGATGACTTCGTCTCTCCGGTGATCAGGAAAGTCAATATCGATATCTGGCATGTTAATCCGTTCAGGGTTGAGAAATCGCTCAAAAAGCAAATCATATTCCAACGGATCTACTTGAGTGATATCCAGCAAAAACGCGACGATAGACCCTGCAGCGGATCCACGCCCTGGCCCAGCATGTATCCCTTTGTTCCTCGCATAGGCTATAAAGTCCCATACGATGAGAAAGTAATCGCTAAACTTCATGGACTGAATGACTTGCAGTTCATGATTCAACCGGTTGATGGCACTTTCCCTATTATCCTTGTAGTGGCGGTCCAAAGCATCGAAACAAAGGTCTTTCAGAAATTCATCTGCTGTTTTGCCCTCTGGCGTCGGGTAAGAAGGAATCAATTGTTGGTCGAACTCGATGCTTACATGACAGCGTTCCTTAATCTCCTGAGTAGCTTCAACAGCTTCTGGCCACCAATCATCAAAGAATCGTTCCATCTCTTCTCCAGATTTTAAATAACGATGATTGTCAAGTGCCTCCTCAGGAAGTTGGCTTCCTTCTTCTATAGCCCTCAAACAATGAAAGGCTTCAGCATCCTCTTTATGTATATACCTCACATCACTGATGGCCACGACAGGAACATCGTTCTTCACGCTCCAAGGTTTTAAAAACTTATGCAAAGGCAGCTCTTGGTGCAAGTCGAAATCTTGGACACTAAGAAAGAAACAAGAAGTAGAAAAAGCGTCTTGCCATTGGTGAATTTCCCTGTCTAAAGCTTCTAACTGTCCTTTTGCAATATCATCAGCCCAAGGAGAATCACTCGTCATGATCACTGCGATCAACCCGTTGGTATAGTTGGATACTTTGTCGAGTTCTGGGATAATCGATTGCGTTTGAACCCAGGAACTAAGTTTCATCAGGTTCTGATATCCTTGATTATTCTCTGCGAACAAAAGTGTATTGAACTTTCCGCTATCCGTCTGTATGGTCAATTTCAGCCCCATGATGGGTTTGATCCCATGCTTGATACAAGCCTGATAAAAAGCGACAGAACCGCTCATGGTCCCTTCATCCGTTAAAGCAAGCGAGTCAAAACCGAACTCGGTTGCCTGCTGGACTAAGGGGTCTATTTTTATGGTGCTTTTCATCAGACTATAGGCACTTTGAATGTGCAAGTGAGTAAAGGGCATTCCTTTCACCTTCTTTCCGTTAGGCTTTGTTATATCTTACTACTATTTATCACCTGTTGAAAGCATAGTCCACTACTAACACCTTCTGTCAAAAGCGCACAATAACTGTGATGTCTATATGAGGGATATGTTTTTTCAAGAGAGAAAGGTGGAAAGAAAAGCCTTCTGCATAATCAATAGTTGCGCCTCATATTTTTTAAGGAAGACCATCTAACAGCGAAAAGAGGGACAAGATGGAAGATCGCTTAATTGTATCCATAATTCAATGCTTCTTTATCGCTTTCGGTGTCATCATAGGTGGAACTATCATTGGAAGTATTGGAAGTTTTTTGACTGGAGAAGCTCCTTTAACGTCGATGTATCGAATTGCTAAAGGATTAAGGATTTGGGCCATTGTCGCAGCGATCGGCGGTACGTTCGACGCCATAAGCAACTTTGAAAAGGGGATATTAGACGGGTCAACATTCGATGTTTTCAAACAGATCGTTATCATCATTTCGGCTATGGGTGGAGTCAAAGCAGCTCTTTTGCTATTTCAATGGATTCTTGGAGATGAGGTGACGTAACGGAATGCACATCCCGCCATTATATAAAAAAAAGGAGTGGAAAAGGTTTTTCGCCGGTCTCTCATTAGGTGCCATCATAGGATATATGTTCTTTCTTTTTATTTATGGCCAGCAACAGGAGAACATCACGAAAGAACATATACAACTAACAGCTGAATTCAACGAATTGGAGGATAAATACGAACACCTCCTGAATAATCCAAAGAAAGGCAAAGAAGCCGAACCGACTAAAGTCAATGAAGTTGTCGTCAATTATGCCAATGCCAAAAAATTAGAAGTCGATTTACTGACTCAACACCAATTGACTTCTCTTGTCAAAGAGCTTTTGGCATCGATTCATGGGCAAGATTTGAACACGATCTCCACTCAAGTAGACTTGATCATTTCAACTGTGGAAAGCAAGGACTATGTAATCGATCAAATGACGTATCAGTTGGAAGTAAGGAAGCTGATTGTCGCCAAAGAAGTGACCCTCGACCTCGAAATCAAACTTGTGCCATAGATAAAGCTATATTCAAGAGACGGGCATTATTGCGTAAGACTTGAATTGGAGATTTGCTGGTCCGTTCACTAATAAGAGAGTCTGGAGGGAAGGGAGAACAGTCCGCTTTCAGCGGGGAACGCTGAGCCTCCTCGAGCTAAAGAAACGTGCGCCTGCGTCTGCTCGTATCGCTCTGTAGCAAGCTTTCTCGGCGCAAGGGAGCAAGGAAGTATATTCAGGTAGTCCCCTCTCTCCGGGGTCTCAGCCTGTTCCATTTTCCCGCAGGAGTCTACCTGTTTTCCCTTCCCTCCCTACGATATATTGGATGAACGGACTTCAATTCGGACATTTAACAAAGCGATTCGGACAACAGGCGCACCATATCAGACATTCATAAGCTCAATTCGGACAAGCGATCCTCTATACGGGACATTTTCTTTCAATTCGGACAAGAGGTGCACTTTATCGGACATTTGCTCAGCTTATTCGGACAGCTTGCACGTTTTTAAGTACACCCGCACTCCACATCAGTAACCACTCTTAAAGAAAAGTCCGACAATCTACATTGGGATGGGGGTGGTGGGAAATGGGGAGACTCCCGTGGGAGAAGGGCTCAGGCGAGACCCCACAGGGAGTGTCAACGACCTAGGAGGCTTGCCGGTTCCCCCACAGGGAAGCGAGTCATTTCCCACCACACCCCACACTTACGTATGTAGAGGACCAAGAACCTCTCACCTTCAAGTATTCAAGACAAGGGGGAGATAATGAGCATGAGTGATTGGAAGTGGACAAAAATAAAGCAGGTGCTGGGGGCACCTGCTTTATTTTTGATAGTCATAACAAGCTTGTTCTAACTCTTTTGCAATCTGTTTTGTTTCTTCCCAGCTCTTAGCGGTTGCTCCGGCAGCCATCGGGTGTCCCCCGCCATTGTGGTCTTCTGCAATTTTGTTGATGACTGGTCCTTTAGAACGCAATCGAACACGGATGCTGTCCTCTTCTTCCACAAAGAAAACCCATGCTAGAATTCCTTCGATATCCCCAAGTATACCTACCAGTTGACTCGTTTCTGAAGCAGTCATTTCATATTCATCTAACACGTCTTTCGTTAAAGGGATCGTCGCATAGCCTGCTTCTTCAAGAGATAAATTTTGTAAAATATGTCCTTTTAGTTTCGCAACACGCAAAGATGTCTTATACATCTCGTTATAGAGCTCCTTGCGATCGAAATCATAATGGACAAGGTCAGAAGCATAAGTCAATGTCTTAGGTGTTGTACTCGGGAAGAGGAAGCGGCCTGTATCTCCGACAATCCCTGCATAAATGAGACGAGCACCTTGATCGGACAATACGCCTCCCTCTTTCTCCATATGTAAAAATAACTCATAAATCATCTCACATGTGGAGCTTGCCGTCGTATCTACCCATTGGAGATCACCATAAGCATCGACGACTGGATGGTGATCGATTTTGATCAATTCTTTTCCTTTGTCATACCTTTGATCATCAATACGTGCCTGATTGGCCGTATCACATACTATCACCAAGGCACCCTCATAGTCTGAGTCCTTCACTTCATCCATACGAACTAGAAAATGCAGGGACGCTTCTTCTGAACCCGTCACATAAACATTCTTTTCCGGATAGTTTTTCTCTATCAATTGAGCCAGGCCGGCTTGTGATCCATAAGCGTCTGGGTCCGGTCGAACATGGCGGTGGATGATGATCGTGTCATATTGTTTAATTTTTTGAACAATGGCTTCTAACATTGTATTGCCCCTTTCCTTGTTTCTCCCTCATTAAACCATAGATTTTTATCTAACAGGTAGCCATATGAATGAAAACAAGCTACAATAGTAGAGAAAATCCAAACATGCAGGAGTCGATTCATCGTGATTATTTTTCCGATTCTTATTTTACTCTCTTTTGTTTTATATATTTACTACAAAGTAATGATTACTCGAGCAAAAGATTCGTTAACACAGGTTTATTTGAACAGCAAAGCGAAAATCTTTCTTGGTGGTTTCATTTTCTTTTGGGGAATAAACCAATATCTCTTTTACCAAACAAAACTTTCTCTTATTATAGGCATCGTCTTTCTCATTTTAGGAGCCTATCAAGCTCAAACGGGTTGGAAAGCTACGAAGCACTACCGAAACGAATACCGAAAGCAAGAAACATCAACAACGTAAAAAGATCGCTGCTAAAAAGGCAGCGATCTTTTTTTATTTAGATAAGAATGGTTCGCTCTCTAGCGATCAATGAGTTGCGCCATGAGTAAAGCTTTCCCTACAATCGTTCCTTCAAAGTGGACTTCAACATCTACTTTTGCAAACTTGCGTCCAACTTCTAGAATCTGTGGCAGAATTTCTATTTCACTCTCTAGTTGAACGGGTTTGATGAAATAGACAGAGATGTTCTCAACAACTAAATCCCCTTTTTTATGCTTACGCAATAGACTGCTGGATGCTTCTGTAATAAGGGAAATGAAGACTCCATACGACATCGTCCCGAGTTGATTCGTCATCTGCGGCGTCACCCTGGACCTTAATCGCTGTGATTTCCCTGTCGTTTCGATAATCTCTAACTGATTGGTGGCTAAGTCGTCGATTGTTTCTCCGACTTGCGGTTGCCTCTGAATATGTTGGAGCGCTTTCAATACATCTTGTCTTGAAATGATTCCTTGAAGGTGCTGAGATTGATCTACGACAGGCATAAGTTCAATGCCTTCCCAAACCATCATATGTGCCGCGTTGGCAAGTGACGTGGTTGTGTTAACCGTCATCGGGTTTCTTGTCATCACTTTATCAATACGTACCGTTACATCGTTTGTGATGACATCTTTTGAGGTGACAATCCCAACCACTCGATTATTCGAATCGACAACTGGGTAACGATTGTGTTTCGTTTCCGCATTGTAATCGTACCACTGTTGGACCGTATCGGTCGTCTTTAAATATTTAGAGTCTTTAAAGGATGTATAAATATCATCGACCATGACAATTTCCTTCTTGATCAATTGATCGTAAATCGCACGGTTGATCATGGTAGCGACCGTAAAGGTATCGTAACTCGTGGAGATGACCGGCAATTTCTTTTGATCCGCCAATTGCTTGACCGAATCTGTCGTATCAAATCCACCCGTAATTAAGACGGCAGCTCCCTCTTTCACGGCTAGCTCATGAGCATTTGTACGGTTTCCGACAATGAGCAAAGAACCCGCTTCCGTATAGCGCATCATCGCCTCTAACTTCATCGCGCCGATGACGAACTTGCTCAACGTTTTGTATAGCCCTTCTCGACCTCCAAGCACCTGTCCATCCACCACATTCAAAATCTCAGCGAACGTCAACCGTTCGATGTTCTCTTTTTTCTTCTTCTCAATCCGAATGGTCCCTACACGTTCCATTGTGCTGACGAGGTCTTGGTTTTCCGCCTCTTTAATGGCACGATAAGCGGTTCCTTCACTGACATTCAAGGCTTTCGCAATCCCGCGGACCGAGATTTTGCTTCCAACCTCTAAAGATTCTATATGTTGAAGTATCTGTTCATGTTTCGTAGCCATTCGATTCACCATTCTTTCTAACTGTACTAATCCAACCACCTATATTTGTTATTATACAGTTGATACAGTTACACCGCAATTACCGTTGAAAAAAGTAAGGAGAAGTCAGCAAAACACCCCTTCACCGATTGTCCGGTGAAGGGGTGTTTGGTGAATATTATAGGTCTATTGAATCTCCCGGCTGTAATACAGTCCCTTTTCCAGGAGTCACTTTCGAAGCGAATGCTTCACCATCCTGATTGATTAAATCGAAGGTGTTATAGTGAACCGGAACGACCTGTTTCGCCTGAAGCCACTCGGCAGCTACAAGCGCATCTTCTGGTCCCATCGTAAAGTTATCTCCAATCGGCAGGAAAGCGAGGTCAATGTCATTTCGTTCACCGATCATCTTCATATCAGAAAATAAGCCTGTATCGCCAGCATGGAAAATCGTTTTCCCCTCAATGGTCAGAAGGATGCCAGTTGGCATGCCCGTGTAAACGATGGTGCCGTCCTCTTCTGTGTACGAAGAACCATGAAAGGCTTGTGTGAATTTCACATGACCAAAGTCAAACTCATGTCCACCACCAATATACATCGGGTGGGCGTTCAATCCTTGGTTTCCTAGATAAGTAGCCAGCTCGAACGGCGCTACTATTTGTACATCACTACGCTTAGCAATCTCCAACGTGTCTCCCACATGATCGTTATGTCCGTGCGTTAGTAAAATGACGTCTGCCTCGACTTGGTCTGCATTTAAATCCGTATTTCCATTTTCCGAAATAAACGGGTCAAATAGAATCGTCTTTCCGTTCGATTCAACTTTTACAACTGAATGTCCATGATATGACACTTTCACTGATACCACTCCTTAAGATCATTGATTATCCTCACTTAATAGTGTCTCCAGGCTTGTTCATACTTTTGGATCAAGTGGGGATCTATGAGAGTATTGGGCTTTAATCGAATACTCTCACCTTCACTCGTTATGATTTCCCCATCTTCATCTTTCCCAAACACTGTCAATGCAGGTAGTACGTCCTCGGATAAATAAGTGGTATCTTCTTGGATTTTCAAATCTTCTACGTTAATGGGGTTACGACTAGCCATGATGAACCCCCAATTTCCGAAACTCGGAATGTCTACATGGAAATTCTCTGTGAACATTCCAGTCGCCTTCACAGTCTCATTAATCGTCCAATAGACTTCTGTTGCGAACACGGGGGAGGTCGCCTGAATCATCGCAGCACCACCCGGTGATAAATGATTTCTCACTAATGAGTAGAATTCTCTTGTATAGAGCTTATTCAAGCTTTCATTATTCGGATCAGGCAAGTCAATGATAATGACATCATAGAATTGATCCGACTCTTCCAAAAACGTAAAGGCATCTTGATTCTTCACCGTCACTCGTTCATCGTCAAGACTTCCATGGTTAAGCTCTAACAAGTGGTAATTTTTCCGTGCTAACTCTGTGACTGCGGGATCCAAATCAACTAACGTAATCTCTCTGATGTCCTTATAGTCCAGCAGTTCTTTTGCTGCTATGCCATCCCCTCCGCCTAAGACTAGCACTTGCTCGTGAGCGTCTGCATAAGCCATAGGTGGGTGAACGAGTGTTTCATGATATCGATGCTCATCTGTTGAACTGAATTGTAAAGAACCATTGAGGAATAGGCGTGTATCTCCTTGTTCTTTCGTCAAGACGATTTTCTGATACTTACTTTCTTCCATATGAATGATTGGATCTTTATACAATTTTTGTTCAAAAGAAAAAGCCATTTCTTCCCCGAAGAATAATCCGGCAATTAAGAGAGCAGCAATGACGGTAGCTGCTGTAAGATGAACCTTCATCCGTTTGATTTCGGAACGGAATAAGTACAGGACAATGATGGCTACAGCTAAATTGATGCAACCTACAAAAAACGCACTTTTGACCATCCCCATTTGCGGGCGCAGGTAGAAGGCGAACAATAGGCCCCCGATCAATCCTCCTGCATAATCAGAAAATAAGACTCGCGCCGTACTCCGGTTCAATTCGACGCCGATTTCATTCGCTTTTCTAATGAGTATAGGAAGTTCTAAACCCGTTAATGCTCCGATCGTGAATGTGACTAAATAAAGAAATAGTGCATCTGATCCGGCTGGTGCGAAAGCCGTCATACCGAACATGGCAAAACTGGAGAATCCCCCAATAAGCGCAACCATGAATTCAATCCAGACGAATGCAATGATCAACTGCTTCATGACACGTTCACTTAAGCTTGCTCCTACTCCCATCCCCGTCAAGAACAGACTGATCGTAAGCGTGTATTGTTTCACTCCGTCACCTAGTATGTATGAACCTAACGCGCCGAACAAAACTTCAAAGATAATCCCACATATGGAAACAATGCCTGATGCCCAATAAATAAAGTGACTCTGCCTAATTCCCCTTGCCTCCACTGTTTTCACTCCCAATTCCGGTAATACTTTTTTCGTAATCAAAAGCCACTATGGTCAACTTCATAGTGGCTTTCAACATCTATTTTCATCTTTAGATTATGTAATCGATGCTCCGATTACAAAGGCCAACCCTATGGAGACTCCCATAGAAATGATTCCTACAGCCGTATTGTTTTCTTTCAATTTCGTTTCGACCGAGAACTTCCGGGTGAATAATTCAAATAATAAATACGCAATCATTTGTAACACCATACCGTAAGCTCCCCAAATCAATGTATCCCAAACCGTAAAACTATGATAAATGGCAAAGGATAACACGATGCAAATTCCTATAATCTTACCTGAGATCGACATGGCAATCGCCTGATTACCATTTTTGACTTCATCCCAGTCTTTATACTGCCTCGTCAAAAATTCGAAAATAGCTAATCCGATAAGTACAATTACAATAGCGATCACAAAATAACCCAATGTTGCTAAGAACGGTCCCATTATAAATAGCCTCCTTTATTTTCCTGTTCCTGGTCCGCCACCTCTGTTGCTAGATCCTCTGAATGAACCAGACCCTCCAGAGTTCAATCCGCCGTACATCCCATATCCACCATAACAGTCTCCTGTTTGCCGGCAACGGTTCTTCCGCTTCTTGAACCAGTCGTCCACATCTAATACTTCATCCAAAATATAGTAAGCGAGTAATCCATCAAAAAAGCTCGGAGAGTAGTTGTTCTTCACAAACTGATCACTTGCCAATTCAATCGTTATGAGGCCTGGTTCAGAGTTACTTTCTTGAATGATGACAAAGTTATCGGGATAAACCAGTACTTGCTTATCGCTTTGACGTTCACTGATTTCTTGTGGTTGAATCTGACCCGACAATTCATCAGCCACTTCAGGTAAAGTCAGCTCTTTTGTCATATAGATTTTTGATATTCCTTGGTTGGTCTGTACCGTATCCAATAAAGGAAACGACTGCTGAATCAGATTCTCTATGTCATTCGCTCCCGCATTCCTTATCGTATCCAATATCTCTGAGCGACTAGGTTCACTAGGCAGTTCATTGTATGTATCTTCTGTATTAGACCCTGTCATTCCTCTAAGCGGGCTTCCACCATCACCAAACACATTAAAAAGCAATACGACTGCAATGATGCCTACGACAATGATCCCTGCAAAATCTTTCATGTTAGATCCTCCTTCCTCCAAAAATAGGCGTGCCTAACGAATGTCCGTTAGGCACGTTCTCATTCTTATTCACTCGGATACAAGACTGTTATTCTTTATTCATTTTCTTCTTAAGTTCCGCTAGTTCATTATCCACGCTGTCCTTATCATCCATGGCATCGAACTCATCATCCAACGAGCGGCTTTCAGATGACATATCTTCACTCGTTTCCGCTTCTGCTTCATAACGCAGGACTTTCTCTTCCATACGCTCGAAGCCTTGACGGGATTCGTCACCGCCGATACTAGACATCGTGCGGTTCATCTTCGTACGCGTCTTCGCGGATTCAGCACGAGCTTTCAAGGAATCTTTCTTAAGCTTCATTTCTTGATACTCTTTCTTCATATCATCCAGTTTTGAACGTAGGTTGTTGGAATCTTCTTGAGCACGCTCTAAAGATGCTTTGAATTGATCCGCTTGATCTTGTTGATTTTTCTTATCTTCTAGTGCGCGGCGCGCTAAATCTTCATTCCCTGCTTCGATGGCTTTTTCAGCCTGCTTCATACGCTTATCCACTAATGCTTGAGAGTCATCGTACTTACGCTTCAACATTTTCTCATTAGCAATCTGTTTCGCTACTGCAGCTTCCGCTTCACGAATATCGCTCTCCATATCACGCATGAACTGATCCAGCATTTTCACCGGGTCTTCCGCTTTATCTAACATCGTATTTAATTCTGAACCGACTACTGTCTTTACTCGTTTGAAAAATTTAAACATGTAAATGCCTCCTTGTTATTTTGAACCTGCAATAATTTTGATCTCATAGGACTCGATGTCGTAACCGTAACTGACTTCGACCTCACTTCCCCAGGACTCTAGGCTCAAGTACGTTTCCTCATCTTCAGAGATGTAATCCGCATATCGAGTCGAGCGGCCGTTGATGTTTTCACTACGACCTTCTCCTGTCACTTGCGCCTCACCCTCTTCATCTTTGAAGTAGGTGACACCATCATATTCCAGTTGCTTCGGAAATGGTGTAGACACAGGCAACTTGACGGTCTCATACATCCCTAGCTCTAATTCGTCATCCATTTCAGCGGCTAACCATTTTGTAGAGTTTCCCTCTAGCAATTGATAACTATACCACTTGTAAGAACCATCCCGGTATGTGATTTTACCTACCACTTCATAATCCACAAGATCGTATGTGATGATATCTCCAATTTCAATGTTTAGTACGGTTCGTTCTTTCACTTCGGGGGTCTCTTTTTTGTTAGAAAAAAGCTTTGAAAAGAATCCCAAGTGCTCACCTCTCCTTCAACTTTGACCTCGTGTACCTCTATGTACGGTTCAACCAAGGCAATGGTTTCATTTTTTTATTTATTCTTATTATAACAAATCGAACAGGTTCCATGATAACCTACCTTTTCTTAAAATGAAAAAGATTCCCATCACAGGCTAGAACAAACCACCGTTCACAGGAAAACTCCTCCAAATCATCCTCCGTTAGCAACCAAAGAAGTGGGGGCATGAATGTTCATATTGAAAAAAGCCAGCAAGGCAAAAACCCGCTGGCTTGTTCCATTATTTATTGATTAAACTTCTTGCATCTGCATACTCTAAGCCTTGCCCTTCTGCTACCGCCTGGTATGTAACATACCCTTCTAGCGTGTTCATTCCTTTAAGCAACGCTTCATTATCCTGACATGCTTTTACATATCCTTTGTTAGCTAACTGTAAAGCATAAGGCACCGTAACGTTCGTAAGCCCGATTGTGGATGTACGTGGAACCGCACCCGGCATGTTCGCTACCGCGTAATGAAGCACTCCATGTTTTTCATAGGTTGGGTTATCATGCGTCGTAATTCTATCAGTCGTCTCGAAGATACCACCCTGATCAATAGCCACATCGACAATAACCGATCCTTCTTTCATGGACTTCACAACGTCTTCATTAACCAGTTTCGGCGCTTTGGCTCCTGGAATGAGAACGGCTCCGATCACTAAGTCAGACTCCTGTAAGGCTTCTTGAATATTTAAAGGGTTCGACATAAGTGTGTTAATGTCGGAACCAAAAATATCATCTAATTGACGCAAACGCTCTGGACTTAGATCGATGATTGTTACATCGGCACCAAGTCCCATAGCGATTTTGGCAGCATTGGTTCCAACTACTCCCCCACCAATTACGGTTACACGTCCTCGACGCACACCAGGAATACCACCTAGCAAGATCCCCTTCCCACCATGGGATTTCTCAAGGAATTGAGCTCCGATTTGAGAAGCCATACGACCGGCCACTTCACTCATAGGTGTAAGCAAAGGAAGGGAACCATTAGATGCCTGGACCGTTTCATAGGCGATCGCTACGACTTTATTGTCCACAAGAGCTTTCGTTAAATCTGGCTCTGGTGCTAAATGTAAGTAAGTAAATAATATAAGTCCTTCATAGAAATAATCGAACTCTTCTGGAAGCGGCTCTTTTACCTTCATGACCATTTCTTTGCTCCACGCTTCTTTTGCTGTGGATACAATCGTCGCCCCTGCTTCCGTATATTGTTCATCTGTAAAACTAGACCCGAGACCTGCTGCTGCTTCAACAAATACTTCATGTCCCGCATTCGTTAACGTTACCACTCCCGCGGGTGTCATAGCCACACGATTTTCATTGTTTTTTATCTCTCTTGGTATTCCAATTTTCACGGCTATTCTACCTCCCATTCCATTCTCTATCATTCCCAGAGCTTACCGTTCACACCAAGTGCACGAAAGCCTTTTCATTGTAACAAAATCGACAGGAAATACAACTGTTTTTTTGCCGATTTATGACCCTATAAATGCCGATGGATGACATCCAATCCACCCGTCACTTCATAGATTGTTCCCGTAATCATATCCGAGTCTTCATGGCAGAGAAAATCAATCGTACGCGCAATGTCTTCCCCCGTGCCCGGCCGTCCTATAGGCGTCTCTTCATCATGTGTGGATCGACCTTCTGCTATCGTTGCTTCTTTCCAATCACCAAGGATCTTACCCGGACAAATCATGTTCGAGGTAATCCCGTGTTCGGCTTCCTCATAAGCGATGGTCTTCGTTAGCGAAACCAACCCTACCTTTGCGGCTGCAAAGGCAGAACGATAAATCCAACCAGAGGCCTCCCCCGCTCCTTGAAATCCATAGTTGATGATCCGCCCGAATTTTTGATTTCTCATATAGGGCACCGTCAGTTTCAATAAATGAAAGACAGCGTCTAGGTTTCCTCTAACCATAGCATCCCATTCTTCGGTCGAATAATCCATCAATTTTTTTCTCTCGAAGATGTAGGGGCCTGCGTTGTTCACTAAATAATCAATACGACCGAAACGCTCGTAGGCTTCTGTTACAATCCGAATTAAGTCTTCCTTCTTTGTCACATCCGCTTGAATCAGTTGAATGGATTCTTGATGTTCAGGAAAGTCACGCAAGAGCTCCAATGCTTTATTTTTATCCGTCCTGTACGTGACCGTGACAGAAACCCCCTTTTTCAAGAAGTTCTCCGTCACATTTTTCCCTAAACCTTTTGTACCTGCTGTTATAATTGCATGTCTCATATCCATTCCTCCTCTTTCAATCTTCCTATATGTAAGCCTGTATCATTTTGTTTACAAGTACCGCTCCCTTCTGTACAATGAATGCGGCAGAAAGGACGTGCAACCTCATGAGAGCAACCTCTCGTAAAACCATGATTGAAACAATCGGGTTAGAATCGGTTCCAAAAGAACAACAGAACACTCCTTGGTACCGTTTCGCCATCATTCAAATTGCGATTGCTGCGAATGCCGGAAACTTCTTAGTTCCTGCTCTAGCTGTATTAGAAGGGGGCTTATCCTTTTGGGCTGGTGTCATATCTACATGTATAGGTGCCTTGCTAGGCTTTTTATGCGTCTCATATTTATCGCTACCAGGCGCACGGCTCGGCATTCCAGCTCAATATTCCATCCGCACCATGCTCGGTGTCCAAGGAACACGCTACTTATCCTCTCCGATCAGGAGCATAACTTCCCTCTATTGGTTCAGTGTACAAACAATCGGTGGTACATATGTCATTCAGCAGCTCATTCTTAGAATTTCAGGAAGGGAACTCCCTTTTTTGCTCTTCTCTATACCTTTATCGATTTTAATGGTCGTCATTGCCATCATCGGTTTTGATGCTGTAAAAAAAGCGACGACCTATTTTCTTCCGTTGCTTCTACTTGGTGAAGGGACCATGCTGTACCTATACTTTACTACAAATGAGGGAATAGGTTCATGGCTGACGCTCTCACCTGCGCCTATAGAGATTTCCTGGCCCAGTTTCTTCTTCTTTTCTAGTTTAGCTTTCGTACAATATGTTTCTGGAGTCAGTGCCTCTGCGGATATGACGCGATACGCGAAAACCCCTTCTCACGGGTTCTGGGGTTTGCTTGTCGGTAATGGAATCGGTTTTTTCATTACGGCCTTTATAGGGTGTGCGTCAGCGTATTTATTCCAAGACATCAACCCTTATGTATCTTCTAGTAACCAAACGCAGTCCCCGATCTTCATCAGCATCATCACGCTGACTGCGATCGTGTCCATGGTCTCGATTAATATCAGTAACGCCTACACAGGTGGCTATAGCTTATTGAACACCTTCAGTCGTCTGTCACGCGTTCAGAGTGCCGTATTATTCGGGGGCGTCGGCGTACTATTGAGCGGATTTCCAGAACTCGTCACGGAAGCTGAGTCCTATATTTCCATGCTCGGCGGCTTGATCATTCCTATTTCAGCTGTCATAACGAGTGATTATTTAATTGTGAAGCGGCTTTATTTAAATGACCGAGCTCTTTCTCAACTTACCAAAACCTCGAGCATTAATCCGTGGGCTATGATTTACATTATAGTAGGCGGTGTCGTTTACTTTTCTTTACCAGATGAATGGTCTCCGGGATTCCTTACATTCCTGGTCATATTCATAACGTATCCAATCGTCATGAAAAACAAAACGTGGGGCGATTAATTCCTCCTGCATGAAAGATCCCATCAACAACCAAGTCGATGGGATCTTCTTTTATGACTTCTTATTCTCTTCTGAGGCCTTTACCCCTGATTGATAGCTTTCGTTAAGAGCACTCATCAATTCAAGTTCTTGCTGCGCTTCTTTTTCCATCGGGTTAACTGGTTTTTTCTTCTTATCCATTTCATCACCCCCACCTTACTTTTCACAAAATAGTTTGAATTATTCTTTTTTCTTATAAACGAACCGATGGTGACCGTGATATAATAGCAGTATAAAGGGAAGGGGGAATTCACGATGACTTTTGAGTACAAAGATATCGTTGTCGCTGTGGATGGATCTGAAACTGCTGAGGTGGCTTTTAATAAGGCCATTGATATCGCAAACC
Source organism: Halobacillus locisalis (assembly GCF_013694105.1). Taxonomy (GTDB): domain Bacteria; phylum Bacillota; class Bacilli; order Bacillales; family Halobacillaceae; genus Halobacillus; species Halobacillus locisalis. Next base: position 63,438 of record NZ_JACEFG010000001.1, on the reverse strand, counting down.
GAAATGAGGCAAAGCTGATCTTATCCCACGTCGTCGATACGAGGGCTTTCGCAACGGTTGAAGCCTATGATCGTTCACTCGCCATTCGAGCTGAGAAATATGCAACGGACTTGCTGAATGATTATCAGACAAAGGCGACAGAGGCGGGTATTAAAAATGTCGTCATTGACATCGAGTATGGATCCCCTAAAGTGAAAATCGCAAAAGATGTGGCACCTAAACATCAAGCAGATTTAATCATCTGTGGAGCCACGGGTCTGAGCACGATGGAGCGCTTTTTCATTGGCAGTGTATCCGAACATATTACGAGATATGCTACTTGTGATGTCCTGGTTGTACGTGCGGATGAAGAAAACGAATAAAGAAAAAAGCGCCGCTCTCCGGCGCTTTTTTCATGCATCTTTCCTTAGTTCTCTCACTACATGCGTCATCTCTGGAGAGATCAACTTCTCCATAGCTAATCGTACCGCGCCACTAGACCCAGGCGTAGCGAAAATGGCTGTTGTCCCTTTCGTTCCTGCGATGGCTCGTGATAACAAAGCAGCAGAACCGATATCTTCCGTATAGCTTAACATTCGGAACAATTCACCGAATCCCGGAATTTCTTTATCGATGATAGACTGGACTGCTTCTATCGTAATATCACGCTTCGCTATCCCCGTGCCTCCATTAGTCAAAACGACATCAATAGCTGGGTCAGATACGCCCTCCTCTAAATGACTCATAATCGACGCCTTCTCATCTTTAACAATCTCATATTTGACTACTTCATGTCCCTTTTGTTGAAGTTCTTCCATCATGAATCGGCCGCTCTTATCCGATTCCACTGTGCGCGTATCGCTGATGGTAAGAACCATGCACCGAACATGGTCAGGCGCTTCTTTTTTATGTTCCTGAACCGACATCAGACCTACTCCTCTCCAACTGTAAATGACGATATTGATAGAATCGTAAAGCAAAGTCGGTGACCCGCTTCGTTAAATGGTAATTTGAATAAGCGCCTATCGCTATGCTAATGAAGGGAAGCCCCTGAAATATCTTTTTACGGAACATAAGAATGAATAGTGACTTCAGCCCCTGTTTAATTGGCTGATCAAGCCACCTCTCATTCGTCAGTTGATCATTACCTTCGTAGATAAAGGGATGCTCTTGATTATCCAATTCATCCATCAACTCTCGCCAGGCTCTTGCTTGCATTCGTTTCGGCAACGTCGCAGCATGAAAAACCTTCAATGAAATCATCATTTCATAGGGATGGTTCATTTCGTGACCAAATGTTAACCCGATGAGTTGAACAGACCTAATATTCATAATCATCATTAACGGGAAATCAATGCCTAATAACAACCATCCGCCAGTTCCTGTTAATCCACCTTGCGTGAACGAATAGAGACGACCTCTCGCTTTATGTTGTTCGGCTATGTATGTCAGTTGATCAATCGTCAACTCATGCTTCATGTCCTCAATTTTATTGATATCACTAGAGATCGCACGCCCGACGGTCAGGATACGTTCCCTCGCATCGTTTTGGAATGAACTCCCTTGCAAGAAGGCATGGGTATGAAAGAACCAATCGTCCAATTTAGAGAAAAATTTCTCCTTCATACCAGGATCGATCTGTTCAAAGTTTTGTGTAATCCAATCGTCATACATCATTTCAAAATCGTTCGGTTCGTAAGTTTTGTATTGATCCAGCCATTTTTTCACATCGTGCGCGACACGTTCTTGTGACATATTCAAGACCCTCCTACACCGAATTTCTTACTTTTATTGTATCTCTACCTTATTCAAAAGAGCAAGTATCTAGAAATTTAGCGCTGTGAATTTTTACAATATTGGATTTTATCTCCACCCAGGAAATATGATCTTGTTTCAGATTACCCCCCATATCTTGAAGACTCAATTTTCAGATAGTTTGGTGATTTCCGTTGCCTAGAGTAGTGTCAGAAGGTCCGGGAAATGACTCACTTGCTTTTATGAGGGGAACGGAAACATCAGATGAGTTGGATCACCTCAAATAAACAGTATGTGCGGGTATTTTGCTAGCTAGCGCATTGTTCATGTAGACGGTTCGTTCCGCTATATGTTGATAGGGATGGTTTTGAAACAGCGAGACCCCACAGGGAGTGTCAACGACCGAGGAGGCTAGGCGGCTCCCCCGCAGGAAAGCGAGTTGTTTCAAAACCACCCCCCTACTACTAATTAGGTGACGACCCCTGACCGATTCTTGAACCATTATTATGGCAGAAATAAAAAAATCCCCCTATAAAATAATAGGGGGATGGTGACGACTTATAGACCTTTTTCTACTGTATCACGCGCAATCATGACTTCCTCATTCGTCGGAATGATCATGACTTTAACTGGTGAGTGCGGGTAGTTTACGAATGCTTCTTTTCCACGAACCTGGTTCAATGAAGGATCCCAGTAGACACCCATGAACTCAAGACCTTTCAGTACACGTTCACGAATAGAAGTACTGTTCTCGCCTACACCTGCCGTGAAGATGATGCCATCGATTCCGTGCATACGAGATGCATATGAACCGATATACTTGTGGATTCTTGCAGCGAATACTTCTAGTGCCAATTCCGCACGCTCATCGCCTTGCTCTGCTGCATCTTCGATATCACGAAGGTCGCTTGAGAAACCAGAAAGTGCGAGCATACCACTCTCTTTATTCAGTACGTTCATAACTTCATTTGCCGTTTTACCTGTTTTCTCCATGATGAATGGAATCAAAGCAGGGTCGATGTTACCTGAACGGGTACCCATTGTTACTCCAGCAAGTGGTGTGAATCCCATAGACGTATCAATGGATTTTCCACCTTCTATTGCTGCGATACTCGCTCCATTACCAAGGTGGCAAGAAAGCAAGCGTAACTGTTCAACGGGGCGGCCTAACATCTCAGCGGCACGCTCAGATACATACTTGTGGGAAGTACCATGGAAGCCATATTTACGAATACCATATTCCTTGTAGTACTCATAAGGAAGGCTGTACAAGTATGATTGTTCTGGCATGGATTGGTGGAACGCCGTATCAAACACTGCGACGTGTGGGATATTCGGAAGCACTTCGCGGAATGCATTAATTCCAGTCAAGTTAGCCGGATTATGCAAAGGTGCCAGGTCAGATACATCTTCGATTTCACGGATGACTTCATCTGTAATCAATACGGATTCACTGAAACGCTCTCCGCCATGAACAACACGGTGACCGACACCGTTGATTTCATCCAAGGATTCAATGATTCCATTTGCAGTAAGCTTGTCCAACAACATGGTAACAGCTACACCGTGCTCTGGAATATCTGTAACGGTTTTATCTTTCTCATCATTAAATTCAATTGTGAAGACTGCATCGTCTAGTCCAATTCGTTCTACTAGACCTTTTGTAACAACTGTTTCTTCAGGCATTTCAATCAGCTGAAATTTCAGCGATGAACTACCGGCATTTATAGCAAGAATTTTATTACTCAACGTTGCTCATCCCCTTAAAATTAGGTTCGAATATTACTACCACTACTATTTAATCACCCGTTCTCTTCGATTTCAAGGCGGAAAGAACATGATAACGTTTACTTCTTATATTCTCTATTTTCACACAATTACTGCGTCTTATACTGATCGAACCATTGATTCATCTGAGCTAGGATATCGGACATGGCCTCAGGGTTTTTGAAAGACGGAAGTTTGACTAATAACGCCTGCTTCGGTGGCTTCGTCTGTTTCCCTTTCTTTTGTAAGATCAAGATACTCTTACCATGTTTTTCATCTTTGAATAATGAATCAGATAATTGCAGCATGCCGACAATATGAGCATGTTCGCGAAGGTAAGCATTCAACTGTTTGGACTGGTCACTATCAAATAAGAAGTTCGGAACGACGAACATCAGGTAGCCTCCGTCCTTCGTGTAGTTCAATCCTTGTTCGATAAATAGGTGATGAGAATAAGAATGATCTTCCTCCGCTTTCAATTCATACTTGGAGGCCTGAACATCATCCGGATAATACCCAACTGGTAAATCTCCTAAAACAAAATCAACCGGTTCCATTAGAAATGGTCGTAAGCTGTCTTGGTGAAAGAATTCGATTTGATTCTTTTGAAGATTCGCATTTGTAACAGCAAGTTGGATTAACGTAGGATCGACTTCACTTGCGTAGGCGGTCACGGGCATATCGAGCTGATTCATGACGGATGTTAATAAGTTACCCGATCCAGCCGCTAAATCAAACAGTTTCAAACCTTCCTCACCTTCGAATAATTTAGAGGCAATGTAGCCCATAAACATCGCTACGGAATCAGGGGTAATCAGATGCTGTTGTTGTGTGGCTCCCTTCATGCCTTTTAATATAGTCAATTGGACGGCTTTACGTACTTCTTCCTTTTCGAATTGATCTTTCGATATTTTAGCCAACTCATTGTTCAATTGAGTTTGGAGAGGCTTGCTCATATCTTTGAAAGGTTGACCGTTGAATAATACGTCGAGCGTCTCTGCAATCGCTTCTAGATATGTGATGTTCATATCTTCAGATACCGTTGTGGCGGTATCATCAATCCATTGGAATAATTGTTCGACTTGTTGTTGCTTCATCGTTATTCTCCTTCAGCAGGTGTATTTCAAAAGAAATGGGCGCATCTGTTACGAAACAACATGCGCCTAAGGTCTTCTGATCTTCGATTATCACTATTTCAACCATATCGAAATATACAGCAGGATTCAACAAAGACGCTGTTGACGGACTTTTGTGAATATTGAGTGCGGTTTCAACAGGAAAATGATAAAATGGCAACATCCACTACATAAAGGAGGATTTATTGTGTCCGATCAACGCAGAAACTTATTTTTCTATTATCACCCGAGTCATGAACTCGATGAGAAACTGACTCCTCTCTTTCAACTGGCAAGCGACAATGATTTCAACGTAGTTAATGAATCCAAAGAAGCGAATATCATCATCGCAATTGGAGGCGATGGCACTTTCCTTCAAGCCGTTAGAAAAACAGGCTTCCGACAGGATTGTCTTTATGTAGGAATCCGCAGCCATAACGAAGCGGGCTTGTATTGTGACTTTGATATTGATGATCATGATGAAATGATCGCCGCGATGAAAAACGCAGAGGTCGAAGTTCGACGCTTTCCTGTCATTGAAGCGACCGTCAATGGTGAGTCCACCTATCAGTGTCTTAATGAATGTAGCGTCCGCTCCACATTAATTAAATCGATTGTTGTGGATGTGCATATTGATGACCTTCACTTTGAAACGTTCCGAGGAGATGGGCTCGTGATCGCTACACCGACCGGAAGTACCGCCTATAACAAATCAGTAAACGGAGCTGTGGTCGATCCAAAATTACCTTGCTTCCAAGTCAGTGAACTTGCCTCTTTGAATAACAACCGATACCGCACCTTAGGTTCATCCTTCATTTTGAGCGGAGAGCGCACGTTAAAACTTGATGTTCGCCAAGATGGGAATGACCATCCTGTCATCGGAATGGATAATGAAGCCTTCTCGATCCGTAACATCCGTGATGTGACCATCAAACTGAGCGATGATGTCATCAAAACAGTAAAAATGAAACACAACACGTATTGGGACCGCGTAAAACGTACATTCTTGTAAGTAATCAGCTAGTTGTATAACTAAAAAAACGTCCAGGGGTGGCTTTCCCTGGACGTTTTTATTGTGAACGTTGCCGCTCCCTTACTACCTTTGATACACGATTTGATCATCCACCACCGTCATCATGACGTTCGCGTCGGCCAATTCATGTGATTTCAAAGCAAATAGATCGCGGTCAAGCACCGTAAAGTCTGCTACGAACCCCACCTGGATCTTCCCTTGAACATCTTCTCGAGCTATTGCTTGTGCACTGCCCGTAGTATAAAGGGCGATCGCTTCATGAACAGACAGCCGCTCCTCAGTCTGATACACTTCATGATCATAGGTTGCCCGGCGATCGACGGCTGCGCGAATTCCTAACAGTGGGTTGATCTCCTCAATTGGTGCATCAGAGCTTCCCGCACACATTATGCCTGCATCTAGAAGCGTCTTCCAAGAGTAGGAACTTTTCAGCCTTACATTTCCGATCCGGTCCAATACCCACGGGAAATCGGATGCAACAAAGGTTGGCTGAAGATCTAGAACGACGCTCAAACCTTTGAGTTTTTCAATTAATTCAGGTCGAAGAATTTGAGCATGAATAATCCGATCACGCTCGCCTGTCTTCAGTGGTTGTCTTTCAAGTTCATCAGCAACAGCTTCTATGGCAGCATCCCCGATGGCATGGACAGCGACAGGCATTTGACGTTTTCTCGCCTCGAAAATCAATGATGCGAGTTCCTCTTTAGTGTGAATGGCTACTCCGCTATTTCCAGGGTCATCCGAATAATCTTCAGAAAGCCACGCTGTCCTACCACCTAGAGCGCCGTCACTAAAGATCTTGAGCGCTCCTAATTCAACATAACGTGTCCCTTTTTTATATCCTAATCCTTCTTGATCGACATCCTCTATGACGCCGTGATGAACGAGAAGGTGTGCACGAAACGGATGGTCATGCTCATTAATGACATCAGTAAATGCATCATACGTCTTTTTGAAACCACCATAATAATTTAAATCTTCACTATGGCCCCCGACAAGTCCATATGTATGCATGTCCTTGACGGCCAGTTCAGTCGCTTTCCTAAGGTATTCTGGCGTCACTTCCGGCATCGCCTTCTTAATCAATTCTTGTCCCTGATCATGGAAATAACCCGTCGTTTCTCCAGCCTCATCACGGACGATGACTCCTCCTTGTGGATCAGGAGTATCTGTCGTGATTCCCGCCATCTCAATGGCTTTTGAATTCGCCAACAGGGCATGGCGGCAAACTCTCGTCAACATCATAGGGTGATCAGAGGAAATGTCATCAAGCTCGCCTTTATGTATGATCCGCTTTTCCTCCCATTGGTTCTCATTCCATCCATCTCCAATGATCCACTCACCAGGAGAAAGTTGTTCAGCATGCTGCCTGAGTGCTTGTTTCACTTCTTCAGCGGACTTCATAAAGGAAAGATCCAATCGCATCAAGCGCTCGCCATGTCCAATAATATGGAGGTGACTATCTGTGAATCCCGGGTACATGACCGCTCCTTTTAAATCATGCTCTTCCTCTATTTCTTTTTTATAGGTTTGGTAAAGTTCATGAGTCTCGCCTATTGCTACAATCCTCCCATCCTTCGTGACAACAGCCTCTACCCAATCCCCTTCGTGTTTCATTGTATAAATTTTACCACCGTACCACAGCTTCACATCGACCCATCCTCTCTATGGTTTAGTACTACATATACCATAATCGTGCTTCAAATAGAAACCATAAGTAATCGAAAATTCTAAAAAAACCGTCCCACATAAATGTGGAACGGTCTATTTTCAGAATAAATCCTTGAATTCATCCTCTTGATGAAGACGTTTTCCATCCTGTAATTCTATCGTGTAAGTTTCCGCTAACGCTTTATCTAAATCTTGGGAGAAATCAACGCTTGATTCATAGTAATTAGCGTTTTCTTTAGTTGGTTTTGTTTTAGGTGCTTTTGGAACAAAGACGGTACAACAATCTTCATAAGGACGAATGGAAATGCCATACGTATCAATTTTTCTAGATACATCAATAATCTCCAACTTATCCATCGCAACGAGCGGCCTTATAATCGGATAGTTTGTCACGTCATTGATCGCACTCATACTTTCCATTGTCTGACTGGCGACTTGCCCCAAACTCTCTCCTGTTGTAAGGGATAAGATCCCTCGTTGGTCCGCTAACTTTTCACTCAGACGCATCATCATCCGCCTCGTTATCGTCATGCTGTAACCTTCAGGCATTTCCCGGGCTATTTTCTGTTGGATCTCCGTAAACGGAACCACGTGAACCTTAATCGAGTTGCCATAATTAGACAGCTGTTCAGCTAAGTCAATAACCTTTTGCTTAGACCTTTCACTCGTATAAGGTGGAGAGTGAAAATGAATCGCCTCGAGATCCACTCCTCGTTTCATCGTCAAATAGCCGGCTACAGGGCTATCAATTCCACCTGAGAGCATAAGAAGCGACTGCCCCGTTGTACCTACAGGAAGTCCACCCGCTCCAGGGTAATCTTGAGCGGTGATATAGGCGGCATCATTTCTTACTTCCACCTTGATTTCTACATCCGGGTGGTGCACATCTACCGTCACACCCTCCGTATTTTGAAGAATGTGACCGCCAAGAAGGGGATTCAACTCTTGTGAAGGAATCGGAAACTCTTTGTCTGACCGTTTGGCCGATATTTTGAACGTACGAGCCCCTTTAGCATCGTTAAATGCAAGGAGCACCGCTTCTTTCAGCTGTTCTTCAGACTTTTCCACCTTCACAGCAAAACTTAGACTGTGAATACCGAAGACCTTTCGGCATATTTCCATCACTTCATGAGGATCTTCTCCGTTTAAGAGAACGTACATCCGGTCCTTCGTTTTTTTAATCTTCGTAGCTGGATAAGCTTTTAACTTTCTTATGAGATTTCTTTGTAATTTTTGTTCAAACGAACGACGGTTTTTCCCTTTCAAGGCCATCTCGCCGTATCGAATTAATATATGATCGAAATTCATGATTTATCGCCCCATCGTTGCTTGTAATTTTTCAATCTTCGAATTCAGGGTTTGTACGAAAGTCCTTAATTCATCTTCCGTATTTTCGTAAGAAAAACTGACTCGTAAAGCAGAAGTAGTACGGTCGCTGTTTAATCCACATGCCTGAAGAATAGCACTTACATCAGGTTCTTTCGACGAACAAGCAGATTTCGTAGAGATGAAGATATCTTCCTCCCCTAATGCATGGATCATCACTTCTGGTCGATAACCAGGCACGGAGAAATTGAGGATATGAGGCGCACCGTTCTTCGGTGAATTGATGACGACCTGTTGATTCTCAATTAAGTCATGCCACAATTGATTACGGAGCGAAGACATATGCGCCCGTTTATCTTCTTTCTTCTCTAATAGTAAGCGAAGCGCTTTGACAAAAGCAACGTTCCCTGCAAGGTTCTCCGTTCCAGCACGTGCTTCAAGCTCTTGCCCTCCTCCGTGAAGTAATGGAAACAGAGATACGTTATTTTGAACGATCAATGCACCTGTACCCTTCAGACCATGAATCTTATGTCCGGATACCGTGCAAAGGTCGATAGCATATTCTTTTATAGGCAAATCTATTTTACCAAGTCCTTGAACATGGTCCACATGGAAAAATGCCTTTGGAAATGGACGTACAATCTGTCCTATTTCTCGTATAGGTTGAATCGTACCAAGCTCATTATTTACAGACATGATACTCACAAGAATCGTATCTTTTCTCATCGCATCCGATACATCAGAAGGTTGAACCTTTCCCTCTGAGTCAACCGGAAGATAGGTCACCTCAAAACCCAAGGACTCAAGTGCACGAAATGCTTCCATCACAGATGGATGTTCAACGGAAGACGTGATCATATGCTTCCCTCTATTTTGATGCATAAACGCAATACCTTTGATCGCCATATTGTTCCCCTCTGTACCTCCAGATGTGAAGATCACTTCTCGTGAATGTACACCGAACAACTGAGCGGCCTGGGTTCTTGATTGTTGCAGCAAACGTTCTACTTCACTACCGAAGCGGTGAACGGAAGATGGATTAGCATAATAGACATCCGCTACTTTCTGATAGCTTCGAAGAACTTCTTCATGTGGATGAGTCGTGGCACTATTATCTAAATAAATCATGGGTTTTGGTCTCCTTTTCTTGAAATTCCAAACCACTATACTATCATACCATTTATATAAAGTGAAACTACAATAAGGGGGCTTTTTCCCTTATTGTTAGTTGAACCAATCGGGCCTTTACTTGCCGTTTCCTACCACCACCCCCTCACTCTGCCTTCAACTATGGAAGTGGTAGGATTACGGCTAGTTAAGGCGGGATAAAGTGAAACTACAATAGGGGCTTTTCCCCTTACTGTTCAGCCTGTTGAAGAAGTCTATGTAACGATTCTGTTAGATCATATAAGAATACCGTGGGGGTGGAAAACGACTCGCTTTCCTGCGGGGGAGCCGGCAAGCGAGTCGTTCGTTAACACTCTCTGTGGGGTCTTCCTTTAGTCTTCTCCCGCGGGAGTCTCTCCGTTTTCCATCCCACTACGCTACAAATAGCGGAAACAGAACCTTGCCAAACAATGTGCGCTTCTCCGTAACAGTCCTTTTCGCAGAGGATCTCTAGAGGTACACACTCCCTCTCGCAAGGTGGCGTGGAAACCGCGACACTCCTGCAGGATTCTGAGGCTTGGGTGAGATTCCGCAGGCCGTGAAGCGGTCGAAGACGCTCACAGCCTCCTGCGGAAAGGGAGTCGTTTCCACGCCACCGGCCCCTTCTAGACTTGGAAGAACCGAAAGTAGCTTTTGAAGACACACTGAAAAGGGCCACCTGTCCAGGTGGCCCTTTCTTGTTTAACTATTATCTGGTGACGGCGATTCAAGTTCCAATGAGTCCAGAATCGTGTCGATACTGAGCTTTCCATCCTCTTGCATATCTTCTACCCAGTTTCTTGTTATAACCCGTTTACCAAAGATGGTATCAGCTTCACGATCAACGGCTTCACCATTCATGAAATGAGCGGTCAACCGTTCCTCTGATATGGTTTTTTCAGAATGATATGGCTCTAAGGACAGGCTATGTGATTCTGCTAGATGACTAGTGCTTGGTGGGGTTATTAAAACTACGATAACGGCCACCCAAATCAACGAGGTGAAAACGCCTAATCCAATGAGTCCCCATTTTTTCATGTTAACACTTCCTAAGCGAGTACTTGCTCTTTCTCTTCAATACGCGAGAAGGCTTTTGGATCAACTTCATTCAAAGCATTGCCAGCTAACTTCAATGCGGAATCATAACGGTATGACCTGAACTCTGCTTCTGCTTCTAACAATTTAGCTGCAAGCAATGGGTGCTGACTTCGATAGCGGTTGGCATACTGAATGACGCGTTCCGCGAATTCTGCTGTTTCCATTGTTTGATCGGCACGTTCATGCAGCTTTTCTGTTAATTCAACAGACTCTTCCAGCTTCCTTGAAACTGTCGCCATATCAAGCGGTTGTTGATCAAGACATTGAAATACATCGTCAATGCGATCACTGGCTTCCTTCATGTCTTCGTAAAGAGAATGTGGAATACCAGGGAGATTGCTGCGCTTCAAACGGCGGTGAGTATCTAAAAGCAACTGTTCCATACTTGAAAGTTTGTCAATCGCTTCGCGTTCATCTTTTCTAACCGCTTGAACATTTTCACTGAAGAACTTTTGTTTCTCTTTTAATTCTTTCATCTGCTCTTGAGTTCGCTCGAGCTCTTCTCTTAGTTCTACGAATGAGGTTTGCCCATCTTGTCGTTTGTCATAGACTAGAGATAATCGTTTCTTCAATTGATTGTAAAGGGTTTTCAAACTTCGATATGTTTCAATATCCTTTTCATCCAATTGGTACGTGTATTGTATTTCTTCTATTTCCTTCTCGGTAAGTTCTAAAACATAATCCAGCTCATCGAGTTGTGATTTTAAAGGTCCGTACTGCTTTTCTACATAGTTATGAGCAATAGCTTCTTTTTCCAGCAACTGATACATCTCCTGGACTCGGTTTTCCATTTCGGTCAATTCTTTCTCGACGTCTTCTTGATCCCCTTGCTCTAACTTCGCTACCATCGTGCTCAATGACCGCTCAAAGTTATGTATCTCAGGCAAAAACTCAAACTGGGAAACCCGATACCCTTCCTGTTCCATCTCCTCGAGTCCGCTCGTCAGTTCCTTCAATTGGTCAGGTAACTCAGAGTTTGCTTTTTTGTAGAACAAAGGAAAGCGTTCCACGTCTGTTTTAAGCTTAACCACTTCTTCCCTAGTTCTCTGAGCTAATTCATTCGCTTCCAAATAATCTCCTTGGTCGGTCAATTGTTCATAGTCCGACAATTGCGCCTGGAGTTCAGCCACTCTGCGCTCATATACATGAACTGCTCGGCTGAATTGATGGCGGCTTTGAATCAATGTTTTAGACAATTCCTTAAGTTCAGGTTGAATCGACTCCATTTCAAGACGACTGCTTTCCTCTGAATTCAATAGAACCTCCAACTCATCAAACATCGCCTTAATGTTCTGTTCGATTCCCTCTAATTTACCTTCCGTGTGTGCAATGACCTTCTTCACTCGATTCCACTGGTACTTATCCGCTGCTTCTTCTGCATCAAATAAGTCTTCTTCTAATTCCGGCAATTCTTTTGTCAAAATTTGATCCCAACGGTTTCGCCACGCCTCGAACTTTTCCTGTGTCTCACCTGAAAGGTTTAAGCTTTTGACCTTCGAGAGCTCGTCCGTCACTCTTCGGTTCATAATGTCCATCTTCCAGCTTTCCAAGCGATCCACTTCATCATAGACACGTTTACGCCAAATCAGTCCTACGATGAACAGCACGATAAGTAGCAAGATACCCCCAATGACGTACTTCATAAATAGCCTCCTTACAAGATACACGCTCAACGGATAAATAAAGTTCCGAAAATAATGATTTATTGCTTATTATGATACCATGTAAATAGCAATTTTGGCTAAAATATTTCAAATTTATCAACTCGTTGACAAATTATTCAAAGAACAAGGAGGATTCGCTCATGATTGATGGACACATTCACTCTCCTTATTGCCCCCATGGTACAAGTGATTCACTAAAATCGTATATAGAACGCGCGATCGGAATCGGGTACACGTCGATGACATTTACAGAGCATGCCCCACTTCCGGTATCGTTTGATGACCCCGTTCCTGATAAGGATAGCGGAATGGATCGCAAGGATGTAGAACCATACATTGAAAGTATCCAAGCATTGAAAAAAGAATATCAAAAGGAATTGGATATCTCCGTTGGATTCGAAATCGACTATATCAGTGGATACGAAAAAGAAACCGAACAATTTCTGAACCAGTATGGTCCAGAACTCGACGATGGTATCTTATCCGTTCATTTCCTTAAAGCAAGCCGTGGTTGGTACTGTATAGATTTCAGCCCGCACATGTTCAAAGATGCCCTCCATGATTTCGGGTCCAGCCAACTGATCTATCAAGCATATTTCGATGCAGTCAGATCCTCGGTAGAAGCAGACCTCGGATATTGGAAGCCGAACCGAATCGGGCACATGACACTGATTCGGAAATTCAATAAACTTTATCCCTCTCCAGACAATTGGGAAAAAGAAGCCACGAAAGTTCTGAAAGCTGTTAATGAAAAAGGGCTATCCTTAGACTATAACGGGGCAGGAACAAAAAAGCCCCATTGCAAAGAAACCTACCCTACAATGGATATTGCAGAGCAGGCACAAGCAATAGGGATCCCTCTCATTTATGGGTCAGATGCCCATCAGGCAACTGACTTATTCCAAGGACACGAGCATTTAGCACCGTCCTTCCTTAAAGGTTAGCGCTTAATAATTGAACCGTTTGCTGCTTAGCCATCAACTCACTATAAACTTTGACAAAGTGCTCAACAGATGATTCTGTTGCAAAAGAATCATTCCATTCATGCGGCATCGTGAAGGGGGCATTGAGCAAACCTTTCAATTGCATCAGGCATAACTGTTCCTTGAAAGTCACCTCGACTCGCGATTTCTTATTAAACAAAATGCGATGGAACAAATGATTTTCTTTTGCCACATACGTGACGAGCATCTCTTTTGCAAAGACGGTATTTAGTGAAAGTTCTCTGTAAACTAAACAAGATAGTTGATAATGGCTTTGTTTATAATGTAGAATTTTTTTCACTAAAGGTTCTATCCCTAAGCTCAAGTCAGATTCTGCTTCACTATCCAGGATTTCCAGATAAGGTTCGAAGTAGTTGACAGCAAGCGATTCGAATAGTCCTTGTTTACTCTTGAAGTAATAATGAATTAAAGACACGTTCACGTCTGCTGTTTTTGCAATATCCCGAACGGATGTCCCATTGAATCCTTGGCTGTAAAACAGTCGGCAGGCTACATTCAGCACTTTATCCCGTGTTGCGTTCTGTCGGTTCATTATTTTTCCCCCTCAACAAAACAGTTCTTCATCTTTAGGGGAAATCCTGCTAGTAATCGTGCACCAAATCCCGACATTTTCCTAAATCTTTTGTCGGATACTATGTAAGGAGGAATATACCATGTTTCAACAAATGACTTATTCAGGCAACAAAAAGGAAAGCTATGAGCTCTTGCTTAAGCAATTGAAGGCTTTGCTCGAAGATGAACCAGATGCTATTGCTAACCTATCCAATGCTTCTTCCCTACTCAATCAATTCTTAAATGACGTGAACTGGGTAGGCTTCTACTTGTGGAAACAGGACCAACTCGTTCTAGGTCCGTTTCAAGGGCTCCCGGCTTGCGTGAGAATTCCATCTGGAAAAGGCGTATGCGGAACAGCTGTTTCAGAAGGAAAAGTACAACGTATAGCTGACGTTCATGCTTTCCCAGGCCACATCGCATGTGACGCTGCATCTCAAGCTGAAATTGTCGTCCCTATTTTCAAAGATGGAGAAATCTACGGAGTGTTAGATATTGATAGTCCTTCTAAAGATCGATTTGATGAAGAAGACGAATTGTATTTAACGAAATTCGTAGAAACATTGCAGCCCTTCATTTAATTTACCTAAAAAAACTCTCTTCCAATTGCGGAAGAGAGTTTTTTTCAGGATTAATTCAAGACATTATGCTTTAACAATTCTATTTTTTCCAAATTCTTTCGCTACATAAAGCGCTTGATCCGCTTGCTTAACCATTTGTTTCACGTCCAATAAGTGGACCGAGTCCCATGACGCTAATCCGCAGGAAACCGTTACAGGTGGGCACGACTGCTCCGAGACTGAGTTTCGTACTAATTCTGCCAATGCGTGGGCCTCCTCAAAGGACATCGATGGGAGATACACAGCTAACTCTTCTCCACCCCAACGAGCAGCCAAGCCTTGGTTGGCGATGATGGTTTGAATAATATCCGCAACCTGACAAATTACCGCATCCCCGACTTGGTGACCATGTGTATCATTGACCCGCTTGAAGTTATCTATGTCAAAAAGCAAGAAATGACCGTTCTCATCCTGCTTAAGGTGCTCTTCTACTTGTTGATCGAGATAATTCCGAGAATGCAGCTTTGTTAGATAATCCGTGATGATCGTCCTTTCTAATTCTTCATGTAGCATAGAGTTGGCAAAGGCAAGTGTCGAATGATGAACAAGCGACTGTAGCAACTTAAAAGATTCAAAGCTAAAATAATAAGGATCCCTGTGCACAACAATGGCTAGTCCATCTAAATATTCCTGATCCTTCATAGGAACCGCCATCAACGATCGAAATGGACAATGTCCCTCCCACTTAGAAGACAAATCCCCAATGAAAACCGCTTCTTCCTCTCTCATGAATGTCCGATCAATACGTTCTATAAAGGTTCTCGAATCTTTTATATTAAAAAAAGCGGAACTTCCCTCCGAAATGGTAAAGTCGGAGTGTGTATCATCTTCAAAAATGATGAACCCTACTTCATCTGCTTGAAAGGATTGATCGATTCGATCCGCCATGTAGGTGATTTTCTCTGTAAGCCTCATCGTCGAATTGAGGTGCTTTGATGTAGAATTAATCAATTGCAGGTCGCTGTTCAACCTTCTTGACTGCTGATACAATTGAGCATTCTCAAGTGCTTTCCCGGCGTCCTGAGAGAGTAAATCGAAAAACTCCACATACGTTTCCGGAAAGTAAAGAGCATGATCCGAGACAACTTGAAGCACACCGTAAACACCCTGCTTCCCCTTTAAAGGAGCGTACAAAATAGATTGACCCTCCTGGGTTTGATATTCCATCTGCATTTCGCCCAATAAGTAAGCTTGTGTACTCGCTTGTGAGGCATTATCTTTTTCATAAGATAGGTTCTTAATAGGAAGCTCCGATGAAGGTGCATAATCTTGGGATAGCAATAAATAATAATTAAATTGGGGATAAACGTTTCGTAACGTTTCAATCACTTTCTCAAGCACTTCATCACTCTTGTTGGAAGAATGAAACAAAGACGTTCCTTTATACAGAGATTCATATTTACGCTTTTCCTCAAAAGCTGAATAAAGGACGCGGATTTTATGTATAGCTTTGCTCACTTCTTCAATGATTGAGTTCAGTAAATGGTGATCGAACTCTCCCAGCACTTGTTGAGAAAGAAGCAAGAATCCATATATCTTTTCCTTATCCATTAGAGGGATGGATGACGACTTCACATAAGGAATACTTGTTTTTTTGTAGGGATTAAAGGGCTCGTTCTTATACCATAAGGTGGATTCTTCCCATGAGATATCTGTAGCTGAGACATGATCATGCAACGTCAAACCTTCATAAGAGTCCCCTGCTCTTAACTGGAAAACTTCCTCCCATTCATTCAGCAAGTATATGACACAACCATCTATTTGAAGGAATTGTTGAATTTCAATAGAGAGAAGATCAATAAACTTCTCGAAGGTGTGTGTAGATTCTGTTGTAAATAACTCAAACACACGGGCTTGTAGGTGTTGGATTGTTTCTTTACTATATAATTGCATGACCAGTAACCTCACCTTTCTTTTCTCCGACTATTGATTGAGTCTATTGTACCACTACTTTACACATCGAAACGACTACTAATATGTAAATTTTTCATTTTTCTTATTACTACCTCATTTCTTTTAAAAAGAAACCTTACGTTTTTGGAATGTGCCTTGACGTAACTTCATAAAAAGATTATACTATTCGTTGTGTAAAATAAATGGCAGCCTATGTGAGCCGCCGTTGTATTCATTTTGTTCCTCAACGAAGAGGTGCATCGTGTAACTCTCTGCTGCTGGAGCGATGGTGCATGAAAACATAATGAGCATCGGAACGAGGACACACGGTTCTTATTTTATGCAAAATAAAATAATAAAGGAGGAAATCCCAATGGCACGTTATACAGGTCCAACCTGGAAAAAATCACGTCGTTATGGTATTTCTTTAAGCGGAACTGGTAAGGAACTTGAAAAGCGCCCTTACGCTCCTGGACAACATGGTCCAAACCAACGTAAAAAACTATCTGAATTCGGTCTTCAGCTTCAAGAGAAGCAGAAGCTTCGTTTCATGTACGGATTGACTGAACGTCAATTCCGTCGTCTATTCGACCAAGCTGGTAACATGAAAGGTATCCATGGTGAGAACTTCATGATCCTTCTTGAATCTCGTCTAGACAACCTAGTGTACCGTCTAGGTCTAGCTCGTACGCGCAGCCAAGCTCGTCAGCTAGTTACTCACGGTCACGTAACTGTAGATGGTGGTCGCGTTGACATTCCATCTTACCGCGTAGCACCTGGTCAAACGATCAGCCTTCGTGAAAAATCTCAAAAACTGAACGTTGTAGAAGAAGCGATCGAAGTAAATAACTTCGTTCCTGAATACTTGACGTTCGACGAAGACAAGCGTGAAGGTACGTACTCTCGTTTCCCTGAGCGTGCGGAACTTCCTTCTGAAATCAACGAAGCTCTTATCGTTGAATTCTACTCTCGTTAATAGATTTGAAAACCGCCGTCCTGAACGGCGGTTTTTTTGTGTATAAAAAGAGGTCATGAGTGTGCTATTTAGGGATTCGACATCGTAATTTAAGAATTCGACAACCTAATTAGAGAATTCGACATCACAACTTGAGAAACCTACATGGAAACTAAAGTATTCGACTCCACAATTAAGCAATCATACAAACAAAGCCTCAACCTAAATAGGTTGAGGCTCCAAATTATTGAAAACGAATCAAAAAGTATTTTTTCTTACCGCGACGAATGATCATAAATCGATCTTCAATTCGATCTTCATCTGAGATTGTGTGCTTAAGATCTTGGTTTCGCTCTCCATTGATGTAAACGGCACCATTCGAGATGTCTTCCCTCGCCTGGCGTTTTGATGACGCGATTCCGGCATCTACTAAAAGCTGAAGCAATTGAGGTTCTTTCTCCTCAGAAATGAAAGCAGGTACATCTTTGAATCCTTGCTCGATTTCATCACCCGTAAGAGACTTGATATCCCCACTGAATAAAGCTTCCGTGATTCGTTCAGCCTGCGCTAAAGCTTCGTCATTGTGAACAAGCTTCGTCATTTCTTCTGCCAGTCGTCGTTGAGCGACACGCTTCTCCGGCTGTTCCTTCACTTCTTTTTCAAGTTCCGCAATTTCATCCATCTCCAAGAATGTAAAGGACTTCAAGAACTTGATTACATCCCGATCATCTGCATTGATCCAGAACTGGTAAAACTCGTACGGCGTCGTTTTTTCCGGATCTAGCCAAATGGCGCCACCCGCTGTCTTTCCGAATTTAGAACCGTCCGCTTTTGTAATCAATGGAACGGTCAAGCCGTAAGCTTCTACCTCTTTTTCACCGGCAGCCGTACGTCTTAACAATTCGAGCCCAGCTGTAATGTTCCCCCATTGATCGCTTCCACCAATTTGCAACGTACAGTTCTCTTTTTCGTGAAGCTGTTGGAAGTCAAGTGACTGTAGTATCATGTACGTAAATTCAGTGAAACTGATGCCATGTTCGATTCTGGACTCTACAGAATCCTTTGCTAGCATGTAATTGATTCCGAAATGCTTTCCTGTGTCTCTGAGAAAATCAATAATCGTCATTTGAGACAACCACTCGTGGTTGTTACGAGCAACCGCTGCATTTTCCCCTTCATCGAAGTTGAGAATCTTAGCAAGTTGTTTTTTGATACTTTCACTGAACCCATGAACGACTTCTTCGGAGTTCAACTGTCTTTCTGTTGATCGACCACTCGGGTCACCGATCATACCTGTCCCTCCGCCGACTAACGCGATAGGACGGTGTCCGGCTTTCTGAAATCGTTTCAGCATTAAGACAGGTAGCAAATGCCCGATGTGCAAACTGTCCGCTGTTGGATCGAACCCGCAGTATAACGTGACTTGTTTTTCACGTAAATGCTTGGCGAGACCCTCTTCATCTGTAATTTGGTTAACTAACCCACGTTCTTGTAAATCTTTTAGTACATCCATCTTGACACCCCTCAATTTTCACTTTTTTTCTTGCCGTAATTATCGATAAAAGGATAAAAAAATAGACCTCATCCCCTGAAAAGGGACGAGGTCTATTCGCGGTACCACCCTTGTTGCGCTTGAAAGCGCCACTTGTATCGATAACGGCTACATTAAGCCGTCTTCTGATTCATACCAGAAGATCCGCTCCAGATCGTACTTCAAAAACAAATATGCACTGACTTGCACCATCCGTCAGTTCTCTTAGCCAGGGATTTGTATTTTTACTGCAATCCTTCAACGCACGCTTATGAAACTATGTACTATATTTACCACACCTCATCAAAAAAAGCAACTAGATAATTCATTGGAAATATGTCCTAACCCCTTCTCGTGTGTTATAATTGTGAGTGGATTTTTTAGGGGGTATGATAATGTCTAATAACCAAAAAAATGGTCGAAATAAACTGGATATGAAATCTTTTTGGCAAAAAGGAACACTGCAGAAGAGTTCAAGAATCACGTATGATGTCGTATGGAATATTGTTTTGTTCTTTATCATCATAGGCGTCATTGGTCTTTTCTTTGCCGGTGGTGTCGGCGCAGGGTATTTCGCATCCCTTGTCAAAGATCAACCGATAGAAAGCAAAGAAGAGATGACACAAAACATTTACAACTACTCAGAAACATCTGAGATGTATTTTAGTGATCAGAATACAATGCTCGGGAAAGTCCAATCTGACCTTTACCGAGAGGAAATCAAACTGGAAGACGTGAGCAGTCACTTAAAGAATGCTGTCGTCGCGACCGAGGACGAGTACTTTGATGAGCACAAAGGAGTCGTACCCAAAGCGATTATGCGTGCGGTCGTTCAAGAAGTGACAAATTCCTCCGTCAAAACCGGTGGTAGTACCCTCACTCAACAGCTTGTAAAGAACCAGATCCTCACAAACGAAGTATCGTTTGAACGGAAAGCGAAAGAAATGCTCCTCGCCCTAAGAGTCGAACGTTTCTTTGAAAAAGAAGACATTTTAGAAGCTTACCTGAACATTGTCCCTTTCGGACGTAATGCAAACGGCCAAAACGTTGCCGGTGTGCAAGCAGCCGCTCAAGGAATCTTCGGAAAGGATGTCAGTGAGTTAAATCTAGCTCAATCAGCCTTTATTGCTGGTTTACCACAATCCCCTTTCGGTTACACTCCTTTCACAAATGGCGGAGAAATCAAATCCCCTGAAGGACTAGAGCCTGGTATCGATCGTATGCATGAAGTTTTAGAGCGTATGCTCGCTGCGGAATATATTACGCAGGAAGAATATGATGCAGCGATGAAGTTTGAGGTTACTGAAGAGACGTTAGCCAAGTCAACAGAATCTGCTTTCGTCCGATACCCTTATCTAACGACTGAGATTCAAGAAAGAGCACAAGATGTGTTGAAAGTTACGTTAGCGAAACAAGACGGTTATACGGAACAAGAATTAGAAGAAAATGAAGAGTTAAACGGCGAATATATGACTCTAGCACGTCGAGAACTAAGTTCTGGTGGTTATAAAATTCACTCGACTATAGACAAGCCCGTTTACGATACGATGCAAAAGGTCAAAAACGCATACCAGAACTACGGGCGTGATAAAACGACGTATGAAACAGACCCTGAAACAGGTGAGCAAGTACCTGTCACCCTTCCTGTTCAAGTCGGAAGTATGGTGATCGAGAATACAACTGGTAAAATCTTAGGCTTTATCGGCGGACGTGATTTCGATATTGAGCAATTGAATCACGCTACAGACGCACGCCGCTCCATCGGAAGTACCATCAAGCCGCTCCTTGTTTATGGGCCAAGTATGGATATGGGGGCTGCGCAGCCTGGTACAGTGATCGCGGACGTTCCTTATACCTACCCTGGAATATCAACAGAAGTGAACAACTACTCTGGTGGCCATAAAGGATTCGTTTCTGCACGTTACGCGCTGGCATGGTCTTACAACATTCCAGCTGTTAAACAGTATGTGGAAATACTGCCGCAGAACCCTGCCAAAAATTATTTAGAGAAAATGGGCTTCTCCGGATTCTCAGACGTCGATTATGAGATCCCTTCCCTAGCATTAGGTGCTAAAGAGTTCACTGTAGAAGAGAATACAAATGCCTATGCAACGTTCGGCAACATGGGAAGTTATACGGATGCGTATATCATCGAAAAAATCGAAACAAAAGATGGAGAAACTGTTTATCAGCACGAATCTGAGAAAACAGAAGTCTATTCTCCTCAAACAGCCTACCTCATGATTGATATGATGAGAGATGTTCTCGAATACGGAACGGCTGGCCGTGTTCGTAGTCAGTTAAGCTATCCTGGTGTGGACTGGGCTGGTAAAACGGGTACGTCCCAAGATTATAAAGACTCTTGGTTCGTCGCTACGAACCCGAATGTCACAGTAAGTATGTGGACTGGATATGACAAAGATAAAGGACTGGACAGAGGTTATAGTAACCGTACGCAAGGTGTCTGGGCGGATGTGGTCAATGCCGTATCTGAAGTACGACCTGACCTTATGGTTCCAGATAGCGGCTTCCAGAGCCCTGGTGGCCTTGTAAGACGTTCGTATTGTGCCACTTCAGGCTTACTCGCTTCCGACCTTTGTGCATCTGTCGGGTTAGCTAGAAGCGATATTTACAATGCGAAATATGCGCCAACTACAGTAGACGATAGCTTAATGGGCGGCGACTTCGTACAAGTGAAAGGTCAAATGGCGATTGCCGGACCTAATACACCTCGTGAATTCATCATCGATGGTGGCGGAGTTACTCTAAAACCAGAATTCTTGAAAGAAAATGGATATACGAGCCCTGCTGTTCTAAGAGAACTCCTCCCGAATACAGGAGGCTTCTCGAATGTTGCACTACCGTCAGCCGGAAGCATTGGTTCATCCACATCGTCTGTTCCGAATGATGGGCAAGCACCAGCTACTCCTGGAACAGTATCAGCTAGTGGATCAACGTTGAGCTGGTCTCCATCAGCAAGCAACGACGTTGTCGGTTACCGCGTGTACAGAGCTTCTGTACCAGGAGGGTCATTCTCACTTGTCGGAAGTAGTGTTGACAATGCTATGAGCTTCTCTGGAGCAGAAGGAATATATGCTGTTCGAGCAGTTGACTACTTCGGGGCATCATCCGGTTTATCCGGTGCAGCAACGGTCGGGAATCCAGGTGCACCAGAGCCAGAGCCTGAACCTACTCCTGACCCGGAGCCTGAACCAGAACCTGAGCCGGAGCCAGAGCCTGAACCAGAGCCTGAGCCTGAACCGGAGCCTGAACCGGAGCCGGAGCCTGAAGGCAACGATGATTCTGGAGGAGAAGGATCCGGAAATGGTGAAGGATCTTCTGATGAAGGCAGTAACTAACTGTATCACTCTATTTTCACAAAAAGCTTCGACCTCATTTTGGTCGAAGCTTTTCTTTTCATGACAATCGAAAAATATGATGTATAATGGGTAATAGCCAATATTTTCTACTAGAGGCGGTGGATAAATGAAACACGAGAAAACGTATTACAGGGAAGCGTTTGATTCTGAACATGGACCTGTTGTGGTTGAAGGTCCACTCTCATCGGAGGAATTAGCTCCCTACACATTTGATGAGGGACTTAAAGCTTTTCGTCCTGCTGACAAACAATTCGAAGCGGTCAAAAGCATTGCTGATTTCGAAGAAGGAAGGATTATCATAGCTAGAAACAACGAAAACATCGTTGGGTATGTCACTTTTCTTCACCCTGATCCGTTAGAGCGATGGTCTGAAGGAGAAATGGAAAACCTCATAGAGCTTGGAGCAATCGAAGTCATTCCTCAGTTCAGAGGTTATAGAATCGGCTCAAGGTTATTAGAAGTGTCGATGAGAGATGAGTATATGGAACATTACATTGTCATTTCTACTGAGTATTATTGGCACTGGGACTTGAAGGGCACAGGACTGAACATATGGGATTACCGCAAAGTCATGGAAAAAATGATGGCTGCCGGAGGTTTGACTCCTTCCCCTACAGATGATCCTGAAATCATCTCTCACCCTGCCAACTGTTTAATGGTTAAAATCGGAAAACATGTGTCAGAAGATTCCGTTGAGCAATTTGACACGTTACGCTTTTTAACAAGACATCAATATCGCCAAGCAAGGAGGTAAGTTTATGGTTGTTGAAGAAATCATGAAAACAGAAGTGATTACACTTGAAGCGAGTGCCACCATAGAAACAGCTCTGAAACTACTCCACGAAAACCACATTCGACATATTCCTATCGTAGATCGACAGAATCATGTAATCGGGATTGTCTCAGACCGTGATGTCAGAGACGCGAGCCCCTCGATTTTTGAGAAAGATACCCACCAAAAAGAATTACAGAACCCGATTGAGTCTATTATGACGACTCCAGTAACGACTGTGCACCCGCTAGACTTTGTTGAAGAAGTCGCTTCAATTTTCTACGAGCAAGAAATCGCAAGTGTGCCTGTTACACGAAATAACAAACTCGTCGGTATATTAACAGAGAAAGATATGCTTTATACTTTGATTCAACTCACAGGAACACATGTACAAAGCTCTCAGATTGAAGTGAAAGTTCTAAATAAGCCGGGTATGTTACCACAAGTGACTCAGGTATTCGGAAAACGAAAAGTCAACATTAGCTCAGTCTTGATCTATCCATACAAGCCAGATTCGGGTTATAAGATCATCGTTGTGCGCCTGCAAACGATGAATCCGTTACCGATCATTGAGGACTTGAAATCAGAAGGCTATGAAGTCTTATGGCCGAAGATGCCAGGGATGTCATCATGAGCTGTAGATCTGGATTTGTATTTTCCGAAGACTTTACGACATATCGCTTTAGAGACGATCACCCCTTCAATCAAATGCGCGTGATTTTGGCAAAAGAATTATTAGAGTCAGCTGGATCATTACACCAAAAGGACCTCATCCCTGCTCGTCACGCAACAGATGAGGAATTGGCTCTTGCACATAGTAAAAAATATATTAACGCTGTACAAAAGGCCGGTAAAGGACTTCTAACAGAAGAGGAAGGTCTCGAATATGGAATCGGTACTGAAGATACCCCCATGTTCAAGGATATGCACGAAGCCTCCTCTTTACTGGTAGGTAGCACCCTCTCTGCTATTGATGCTGTCCTGTCTGGACAAGTGGATCACGCGCTAAATTTAGGTGGTGGATTACACCATGGGTTTGAGCGGAAAGCTTCCGGCTTTTGTATTTACAATGACGGAGCTGTTGGAATCCGCTACCTTCGCGAGAAATACGATTGCAAAGTCCTATATGTAGACACCGATGCCCACCACGGTGACGGGGTTCAATGGGCTTTTTATGATGATCCGAATGTGTGCACCTTTTCGATACATGAAACAGGTCGGTATTTGTTCCCTGGTACAGGAAACGTCAACGAGAGAGGGTTGAAGGAAGGCTATGGATATTCTTTCAATCTACCAATTGATGCCTTTACAGAGGATGAATCTTTTTTACATGTTTATGAATCCGCTTTCAGAGAAATAACAGAATTCTTCAAGCCTGATGTGATCGTTACACAAAATGGTGCCGACGCACATTTTTTGGACCCACTTACCCACCTATGTTCAACGATGAAGATCTATGAGCGGATCCCAGAGCTAGCCCATCAGCTTGCCCACCAATACTGCGACGGTAAATGGATTGCCTTAGGTGGAGGAGGCTATGATATTTGGAGAGTTGTACCACGCGCTTGGGCGCAGATATGGAAAGTGATGCTTGATGATCAACCTTTCCAAGGGGCGTTGCCTGAGGACTGGTTGAAGAAATGGCAACAGGAGTCTCCAGTTACATTGCCTACTCACTGGCATGACCCTGAAGGCAGCTATGACTCCATTCCACGTAAGAATGAGATTACAGAAAAGAATGCCAAGGTACTGGAGAAAGCCCTTCAACTTATTACGAGTCAAAAGAAGTACAACAATTCTTTTTGACATTAAATCACGAATAATATAAAGAGAGGACGTCCCATTGACGTCCTCTCTCTTCGTTATTGGCTGTATTCAGGTTTTAAAATGACTATTTCAACCCTTCTATTTTTCCCCCAGTTTTCAGGAGAATCATTAGGTGCAACCGGACGCGTGTCGCCGTAAGCAACAGCCGTGAAACGGGAAGGAGCAAGTCCTTCTGTCGAGTTGGTTAAGTACCTGATGACACTACTTGCTCTAGCGCCTGAAAGCTCCCAGTTCGATGGGTAACGGAAGGTTGATATTTGACGGTTATCCGTATGCCCTTCTACTTTGATAAAGTTCGGAATATTCATCAATAATGTTCCGACTTTACTCAAGAACGGTTTCGCTCCGTCAAGAATTTGGGCTTCACTCGTTTCAAATAGAAGTTGTTCTTCTAAAACAAGCACGACACCACGTTCCGTTTGATTGGCCGAAATGATATCGTTTAGCTGATTGTTTTCTAAGTATTGGTCGACCTCTTTCTTCAACTCTTCCAAGTCAGCCATCGCTTTCGTAGCCTCTTCTTCAGCAATGTTATCCGGGGTGTCAGTTGGTTCTTCGAACTCGTTATTCATTTCACCATTTTCTTGGACTTTTGTTGATTCAGTAGGGTATTCACTTTCTACTTGAGATGGATAAAAGTCAAAGATCATTCGGTTACGAAAGGATTCAGCAATCGCCTCGAATTTAACCAAGTTAATTTGAGACATCGAGAACAATAGTACAAAGAACACTAAAATCAACGTGACCATGTCTGCGTAGGTAGTCATCCACTTCGGAGCACCCTTGTCTGTCTTCTTTTTACGGTTAAGCTTCATTGGCCGCTTCTCCTAGAGTATCCTCCTGCTTTTCTTCCTCTACGATCTTCTTATCTTCTTCCGATAAGAAGGCACCCAGTTTTTCTTCAAGGATCTTCGGATTCTGACCAGACTGGACACCGATGACCCCTTCAATGATGACTTGCTTCATGAATATTTCCTTTTCTGTCTTGTTCTCCAATTTAGCAGCCATCGGAATAAACACTAGATTAGCTAAGAGAGTACCATAAAACGTAGTCAATAAAGCAACCGCCATTTTGGGTCCAAGCGTTTCGGGACTCGTCAAGCTTTGTAACATGAGAACCAGACCGATCAATGTTCCAATCATTCCCCAAGCAGGAGCATACTCCCCTGCCTTCTCGAAAATCGCTCTTCCTTTTTGGTGACGCTCTTCAACGGCGACAATTTCCGCATTCATAATATCGTTGATGACTTCAGGTTCAATTCCATCCACGGCAAGCAGTATTCCTTTTTTTATAAAAGGATCTTCTACTTCCTCTAGTTCCGCTTCCAAAGCAAGCAACCCTTCTCGTCTCGCTCTTTCGGACAATTGAACAAACAATGTAATCAATTCACGCAAATTCATATCGCTACTTTTAAACGCTTCCTTGGTTACACGGAATGTGAGTTTCAGCTCACTCAAGTTGAAATTGACAAGTAAGGCAGCAATCAGTCCTCCAAGAACAATGACAATGGAAGACGCTTGAATAAACGATGTAATACCACTAAAGCCCGCATTCGACATGATTCCGAAAATGACCATGATGAAACCAATGGTAATCCCTATGGGAGTTAATAAATCTCTCTTTGCCATATTACTCTCTCCTCAGTTTCGTACAGATACAGTCTACTATCTATATCGGTACTATTTCTGCTGAGTTGAGTTTCTTTCAATAATTCGGTGAGGCAAAATCACGCTTTGCTCTTCCACTTCTTCTTTATTCATGAATTTAGTCAATAGACGCATAGCTACAGCACCGATGTCATACATTGGCTGAACGACTGTTGAAAGAGTAGGTCGGACCATTGTGGCTAGGCGCGTGTTATCAAATCCGAACACCTCTAAATCTTCTGGAACCTTCATCCCTTTGTCTTGTGCCCCATGTATGACACCAAGAGCCATTTCATCAGCAGATACAAATACAGCAGATGGTTGCTCGTCCATTTCTAGAAGCTGATCCAATGCTTCGATACCGGAATCATAAGAGTAGTCGCCTGTAACGATCCATTTATCAGGGGAATCGTGGCCATGATCTTTCATCGCACGTTTATAACCAGATAGTTTTTCGGTATTAACGACTGTATCCTCTGGACCTGAAACAAAAGCTACTCGTTCGTTATGATGAGAAAGAAGTAATTCCGTTGCGTCGTAAGCGGCTTGTTCATAGTTGATGTTAACGGAAGGTGTCTCTCCACTTTCGTCAACGGTGGCTGCAAGCGCAATCGGTACAGAAGCTGTCTTAAACTCACGAATGTGGTCATCTGTTATTTTTCCACCCATGAATACAAGTCCATCCACCTGTTTCCCTAACATGGCATTGATCAAATGAATTTCCTTATCTTTATTTTGGTCAGAGTTACTTAAGATAATATTGTAATTGTACATCGTTGCAATGTCTTCAATACCACGAGCAAGCTCAGCAAAGAATATGCTTGAGATGTCAGGGATAATGACACCCACCGTAGTTGTTTTCTTACTCGCAAGTCCTCTTGCAACTGCATTCGGACGATAGCCAAGTCTTTCTATGGCATCGTGAACTTTTTTCCTTGTTGCTGGTTTCACGTTTGGATTTCCGTTCACTACACGTGATACCGTCGCCATTGATACGCTGGCTTCTCTTGCTACATCATATATTGTTACATTCATATTGCATCCTCCTTCGTCGAATCCCTCTAAACGACTTTCTGTTTAATAAAATAATCATACGATAGATAGCTACGTTCCGCAATCTTCGTGTAGTTCTCCTCTTTTAGCATACCCTTCTTATTATAACGAATAACGATTGTTCTAGGAAACATTAATTATCATCCCACTCCTATTCTTCCTACTCATTCAATAATCTCCCCCATATCTCGAACACTCAATGCTGAGACATATTGGTGGTTTCCGTTACATCATGTAGCGTTCGAAGGGACGGGAAATGGCTCGCTTTCCGTGGGCATGTGCTGAGCTTCCTCAGGCTTCGCCTTGCGGGATCTCACCGATCATGTACATCCCACAGGAGTCTCACCATTTCCCGTCCCATCTTGCTTTTATGAGGAGAACGGAAACATTGAAGCTAGCCGGTCATTAAAGGGCATGATGCGGGAGAGGGGACTTATGCAAGGTAGTGGCTTTGCTTTATCAGCTGATCAACCCTCATTCATCATGCTAAGGGGTTCGTTCCTCTCGATGTCGGTAGGGGTGGTTTTGAAACAGCGAGACTCCCGCGGGAGAAGGACCTAGTCGAGACCCCACAGGGAGTGCAACGACCGAGGAGGCTCGGCGGCTCCCCCGCAGGAAAGCGAGTTGTTTCAAAACCACCCCTGTCTCTCATATGGTGACGAACCTAGCAACATCTCGATATCGAGTCTTCAACAATCCTGCCCGATTGCCGAATTAGCTGAAGATGAGGAAGGTTTGGTAGTATTCTTCATATAAAAAGAGCCAGGCGTATGCCTGACTCTTCCTTCTTTTATCTTCTCAATTCACTCATGAATGATTGGAAGGTTGGGATATCCATTTGTTGAGCGGAATCAGACAATGCAACAGCAGGGTCTGGGTGAACTTCTGCCATGACGCCGTCAGCACCAATTGCCAGCGCTGCTTTAGCCGCAGGCAACAGGAGGTCCCTGCGTCCTGTTGAGTGTGTGACGTCTACCATGACAGGCAAATGAGTTTCCTGTTTAAGGATCGGAACAGATGAGATATCCAACGTGTTTCTTGTCGCTTTCTCATAAGTCCGAATACCACGTTCACAAAGGATAATATTTTCATTTCCTCGAGATATGATGTATTCTGCTGCGTTTATGAATTCGGAAATCGTTGCAGACATGCCTCTTTTTAGCAATACGGGTTTATTCACAGATCCAGCCGCTTTTAACAATTCAAAGTTTTGCATGTTGCGCGCACCAATTTGAATAACGTCTAAGTAATCGAGGGCTTCTTCAATATCAGCTGGATTGACGATTTCACTGACTACAGCTAAGCCTTGCTCATCTGCTGCCTGTTTCAACATCTTCAACCCTTCAATGCCTAACCCTTGGAAGTCATAAGGAGACGTACGTGGCTTGAAAGCTCCTCCACGTATTAAAGTAAGACCTTGTTCTTTTACAGCCTGCGCAACGGTCGATACTTGTTCATAGCTTTCTACAGCACAAGGTCCCATAATGAAGCTCGGATCCCCTTCTCCGATCTTTTCACCGTTGATGTTGACGATGGTATCTTCAGGCTTCTTCTTACGAGATACAAGCAACGCTTTTCTATGATCATCTTCTTGAAGCTCTAATCCTGCTTTGAAGATCTCTTTGAATAAATGAACAACTGTCGAGTCTTCGAATGGCCCCTGGTTATGATTCGATAAATGATCCAGCATCGCTCTCTCGCGCACGGGATCAAATCGATTGGTCCCTTGCTGTTCTTTAATTTGCCCTATTTCCTTTACCAAGTCACCGCGTTTATTAATTAAATTCAATAGCTGCAAATTAACATCGTCTAACTGGCTGCGTAAATGGTCGAGCTTTTGGTTACTCATCAATTCGTCCCCCTATGATAGTTTATTGTTCTGTTGAAATGTGATACTTTTAAGATAATTAGGGACAATTATAGCTAATATTTCGAATGTTGTCACCCTTAGAAAAGGTTTTCACAAAAGAAAAGTAAGAATTTTTTCCACTCGGAGGTTAAATAGCAGATGGATGAGAAAATTTTCGCACTAGATATAGGAACGAGATCTGTCGTTGGAATCATCATGAAAAAGAACGGTTCCTCATATCGAGTAGCTGATATGATTACAAAAGAACATGAAGAACGCTCCATGTTGGACGGTCAAATTCATGACGTATTATCCGTTTCTAAAGTCATCGAAGACGTTAAGCAGGAGTTAGAAGAACGGCATGGTGAGCTGACAAAAGTGTGTGTTGCAGCAGCTGGACGTGCCTTAAGAACGCATCGAACGTCTATAAAGAGAGCGATACATAACCACCCACTAATGACATATGATGATGTGTCACACTTAGAGCTCAGCGCTGTTCAACAGGCGCAATATGAGATGGCATTAGACGCTACAGACACAAAAAGCACGGATTACTACTGCGTAGGGTATTCTGTACTTCATTATTACTTGGATGACCAGCCCATAGGCTCCTTAATAGATCAACAAGGGAATGAAGCTACTATCGAGATCATTGCTACATTCTTACCGAAAGTGGTTGTCGAATCATTGATTTCAGCACTACAGCGAGCCGGCTTGCAAATGGACGCTCTCACACTTGAACCGATTGCAGCCATTCAAGTGTTGATTCCACCCTCTATGAGACGCTTGAACGTAGCGTTAGTAGATATCGGAGCAGGTACAAGCGACATAGCCATTACGGATGAAGGAACCGTTACGGCTTATGGAATGGTTCCCGTCGCAGGAGATGAAATAACCGAAGCGATCAGCGATGCCTACTTACTAGATTTTCCTCTGGCAGAGGCTGCTAAAAGACAGGTGAGCGAGCAAGGACAAGCCATGATGACGGACATTCTCGGCTTCGAAACTGAAGTCAGTTATGAAACGCTTGTGGGACAAATTGAACCAAGCATTGACTTACTCGCGAATCGAATCGGAGATGAAATCTTGCTCATGAATGGAAAAGCGCCTAAAGCCGTCATGCTTGTGGGGGGAGGTAGTCAGACACCCGATTTGACGAAACGATTAGCAAAGAAACTGAACTTACCAGAAAATCGTGTCGCCATACGTGGCATTGATGCCATACAAGGCTTAGAAGATAAAGATCACCTTCCACAAGGACCAGATTTCGTTACTCCTGTAGGAATTGCCATTGCAGCCAAACAAAACCCTGTTCATTACATCAGTGTTGAAGTCAATAGTCGCGCGATACGATTGTTCGACATGAAGTCGTTAACCGTTGGAGATAGCTTATTATCAGCTGGAATCGATCTATCGCACTTGTACGGAAAGCCCGGGCAAGCTTACATGATTACTGTTAACGGCTCTACCATCCCTTTAAAGGGGTCGTTCGGCACACGCCCTTCTCTCACTTTAAATAATGAGCAGGCGACCCTAGAAACTCCTATACAACACGGAGATTCTGTACAAGTGCAGCAGGGAATGGACGGTTCCCCTCCTACCGTTACAGCAGAAGACTTGATTGGAGATATGACCACGCTGGATATCATATTCAACGAAAGAAGGTATTCATTATCAGCACCTGCCGTTTTAATAAATGGCAAGATTGCAAACAGAGAACAATGTATTCGGGATCATGATCAAGTTGAACATCTTGAGTTGAAAACGATAGGTGACTTAAAAAAGCTTTTGCAAAAGCTTGGGGATCAGGAACTGGATAGCTCTTCTTCGCCTTCTCTATGGGTGAACGGTTCATCCTTCCCTTGGCCTTACGACGTGAACACGATTTTAAGAAACGGAAGTACTGCTGACCTTACAACACTCATCCAAGACGGTGACAGCATTCACACTAAGCCTCAAGATAAAGCTTCATATGCAGAACTGTTACAACTTCTCGGCTTTGAAGTGAAGGAAAAAGTGGATGTATTCTTTGAAGGTCAACCGATCGAATTGAATAAACAGCGTATCAGAGTTAAACGGGGAGAAGAAGAACTTTCAGGGGACGATTGTATAGGTCCAGGTGAACAAGTCACTACAGAAGACGTGGATCATAAACCATTTATATTCCAAGACGTTTTCCGCTATGTGGATATTGAGTTATCTCAAGTGCCAAGGCCCTTTGAACTTTACAGAAATGGAAAGCAGACCTCTTTCCACGAACCCATTCACCCGGGGGATCGGCTGAAGATTGCTGCACCACAACGCGTTGATTCGTAATATATAGTAAAAAAGAAAGAGGCGCTGGATCCCTTCCAGTGCCTCTTTCTTTTACGTATTGGATTTTCCTATTAAAAGAATCTTCTTTACTGCCCAACTTGCACTAATTTTTGTTTCGTAATAGACCCATGGCTATCATTCCATATAACCTCTCCATTTTGGAAAAGCAAGGCCTGCGGAGATTCATGTCTGACACTGAACTCCTTAGCTATCGACTGTGAGAGATCTCTGGCTTCTTGTACATGCAACACATAACAAGGAAGAGAAGACACTTCACTGAATTTCTCATATTCTTGGTGTGCAGCTGAACTGATGGGGCAGGTTAAACTGTTTTTCAATAAAAAGAAGGAAGCATCCTTCTCTAACGTATCTCGAAAGTCTTTCTCGTTCGTTAAGACCTGTATGCTCATTTTGGTCTCTCCTTTCAAAAATGAAAAAGTGGAGGCGCATCGCCTCCACTTCATTATATTATAAGTTCGATGACGTTGTAGAGTCTTGCTGTTTCTCTAATTCCTGAGCAGCCTCTTCAATCGCTTCTGCTACTTCTTGAGCCGCTTTTTCGGCTTCATCATCTTCGTTAGAACGAATATTTTTCACTTTGTCTTTGACTTTTCCAGATACTTCATTGGATTTCTCAGATACATTCTTAGACCACTGAGAAGATGTCTCTACAGCGCGATTCTTCCATTCCCCACTCTTTTCATAAGCTACGTCTTTCCACTCACCAGCACGTTCTCTCCACTCCCCAGAGCTTTCGTTGATGTTGTCACGTAGTTCACGACCTGATTTTGGTGCAAATAGTAGGGCAACGACCGCTCCTACAACTCCTCCGATCAGAGATCCTAATACGAAATCCCTACCATTTCCATTTGATTGATTGTTGTTCTGTTGTGCCATTTGAATTCCTCCTCTTTAGAATTAAATTTCTTTTTTAGCTTTCTTCCATAGATTAATCGCGACTTGTCCCCACTTCATGGCTTGAGCCGCGGTTTCCGTGTGATCATTAGCTGACTTCGTCAACCCACGTGATACGGACCGCAAGGATTGGTTAAACTCTTGAACGGAATCCCCGATTCCTTTCACTCCATCAACTAAGGTATTCAGCTTCTGGGACTTCTCACCGACATCTTCGGCTAGCTTGTTTGTTTTATTCAGGAGAGCTGTCGTTTCTAATGTAATACCCTCCATTTGTTTTTCAACACCTTCAAGGGTGTCGGCGACATTATTCATCGTTCGACGAACAGCGGTCAAAGTCCTAGCCAAGAAAATGGCAAGAACAGCAAAAGCCACTGCTGCAATTAAAGCAGCAATGTACAAAATGATGATCATCCCCCTGCACACTCCTTCAATATGTATTTATCTTTTTAATTATACCCATTTTCATGGGAATTAAAACGTTATATGTTATTATTCGAGGCACAAGATACATTTTCCTCTTTTCCTCTACATTTTTTGTTACCTTTTTTCTTCATAGTGTAATTAGAAACGTGCGGACCAGTTGATCCGCACGTTTTTTAGTGGACTTGCTCTTCATATGCTTTTTGAAACTTTTGTATATCTCCAGCTCCCATAAATAGCAGAACGCCGTCTGAATAGGATTGTAAAGATTCCGTCTCATCCAAATGAAGAATTTCAGCTTCTGGAATCAACTCTTGTAAATTTTCAATCGTCAGCTTTCCTTCGTTTTCACGTGCGGACCCGAAAATATCGCAAAGATAAACGTGATCGGCTTGTTTCAAGCTTTCCGCAAACTCGTTCAAAAATGTCTTCGTACGTGTAAACGTGTGAGGCTGAAAAATCGCCACCACTGGGCGTTCTTTATATTTCTTGCGCGCCGTATCAATCGTCGCTGTAATCTCAATCGGGTGATGAGCATAGTCATCTACGAGAATTTGGTCATGATGCTTCGTTTCTGTGAAGCGGCGCTTTACTCCCTTGAAAGTAGCGAGCTTCTGAATCTGTTCAGGCTGCATATTTTCATAATGACAAATAGCAATCACGCTTAGCGCGTTCAACACCGTATGATTTCCATACTGTGGGATGGTGAACGTTTCATAGAAGTTATTTCTCACGAAAACATCAAACATCGTACCTTCTTCATTTTCCCGAATGTTCTGGGCTTGAAAATCGTTCGTATCCGAGAAGCCATAATAAAGAACTGGAACATTTGCCTGGATATGTTGCAAATGCTCGTCATCCCCACAAGCGATAATGCCCTTTTTCACTTGCTTCGCCATATCCTGAAAAGCATCGAAAACATCATCTACGCTCGTGAAATAATCCGGATGATCGAAGTCGACATTCGTCATAATCGCATAATCCGGATGATATTCTAGGAAATGTCTACGATATTCACAAGCTTCGAAGGCAAAATATTGACTGTTCTCATGTCCTCTTCCCGTACCGTCTCCTATCAAATAGGAGGTGGGATAGTTCTCCGTCAACACGTGAGCGAGCAGACCTGTCGTAGAGGTCTTACCGTGCGCCCCAGTGACCGCAATACTTGTGTATTTTTGTAACCATTCACCTAAGAACTCATGATATCGGTAATAAGGTAAACCTAGACGATGAGCTTCTTGAATCTCTTCATGATCATCCCCGAAAGCATTACCAGCGATGATCGTCAGCCCTTCCTGAATGTTTTCTTTTGCAAAAGGCATGATCTCGATATTTTTCTCTTCCAAAACTTCTTGAGTGAAAAAGTGTTTATCTACGTCTGATCCTTGCACTTTCTCGCCAGAATCATGCAGAATTTGGGCAAGCGAACTCATTCCTGTTCCTTTAATACCAACAAAATGGTAAGTCGTCATAAACAAGAACCTCCAAAATAAAGTGGATCACTTTAAGTATAGTGTATGTAAAAATCATAAAGTTGCGATTTATTCTCAGGAACATCCTTAAAGGAGACCAGGAATAGTCAGAACGCTTTTAATCTTACCATGGAACGTACAAGAGAAAAAGTGTTCAACCTCCTACGCCTTCCATGCGTAAAAAGGCACGAACGTTCCACGCTCAGGTGCCTTTCGAATGATTATTCACCTTTATGATATTCTACATATTCAAGACGTGGGTTGGGGTTGAACTTTCGACCTTCTTTCGCTTCATGATCCCCATCCATGAAGACATTATCTCCTGTAAATCCGATGTTGATTTTCAGTAAACTTCCTCCAACACCATACATATCAACAGGAACTTTCTGTTCTTCGAAAGAACGTATACGTTCTTTCGTGAAGCCTCCACTCACGACAATTTTCACATGACGAAAGCCTTCTTTATCTAGCGCTCGTCTTAAAGCAAAAACGAGTTCTGGATTGACTCCACGAGGGTCAAAGGTCCCCATCAAGTGCTGATTTCTCAGGAAATATTTATCGACAAGATTACGTGAAGTATCTAAGCGAACTCCCTTAAGCTCGTCTCCGAATTCACGTGCCACTTTCAACGAGTCAGAAATGACGTCATTATTGTAGTCGACAAGGGCCATCAATTGATCATTAGGGAACTGAGCATTGTAAGCCTTCGTTGCAGCTACTACGTCCCCCTTGAACATTTGGATGAGAGCATGAGGCATGGTTCCCATTCCTTCTTTGCCCCACCATTCGTTCATCGCATGAGTTGCTTGAGCTGTGGATCCTCCGATAAATGCGGCATAACCGTCCCCTGATTGTTGTGTGAAGTGATCATCACGGTCTCCCATGAAAATGATCGGCTTTTGGCGACCTGATGTTCTTGCAGCCTTCACCACATGGTACACATTCGTAGCAACAGAAGTTCTTCTAGCTAGAATCCCGTCGATAATCCCCTCAAGAAAACCGAAATATTGATAAGGTCCTGTAATCGTAAGGACCGTTTCATAGGGGCTGATTTTGTCTCCATCTTTCAGAGAATAGATTTCTAACTCTTCCGGATGTTCAGCGAACGTGTGAATGAGGGCAATCGCTTCATCTGTCCCGCATAAAACCGCTTCATCTTTTTGAAAAAATTGCATCGTCACTTCATTATCAGGGATATGGTTCTCCACAATCTCACGAGTTTTTAAAAAATAGACCGCAGAGAACCAACCTTCGGCCACGCGTTCATCAAATTTAAATGTATGGTTTGTTAAACGGTCAATTTCGCCGTTTAACTTTCTGTAGATTTCCTTCATGACTTTGCTCCTTAAACATTGAGGTCATAATAAAATGAAACTTCAATCAGTCGGGCATTTCATCCTCACTGATCGTCAGTTGAACCAACGGGCCTTTACAGGCAGTGTACCCCTCTAGCTTTTAGATTTACATTTAAAATAGGAAAGGAGGGGTACTGTCTATTAAGGCAGTATAAATTTCATTCATTGTCAATCATATAGAAATGATGCTTTAAGTACAAGCATTTGAGTTAAATCCTTGTACTCAACCGTTGATTAACTCCTCAATTTGTTGTTCGGTCATTAAAATATCTCTCGGTTTACTCCCTTTCGCTTCCGATATGATTCCGAAGTCCTCCATCTGATCGACAAGGCGTGCAGCTCGGTTGTATCCGACTTTGAAACGTCTTTGAATTAAAGAAGCACTTGCTCCGTCATGTTGTAGGACAAAACGAACAGCTTCTTCAAATAGCTCATCTGTTTCCTCTTCAGATGAAATCTGCTTCATCAGTTCTTCTTGATGGAAAAGGTATTGAGGAGGTGCGATTTTTTTGACATGGTTCGTAACACGCTCAATTTCATCATCCGACACAAATGCACCCTGGATTCTTCGTGCTTGTCCAGAACCATTTTCTACAAACAGCATATCGCCTTTCCCTAAAAGCTTCTCTGCTCCCCCTGAATCGATAATGGTTCTTGAATCCACTTGAGAAGAAACGCTGAAGGCAATGCGTGTCGGAATGTTCGCTTTGATCAATCCCGTAATGACATCTACAGAAGGACGCTGGGTTGCTAAGAGTAAGTGTATTCCGCAGGCTCTTGCCTTTTGAGCTATACGGCATATTGCATCTTCGACATCTTGAGGGGAAACCATCATCAGGTCCGCCAACTCATCAATGACGATGACGAGGTAAGGAAGCTTTTCATCTTCTCTTTGTTGTTTGATCATCTTATCATTATAGCGCTCAACATCTCTAACGCCTTCTTCCACGAACTTCTCATATCGCTCTTCCATCTCTTTGACAGCCCATTTCAAAGCCGTAGTTGCCGCTTTCACATCGGTGATCACAGGCGAGACTAGGTGGGGAAGCTCGTTGTAAGGAGCAAGCTCGACCATTTTGGGATCGATAAGCAAGAACTTTACGTCATCATGATGAGCTTTGTACAACAAGCTTACTAAAATGGTGTTGATACACACACTTTTCCCAGACCCTGTTGCTCCCGCAATCAACCCGTGAGGCATCTTTTTCAGATTGGTCACAATTGGATCTCCACCAATATCAAGGCCGAGGCCTACTGTCAAAGGAGAAGGATCGTTCTGAAAGGCGTCCGACTCAAAAATTTCCTGCAGTCCGACCATCTGTGACTTCTGGTTAGGCACTTCAATCCCTACAGCCTGTTTACCAGGAATTGGCGCTTCAATCCGAATATCTCTCGCTGCCATACTTAATTTGATATCGTCTGCTAAATTAGTGATTTTGCTTACTTTCACCCCTGGCTCTGGCTGCACTTCAAAACGTGTTACCGAAGGGCCTTTCATAGCATTCACAACTTTAGCTTTAACATGAAAGTGACGAAGCGTTGTCTCTAGAAGTTCCATTTGCCCCTCAATCCATGAGTCGTCGGTATCCGAAGGTCTATGCGCATCATCTAATAAATGAACAGGTGTCTGATACTCGATACGCTCATTGTTCACTCTTAGGGGCTCTAATGCCTCCACTTTCTTTTCTTGTTTAGGTGGTTCTTCTTTTTGGGGTGTATTTTCTTGGCCAGGTCTAGAAGGCTTAGCTGATTTGTCCCGTGTCCTCTTATCTCTTGGCGTCATAATGACATTAAACGGAACCGTTCGCTTCTCCCTTTTAGCTCCCTGTTGATCAAGCTTTTTCTCAGGCGGAGCAACAGCCTGAGCAGGATTTTCCAGGAGGTCTTCCTTAGGTTCTTCCAGGACGGTTTCCTCGGTTCCGTTACTTGGCTCTTCAACAGGTTTCGTCTCTTCTTTCTCTTCCTCGAGATGATCAGCGACCTCCACATCTTCCAGCTCCTGAGCGTCGTCCTCTTCTGTGGTAAGGTCCTCTACATCGTCATTTGCGACCGGCTCCAGAACCTCTTCCTCTTCCATAGAAAGTACATTACGCCCTTCGTCTACAGAACGCTCTTGAAAATCTTCTTCCGCTTCACCTTCCTGATCTACTGTTACGGTTGAATCGACTGTTGAATCGAGCACAATTTGCTCTACGTTTTCAGGCTTTTCAATCGATCCTTCTGTTTCAAAGGAATCAGATCCGCCTTCCACTTCGTATTCATATAAAGGAAGTTCTCTTAAAGTAGACGGCTTCTCACTGACCCTTTCTCTCAGCCTGCGCCTTAATTCTTCCCACTCTCCATCTTGCTCAGCTACCGGTTGCTCTTCTTGAGTCGCAGCTATAGCATCTTCCAGTTCTTCAACCCTTTCAGCTACTTCCCGCGAATGATATCCATAAACAGGAGATGGAACATCTGTTGGTGTAAAAGGGACGGAAGATGTCTCCGGTAAAGTTCTAGACGTTTGAGTCTGTTTCGCTTCCTGTTTCGGGTCAACCTCTTCCGCTTGTTCATATCTTTGCGAGCGTCTTCGACTTGTCTGCTTTTCCTGTGCAGGCTCGAAACTCGGAGCTGCTTGTCTTCGATTCGTTTTTTGATCAGGAATCACAGGAAAACGAAACTCTCCTTGTTTTGGATACTTGTACGTCATTTTTGTTTTTGCATTTACCTCATGTCGCTCTTGTTTGGGAGTTGGTGCAGGAACATCTTCATGTTCTTCAGCTTGAAACCATTGTTTCCATTTATTTTTTATATCTCTCCACATTTTTTCTCACTCTCTTTTCTTATGTAGATCTCTCTTGTGGTTAGCTTATATTTTAACAGGTTTCTGGCTACATTTGGTTTACAATCCGTTTAAAAATGACTTTTGTACGACGGTTTGACTGATTTTTATTTGAAATCTATCGAAACAGCTTAAAAACCTATGAGAAATGACCTCGCCATATCGTTAAAGATGGGTTTACTATAATCCTATTCCCGTCCAACAGGCAGACCTCCGTCCTACTTCATCATCCTAAAAAGAGCAAAGCAGCTTAGCTGCTTTGCTCTTTGATGGCTTACATTTCAAAAGGTTGTCCAACTTCATAAGAATCTTCCAGTACAAGGATGCCCTTTTCCTCTGGAGCATCTGGAAGGTTCAATTCTTTAGCAGAACAAATCATCCCACTTGAAGCAACACCACGTAATTTCGCGTCTTTTATTTTCATCCCACTTGGCATCGTTGCGCCGACTTTCGCCACAACTACTTTTTGACCTTGATCGATGTTTGGAGCTCCACAAACGATTTGCAACGTCTCGTCTCCTACGTCAACTTGGCAAACGCTTAGCTTGTCCGCATTTTCATGACCTTCTTTTTCTTTAACAAAACCGACAACAAACTTCGGTGATAAATCAAAGTCCAAGACATCATCTAACTGATTCTTTGTGAATAAGTCTTTGATCGGTGCAAGCATTTCTTCTGTCAATCGCATCTTTCCGCTTTCTTGAATATCAAAATAAGTAGATGCACGAAAGATATTATAGCCTAGCAAAGAACCATCTTTGCTATCTGTAATTTTAACAACATCTCCGAAAGTTTCATGTTTGACTTCATTTCTGTTTCCTTCTTTGATCGGAAGGATGAGAACATCCCCGATTCCTTTTTGGTTGTAAAATACGTCCATTGATTAATCGTCCTTTCGGTTTTTGTTCGGTTTCTTTTGGGCAAGTATGAAAATCGGCTCCAGTTCCTTATCTTCATATAAGAACGATAGAGACGTGATGGGTACTGTACCCTCTGCAAAGAATTTCATCGCCATTTGAGCTAAAATGTCATAGCCTTCGGAGTTTTGAACATCTGCGAAAATGATGACGTCCTGGTGAGGAATGCTGATCGCGAGCTCCCCTTTGCACTCCCCTTTCAATTGCTCTAACATAGCTTCATTCAGTATACGGCTTGCGTCATATCCGTCCTGTGTGGAAAGAAAGTAAAAGTCATTATCATAGACTGTGTCTTTTTTCATTTCTACGGGTAGTGAACGGACATTAAAGGTGGCAACTTCCTGAATACGGTCAAAAGTCCAACCTTCTTTTTCTAGCATTTGTTCATCAATGAGTTGGAACGACTTCCCAAGATCCAATGCATAGTAAATCCTCGTTTCGGCCGTATGCTCCGTGTACACTAATTTCTTTCCACTATTCGTTTCAGTAGGGAAAGAAGCGGCACGGATAACAGGGAAAATTTGTTTCTCTTTCCCAGTCAATTCATGGGTTTCATTCATGACTCGAAGAGCCTCCACCACATGATCCTCAAGTTCATCTAAAGCCGCTTCGCCTCTTGTTTGGTATTTAGCAATAACGTTCGGTAACGTTATGGTAATTCCATTTCCAGAGTCTCGCCACTCAATCCTGAACGAGTCTTTATCACGATTGAAAGTGCTGGTCCAATCCTCATGAGCGAATCGCTCCTCTAACTTCTTTTTCATTTTCAGACTTGTCATCTTCATATTTTTTCCTCCTTAACAAATGGAAGAAATTCATTCCTTGACCATTTTACCATACAGTTATTTAATCGTCTTACTCTATTATACACATCATAAGTCGTTCAATAAAAAAATGAGGTCTATGTACATAAAAAAAGTTGTGCCGCAGCACAACTTTTCTATTCGCTAACATTGTCCATAAAGGTCTCTATCTCTTCCTTCGACTTTCTGTCTTTACTGACAAATCGCCCGACTTCTTCTCCGTTTCGAAAAGCCAAGAAGCTCGGAATACCAAAGATATCATGCTCAGCACATACATGGATAAATGCATCTCGGTCTACATAGACAAAGGTCCAAGACTTATACTTTTCTTCGAGTTCAGGAAGGAATGGTTCAATAACCCTGCAGTCCGGGCACCAGTCTGCAGAAAATAACAAAATAACCGACTCTTTATTGATCATATCCTGTAATTGTTGATCAGATTCTAAATGGATCATCAAACTCACCTCCTCATCTATTGTAGCTTACTCATGTTCAATTTTCATGTCTCCGGACTTGATCCAGCCTCGCTTCCTGAACCAAACAGCTACCAAGAGGCTGATGACTGCCGGTCCTATAAAATGAAGAACAAGCATGGTGCCTGCTACTTCCCATGTGAATCCCATCGATTGAAAAGTCATGATTTGCCCTACAAATCCACTAGTCCCCATACCTGCACCTGCTGCATTATTCTCAAGTTGGAACCAGACCGTAGCGAAAGGAGCTAATACTGCCCCCGCAATCGTCGGGGGGATGATGATGAGAGGGTTTTTCACAACGTTGGCAATTTGAAGCATGGAAGTTCCGATCCCTTGCGCAATGAATCCACCAAAACCATTGTCCCTATAGCTGATGACCGCAAAACCGATCATTTGAGCAGCACATCCTACTGTAGCAGCTCCAGCCGCAACACCTTCAAGGGAGAGCATAAGTGAAATCGCCAAACTTGAAATGGGAGCAGTTAGAGCCAGTCCCATCAACACGGCCACCAGCACTCCCATCAGCAACGGTTGTTGATTGGTAGCCCAGTTGATCACGGCTCCGAACCCCGTCATAAACTGTCCGATCGGAGGACCTACTATAGAGCCCATGATATACCCGACGACAATTGTGAGGAACGGAGTGAGGATGATGTCCAGTTTTGTTTCTTTGCTGATCAACTTCCCGAATTCTGTCGCGAACAATGCCGCAATATAACTACCCGCCGGACCACCTAATTCAGCCCCTAAAGCTCCACTGAACAAGGCAGCGAAAATGACGAGGGGTGGAGCTTTTAAACCGTAGGCAATAGCGGCACCGATCGCCCCTCCCCATATTTTCGTATCCATAGCGAATGTTCCCATTTCAATGAAAGCATCCGACACAGGTCCCAATTCAAATTGTTCGCCAATTGTTTTAATGATGAGTCCAATAATTAATGATGAAAATAAACCGAGCGCCATATAACTTAATGCTGTAATAAAATACGTATGAACAGATATATGGACACCTTTCTTTTGTAAGAATGTTTTCAAAGGAATCCTCCTCATGATGACCATGTATGATCATATAGGATTATGTGACAGGAGTAAAGACACATAAATGTTTTTTAATATTTTCACTTTTTTGCCGATATTAAAAGAGCTGACAAATACACATATCTTTTATCCTATTGCCTTTATGGGTCGATAGTTCTATAATTATTAAAGATATGTAAAGAATTTTCACATAACTTAAAAGGGGGAGTTTCATGAGTTCAATACGTAATCGGGTTTGGTTGATTATCGGTGTTTCTTTACTTAGTTTACTAGTTTTAATTGGATTTTCTACATACTTTTTTAATGAACAAAGCGAGCTAGCAGAAGAAAGCCGTAATGTACAAGCCGCTCGTCAGGATAGTGAGGAAATTAAATATCTCATGTCTTTTACAGCACAGAAACAGCAAGCTTTTCTATCGGATCCAGACAACGAGTCTGCAAAGAAAATCGAAGGAGCTATTCAACTCGTCATAGATCAATCCAATAACTTTGCAAATAAGTATAGTGCTTATCCTGAAATCAGTGACAAGTTTTCTGCCATCGAAGAAAGTGCAAAGCAATACTCTTCTGAGCTAGAACCACTTATTAATATGTTCCGCATCGTTGGATTTTCAGACACAGAAGGAATGTATAAATTCATCAATGAATCCTATTATGAATTTGAAAAGATGGTCACTTCAATCGACAACCCACGTCTCAAGGCCAACTTATCTGAAATGAAATTATTGGAACAGAAATTCCTTAATGACCCTACTGAGGCTCATTTAAACGACTTTAAATCAAGCGCTGCCGTTTTTGAAGAGAATGCCAAGGCATTAGACATCTCCGACCGTTTGATGAGCTCAGTAAATACTACCCTGCTCAAATATGAACAAACCTTAAATTCGATAAAAAACACGTTTTCCCAAGCAGAAGTGACA
This sequence comes from Halobacillus locisalis, assembly GCF_013694105.1. GTDB lineage: Bacteria > Bacillota > Bacilli > Bacillales > Halobacillaceae > Halobacillus > Halobacillus locisalis. Next base: position 20,345 of record NZ_JACEFG010000001.1, on the reverse strand, counting down.
AAGGATTCCTTTGAAGAAATCGCCTCAACTGTTTCGAATCAGATTGACGAAGTAATTGTGGCAACGGACTCCATCAACCGTTCCATGGAGGCCGAACAAAGTGATTTGAAGAGCATGATGACTCTACTTCTTTCCATCATCGGTGGTTTGGCTCTGCTTATCACATTTAGTATAGGGTTTATTTTAATCCGTTCGATTTCTAAATCGATTAACTCACTGAAAGACGGGGCATCGATCATTGGACAAGGCGATCTTTCTCACCGCATTCAGATAAAGTCGAAGGATGAGTTAACAGAAGTCGCCGAACAGTTCAATCAAATGGCGGATAGAATGGACCATTCGCTAAATAAAGTACTCGGAGCAAGCCAAGTTCTTCACACATCTTCTGATCATTTAGCAGATGTATCAGACCAAACGACTATGCAGGCTCAAGAAGTGAACGAAGCGATCAACCAAGTTGCTACGGGATCTCAAGACCAAGCGAATAAGGTAGATGAAAGCACCCAACTAATTGAACATGTCTCAGAAGCAATCAATGAAACGAAAAAATCTGCTCAAGACATTGACGATCGCTTGAAAGAAGCGGATCAAGATGGGAAAGCAGGCCTCTTAACGGTTGCTGAACTCGAAAAGACATCGCAATCGTTTATTGAACTCGCCTCTCACATGTCTTCTGAAGTCCAGGAAGCTTCGAAGCAATCAAAAGAAGTGAACAAGATCGTCGCTACAATCGAGGACATCGCAGATAACACAAATCTTCTCGCCTTAAACGCGGCGATTGAATCTGCCCGAGCAGGAGAAGCAGGGAAAGGATTTGCTGTGGTAGCCGATGAAGTTAGAAAATTAGCGGAGCGATCCAAACAGGAAGCCCATAGCATTCAGGAACTCGTTCATAATATGACGAACCAAATGACTCGTTTATCTACAGAAGCAGAACAGTTCGAACAATATCAAGGCTCTCAAAACAAAGCCGTCAACCAGACTCGAGATGCATTCGATCGCATTTCAAACCACGTTCAAGACATGAATAAACAAATCATTCAAGTCAAAGATGCCGTTCACGGAGTCGAACACGTCAATGAAGATGTTAAACAGAAGCTACATGAGATCAGCATCATCTCTGAAGAAGCGGTAGCAACGGCAGAAGAAGTCGCCGCATCTAGTGAGAATCAAGTGTTATCCATTGAACAAGTCAATCAATCTGCGACAGATCTCCAGGGCTTATCTCAAGAGTTATCTGCTGAGGTCAACCAGTTTAAGATCACAGAATTGAAAGATTTGGAGGAGGAAAACACAGAGGACACTGAACAATCAGACGAGAACGAAGAAGTTCTTCTTCTCCACAATGATCCAGAGGGCGAAACAATGGAATATGAAACTCAAGAAATTCATGAGGACGAAGAGCTTTATGAAGATAATAATGAAGATCCCTTCACTCATATGAATGAAAATGACGAAAACGATGGACAGAACGAAAAGTTAGCTTAATAATTGGCGCTCTCTTATCTAAGGGAGCGCTTTTTTTAGTTCGGGCAGAGGGAATGCGAGGTTATCCTTTTCCGTCACTGTAGAGTGAGAGTGGAGCTTTTTGTCTAAAGCAGATACCTAGACAGAGTAATGAAATTCTATCATACTTAAAAATAGTCAAAATATTCAAGGAGGCATTTACGTATGAAATTAACCGTTTACTTAGCTGGACAAATTCATGATGACTGGCGAAATGAATTGAAGAAAAAAGCAGAAACAAAATCTTTACCTGTTGAATTTGTCGGGCCTCAAGAAAATCATGATCGATCTGATAGTATTGGCGAAGACATTATGGGAGAACAACCGAGTCAGGTCTATCGTGATGATGCAGCTTCAAGTGTAAACAACTTCCGTACGCAAGTCCTTCTCCAAAAGTCTGATGCAGTCATCGCCCTCTTTGGAGAAAAATATAAACAATGGAACACAGCCATGGATGCGAGTGCGGCTATTCAACTCGGCAAGCCACTGATCATTGTACGTCCAGACTCACTCATTCATCCGTTGAAAGAACTATCCAATCAAGCGAACGTCACTGTTGAAACCATTGACCAAGCATTGGATGTTCTTGCTTATATTTATGAATAGCGTTCATTTTGCTTATTAATAAAGAAGGTGCCTTACGACAAACGTAAGGCACCTTCTTTATTGGTTATTCGTAATGATTCTGATAAAACTGATATTGTCCTTGGAGCAGTCTCACAACATGACTGAACATTTCTTGCCTCTGAATGACGTGATTCGTGAAAACACCGATCGCTCCCTCGTTCTTGCTGACCTCGAGCTTATTCGCGTAATCATCCATCACTTCACCGAGCTCTTTCCCCTTCTCTAGTTGCTTCTTAATTTCTTCAGGGAGAGGAATACGAGCTCCACTAGCGGTATAGACATTTTCCTTATGATCCACAAGCGCACCCCAGTTACAGAGATACAAGTCATCTTCGATCTCCATGACGCCACCTTCTAAACCGATTCCTAAACTCTCTTTTTTCATAGAGGCACATTCCCGGGCACGATTGATGGCTCCTTCTAACGTTTCCTCATCCGAAAAAGGCTGAGCAGCCACTTTTGATTCCACTTCTACTCCCGTCACTTCCGCTTCTGTGAACACCTGCTTTACGGAATCAATCTTTGTAGGATTAAGCGATCCGACAACAATCTTCAAAGTACCAGTCACCTTTCTCTTCAATCTTCGTTTGACTATCATAGCATAAGTTACTACGTTTAGCAGGTGCTACACGAGACTTATTTTAAAGTATTAGACATTTTGATTGATTTGATCAACAGCGTTTTGGTCCGTCGTCCTCACTAACTTGACTAACAATTCTTTAGCTGCTGCATAATCATCCACGTGAATAATGGATGAAGATGTATGAATATAACGAGAGCAAATTCCGACTACGGCTGAAGGAACACCATTATTAGACATATGAACACGTCCTGCATCCGTTCCCCCTTGAGAAATGAAGTATTGGTAAGGGATGTCATGGCTTTCCGCTGTATCAAGGATAAATTCACGAATACCTCGGTGTGTGACCATTGAACGGTCAAAGATGCGAAGAAGTGCTCCTTTACCCAACTGACCGAATTCTTTTTTATCACCGCTCATATCATTCGCAGGCGATGCATCCAATGCGTAGAAAATATCAGGCTTGATCATATTCGCCGCAACTTGTGCGCCCCTCAGACCTACTTCTTCTTGGACTGTGGCACCAGAATACAATGTATTAGGAAGGCTTTCTCCTTGAAGTTCTTTTAAAAGTTCAATGGAAAGGCCACATCCATAGCGGTTATCCCATGCTTTCGCCATGACTTTTTTCTCGTTTGCCATAGGAGTAAATGGACAAATCGGTACAATCGCTTGTCCAGGTTTGACCCCGATGGACTCAGCATCCGTACGATCATCGGCACCAATATCAATGAGCATATTCTTCACTTCCATTGGTTTTTTCCGCTGTTCTGGAGTCAAATTATGTGGTGGGATTGATCCAATCACCCCAACAACGGGGCCGTTCTCTGTCATTACTTGTACACGTTGAGCAAGCATAACCTGGTTCCACCAACCACCTAGTGTTTGAAACCGAAGCATACCGTTTTCCGTGATTTGGGTAACCATGAAGCCTACTTCATCCATGTGACCAGCAGCCATTACGGTCGGCCCTTTACCTTCACGAACTCCGAACACACCACCAAGTCGATCTTGTACGAGTTTATCAGAGTATTTTTCCAACTCTTCTTTCATGAATTGACGAACCATATGTTCATTGCCAGGAGCGCCTGGTAGTTCGGTCAATGTTTTGAATAACTGTTTAGTGTATCCATTCATTATGTATCTCTCCTTTTTAACTGTCTTATTCTATTTTAACGGAAGTTTGAAAACGTTTCTACAAATCCGGTCGATCAATTGTTTTGATTTCCTTTTATCGGGAAATTTAGTATACTGAATAATAGAATAAAGTTGTGAGGTGATTGGTTGTGAATTGGAAAAAAGTTGCCTTAGCTGCTGGTGTAGGAGCACTAGCTGGCTATGTCGTAAAAGAACAGTTGAACAACAGCCAGGGAGTGACGCCTGAGAAAGCTTTGAAGATTGCTAAAGAAGCATTCAAGAAGCAAGGGCCGATCAGTGGATCCTGGATTTACATGAAGCCTGAAGAATTAAACAAGAATGGCATCAACTACGATGTATATCGTGGAGGAATCTCCAAGCAACAAGATGGACAGGCATCACAGTTCGAATTTTATATCGATACGGACACAGGAACCATTGTTGATGTAGCTGAAACAACGGCTTAATCGATGGTACCTTGGATAAAAAGCATCGCGTTCACAAATGAACGCGATGCTTTTTTATTCATCATACGCATAGGCTTTACGATCAACCTGGTCTATGACTTGCCCTTCTTCATCAAACTTCAACGCCCGAAATTCAGCATCATGATAAAAGACGTACCAGGCATTCCGCTCATAACCATAGTTCATCCATTTTTGCTTTTCATGTACAGATGTTACGGGATAATCGTCATAAGCGAGAACCCATAAGACATTTTGGTGAGCGTGAGTCGGCATGATGTCGGCCATATGTATAAACATGTCTTCCTCATCTTCAAATACAATGATCGAATGCCCATCACTATGTCCACTGGTATGGATCATTTTTAAACCTGGTAAGATTTCCACAAACTCCTCGTAAGTCGTTACTTGGCTCTGAATCGCTTTCCAGTTCATTTCCCAGTAGGTATTTCGTGATCTCATATTGGGATGCTGCATTTCTTCCCATTCGGTCGAGCTCGTATAAATGGTGGCATTCGGGAAAGAAGATGAGTACCCTTCTCCGTCGATCATCGTCAATCCACACGCATGATCGAAATGGAGGTGGGTCATGAGCACTGTATCGATGTCTTCGCGTCTCAACCCTAATTCCCCGAGAGACAGGTCAATAGCTGACTCTTCCTTAACCCCGAAATTTCTTCTCTGTTTATCCGTCAGTTTGCCATTTCCAATACCTGAGTCGATGATCAAGTTCCACCCATCGATTTGCAGTAAAATCGGGTCGGTACGCAGTTCAATTTGATTCTTCTCGTTCACTGGATATTTCCTACTCCATAGCGGCCTCGGAACCACTCCGAACATCGCGCCTCCATCCATATGGGTCACTCCACCATTCAACCAAGTAAGCTTTGCTCTCCCCACCTGCATCGATTCCATATACATCCCCTCCTATAAAACAAATATAGCTCCAGTCTATCATAGAGACCAGAGCCATTGTAAGCGATATCATGTTTTGAATCTGACGCGGCAACGATATATAGGTTGGCCTTTGGCAGAGAATTTTTCTTCATATTCAGTCGGTACATTCAGAGGATCCTCATCAGCGTGTAGATCCACTGACACTTCTTCAATGATCATTCCGAATTGCGAGAAGCTCATTAACGAATACTCAAATAGACCTCTATTGTCTGTTTTAAGCGTAACTTCTCCGCCTGGAATAAGCACATCCTGGTATTGTTCTAAGAATGTATGGTAGGTGAGACGACGTTTCTCGTGCCTGTTCTTAGGCCATGGGTCTGAGAAGTTTAAATAGATATGATCGACCTCGTTCGGACCAAATAACTCTCGAAGGTCTTCAGCGTCTTCATTCACTAAACGTGTATTCGTCGTCTGTGCGTCTACTACCTTCTTGACTGCACCTACAATCACGCTTTTCACTCGTTCAATCCCCACAAAGTTTATCTCTTCATCTTGCTTGCCCATTCCTGCAATAAATTGACCTTTACCAGATCCAATCTCTAAATGTAAAGGCTGATCTTTATGTTCAAATAGGCTTTTCCAATTCCCTTTCCATTCAAAGGGTTCTTGAACAACTACTTGATCGTTTTCCTTCAAGTAGTCATCAGCCCAAGGTTTATGCCTCAAACGCATTGGTACGATTCCTCCTTCTTATCGTTAGACTTTGTTAAATCTTTGTCAACGTTTGCGGAGTCGATCGAAAATTGCTTTTCCATCACATTTTGAAAACTCGACAACAACATTTAACACAGTCTATCGTATGAATCGTACCACGAAGTCGGCTAATTTTAAAACTTTTACTAGAAATCTGTGGATTCTGAAGGATTCAGGATAAAAATCGATCATTATAGACTATGGGGTGGATATGTAATTGACAAGCAAAAGAAGCCCTCCGTATCTCATCATTTATTGAATCTAGGGGGTTGGGTTGTAAGCGCTTCCTGATATATCATTATATTCGTGCGATAAATACAATGATGGAGTGATGAGTAGACCCATGAATCTAATTAGTAAATTATTTGAAACAACCGTACTTGCTGTTTTCTCTGTTTTATTTGCAGGATATGCTTTATTTATATACCCATTTGAAAAACTATCTGAAAAAACGAATGCAGAAGTTCGTGAGAAAAAGCTAAAATATACCCCAACGATCAGTCAATAATCTTCCACCTTATACACTTCGATTTTAAGACCAAAAAACCGTTGCTCTATGCGCAACGGTTTTTTTAATCCATAATATTCTGTTTGATCATCATTCTTTTCAATTTATCCAATCGAATAGACGCCTCATCATATTCTCCGCGCATCTGATGCCATTGGATAAATGCCAACGCCTGAGAAACGGCATACCAAATCATTCGCTTATATAAGTGTTGATCAGGCTCAATTCCGTACTCTTTCAACCACTCATCCCATCTCACCTCAGGAATATACGAGTATAGCAACATTCCCAAATCAAGAGCTGGGTCTGCCACCATCGCATTATCCCAATCGATGAGATACAATTGATTGTTATCCGAAAGCAACCAATTATTATGGTTTGTATCACAGTGGCATACTACATGGACATGATGATGCACTTGGTCGACACGCTCTTCTAGAAATTCCATCGCCTTTTGTATTTCAATACTAGGATCTAATTGACTCAACACTTTCTGATTTTCTTTCAAGTCTTTCAACACTTCATCCGGAGTTAAAGGATGCTTGCCTAATCGCATCAACATATCAAGCAATTCCGTTGAATGGTGGATTTTACTCAATAACGCTGCTACTCTCGGGTGATTCATTTCTTCTGGTTGAAGTTCACGTCCTTCTAACCAATCTTGGGCAGTAATCACATCACCATTTTCCAGGCGCTTGGTCCACACTAGCTTGGGTACGATACCTTCGGCAGAAAGTACAGCAAGAAAGGGAGAAGAGTTACGCTTAAGAAATAGTCGCTTGCCTTCTGTTTGTGCATAATAAGCCTCTCCTGTTGAACCGCCAGCTGGTGTAACTGTCCAATTATTACCAAGTATATGTTCCAACCAATTCACCTTCAATTCCTCAAATCTTCCTGTGATTACATCACGTTCATTGTATAGTACTAGTATATCGTACTTTCGGACCTATCCAAAGGTTTTCTTACAACCGTTCGTTTGTCTCACTTCATTAGATTAACCTATCGAACCACTTGGTTTCAAGAAATTATCACTATGACCAGTAGACCATGCGCGTTTTCTCTGTTTTACTCAGCACGCTTTGAAAACAATGACTTGCTTGTCCATCCACTTGATAAGGAATAGCCTGTTTTGACGTAATTTTAAAAGTTTCCGCTTCCATCACACGAACTTCTTTGAGAAGTGTATGTTTCCCTAAAAAGACCGTCACAAAAAATAAGATCAATTTCCATTTTGGTAATGGATCGATAATCGTCACAGAAAACCTCTTTTTCTTGATATTTGCTTGAGGGGCAATCTTCATGCCGCCCCCGTAGTATGCATGGTTTGTTACAGCTACAAGTGTCGCTCTTTCCGTTTCTTCCTTGTTACCATCTATATAGATTTCGATATTTATGGGTTCGAAAGTCCTTAAAACGGGTAATAGTGCAATAGGATAAATGTAGGGGTGAAGGTGTAACCGTTTAATCCATTTCCGAAATTGATGCTTGTTTGCCAATTCTACAAGCGCCCCGTCCAACCCGAATCCCACACTATTGACAAATAGCCGATTACCATGCTTATAGCGACCGTTTGTCACGTAATTCCCAATATGTACAGAGAGGCGCTTAGGGTTTTGTACAATTTTTCGAAATAGACGTACACCTTTCAACTTTGATTTGATTCCCCTGGAGAAGTCGTTACCAGAACCAGTAGGAATCAAAGCAACAGGAATGGCAGGATAATGGCGTAATCCGTTGACGACTTCATGTAACGTTCCATCTCCACCTACCACAATGATACATTGTACATGTTCATGGTGAATTTCGGCTATTTGCTCTGCTAATTTCTCTGCATGCCCTTTATAGGCCGTTCGGAATGTCCGACAATTCTTTTCTTTGAACAAGGGATCTCTTTGGATGGATTCAAAAAGACGGTCTGCCCTTCCATTACCGGCTTGTGGGTTTACAATCAATAAATACATCAGACATTTCTCCTAAATGATAATCAAATTACTATGTAAATCTGTTACTATTCTATTATAATATAAGATAAAGGGGGACTTACATTGAGCAAAGACTGTCAATTTTGTGGGACGAGTGTCACTCTTCCTGAAAAAGGTGCACTCGTCATCAACCGAAAAAACGTGCATATGGATGGAGAACCAAGAGACCTGGCTATAGATTATCAGGACAATGATACCGTGGTTTTTCAATACTCGAGCATTGATAATCTTGTAGCCACCTTAGAATTACTATACCAAAAGAACACATCGAATTTCTGGTTACATATTCTCAACTTGGAAAGCTCTCAGTCATTTCCGATCTCTATCCATCATCTATATGAACGACTTAAAAGGCCGAATCTCGCTTCTATCATTCATGATGGTGATTTCACTTCTCATCTACAGCCAATCGTAGATATGAGTACAAATGAGGTGTATGGATATGAGTCTTTATTGAGGACGACAGAGCAATCCGTTAATCCTGGAGAACTTTTCTCATACGCTCAGCGCTCAGGCTTACAATCCATGCTCGACCAAAAAGCTAGACGTTCAGCTGTGAAAGCCAAATCAGAATTTCTCACAAAAGGTCAGAAAATCTTCATAAACTTCCTGCCTTCCACAATTTACGTACCAGAATTTTGTTTGAAGCATACATTCCAAATTGTGAAAGAATTCCAGATTGATCCATCAGACTTAGTATTTGAAGTTGTGGAAACAGAGAAAATATCGGATGTCGACCACTTGAAGCGAATTTTGGATACGTATAAAGCTTCAGGTATGAAGGTGGCCCTTGATGACGTCGGTTCTGGTTACAGTACAATCGAAATGTTGTCTTTATTAAAACCGGATTACTTAAAAGTGGACCGTTCATACATTCAGAACTGTCATGAAAATAAAGAAAATCAGGAATTCTTATACCAAGTAATGGAGCGAGCAGATCTACTCGGTATACAAGTATTGGCCGAAGGAATCGAAACTCTTGAAGAGTGGACATGGTTAAACCAATTAGGGGTGGATTATGGTCAAGGATACTTTATCGGTAGACCGAAAGCTGTTCCAGAAAAGGAGTTCAGTCTTCCATAAACTCTTCATCTGAATCCCATTCCGGACGCTTGAAGGACGTCGTTTGACAATGTTTCAATAAAGCTTCTGCTGCCTTTAGTTGCTCATGCTTTAAAGGCGAAACATATTGGCGACGTTCTTGTAACCAAGTATCATATCGCTCCCGATCAACAAACGTGGTCATATAAGGCTCTTGTCTATGCTTGAATGATAGATTAGGAGCCAGCACCACTTTTTGAACAGGGAAAGAAAGACCATAAGCATTCCAGACACTTTTTATAAAGGTTTCGGTACGATTCAACGCAAGTACAGGACTGAGCATTTTGGTTCGAACCCCGTCCTTCTCCATATACCAACTCTTTTCAGATGTAGGCTCCACTTCATCTGCACCAGGAAGATCCATTTCATAGATAATTTCGATACCATACGGTCCAATCAGGATTGGCAAAGCTTCCATTTCCGCCCGCTTCATTACGACAACAGGACGATACATAAGGAAATAGGTATCAGGAAAGCGCTGAAGGTAAAACTTCAACCGTTCATCCTCTTTATAAGATTGATGGACAAATGATTTTTCCCTTAACGTTGTAGATGCCCATTTCAACTGGAACGGAAACAAACCGTCAAGAAAATACTTTTTCAATTGATCAATGGTTTTCGGCAGTTGTACATTGTCTTTTCTAGAAACCGGTGGCTGAGGTTGGGCATCATCTGAATGGGTACGGAACAACCGCTTCCATCCGGATTTTTTATATAAATGTCCCTCTTCCTCCGGTGCTTCTTCTGTTGATGATTGCTCTAATAAACCTTGGTCGAATAAAGACTTCATCTTCTTCCAGTGTTCTTGTTTCAACCGAATATACTTAGAAGGGTATTGGTAAATGTTTGATTCATACCTGGAAATATAATCTTGCAACTTAATTAGTTGGGCCATTCTTGCCCTCCTGACCTAAATGGATCGTGGCCACTTGTTCGTACTTTTGTTCGCTTTGTGGATGAATACGATATAAGTGAAAACGATCGATATATTCATCAAAATGCTGAGAAAAAAGTGTCACCGAATCTTTTGGCGACCTACCTTCTGCTTGTTTTTTTGCAATCGTTACATGAGGATGGAATGGCCTTTGTTCTCTCTTCCAACCAAGGGTGTTTACGATCGTTTCTGTTGTTTCTTTTAGTTCTCTAAGCGAATCTACTGGTGTCACTTCAGCATGCCACACGCGTGGCTGTTTTCTGTCGCCAAACGAACCTGCAGGACCAACCCGCAGTGTAAAAGGACCTGGCCAACTTCCCGATTTGAGCCGCTCCACTAATTCCCTTACTTTATCATCGGTAGAATCTCCGAGAAATTTTAATGTAATATGAAAGTCCTCTGGATGCGTCCACACTTTGTAGTTCATGTGATCCCGCAGTGTTTGCTGCCATTTAACAAGTGACTGTTTCGTAGATGAGGACATAGGGATTCCGATAAAATAGTGATTACTCATTTGACAATACTCCTCTATTCGTCAGATTGATCCAGCGGCTGACAACGTACACTAGAACCATGCCCGTAAACGTCATCATAGAAAAGAAGCTGTACATCCCCGTCACACTCCACACATCAATAACTACTCCGCCTAGGAAAGTGAAAAACGCATTACCTAACCCGTTACCTACTGCAGAATAAAGACCTACAGCTGTAGCTCTTACATTATCCGGCGCAAGCTCACGTACTAGAATGAGGGCAGCTGGTATATACAATCCGACTGATATCCCTTGAACTATAGTCGTCGCATACACAACTTCACTAGAAGGCTCAAATGAATAGAGCAACCAACGACTACCAGAGACCAGAGAACTGAACATCAATACACGAAGTACACCGACGCGATTGATCACTTGCTGGGCGAACTTCATAAAAGGGGCCTCACTTCCTGCTGCCAGTAGAAAGGCAACGCCTACCCCGGATAACGTTCCACCAACGGATAAGATAAATGTACCAAAATAATAATTATTAGCCAGAACTGGGCCAAATACTAGGAAATTCGACAGCAGAAATAAAAGGAACGGCTTTTGCTTCACCAAAACACTTAATCCCTCTCGAAAAGATGTGGATACAGCATCCGCCCGCTTAGGAAAATGAACTAAAGATAAAAGAGCAAATAATAAGCCAGTAGAAAAGAAGTAGAAGATCCAACTCAAGGAACCGGTCGCTTCCGTTACACGTCCTAACACAAAGACCGATACCGCAAAGCCAATCGCCCCCCATAGCCGGATATTGCCATACTCTTTTCCGTTTTGTTGAACAAAATTCAAAGAAAGACTGTCAGATAGAGGTACGATGCCGGACTGAAATAGAGCGATACAAATAATCCCGACCAACAAGAGCGGAAACACTTGAAGCATAGGATAGAAGAAACCCAGAATGGAAGCAACAACCGAAGCGACCATCAATAGCCGCTTCGGTCGTCTAGTGTAGTCACTGATCATACCCCAAATCGGTTGAATGAAGATTGTCACAAGTGGAAGGGCAGCAATCACTAGACCAATTTGTGTATGACTCAACCCTTTTTCTTCTTCCAGATAAACAGATAGAAGCGGAAACAATGATCCGAAACTGAAAAACGAAAAGAAATAAAACACTTGAATGAATCGATACGTTTTTTCTGTAGATGACTGAACCATAATAACGGACCTTTCTGTTACTTACTTCGTTAGTTCATAAATAGCGGTGGCATAGATTTCAATAGCTTTCTTCATATCTGAGAGGAGAACATGCTCATCCTTTTGATGGGCGGTATCGGGACTGTGGTTGAACAGTGCTCCATAAGCTACACCCGCTTCCAAGGACCGGGCATATGTTGCCCCACCCATCGATTTAGCGGTTGCCTCTTCACCCGTTACATCGTTATATACTCGAAGTAACGTCTGAATGAACGGGTGATCTTTTTCAAGATAGAGAGCTTGTAAATGATCATAGATTTTAAATTCTCCATTCAGCTGTTCAGCAAAATGTTCGAGCTTCTGGATAATCTCTTCATGATTTGAGGTGACAGGGTATCTTAGATTGAAACCGACTTGACAGGATTGCTCTTTCGTAATCTGTAAAGACCCCAAGTTCAACGTCAACGCCCCAGAATCCTGATCAGATTGGTCAATCTTCATGCCACTTCCATCTGTAGACTCAAACGCTTCTTTGATCTCTGTCAACGTTTTTTGGCAGGACTCTCCAGTAGGAAGAGTACACAAGTAGGACAGTAGCGAAGTGATGGCATTGGAACCTTGTTCTGGTGTGCTGGCATGGACAGAGTGTCCTTCTATCGTCAGCTTATATTGATTGCCTAAATTCTCGATATGGCCATCCAGCTGTTTTTCCTTCAAGAATTGATCGAATCCTTCATATAAATTGTAATCAGAGATGAGTACCGTTGTCGCTTCATCTGGAACCATATTCAAGCGACCACCTGCTTTAAGGTTCTGAATAGTGACGAGGGCCTTTTCATCATTAGGAAGAGTACAAGTTATATACGCATCTAACAACCCTTTCTCTGCATGGATGACAGGGAAAGAGGCATCCGGTGTAAAACCGAATTTAGGCATTTCTTCTTTGGCGAAATAGTGTTCGATTCCCTGCCAATCCCTCTCTTCATCCGTACCGACAATCAGTCTTACTCGTTTGTTAGGTTTAAAGCCTTGATCCTTCAATAGTTTCATAGCGATATAAGCTGCCATGACTGGCCCTTTGTCATCTTGGGCTCCACGGCCATAAAGTTTTCCATCAATGACCGTCGGTTCAAACGGTGGTGTAGACCATCCATTTCCTGCAGGGACAACATCCAAGTGGCCAAGGATGCCGAGAATCTCTTCCCCTTCTCCATATTCAATATGTCCAGCTTGTCCGTCCACATTTTTCGTAGCAAACCCATCTTCTTTCCCTATAGATAGCATTTCTTGCAAAGCTTGATCAATAGCCTCACCATAAGGGTACGTTTCACTCTCTTCGTAAACACTTTGAATAGAAAGTAGGCGACTTGCCTTTTTTAAAAATTCTTCTTGATATTGCTCACTTAAGTTTTTAAAATTCATGTTAAATTGGCTCCCTTCACTATTTCTTCGTAAGTGGAACGATCACAAACCGCATATAGTTCTGCTGACACCGGAATGGATTCATCTAATTTCCGATTGATAGATAGGTCGTTTCGATCAGCAATCAGAGTCGCCCCTTCGCTTAATAAGGATTGAAATGCATCTCTATACGTCTTCCACTCTTTCCTAAGAGGGATGTGATAAAGATCTTCACCAACCGATCTCCTCAACAATTGCCCGTATATTTCTGAAACGCCTTTTCTGAATGCTGAACGGACAGCTAACGAAGAGATGGTTTCATTCGAGATGATAAACTCGTCGATGTTGATATGTTTGAAATTATGAATATGTTTCTCTTCCATGATCTCGACGATCGTATGGACTTTTGGTGCTACAGATTCAATGGAAGAAGCAATCAGCAATGTTTTTCCATCGGTCATCTGATCGTTTTGCATCCGGTCATCAGCGAAGATCAGAACAGCCCGTGCTTCATTAACATTTGCTTTTTGCAATGTCTCGACATCCGCACCGTCCCCTTTTATGTAATGGATATTTTCACTCAGCACTGGGGCTTCCTTCAATTGATCAATGATCACAATCTCTACTTCTGGGTTCGTTTCAACAATCTCTTTAATAGCAAAATGAGCCTTTTGAGACCATCCGATGATCATAAAATGTTGAGATCCTTTATACACAATATCACCTTCCACTCTTTTTTTTCTAAAAATGGCAAGTCCATCTATGATTTTCCCGATCACCACACCGATTAATCCAATTCCAAACACATATAAGAAAATAGCGATAATCCTACCGGCGACGGATACGGGGTAATAGTCCCCGTAACCAACGGTAGTTACGGTGGTCATCACCCACCAGAAGCCATCAAAAAGGGTTGGAAATGTATCATTTTCCACCAGGACGATCAAAATAGTGGATAAGACGATCAACATGGCGCTAGAAAGAAATAAAACATAGTTACTCACTTTCACTAATTTCAAGAAAAATTTTCTAAAAAGAACCATAAATAGCCCCCTAGTTTTTAATATTTCGTAAATTTGGTGAATAGTCTGTAAAATAACGGCGTATTTGTAGCGCAGGGTCAAACGTTATTGTAGAATGAAAGCAACTTCAAAGGAACACTAGCACCACAATTTCCAAGACGAATAAGGAGTGGTTTTTTGAATCATCCATCTTCCCGTATGCTCAACCGAATTAAAGCTGTTTATATTTACATTAAAAAAGTCGGAACAGTGACAACGAACGAGTTAGCAGAAGAATTCGGTATTACAGACCGAACTATGCAAAGGGATTTAAGTATTCTGGAATATAACGGGCTTGTTTCGAGTCCTAACCGTGGAAAGTGGACCATTACTGAGAAGAAAGTGAAAATTTCTTAATTGACCTTATTTTAAAGTCACCCGGACATAAGTCCGGGTGTTTTTTTTATTCATCTGTTCCTGTTGTGGACAACAAATATTCGATTTCTTCATCGGTCAACTCGCGGTACTCTCCTAACTCTAGTTCAGGATCGAGTTCTAGTACCCCCATTTTGATTCGCTTTAAATAGATAACTGATTTATTTACAGATTCGAACATTCGCTTGACTTGGTGAAACTTGCCTTCTGTGATGGTCAGTTCAATTTCGGATTCCTCACCGGACTTGAGGATTGTAAGCTCCCCCGGCTTCGTATGATACCCATCATCCAGCGTCACTCCGTTTGAAAACTTCACAACATCCTCTTCGGTCACTTTCCCATCGATGATAGCGTAATAGGTCTTCCCTACTTTTTTCTTAGGGGATGTCAATTTGTGAGCAAGTTGACCATCATTGGTTATGAGTAACAAGCCTTCCGTATCTTTATCTAATCTTCCGACTGGAAAAGGATCAAATACATGATCTTCTGGTTGCAAAATATCAATGACTGTTGTTTCATGAGCATCCTCAGTGGCCGAAATCAAATCACCAGGTTTGTTCATCATTAAATAAATGAACTCACGATATTCGACTTCTTCCCCCATGACCGTGACAGAATCCTCATCAGGATCTACGTGGGTTTTTGGGCTTTTCTCAGCTTGGCCATTGACCCTTACGTTTCCACCTTTAAGCAGAGTTTTCACTTCTTTTCTCGTCCCGTAACCCATGTTAGCTAACAATTTATCGATTCGCACGTAAATCCCTCCATTTTTTAACGTTTTAGAAATTTATCTAGTACACGAACCCGTCCTCCTAGGACACGTTCGAGTAAGGTTGTCTGGTATGCTAACCAACCGTAGACAATCCCACCTACACCTATGCTAAGAATTAATACAAACAATGAATCTAAGCGCTTGTCTCCTGGATCAAATATATATAGGAGAGCAAAGCGTACTAATATAACGGTAACGGCCATAACCGTCGTTAAGATTAATATGAGCAACGTGCGTTTAAACAATGGTTTGTAATCGAATGAGATAGCAGTGAAAATTCTCCAAAAGTTTAAGCAAACAGCAGCCGTCACGCCGAGACCTGTTGCAATGATTGCACCCTTAGCTCCAAATAATTGAATGAACCACCAGTTAAAGGCAATTTTCAGTAGAATACCTGTACCTAGACTGATTACGGCAAAGTTTTGCCTGTTAATTCCTTGCAATATGGATGAAGTAACCGTGTAAAGCGCCAATGAGAGCCCTACTGGAGCATACCACCTGAGAAGGCTTCCACGAAGGTCTAGATCCTCTGTTCCATAGAATGTTGCATAAGCATCCATCGCAACCGCACCAAGACCAACAACGGCAGGGATGATGAGAAGTGCGACGATTTGTAAAGCTTGGTTGATTTGTCGATTCAACTGATTAGTATTTTGTTTCGTATAAGATTGAGTGATTGCCGGTAATAAAGCTAATGAAAGACCAAGTCCTAAGGTAACAGGAATCATCACCAATTTATGACTTAAGAAGTTAATCGTTGAAAACTCATTGTTATACCCATATCCTGCCGCCTCGATTGCTTTTTCTAACGTAAATTGGTCAACAAGCTGGTATAATGGAGTCGCAATACCGACTAGAATAAAAGGACCGGCATAAGTGAATAACTCTTTGAACATCTCCTGATTCGATAAACCGTACGTATATTCTTGATTGGCTAACTGACGATCGAGGTAAGGTTTGCGTCGTCTCCAATAAATATAAAGGACCAAACAAGACGCAACGCCCCCTACGAATGCAGCAAAAGTTGCATAACCAATCGCTCTAGGAATCGGTCCTTGCATGACTTGTACAATAATAAAGACGGACGCCAATAAGAAAACGATCCTTACAATTTGTTCTACGACTTGTGAAACTGCTGTCGGAGCCATCGACTCGTGACCTTGGAAGAAACCTCTCGTAATACTCATGGGAGGAATGACCAATAGGGCAAAGCTCACCATTTGAATGACCATGGTCACTTCACCCAGTTGTTCTGAATCAGCACCAACCGTCCAAGCGGCCACTTGACCTGCTGAGAAATAAAGGATGAAGAAGGCTAGAACACCTGTTAGGGATAAGAGAATCATTCCGGCCCTCAGCATTTTCCTTCCTGTTTCATAATCCTCTAATGCATTATATTTGGAGACAAACTTGGAAACAGCTACAGGAACTCCCATGCTGGATAAGCTTAATAGAATGCTGTAAGGGACATAGGCTTTTGAAAAGAGATCTGTTCCGTATGAGCCAACAATGTTTTCAAACGGAACCGTATAAATCATACCAAGGAACTTAGACAAAAAAGTTCCAGCAGTCAGCAACAGCGTACCTTTTAAAATCTTCGACATATTTATTTATTCACCTTCAATTTGATTGTAGAATCGACCTCATCTATTTTATCATAGATAAAGGGAAAACAATGAATGAACGGAAAAAAGAAAGGAAGTACACCATGACCTATCAAGTTACAGTTATAGGAGGCGGACCGTCTGGTTTAATGGCGGCGATTGCTGCTGCCGAACAAGGCGTCAAGACCCTTCTCATAGATAAAGGAAAGAAGCTAGGTACAAAGCTAGCCATTTCTGGGGGAGGACGGTGCAATGTCACCAACCGACTTCCAGAAGAAGAAGTGATCAAACACATTCCAGGAAACGGGAAGTTTTTGTATAGCCCATTTTCTGTGTTCAACAACTATGACATTATCGATTTCTTTGAAGGTCTCGGAGTCGGTTTAAAGGAAGAAGACCACGGACGGATGTTTCCGGTCAGTAACAAAGCAAAAGATGTCGTTCAAGCACTCCTCGATCAGTTAGAGAACCTTGACGTAGAAATCCGAAAATCCACCCCCGTCGAAGCCATTCATTACGGGGAAAATGACCATGAAATCATCCTTAAATCAGGTGAAAAGCTGTACACGAAGTCTGTAGTTCTCGCCGTGGGAGGTAAAGCAGTGCCTTACACTGGAAGTACCGGAGACGGGTACGCCTGGGCTAAGAAAGCTGGGCACACGATAACAGAATTATTCCCTACTGAAGTTCCCTTACTTTCTAATGATGCATTCATTAAGAATAAAACGCTTCAGGGCCTATCCTTAAGAGACGTGGATGTATCCGTTCTAAATCAAAAAGGAAAACGAATCGTAACACACAAGATGGACATGTTATTTACACACTTTGGACTGTCAGGACCAGCTATCCTTAGATGTTCTCAGTATGTCGTCAAAGAATTCATGAAAGGGCATAGACCTGTCACAATTGAAATCGATTGTATCCCTGATGAAAAGCAACATGACCTTTATGAGCGCATTCAAAAAGATGCAAAAGAACAATCTAAGAAAGCATTTCGCAATGTAGTAAAAGGTATTGTACCTGAACGTTTACTCGATCACTTATTAGAACTGGTTGAGATAACTCACGAAGATAAAGCAGCCAATATCTCAAATGCCAAATTATCGGACTTTGTAAGTTATTTGAAGCAATTTCATGTAACTATTCATGATAGTCAGCCGATTGAAAAAGCATTTGTTACAGGCGGTGGCGTTTCTATTAAAGAAATCATCCCGAACACAATGCAGTCAAAATTAATGCATGGTTTATATTTTTGCGGAGAAATCCTTGATATTCATGGATATACAGGGGGATATAATATTACCTCCGCTATGGTCACGGGAAGAGTAGCCGGGATGCATGCTGCGTGGGAATCAATGGGATAAACGGGGGGAGTGCTGATATGGAAGTGAAACGCATAAAAGCAAAAGATACTATCTCATTACGTCATACCATTCTTCGTCCGAATCAAACGAGAGAAGCCTGTTATTATCCAAACGACTCGCACCAAGCGAGTTTCCACCTTGGTGTTTATGATCAGGACGAGTTAATTAGTATTGGCTCTTTCTATCGTGAAACGCATACTGAAGTTCCAAGAGGCGTCCAGTACCGACTAAGAGGAATGGCTACGAAGCCGGAGGACCAAGGTAAAGGTGCAGGAACAATGGTTATTCACAAAGCACTAGATAGGTTGCGATCCTTAAACGTGGATTATCTTTGGTGTAATGCCCGGACTAGTGCCCAAGGATACTATGACCAATTAGGTTTTATTAAAGCAGGAGAGGTATTTGATATTCCACCCATTGGGCCCCATATCATCTCCTATATAAAAATCGAGAAGCACTAAATGCTTCTCGATTTTCTTTGTTTATATTCTTTTTCTCTTCCTAATTCTTCATTTATCAAGGATTGCATAACATCACGGTCTTCTGGACTAACTTCTGGATCTTCTGAGTGCCAATCCAAAGTGTACATGATGTAGAATCTGCGTATCCTACGAAAATAAAAGGTAGAGTAAGGGAATTTATCAAAATAGCCTCTGACCATCTTTCTTCCAGAATAGCTCCAACGTACAAGTTTAATACCAATCCCTCCGAACATATATTCGCTTTTATTATAACGAGAATTTCACAGTTCGGCAACCTTTTACCAGATGAACACTAGTCCCAAATAAGCGAATAATACACTACCTGTTAGATACAAATATCCATACACTCGTAATGGTTGGTAACGGTGGGTCACACCAAAAACTCCAACTCCCGCTAACCAAAGAATAATGGCTATGTAACTGATATGTTGAATTGGTGAAATGTCTTCACGAAGGGATACTAAGTAAAAACCGATTGGAATAAAAATAATCATGATGGCATACTTCCAATTCCAGTATGTATCTCTTTTTCTTTCTAGCGTTGCCATACGCATTCATCCTCTCTAAGACAATTGTACATAATATAAGATACCCTTTGGAATATACACGCAAACTATAGGCCATGGATCAAAAACCAACGTGCTTCACTTATAATAGATTGAGACCATATAATGTAGCTTCTCTATATGAAGTGGCTACGCACAAAGGTGTAGTACCTAATATGGCTAGTTGACTCCTGCATCACACGCTGATATTTTCTAGGTGCGTACAAAAAAACCTTTAGGGTAATCTCCTAAAGGTTTTAACATTGACGTGGCGGCGTCCTACTCTCACGGGGGTAAACCCGACTACCATCGGCGCTGAAGAGCTTAACTGCTGTGTTCGGCATGGGAACAGGTGTGACCTCTTCGCCTTCACCACCACATCATATAAGGTTTTAAGTAAACCTTCAAAACTGGATAAGAGTATCATCAACATCGAAACGAACATCTTTTCAAGATAGATAAGTCATCGATCCATTAGTATCCGTCAGCTCCACGTGTCACCACGCTTCCACCTCGGACCTATCAACCTCATCGTCTCTGAGGGATCTTATTTGCTTAAAGCAAAGGGAAATCTCATCT
>NZ_JACEFG010000010.1 GCF_013694105.1 Halobacillus locisalis | reverse complement strand
AGATGAGATTTCCCTTTGCTTTAAGCAAATAAGATCCCTCAGAGACGATGAGGTTGATAGGTCCGAGGTGGAAGCGTGGTGACACGTGGAGCTGACGGATACTAATGGATCGATGACTTATCTATCTTGAAAAGATGTTCGTTTCGATGTTTGGTTATACTCTTATCCAGTTTTGAGGGTTTATAAAAAACTTTAAATTTA
The DNA here is from genome assembly GCF_013694105.1 of Halobacillus locisalis. Taxonomy (GTDB): domain Bacteria; phylum Bacillota; class Bacilli; order Bacillales; family Halobacillaceae; genus Halobacillus; species Halobacillus locisalis. The sequence continues at coordinate 1,205 of NZ_JACEFG010000010.1, read as the reverse complement.
CCCTTGATTTTTTCTTGAATGGACAATATAATATATCTTGTCCTTGAAAAAAGAATAAGGTTTGGTGGCGAAGGCGAAGAGGTCACACCTGTTCCCATGCCGAACACAGCAGTTAAGTTCTTCAGCGCCGATGGTAGTCGGGTTTACCCCCGTGAGAGTAGGACGCCGCCAAGCCTTACATATATCCTGGAGGATTAGCTCAGCTGGGAGAGCACCTGCCTTACAAGCAGGGGGTCGCAGGTTCGAGCCCTGCATCCTCCACCATTTAGCCGGCCTAGCTCAACTGGTAGAGCAACTGATTTGTAATCAGTAGGTTGGGGGTTCAAGTCCTCTGGCCGGCACCATTGTTTCGTTATGAGCCATTAGCTCAGCTGGTAGAGCATCTGACTTTTAATCAGAGGGTCGAAGGTTCGAATCCTTCATGGCTCACCATTTCTTGCGGGTGTGGTGGAATTGGCAGACACGCTAGATTTAGGATCTAGTGCTTCACGGCGTGGGGGTTCAAGTCCCTCCACCCGCACTTTATAAGCGGAAGTAGTTCAGTGGTAGAACATCACCTTGCCAAGGTGGGGGTCGCGGGTTCGAATCCCGTCTTCCGCTCCATGATTTCAGAGCTACTTACATTAAACAACAAGAGTTTACTATATAACTTGTCAAGCCGGGGTGGCGGAATTGGCAGACGCACAGGACTTAAAATCCTGCGGTGGGTTTCCACCGTGCCGGTTCGAGTCCGGCCCTCGGCACCATAACTTTATATGCGCCCGTAGCTCAATTGGATAGAGCGTCTGACTACGGATCAGAAGGTTAGGGGTTCGACTCCTCTCGGGCGCGCCATTATTACGGGAAGTAGCTCAGCTTGGTAGAGCACTTGGTTTGGGACCAAGGGGTCGCAGGTTCGAATCCTGTCTTCCCGACCATTCCTTACAAAATGGGGCCTTAGCTCAGCTGGGAGAGCGCCTGCTTTGCACGCAGGAGGTCAGCGGTTCGATCCCGCTAGGCTCCACCATTTATTTGATCTTTGAAAACTGAACGAACCAACCAGTACGTCAAGATATTCTTTCTATTATAGAAGGAATTTAAACAAGCACATTCGGTGTGCAAATGAGCAAGTCAAACTTCAACTTTTATGGAGAGTTTGATCCTGGCTCAGGACGAACGCTGGCGGCGTGCCTAATACATGCAAGTCGAGCGCGGGAAGCGAGCTG